>JBCBHS010000086.1:0-502 GCA_038525395.1 Pseudomonadota bacterium | reverse complement strand
TTTACCCCTTGCCCGTAGCCCTGTTCTTGATGCCGAGGCAGGGCGATTGGTCGCGGCTTCTACACCTTGCCTGCCTGCAGGGGAAGCAATAGATACCCGCCGAACCAAGGAACCAAACACACGGATTCGGAAGCCACATGTTCGACACGATGACATTCACGAAGGTCGCCGCCAGTATCTGCGGCGCTTTGCTTGTATTCTTGCTGGGCAAATGGGCGGCGGACGGGCTGTACGACGTGGATGGTCACGGCGATCAGGCCTATGTCATCGACACCGGTGCCGAGGACGAAGCCGAAGAGGCGGTAGAGGTGGCCTTTGCCGATATCTATGCGCTGGCCGACGCGGGCGCGGGTGCACGCGTGTTCCGGCAGTGCAGCGCCTGTCACAAGCTTGAGGACGGCGCAAATGGTACTGGCCCGCACCTGTATGCCGTTGTCGGCCGCGAAGTGGGTGCCGTGGACAGCTATGGTGCCTATTCCGGCGCGTTGAACGAGGTCGCGGA
>JBCBHS010000085.1:0-506 GCA_038525395.1 Pseudomonadota bacterium | reverse complement strand
GATGGCATCGTATTGTCCCGTGGCCTCCAGCGCGTCACCCACCACCACCTGCGCGCTCAGCTTGGTCCGGATCAGGTTCTGTCGCACCCGCTCCATCCGCCCGTCCGAGATGTCGAGTGCGGTGACATCCGCGCCCGTTGCGGCCAGTTGCAGCGTCTTGCCGCCCGGAGCGGCGCACATGTCGAGGACCGCCTCGCCCTTGCGCGCATCCAGAATGCGCGCAGGCAGGGCCGCGGCGGCGTCCTGCACCCACCAGTCACCGGCGTTGAAACCGGGCAGGGTGGTTACCTGGCCCGGGTCTGCCAGCCGAACGGAACCTGTGGGCAAAACCGTGCCATTCACCTGTGCCGCGACGGCGGCGGCGTCGCCCTTGGCGGTAAGATCAAGCGGCGCACCCGCAAAATGCGCCCGCTCCATCGCGGCAAGTCCGGCGCTGCCCCACGCCTCCGCCAGTGGCCCCCGCAGCCATTTCGGCATGCGCGGCACCCGCAATGTGTCCCAGTCAT
>JBCBHS010000084.1:0-508 GCA_038525395.1 Pseudomonadota bacterium | reverse complement strand
GTCATCGCCCAGCCCGCCGTTCAGCGTATCGTTGTCCTGCTCTCCAAACAGTCCATCATTGCCCGCGCCGCCAAACAGGGTGTCCTGGCCTAAACCGCCAAAGGCGCTGTCGTTGCCATTGCCACCGGACACTTCATCATTGCCTCCTTGGGCATAAAGACTGTCGTTGCCGTCATTCCCGACCAGCAGGTCCGACCCCGCCACGCCCCCTTCGGCGATGTCATAAATGATGTCGTCGCCCCAGCCGCCGTACAGGGAATCCTGGCCCTCATTGCCCTGCAACGTATCATTGCCGCCATCTCCATAGATCCGGTCGCGCCCCGTGCCGCCAAAGGCCTGGTCATTGCCATCCTCGCCGCGCAGGATGTCTTCGCCTTTGCCGCCGCGCAGGACATCATCGCCCGTGCCGCCCAGAAGCATGTCGTCGCCGGTATTGCCCGACAGGATATCGTTTTCGCCGCCACCAAACAGCGTATCGTCGCCCGAACCGCCATTGAGCATGTCGCAG
>JBCBHS010000083.1:0-510 GCA_038525395.1 Pseudomonadota bacterium | reverse complement strand
CTGTTCATACTTGTCCCCTGTATGCGTCCATACGCCTTCGAACGTCGCGCGGCTCTTGCCGCGCTTGTTCCAGTAGCCTGCCGCCGCCGAGGCTCCGTTGACCACCAACTCGCCGATCTCACCTCTGGCCACCTCGGACCCTGCATCATCGACCAGCCGCATTTCATAGCCCGGCACCGGCACGCCGGAGGTGCCGTAGACCACGTCGCCCGGCGCGTTGCTGAGAAAGATGTGCAGCATCTCGGTCGATCCGACACCGTCGAGGATGTCGATGCCAAGATGCGCGCGCCAGCGTAGGCCCACATCCTCTGGCAAGGCCTCTCCGGCCGAGATGCACAGCCGAAGCGACGCATCGGGCACCCCGTGGGCATCCATGTGCGCCACCATCGCGGCAAATAGCGTGGGCACTCCGCAAAAGATCGTGGGGCGTTCGCGGGCCAACGTCTCGATCATCGCATCCGGCGTTGGACGACCCGCATAGATCACCGATGTCGCGCCCACCGACATCGG
>JBCBHS010000082.1:0-522 GCA_038525395.1 Pseudomonadota bacterium | reverse complement strand
CTCAAGATCACCGCCTGCCGCTGCCGTTCAGGCAGCCGGGCAAGCGCCGCCTGCAGAGCCTGTGCCCGTGCATTTTCCTGCATTTGATCCGCAGGGCTCAATCCGTTGTCTTCGGGCTCCGGCACCTCGTCAAGCCCGACACCGCGCCGTCGTCGCAGCCTGTCGGTGCAGAGGTTGCCCGTGACGCGATAAAGCCAGGTTGTCACTTTTGCCTCACCGGTGCGCCAGTCCGGCGCGATCTTCCACAGTCGAAGCATGGCCTCTTGCGCCACATCCTCGGCCTCGGCCCGATTGCTCAGCAAACGCTCCGCATGGGACAGGACACGCGGCAACAACCGCCGCGTCAGCGCACGCGATGCCTCAGGATCGCCATTGGCATAAAGCTGCAACAGCGCCTCGGTGGGGGCAGCATTTATATCATCAAACGGCATGATCATCGCGGGTCGCTATTGGGGCCATCACCACAGCAGTCTTGCCTCAATCTTGCTGGCGGTCCACCCCTCGATAGAGGGGCAGACACGC
>JBCBHS010000081.1:0-523 GCA_038525395.1 Pseudomonadota bacterium | reverse complement strand
ACCTCGTTGGTATTGCGTCCAAAAATCCGGAACCGGCGTTCGTTGCGGTTCGGGATCAACGGGTTCACCTCTTCGGCAGTGGTTTGCACCACCGGTTCCGACTGCCCCCGGCCAAACCAGTTGAACGGGTTCACGCGGCTGTCGCGCACGGCTGCGCAGGCTGACAGGATCAGGGCGGCGGTCAGGAGTGTGACGGTGAGAACGCGCATGGCTTGGTTCAACGCTTGCAGGTTAGTCTTGTGGTCAAGTGGTAGCCCAAGCGCGCCCCCATGAAAAGCGCAGATGTTGCGGCTGGACCTCCGCCACGAGCGGACCTAAGTGCTGGGAACAAAGACAGGAGTTGTAGATGGCCAGTGCCGCGTTCGAAGAGATCGTTGAGGATTTCGAGTTCCTCGAAGATTGGGAAGACCGCTATCGCTTTGTGATCGAGCAGGGCAAAACAATGGATCCGTTGCCGGATGCGCTCAAGGTGCCTGCGACCAAGGTGGACGGGTGTGCGAGCCAGGTCTGGCTGCATCCGGTC
>JBCBHS010000080.1:0-527 GCA_038525395.1 Pseudomonadota bacterium | reverse complement strand
GCGGCGAGGCGGGCGGCACCCGTGCGCCCGGCGCCCCCCGTGAGCACAAGCGCGTGGCCGTGGTCGAACTTGTGGCCCTGCCCCTTGGCGAGGTCGGGCAGCGTGTCGCGGGTGATATGGGGCGGGTCAGAGATTCTATGCCTCCGGCGGGGATTTTTTGGGGACAAAGACGGGCAAGCCGATATCCTTGACGACGACCGTGATGCCTTGGGTTTGCAGCGTCTGGTGCACCGGTTTCGGGGCGTGGAACGTCACGACGAGGTCGGGGATGATGGCGGGGAACGGATCCTGGGTGGGTGCGTCGGACCAGATGATCTCACCGCTGTCGGTGTCGAACCCGCTGGGCACGTCGATGGCCACGATGCGCCGGTTGTTCAGGTCGGGGAAGGTCGACAGGTAATCCATGTGCCGCATGATCGCCGACAGGCCGGTGATGGGTCGCGTCAGACCGATGCCAAAGAGGGCGTCGATCACGACAAAGGGGGGCTTGTCCTGGCCGCATGGGTCATCGCGCAGGTGGCTGGCGG
>JBCBHS010000079.1:0-528 GCA_038525395.1 Pseudomonadota bacterium | reverse complement strand
CCGAAGACGATCTGCCACCCCCGGCCTACCAGCCGCAAGTGGCCGCCTTCGAGCCTGCGAAAGACACCGAAACACCGCCCGCGGAAGAGTTCGTGGCACCGCGTGCGCCGGCACCTGGCACACCCTCACCCGAAGCGCTGGCGCGTCTGCGCGCCGCAACGCAACGGGCTGGCGGGGCACCGCAGCCTGCGGGCGCAGGCGGCGACGGGGCCGACAAGCCGCGTTTTGGCATCAACTCGCTGATCAACCGCATGACCGGCTCTGCCGACGCGCCCGGCGGCGCGGCACCGCAGCCCGCACCGCGGCAACAGCCGCCCGTGCAGGCCGCACGCACCGCAGCACCCGCTCCGGCACCCGCGCCGCAGCCCGCGGATGCAGCCGACCCGGATCAGGAGCGGATCGAAATCCCCGCCTTCCTGCGGCGTCAAGCCAACTGATACCACTCACATTCGTGAACATGGGGCTGCAGCAATGCAGCCCTTTTTCGTTTGAAAACATGAGTTTACCAGCGCCCCGGCGGCAATGGGC
>JBCBHS010000078.1:0-532 GCA_038525395.1 Pseudomonadota bacterium | reverse complement strand
CCGCAATGCTGTCCGTCAACTGGTCCCCCAGGATGAGGATAAGTCTGGTCACCACGGCACCTCCGCCCCACTGTAATCGTAAAATCCACCCGTCTGCCCGGGGTCCAGACGCTCCATCACATCCAAAAGGTTGTGCGCGGCCTCATCGGCGGCCACCTTCTTGTGCCCCGGGTAATTGGCGGTAAAGGGCGTGTCGACCGTGCCCGGGTGCAGCGCAGCAATGACCGCGTCGCCATGGGTGCGCCCCAACTCCACGGCCACGCCACGCACCACCTGATTGAGCGCGGCCTTGGACGCCCGATAGGCGTACCAACCGCCGATCTTGTTGTCGCCGATCGATCCCACCCGCGCCGTCAAGACGCCGGTGACCGACCGCCCCTGACGGGGCAACAGCCGTGGCAAATGCGTCAGGACATGCGCCACACCCACGGTGTTGACGGCCAAGACGTTGGCCATCGCCGCCGGGTCGAGATCACGCAACTGCTTTTCCGGCTGCCCGCCATCCGGCGCCAGCACCCCCACCGCCACAAAC
>JBCBHS010000077.1:0-536 GCA_038525395.1 Pseudomonadota bacterium | reverse complement strand
GGCTGAGGGCTCCAGCGTCAGGACCATGCCTGCGCGCAATTCGGTCGTGTCCTTTGGCGTGAAGGAAGGCCATTCGGTCAGCGACAGGCCCAGCCCGTGACCGAGCCGCCCGCCACCGGCGCGCACCCCGTGCCGCGTCAGAGCGTCGGACAGGAGGCGATGGACATCGCATGCGTGCATACCGGGCCGAATGGTTTCCAGCGCGGTTTCTGTGGCGCGCCACAACGCGTCTTGGGTGCGGGCAAGGTCAGCCGAGGGTGGGCCAAGGAAAAAGTTGCGGTCGAAGTCGCAGAAATAGCCGTCGCGCACCGCGCCTGTGTCCAGCATCAGCACGTCGCCAGTGGCGAGCGGCGTAGCGGCCGCGGTGGAGATCACGTCGCCATAGCCTTGCGGCCCCGCAGCACCGGCCACGTAGCTCACCCAGTCGGCCCCTTCTTGCAGGAGCAACGCCTGGAAGTCGCGGAAAACGCGGTCAAGCGGGGTGCCGGGGCCTGCAATCTCGGGCACAATGTCAAAGGCGCGCCCGGCGATGGTGC
>JBCBHS010000076.1:0-559 GCA_038525395.1 Pseudomonadota bacterium | reverse complement strand
CGCGTGCAGCCCCGCGTCCTTGGCCAGGGCCAGGTTCGGGCGGATGCCCACCGCCATGACCAGCAGGTCACAGGGCAGAACCGTCCCGTCTTCCAGGGCCAGTCCCGTCACCCGGCCGTCCTCGCCCAGGATCTCTTTGGATTGCGCGCCCAGCCGCAGCTCGATGCCTTTGGCTTCGAGGGACTTGGCCAGCATCGCGCCCGCTTCCGGGTCAAGCTGACGCTCCATCAGGTGATCCATCAGGTGCACGACCGTGACGTGTGCCCCGCGCGCTGCCATCCCGGCCGCCGCTTCGAGGCCCAGAAGGCCACCGCCGATCACCACGGCGCGCTGCCCGGCGCCGAGGGCCATCATCCGGGAGGTATCTTCCACGTCGCGATAGGCGATCACTCCGTCGAGGTCGTGGCCCGGCAGCGGGATGATGAAAGGCGTCGAGCCCGTGGCCAGGATCAGCTTGTCATAGGTATGGCTCTCGCCGTCATCGGTCTGGACAAGGCGCGCGGCGCGGTCAATCTCGCTCACGCTTGTGCCAAAGCGGCAGGTGATGCCGCGCTTGGCG
>JBCBHS010000075.1:0-558 GCA_038525395.1 Pseudomonadota bacterium | reverse complement strand
CTGCGTGCTGGCGCTGGGGGCCGTGGCCCTGTCCGAATGGCTGGCCCGCCGGGTCGCGGCGCGCATCAAAGGTGCTGCATGAGCCTGCACGTCACCCTGCGCCACGCCTTTGCCGGCTTTGCGCTGGACGTCGCCTTCGAGGCCGGGCCGGGCGTGACCGCCCTCTTTGGCCGCTCGGGCGCGGGCAAGACCACGGTCGTCAACGCTGTCGCTGGCCTGCTGCGCGCCGATCAGGCGCAGATCACGCTGGGCGGCACGACATTCGACAGCAAGAGCACCCACCTGCCCCCGCACCAGCGCCGCATCGGCTACGTGTTTCAGGACGCGCGGCTCTTTCCGCATCTGAGCGTCGCGGGCAATCTCGACTATGCCCGCCGGTTCGGCGCGCGGGGCCGCGACCGGGACCAAATCATCGGGCTGCTGGGCCTTGGCGATCTGCTGCACCGCGCCCCCGCCACCCTGTCCGGCGGCCAGAAACAGCGTGTGGCCCTGGCCCGCGCGCTGCTCAGCGATCCGGATGCTGCTGATGGACGAACCGCTCGCGGCCCTCGATGCCCC
>JBCBHS010000074.1:0-574 GCA_038525395.1 Pseudomonadota bacterium | reverse complement strand
GGAAACCGTCGACGGCGCCATGTCCGAGCATTTCGAGAAATCGGGCGATAAGCCGGCGATGCAACCCGACGTCAAGATGCAAAGCGACGACTGGAAAGAGGGCGACGATATCGTCGTCGACATGTCCTATGAAGCTCTGCCTGAGATCCCGGATGTAGACATGGGCGCGCTCAAGCTCGAGCGGCTGGTGGTCAAGGCCGACGATGCAGCCATCGATGAAACGCTGAGTTCGCTCGCCGAGAATGCCCAGAACTTCAAGCCCCGCAAGAAAGGCGCCAAGGCCAAGGACGGCGATCAGGTGGTCATGGACTTTGTAGGCAAGGTCGATGGCGAGGCGTTTGACGGCGGCTCGGCTGAAGACTTCCCGCTGACACTCGGCTCGGGCCAGTTCATTCCCGGCTTCGAAGAGCAGCTGGTCGGCGTCAAAGCAGGCGAGGAAAAGGCTGTCACCGTCTCGTTCCCGGAAGATTACCAGGCCGAGAACCTTAAGGGCAAAGAGGCGGTGTTCGACTGCACCATCAAGGATGTGCAGGAACCGGCCCCCGCCGAGATCGATGATGATCTGGCCACCAAA
>JBCBHS010000073.1:0-575 GCA_038525395.1 Pseudomonadota bacterium | reverse complement strand
TCGGGATGCAGGCCGTCGTCGCGCTCGAACGGCTCGAACCCGCATTCCGACCGGCGCACGCCGATCTCGCTCTCGGGATCAATGCCCAGCCACGCCATGCCTTCGGCATCCGCCGCCATATGCGTCTTGCCCACCAGCACGGCGCGCGCGCCCGCATCGCGCAGGTGATCGCCCAGCGTCGGCTCGCCCACCCGCAGGGGCATCCCGTTCCAGGTGGAACCGTGGCTGCGCACATACCGGCCCGTATAGGAGGACATGCGGGAGGGCCCGCAGACGGGTGACTGCACATAGGCGTTGGTAAACCGAACGCCCCGCGCCGCCAGCGCATCGATATGCGGCGTGTGCAGGTGCGGGTGGCCATAACAGCTCAGGTAATCGAACCGCAGCTGGTCGGCCATGATCCACAATACGTTCATGGTCAGAAGTTCACCCTGTCGCCACCCTTGAGGTCAAGGATCTCGCGCGCCTCGTCCGGTGTGGCGACCTGAGAGCCGAGGTCTTCGACAATGCGCTTGATCTTGGCGACCTGCTGGGCGTTCGACGTGGCCAGCTCGCCGCGCCGGATGAACAGGCTG
>JBCBHS010000072.1:0-581 GCA_038525395.1 Pseudomonadota bacterium | reverse complement strand
GACAGGTGAGTTCACCCATCCCCTCGTCGCCGCCATCGCCGTGGCAGACGGCCCCGCCCTGCCCCGCGCCACGGGCATGCCCGACGACACGTTTGCCCATGACGGCCAGATCACCAAACGCCCCATCCGCGCCGTGACCCTGTCGACCCTGGCACCGAAACCCCACGAACACCTCTGGGACATCGGCGGCGGCTCCGGCTCCATCGCGCTGGAATGGCTGCTCGCGCACCCCACGACCACGGCCACCAGCGTCGAACCCCGCCCCGACCGCGCCGCCCGCATCCGCGCCAACGCCGACACCCTCGGCGTCGCGCACCGCTTCACCGTGATCGAGGGCGCAGCCCCCTACGCCCTCACCGACCTCCCCAAACCCGACGCCATCTTCATCGGCGGCGGCCTCTCCCAGCCGCTCCTCGACGCAGCCTTGTCCCAAGGCACGCGCCTCGTCGCAAATGCCGTCACGCTCGAAGGCGAAGCGCTGCTCTCCACCGCCGCCGCCACACATGGCGGCACCCTCATGCGGCTCGACATCAGCACCTCCGCCCCGCTGGGCCCCAAACGCGGCTGGAAAGCCGCCTACC
>JBCBHS010000071.1:0-582 GCA_038525395.1 Pseudomonadota bacterium | reverse complement strand
AGCGGACCATTGATCACCTGACTGCGTTCTTTGCGCAGAAGCGTCGCAGGTGCATTGTAAACTTCCTGCAAGGCTTGCGTCATCTGACCAAGACGGCGCGCCTCAGCACCGCGAAGGATCGGCCCATCAAGGGTGCGCACCTCTTCGACGCCGCGCAGGATACGCGCAAGACGGATACCGTGATCCTGTGTCTGACGGCCCTGCCAGCCGCGTTCATACTCCAACGCAATGAGATCCAGCCGTTTGGCCACGGCTTCGGCCGTCCCAGCAAGATCAGAGTCCACTCGACCAGGTTCAAAAGCGCCAGCGATCGCCGCTTGCTCAAGGATATGGCGAGGGTAATGCGTCGGAAAAGCTTCCAGAACGCGGCTCGCCTGCCGAGCCTCTTCCACCACCCGAAGCAAATCCTGCCCGACGATCTCCTCGCCTGTGGAAAGGCGAAGTACCGCGTCGTCCACGCCTTGTGCGATAAGATAATCGTCTAGGGCGGCCTGGTCTTTCAGATACACCTCAGACTTGCCGCGCGCGACTTTATAGAGCGGCGGTTGCGCGATGTAGAGGTAGCCGCCTTCGATTAGTTCG
>JBCBHS010000070.1:0-584 GCA_038525395.1 Pseudomonadota bacterium | reverse complement strand
CTGCTTTATAGAGGCTGTCCGCGCCTGCCCCCCCGATCAGCGTGTCATTGCCACTGTCGCCATGCAGGACATCGGCCAAGACATCCGCATCATCACCCCCGACAATCAGATCGGCGCCGTCGCCACCATAAAGCAGGTCCGCCCCGGCATCGCCGTTCAGCGTATCGTTGCCCCCGGCGGCATAGATCGTGTCGTTGCCCTCATCACCATGGGCCGTGTCTGCGTCTGCCCCGGCATAAATCTGGTCGTTGCCCGCGCCGCCCCGCAACAGATCCAGACCGTTCTCGCCATAAAGGGTGTCGTCGCCCCCCAAGGCGAGGATCGTATCGGCCCCCGCGCCGCCGTTCAGGAAATCATTGCCGTCCGGTCCGGCTTCGTCCACGTCGTTGATGACGTCGTTGCCCTCACCCCCAAAGACCGTGTCGCGCCCTTCATTGCCTTGCAGGGTGTCATCCCCTGCATTGCCGATCAGGGTGTCGTTGCCGGCCCCGCCAAACAGCAGATCCAGCCCTTCGCCCCCGATGGCAAGGTCGTTGCCGAACCCGCCATAAACCGTGTCATTGCCATCCTCTCCGCGGAACACG
>JBCBHS010000069.1:0-594 GCA_038525395.1 Pseudomonadota bacterium | reverse complement strand
CGACAAAGCGTTTGAGCGGGACAGGGGCGCAGCCTTCGGGCGTGCCCCCCATCTCGAGATAGCCATAGCCCGTCTCGGGCCGGTCCGGCGTGATCCCGAATGTC
Organism: Pseudomonadota bacterium; assembly: GCA_038525395.1. Lineage (GTDB taxonomy): Bacteria > Pseudomonadota > Alphaproteobacteria > Rhodobacterales > Rhodobacteraceae > Tateyamaria. Next base: position 490 of record JBCBHS010000069.1, on the reverse strand, counting down.
ACCATCTGCCCCGCTGCGGCCGCGTGGGCCGCCACATCGACAACTGCCAGAAAGGCATCGGTGTCCGAAATCACGTGATCGGACGGGGCCACCAGCATCAGCGCTTCCGGGCTGCTGGCCTGCAGATGCAACGCTGCCGCCAACACGGCCGGCGCGGTGTTGCGCCCTTCGGGTTCGATCAGGATGGCGCCCGGGTCCACACCGATGCTGGACAGCTGTTCGGTCACGATAAAGCGGAAATCGGAATTGGTGACCACGGTGGGTGCCGCAAACCGTGGCCCCGACAGCCGCAGGGCCGAGGACTGAAACAGGCTCTCGTTCTGCATGAGTTTGGAAAACTGCTTGGGATAGCTTTTGCGCGACAGGGGCCACAACCGCGACCCGGACCCCCCGGCCAGAAGAACAGGAGAAATGATGTGATGCGACATGATCCAGATCCAAACGTTGCCTGCTTGCTGTGTGTTAAGCGCGCCTGTTGTGTCAACGCTAG
>JBCBHS010000068.1:0-597 GCA_038525395.1 Pseudomonadota bacterium | reverse complement strand
CGTGATCGCGCCCCGCGTGGATGAGGACGCGATCAAAGAGGCGTTGAAGGCAGAGAACGCACCGCCGCGTGAGATCGCAGACGCGCTCGCGGAGATGAAAGCGCGAAAGGTTGCAGAAAAGCATCCAGAGGCAATGGTGGTCGGATGCGATCAGGTGCTGGCGTTTGGCGCGCAGATTTTGTCAAAACCCAAAGATCAAAAAGAAGCGATAGTGCAGCTTCGCGCCATGCGCGGCAAGTGTCATACGTTGTTGTCTGCGGCCGTCATTTACCACGAAGGAAAACCAATTTGGCGGCATATCGGGCAGGTTCGTCTGACAATGCGCAATGTTTCAGACACTTATGTGGATCGCTACGTTGACAGAAATTGGGATGACATTCGCCACTCAGTTGGCGCATATCAGCTAGAAGCAGAGGGGGTTCGGTTGTTTCACAGCATCGATGGCGACTACTTTAATGTTCTTGGTATGCCGTTGTTGGAGTTGCTCGATTTTCTGACATTGCGCGGTGTCATCGACGGTTAAAAAGGTCTGTACTCATGAGTGATAAAATTCCTTTGGCCGGAGTTGTAGGTTCGCCAATCTCGCACTCGAAATCG
>JBCBHS010000067.1:0-607 GCA_038525395.1 Pseudomonadota bacterium | reverse complement strand
CCGCAGGGCTAAGCAGCGCGTCTTTATCGAGGCCCAGTTTCACGATTTTTTCGTTGAGCGTGCGCCGCCCGATCCCCAAGGTTTCCGCCGTATCATCCATACGCCCGCCGTGATCCTGCAGGGCGCGCGCGATCATCTGGCGCTCAAACGCGGCCACCGATTCGCGCAGACCCGGGCGGGTCGCGGCATAGTCAGCCGCCCCCGACATGGCATCCTTGATCTTCGCCTCACCCATGCGCGACAGAAGCACAAACCGTTCCATCACATTGCGCAGCTCGCGCACATTGCCGGGCCAGTCATGGGCCATAAGGTGGCTCAGGTCGTCTTGGACAAGCTGGGTCTCGGTTGCGCTGTCCTGCAAAAACCGGTTGGCCAGCAGCGGGATATCATCCAGCCGAGCCCGCAACGGCGGCAGGGCCAACGCGAAACCTTCCAGCCGGAACATCAGATCGGCCCGCAACCGCCCTTCCGCGATGGCCTGCGCGGTGTCTTCATTGGTCGCCGACACAATGCGCAAATCCACCTTCTCGGGCAGCGCGGCCCCTTCCGGCAAAATCTCCTGCGCTTCAATCAGGCGCAAGAGTGCAGGTTGCACATCCCCCGGACA
>JBCBHS010000066.1:0-609 GCA_038525395.1 Pseudomonadota bacterium | reverse complement strand
TGGTCCGTGCCTGATTTACTGAGGGCAGCGTATAGGTTCACCGCCGCAAAGCGCACGATAGACTTCTTTTCCATGAAGCATAGAATGGACATGCTCATGCCACCCTGTACGAAAGGCCACACCCATGAAGCACGTCCCCAAACCCACGACAGACGAAGACCTGATCAAAGCGTTTCTCGACAAGGGCGGGGAGGTCAAGAAGGGTAAGACGAAGCCGATGCCTGAGGGGTTGGGTCTGTCCAACAATCAGTGGGGCAATACCCTGACGAAAGAGGAAAAGGCGGCCAGGAAGGCGCAGGAAGAGGCCAGCAAGGCGGCGGCCAAGAAGTAGTGCGCGGGCGGTGCGCAGTGAATGCGCACCCTACGGGCGTTTGGCGTTTTACGCGGTCTGGGGCTCCGCCCGCTCAGACCTCAAACGCTCCCCCGGAGCGTTTGCCGCTATTCGCGGTTCGCTCCCGGAACCCACAAAACGTCATCCTTGCCGCCGTTGTTGGCGATCCGTGCCGCGACAAAGAACCAGTCGCTGAGACGGTTGAGATATTTGACCGCCGCGGGGTTCACCGCCTCCATCGTGGCCAGCTCCACCGACAGACGTTCGGCCCGGCGCGC
>JBCBHS010000065.1:0-612 GCA_038525395.1 Pseudomonadota bacterium | reverse complement strand
AAGGCGCGGGGAAACCGGGTGATCCCAGTGGGCACGACGGCGCTGCGGTTGATCGAGACAATGAGCCGCGACGGCGGGATCAAGCCCTGGGAGGGCGACACCGACATCTTTATTTACCCTGGTTTCAGATTTGGTGTCGCAGACGGGCTGATGACCAACTTTCACCTGCCCAAATCCACGCTGATGATGCTGGTTTCGGCCTTGATGGGGCAGGAGCGTATCCGCGCCATTTATGCGCACGCGGTGCAATCAGAATACCGGTTCTTTTCCTACGGCGATGCGTCGCTTTTGTTGCCGCAAACGTGACTTCGAAAACCGACACAAGAACGTCGCGCATGGCTGCGACGGTGCAGAGGGCCCCACGGTAGGGCGAGCGCAACCCACACGGAGGTCAAAGACATGTTTCAGGTTCTGACAAGCGCCTGGGCCCTGCTGTTCGGCATGGGGCTGTTGATGGTGGGCAATGGGATGCAGGGCACGCTGCTGGGCATCCGCGGCGAGATCGAGGGCTTTTCGACCACCGAGATGTCGATTGTCATGTCCGCGTATTTCCTTGGGTTTCTGGGGGGCAGCCGCATGGCCCCCAGGATGATCCAGCGGGTCGGCCATGTG
>JBCBHS010000064.1:0-615 GCA_038525395.1 Pseudomonadota bacterium | reverse complement strand
AACGCAGCAGGACGCAGGCGAGCGCGACAGCCAAACCGCCCTGCCGGACACCGAAATGCTGATCGATGCCGTTGCCGCGCTGTTGCCCCCCGGATTGCTCCAGACACTGGGCCAGACCCGCAGCACGCGCGCGGCCAAGGGCAGCGGTGCGGGCAAGCTGCGCAAGTCCAACCGGCGGGGGCGGCCCCTGCCCTCCCGGCCCGGACGGCTGGGAGGTGACGCGCGGATCGACCTGATCGCGACCCTGCGCGCCGCCGCACCCTGGCAGCCGCTGCGCCGCAAACACCAGCCGGACCGCACCGGCCTGCTGATCCGCCCGTCCGACATCCGGACCAAGCGGTATGCCCAGCACTCCGACCGGTTGCTGATCTTTTCCGTCGACGCCTCGGGCTCTGCCGCGATGGCGCGGTTGGGTGAGGCGAAAGGCGCGATCGAGATGCTGCTGGCCGAAGCCTATGCCAGCCGGGACCACGTCGCCCTGATCTCGTTCCGGGGGACGCAGGCCGAAACGCTGCTGCCGCCCACGCGGTCGCTGGTCCAGACCAAGCGCCGCCTGTCCGCGCTGCCGGGTGGGGGCGGCACGCCGCTGGCCGCAGGGTTGCAAAGCGCGATGAC
>JBCBHS010000063.1:0-625 GCA_038525395.1 Pseudomonadota bacterium | reverse complement strand
TCCTTGGCCTGCGCCAGCGTTTCCAGCGCGCCCTCTGTCAGGCCCACATGCAGCCGCCCCTCCAGCACGGCCATCGTGGCGGGCGTTGCCCCGTTCGCCCGCACGGCCTCATGGACCTGAAGGGCCGTCTCATAGTTGCGCGGCCACGGCATGCCATGGGTGATAATGGTGCTTTCTAGGGCAACAATCGGGGCCCCGTTCTTTTTGGCATCCAGCACCTCAGGTGCATATGTGATATCCGTCATGGATCCGTCCCCGCCACAAAGGCCCCTGCCGTTCCAAGCGCTTCCTGTAGAGCGGTCCTGCGGTCTGCACCCTTGGCTTCTGCCGCGATATGGGCGGCCATGAACGTGTCGCCAGCCCCTGTCAGGCGCTTGACCTCAATCGCCGCCGGCGCCGCAGACACAGCGCCATCACTGGTGGCATCGGTCGCTGCATCGCCGCCGTGCGTGACAATCGCGCGCGCCGCACCGCGCTCTATCAGGGTCTCAGCAGCGGCCTGTGAGGTTGCAAACCTAGTGCCACAAACCCGCCCCGCTTCTTCGCAATTGACGTAAAGCACACCGCGCCCCGCTTCTACAAAGGGCCGCAGCCGCTCCGCCTTACCCGGAGAGGCAGGTGCCAG
>JBCBHS010000062.1:0-642 GCA_038525395.1 Pseudomonadota bacterium | reverse complement strand
AGCGTGCCGCGCGCTACGGGGTGAGCCGGGCGGAACAGACGGCGGCGGTCAGCACTGTGTTTCAGGCGCTCGATGCCGATGCCGTGCTGGTGGTCGAGGCGCCTGATGACAGTGCCAGCCGCAGCACGGTGCCCGCGCTCGAAACCTTTGCCGAGGCGGCTGGCCTGCGCGCCCGCCGGGCCGTCATCGGCTTTGCCAATGACACGCAGCAAGAGATTGCGCTGCTCTATGACCCGGACGTGCTGACAGCGCGCCATGACCCGCAAGACAGCGCCGAGGCGCCCCGGTTCGATGCACGTTTTTCCATCGATCTGGACATCGATGCGACGTCCGATGACGTCGTGTTTTCCAAGCCGCCGCTGGAGCTGGCATTGGAGACGGCAAACGGTACGGCGCTGCGCCTTGTTGGCGCGCATCTGAAATCCAAGGCGCCGCACGGGGCCAAGACGCGCGACGCGGTCATGCGCATCTCGATCGCGAACCGGCGCAAGCAACTGGCTCAGGCGATCTGGCTGCGCCGCCGCATCGACGAACATCTGGCGGCGGGCGACGCGTTGATGGTGCTGGGCGACCTCAATGATGGTCCGGGGCTGGATGAATACGAGCATCTGTTTGGCCGGTCTTCGGTTGAAATTGTGCTGG
>JBCBHS010000061.1:0-665 GCA_038525395.1 Pseudomonadota bacterium | reverse complement strand
ACGCCGCGACGGCCAGACCGTGTTCTACAAGATCGCCGACCCCAACATCACCCGGATCATGCAGTTCCTCTACGACACGTTCTGCGGCCCGGATGCCATGACCGCAGGAGCCACCGATGCATGAATTCCTCCTTGCCCTGATCGGCGGCGCGCTGATCGGGCTGTCCGCCGTGATCCTGATGGCCACCAATGGCCGCGTGCTGGGGGTCAGCGGCATCGTCGCGGGCCTCTTGCCCGGCTCTGGCGCCCAGGATACGACGTGGCGCATCGCCTTTGTCGCAGGCGTGCTGGCAGCCCCGCTGATCTCGATCCTCGTGCTGGGGTACACACCGCCGGTGCACATGGCCGCGGGCCCCGCGCTGGTCATCGCGTCCGGCCTCATCGTGGGCTTCGGCACCGTGCTGGGCAGCGGCTGCACCTCGGGGCACGGCGTGTGCGGGCTGGCGCGCCTGTCGCGCCGGTCGATTGCAGCCACCGCGATCTTCATGGCCGTGGCCATCGCCACCGTCCTTGTCCGCAGCACGATCGGAGGATGATCATGCAACAGCTTGCCGCCTTCGTCACAGGGCTCCTGTTCAGCACCGGCCTCATCATCTCGGGCATGATCAACCCGGCCAAGGTCATCGGCTTTCTCGATCTCTTCGGGGCATGGGACCCAAGCCTTG
>JBCBHS010000060.1:0-690 GCA_038525395.1 Pseudomonadota bacterium | reverse complement strand
GGTCTATGCCGGGACCGGCGACGACCGCGCCGCGGGCGGGACGGGCCATGACCGCCTATTCGGACAGGCGGGCAACGATCACCTGAACGGCGACGACGGCAAGGACCGGATCGACGGCGGCGCAGGGGCCGACACTCTGTCCGGCGATGGCGGTCGGGACAAGATCTTTGGCGGTACGGAAGACGACAAGATCTATGGCGGCGCCGGGCACGACGCCCTGTCGGGCGATGCGGGCCACGATTCCGTGCATGGCGGCACCGGCAACGACACGCTGGACGGCGGCGCGGGCCACGATCGCCTCTGGGGCGATGCGGACGACGACCTGATCCGGGCGGGCGCGGGCGATGACCACGTGGACGGCGGCGACGGCAAGGATCGGATCAACCTCGGCGACGGCAACGACACCGCCTACGGCGGCAGCGGGCGCGACATCATCACCGGACGCGACGGCGATGACACGATCGCCGGCGGCGGCGGGAACGATGTGATCTCGGGCGATGAGGGTGCGGATTCGCTTCTGGGTCAGGACGGCAACGATGCGCTCGACGGCGGCGCGGGCGACGACACCCTGCGCGGCGGCGACGGGGACGACACGTTGACCGGCGGCAGCGGCGATGACAGCCTGCGCGGCGATGTCGGGCGCGATCGGATCAACGGCGGGGTCGGCGCCGACGACATCCACGGCGGCGA
>JBCBHS010000059.1:0-937 GCA_038525395.1 Pseudomonadota bacterium | reverse complement strand
CATTGTCAGCGGTAAAGATTTCGGCGGCATTGGTCGGTTTGACGGAGCCGCCGTAGAGCAGGCGGATGGTCATGGCGTCGGGGCCGAAGCGGCCCACCAGTTCGTCGCGCAGCATGTCATGGGTCTCCACGATCTGATCGAGGGTGGGGACACGGCCCGTGCCGATGGCCCAGATGGGTTCGTAGGCGATGACCGCCGTGTCGCCGGTTGTGGTGTCGGGGAGGGAGGCGTGCATTTGGTCGGCGATGATTTTGAGCGTGTCATTGCCCAGTCGTTCTTCTTCGCTTTCGCCGATGCAGAGGATTGTCGTCAGGCCCGCGGCCATGGCGGCGGTGGCCTTGGCGCGGACCATCTCGTTGGTCTCGTGGTGGTCGGCGCGGCGTTCGGAATGGCCGACGATGACCGCCTGGGCACCCGTGGCGGCGATCATCGGGGCGGAGACGTCGCCGGTATGCGCGCCCGTCCGGGCGTCGTGACAGTCCTGCCCGCCGATGCCCACCGGACTGCCATCGGTCACCGCCACCGCATGGGCGAGAAGCGGGTGGGGCGGGCAGATCAGGATTTCGGGCGCTGTGTCGGCCTGCTGGCCTGCGAGCGTCGCCAGTTCGCCCAGCAAGGCCGCATCGCCGTTCATCTTCCAATTGCCCGCTGCCAGTTTCCGCCGCATCCTGCCGCCCCTTTGTCATGTGCGTTTGCAGCCGGTCCTAGCATCCGCTGCGGCACTGCGCTAGGGCTGCGCCGAGGTGGCAGAGGGAGATGGGCATGATCCCGAGACTGGATGCAGCGGCACTGGCCGCGGGGGACGCGCGCAGCCTTGCGGCACTGGGCGCGGCGGCCACCGGGGTCGGGTTTGCGACCGTCTACAATACTGCGCTGTCCGCGGCGCGGGTCCATGAGGTGATCGAGACCTATCGCGCGTTCTTTCATCTGCCGGAGG
>JBCBHS010000058.1:0-1950 GCA_038525395.1 Pseudomonadota bacterium | reverse complement strand
GCCGATGCCCACGTGCAGTTTCAAGAGCGGGATCAGCGCCAGTTGTAGCGGCACGACCAGCAGGCCCACGACCGCCGCGATCAGCAGCGCGCGGCCCGGGAAATCCATCCAAGCCAGCGCATAGGCGGCAAAGGCCGCCACCACGATGGGGATGATCGTGGCCGGAATCGTGACCGTCAGCGTGTTAAAGAACGCCTTGGCCATGTTGTCGGTGTCATTCCCGCTGGTCATGATGTTGACGTAGTTGTCGGTCGTGAACTCGGGCGGTGTGACGGCGGTGACAAAGGCGCGTTGGCCGCGCCCGCTGATCTGGTCGGCGGACCCCGACCAGACATAGTTTGCCTCGGCATCAATCGAAAACGTCTCGCCATCGCCCAGGTCGGCGACCTCGCCGGGTTGATAGGCGTCGACCGCGCGGGATGAGGTGCCCCAGTTCTGGATGTCGCCGCTGGCATCGTTTTCCGCGAAAAAGTTGCCCTCGACCACAAACAGATCGCCCCGCTGCACGCGGGTTTCGTCCGGGTCGGCCGCGCGGTAGCGTTCGGTTTGCTCGGACGGGAACAGCGACGCCCACCAGCCTGACCCAGTGATCTGATCCGCGGTGCGGAAGGACGACACCAGCAGCCCAAAGGTCGGAAAGACCCACAATGCGACCAGCAGGACCACGCAGATGTTCACCACCCAGGTCAGCGATGACTTGGACCCGGCGATGCCCTCGGACGTGTCCTTGGCCTTGCCAAAGAGACCCCGCTTGGCGGGGGCGGGCATGTTTGCGTCTTGCACGGCCATCACTTCATCTCCTTGCGGGCGTTGTAGATGTTCCAGACGAGGATCGGGGTGACCAGCAGCATGATGATCATGGCGCTGGCCGATCCCACACCCCAGTCATTGGCGCGGAACATCTTGTCATACATGTAATTGGCCATAACCTGCGTCTCCCACTGGCCGTTGGTCATCGCGAACACGATGTCAAAGACCTTGAGAACGGTGATGGTTATGGTCGTCCACACCACGACGATTGTGCCCATGATCTGCGGCACCTTGATCTTGAAAAAAATCTGCAAGGGTCCGGCGCCGTCGACGATTGCCGCCTCGACCGTTTCCTCGGGGATGCCGCGCAGGGCCGCCGACAGGATCACCATGGCAAAGCCGGTTTGGATCCAGATCAGCACGACCATCAGCAGGAACGAGTTCCAGAACGGGATCGTCAGCCATGTCTGCGGCTCGCCGTAAGGGTAGTCAAAGGTGAACACGCCCAGCAGCGACGAAAGCGACAGATAGACGAGGTAGAGTGCGGCCAACGCCACAAACAGCCGCAACGGCACGTACCCCGCCCCGCCGCCGCGCTCGCGGCTTTCCGCGATGGGCCGGACAAAGATCCAGCCGACATAGGCCACGATGGCGGCAAAGCTGAGCAGCATGATCGCCGGCAGGACTTGCAGGAACAGGAACGACCCGATGCCGCCCTCAAAATTCAGCCAGACGGCGTTCAGGATGCCGATCTGGTTTTGATCCGCAGGCCGCGCCTCGTAGACCAGCTTGAAAATCACGCCCGCACCGACGAAGGAAATCGCCATGGGCATAAAGATCAGCGATTTGGCCACCGCGCCCCACTTGATCCGGTCGGTCAGCTGTGCCGCCAGCAGGCCAAAGGCGGTCGCGGCGGCAGGCACCACGATCAACCACAATAGGTTGTTACGCAGCGCCTCCCAAAACTTGGGCTCGGCAAACATCTGGTTGTAATTGGCCAGCCCCACGAACGCGCCACCCTGGTCGCGGTCGGTGACCGACAGGCGCAGCGTCTCGACCACCGGATAGGCCAGGTAGAGGCCCAGGGCAAAGATGGCAGGAAACAGGAACAGCCAGGGGCGCACCATGTTGGCGCGGTTGATATTGTGCCCGGCTTGCGGCCCCTTGGCGGGAAAGATCACCCGGTCCAGGACCTGGTTC
>JBCBHS010000057.1:0-2707 GCA_038525395.1 Pseudomonadota bacterium | reverse complement strand
TTGCGGGAGTAGGATTTGAACCTACGACCTTCAGGTTATGAGCCTGACGAGCTACCGGGCTGCTCCATCCCGCGCCAGTTGGTTTGGATGGCTTAGTCCGAGTCGCGGGGGACCGCAAGGCCATCCCCCGCATTTGCTGTCAGAAAACAGTCATAATCCGGAAATCACTCCCAAAACTCTGCTTGCCACTCGAGGTTCGGCAGCTCTTCGACCACCTCAAACGCGATGGTGTCGCGGTAGACACGGTCGTGCCGGTCGGTGACCGTGATCTCGATCGTATGCGTACCCACGGGCAGTTCTGTCGGCATGTCCACGCGCCACAAGTGATGGCTGTTATCCGTGAGCATCCAGCCAAAGAGAGGACCGGCCTTGCCCTTCCATGGCACACCCTGCCAGGTGGTGTAGCCTGCCGTGTCGTCACCGCCGTCAACGGACCGTGCAGCCACCGACCCTTGGGTCGCCTGTTTGGCCAGCGCCAGCGGATCGGCATAGTCGACACCGCGCAGCTTGGCCTCTCCCGTGCCGGACTGGGTCCGCTCGGCTTGCATGGCCTCACCGCCGTTGATGCTGGCAAACACAACCGACGAGGCCGAGCCGTTCCACACATTGACCGTCAGCCACGTGCCGTCGGCCAGGTCATTGGCGGTCAGCATCATCATATCGCCCAAATCGCGGCGAATGACGGGCGGCTCTTGGTCAAAGGACTGACCATATAGCTGGCGATAGGTCAGCAAACGGTCTGCCCAGTCGCGAAAGCGCGGGGTGTTGAACGACGCGTGGAATTGATCGTCCTCATGCGTATGGAAGGTGCGGTAGGTGTCGATGAACGCCGGCCCGTCAAACGCGATCTCGTAAAACCCGCGTGGGCTGCCCAGACGCTGGGTGCCGTGCGGCACGCCTTGGGCGTTCAGGTCACCGGCCCACCAGCTGCCGGACAACGCGCCCGTCACGATCTGGTGGAAGGGCGCCGGGCCCACATTGGTGTTGTCCGCCCAGCCTTCGAAATGTTCGCCTTTTTCGATGTTCTCGGTGGTGTGCGTGTGGCCCGAAAGGCCCAGAACAGGCCGGTCGCCAAGGACGGCAACAAGTTCATCCAAGTTGTCGGTCTGGTGTTTCGCCGCCGTGTTGTCGGTGAAGGTCTGGAACGGGATATGCGCCGTGAGGACGATCAGCTTGTCCTCCGGCACATTGGCCAGATCATTTGCCAACCACTCCAACTGCCGACCGGTGATGACACCGTTATAGGTGTGGTTTGCGTCGGTGGCGCAGAACGGGTGCGGGTCGACGCCGTTGCAAGGATAGCGCACGTTGTCGAGGCCGACAAAATGCACCTCACCGATGTCGAAGGAGTAGTATTCCGGGCCCCATTCGCGGCGGAAGGTGTCAAAGCTGTCTTTGTCATCTTCGGCGTCAAAGTCGATGTCGTGGTTGCCGCCCACGAAATATTGCGGGGTCTGGCCCACAGCGATGATGGATTTAAAGCGCGGGTACAGCGACAGGTCATCGCCCATCACATCGCCTGCAAAGATCAGGCATTCCGTATCGCTTAGGTCCGCGGTGGCCAGCATCTGGCCCGCCGTGTCCCGGACATATCCAATCTCGCGGTTGGTATAGGCCTGGGCGTCCCCAAAGACGAGGCAGTTAAAGTCGGAACCGGCGGCATCTTCGATCATCGGAAAGTTGACCGCTTGGGGCAGAGGGCCTGTGGGGTCGATACCGCCAAAGCGCAAGTCGGGCGAGCCGTCGACCTTGTGGATATAGGCGAATTGCGGGACCATATCGGCGCTGACAGGGGTCACATAGCCCGCCGGCTTGGTCACCATCAGGTTCATGTCGTCATAGGCGGGCAATTCATAGGCGCCGTTGTCGTCGGTCAGAACGACCTCGCGTCCGTTCGACACCTGCACGCCCGGCAGACCGGTTTCGCCCGCATCCAGTTTAGAATTACGGTTGGCGTCCAGAAACACCGTGCCGCGCGCCATGTCGGCGCCGTCATCCGCGCCGCGGACAGCCTCGACCGTGCCGATATAGGTGGGGTCCTTCGCCAATGCGGTGGTGGCGACCAGGCATAGGGCCGTTGTCGTTAGAATACGTCTCATGGAATCCCTCGCATGTATATTGAGGGGGTCAGGATGGCCCGAGTCGGTGACGCATCCTCTATCAGCGCGTGAATTTTCGGATACGATTTTGTGACAGGCGGCAAGCAGCCGACTGGCGGTTGCATATCGGCGGGGCAAATGCCGGTTGAGGTGCCGCGCAGGCGAGCACAGTACAACCTGGCGCCAAGACACAAAAAAGCCGCCCCGAAAGGCGGCTAGTTTATGAAACATCGAAAGAGAGATACCTGGTCAGACAGCTTTTTAGGTTTGGCAGTGACCTACTCTCCCACGCCTTAAGACGCAGTACCATCGGCGCTACAGCACTTAACGGCCGGGTTCGGGATGGGACCGGGTGTTTTGCTTGCGCTATGACCACCAAACCGAAAAAACCGTCTGAACCAATCAACAAATGTCCAAGTCGCGTACGACTGTGATGTGTATGCTTCGATCTCGGTGCGCAGTGAATGCGCACCCTACGTATTGGGCAAATCTGCCTTCTACTGGATCAAATCAAGCCTATCGGGCAATTAGTACCAGTAGAAGGCAGATTTGCCCAATACGTAGGGTGCGCATTCACTGCGCACCGAGATCGAAGCATACACATCACA
>JBCBHS010000056.1:0-3552 GCA_038525395.1 Pseudomonadota bacterium | reverse complement strand
CCCCAGCGCGCCGCCGGTGAACATGCTGACCATGCCGCCAATGCCCTGGCCCGCGCTTTCCATAAACTCGCGCAGGGCGGCGCCGTCGATGCCGGGCACCGGGATAAAGGTGCCCAGGCGATAGACGATCAGCAGACCGAGGGTAAAAAGGATGCGGTTGCGCAGGTCGGTGGCCTTGCCCAGAGCGCTCCAGCTCGTGTTGGCGGCCATATTCTCGACAGCAGATACCATTGGGCGGTGTCCTTTGGCAAAACGCCGCCCGAAACCGTTCTCCGGTGGGCGGCGTGGGAAAACTTTGACCTATGTAAGCCGCGCGGGCGCGGCTCACAAGGCGTCAAACAGGCTTACTCAGCCGCCGCAGCAGCAACAGCCAGCGTGCCGCCCGCCTTTTCCACTGCGTCTACAGCGGATTTCGACGCGCCCGTCACATGCAGATCAACTTTGCTTGTGATCTCGCCCTTGGCCAACACGCGCACGCCGTCCAGCTTGCGGCGCACCAGACCGGACGCAATCAGCGCGTCCTCGGTGATCGCGGCACTCGCGTCCAGCTTGCCTGCGTCGATGAATTTCTGGATCAGGCCCAGGTTCACCACGGCAAAGCTCTTGCGGTTGGGCTTGTTGAACCCGCGCTTGGGCAGACGTTGATAGAGGGGCATCTGCCCGCCTTCGTAGCCGTTGATGGCCACACCCGAGCGGGATTTCTGACCTTTGATACCACGGCCACCCATCTTACCAGTGCCAGAGCCTGGGCCGCGGCCCACGCGCTTGCGCGGTTTGGTTGCGCCGGGATTGTCGCGCAGTTCATGCAGTTTCATGTCGCTTCTCCTTGCCGGAAACACCCCCGAAGCGTGATGGGGTGGACGCGGCGTTTTTTGGTTTTGATTCTGGGCACGCAAAGGCGCCACCGGGGGCGTATAGACCCAGGGCCACACCCGTTCAAGCCCCTCCTTTCACGCCCCTGGTGCGCGCAGCCCAAACCGCCAGTACGGAATTCCAGACTGCGCCCGCCCGCCAATCTGTGCGTAAGCTGACGGCATTGACGAATACAGGCATCCATTACCGCCGTCCCCCGCATTCCAAACCGCGCCGCCCGTGCGCACACAAGCTCTTTTTTCGGAGTTTCGAATTGCTTGAAGTCCTTGTTCAAGACACAGGTGCTTTGCGCGCCTTGGGTGTCAGCGCCGCCGTGCTAAGTGTGTGCGCCTTTCTCCCTTACATCCGCGACACGCTGGTCGGGCGCACCCACCCGCACCGGGCCTCTTGGCTGATCTGGTCGGTGCTGGGGTGCATCGCGCTGGGATCGCAGGTGGCGCAGGGCGCCCATGCGTCGCTGTGGTTTGCGGCGATGCAGGTCGGGTGCACGGTTTTCATCTTTGCCCTGACGATCCGGCGCGGCAATGGGGCGTGGTTGGCCCCTGGTGACACCTATGTGCTGGCGGCGGCAGGGCTGGGGTTGCTGATGTGGTCGGTGACCCACACGGCGGCCTATGCGTTGGGCATGGCCATCACCGTGTCCCTGCTGGGCGGCATCTGCACGGTGCGCAAAGCCTACCGCGCGCCCGGGTCCGAGACGCTGAGCACCTGGGTGCTGTCGACCGTGGCTGCCGCCTTGGCCTTGCTGTCCGTGGGCACGTTGGATTGGGTGCTGTTGGCCTATCCCGCCTACCTGCTGGTGCTTTACGCGGCGATCGTCACGGCCATTCTGCTGGGCCGTGTGCGCGCCGCAGATTTCGCGGGACAGCCCAAGCTTGGCCCGACCTGATCAGGCATCCACAGGCGGATTGCGCCAGCGCGTGGGGGCAAAGGGGTGGGTGACCGCCCGTTCCAACATCTCGAGCCGGTCTTGGCCATAAAACGCGTCGCCCTGCAAAACATAGGTGGGTGATCCCATTATCCCGGCGGCAATGGCCGCTTGGCCGTTCTGGTCATAGGCCCTATGCACCTCGGGCGACGCGGCGCGGTCCAGCAGGGCATCGGCGTCGTGGCCCAAGGCCTTGGCCAATGCTGCCAGAGTGCCCGGGTCCGACAGGTCAGCATCATCGCGCCAATGCGCCCCTAGCAGCGCGTGGGCCATGGCGTCCACCGCCGGTCCTCGGTCGCCCAAGGCCAGGATCATGCCGCTCGCAACGCTGTAATCCGCATCGTGGTAGGTGGGCCGAAACGGCACCACGGGCACGCCGCGCCATTCCGCCCAGCGTTCAATCTCGCGCCCGAAAAAGTAATCGACGTGGGCCTGTGTCCGCGCGCGAAAGGGCAGACTGCCCTGCGCCTCGACCACCGGCGACAGCGGGATGGGCCGGTGGATCAGCGTGAGCCCATGATCTGCGCATATTTGCATGACGCGCCGCGATCCCAGATAGGCATAGGCGGAATGGGCGGAGTAGTAATAGGTTAGCTCTGTCATGGACATCACGCTGGCATCGATTTGGCACGGGCGCCAGTGCAACGATAGGCCATGACCCGTCTCCGACATGCGCGATATACCCTCGCCACACTGGCCGCGCTGTCCGTTTCGCTGGCGCCTGCGCACACTGCCGCGGGGTGCGCGACGGATGCGATGCTGGTCTTCGACGGCTCGTCTTCCATGGCAGAGCTGGGATTTGACCTCGCGCGCAAGACGCGGATTGTCGAGGCGCGCGCGGCCCTGCGCGACGCCCTGCCCGATATCACACCGTTTCGCCGCGTGGGGCTGCTGACCTACGGGCCGGGCACGGCGTCGGACAGCTGCGCCAATATCGACCTGCGCTTTGGCCCCCGCGCCGATGCAGGCCGCGCGATCCAGGTCGAAATCGACGCGCTGGAGCCCAAAGGGCTGACCGCCCTCGCCGCCAGCGTGCGGGCGGCCAGCGATGCGCTCGACTATCGTACGCAACCCGGCATCGTTGTGCTGGTGACCGACGGGAACGAGACCTGCGGCGGGCGGCCCTGCGCGCTGGGGGACGCGCTTGCCCAGACGGGTGCGGACCTGACCGTGCATGTGATCGGGTTCAAGGTCGTGGTGGATTTCTTTAGCTGGGACAACCCCGAACAACAGGACGTGGGCGCGGGCAACACGGTGGCCAAATGCCTCGCCGACCGCACCGGGGGGCTTTATGTGTCCACCGAAACTGTGGACGAATTGGCCGATGCGCTGCGGGTCACCCTGGGCTGCGCGCTGATCGGACACGCCCAAACGCAAAACGCCCCGCAGCGGACTGCAGGGCGTCTTTGACGAGACTATGCGCGGCGCGCCTTAGCCTTTTTCTTCGATGATCTCGACCAGATGCGGGATCTTGCGCACCATGCCGCGGACCGAGGGGGTATCCTCCAGCTCGCGGGTTTTGTGCATTTTGTTCAGGCCCAGGCCGATCAGCGTCGCGCGCTGTTCTTGCGGGCGACGGATGGGAGAGCCGACTTGCTTGACGACGATTGTCTTTGCCATCTGACTTAGGCCTCCTCAGCCACTTGAGCGGATTCGTTGGGCGCGTCATCCCGCTTGGGCAGAATGTCGGCGACCTTTTTGCCGCGGCGTTGGGCGACACCACGGGGGCTCTGCTCTTTCTTCAGGCCGTC
>JBCBHS010000055.1:0-4045 GCA_038525395.1 Pseudomonadota bacterium | reverse complement strand
GGATCTTGGTGTTGTTGAACGACGAATTCACGTGGGCCACGCCCGCCGCGATATTCTTGGAGACCTTGCGCTTACCGCGCCGTGTATCACGTGCCATGGATGCGCCTCCTTATTTCTTTTTGCCGGCAATGGCCTTTGCGGGGCCTTTGCGGGTGCGAGCGTTGGTGTGTGTGCGCTGACCGCGGACGGGCAGGTTGCGGCGGTGGCGCAGGCCACGGTAGCAGCCCAAGTCCATCAGGCGCTTGATGTTCATCTGCGTCTCACGGCGCAGGTCACCCTCGACGGTAAAGTTCTCGTCGATATGCTCGCGAATTTTCAGCACTTCCGCGTCGCTGAGTTCATTCACACGGCGCGTCAGGTCGATCCCGACGGCTTCGCAGATTTTCTGGGCGGAGGTGTTGCCGATGCCTGTGATATAGGTCAGTGCAATCGGAACCCGTTTAGCGGTGGGGATGTTGACCCCTGCAATACGTGCCACGGAGGCTATTCCTTTTCGTTGCGAGCCCGTAGTTCCGGGCCCTTTTTTCACAACATAAGGCCAAAGGATTTTGCCCCTGGGCCTGCCGCTGATCAGGTGATCCGACCGGACGCGTTCCAGTCTTTGATTCTCGTTAGAGATATGGGCAATTAAGGGCGCAGCGGGGCAACGTCAACCCCTGCGTCCCAGCGCGGATCAATCGACGGCCATCCCGGCGATTTCCGCGTCGACGCTGGCCATTTGGCCTGTATTCTCTGACCTGGCGCGCGCCGCTGACACCAACCCGCGAAAGAGCGCGCGATGCCTGCGCATGTAGAATAGATGCTCTGGGTGCCACTGCACCCCCAGGGCAAAGGGCGCGCGCACCCGTTCGACCGCTTGGATCATGCCCGTGCTGTCGCGTGCGGCCACGCGCAGGCCGATCCCCACGCGGTCCACCGCCTGGCTGTGCAGCGCGTTGACGCGCATGTCGCCCGTCCCTGCCAGCCCGCCAAGCCGCGTGCCATCCGCGATGCGCACCGTTTTGCGCGGCAGGATGGTTTTAACGTTGCGCGTCTGGTGCGTGCCATAGGCGTCTTGGTCTAGGCTGCCGCCCGCCACGATGTTCAGCATCTGCGCCCCGCGACAAATCCCCAGCACCGGCAGATCGCGCGCAAAGGCGTCGCGCAGCACCGCGCGTTCCAGCGCGTCGCGGGCGGGGTCCAGTCGGGCTGTCACGACCATCTCGCCGCCGTAAAGCTCGGGCGAGATGTCGTCGCCGCCACCGATGATCACGCCGTCCACCGCATCGATATCCACCGCGTCCGCATCAACCCACTTGACCGCCCGCGCGCCCGCCAACCGAAGGCCGAGCCACATAAGGGGAAAGATGCGCCAGGCGGAACGGGCCGATAGGGTGACGCCGATGATAGGTTTTGTACTTCTCATGAAAACGGGTCCGGGACAAAGGGCGCGATGGCGGCGGCTAGCGCCGTGCGACGCGCAATGGCTGTTGCCGACCCAACCCAGATCGATGTCAATTGTTCCATGAGCGCCGCGTCATCCGCGATACGTTCGATGGCGCACCAACGTTGCCATTCGTAGGCGAGCGACCAGGTGTCCTCGTCCAGGCGGGTTTCCGGCAGACGGTAGTGAAAGGCGGGCCGCGCGCCGCCTGCCGCCTTGCCACCCACCGCCGCCTGTACCTTGTCTTTGTGCAAATGGGCCATCAGCGGCAGCATGTCGAGCGCGTGATTGCGCGACGGCGCATGCGCCAGATACAGGTCCGTCGCCGCCGCCGTGTCCGCGGGGCTGCCTGCGTGCAACGCGCCCAGCAGGCTCTCCGGATAGGGCGTGATGAACGGCAACAAGCGCCGCGCAGCGTTGGGCATGTCTTGCCGGCGCAACGCAGGCTCGATCAGGGCATAGGCGCGGAATGTGGGCCACCAGCCGTCCAGCGCGGTGTCGACAACCTCGACATTCAGGTGCACGCCAAAGCCGAACTGCGGGGCCGCGCGGCTGCCTTGGGCGCCAAGACCGCGCAACACCTGCTCCAACTCGTCCAGCAGGTGCAGCTTGTCCAACGGGATCGGGCTGGTCACAATCTCGACCGGGACAACGCCCTCGGCGAGGGTTTGCAGAAGGCCCGACTGGCTGACCGTCTCTTTGTACGCCGTATCGAGGTACACCTCGATATCGCCAAGGCTGGTGCCGGTGACGTGCCACACCGCACCCTGCGTGCGACAGGTGCCGCCGAAGGCCGCGCCCAGCGCAGGTGCGATGGTGCCCGCGTCCACGCCGCCGCATTCGATTTCGATGCCCACCGCGCGCAGATCGCCATCGGCGTTCAATGACGTTGGGGGAAAGGGGAACCTGTCTGACATGATGCATATCCGCGCCTAAAGGGGGGCACATCGCCCGCCCGGTGGCTAACGCATATCACCGTGATTGGTTCAGTCCGAGGACAGCACCGCCGAAATGGCCGATTTGACGTCCGCAATCTCGCCCAGGCCGTCGATCTTGGTCAGATCCCCCTTGGCGTAGTAATAGCCGATCAGCGGCGACGTCTTTTTGTAATACTCCATCAGACGGGTCTTGAGGCTTTCCTCATTGTCGTCTGCCCGGCGTTTGAACTGGTTTTCGGCGCCGCAATTGGTGCACTTGCCATCTGCGGGGATCGGCTTGGTCATGTCGTTATAGACCTCGCCGCAGGCGCCGCAGGTGGACCGGGCCGTGATGCGGGCGACAAGCGCCTCGTCATCCACTTCCATCTCGATCACCGCATCCAGCGTTTGGCCCTTTTCCGCCAGCAGCGCGCCCAGCGCGTCGGCCTGGGCCAAGGTGCGCGGGAAGCCGTCAAAGATAAAGCCGGTGGCCTCGACCGTTTCCAACTGCTCGCGGATCAGACCGATCACGATCTCGTCCGTGACCAGCGCACCGCGGGCCATCACATCGGCCACGATCTGGCCCATCTCGGTGCCTGACTCTTTGGCCGCGCGCAGCATGTCGCCCGTGCTCAGCTGAACCATCCCGCGCTCTTCCACCAGAAAACGCGCCTGCGTTCCCTTGCCTGCGCCCGGCGGGCCCAAGAGAATAATGTTCATCACTGTCCCCTCCCCGACGCCTTAGCGGCGTACAGGACTTCTCTTGCGGCGCCCTTTTGAGCCTTTTCCGCGCAGTTGCGATTTCTCGATCAGGCCCTCGTATTGATGGGCAAGCAGATGGCTTTGCACCTGCTGGATCGTGTCCATGGTCACCGATACCACAATCAGAACGGATGTGCCGCCAAAATAGAACGGGATGGCAAACTGCCCGCGCAGGATTTCCGGCAGCAAACACACCGCCGCCAGATAGGCCGAGCCCAGGACCAAGACGCGGTTGACCACGTATTCCAGATACTCCGCCGTTTTCTTGCCCGGACGGATGCCGGGGACAAATCCGTTCTGGTTCTTGAGGTTGTCGGCCACGTCATCGGGTTTGAAGCTGACGTTGAACGTATAGAAATAGGCAAAGAACACGATCATCAGCACAAAGAACGCCAGATACAGTGGCTGGCCGGGGCCAAAGTTGGCCAAAAGCCAGCTCATGATCGGGTTGGTCGAATTGCCCGAGAAGGTGCTGATCGTGATCGGCAGCAGCAAAAGCGACGAGGCAAAGATCGCGGGGATCACACCGGCGGGGTTCACCTTGACCGGCAGGTCGGATTTGCCGCCATCGTAAACTTTCATCCCCACCTGGCGGCGCGGATACTGAATGTGGATCTTGCGCAGGGCGCGTTCCATGAACACCACAAAGGTGATCGTCGCGATGACCATCACCAGCACACCGATGATCACGGCGGGGCTGATCGCACCCGACCGGCCCGAGGCAAAGAATTGCGCCAGCGCCGCGGGCACTTCGGCGATGATCCCGACAAAGATGATCAGCGAGATGCCGTTGCCGATGCCGCGCGCGGTGATCTGTTCCCCCAGCCACATCAGGAACATCGTGCCACCGACCAGTGTAATCAGGCAGGAGATGCGGAAAAACAGGCCCGGATCGGTCACCAGATCACCGGATTCCAGAGATACTGCCAGGCCGTAAGCCTGC
>JBCBHS010000054.1:0-4522 GCA_038525395.1 Pseudomonadota bacterium | reverse complement strand
GGATCAACACAACCGAGTGCTCTTGCAGATTGTGGCTCTCGCCGGGGATGTAGCTGATGACCTCGAAACCATTGGTCAGGCGCACCTTGGCAACCTTCCGCATGGCCGAGTTCGGCTTTTTCGGTGTGGTGGTGTACACGCGTGTGCACACGCCGCGCTTCTGAGGGTTGCCCTCAAGGTGCAGCGATTTAGAGCGTTTCATTTTCGGCTGCCGCGGCTTGCGGATCAGCTGTTGGATCGTTGGCATTGCAGGTATTTCCCCGTCTTCTCAACATGTGTCGTGCAGGCCTGCACGCGTTCAGTCATGTGCGGGACAGCCCGCGGTTTCAATTCATCGCCACCGTGCGTCCACGAAAGCGCAAAAACCGCAATCGCTCCCGTCCAGGGGCGACGCGGTGGGTTTCCAGAGGATCGGGCCAATGCAAGGGCCGGATCGTGTCCACTTCGGTTTTGATTTCGGTGCGCGGGCACTAACCCCGGGTCCGAGATAGCGGGCGTATAGGGGGAGTCGGAGGCACTGTCAACAGCAGCCGTCGCTTGCGCGCAGACCATGGCATAAGGCATGTTCGCCCCACAAAGGATCAAGAATTTCAGGGGCTTTCAAGATGCAGGTGATCGGCCTATGCCGCTTTTCCTATCCCGCCATCGGCGGTTTTCAGGTGGGCCACGAAACAATCGAGGATCGGATGGCCTATCTCTGGGCCGAGGACCGGCTGGAAGAGCGGTTTCGCCTGCTCGAAGCACTCGCCCTGCCCTGCCTGCGCGCCCAGACCGACCCCGATTTCGACCTGCTGATCCTCATCGGCGACCAGTTCCCCAAACGGCACCGCGACCGGCTGCACGACCTAACCGCGGACATGCCGCAGGTCCAAATCCTGGCCGAACCACCGGCCCCCAGCCGCGAGATGAGCAAGCGCGTGCTGAACGCCGCCCGCCGCGACCCGTCACAACCCTGCCTGCAGTTCCGCCATGATGACGACGACGCCTGCGCCGTGGACTTTGTCGAAAAGATGCGCACCGCCGCCGCCGATTGCGCCCCCCTCCTGGCCAAGCACAAGACCGTCGGCCTCGACTGGAACCAGGGGTACATCGCCGAAGCGGGCGCGCACGGCATCCACGCCACCCAGATCTACCGCGCCTTCTATGTCTCGGCCTTGGGCGTGCATATCCAGGGCGACTGCGCGATGACCATCCACAACTTCATGCACGAACGCATCCCGCAATTCATGCCCTGCATCACCTTTGCCGACCCCGACATGTTCGTGCGCAGCCACAACGGCTTTAACGACAGCCGCCAGAAAAAGGTCAAGGATTGGCCGGTGGAGCCCCTGACCCCAAAACAGGAACGGCTGTTCAAATCCCGCTTTGCGGTCGACGTCGCAACGGTCAAGGACGTCTTTTCACGCGCCTGACACCTGCCGCTCGCGGTACAGTGTAAACAGCCCCGTCGCCACGACGATCCCCGCACCCAGCAAGGTCAGGCCACTGGGCCAATCGCCAAAGACCAACCAGCCAAGCGCCAGCGCCCAGACCAACCCGGTATAGCGAAACGGCGCGACAAAGCTGATCTCGCCCACCCGCATCACGCGGACGGAAAACCAATAGCCGCCAATGATAAACACAGCCGATCCGGCGATCAGCGTGCTCAGCCGCAGGTCCAGCGGTGCCCACGCCACCGTGGTCGACGCCACCCCGGCACAGATCATCACCGTCAGCGCCGCCACCAGCGTGACGGTCATTGACGGCACGTCGGGCGACAGGCGCCGCGTCGCCAGATCGCGCACCGTGACGCACAGCACCGTCATCAGGGCAAAGCCTGACCACAGGCTAAACCCTTCGGGTCCCGGGCGCACGATCAGCACCATCCCGACAAATCCCAACCCGATGGCCAGCATCCGGCGCCAGCCCAGCGGCTCGCGGAAAAACACCGCGGCGGCCACGGCCACAGTCAGCGGCAAGGCCTGCAAGATCGCGGTGACATTGGCCAGGGGCAGGTTCAAAAGCGCGGTCAGAAAGAAATAGGCGGCCCCAACCTCTGCCGCCGACCGGATGGCAATCAACGCCCAGTCACGCCGCGCAATGCGGAAATGGATCGCCCCCAGCCACCGCGCCAGCCCCACGATCAGCAGCGACGACAGGATGCCCCGCAGAAACAGCAGCTGCATCAACGGCACCGCACCGCCGGTCAGCTTGATCAGCGTGTCGTTCAGGGTAAAGGACGCCATCGATGCCATCATCAAAAGCGCACCAAGGGTGTTGGGGGACATGCGGGGGGCCTTGTTCTGCGTCCCGGCACGCTAGCCGCGCAGGCGCCGATTGAACAGAGTGCGCGCTGTTCGCCACGCACGCGCTCTGCTATTGCCAAGGCAGGAGGATCGCCCATGATGACACCTGAAAAACTGCGCGCCATCTACGGCCCGGCCAGCGTGACGGCGGCGGCCAAGGGGATCACCGCCTTTGACGGCCACTGCCGCCAGTTCATCGCGCATTCCCCGTTCCTGATGCTGACCACCACCGACGGCACGCATCTCGACGTGTCCCCCAAGGGCGACGCGCCCGGCTTTGTCAGCGTCGAAAGTGACACGACGCTGCTGATCCCCGACCGGCCCGGCAACAACCGGCTGGACGGGCTGCTGAACGTGCTGGCCTGCCCCCAGGTCGCGTTGATCTTTCTGATCCCGTCGGTCACCGAAACCCTGCGCGTGAACGGCACGGCCGAGGTCTTGGACGACCCGGACCTGTTGGCGCCCTTCGCGGTCAAAGGGCGGCTGCCCAAGACGGTGCTGCGGGTCACGGCGCAGGAAATCTTTACCCATTGCGGCAAGGCGCCCCTGCGCGCGGGTCTTTGGGCGCCGGACAGCTGGCCAACGACCCGGCCCGTCCCGACGCTCTACGAAATGGTCAGGGACCACGCCCAGATGGAGGTTCCCTCCACCAGCCAGGACTATGTCGACAAACGCTACCGCGACACGCTCTACTAACGGACGCCACCGCGGCCGAGCCGCGTTGCTAGGCAAGCTCCCTAAATTTTGGTCATCCGCCCGGGCGGTCGTACAACGCACTGACCCCAAACGGCTTTCACAAACTCCCTAAGATCGCGCTGCACCCCCGAACAGCCTGTCCCCGCGGGGACAGACCCGCCAAAACGCAAAAAGCCCCGCCAGGTTTGGCGGGGCTTTTCGCAGTGTTTGGGTCCGGTCGCGTCAGTCGCGGCTGTCTTCGGAATGGTCGATGACGGTGTCAAACACGTCCCCGCCCACCACGTCGTCCGCCGCAGGCGCGGCCAAAGCTGCCGCCGCTTCGGCCTCTTCCCGGCGCGCCTCGATCACGACGTTGTCGCGGTCGCTGGCGATCTTGCGCACCGCTTGGGTCGCGCCACCCGTCCCCGCGGGGATCAGACGGCCCACGATGACGTTCTCCTTGAGACCCACCAGCTTGTCCTTCTTGCCCTGCACCGACGCTTCGGTCAGCACGCGCGTGGTCTCTTGGAACGAGGCCGCCGAGATGAAGCTGCGGGTTTGCAGCGACGCCTTGGTGATGCCCAACAGGATCGGCTCGCCCTGCGCGGGGCGACCGCCCTTCGACACCGCCTTGTCGTTGGCCGCGTCGAACTCCTGCTTGTCCACATGCTCGCCCTTCAGCAGCGTGGTGTCGCCGCTGTCGCTGATCTCCCACTTCTGGAGCATCTGGCGGACGATCACCTCGATGTGCTTGTCGTTGATCTTCACACCTTGCAGGCGATAGACCTCTTGCACCTCGTTGATCATGTAGTCGGCCAGCGCCTCAACCCCAAGGATCGACAGGATGTCATGGGGAGCAGGGTTGCCGTCCATGATATAGTCGCCCTTCTGGATAAAGTCGCCCTCGGCCACCGGGATGTGCTTGCCCTTGGGCACCATGTACTCGACCTTCTCCATGGTCTCGTCGCTGGGCTCAATCGCAATGCGGCGCTTGTTCTTATAGTCCTTGCCAAAGCGCACGTAGCCATCGATCTCGGCGATGATCGCGTGGTCCTTGGGACGACGGGCCTCGAACAGTTCGGCCACACGCGGCAGACCACCGGTGATGTCCTTGGTCTTGGCCCCCTCGCGCGGAATACGGGCCACAACGTCGCCCGCGGCGACCTCTTGACCGTCTTCCACCGACAGAACCGCATCCACGGACATCGGATAGGTCACCGGGTTGCCCGCGTCATTGCGGACCGGCTCACCATCTTCGCCCACCAGGATGATCTCGGGCTTCAGCTCGTTGCCCTTGGGCGCCGACCGCCAGTCGATCACGATCTTCTGGGTCATGCCGGTGGCTTCGTCCGTCTCGTCGCGCACGGCCAGGCCGCTCACGAGGTCGACAGACGTGGCCGTACCCGCCTTCTCCGCAATGATCGGCAGCGTGTAGGGGTCCCACTCAAACAGCTTGTCGCCACGCTTCACATCCTGACCATCGGTCACGAACAAGGTCGTGCCGTAGCCCAGCTTGTGGCTCGCGCGTTCGTCGCCATTCTCATCCTGGATCACCAGCTTCA
>JBCBHS010000053.1:0-5340 GCA_038525395.1 Pseudomonadota bacterium | reverse complement strand
CGAGATGGGATTTCCCGCGCGTTACGTGTCGGGGTACCTGATGCTGGATGACACACAGGCGCAGGACGCCATGCACGCCTGGGCCGAGGCGCATGTGGACGGGCTGGGCTGGGTCGGCTTTGACGTCTCGAACGGCATCTCACCCGACGACCGCTATATCCGCGTGGCCACCGCGCTGGATTATCGCGGCGCGGCGCCTATTTCCGGCCTGCGCTATGGCTCGGCCCAAGAGGACATGACGGTATCCTTGCAGGTTCAGCAATAATGGCGCAGATATAGGTGAAGTCGGACGAGGGACACACAAGATCATGACATATTGCGTGGGCATGCGCCTGGACGTTGGGCTGATCTTTATGTCCGACACCCGCACCAATGCAGGCGTCGACAACATCTCGACCGTGAAAAAGATGCATTCCTGGGAGGTTCCCGGCCAGCGCAGCATCGTGATCATGACCGCAGGCAACC
Source organism: Pseudomonadota bacterium (assembly GCA_038525395.1). Taxonomy (GTDB): domain Bacteria; phylum Pseudomonadota; class Alphaproteobacteria; order Rhodobacterales; family Rhodobacteraceae; genus Tateyamaria. The sequence continues at coordinate 4,875 of JBCBHS010000053.1, read as the reverse complement.
TGGCGACCACACAGTCCGTCATCAGCCTGCTGGATGAACGCACCAAAGCCCCCGAAGACCGCAGTCCCTCGATCCTCGAAGCGCCGTCAATGTTCCAGATCGCGCGCGAGGTCGGGCGCACGTTGAAGGAAGTGATCAACGGCAACGCCACCACCGGCCAAGAGGCCGACGGCGCCTTTGGCGCGACCATGATCGTGGGCGGGCAGATCTCGGGGTCCGAACCGCGGCTGTTCCTGATCTACCCCGAGGGCAACTTTATCGAGGCGTCCGAGGACACCCCGTTTTTCCAGATCGGCGAGGCGAAATACGGCAAACCCATCCTGGTGCGCGCCCATGATGCGGCCATGTCCTTTGAGGATGCGATCAAGCTTTTGATGGTCAGCTTTGATTCGACGATCAAATCGAACCTCTCCGTGGGCCTCCCACTCGACTACATCACCTATGCCAGAGACGGGATGCAGATCACCCACGCCGCCCGAGTCGAACCGGACGATCCCTATTTCCAGACGGTCTCGAACGGTTGGGGCGAGGCGCTGAACCTTGCCTTCGCGCAACTGCCCGAGTTCCGCTTTGAAAGCTAGGCGCGTAGCACGTCAATGCATCTCTGGCGGCAGGTAGTCCCGGATCGAACTCACCTTCCGGCTGAACACCGCATCAATCTCGCGCAGTTCCAGCGACAGCATAAAGGGATGCGCGGCCATATACGCCGCCGTATAGTCCTGCGCCGCGGCAAACACCGCCTCCACCGCGCAGGTCTTCTGCGCCGCCGACCGCCCCGCGGCCAGCCGCAGGGTGATGTCGACAAACCCATGCCGCGCAACGCCATCCGCGATCACCCAGTGATCCGCCCGATGCGCCCGCACCCGGATGCCCGCAGGCGGAAAGACCCCGGTCGCAGCCGCGGCGTCCTTAAGCGCAAAGCACAGCCCGCCCATGTCGATCTGCGGGTCCAAGTTGGCGGAATAGTCGATAAGGATATGCGGCATACTCGCACTGTCGGGCGCGGCCCTAGCGGGCGCAAGCCAAAATCGCGTCCACGTCCAAATGCGCCTCTAGATGATCGGCCAGCGCATCCAAGGTCGCCGCAACCGTCTGGTCATAGGCGGTGTCAGAGGCCACGCCAAAGCCCCCCAGCCACGCCGCCCGAAACCCATCCGCGCGGAACATCCCGTGCAAATAGCTGCCTGTCACGCGGCCATCGGCACTGCACGCCCCCTCGGGCTGGCCCGCCACATGGGCGAAGGGCCGCGCGCGGTCGGGCCCGTCGCTGCGCCCGATATGGATCTCATAACCCTCAAACCGCTGCGCGGTCGCCGCGTGGGTGCCAGTCACGGTCGTCAGGCTCTTGTCGCCGGTCATCACCGTCTCGATCTCCAACAGGCCCAAGCCTTCGGTCACACCCGCAGCCCCCTCGATCCCGTCCGGGTCCGCGACACTGCGCCCAAGCATCTGATATCCCCCGCAAATCCCCAGCACATGCCCGCCGCGCCGATGGTGGGCACGCACGTCCTCGTCCCAGCCTTGCGCCCTGAGAAAGGCCAGATCGCCCCGCGTCGACTTGCTGCCGGGGATAATCACCACATCCGCGTCGGTGGGCAGCGGCTGGCCCGCGTGCAGCATCGTCACCCGCACGCCTGGCTCTTGCGCCAGCGGGTCCAGATCATCGAAATTCGCAATCCGCGACAGCTTTAGGCAGACCACATGCAGACCACCGGCCCGCGTCGGCGTGGCGATGTCCAGCGCATCCTCGGCAGGCAATTTCCACGCGTCGCCAAACCACGGCACCACCCCAAACCCGCGCCAGCCGGTGCGCGCCGCGATCAGGGCATAGCCATCGTCAAAAAGCCGCGGATCACCGCGAAAGCGGTTGATCACAAACCCCACGATCATCGCCGCATCAGTCGCTTCGATCACCGCCTGCGTGCCCACGATCTGCGCAATCACCCCACCCCGGTCGATATCCCCGGCCAGGATCACCGGGCAATCGGCGGCGCGGGCAAAGCCCATATTGGCGATGTCGCCGGGCCGCAGGTTCACCTCCGCCGGGCTGCCCGCCCCTTCGACCAGCACCAGATCGTGCTGCGCCTTCAGCCGGTGAAAGCTGTCCAGCACCGAGGCCATCAACTGCGGTTTCAGCGCCGCATAGTCGCGCGCCTTGACCGTGGTCAGCCGCTGGCCCTGCACCACCACCTGGCTGCCTACATCCGTTTCGGGCTTGAGCAATACGGGGTTCATATCCGTATGCGGCGCCAGCCCGCAGGCCATGGCCTGCAGCGCCTGCGCCCGCCCAATCTCGCCCCCATCGGCGGTGACAGCGGCGTTGTTCGACATGTTCTGCGGCTTGAACGGCGCCACCGACAGGCCCCGTTTCGCGGCGGCACGACACAGGCCCGCAACCAGCATCGACTTGCCCACGTTGGACCCGGTGCCTTGCAGCATAAGCGCCGTCATTTGCGCATCCCCGTAAGGCGCACGTGCCGTGCGCGCGGCTCAGAACTCGACACCTTTTTGCGCCTTCACGCCCAGGTCCTTGAACGGATGCTTGATCAGCGTCATCTCGGTCACTAGGTCCGCGGCCTCGATCAGTTCCGGCTTGGCATTGCGCCCTGTCAGCACGACATGCGTCATCTCGGGCTTTTCGTTCAGCAGGAAATCCACGACCGCGTCGATGTCCAGGTAGTCATAGCGCAGCGCGATGTTGATCTCGTCCAGCAGCACGAACTTGATCTCTGGGTCCAGGATCTGTTCCTTGGCAATGCGCCAGCCGTTCTCTGCTGCGGCAATGTCCCGCTCGCGGTCCTGAGTTTCCCAGGTAAACCCTTCGCCCGACACGAAAAACCGGCACTCCTCGGCAAAGCGGTCGCGCAGAAACGTCTTTTCACCCGTCTCCCAGTTGCCCTTGATGAACTGCACCACGGCGCAGGGCATGCCGTGGGCGATGCAGCGCATGATCATGCCAAAGCCGGAAGAGGATTTGCCCTTGCCCGGCCCGGTATGCACGACGATCAAGCCCTTCTTTTCGGTCTTGGTCGCCATCATCTTGTCGCGGGCGGCCTTGATCTTTTTCATCTTCGCATTGTGGCGGGCGGTGACGTCGTCCATTGGGCTTCTCCGATCTGGTCTGGCGCCGGTGGTGCCACGGAAAAGCGGCGCAGACCAGAGCCGTTCGCGCTTGACACATGCCGCGCCCGGGCGCACTACGGTGGCGCTGGTGCCTGGGGCAACTCAGGTGAAAAGGGAATGCCGCGCAAGATTTTTCGACGAAAAATCGTGCCAACGCAGCCGCCCCCGCGACCGTGACCGGAGATGGATGCTCCACGCCACTGGCTCACAAGGCCGGGAAGGCAGGGCAACCGCCGAGGCAGCCGCCTCGACATCCGCAAGCCGGGAGACCTGCCAGCAGACGTGACGAAACCGGACGGGGTGTGCCGGGTGTCGGGAACCCACGGCCACCTGCCGCCCGCCATCCATCCGCCATGCCGTCCCCCGACAGGGAACACACATGGCCGATCTGCCCCCCGTGGAACTCTTGGTCTGCGTCAAATGCCGACGCGAGCTGGATGTGCCCGAAGGCGGCACCCGCCCCGGCGAAGCGCTGCATGCCGAACTGGCAAACCGCACCATGCCCGAAGGCGTGACGCTGAAAGCCGTCGAATGCCTGTCCAACTGCTCCTCCGGCTGCTCTGTCGCCGTGCGCGGTGGGGCAAGCCGCTGGACCTATGTCTACGGCAACCTGATGGAAGACGGCGACGCCGACATGGTGCTCGAGGGCATCGCCAAATACGCCGCCACCGCCGACGGGCTCGTCCCCTGGCGCGAACGCCCCGAACATTTCCGCAAAAACTGCATCGCCCGCATCCCCCCGCAGGAGTTCTGATATGGCCAACCTGAACAAAGTTCCCGTCACCGTCATCACCGGCTTCCTCGGCTCCGGCAAGACCACCCTCGTGCGCCACCTCATGCAGAACCCGCAGGGCAAGCGCCTCGCCATCGTGGTAAATGAATTTGGCGACGTTGGCGTCGATGGCGACATCCTCAAAAGCTGCGCGATCCCCGATTGCCCCGCCGAAAACATCATGGAACTGGCCAATGGCTGCATCTGCTGCACCGTGGCCGATGACTTTATCCCGACGATCGAGGCGCTGATGGCGCTGGACCCGCAGCCCGAACACATCCTGATTGAAACCTCCGGCCTCGCCCTGCCGAAACCCCTGCTCAAGGCCTTCGACTGGCCCGACATCCGCAGCCGCATCACCGTGGACGGCGTGATTGCCCTCGCCGATGCCGAAGCCGTCGCCGCGGGCCGCTTTGCCCCGGACGTGGCCGCCGTCGATGCCCAGCGCGCAGCCGATGACAGCCTCGACCACGAAACGCCGCTCTCGGAGGTGTTCGAGGATCAGATCAGCTGCGCCGACATCATCCTGCTGACCAAACCCGACCTCGCCGGCCCCGACGGCATCGCCAAAGCCAAAGCGATCATCGCAACCGAAGCCCCCCGCCCCCTTCCCATCGTCGAAGTGGCCGAAGGCGCCGTGGACCCCCGCGTGATCCTCGGGCTGCAAGCGGCGGCCGAAGACGACATGGACGCACGCCCCAGCCACCACGACGGCCATGACGATCACGAACACGACGATTTCGAAAGTGTCATCATCGACCTGCCCGAGGTGGACGACCCCGCCGACCTCGTCGCGCGGATCGAGGCGATGGCCAAGACCCAGAACATCCTGCGCGTCAAAGGCTATGCCGCCGTCACCGGCAAGCCGATGCGCCTGCTGGTCCAGGCCGTCGGCGCGCGCGTCCGTCACCAGTTCGACCGCCCTTGGGGGCCGCAGGAACAACGCCAGGGCCGTTTGGTCGTGATTGCCGAACATGACG
>JBCBHS010000052.1:0-6544 GCA_038525395.1 Pseudomonadota bacterium | reverse complement strand
CACTGTCTTTTTCAAATCCACTTTGCCCGCAGCCACCGTGGCCGCGTTCGCCTGGGTGACGGTTCCGCCCGTGGCGGCAATGGCCGACAGGCCCCCAATCACCAGTCCCGAACCGCGCAGAAACGCGCGCCGGTCTACCGAAGCGTTCGCCGCTTCAGTCAGGATACTTGTCCGCTGGGGGCGTCTCGCAACCCCGTTGGTCTTTTTCCTAAGCATATTGCTTCTCCCTTGCTTGCGGCCCCTTACCGGGTCGCTCGCTTGGTTTCGTCCGTGGGTCACAACAGTCGGGCGTCACGCAACCAGTCGCTGATCTCCTGCCTCGTCCGGGCTTATTCCCGGGCGCGGCCCTCCCTGTCGCGCGCCGAACCGCGCGCATTAACGTCACGCCTGGTCAGAACCGGGCGCTGTCCAGGTACGCGCGCGTATGCGCGGTGTCCTGCATCTTTTCAGACGTCAGGTCCGGCTCTGCCGCGGCCTGCGCCTGTCCACCTGCCGCAACCGCCACCGCTGCTGCGGGGGCTGCCGTGCCGGCCAGCTTGAGAAAGTCGCGGCGCGATGCACCGTCCTCTTTCTTGCTCATGCGATCGTCTCCTCTCGCTGTTGCGGGCGGGTTGCCCCACCCCTTCTGACGCCGATCACTCCGCGCCGCTCATCCGAAAGGCCTCGGCCTCAACGGACATGAAAATCCGACCCACGGTGCCAACGGGCGTGTAGAACACGGACGTCTTCGCCTCTTCCAGATCGGTGAAAAAATGGCCCGCCCAGGGGCCGATATGCTTGTTGAAAAACGTCTTTTGCGTCGCCAGGTCCGCGGCCGAGCCAAAGCGGCCGACGATCATCGCGGCCATCATCTCCATCAGGCTGGCGATGCTGTCTTCGGGCTCGAACACCGTGTCCGACCGCTGCATGCCGCGCGCGCCCATGTCCTGGCGCAACCGCGCCAGAGGCTTTTCATTCAGGAACCCGGTCAGGTAGTAGCTGGCAAAGGGCAACAGCTCGCCCCGCCCCAGCCCGATGAACAGCTTGTTGAACTCGCTCTCGGCGGCCTTGGGCTTGGTCACGCGCGCCAGCTTGGCCAGCGTGCCGATGGCCTGGCCCAACTCGGTCTCGTCCCCCGACAGACCGGCGGTCTGCGCCAGCAGCATCTCGTCCGGCGGCCCAGCCAGCAGCGCGCCCAGAAAGTTGTACAGATCGGCGCGCGCCCGGTCCATGTCGGCGATTTGCAAGTCTTCGGCGGCTGTCATCTTGGTTTCTTCCATTATGCTGTATCAAACGCGAACCGCATCCGGCGCTGCGGCATGGCAGGCGGCTCCGGTTCCGGCTCTGGCAAGGGGGCGGGTTCGGCGGCTGCGATCAGCGGCGCCTCTTCTTCTTCTTCTTCTTCGATCTCTTCGGCGGGGACCTCTTCTGCGTCCTCTTCCTCGTCTTCGAGGAAGGCGGTCACCATGCCCTTGCCGACCTGATACACGGTCTGCATGTTCTCGATCACGGTCGCGGCGTCGGTGTAATCCTCGCCGTAATCCACCAGCCCGTCGAGGTTGGCGAGCACCGGGTTCAGCCGCCACAACCGGCGCAGCGCACGCACCTTCAGGCGCTGCGGCAGCTCTTCTTTCAGGAACGCCTGCACCGCCTCTGCACTGTCCAGCGCCTCGGGTTCGGGCAGGTTGCGTTCGGCCAGGATGTCCGCGTCGGGGCGCTCCTCCAGCGTGGCCGCCTCGGCCTCCGCCGCGCGCGCCTGCACCGCACGCTCTTCGGCCTCAACCCCCGCCCGGCGGCGGGACCAGAAATCGCGTGTTGCGCTCAATGCACCCGCCTCCGCTGCCGCGTGGGCGAGGCATAGATGTCGGCGGCACTTGCTATGCGCGGGTCGCCGATGCCGTCCTGGGTCAGGTCCGTGCGCTTCTTGTCGCGCTTGCGCTTGATGAACACCTCGTCCTCGTGAAACGCGGTGACAAAGTCCTGAACCCAGGCCATCAGCCCCGCGGGCATCGCAACCTTCTCGACAATCTCTTCGCCGCTGTCGGTGTAATCCTGCGCCTCATAGGGCGACGCGGTGACCAGCAGCACATCCAGCGGCTGGTCGCTGTCACCCTCGCGCATCACCACATAGATGCTGGGCACCTCCGCCGACAGCCCGTGCAGATACGCCTCTGTCTCGGCCCCGTGCAGGTCCAGCGGCAAGGTCGCGGCGTGGTATTCCACCGCCTCACCCTCGCGCCGCATCTCTTGCCAATGGGCAGGCCCGGCCCCGGGCAGCACCGCAACCGCTTTCCACGAAAACGCGGCCCAGCGGGTCACGCCCGGTAGGCGCCGCAAAACGACGCCCAAAGGCAGTGTTTGGTACTGGTCGGGGTTTCGGATCACCCTATGTCCTCCCTTTGGATTATCAAACTGCCAAAAATTTCATCCTGAAAGCGGCTTGTCAGAGAAATGTCAGTCTGCGTGGACACAAAGGCAGTTTGGCCAGCCTGTCTGCGCGTGCCCGCAGCTAAGGGACGAATTGTCTATCACGACTGTTTCACTCGGGAATACGAATGCATACCGAATCACGAATCATAGGGGGTGATTTGCGTGCGCGGGCGGCACCGGCCTGACCGGAAAACGGTTTGTGAAGTGCCGCGAATCATGTCTAGGCTGCGGCCAACACGCAGGCAAACAAGGGCCAAAACAGGCCCTTGCATTGGGGGAGGCGGACGTGGTCAAGACATTGATAACATGTGATTGTTTGGGCACACAGACCATCGACGCCGCGGGCCTGTCGCAGGCCACCGGCCTGGACGTCCGGCCCCCCTGTTCGGCGCTCTGCACCACCCAGGTTGACCGCGCCCAGGCCGCCCTGGCCGAGGGCGATGTTGTTTTTTGCTGCACCCAAGAGGCCCGCGTTTTTGACGAGCTGGCAGAGGCCCTGGACCGCCCCGCACCCCCCACCCTCGACCTGCGCGACCGCGCCGGGTGGAGCGGGGATGACGTTCCAAAACTGCCCAAAATGTCCGCACTGATCGCGGACTCCATGCTGCCCGCCGCGCCGGAAAAGACGGTGGATGTGATCAGCGAGGGGCTGTGCCTGATCCTCGGCCCGGCCGAGGTCGCGCTGGCGGCCGCAGAACAGCTGACAGATCACCTGGGCGTGACCGTCTTGCTGACCGACGTGGGCGACGTGCCCGACACCCGCGCCTATGACGTGGTGGTGGGCCGTCTGCGCCGCGCCTCGGGCGCCTTTGCGGGGTTCGACGTGGTCATCGACGCGCTGCAACAGGTCGAACCGGGCGGGCGCGGCGCCTTTGCCCTGACAGCACCGCGCGACGGGGCCGTGTCGCAATGCGACATCATCCTCGACCTGCGCGGCGACACGCCCCTGTTTCCCGCCCACGAAAAACGCGAGGGGTATCTGCGGGCCGAGCCGGGCCATGCCCCCGCCGTGGCCGCCGCCATCATGGCCGCCTCGCACCTCACCGGCACGTTCGAAAAAACGCTTTATGTCAAAACCGCACCGCTGCTCTGCGCCCATTCCCGCGCCGAACAGACGGGGTGTACCAATTGCCTCGACCTCTGCCCCACCGGGGCCATCACCTCTGCCGGGGATCACGTGGCGATTGACCCCATGATCTGCGCAGGCTGCGGCGCGTGCTCTGCCGCCTGCCCGTCGGGTGCGATCACCTATGACGCGCCGCCGGTCGACCTGACGATGCGGCGGGTGCAAACACTGGCCAAGGCGTTCCTCGATGCCGGCGGCACCGCACCCCGCCTGCTGGTCCACGACGCGCACGGGGCCGAGATGGTCCGCCTCTCTGCCCGCCACGGGCGCGGGTTGCCCGCCGATGTGATCCCGCTGGACATGTCGGCGATTGGCACCTTCGGCCATGCCGAGGCGATCGCCGCCCTCGGCGCAGGCTTTGCCAGCGTCACCCTCCTACCCGGCCCTGGCGCGGATGTGCCAGCGTTAGAGACGCAAATCGCCCTGACCACAGCCATCGCAGGCACGGGCAAGGCCACCCTGCTCGACACACCCGACCCCGACGCAATGAGCGACGCGCTGTACGAGGCCCAGGCCCCTGCCCCGGTCGCCACCCCCGTCCGCCCCATGGGCACGCGGCGGCAAATCACCCGGCAAGCGGCCAAGGCGCTGCACCCGGATACGGACAACATCGCATTGCCCGACGGCGCACCCTATGGCGCCGTGCTGGTCGACACCGACGCCTGCACGCTGTGCCTGTCCTGCGTGTCGCTTTGCCCCTCCGGCGCCCTGGGCGACAACGAGGACAAGCCGCAGCTGCGGTTCCAAGAGGACGCCTGCCTGCAATGCGGCCTGTGCGCCAATATCTGCCCCGAGGACGCGATTGCGTACGAACCGCGGCTGAACCTCACCGATGCGGCTCTAACCCAGGCGGTTTTGAACGAGGAAGAGCCGTTTCCCTGCATCGAATGCGGCGCGCTCTTCGGCTCAAAATCCGCTATCGACCGGATCACGGACAAACTGCAGGACCACGCGATGTTCGCAGGTGACAAGCTGCGGATGATCCAGATGTGCGACACTTGCCGGGTGACCGCGCAGTTCCATTCAAACGACAACCCGTTCCAAGGCGGCGAACGCCCGCGGGTGCGCACCACCGACGATTACCTGACCAAGCGGCGCGATCACTGATGGATCAGCGGATCCCCCAGATCAGCGGGCGCCAGCGCGGCGACATAGGCCAGGATGGCCTCGAGGTCATCGAGCGTCAGCGCGATCGGCGCGATGGGCGACGGGCGGTCGATGGGGAACGGATCGGTCACACCCTCCAACTGGGTAAAGGCCGCGTGCGGTTTCAGCACGTAGAAACCCGCAAACCGCGCCTGCCAATCCTCAAACCCGCGCATGACGAAAAAGCTGGGGGTAGAGCCGATGCCAAAGCCGCCCCTGCCCCGTTCCGTCACGTGACAGCGCCCGCATTTGGCCCACGACGCCTCTTGCCCCGCGATGGCGTCCCCGCTCATCTCGACCTGCGCCACGACACGTTCCTGCACCTTAGGCTCGGAAAACAGCGCCGTGCCCGCTGGGGCAAATCCCTGCACCGTGCGGCGGCCCACATCCGATGTCAGCCAGTCGGCAAAGCGCCGCGCGCCCTTGCCCTGCCCCCGCACCTGCAGGTGCCAGGTCTGGCCCAACCCGGTGAACAGCGCCCGGCCTTCGGGGCCCAACACGACCTCGGCCGCGCTGGGATCGTCGGCAAATGCGACCCTAACTTGGGTTTTCAGCGAAAAACGCGGCGCGATATGCTTGATCAGACCACTGTCCACCAGCGCGGGCGGGGCATAGAACAGCACCCGCTTGTCATCGGCCATTGCCAAACCGGGCCAAAGCGCCAAGATCAGAACCAACATACGCATGCGCCCAGCCTAGAACCGGCGACCGGCCTGCGTCAACGATAGGGAGGGGAAAGCCCCGTGAGCGACGATTTCAACATGTCCATGCGCAAGTTCCTGAAACAGGTCGGCGTCACCTCGCAACAAGCCATCGAAGAGGCGATGCGCGGCGCCGACAGCGCGGGCAAAACCTATGCCATCAAGGCCGTGATCACCATCGAAGAACTGGGCATGACACATGACGTGTCGGGCGAGATCAAGGGTCAGGACTGACAGGTGACGACCAGCAGGGAACACGTGCTTGAGGTCCTCAAAGGGATCGAGGCACCGGGCGGCGACATCGTGTCGACGGGCGTGATGCGCGCGCTGAACGTGGACGGCGGCACCATCCGCTTTGTGATGGAGATCAACCCGGCCCAGGCCGCCGCATTCGAGACTGTAAAGGCGCAGGCAGAGGCCGCACTGGGTGCGCTGGACGGCATCGACCAGGTGGCGATTGTCCTGACCGGCCACACCGACAAGGCCCCGCCGCCCGACCTGAAACCGCAGCGCCCGGCTGAACCCAAGGGGCCGCAGCCCGTGCCGGGGATCGACCGCATCCTGGCCGTTGCATCGGGCAAAGGGGGCGTGGGCAAGTCGACCGTGTCGGCCAACCTGGCTTGCGCGCTGGCGCAACAGGGCCGGCGGGTCGGTCTGCTGGATGCGGATGTCTATGGGCCAAGCCAGCCGCGGATGCTGGGCGTGTCGGGGCGCCCCGCCTCACCCGATGGCAAGACGATCCTACCGATGCGCAATCATGGCGTGACGATGATGTCCATCGGGCTGATGATGAACGACGATCAGGCGGTTGTCTGGCGCGGGCCGATGCTGATGGGCGCGCTGCAGCAGATGATGACCCAGGTGCAGTGGGGCGCACTGGACGTGCTGATCGTGGACCTGCCGCCCGGCACCGGCGACGTGCAGATGACGCTGGCGCAAAAATTTGAGGTAGACGGCGCGATTGTCGTCTCTACACCGCAGGATGTGGCCCTTTTGGATGCGCGCAAGGGCGTGGACATGTTCCAGCAGCTGCACGTGCCCATCGTCGGTATGATCGAGAATATGAGCACGCATATCTGTTCCAATTGCGGGCACGAGGAACACGTGTTCGGCCATGGCGGCGTCAAGGCCGAGGCGGAAAAGCTGGGCGTGCCCCTGATGG
>JBCBHS010000051.1:0-6887 GCA_038525395.1 Pseudomonadota bacterium | reverse complement strand
GTCTGATTGCCGAACTGATCGTGACCGATGGCGGATCAACGGATGAGACGCTGACGCTGGCCGACGCCTGGGGGGCCGAGATTGTGCAGGGCGCGCCCTCGCGCGGGGGGCAGCTGCGCCGAGGCTGTGACGCAGCCAAGGGCGCGTGGCTGTTGGTCTTGCACGCCGACACGGTGCTGTCGCCGGGCTGGACCAACGCGGTGGTCGATCATCTGCGCGGCAGCAAGGCGGGGTATTTCAAGCTGCGCTTTGACAAGGGCGGGCGCCCGGTGGCCGCCTGGGCCAACCTGCGGGCGCGGCTGTTTGGTCTGCCCTATGGCGATCAGGGCCTGCTGATCCGGCGCACGGCCTATGCGCGGGCAGGCGGCTATCCGGACATTCCGTTGATGGAGGATGTGGCCCTGGTGCGTGCCCTGCGCGGCCAGTTGGTGGCCTTGGACGCCGTCGCCGTGACCAGCGCGGCCAAGTATCGCCGCCAAGGCTGGCTGCGCCGCGGTGCGCGCAATCTGTGGACGTTGGTGCGCTATTTCGCGGGTGCCGATGCCCACGGCCTGGCGCGGGCCTACCGGCGGTAGCCTACCGGGGGTTTTCCTAGCCCAGCAAGCGCATCCGCAGACGGCTGAACAGCCCGCGCGGCTGGTTCATATCGTCCAGCCCCTCTTGGCCCAAGGCCTGTGCCATCGCCCCGTCGATCACCGTCTTGCCGTCCTTGAACTGTAACCGGTAGAGGTCTGCATAGATGCCACCGCGTTCCAGCAGCGCGTCATGCGTGCCGGTATCGCGCACCTCACCCCGGTCCATCACGATGATCTGGTCCGCACCGCGAATGGTGGACAGCCGGTGCGCGATCACCAGCGTCGTGCGCCCCGCCGACAGCCGGTCAAGCGCGTCCTGCACCACCTTTTCGGATTGCGCATCCAGGGCCGAGGTCGCCTCGTCCAGCAGCAGCACCGGCGTGTCGCGCAAGAGCGCGCGCGCGATCACCACCCGCTGGCGTTGCCCGCCCGACAGGGCCGACCCGCGTGGGCCCACCTGGCTGTCCAGCCCATCGGGCAGGGTGGTCAGGAAATCGGTGACATGGGCGGCATCCAGCACCTCTTGCAATCGCGCCTCGGGCACGTCCGTGCGGCCCAGCAGGATATTCTCGCGCAGCGTTTCGTCAAAGAGCAGCGCCTCTTGGGTGACGACGGAATAGAGGCTGCGCAGCGTGTCGAGGTCCATCTCGGTCGTGCTGACGCCGCCGATGGTGACCGTGCCCTGTTGGGGGTCGACCAGCCGGGTGAGCAGGTTGAAGATGGTGGATTTGCCCGCCCCCGAGGCGCCGACCAGCGCCGTCGTCTCGCCCGGCTGTGCCGTCAGTGACAGGTTCCGCAGCACCTGCGCCTCGCCATAGGTCAGCGACACGTTGTCCAGCGCGATTTCCGGCACCCCCTGAGGGGCGGGTTTCGGTGCTGTGGGCGAGGTGAGGGCGAGGGGTGCGTCCAGCAGCTCTTTCACCCTTTCGATCGACGCAGCCGCGGTTTGCCACAGGCCCGAAATCGCGCCCAAACGGCGCAGCGGGTCAAAGGCAAAGCCCATCGCGGTAAAGAAGGTCATGAACTGGCCGATGGTCTTTTCGCCCGAGATGATCTCGGACCCGCCATAGAGGATCACCGCCATGAACCCGATGCCAGAGATGATGTCGATCATCGCCGGGATCGTGGCCCCGCCGAATGCCGACTTCAGCTCGGACGAGATGAACCGGTCGGTCAGCCCGCGATACTGCCGCGCCTGGTAGCGCTCGAGCGCGTTCAGCTTGACCTGCACGATGCCGTGAAACACTTCGTCCAGGCGCGTGGACAGGTTGGCCCCCAGATCGCGCGCCTTGCGGGCCTGGCGGCGCACATAGGTTTGCGCCATCGCGGCGGGCAGGACCAGCATCGGGATGCCGATGCAGGCCAACAGCGCCCAGATCGGGTCGACACTGATCGCCACGCCCAACAGGACCAAGAGCCCCAGAAAGTCACGCCCCGCGCCGGTGATGATCGCGCGCCAGACATTGCCCACCGCCTCGACATCGCCCTGCACCCGTTGGATCAGAAAGCCCGGCGGATGCACCTGGTGAAAGGCGCCGTCCTGCAGCATGATCCGGTCCAGCAGGTCGATGCGCAGGGCCGCGCTGGTGTGCAGGGCCACGCGGGTCAGGATCAGCTTTTGCAAGACCGAGGCAAAGGCGCGCACGATAAAGATCGCGACCACCACGGCCCCCACCCAGATCAGCATGCTGCCGTCGCCCTGGACAAAGACGTTGTCGAACATCGGCTGCATCAAATAGCTGATCGCACCCAGCATCGACCCCTCGATCAGCATGAAAAAGACGGCGACGGCCATCAGGCCCGAATGCTTTTTCAGATACCCGTGCCACAGCCAGCGCAGCAGCACGCGCGACGAGGCATTGGGGGTGTCGGGGGTGTTGGGCGAGGTCACGCGTGGGCACTTGACGGCGCAGGCGCCGCGCTCCGATCAGGTCCGTTGGTGGTCAGGTGTATCCCGACCGTTGGGGCAGGGCAAGCGCGCGCGCCGATTGACGCCGCAGCGCGGCACGCTAGGGTGACCTGCACGACACGTCCTGGAGATTTCCCCACCATGCCCACGTCCCCCATCGCCCGCCACGGGCGCGCCTACCTTGCCATCCCCGGCCCGTCGGTCATGCCCGACGCAGTGTTGCAGGCGATGCACCGCGGCGCGCCCAACATCTATGCGGGCGAACTGGTGGACATCGCGGCCAGCCTGGTGCCCGACCTCAGGCGTGTGGCCCGCACCGACGGCCATGTCGCCATGTATATCGGCAACGGCCACGCCGCGTGGGAGGCCGCACTTGCCAACACCATCGCCCCGGGCGACACGGTGCTGGTGCCCGCCACGGGCCGCTTTGGCCACGGCTGGGCCGACATGGCCGAGGGGCTGGGCGCGCAGACGCAGATCCTTGATTTCGGCAAGCAGACCCCCATCGACCTCGGGCAGGTCGAAGACGCCCTGCGCGCCGATACCGGCCACAAGATCAAGGCCGTGCTCGCCGTGCATGTGGACACCTCGACCTCGGTGCGCAACGACATTGCGGGCCTGCGCGGCGTGCTGGACGCGGTGGGGCATCCCGCGCTGTTGATGGCCGACTGTATCGCCTCGCTGGGCTGCGACGTGTTCGAGATGGACGCATGGGGCGTCGATGTCATGGTGGCGGGCTGCCAAAAGGGGCTGATGGTGCCGCCGGGCATGTGCTTTGTCTTTTTCAACGACAAGGCGGCAGGCGTCCGGGCGGACATGCCACGGGTCAGCCGCTATTGGGACTGGACCCCGCGCGCCCATCCTGACGAGTTTTTCATGTATTGGAACGGCACCGCCCCCACGCACCACCTCTATGGCCTGCGCACCGCGCTCGACATGTTGCATGCCGAAGGGATCGAGGCCGTCTGGCGCCGCCACGCCCTGCTGGCCCGCGCCATCTGGACGGCCTGTGACGCTTGGGGCGTCGACGGCCCGCTGCAGATGAACGTGGCCGACCCCGCACATCGCAGCACCGCGGTGACCGCCCTGCGCCTGGGCGCCCCCCACGGGACCGCCTTGCGCGACTGGGTGGACGACAATCTGGGCCTCACTCTGGGCATCGGCCTTGGCATGGCGCCCCCGGGCGACCCCGCCTGGCACGGCTTTTTCCGGCTGGGCCATATGGGGCATGTGAATGGGCACATGATCCTGGGCCTTTTGGGCGGGATCGAGGCGGGGCTAACCGCGCTTGACATCCCCCACGGCAGCGGCGCGCTCGAGGCCGCAGCGCAGGTGATCGCGCGCGGCTAGAGGGGGCGTGCTGTGGGCAGAGCCGATTATTTCGTCTGTTTGCACAGCGCTGAACACGCGCGGCGCACGCGCGGATGAACCACCCCTCTGCGCCGTGTCTGAAACGATCCGAAGTGGCGCCGCCGACACGCCGCTAATCCATCAAACGGGCTGTGTCTGAAACGCTGCGCCAGGGCGGTGCCTATCCGCGACAAAACCATGCCCCCAGACTGTAATCGAGACGCTGCGTAGGGGCGCCGCCCGTGCATCGCTAGGCCTGTCCCCCGGACTGTTTTCGGAACGCTACCTAGGGCTGCGCCCGTTCGCAGCTAAAATAGCCCCCCGGACTGTTTTCCAGACGCTGCGCATTCTCTGTTCAAAAAAAATCCCGGGGGGAGGCCGCAGGCCAGGGGGCTGGCCCCCCTGACACCGCTAAAACGACTTCCCACGCCGGATCGACGCGGCCTGCCGTGCCTCAGCCCAGGCGTGGATGCGATCCATCAGGTGATTGACCCCCAGCCCCAGCAGCATCGCCGCGATCAGGCCCCAAATGGCCCAGATGGCCACCAGCACCCAGGTGATGTTCACGCCGAACATAACAATGCACGCCGCCGTGTAATTGGGCGCCCGGCCCATCTGATGATCGTCCATGTTGCCCTCGAACGAAATCCATTACATCAGGCAACTATAGTGCGACATTCTGACCTGTCAGCCCCTTTGCGCCGCAGCGATGGCGATGGGCAGGGCGCGGGCAAAGGCGTCCAAGTCCGCTTGGGTTCCGCAACTGACGCGAATGCAGCGGTTTTGCGGTGCGGCAAAGGGCATCCGCACGAAAATTCCGTTTGAAATCAGCCCGTCCAGGATCGCCTTGGCATAGGCCGCATCGCGCCCACAATCGATGGCCACGAAGTTCGCCGCCGAGGGCAGGGGCTGCAGGCCCTGTGCCGCCGCGATCTCGGAAATCCGTGCGCGGGCCGCGTCGATCTGCGCCAGCACGCCGTTCAGATGCGCCTGATCCTGCAAGGCCGCCACCGCCCCCGCCTGGGCCGCGCGACTGACCCCAAAATGGTTGCGCACCTTGTTGAAGGCTTGGATCAGCGGTGCGGCGCCCATGGCATAG
The DNA here is from genome assembly GCA_038525395.1 of Pseudomonadota bacterium. Lineage (GTDB taxonomy): Bacteria > Pseudomonadota > Alphaproteobacteria > Rhodobacterales > Rhodobacteraceae > Tateyamaria. The sequence goes on along the minus strand of JBCBHS010000051.1, from coordinate 1,954 downwards.
CCGACGCGCGCGCCAGCCATCCCATAGGCCTTGGAAAAGGTGCGCATGCGGATCACCCGCGGGTCGCTGGGCGCGATGTCGGGCGCCGTGCCTGCAGGCGCGCAGTCGATATAGGCCTCGTCCAGCACCAAGACGGTACCTTCGGGCAGTGTATCCAGTGCTGCCGCCAATGTCGTACCCTTGTGCCAGGTGCCCATCGGATTGTCTGGGTTCGCCAAATAGACCAGCTTGGCCCGCACCTCCGCCGCCTTGGCAAAGAGCGCCTGCGGGTCCTCGTGATCGTCGGCATAGGGAACCGTGTGCAGCACCCCGCCATAGCCCGCCACGTGGTAGTTAAAGGTGGGGTACGCGCCGTCAGAGGTCACAACCGCATCGCCCGGCCCCACGAACAGCCGCACGAGGTAGCCCAGCAGCCCATCGATGCCTTCCCCCACCATGATATGTGCGGGATCAATGCCGTGATGCGCGCCAAGCGCTTGACGCACATCGTAATTTTCCGGGTCGCCATACATCCAATGGCCTGCCGCCGCCATCGCTTGCATGGCCTTGGGCGACGGGCCAAACACACTCTCATTCGCACCAAGCCGCGCGTCAAAGGCCGCATTGCGCGCCCGTTGCTGGGTTTCGGGGCCGACAAAAGGCACGGTCGAGGGCAGGCTGGCCGCCAGCGGGGTCAAGCGTAGATCAGTCATGGCCGCAGGCGTAGCCCGACGGCCCTGCAGGGGCAAGCGGGCAGCCCGTCGATGCCCCGACGTTTCGCTGGCGCGGCGCGCGCGAATGCGCTTGTCTGATCCCAAGAACAGGAGAGTGCCCCCATGCCAGACAGCCCCCGCGTCACCGTCACCTATGACCGCCACATCGCCCACGTGCGCCTGACCCGCGCCGACAAGATGAACGCGATGGACCAGGCCATGATCGACACGGTGATTGCGGCAGGCCAAGAGGTCGCGGCCTCGGACGCGCGGGCCTGCGTGCTGTCTGGCGATGGCAAGGCGTTCTGCGCGGGCATCGATGTGGGCGGGTTGGGCGCGATGATTGGCAAGGACCCGAACGACCTGCTGATGCCGCGCAGCCACGGCGACGGCACCACCAACCAGTGGCAAGAGGTGGCGATGGTCTGGACCCGCTGCCCCATGCCCGTGATCGCCGCCATACACGGCGTGTGCTACGGCGCAGGGCTGCAACTGGCGCTGGGCGCCGACATCCGCATCGCAGCGCCTGACGCGCGCCTGGCGGTGATGGAGATGAAATGGGGCATCGTCCCCGACATGGGCGGCATGGTCCTGCTGCCGCGGCTCGTCCGATCCGACGTGCTGCGCAAGCTCACCTACACCGCAGAGCCCATCACCGCCGACCGCGCCGAAGCCTGGGGCCTGGTGACAGAGCTGGCCGACGACCCGCTGGCCGCCGCCATGAGCCTGGCCGAAACGCTCACCCAAAAATCCCCCTCGGCCCTGCGCGCAGCCAAGGCGTTGATCCACTATGCCGAAACCCACGCGCCCGCCGATGTCCTGCTGGAAGAAAGCCGCGCGCAAGCTGGCCTCATGGGCACCCCCGATCAGATGGAAGTCGTCGCCGCACAGATCCAAAACCGCCCGCCCAAGTTCAAAGCCTAAGCCAATAAAGGAGAAAACCCCCACCTTTTCTCTGTTCCAAAAAAATCCTCCCCGAAGGGCCGACCCGCCCCAAGCGCCACGGCGTAAGGGATGCGAGCACGCCCGCCATCCCGCGCCAAATATCGCGTCGCGCCAGCGTCCGCAGGAGTCAGAAGACGACAGCGGGCGGTTAAAGCTCTTTCAGACGTCCCAGCGCCTCTTGCAGCTTCGCCTCTTCCTCTTCGCGCAGGGCAAGGTTGGCCTTGGTCTCCTCAACCACCTCCGCAGGCGCGCTTTGTGCGAATTTCGGGTTCTTGAGCCGCCCGCGCCGGCCGCCAAGTTCCTTTGCCAGCTTGCCC
>JBCBHS010000050.1:0-6948 GCA_038525395.1 Pseudomonadota bacterium | reverse complement strand
CGCATCATATATGCGATGCACCGCCTGCGGCTGAGTGCGGCGGGCAAATTCCTGAAATCGGCCAAGATCAGCGGCGACACGATGGGGGATTTTCACCCCCACGGGGATGCCGCGATCTATGATGCGATGGCGCGGCTGGCGCAGGATTTCAACGTCCGCTACCCGCTGGTGGACGGGCAGGGCAACTTTGGCAACATCGACGGCGATAACCCCGCCGCCTCGCGCTATACCGAGGCGCGGATGACCATCGTGGCCGAGGCGCTGCTCGAAGGGCTGGATGAAAACGCGGTCGATTTCCGCGACAATTACGACGGTCGGCTCGAAGAGCCTGTGGTGCTGCCCGCGACCTTTCCCAACCTGCTTGCCAACGGGTCCAGCGGTATTGCGGTGGGCATGGCCACCAACATCCCGCCCCACAACGTGGCCGAGCTGTGCGATGCCTGCCTGCACCTGATCAAAACGCCCGATGCGCGCGACGACACGCTGCTGAACTACGTCCCCGGCCCCGACTTTCCCACCGGCGGGATCATCGTGGAACCGGCCGAACAGATCGCGCAGGCCTACCGCACGGGCAAGGGCGGCTTTCGCTTGCGCTGCAAATACGAGGTCGAGGATCTGGGCCGCGGCCAGCGGCAGATCGTGGTCACCGAGATCCCCTATCAGGTCCAGAAATCCAAGCTGATCGAAAAGCTGGCGGAACTGATCCAGACCAAGAAAATTCCGATCCTGGCAGACGTGCGCGACGAAAGCGCCGACGACATCCGCCTTATCCTCGAGCCGCGCTCGAAGAACGTGGACCCGGATGTGCTGATGGGCATGCTCTACCGCAACTCCGATCTCGAAGTGCGGTTTTCCATGAACCTCAACGTGCTGATCGACGGGGTCACGCCCAAGGTATGCTCGATGAAGGAAGTGCTGCGCGCCTTCCTCGACTTCCGCCGCGCGGTGCTGCTGCGCCGGTCCAAGCACCGGATGGACAAGATCGACCACCGGCTCGAAGTGCTCGAAGGGTTCATCGTCGCCTTTCTGAACCTCGATCGCGTGATCGATATCATCCGCTACGACGACGACCCCAAGGCCGCCCTGATGCGCGAGGACTGGTCCAAGGACCACGCCCGCGCGATGTCCGAAGCCGATTATATCGCCCCGGCCCCCGGCGCTGGCGAGCTCAGCGATGTGCAGGCCGAGGCGATCTTGAACATGCGACTGCGCAGCCTGCGCCGCCTCGAAGAGGTCGAATTGCTGCGCGAACAGGCCGCCCTGATGGAAGAACGCGCGGGCCTCGAAGACCTGCTCGACAGCGAAGACGTGCAATGGCAGGCCATCGCCGATCAGCTGCGCACAACGAAAAAGCAGTTTGGCAAGGAGTATCCCGGCGGCGCCCGGCGCACCCGCTTTGCCGATGCGGGCACCATCGAAGAGGTCCCGCTTGAGGCGATGATCGACCGCGAGCCGATCACGGTCGTGTGCAGCCAAATGGGCTGGATCCGCGCCCTGACCGGCCATATCGACCTGACCCGCGAGTTGAAATTCAAGGACGGCGACGGCCCGCGGTTTATCTTCCACGCAGAAACGACCGACCGGCTGATCGTCGTCGGCTCCAACGGGCGCTTTTACACGATCTCGGCCGCGAACTTGCCGGGCGGGCGCGGCATGGGCGAGCCGCTGCGCCTGATGGTCGACCTGCCGAACGAGGTGCGGATCCACAGCATCCTGACCCACGCGCCCGGGCGCAAACTGCTCGTGGCCTCCAGCGCGGGCGACGGGTTTGTCGTACCCGAGGATGACGTGATCGCCCAGACACGCACCGGCAAACAGGTGCTGAACGTGCGCGGCGACGTGACAATGGCCGTCTGCAAACCCGTGACCGGCGACAGCGTCGCGGTGGTGGGCGAGAACCGCAAGGTGCTGGTCTTTGACCTCGAAGAACTGCCAGAGATGGCGCGCGGCAAGGGCGTGCGCCTGCAACGCTACAAGGATGGCGGCCTCAGCGACGCCACCACCTTCACCCTCGCCGACGGGCTCAGCTGGAGCGATCCGGCAGGCCGCACCCGCACTGAAACCGACCTGGGCGATTGGCGCGGCAAGCGGGCAGGCACCGGTCGCATGGCGCCGCGTGGCTTTCCGCGGGACAACAAATTCAACTGACGGTACGATGATAGCACGCACTGCTTGTGCAGCGCGGGCTTTGGGTAACAAGGACGCCTTTGTATGCAAGATCAGATCATTGGCCGCTATTTCGGCCAGCGCGGCCCACTCTTCCGCCTCTACCTGGTGACCGCGCTGCTGACACTGGTCACGCTTGGCATCTACCGCTTCTGGGCGCGCACCCGCATCCGCAAATACGTCTGGTCGGGGATCAGCGGGGACGAGGACAGCTTTGAATATACCGGCACCGGGCTGGAAAAGTTCTTGGGCTTCCTCCTCGCCATCGTCATCCTCGCCGTCTACCTGGGCATCGTGCAGATGGCGCTGTTTTACTTCGGCCTCACCCTGTTCACCGAGCCGCAGAACCAGGCACAGGCGCTGGCGCAGATCGGGGCGATCTACATCACCTTGCTGGCCGTGCTGCCGCTGATCCTCTTCGCCCAATATCGCGCGAGGCGCTATAAAATGGCGCGCAGCCGGTGGCGCGGGCTGCGCTTTGGCATGGAACACGGCGCGTGGGGCTATGTGGGCCGCGCGCTCGTGCTCTACGCCCTGAACATCCTCACCCTCGGGCTGCTCAACCCGCTCGTCAGCTTCAAGCTCGAAGAATACATGACCAACCGCAGCTGGTACGGCGACGCGCAATTCGTGCAGCAGGGCCGCTGGCAAGACCTCTATGCCGGGATGAAGCATGTGTTTATCGGGCTGGGCGGCATCGTCCTGGCCGCGATCACGCTGGCCTGGGGCGCAGCATCCAGTACTCTTGGCATGGCCATTGCGGGCAGTGTGCTGGGGTTTGCCGCCTATATCTGGTTTCTAATCGGGCTGGTGTACTACCGCGTCTTTGCCTTCAACTACCTGACACAACACAAGGTGCTGGACGGCGTCGTGCGCTTTGACGCCGCACTGCAGACCGGGCGGATCATCAGCATCGTGGTGGTGGGCACGCTTGTCATCGGGGTGCTGATGGCCGTTCTGTTCGGCGTGGTGGGCGGTATCATCGCGACCCTGAACGCGGCGGTTATGCAGGGCAATCCGGCGCTTTTGGTGCTGATTGCGGCGATCTATGCCTTTGCCTTCATGGTCGCGGGGGGGCTTAGCCTGGTGATGATTACCCAGCCGGTGATTGCCCATGCCGTCGAAAACATCCGCGTGTTCGAACCGGCGCATCTGGCTACCATCCAGCAGCGCGTCGCCGATACCGGCGCCGATGCCGAAGGGTTCGCAGACGCGCTGGATGTGGGCGGCGCGCTGTAATGCAGGCTGTGGGCCGGTTTTATGACGGGGCAGGCGGCCAACGCCTGGTCGTCGATCTGTCGATTGATACGGCGGCAGAGACGCTGCGCCTCACCCATCCCGATCTGCCCATGGGCACGCAATACTGGCCCCTGGGCGCGATCCGCGCGCTCAGCGATCAGGCCCGCAGCGACCAGGTGGTGCTTAGCCTGCGCAGTGACGCAGCCCTTGATGGCACGCTGATCAAAACGGCGCGGTTGACTGTGGATGATACCGCACTGATCACCGCGTTGCAGCGTCTGTGCCCCGATCTGTCCCGCCGAGATGTCCCCGCGGGGACAGGGCGCCGCGTCGCCACGCGCCTCGGCCTGGCCGCGGGCGCCTTGGCGCTGATGATCCTTGTCATCTTGCCCGCCCTGGCCAATTCGCTTGCCACGCTGATCCCCATCGAACGCGAGGTCGCCTGGGGCAAGACCGTGGTCCAGCAGATGGAGCGTGTCTTGGGCCGCAACCGCGTCGGCGGTCTGGCCTGCACCGACGCCGATGGGCGGGCCGCGCTGGACGCGATGACCGCGCGCCTGACGGCTGCCAGCGATCTGGCCTATGACCTGAACGTCGGCGTCTTTGATCACCAGATGGTCAATGCCTTTGCCGCACCGGGCGGGCAGATCGTACTGCTACGCGGGCTGATCGACCAGGCCGACAGCCCGGACCAGGTGGCCGCCGTCCTCGCGCATGAAATCGGCCATGTCGAGGCGCGCGATACCACCCGCAACGCCCTGCGCGCGGCAGGCTCTGCCGGGCTTTTGGCCTTGGTCCTGGGCGATTTCGCGGGCGGGTCCGCGGTGGTTGTTGTGGCCGAATACACCCTCAACGCCTCGTATACGCGCGAGGCGGAGGCGGCGGCGGATCAGTTCGCCTTGCAGATGATGGACGCCGCCGGTGCGGATGCCGCAGCATTGGGCACCTTCTTTGACAGTCTCGAAGGGCTCGAACGGCGGATGCCGGACCTGCCCGAATACCTGTCCAGCCATCCCGAAACCACTGAACGAGCCGATGCCGCCCGCCGCTTTGCCCAGGGGCAGGGGCGCACCAGCCCCATCCTGTCCGACAGCGAATGGGCCGCGCTCAAGGGCATCTGCGGTTAAACCGGATCTGCCATCAGCCACACGCCGCCTTCGGGACGCAGGGTCAGGATCATCACCGGCTCGGGCACCTTGCCCGGCACCGGGACAAAGCGAAAGCGCGCCAGCAGTGTCGCCAGGATGATCACCGCCTCTTGCAAGGCAAAGGACGCTCCGATGCAGATGCGCGGCCCGTCGCCAAAGGGCAGATAGGCATAGCGGTCGATAGCCTTGCGGTCGGCAAAGCGTTCGGGGCGGAAGGCATCCGGCGCGTCCCACAGCAGGTGCGACCGGTGCAGCGCGTAGATCGGGATGATACAGGTGTCGCCCTTTTGCACTCTTTGGCCACACAGCGTGTCATCGGCCAGCGCGGTGCGCGATATCATGCCCGCAGGCGGGTAAAGGCGCAGCGCCTCGTCGATGATCTGGCGGATATAGGGCAGGCGCGCGACGTCCTCGCCCGTGGCCGCCCGGCCTTGCAACACCTCGTGCGCCTCGGCGCGGGCGCGGTCCTGCACCTCTGGGTCAAAGGCCACAAGGTACAGCGACCACGCCAGCGTCAACGCCGTTGTCTCGTGGCCCGCCACGATAAAAGTCAACAGATTGTCGCGCAGCTCGGCCGTGTTCATCTTGCGCCCCGATTTGGGGTCCTCGCCCGCCAGCAACAGGTCCAGCAGGTCGGGCACTCCGTCATGGCCGCGCGCGATGCGTGCCTCGATGGCTGCGTCGGCCACCGCCTTGGTCTCGCGCATGGCCTGGCCCGACACGATGCGGCCCGGGCGCGGCACCCAGTCGGGCGCGCCCAGCACGTCAAACAGCGAAATCTTGCCCGCTTCGGAAATGTAATCCTCGATCGCGTCATGCACCCCGTCACGGTCAAACGCCTCACCGCCCGAGAAGGTTACGTCGGCGATCACGTCAAAGGTGGTCGTCACCATCTCGTCCAGCATGTTCACCGCCCGCGGCCCCGCGGCGGCCACCCGGTCGGCGGCCCGCGCGGCGGCCCCGGTCATGATCGGCGACAGGTTCATCATGTTGCGGTGGGTAAAGATCGGCGCCGCCGTCCGCCGCTGCCAGCGCCAATGCGCGCCCTCGGCAATGAACAGCGATTCGCCCACCGCCGGGCGCAGCAGGTTCTTGGTGACCAGCGACTTGGGGTAATCGTCCAACCGGTCCAGCAGCATGTGGCGGATCGCGCCGGGGTCGGTGACCATATGCCACCGCTTGCCCGTCCGCCCCGACACGATGGGCCGGCGGGTCGACAGCTCGGGGATGATCCGCAGGATGTTGCTGCGCGCCATCTGCAGGCTCTTCCAGATCCCCATTTCGTCGTTCACCAGGGGCACACGCACTGGCGTGCGCTGTGGTAGAGTCGTGTCGGGCATGGGCAGGCTCCTTTCCCTTGGGTGACATATATGCCGCGCCCCACATCCCGGCAATTGCGCCAATCTGGCGCGTGCGCTATCCGGTCTGGGCAACCGAGGGGAGAGTGCGCGCATGCTGCGTTTGGTGATGGGTTTGGTGATGTTGGCGGGCCTGGCCGCCTGCGGTGGCAATGCGGATCTGGACGAGGCGCCCGTGCCCCTGGGCGACTTTCGCCTGGTCCACAACATCGTCATCGCCGAAAAGGCGCAGCGCGGCCCGCTCAGCCGCCCCGCAACCGAAGAACAACTCGTCGCCGCCGTCCAAGGGGCCATGGCACAGCGCTTTGGCCGCTATGACGGCGCCAGCCGCTACCACTTCGGCGTCTCGGTCGAAGGCTATGTGCTGGCCCAACCCGGCGTGCCGCTGGTGCTGGCGCCCAAGTCGGTCCTGGTGATCAACCTCACCGTCTGGGACGACGCCGCGGTCAAAAAGCTGAATGACGAGCCCAAGCAGATCACCGTCCTCGAAACCTTTGGCACGGCCCCCCTGATCGGCACCGGCTATACCCTGACCGCCGCAGAACAGCTGCAACAGCTCAGCGAAAATGCCGCCAAAGCGGCAGAGCGGTACCTGGTGCAGCAGCGCGATCAAGAGGGCTGGTTTGCGCCCGACCCAACTGCCGCCCCCGTGGCCGAACCCGCGCCAGATCTGGCGGCAGACACCGTCGGTGACGCGACCGTCACAAACTGACGGCCCGGCCCGAAACGGCCCCAGTTTTGCGGCGCCACACGGCACGCGCAACGGCGCTTGATTTTCCCTGCCAATCACAATACATCGCCCGCGAAGTGAATATGGGCATCCGCTCAGCAAGCAAAAAAGGGCGTCTGACAAGATGGCAAAGGCAAAGTTTGAACGTACGAAACCGCACGTTAACATTGGCACGATTGGTCACGTTGACCACGGCAAGACGACGCTGACGGCGGCGATTACGAAGTATTTCGGCGACTTCCAGGCCTATGACCAGATCGACGGCGCGCCCGAAGAGAAAGCGCGCGGCATCACCATCTCGACCGCG
>JBCBHS010000049.1:0-8419 GCA_038525395.1 Pseudomonadota bacterium | reverse complement strand
ACCCTGCCCTAACATCGGAGAAATATCATGGCTGGAGAGATTCCTGATCTCGTAGCCCTGGAACGGACGGGGACAGGCAAGGGCGCCGCTCGTCAGGCCCGCCGCGACGGCATGGTTCCAGGGATTGTATTTGGTGGCGACAACGACCCGCTACCGATCAATCTGCCCTTTAACAAACTGTTCAAGATGCTGAAGGCCGGTCGGTTCAAATCGACGCTCTTCAACCTCAAGGTCGACGGCCACGACGACGTCCGCGTCATCTGCCGCGATGTGCAGCGCGACGTGGTCAAGGACTTGCCCACACATGTCGACTTTATGCGCCTGCGCCGCACAACCAAGATCAACCTGTTCATCGGTGTTGACGTCGAAGGGGAAGAGGCCTCGCCCGGTCTGAAAAAGGGCGGCGTGCTGTCCCTGGTCCGGCCCGAGGTCGAACTGGTGGTGACCGCCGGTGACATCCCCGAAAGCATCAGCATCGACGTCTCGCAGGCCGAGATCGGCGACAGCATCACCATCTCGTCCGTGACGCTGCCCAGCGGGTCCAATCCGACGATCGACCGTGACTTTGTCATCGCGACCATCTCTGCGCCGTCTGGCCTGCGCTCGTCCGAGAGCGAAGACAGCGGCGAGGATGACGCCGCCGAAGGCGACGCCGAGGCATAAGCTGCCCGCAACAAAAGACATCTCAAAGGCTGCTCCGATCACGGGGCGGCCTTTTTGCATGGCACCTGCGACCCGGGGCACACGCGCGCAAAGACCGCGCGCCAGCCCTCGCCACCCGCCGACACGTCACCCGCCAGATCGTCGCCAACGCTTGTTCCCCTATCGCCCGCCCCTTATGCTGCGCAGCAGAAAGTCGGGGGGAGTACCGCAATGAAACTGATCGTCGGCCTTGGCAATCCGGGCGCAAAATACGCGGGCAACCGGCACAATATCGGCTTTATGGTCATCGACCGCATTGCCGCCGATCACGGCTTTCCCGCCTGGAAATCCAAACACCAGGGCGCGGTGTCCGAGGGGCGGTTTGGCTCTGACCGCGCCGTCCTGCTCAAGCCCGAGACCTTTATGAACAAATCCGGCGACAGCGTCGGCGCGGCGATGCGGTTTTACAAACTGGACCCCGGCGATGTGATCGTGCTGCACGACGAAATCGACCTGGCCCCGGCCAAAGTGAAATGGAAGGTCGGCGGCGGGCATGCGGGCCACAACGGCCTGCGGTCGATACACGCCCATATCGGCGCCGACTATGCGCGCGTGCGCTTGGGCGTCGGGCATCCCGGGCACAAGGACGCGGTGCCGGGCTACGTGCTGCGCGACTTTGCCAAGGCCGATGCCGACTGGCTCGACGACGTAATCCGCGGCTGCGCCGACGGCGCGCCCTATCTGGCGCAAGGCGATGGGGCCAAGTTCATGAACGCGGTCGCCCTGCGCGTGGCCCCGCCGCGCTCTGGCGGCGGCAAGAACGCCCCACCCAAACCCGCAAAACCGGCAGCCGAAGACACCGCAGCCCCCGACACCCGCACTGCCATGCAAAAACTGCTGGACCGCTTCACGTGACCCTCATATGCGCCCTGCGTGCCCAGGCCGACACCTGCGCACGTATGGGATCGCCGTTCACCGGCCGCGTCTTGACCTGCCTTGCCGACACCTGGAGCCCCGATACGCGCCTGGCCCACGACCTGGCGGCCTACCAGGGTGACATTGGGCCCTCCGGCCACTCCCTGCCCTTGCGCCTGGCCGCAGGCTTGCACGCCCTGGTGCGCCAGAACCTGGATGCGCACCTGGTCGCCGCCTATCCGCCGCATGACGTGGATGACGCAACACTTCAAAAGGCCATCGTTAACGCCCTGAAAACGCACGAAGACCACTTGTGCGAGTGGACCCGCCTGCCGCCCCAAACAAACGAGGTGCGCCGCAGCGCGGCCCTGATCGCCATGGCGCACGTCGCCTGCACCTATTTCGACCGCCCCCTCGTGCTGTCAGAGCTTGGCGCGAGCGCCGGGCTCAACCTCATGTGGGACCGCTTTGCGCTCAATATCTCGGGCGACATGTGGGGGCCACGCGATGCCGCGCTGACCCTCACGCCCACCTGGGACGGCCCGCCGCCGCCCAAGTCTTTTCCACAGGTTGTGGACAGATCAGGTGTCGACCTTAACCCATTGAATGCACAGGCGCCGGGCGACCTTTTGCGCCTTACCTCCTACCTCTGGGCGGATCAGCCCGAGCGGCTAAAACTGACATTGGCCGCCGCAAGCGTCGCCTGCGCCCAAGTCGAAAAAGGTGATGCAATCAATTGGTTATCCGACCGTCTTCAAAACACCCCCACCGGATATATGCACATCGTCCAACACACCGTCGCCTGGCAGTATTTCCCGGCAGAGGCCCAAAAACGCGGCCAAGCCTTGATCGAAGCCGCAGGCGCCGCCGCCACCACGGACACGCCCCTGGCCTGGATGCAGATGGAGGCGGACACCGACACTGCGGCCCTCGGCGGCGCGGCATTGACCCTCCGCCTTTGGCCCGGCGACATCACGCTGCGCCTTGGGCGCGCCGATTTTCACGGCCGCTGGATCCGCTGGGCCGCACCGGGTCAACAAACCGCCGCCATGTGAGTAAGCTCACCGAAACAGAGGATAGATTATGCGCAATGTTCTGAAATGGCTGCTCAGGCTTGGCTTGGCGTTGATAATAGCGGCCCTTGCGGTCGGTTTGTGGAAGCGTGAAGAGATCGGCCGCCTCATGGCCGTGAACACCTTGTTCGACGCAGATCGCATCGTGTCGAATTTCTCCAACATGAACGCGGCCTTCCTGCACAGAGTTATCCCCAAAGGCGCCACACCCGTCAGCCCCCTGCCGGCAGGCCCGGACATGACCATGCCCGCCGCCTATGCCGACTGGGTCCGCGACCGCACGGTCACCTCGGCCCTCGTGCTCAAAGACGGCGCTATCGTGCACGAGGCCTATTACCACGGCACCGGCCCAGACGACCTGCGCATCAGCTGGTCGATGGCCAAAAGCTATTTGTCCGCCCTTTTAGGCATCTTAGAGGCCGAAGGTGCCATCGCCTCGCTCGACGATCCGGTCACCACATACGCGCCCAGCCTGGCAGGCAGCGCCTATGATGGCGCATCGGTCCGCAACGTCCTGCAGATGACCAGCGGCATCGTATTCGACGAGGATTACCTAGACTTTAACAGCGATATCAACCGCATGGGCCGCGTCCTTGCGCTTGGTGGCAAGATGGACGCCTTTGCCGAAGGCCTGACAGAGACCTTTGCGCCCCCCGGCGAGACCTGGCAATACACCTCGATCGACACGCATATTGTCGGCATGGTCGCGCGCGGCGCCACGGGCCGCGACATCCCCGATCTGATGGCGGACAAGCTGATTGGCCCGCTGGGCCTGGAACACGCGCCCTACTACGTAACCGATGGCGTGGGCGTGGCCTTTGTGCTGGGCGGGCTGAACGTCAGCACGCGCGACTACGGGCGGTTTGGCCAGATGATCTTGCAGGACGGGATGTGGCAAGGCCAGCAAATCGTGCCCGCGGCGTGGATCGCCGCCTCAACCCGCGCCAGCGCGCCCACACAGCCCGGCAAGATTGGGTACGGGTATCAGTGGTGGATTCCCGTGGGTGCGACCCCTGGTCAGTTTCTGGGCCGTGGGATTTACGGCCAATACCTCTATATTGATCAAGACGCAGGCGTCGTCATCGTGGTCACAGCCGCCGACAGGCAGTTCCGCGCCGACGGTGTGCATGCCAGCAATATCGATATGCTCCGCCAGATCGTGGCGGCGACCAAAGGATAGGACGATGGACCCAGAAGACAGCGTTAACGTGCTCGGCACCGCGCTCAGCCTGTGCGGCATGGACCCGGTAACCGGGTTTTTCCGCGACGGGCACTGCAACACCTGCGCCGCCGATCAGGGCAGCCACACGGTCTGCGCGGTGATGACCGCCGAATTCCTCGCCTTTTCGAAATATGTCGGCAACGACCTCAGCACACCGCGCCCCGAACACAGCTTTGCCGGGCTGCAACCGGGCGACAGCTGGTGCCTGTGCGCATCACGCTTCTTGCAGGCACATGACGAAGGCTGCGCGCCGCAGGTCAACCTGGCGGCAACCCACAAACGCGCCCTCGACATCGTCTCGCTCGAGGTGCTGCGCACCTACGCCGTCTAGCCTGGCCGCTACTCGACGTTGCGCCCCTCAGGGCCGGTCATGTCAAAGCCAAGGTGGCGCGCAACGGTAAAGATGTCCTTGTCCCCCCGGCCACACATGTTCATGCAGATGATGTGATCGGCCGGCAGCTCGGGCGCGATCTTCATCACATGGGCCAGGGCATGGCTCGGCTCCAGCGCGGGAATGATGCCCTCGGTGGTGCAGCACAGCTGAAACGCCTCCAGCGCCTCAACATCCGTGATCGACACGTATTGCGCGCGGCCAATGTCATGCAGCCACGCATGCTCCGGCCCGATCCCCGGGTAATCAAGGCCCGCCGAAATCGAAAACCCTTCCAGGATCTGCCCGTCATCATCCTGCAACAGATAGGTGCGGTTGCCATGCAGCACACCCGGCCGCCCCCCGGTCAGCGACGCGCAATGCTCCATCTTGGCATTCACGCCCTTGCCCCCGGCCTCGACCCCAATGATGCCCACATCTTTGTCGTCGAGGAAGGGATAGAACAGCCCCATCGCGTTGGACCCCCCGCCAATCGCCGCAATCAGCGTGTCGGGCAGCCGACCCTCGGCCAGGGTCATCTGCTCGCGCACCTCCTTGCCGATGATGCTTTGGAAATCGCGCACCATGGCCGGATAGGGATGCGGGCCCGCCACTGTGCCAATGCAGTAAAACGTATCGCGCACATTCGTGACCCAGTCGCGCAGCGCGTCGTTCATCGCGTCCTTCAGCGTGCCTCGACCGCTGGTCACGGGGATCACTTCGGCGCCCAGCAGCTTCATGCGGAACACGTTGGGCGCCTGACGCTCCACATCGTGCGCGCCCATGTAAACCACGCATTGCAAACCAAATTTTGCGCAGACCGTCGCTGTCGCCACACCGTGCTGACCCGCGCCGGTTTCGGCAATGATGCGCGTCTTGCCCATGCGGCGCGCCAGGATGATCTGGCCCAGCACGTTGTTGATCTTGTGCGCGCCGGTGTGGTTCAGCTCGTCCCGCTTCATATAGACCTTGGCGCCGCCCAGGTGGTCGGTCAGACGCTCGGCAAAATAAAGCGGGCTGGGGCGGCCCACGTAGTGCGTCCACAGATGGTGCATCTCGGCCCAAAAGCTGTCGTCCGTCTTGGCCTTTTCGTACTCCTCTTCCAGGCTCAGGATCAGCGGCATCAGGGTTTCCGAAACAAACCGCCCGCCAAAATCACCAAAGCGCCCGTTTTCATCGGGACCCGTCATAAAGGAATTGAAAAGATCGTTGGCCATTGCGCACCTCGTTTTCCGAGCCCCTTGGTTAGCGATCTTCCGCCAAGGGGTAAAGCACGGGTATCAGACTTTGTTCAAAGTCTGAGAAAAATCCTGACTGGGATTTTTCATGCAAACTTTTATCGAAAGTTTGCCTCCCGCGCCGCGATCACGCGCACCGGTTCGGCGTTGCAGAACACAACCACCTGACCTGCATTTTCGATGACGGTAAAGCCTCGGCGGTTCACCTCTTTCAAAAACCGCCTGCGCCCGACAAAACGTTCCATGTCCTGCACTTTCCGTCGCACAACCCCACCGTCAACGGCGGCCTTGGCGCTGAACAGGTGGCGCATCCACTCCTCAGGCGAAATTGTATGTACGGTTTCTATCATGGCGCAGAGCCTGCCAGATCGTCCTTAACGCAGAGTTAAACCCTGACTAGTCCCGCACCGCCGCCATAAACGCGTCCATCAGCTGGGCATCCTTCACGCCCGGCGCTGTCTCCACCGCCGAACTCAGGTCAATCTGCCGCGCCCCGGTCTGGCGGATCGCGTCACCCACATTGTCCGCCGTCAGCCCACCTGCCAGCATCCACGGCACCGGCCACCGCCGACCGTCGATCAACGACCAATCAAACGTCGCGCCATTCCCGCCGGGGCGTCCTGCCCCTTTTGGCGGCTTGGTATCCACCAACAGCATATCCGCCACCTGGCCATAGGCATCCAGCGTCGGCAGATCATCCGCCGATCCGATCCCAACGGCCTTCATCACCGGCAAGCCATAGCGCGCCTTGACCGCGGCCACACGTTCGGGCGTTTCCTTGCCGTGCAGTTGCAGGATGTCCAGGGGCACGTCGCGGGTCAGCGCGTCCAGAAAGGTATCGTCGGCATCCACAACCAGCGCCACCTTGGCCACGCCAGGCGGTGTGTCCAATGCCAGCGCCCGCGCGGTCGGGATGGACACGTTGCGCGGCGATTTCGCGAAAAAGACCAGGCCAATATACGCAGCCCCGGCCGCGACCGCGGCAGATACGTCTTCGGGGCGGCTGAGGCCGCAGAACTTGACCGAAATGTCAGACATAACCGGGGGGCTTAGCTTGCTTCGTCCAGCAGGGCCAGAACCTCGTCCTTGCCCTCGTGCTTTTCAACCTTCAGCCGCTTCACTTCCCGCTCCAACCGGCGCACCTCGCGCGCATTGCGGGCGTTTTCGGACCGGATGGCGTATTCGCGCATCCACTCCCAGACGAAGCCGACCAATAGGCCTGTGACGATGCCGCCAAAGATCACCAGAAACAGCGGCAACTCGATGGTCGGCGCCACGGCAAAGAGGCCCGCAATCTCGTCCGGCAACAGCTTTAGCGTGACCGGACCACGGTTGGCGAGGGCGACAGCGATCAGGGCCACAGCGAATACGGCAATGCAGGCATATCGAATGTAACGCATCAGACTTTCCCGTTTAGGCGATCACGCAAGAGCTTTCCGGTCTTGAAAAACGGCACGTGCTTTTCTTCGACATCAACCGTTTCACCGGTGCGCGGGTTCCGCCCGACGCGGGCGTCGCGTTTTTTCACCGAAAAGGCGCCAAAGCCGCGCAGCTCGACCCGGTCACCGCGGGCCATCGCATCGGTGACCTCGTCAAAAATCGTGTTCACGATGCGCTCGACATCCCGTTGATAGAGGTGAGGGTTTTCGTCGGCGATCTTCTGGATCAGCTCGGACCGGATCATGGCATTTTCCCCCGCAACGACGCGTCGTCTTTTCGTTTTTCTGGCCCTGACTATAGGAACAATATTGCCAGTCGTGAATAGGAAGCCTTTGGTCTGCGCGGGTTTTTACCGCTGATGACGACCGGATAAGGCACCTGTGCACGTCATTTGCGCCATGGGTCCGTACGGCACTGCGCCACCTGAGGTTGAGGGGATGTGCGGCAGTCCAAATGATTCGCATCCGGGCATTGGCCTATGTCGGATGACATAAGGGGCCCCGCGGGGCCCCTTGGTCGTCACATGCTGCGCGGGCGAACCCGGCGCTTTGATCACTCGTCGCCTTTGAGTGCGGCGCCCAGGATATCGCCCAGCGACGCGCCACTGTCGGACGAGCCGTACTGTTCCACGGCCTCTTTCTCTTCGGCGATTTCGCGCGCTTTGATCGAGACACCCAGACGGCGGGTCTTGCTGTCGATGTTGGTGATACGCACGTCCACCTTGTCACCGACCGAGAACCGCTCGGGGCGCTGCTCGGCCCGGTCACGCGACAGGTCGGAGCGGCGGATGAAGGATTTCATGCCTTCGTATTCCACTTCGACACCACCGTCTTCGATGGCGGTCACTTCGACCGTCACGATCGAGCCGCGCTTCACGCCGCCCACGGCTTCGGCAAACTTGTCGCCACCCACCGCTTTGATCGAGAGCGAGATGCGCTCTTTGTCGACATCCACTTCGGACACAACCGCGTGGACCATGTCGCCCTTGCGGTAGTCCTGGATGGCTTCCTCGCCACGCTGGTCCCAGCTGAGGTCCGAAAGGTGCACCATGCCGTCGATGTCGCCGGGCAGGCCCACGAACAGACCGAACTCGGTGATGTTCTTGACCTCGCCTTCGACCTCTGTCCCCTCGGGGTGCGTTTCTGCAAACACTTCCCACGGGTTGCGCATCGTCTGCTTGAGGCCCAGGGACACGCGGCGCTTGGCACCGTCGATTTCCAGAACCATGACCTCGACCTCTTGGCTGGTCGACACGATCTTGCCGGGGTGCACGTTCTTCTTGGTCCAGGACATTTCGGAGACGTGCACGAGGCCTTCGACACCGGGTTCCAGTTCCACGAACGCACCGTAGTCGGTGATGTTGGTCACGCGGCCTGTATGTGTCGATTCCAGCGGGTATTTCGCTGCCACCAGATCCCAGGGATCTTCTTGCAGCTGTTTCATGCCCAGCGAGATGCGGTGCGTCTCTTTGTTGATCTTGATCACCTGCACCTTGATCGTCTCACCGATGGTGAGGATC
>JBCBHS010000048.1:0-8660 GCA_038525395.1 Pseudomonadota bacterium | reverse complement strand
TCTAAAACCAGCTATAGATCGTAGGCTTGGTAGGCCATTACCCCACCAACTACCTAATCTAACGCGGGCTAATCCTTCTCCGATAAATCTTTCCCCCGAAGGGCGTATAAGGTATTACTCACCGTTTCCAGTGGCTATTCCTTAGAGAAGGGTATATTCCCACGCGTTACTAACCCGTCCGCCGCTCACCCGAAGGTGCGCTCGACTTGCATGTGTTAGGCCTGCCGCCAGCGTTCGTTCTGAGCCAGGATCAAACTCTCAAGTTGAAATGCTGTTGCCAGCATATCCTTGACGTTCGAACCTCTGCACATCGTCCCGGCCGGCATGACCGGGACAGTCTTCTGTTTGTTGTGCTTCAGGTTTTCATAAGAAAACAAGAAACCGTCCAAACAGTGAAGCTGACACTAGATTATCGGGTTGCCCCTACTAGCGCGATATACAGACGTTGATCCATCGAAACGAACCAAACCGCCCACATATCTCTTCAGTTATCATCAATTTCAAAGAGCGTAGAGACAAAAGAGACTGGATGCGCCCTAACTTCTTTGGCGCGCCCCGCCCAGTTACCTCTGATTTATTCTTGCGTCTCGTTGCCGTCTGTCTGCGTTTCCGCTTCCGTGTGGCCCGTCTGGCGCCCCGTTGGTGCATCTCTGCGCCGCCGGTGAGGGGGGTTCTACGGTTAGTGCGGGGTGCCCGCAAGTGCTTTTTTGCAGAAACGTCATATTTTTTCATGAAACCCCATTTTTCTTGGAAAAACAGGGTTTTAGGCAATCATATTTCGCCGACCCAAGGTCAAATCGGTCGAAAATTACCCGCCATATTGCCCGCGCCCAAGCTGACGTAGACTACATGTTGGGTTATCCACAGACCTATCCCCAAGACTCGACCGCGCCCGGCAGATTTTCAGCCTGAATCATCCTCGATTCAGTGAATCGGCTCGCATCACACCCCATGATTCCGCCGCCGCATTGTCAGATTCTTTGAAAATTTCTGCGCCGAACAGCGATTCACCCGGTTTTCACCGCGACTCGCTTTCCGCGCGCTGCCCATATCCGGGCAATCGGGCCGCTAAACCGCTACTTTCTTCCGCAGGTTGGGAACGCGCAGGGCCAGCAGCGCCAGGATGACCGCCATGTAAGCCAACGGCTCAAGCTGAAAGCCTTTGCTCAGCCATATGTAATGCAGCCCGGCAAGTATCGCGATTGGGTAAGTCAGCAGATGCACCTTGCGCCACACCGCCCCTAGCGCCCGCACCGACCGGTTGTTCGATGTCACCACCAGGGGGATCATCAGGACAAAGGCTGCCATACCTATCGTAATATACGGCCGCTTGACGATGTCGGCCCACACCCGGTCCAGCGCTTGAACGTCCAGCACGGCCCAGACCAGCAGGTGCAGCGCCACATAGGTAAAGGCCAGCACACCCATCGTGCGCCGAAACTTGATCAGGTTGACCCCAAAGAACCGGCGCAGCGGCGAGATGCACAGCCCGATGATCACCAGCTGCAGCGCGATCTCGCCCAGCTCGTGTTCCAGCGCCTTGACCGGGTCGACCCCCAGGCCGCCCGTAACGCCCATATATAGAAGTACGGGGACCGGGATCAGGTATACTATATATACTGCCCATGTGGGGACCTTGCGGGCCCACCGGTTGATCCCGTCCACCAGCATCAGTAGTTCGCGCGCAGGTCCATGCCGTCGTACAGGCTGGCCACCTCGTCTTCGTACCCGTTGAACATCAGCGTCGGCTGACGCTTGGCAAACAGGCCACCGCCGATAACCCGTTCGGTCGCCTGGCTCCATCGTGGGTGATCCACCTGCGGGTTCACATTACTATAGAAACCGTATTCCCGCCCATTCGCCTTGTTCCAGCTGGTCGGCGGCTCGTCATCGGTCACGGTGATGCGCACAATCGACTTGATCGACTTGAACCCGTACTTCCACGGCACGACCAATCGCATGGGCGCGCCATTTTGGTTTGGTATCGTCTTGCCGTAGATACCTGTTGCCATGATCGTCAGCGGGTGCATCGCCTCGTCCATGCGCAGGCCTTCGACATAGGGCCAGTCCAGCGTCGGGAAGCGCACCCCAGGCATCTCGTCCGGGCGCAGCGCGGTTTCAAAGGCGACGTATTTGCCGCCCTCTTGCACACCCGCCAAGGTCAACAGATCCGCCAACTCAAACCCGTTCCACGGGATGACCATCGACCAGGCCTCGACACAGCGAAAGCGATAGATGCGCTCTTCGATGGTCATCGCGTCCATGATCTGTTCCATGGAATAGTCGCCGGGCGCATCGACCATCCCGTCGATCGCCACGGTCCAAGGCTCGGTCGTCAGCATATGGGCGTTGCGGGCGGGGTCGCCCTTGCCGGTGCCGAACTCGTAAAAGTTGTTGTAGTTGGTGATGTCTTCCCAGCTGTTGGGCTCCAGCGGGGCCTCGGTCGCGCGCGCCAGGCCCGCGGCACCGATCAGCCCCAGGCCCATCGCCCCGCCCATCAACTGCCGCCGGTTCATATAGGCCGCATAGGGCGTCACGTCGGCGCGGGTCAGGGTGTTCTTCCAGCGGTGGGCCATGCACATCTCTCCTTGTGGGGTTCAATCACCATGCCACATAGATGGTTCCAAAGGCCCGACCATATCATAGGGCCTCACGCGCTTGTCACCGGGTTGTAACTTGGCGTGATCTCGTTCATCGCGCGTGACCGGCCATCGGCCTGCATGATGCGCACGTGACGGCGGCGCATCTGGCGCGGCTCGGGCACCCCCACCGAATGGGCGATCACCTCGACCTCGTGGATGATGCCCTGCGCGTAGTCGGCCACCCGCTTGCGCTTTTCCTTCACCACCAGCCCCTTTTGGAATCGCTTGTTGTGGGTGGTGATGCCCGTGGGGCAGGTGTTCTTGTTGCACTTCAGCGCCTGGATACAGCCCAGGCTGAACATAAAACCGCGTGCGGACGTCACGAAATCCGCCCCCGCTGCCAGGGCCCAGGCCACATCGCCGGGGTTCACCAACTTGCCCGAGGCGACGATGCGAATGCGGTCCTTCAGGCCCGCGCGGTCCCGCAGATCGACCACAGTCACCAGCGCCTCGCGGATCGACATGCCCACGAGGTCAATCAGCGGCATGGGTGCCGCGCCCGTGCCCCCCTCACCCCCGTCGATGGTGATAAAGTCGGGCGCACAGTCGGCACCACGTGCCGCAATCGTCTCAAACAGATCGGCCACAGGCGCTTCGGCCCCGACGACGGTCTTGATCCCCACAGGCTTGCCCGTGACCTCGCGCACCCGCGCGATGAAATCCAACAGGTCGTTCCAGTCGTCCACCTCGGCATGGCGGTTGGGCGAAATCCCGTCTTGCCCCTTTTTCAGGCCGCGGATCTTGGCGATCTCTTCGGTCACCTTCTCACCTGGCAGGATACCGCCCTTGCCGGGCTTGGCGCCTTGGGCCAGCTTGATCTCGAACATGCGCACGGTCTCGTGGCCCGCCACCTCGCGCAGCTTGTCCTCGCTCAGGTTGCCCGCCTCATCCCGCACACCAAACTTGGCCGTGCCGATCTGAAACACGATGTCGGCACCCCCTTCCAGATGAAACGGGCTCAGCCCGCCCTCGCCCGTGTTCATCCAGATCCCCGCCGCCTTGGCACCATGGCTCAGCGCCAGAACCGCCGGTTTCGAAATCGCGCCATAGCTCATGCCCGAGATATGGAAGAACGACGTCGCCGTATAAGGTGTCCGCGCGCCAGGCCCCACAATCATCGGCGCCGTCTTGGCAAACTGATCCTCAAGCGGGGGAAAGGCGGCGTTCACAAAGATCGGCGTGCCCACGACATTCAGGTTCCGCGTCGACCCAAAGGCGACCGTGTTGCTCTGACCCTCGCTCGCGCGCTTGATCCACTCGCGCTGCGCCCGGTTAAACGGCATCTCTTCGCGGTCCATCGCAAAGAAATACTGACGGAAAAATTCACCCAAGGATGAGAACAAATGCCGGAACCGCCCGATCACCGGATAATTCCGGCGGATCGCGTCATCGGTCTGGCGCCGGTCGATCACGAACATGACCACCACACCGGCCAACGCCGCCCCAATCACCGTGACAAAGCCAAAGGCCGCCACCTCTAATACCGCCAGTGCAAAATCCATCATATCCGCCTCACTTCACCGCTCGCAGCACCTTGCGAGCGTTCATATAGACAGACAAGCCATCGGCGGCGTTTTGCCAATGCTGACATTGTTGTGACTGGTCCTGAAAAAACGGTGTGGCTTAGGCGCGGATGATGGCTGATCAAGGCATCGTGGGAAAAATTTCCACGTGAACCGAACGCGGATTTGCCACGTTTCCCTCGCAATGACGCGCCCGGCGTCATGTGAACCTAACTCAGGAGACTTCCTTATGTTCCGCAAGACTTTGATCACCTCCGTCGCAGCCATCGCTCTGGCCGGCACCGCCTTCACTGCATCGGCAGGTCAGAAAGACATCGTTGACACAGCCGTGTCCGCAGGGTCGTTCGAAACTCTGGTCGCCGCCGTCCAAGCCGCCGGTCTGGTCGAGACACTGAAAGGCGACGGTCCCTTCACCGTGTTCGCCCCCACCGACGACGCCTTTGCCGCTCTGCCCGCAGGCACGGTAGAAGAGCTGCTGAAGCCCGAGAACAAGGACCAGCTGACCGCGATCCTGACCTACCACGTCGTGCCCGGCAAAGTGATGTCGACCGACCTGCAGGACGACATGGAGGCACCGACCGTCCAAGGTAGCACCGTCACCATCGACCTCGACAACGGCGTCATGGTCGAAGACGCAAGCGTCGTCAGCGCCGACATCGAAACTTCGAACGGCGTCATCCACGTCATCGACAAGGTGATTCTGCCCGCCGAAGGTTAAGCCCCGGCTGCAAACAAACACTATAGACGGACCCGCATTGTCGCGGGTCCGTTGACGCAAATCTCACCCATTACGTGTATTTGCCCAGATTTCGCCCCATTCTAAACAGTTTTTCGCCCCGCTTGGCCAAGCTGTGCTAGCCACAACCCCGCGTTGGCCTGCCAGCCGTTTTTAGCGCGTGACTGCTCGAGTTTAGAATCTGGGGAGATTTGCAATGACCGTTTTCACTGGGGGAAACGATAACGAAACCGGAAATATGACCGCCGACAATGTCAATTTGCTGGGCGGCAACGACACCTACATCGCCCTTGGCGGCTCTGACATGGTCATCGGCGGCGCGGGCGACGACAGCATTGACGGCGTCTGCGGCAACGACACCCTGCAAGGCGACGATGGCAAAGACACGCTGATCGGCGGCAACGGGCGCGACGTCCTCTTTGGCGGCGATGACCAAGACCTGCTGGACGGCGGCAATCAAGAAGACTTTCTTGACGGCGGCGAAGGCAACGACACCCTCATCGGCGACAAGGGCAACGACACCCTGATCGGCGGCGCGGGCGCGGATCTCCTGAACGGCGGCAAGGATGACGACATCCTCACAGGCGGCGCAGGCCAGGATGTGTTCGTCTTTGCCAGCGGCCAAGGGCGCGACACGATCACCGACTTCTCCCTCGGCGAAGACCTGATCGACCTGACCAAGTTCGGCTATTGGGACATCTCGCAACTGTCGATCCAGGACACAAGCGGCGGCGTCCGCATCAACCTGGGCGACGGCAACTATGTCGAACTCACCGGCGTCACCGCAGCCGACCTGAGCAACTCCAATTTCGACTTTGTTCCTGCCCCCCTAGTCGCCACCACCGATGGCGCGGACAAGATCACGGGCACCGCGGGTGCCGACAACCTGGACGGCGGCGCAGGCAGCGACAGCCTGAATGGCGACTTTGGCAACGACATGCTGTTCGGCGGCACGGGCAAGGACACGCTCTTGGGCGGCAACGGCAACGACACACTCAATGGCGGGTCGGGCGCGGATCAGCTGCGCGGCGGCGACGGCAATGACAGCCTGCTTGGCGGATCCGACAATGACCTGCTCAAGGGCGACGGCGGCGCCGACTATCTTGACGGCCAAAACGCCAATGACCGTATCTACGGTGGCACCGGAAACGACACCGTGATCGGCGGGCACGGCAATGACAAGCTGTGGGGCGAGGCGGGCAATGACCTGCTGTCCGGCGGCGCGGGCAAGGATATAATGAATGGCGGCACCGGCAACGACACGCTGATCGGCGGCCAGGGCGACGATACGATGACCGGCGGCAGCGGTGCCGACGTCTTTGTGTTCGACGACGACCGCACCCGCGCAGACACGATCACGGACTTCACCATCGGCGAAGACATCCTGCAAATCGGCTTTTACGGCTATACCGACATCAACGACCTGACCATCACCCAGGTCGGCAACGATGTGGTGATCAAGTTTAGCGACCGCGACAGCATCACACTTGAAAACATCCTGGCCACCGATCTCGGCAACTCGGACTTCCTGTTCGTGTAAGCCGCAGGTCACATAAACAGACGAAAAGGGGCCACACCAGGCCCCTTTTTGCGTTTGCGCCACTTCCCTTCCACATTCGGCACCGAATGGGGCGGGCAGGAGCAAAATTAAAACAAATTTTCCACACCTGCTCCGTCGTTGCGCCACACTCCGCCCATAGCCCTGCTGCCACGGGGTCGTCGAGCAGTTCGGCAGTCGCCCCAGGCAAACTTGTATACTTTTGAAGGGCTAGACCTATGGCTGTTATCAACGAAACCTACGACTCCTCTATCAGCGCTTACGCGACCGCGAATTACGCAATCACCGAGGGCGACACGTTCAATGGCGCCGTGGGCGGCGCAGACCACAACGACGGCGTCAACATCCAAGGGCTGGTGCCAGGCACCACCTATACGCTGACCGTGACCGTGCAGGACATCGCAGGTTTCACCGGCATCGTCCTGGTCAACCACTCCGACTTCCACTCCGCCGGGTACCACTTCACAGACGGCGCGGTGCACTCCGATGCACCGCATAACCGCCACTTCCTGTCGGCCAGTGACCCGGCCGTCGATGGCAACACCATCACCTTCAACTTCACCCCCGTCAGCGCCACCAGCTTTGCCGTGCACATCCAGAACGTGAACGCCGAAGAAACCTATTCCGTCTCGTTCGCCGAGGCCGTTCTGGGCCCGGTCATCACCGAAAACGCCGACACAGTCACCGGCGACAACACGGGCGAAACCTTTGAAATGCTGGGCGGCAACGACACCGTCGACGGCGCAGGCGGCAATGACACACTGAACGGCGACGCGGGCGACGACAGCCTGACGGGCGGCGCAGGCTTTGACACATTCATCGTCGAACCGAACGAAGGGTCGGACATCATCACCGACTTCACCAGCGGCGAAGACCTGATCGATCTGCAAGCCTTTGGCTTTTCCGCCATCGAAGACATGCAAATCACCGACACCCCCGCGGGCGCGGTGATCGACCTGGGCAACGGCAACACACTGACCCTCGAAGGTGTGCTGTCCGGCGACCTCGACAGCAGCGATTTTGTCCTGGTCGACAACATCGTGACCGGCGGCAGCGGCAGCGACAAGGTCCAAGGCAAAAGCGGCGTGGACATCATGACCGGTCACGGCGGCGACGACCACTACTACGGTAACGATGGCGACGATCACCTGATCGGCGGCGCGGGCAAGGACAAGCTGGACGGCGGCGCAGGCAATGACATCCTCGAAGGCGGCGCCGACAACGACCTGCTGCAAGGCCGGGATGGCAACGACACACTGGACGGCGGCGACAAAAACGACCGCCTGTACGGTGACGCGGGCCAGGACGTGCTGATCGGTGGCAATGGCAACGACAAACTCTTTGGCGGCGCCGACGCTGACGTGCTGACCGGCGGCAAGGGCAAGGACGTGATGTCGGGCGGCTCCGGCGCGGATGTCTTCGTCTTTGGCGCAGGATCGCACAAGGACATCATCACCGATTTCGAAGACGGCGTGGACGTCATGGACTTTAGCGGCGATGCGTCCGTCACCAGCCTGTCGGACCTGGCGATCACCCAAACTGGGTCCGACGTGGTGATCAACCACGGCGGCAACGATCAGATCACGCTGAAGAACATGGATATCGCCGACATCGACGCGACCGACTTCGTGTTCTAAGCCGTCATCCCAGCGACAAAAGAAAAGGCCCGCAGCTCTGCGGGCCTTTTTGCTTTAGTGAACAACCGCGTCGTCGGGCCGCGGCCGGTTCGACGCGCTCACGCGATCCCCGATCAGCAACCCCTCGGCTCCCGCCGACACGTCAACCGTGTCGCCATCCTTGATGTCGCCCGCCAGCAACATCTCGGCCAGCGGGTTTTGCAAGGCCGACTGGATCACTCGCTTCAACGGGCGGGCACCAAAGACGGGGTCGTACCCCTCATCCGCCAGCCACGTCCGCGCGCCATCATCCAGCGACAGGGTGATCTTGCGCGCCGCCAGCCGTTTCAGCAGCCGCGCCATCTGGATCGTGACGATGCCGTCCATATCCCCGCGTGCCAGACGGTCAAAGATGATCGTCTCGTCCAGCCGGTTCAGGAACTCGGGCCGGAAATGCGCCCGCACCGCGTCCATCACATCCCGGCGCGCGGCACTCGCATCCGCCCCATCGGGCAACTGGCTCAGCGCCTGCGCGCCCAGGTTCGAGGTCAGGATGATCAGCGTCTGCTTGAAATCCACCGTCCG
>JBCBHS010000047.1:0-9300 GCA_038525395.1 Pseudomonadota bacterium | reverse complement strand
GCCGCCGCAAGAGCACCTTCAAGGTCGCGCGCCAGGCCGTAGACAAGGCCAACCAATACGCGACCCGCGACCGTCATAACCGCAAGCGCAACTTCCGCGCGCTGTGGATCCAGCGGATCAACGCCGCCGTCCGCGCCCATGACGAGGCGCTGACATACAGCCGCTTTATCAACGGGTTGAACCTGGCCGGCATCGAAGTGGACCGCAAGGTTCTGGCCGACCTGGCCGTGAACGAACCCGATGCGTTTGCCGCGATCGTGGACCAGGCCAAGGCGCAGTTGACAGCCTAAACCGGGCGAACACGCTTGAACAGTCAAGGCCCCGCACCCCACCGGTGCGGGGCTTTTTTCGTCACAATTCCCCATAAATTCGGCACGTTTCGGGCGTAGTTTCCTAACGTTTGTCGCTTAGCTGTTCTTGCGACAAGGAAAGGACCCAGACGTTGCCGCGCATCAGTGAACTGCACTACTCGAACGCCTATGCCCGAAACTCCGGCGAGGCCGAGTTTCTTGAGGTTGCGCTGGGCGCCTCTGATGATCCGGCGGACTTCGTGGTCGGGTTCTACCAGGATGATGGCAGCCTGGGGATCGAGGTGCGCCTGGATGACCCGCGGGTGACATCGACGGTCGATCCCGACAATGGCGAGGTGGTCTATGTGCTGTCGGCGGATGCGCTGCCGATCTTGCTGACCGACCCGAATGGCAGCGGCAGCAACAATTACGAGGCCTACGCGCTGACGAATACCGGCACGGGTGAGGTGTTGGACTTTTACGACATCGGCGGCGGCACGCAGAACATCGTGGCGCAGTCCGGTGCGGCGGCAGGTGCCGTGTCAGAAAACCTGCCCGTGGTTGTGGGACCGGATGCGACGACGACGTCGATCCAGTTCAACCAGCCGAACCCGGATCAGATCACCTATGCCGCGCTTGGCGCGGGCGACACGGGCGTCGCCTGCTTTGTCGCGGGCAGCCAGGTCGATACGCCAAGCGGTCCGCGGCGGATTGAGGCGCTGATACCGGGCGATATGGTGCTCACGGTCGATGACGGCGCCATGCCCGTCCGCTGGGTCGGGCGCCGTACGGTGGTGGGGCAGGGTGCCATGGCGCCCGTCTGTTTCGATGCCGGCGCCTATGGGGCCACGGCACCGGTCTATGTCTCGCCTCAGCACCGCATCCTTGTCGGCGGCTGGCGCGCACAACTCTATTTTGGCGAGGACGAGGTGCTGATCCCCGCCAAGGCGCTGGTGAACGGGGACAGCGTGCGATACGCGCCGCGCGGCACCGTCACTTATGTGCATGTGCTGTTTGACAGCCATCAGATCCTGCGGTGCGCGGGCCTGTGCAGCGAAAGCTATTTCCCCGTCAGCGCGGCAGAGGCGGGATGGTCCCACGACACCGAGCAAGAGCTTTTGTCGCTCTTCCCCGCTTTGGCTGACCTGGGCACGGCCAAGACCGCGCGGGTGGTCCAACCCGTGCGCCATGGCGCTGTGTTGCAGGCGGCATAAGGCCCTGTGCACGTTGAAATAGAACGCAGCGCAGCATCAGGAAACTGTCGCCACTTTTACGCATTTGCCGCAGGACTGCGGCCCCATGTCTCTTGATCCTGTGGTCGTCCCACGGGACGATACAACATATTGAAAAAGGGGGACTCGAGATGAATTTGACAAGACTGGTATACTATTCGCAGCGCAACCCGTCCGAAAGCCTCGATGCCCAGGCGTTGATCGAGACCTGCAAGCGCAACAACAAGCGCATGAACCTGACAGGCATGCTGCATTACAACGGCGACCATTTCCTGCAGGTGATCGAAGGGGGGCGGGTCGAGGTGTCGGCGCTCTATCACCGCATCTCGCGCGATCCACGGCACGCCAACATCATTCTTCTGTCCTGCATGGACGCGCGCGAACGCATCTTTCCGACGTGGTCCATGGGCCTGCATCAGGGTATGGACGAACGGGCGCGCAGCATTTACCTGCGCTATTTTTCGACGGATGACATCAACCCGGAAACGGTGAATGTGGACAGCCTGTTGGACGTGCTGCAGGACCTGTCGGTCGAACTGTCGCCCAAGCTGACAATGAGCGGCGCCTAATCAGCGCCGCGCTTTCCGCCGCTCTCTGACCAGCGCGTTTTCCGCACTGCGCGCGCGGTCCTCGGCCACGCTGGCGCGGCGCCGCCACTTGGCCGTTTCCCCCGACAGCATCGCGATATGCGTGGCGCTCTCGTTGCGGTACTTTTGCCGCGACAACAGGAACCCGACCAAGGCGGCGATTGCCATAAACGACAGGGCCACGCCGAACTGAAGTGCCATATTCATCATCGTCATTGTGTCCCCTCACCTTTCAAAACGCGCAACTCTACGCGCCGGTTGATGCCATCGTCGCTGCTGCTGCCTTGTTCCAACGGCGCGCGTGATCCAAAGCCCACGGTTTCGAACTGCCGGGTGTCAAAGCCCAAGGCCGACAGCGCCTCGATCGTATTTTCGGCCCGCTCCCAGCTAAGTTGCAGGTTGGCCAGGTCTGACCCCGAACTGTCGGAATGTCCCGCCACCTGCACGCGGGCCGCGGGGCAGTCCACGGTCATCGCGCCGATGGTGGCCAAGATGTCAAAGCTTTCGCTCGGCACCGTCGCGCTGCCCGCCCCGAACTGCAGCCGTACGGCTGCGGCCTGCTGCGCAAGCGTGGTGATGCAATCGACCTCTGGCGCGGCGGCCACCGGGGTCGGCGCCTGTGCCTGAGCCACCGGCGCCTCAACCAAAGCGGTCACCCAGGGCAACGCCTCCTTCGGCTCGGCGGTGATCGTGGGCAAGGCGAGCGTTGGCGCAGGCGCCGGGTCAACCGCCGCGACGACGGGCGCAGGTTCTGGTGCGCTGGCCTGGATGGGCGGGGGCGCATCAGGCGCTGGCAGATTGACGCTGTAGACACCGATGCCCGCCATCACGCACAGCACCGCAGCGGACAGTCCGATCAAGGCCCAATTGGACCCCGCCCGCGTTTGGGACAGCCGTTCCGCACCGGCCAGGGTCAGGCCCGCTGCGCGCAGTGCCCGCATTTCCTTTTGTCGCGCGTTGCCCTTCATCCGGTGCCTCCGATCAAATCACTTGTAAAATGTGACGGACATGCCGCCGTCCCGTCTTTCAAAATGGACCTGAAGGCCCAGCAGCGTCGCCGTTTCCCGGATCATCGGTTCGTTCTCGGCCAGATCCAGATCGGTCTGCCCGTCATCCAAAACGATGGTCAGCCCCAGCTCGCGCACCGTGTGTTGCAAAACAGTTTTCAAACGGTGCGAGTACATGACTGGTTTCATCTGATCGTTTGCCCGCTGCGCCGTTCCCTATGATTCCTCAAGAATATACCACATGATGTGGCTTGGATAGGTCCAGCTGCAATCCTTAGAGGTCAGGCCTATGAAAACGCATTGGTTTTTGCACGGGCGTGTCGGTGTTTGCCATCGCCGTCCCATGTGATAGCTACACGCCCGAAACGGGAGCCGCGCCATGGACGATCTCAAGACCAAATACCTGACCCAGATCGCTGATGCGGGCGACGAAACCGCGTTGGAAGACATCCGCATCGCGGCTGTCGGCAAGAAGGGCGAAGTGGCGCTGAAGATGCGCGAGCTGGGCAAGATGACAGCGGACGAGCGGCAGGTGGCAGGCCCCGCGCTCAATGCCCTCAAGAACGAGATCAACAGCGCGCTGGCGGCCAAGAAAGCGGCGCTTGCAGATGCCGCACTGGATGCGCGTTTGCGGTCCGAATGGCTTGACGTCACCTTGCCCACGCGCGGCACCCGGCAGGGCACGATCCACCCCATCAGCCAGGTCAGCGAAGAGGTGACCGCGATCTTTGCCGAGATGGGCTTTTCCGTGGCCGAAGGGCCGCGGATCGACACCGATTGGTACAATTTCGACGCCCTGAACATCCCTGGCCACCACCCCGCGCGGGCCGAGATGGACACGTTCTATATGCACCGGGCAGAGGGCGACAATCGCCCGCCGCATGTGCTGCGCACCCACACCTCGCCCGTGCAGATCCGGTCGATGGAGGCGTCGGGCGCCCCCACGCGCATCATCTGCCCCGGCGGTGTCTACCGCGCGGACTATGACCAGACGCATACCCCGATGTTCCACCAGGTCGAGGGGCTGGCGATTGACCGCGACATTTCGATGGCCAACCTCAAATGGGTGCTGGAAGAGTTCGTGAAGTCCTATTTCGAGGTCGACGGCGTCGACCTGCGCTTCCGCGCCTCGCACTTCCCCTTCACCGAACCCTCGGCCGAGGTCGACATTCGCTGCGCGTGGGAGGGTGGCACGCTCAAAGTGGGCGAGGGCGACGATTGGCTCGAAATCCTCGGCTCCGGTATGGTGCATCCCAAGGTGCTGCAGGCGGGCGGCATTGATCCAACCGAATGGCAGGGCTTTGCCTTTGGCATGGGGATCGACCGCATCGCGATGCTGAAATACGGCATCCCAGACCTGCGCGCCTTCTTCGACAGCGACCTGCGCTGGCTGCGCCACTATGGCTTTGCCGCACTGGACGTACCCGCGCTGCACGGCGGGCTCAGCCGCTAGGCCTGCCCGTAGGGTGCGCATGCATTGCGCACCGCCCGCGTCGCGCTATGTGGCCGGTTATGCGTATTTACCTCGTCTCCGCCCTGGTGCTTTTGATCGTCATCGCCCACGTGTTCCTCTGGCGGTCAGACATGCCCAGCGGGGCCAAGCTGACCTTTACCCTGATCAACGCGGCGGGCTGGACGATCATCCTGGGGCCGATCCTGCTGATCGACCGTTGGCTTGCCGCGGTCAAAGCGCGCAATGCGGAGGACCGGGATGATCTTTGAACCCCCACACCACCACCGCAGCCCCGCGTGGAAGCGCCGCTATGCCATGTTCGAGATCGCGCACACGCTCGTCGATTTCGGCGCGGCTGTGTGCTTTGTCGCAGGCTCTGTGATGTTCTTTTTCGATGCCTGGCTGCGGCTCGGCACATGGCTGTTTCTGATCGGCTCGATCCTCTTTGCCTGCAAGCCGACGCTGCGCTTGGTGCGCGAGGTCAAGATGGCCGCGCATGGTGCTTTGGACGACCTAGCACGGGGCGAACAGGGCAAAGGATAGGCGCCACACGCGTTTTTGACGTGACACCGGTGCCCCAACCCGTAGCGTGCCGCGCATGAGATTGATCCTTTGCCTCGTGTTCCTGGCCTGCGGCCTTTCTGCCTTTGCGCAATCCCCGTCATCCTCGTGCCACGTGGACGTCCCATGCCCGCTGGGCGACCGGTCCTACCACGTGCGCGAACCGGATGGGTGGGACGGGGCGACCCCGCTCCCGGTTCTGGTCCACTTTCACGGCTGGCAACGCACAGGCGCGCTGCCGGTGCAGCACCAGCGCATTTCGGGTGCGACGCGGCGGCGCGGCGTGTTGCTGATTGCCCCCAACGGGCGGCGCAAAACCTGGAACATGTGGTCGGCAGAGACCGAGGATGTGGCCTTTGCCCAAGCCGTGCTCGAGGATGTGGCCAAGCGCTATCCCATCGACCCGGCGAACGTGTTTCTGTCGGGCTATAGCTATGGGTCGATCATGGCCTGGCGCGTCGCGTGCGACCGGGGCAACGCGCTGAACGTGCGGGCGCTCTTGGGCATCTCGGGCACGTTGCGACAGACCGAGGACTGCGCGCAAGCGCCGCGCGCGGTGCGGCATGTGCATGGGCTGAACGACACCGTGCTGGATTTTCCCTTTGGCCCGGACGGCGATGCGACCTACCCGGTCAAGCTGTGGCGTGACACGTTGAAGTGCACCGGCCAGGCGCAAGATACGGGCGCGTGGGGTGTGGTGGATTTTCTGACACTGTCGCGCACCGTTTGGGCCGACTGTGCAGACGGCGCGCAGGTCGTGCTCGACACCCATCCCGGCGGGCATTTCATCCCGCATGGCTGGATCGGGCGGCAGTTGGACGACCTGTTGGGCCGCACGCCCACCTACCCCTAACGGCCCCCCCGCGCCGACCCCCGTAAGGCGCTCGTCAGGCCGACCTGTCCTGGGCCTGCGCGGCTTGCACCCCGGCGCGATCTTTGCCATTGCAGGCCCAAACAGCACGCCAAAGGGTTGACCCATGAAATTCACGCTGTCCTGGCTCAAAGAGCACCTCGACACGACCGCTTCGGTGGACGAGATCACCTATGCGCTGACCGACCTCGGGCTCGAGGTTGAAGGGGTCGAGGACCGTGGGGCCAAGCTGGCGGATTTTACTATCGGCAAGGTCATCAGCGCTGAAAAGCACCCCGATGCGGACCGGCTGCGCGTGTGCCAGGTCGCCACGGACGAGGGCACCAAGCAGATCATCTGCGGCGCCCCCAATGCCCGTGCGGGCATCACTGTCGTCGTGGCCAAACCGGGCGTCTACGTCCCCGGCATCGACACCACCATCGGCGTGGGCAAGATTCGCGGCATCGAAAGCTTTGGCATGATGGCCTCGGAACGCGAGATGGAGCTGTCGGACGAACATGATGGCATTATCGAACTGCCCTCGGGCGATGTCGGCGACCGTTTCGTCGACTGGCTGGCCGCCAACGATCCGGCCAAGGTGGACCCGGTGATCGAGATTGCGATCACGCCGAACCGCCCCGACGCGCTGGGCGTGCGCGGCATCGCGCTGGACCTCGCCGCGCGCGGCTTGGGCAAGATGAAACCCGCAGCAACCGCGTCGATCGAGGGCGCCTTTCCTTGCCCGGTGTCGGTCACTATCGACGACGACACGCTGGACCAGTGCCCGGTGTTCTTTGGCCGCCTGATCCGCGGCGTCACGAATGGCCCCAGCCCCGACTGGCTGCAAGACCGCCTGCGCGCCATCGGCTTGCGCCCGATCTCGTTCCTGGTGGACGTGACCAACTATTTCACCTTCGATCGCAACCGCCCGCTGCACGTCTTTGACGCCGACAAGATCGCAGGCAACAGCCTGCGGGTGCATCGCGCCGTGGGCGGCGAGACGTTGATGGGCCTTGATGAAAAAGAGTACACATTTGGCCCCGACATGACCCTGATCTCGGATGCGGATGGTGTCGAAAGCATCGGCGGCGTGATGGGCGGCCTGCGCTCGGGCTGTACGGCGGAAACGGTGAACGTCTTTGTCGAGGCGGCCTATTTCGATCCGGTGCGCACGGCCTATACGGGCCGCGCGCTCAAGATCAATTCGGATGCGCGCTACCGCTTTGAGCGGGGGATCGACCCGGCCTTTACCCCCGAAGGGTTGGACCTGGCGTGCGAGATGATTGTCGAACATGCCGGGGGCGAGGTGTCGAGCCGCGTGCAGGCGGGGGCCATTCCCAATACCGCCCGCGCCTACCGCTTGGATGCCGCACGTGTGCAAAGCCTTGTGGGCATGGACATCCCCGAGGCCGAGCAGCGCCAGACCCTGACCGCGCTGGGCTTCCGCCTGGACGGCGACATGGCCCACGTGCCCAGCTGGCGCCCCGACGTGCAGGGCGAGGCCGATCTGGTGGAAGAGGTGGCGCGGGTCGCGTCACTGACCAAGCTGCAAGGGCGCCCGCTGCCGCGGCTGACGCCGGGCGTGCCCAAGCCGGTGATGACCCCGATGCAGCGCCGCGAGCAGATCGCGCGGCGCACGGCGGCTTCTTTGGGCTATAACGAGTGCGTCACCTACAGCTTTATCGATCAGCCCTCTGCCGCGCTGTTCGGTGGCGGCACGGATGCGACGAAGCTGGAAAACCCGATCTCGTCCGACATGAGCCACATGCGCCCCGCGCTGCTGCCCGGCCTTCTGCAGGCGGCCGCCCGCAACCAGGCGCGCGGCTTTGCCGATCTGGCGTTGTTCGAGGTCGGCCCCGCCTTTGCCGGCGGCGAGCCGGGCGAGCAGCACATGCAGGTCTCGGGCCTCTTGGTCGGGCGCACGGGGCCAAAGGATGTGCACGGCGCCGCACGCCCGGTCGATGTGTTCGACGTCAAGGCGGATGCCGAAGCGGTGCTGGCGGCCATGGGCGCACCCGCCCGCGTGCAGATCCTGCGCGGCGCGGCGGCTTGGTGGCACCCCGGGCGGCACGGCATGATCTGCCTGGGTCCGAAAAAGGTGCTGGGCGTCTTTGGCGAACTGCACCCCAAGGTGTTGGACGCGATGGACGTCAAAGGCCCTGCGATGGCCTTTACCCTTTGGCCTGGCGAAGTGCCAATGCCGCGCAAGTCCGGTGCCACGCGCACCGCTCTGGACATCAGCGATCTGCAAGCGGTCGAGCGTGACTTTGCCTTTGTCGTGGATGAAGAGGTCGAGGCGCTGACGCTGGTGAACGCGGCGATGGGGGCCGATAAGGCGCTGATCGCGGACGTGCGTGTCTTTGACGCCTTTGTGGGCGGCAGTGTGGGGGAAGGCAAGAAATCCCTGGCCCTGACCGTGCGCCTGCAGCCGCGCGATGCGACCTTGAAAGAGGCCGAGATCGAGGCGGTGGGCCAAAAGGTGATCGAGAAGGTGACCAAAGCCACCGGCGGCAGCTTGCGCGGCTAGTCCGTCGCGCGGCCGATCACGGGAACGCTGTCAGAGGCGTGGCAAGGTTTGCGCTTGCCAAGCCGGGCTGTGGCCGCATCTATGACCTGCGACACCTGACAAGAGGAGAGGCGCCATGCTGAACGTTTACCTGTCTGGAGAGATCCACACCGATTGGCGTGAACAGATCATCGCGGGGGCGCAGGGCCTGGATGTCACATTCTCTGCGCCGGTGACGGACCATGCGGCCAGCGACGATTGCGGTGTGGCGATCCTGGGGGGCGAGCCGAACAAGTATTGGCACGACCACAAGGGCGCGATGGTCAATGCGATCCGCACGCGCAAGGGCATCGCGGATGCGGATGTGGTCGTCGTGCGCTTTGGCGATCAGTACAAGCAGTGGAACGCGGCCTTTGACGCAGGCTATGCCGCCGCACTTGGCAAGTCGTTGATCATCCTGCACGGCCCCGATCACGCCCACGCGCTGAAAGAGGTGGACGCCGCGGCCCTCGCCGTCGCGCAAGAGCCGGCCCAGGTGGTCGATATCCTGCGCTACGTGCTGACCGGCGCGCTGCCGGGCTAGTCGGCGGGTGCACTGTTCCGGGCCTTTGGCCCGAAAGGCGCCCACCCGCCGACCCAAAACCCGCGCCTAGCTGGTGGGCCGGGGCGGGATGTTCTTGCCCTTTTCCACCGCGGGGCGGCTCATGAACCGGTCGAGATAGGCGTTGAGGTTCGGCAGATCGTGCCAGCCCACCCGCTCTTGCGCGCCGTAAAAGGCCAGCGCATTCAGCCACGGGGCGATGGCGATGTCGGC
>JBCBHS010000046.1:0-9727 GCA_038525395.1 Pseudomonadota bacterium | reverse complement strand
CATCGATCGCGCACTGTTAAGATGGTTCCCATTGGAGCGGGCGAGGCGATTCGAACGCCCGACCCTAACCTTGGCAAGGTTATGCTCTACCCCTGAGCTACGCCCGCTTCCTTGGGTGAGGCGTGAGATACTTACAGCGGCGCGGCCCTGCAAGTGGAAAATCACCCCGGTCTTGAAATTTTTCCGAAGTTTTTCGCATGCTCTCGCGACGGAAGCCGCGCGGTGCTGCGTTCAAGCCTGCATGAACCACCACTCACGACCTCTGATGCGCAACGCTGTGACGGCTGTGTTTCTGGCCGCGCCGCAGATTGCGGCGTCCCATGACGGTGCGCATACCCTCGACATGTTGGCGCGTGTGACCGCGACCAGTGTGTCGGGGGGTACGGTCCGGGTGGCGCTGACGCTGACCGGCCTTGGCGGGCCTTTGGTTCTGACGGGTTTCAGCGTGGCGGATGCCGCCGTTGATCCCATTACACCCGTCTATGTGGATTTCGCCCAGGATGCCGCTGCCGTGGCGCGCGTGCATTTCGAGGGCCCGGTGCCAAGTCTGTTCACACTGCACATGGGCTTTGGCCCCGTGGGCGAGGGGTCGGTCGTCGTGTTCCCGGACCCGGGCGACGGCACACGACCCTAGCAGGAGGTTTTGCCATGCATCTTACGTTTTCGAGCCTTAAGACCGGGATGCTTGCCATTGGCATTGTTGTCGCGTGTACGGTGGGCGGCGATGCCCAGCAGCGCTTGCGCGTGCATACTGTGACAGAGGCCACGCCGGTCGCGGTCGCACCTGCGCAGGTGCAGGTCGCCGGCAACATGGTTCAGATGCAGACCCGCGGGCAGACCCGGGTAATCACGTCCAACGGTGTGCCGGACCACGCCGTCGGGGCCTTCCCGAATGCGGGCAACCCCAATCGTATTGCGGCGCAGTCCTACCGGTTTGAAGTGCCCCTAGCGCCAGTTGTCGGCGCGCCCGCCCCTTTGCCGCGGGGCATGTCCTTTGGCGTGGCGGTGAACGGGGTGCCGTTCGATCCGAACGCGGCAGAGTTTTGGCAGGGCCGCCCGCGGTCGGGCTGGCAATACGAGGCATTGGGCGGTGCGGTGCCCTTGGGCCTGGACGCGCAGTTTGGCCATGTGCAACCGACGGGTGCCTATCACTATCACGGGCTGCCGGTGGGCCTGATGCAGGCGCTGGGGTGGCGGGCCAACGCGGCCTCGCCCTTGATTGGATACGCGGCGGATGGATTTCCCATCTATGCGCTGACGGCATTGGTGGACGGGGCGGTCGTGCGCATGACCTCGTCCTATCAGCTGAGGTCCGGGTCGCGCCCCGGGGGTACGGCGCCCGGCGGTGTCCACGATGGGGCCTTTGTGCAGGATTATGTGTATGTCGAGGGGGCAGGGCGGCTGGATGCCTGCAACGGGGCCTTTGTGGTCACACCTGACGCGCCGACACGCACCTATGCCTATTTCCTGACGGATAGCTTTCCGGTCATTCCCCGCTGTTTGGTGGGCGCGCCGGGCGTTGGGTTTTCCAAGCGCGGATAGCCGGGCCTTAGGCCCTTTGGATCAGGTCCCAGCGGTTGCCGAACGGGTCACGAAAGACGGCGACGGTGCCATAGCTTTCGTGGCGCGGTTCTTCCTCGAACGTGATGCCATGCACAGTGAGGTGCGCGTGGTCGCGGGCAAAATCATCCGTTTCAAGAAATAGCCAAACGCGGCCACCCCCCTGTTGCCCAACGCTCGCCATTTGCTTGGGGCCGTCGGCGCGGGCTAGGATGACCTTGGTCTGGGCGCCGGGCGCGCGCACCTCGATCCAGCGTTTGCGCCCTTGGTCGATGTCGCAGATCAGCTCGAACCCCAGCACACCGCAAAAGAACGCAATCCCGGCCTCGTAATCCGGCACGAGAATGGAAAAGGCACCGATATGCATGGCCAACGCTTTCTGATCGACAGGGGTACCGCCAGGTTACGGGCGCCGCACCGCAAAGGCCAGGACGACGATCAGGGCGGCCAGCAGGGCAAGGATGCCAAAGCCGGTCTGCAGCGTCGTGGCATGCGCGACAAAGCCGATAAGCGGTGGGCCCAAGAGCAGGCCACCGTAGCCCAGCGTTGCCACGCTCGCGATGGCCGTGCCGGGGGGCAGATGCGGGTCGCTGGCGGCCCGGGAAAAGGCCAGCGGCATGATCACGGCATAGCCGACGCCCATCAACGCAAAGCCGGTCAGGATGCCCGCAAAGCCAGGGGCGCCAACAGCCAAAACGGCACCGAGCGTGGCAAAGACGCCCGCAAGGCGTGCGGTTTGAACCGGGCCAAAGTGGCGGGTGACCTGATCACCCAAAAGCCGGGTGATCACCATCATCACCGAAAAAACGCTATATCCCAGGGCGGCATTGGCCGCGGTTGTGCCGGTCCGCTCGATCATCAGCAGCGCGCTCCAATCGACCATCGCGCCTTCGCCCATGGACGCGCAAAAGGCGATCAGGCCGACGGCAACCAACGGACCTTTGGGCAGTGGGAAAAGCGGGGTCGCCTCGAGCCCCGCCTGTTTGGGCGACACCCAGCCGATCCTGGCCAGCATCAGCGCGCCAACCGCGACGCAGGCGCTGGCCACGGCAAAGTGCAGCGCGACACCAATGCTCAGCAGTTCGGCCACATAGCCGCTGGCGGCCCCCAGGCCCGCACCGAGGCTGAACATGGCGTGAAAGGATGACATGACGGGGCGCCCGATATGCCGCTCCGCCTCGCCCGCCCAGGTGTTCATCGCGACGTCCATCGCCCCGTGTGTCGCGCCAAAGAGAAACAATGCCACCCCAAGCAGGACAGGCGTCGGGGCCACGCCTGTGAGCATCAGCGCCAGCGTGTAGGCCACCGCGATGCGCAGCGTCAGGGGGGCCGCCCCGATCTTGTCGGCAAAGCGGCCCGCGAGGGGGAAGGCCGCAATCGCCCCACCTGCCAGCATCAAGAGCAGGAGGCCGAGGTCGCCCTTGTCGAGCGCGTGTCGTTCCGCAACAGCCGGGATACGCGCGGCCCAGATGCCGTAAAGCGCGCCGTTCAGCGCAAACATGGCCGAGACGGCGCGCCAGGCGGTGCGGTTGGTGTGGGTGTTCATCGCGGCTCCGATCCTTCTGCGGGACGGACCCGCACGCGCGCACCGTTTCCGAGGTCGGTCAGGGGCGCAAGGGTGGTATCAAACCGCTTTGGGGCTTTGTTTCACTCTGCAAACACTTGTGCAAGGGCGCGGGCGCGATCCGGTTCGATCTGCCAGCAGCAGGCGATCTCCCACGCGTATGCGGCGCGCGCTTGAATAGGGTCGTGTTGGCCGAGTTGCGCGAGGTC
This sequence comes from Pseudomonadota bacterium, assembly GCA_038525395.1. Classification (GTDB taxonomy): domain Bacteria; phylum Pseudomonadota; class Alphaproteobacteria; order Rhodobacterales; family Rhodobacteraceae; genus Tateyamaria. The sequence goes on along the minus strand of JBCBHS010000046.1, from coordinate 6,394 downwards.
AAAGCCGGGGTGATCGACGCGCGCCTCGTCCCAATCCACCAGCGTTACGCCACCGTCCGCACCGGTCAGCAGGTTGCCGCGGCTAAGGTCGCCATGCACCACCGTCTGGTCATTGGGCAGCATCGCCCAGGCGGCGCGCAGGCGTGCCACCAACGGGGGCGGCATAGCGGTCAGGTCGATATCGCCGCCCCTGTGCGCCATTACCAATGCGCCTGCGCTGGCAAAGCCGGGGCGCTGGGGTTGGGATTGCGTGAGGCTGTGGAAGGCCGCCATTTGCGCGGCGATGCTGGTGGGGTCGGTGGGCGCGCCGGGCAAGCAGGCCTCGCAAGTCCATCCGTCCACAACCAAGGCACCGCTTGCGCTGCGCAATGGGCGCGGGGCGCGCAGGCCCGCCTGCTCTGCTGCGTCTAGCACAGGCAAGAGCCAGGCGATGGCCGCCTCGGATCGGCGTGTGGATTTCACCACGTGGTCGCCCACGCGCAAGACCGTGTTGCGATGGCCGCCGGGTAGGGGGACGGGCGTGCCCGTCAGCCCCCATGCGCCCAGAGGCGGGATCATTCGAGTTCGACCAGCAGGTCCTTGGCGTCGATTTGGCCGCCGGGAGCGACGTGCACGGCCTTGACCACGGCGTCGCGTTCGGCGTGGATGCCGGTTTCCATTTTCATCGCCTCGATGGTCAACAGCAGATCGCCCTCGCTGATCTCTTGGCCCGCTTGCACGCCGACCGAGGCAACAACACCGGGCATGGGGGCGCCGATGTGGCTTGTGTTGCCCAGCTCGACCTTGGGGCGCTGAACGGTTGTCGATTTGACCATACGGTTCGGAACGCGGATCACGCGTGGCTGGCCGTTGAGTTCAAAGAACACCTTGGCCTCGCCATCCTCGTTGGTCTCACCCACCGCTTGCAGTCGGATTTCCAGCGTCTTGCCGGGGTCAATTTCGGCTGTGATCTCTTCACCCGGTTCCATGCCATAAAAGAACGTCTTGGTGGGCAAGGTCCGAACGGGGCCGTATGTGCGGTGGCGTCCCATATAGTCGAGGAAGACCTTGGGATACATCAGATAGCCCGACAGGTCCTCGTCATCCACGCTGCGCCCTTCAAGCTGCTGTTGGAGGTCGGCACGGGTCGCCTCCAGGTCAACGGGCGGCACATCGGCGCCGGGGCGGTGCGTGTTCGGCGCCTCGCCTTTCAGCGCCTTGGTCTGGATGCCGACGGGAAAGCCACCCGGAGGCTGCCCCAGGTTGCCGCGCATCATGTCCACGACCGAGTCTGGAAAGGCCACGTCCTTGCCGGGGTCCTCGACCTCTGCGCGGGTCAAGCCTTGGCTCACCATCATCAGGGCCATGTCGCCCACGACCTTCGAGGACGGTGTTACCTTGACGATATCGCCGAACATCTGGTTCACGTCCCGGTAGGTGCGCGCGACCTCGTGCCAGCGTTCCTCAAGGCCCATGGACCGGGCCTGCGCCTTGAGGTTGGTGAACTGACCGCCGGGCATCTCGTGCAGGTAGACCTCGGACGAGGGGGCCTGCATGCCCGATTCAAACGCTTTGTAATGGTCGCGCACCGCCTCCCAATAGTCCGAGATGTCGCGGATGGCGTCGATGCTCAGCCCGGTGTCGCGGTCGGTGTGCTGCAGCGCCTCCACCACTGTGCCCAGCGTCGCCTGGCTGGTGTTGCCGCTAAGCGCGTCCATGGCGCAATCGACCGCGTCCACGCCCGCCTCGGCCGCCGCCAGGATCGTGGCACAGGCGATGCCTGCGGTGTCATGGGTGTGAAAGTGGATGGGCAGGCCCACCTCTTGCTTGAGCGCCTTGACCAGAACCCGGGCCGAGGCGGGTTTCAGGAGGCCCGCCATGTCCTTGAGACCCAGCACATGGGCGCCAGCGCCCTTTAGTTGGTTGCCCATATCGACATAGTATTTCAGGTCATATTTGGCCCGGTCGGGGTTCAGGATATCGCCGGTATAGCAGACCGTGCCTTCGCAAATCTTGCCATTCTCGATCACCGCGTCCATCGCGACGCGCATGTTTTCGACCCAGTTGAGGCTGTCGAACACACGGAAGACATCCACACCCGTCTTGGCCGCCACGCGCACAAACTCTTGCACCACGTTGTCGGGGTAGTTGGTATAGCCCACCCCGTTGGCCCCGCGCAGCAGCATTTGGGTCATGAGGTTTGGCATACGCTCGCGTAGGTCGCGCAGGCGCTGCCAGGGGCATTCCTGCAAAAAGCGGTAGGCCACGTCAAAAGTCGCCCCGCCCCAGCATTCCATCGAGAAGAGCTGCGGCAGGTTGGCGGCATAGGCTGGCGCCACCTTGATCATGTCGTGGCTGCGCATCCGTGTGGCCAGCAGCGATTGGTGCCCATCGCGCATCGTGGTGTCGGAGATCAGCAACTGCGGCTGCGCCTTCATCCAGTCGGCGACGGCCTGCGGGCCCTTTTGTTCCAGCAGGTTGCGGGTGCCCATCTGGTGCGACGGGTCCGCGCGCAACGAGGGCGGTTTAGGCGCCTTGAGGTCGGCGCGCGGGCGTGGGCGATCCTTGACCTCGGGGTGCCCGTTCACGGTGATATCGGCGATATAGGTCAGCACCTTGGTGCCCCGGTCGCGGCGCCGCTTGAAGGTAAATAGGTTCGGCGTCTCGTCGATGAACTTGGTGTGGTACGTGTTGTCGAGGAACGTCGGGTGTTTCAGCAGGTTCTCGACAAAGGCGATGTTGGTGCTGACCCCGCGGATGCGGAATTCGCGCAGGGCGCGGTCCATGCGGGCGATCGCCATCTCTGGCGTCGGGGCCTTGGCCGTCACCTTGGTCAGCAGGCTGTCGTAGTAGCGGGTGATGACCCCGCCCGCATAGGCCGTGCCGCCGTCCAGACGAATGCCCATGCCCGTGGCCTCGCGGTAGGCGGTGATGCGCCCGTAGTCGGGGATAAAGTTGTTCTGCGGGTCCTCGGTCGTGATCCGCGTTTGCAGCGCGTGCCCGGTCAGTACCACGTCGTCTTGCGACGGCTTGCCCGTGGCTTCGGCAATGGTTTTGCCCTCGGCGATCAGGATTTGCGCCTGCACGATGTCGATGCCGGTGACTTCCTCCGTCACCGTATGTTCGACCTGCACGCGCGGGTTCACCTCGATAAAGTAGAATTTGTCGGTTTCCATATCCATCAGGAACTCGACCGTGCCCGCGCATTCATAGTTCACGTGTTTGCAGATCTTGTAGCCCAGATCGCAGATCTCTGCCCGCTGCGCGTCGGTCAAGTAGGGGGCGGGGGCGCGTTCAACCACTTTTTGGTTGCGCCTCTGGACCGAACAGTCACGTTCGAACAGGTGGTACATGCCGCCATGCTTGTCGCCGAGGATCTGCACCTCGACATGGCGGGCCTTGAGGATCATCTTTTCCAGATACCCCTCACCGTTGCCAAAGGCGGCCTCGGCTTCGCGCCGGCCTTCCAGCACCTTTTCCTCGACCTCCGCCTCGCTTTGGATGGGGCGCATGCCGCGCCCGCCGCCGCCCCAAGAGGCCTTGAGCATCAGCGGATAGCCGATCTCGGCGGCTTCACTGCGGATGGCGTCCATGTCTTCGCCCAGCACTTCGGTCGCGGGGATGACGGGCACGCCCGCGGCCACGGCCACCTTGCGCGCGCTGGCCTTGTCGCCCAAGGCGCGCATGGTCTCGGCCCGCGGGCCGATAAAGGTGATCCCGTTCTTCTCGCACGCATCCACAAAGTCAGGGTTTTCCGAGAGAAGGCCGTAGCCTGGATGGATCGCATCCGCCCCGCTTTCGCGCGCGACGCGGATCATCTCATCAATGCTCAGATACGCCGCAACGGGGCCAAGACCTTCACCGATGCGATAGGCCTCATCCGCTTTGAACCGATGCAGCCCCAGCTTGTCTTCCTCGGCAAAGACAGCAACCGTCTTTTTGCCCATCTCATTCGCCGCCCGCATGATGCGGATCGCAATTTCACCCCGGTTGGCAATTAGAATTTTTTTGAAATCGGGCATTACGCCGGTCCCCCGTGCGGTCTTTTGCAGTTGCAGCATTGTCTATGACGTTTACGTGACGCAAACAACACGTAGTTCTGGGTAGGGCCAGCGCGGTATGCGCCCGCGGATAGTGCCCCGGCGCGCGGATGCGTTAACCGTGTATTAGACCGGCCGCCGCTACAAAGGCGCACTGTCACATCGAGGCGCGCATGATCCGAACGATTTACACCAGCAATGGCCATGCGCCCCTCGGCCCCGACGCGCTGTCAGAGATTTTGAACGTCTCGCGGCGCAACAATGCGCGCGACGGTATCTCGGGCATGTTGCTGTATCACCGGAACCGTTTTTTCCAAACGCTGGAGGGGGACGAGGCGGCGGTGAATGCCTGCCTGGCAAGGATCGAGGCGGACCCGCGCCACGTCTCGGTGCGCACCCTGCAGACCCTGCGGGTCGAGACGCGGGTGTTCAGTCGCTGGCGTATGGGCTTTGCCGATGTTGCGGCGCTGCAGCCCGATGCGCGCGAAAGTGTCTTTGCCCTGGCGCAAATGGTCGACCTGTCGGCGCGCGGCGTTGTGCCGGATGCGTCGCTTAACACGATCTTGCGCAACTTTCTGGTCAGCGTCGGGGCCAGTCACCGGGCCGGTGTTGAGTGACGGCTGGTCGCGCGTTTAGAACGGATGGATCATTGGGTTGGGCAGATCATCCAGCCGCGTGGCGCCCAACTGGCCCATATTCGCAATCAGATCGGCGCTAAGAATATGCGTCAGGTGATCAATGCCCGTAGGTCCCAGCGCCGCGAGCGCATAGTGCCAGGCCCGGCCCATCATCACGAAATCAGCACCAGAGGCAAAGGCGCGCAAGATGTCGAGCCCCCCTTCGACGCCGCTGTCAAAGATGATCGGCAGCTTGGTGGCGCGGCGGATGGCGGGCAGCACCTCGATCGTGGCGGGGGCGGCGTCGAATTGGCGGCCTGCGTGGTTCGACACCCAAATCGCATCAACGCCCAACTGTTCTAGCCGTTCCGCATCGGTGCCGCGCAACACGCCCTTGACCATAAACGGCCCGTCCCAGGCATCGCGCAGCCATTTGACATAGTCCCAATCGGGCGAGGTGCGCAGCAGGTATCCCACATGCGCGTTCACCGGCAGGTTCTTGGTCGATGCGTTGGCGTATGCGTCGAGCATGCGCATATGCGGCATGCCCTTGCGCGCCATGCCCATCGCCCAGGCGGGGCGCATCGCGACCTGTGCCAGCAGCCGCGGCGTCAGCTTGGGCGGGTTCGTCAAGCCCGACCGCGTCTGCCGTTCGCGCCGCGAGGCGACGGGCACATCGACCGTCAGGATCAACGTCTTGAACCCCGCCGTGCGCGCACGGTGCAGCATATCGCGGCGGATGCCCTCATCGCGCGGGGGGTAAAGCTGAAACCACGCATGGTCGCCCAACACATCCGCCACATCCTCTGGCGCGGTCGTGGCCACCGTGGACATCGCGTAGGGTATGCCCAACCGCGCCGCCGCCCGCGCCAAGTGCCGTTCAGCGTCCGGCCACATCAGGCCCGACATGCCCAGCGGTGCCATGCCAAAGGGCAGGGGCAGGTCCGCGCCTAACAGATGCGTCGACAGATCGGGCTCGAACTCACCATGCAGGATCGACGGCATCAGCCCAACCCGGTCCAGTGCGGCGCGGTTGCGCTGGCGCGTGGCCTCGACACCGGTACCGCTGTCCAGATATTCCCACACAAATTTCGGGATGCGCGCCTGCGCACGGCGGCGCAGATCGCTGAGGGCGGGATAGCGGCTTGACAGGTCCATGGCGGCCATCTGGGGCAAGCACGGCGAAAATGTCCAGCCGCCCGCGGAAATCGGGTTTGGTTAAATCAAATTTTAACTGGCTTTTCCCTAATTTGGAATCGTCGCTGCTGACCCACACCAAAGAGGAAATAGCTCATGCAAGCCTTGATTATCGACCGCGAAGCCGCCCGCCTTGACCACTGCCAGATTGCCCTGATGAACGCGGGCTTGCAGGTGACGGGCACAGGCAGCCTGCTGGTTGCGGAAACCTGTATCACGCGCCTGGGCGTTGATCTGCTGGTGCTGGAAAAAACGACCATCGGTGATTCCTTGGGCGACATTCTGGGCATGGCCGAAGACCGCAATCCCGACCTGGTGACTGTGCTGCGCACGCAGGATGTGGGCGCGGATCAGGACGCGCTGTCGCCGCATTTCCCGTCGCTGCACTGCGTGGTCGGGCAAGACGTGTCGAACGAGGTGGCGCTGAAGATCGGTCTGGCCTCTTTGCGGGCGCAACCGGCGCCAAAATGGACACCGTCGGCGCGCTCGACCTCGAAAATGGCGCGTGCGGCCTATGCGGAGCAAAAGGAAGAGGTCAAAAACATCTTTGCCCAGGCGGTT
>JBCBHS010000045.1:0-9749 GCA_038525395.1 Pseudomonadota bacterium | reverse complement strand
GCGAGCATGGTGCAGGCCTTGACCGCCGCCCCGTCCACATGCACCACGCACGCGCCGCATTGCGAGGTGTCGCAGCCCACATGGGTGCCGGTCAGCATCAACTGGTCGCGCAGGAATGACGACAGCAGCGTGCGCCCTTCGACCTCGCCGGACGCAGCCTTGCCGTTCACGGTCATTGAGACCTGTGTCATAGTATCCTCCCTTTCGGCATGTTTTTGATCTTTTGATCGGAGTTAAGCACGCAACCCGGCACAAGAGAACAGAAAATTTCGCCGCGTGCGCGAAATGGCACCGCGGGGCGGTTTAGGTGGCGCGGGGGCGCGGGCGGGTCGGAATTTCCTTGAGCAGCCCGCCCACGCCCATGGCCGAGATGTCGGCCTGGCCCAGCGGGATGCCGCAGACCAGCCGTTCAAACACCCAGTCCGCACCGTTGAGCGCAGGCGAGCGGGCGCAGCCGGGCAGACCAATGACGGGCCGGGCGCCCAAGTGGCCAAAAAAGAGCAGATTGCCCGGGTCGACGGGCATGCCGTAGGCGGTGACGGTGCCGCCTGCATGGCGCAGCGCCTCGGGCGCGACATCCGCCGGGTCGGACGTGGCGGAGGCGGTGAGGATCAGGATCATCTCGCCTTCCGCCGCGCGCACGGCCTGGGCCAGATCGCGGGTGCGGTGCGGGACCAGGACCCGGGGCCCGAGCGTCATGCCCATGCGGTCAAGCCGCCCGGCCATGGCCCGCCGCCCCTTGTCGGGCGGCGTGTCGGGGCCCACCTGGCTTTCGATCAGGGTGGCAGTGGTGATCTGCGGCGGTGCGATGCGCAGCGCGCCTGCGGCGTGGCTGGCGGCCTGGGCCAGATCGGCGGCGCGCACGGCATAGGCGATGATCTTGATCGTCGCCACCATCGTGCCGGGATCGACCCGGTGAAACGGCGGCACGGTGGCCAGCGTGATCATCGGGTGCACCGCATTGATCCGCGCCACGGCGTCCGCGTCCACCCCCACCACGCCCGGCGCTTTCGCATAGAGGTTCACGCGCCCGGCCCCGGCCCCGGTGATGCGCAGGCCCTGGCCTGCGGGGTCGGGCACGATGGCCTGGGCGAGGGTTGCGGCGGCGTGGTCTTCGGCCACATCGCCGGACTCGATCCGGGCCACGACCAGGCTGTGATGGCCTGCGGCAGCCAGATCATCCAGATGCGCGGGCGCCAGCACGGTGCCTTTGGGCACGCGGCCCGTGGCGCCGGGCATGGAATGGGCCAGCGTCGCGCCAAGCGCGTCCCGCAGCGGGACGGCGCCGAATTTCATGCGCCTTGCCGCAGGGTCTGCACCATCTGCGCCAGGATCGACACGGCAATCTCGGGCGGGCTGGCCGCGCCGATGTCGAGGCCCACGGGGCCACGGATGCGGGCGATGTCGGCGTCGGAAAACCCGGCCTCTTGCAGCCGCGCGACCCGCTTGGCGTGGGTGCGGGTGGAGCCGAGGGCGCCGATGTAGAACGCCTGTGACCGCAGCGCGATGTGCAGGGCCGGGTCGTCAAGCTTGGGGTCGTGGGTCAGCAGCACCAGCGCCGAGCGGCTGTCGAGCGCCACCTGTTCCAGCGCCTCGTCGGGCCAATCGCTGATCAGCGTCTCGCCGGGAAAGCGCGCCGCGGACCCGAAGGCGGCGCGGGGGTCGATGATGACGGGATCATAGCCCGCGAGCCGCGCCATGGGCACCAGCGCCTGGGCGATGTGGACGGCGCCGACGATGGCCAGGCGCAGGGGCGGGTTGTAGATGGCCACAAAGGTGCGCCCGTCGTCCTCGACCCCGGTGCGGTCGGCGGCAAAGCGGGCCTGGTGCCCGCTGTGATCGAGGCGGCGGTCCCAGCTGTGCAGATCGACCACGTAAGCGGTGGGCGTGCGCGCGGCGCGGGCGGCCACCAGGTCGGTCAGCAGCGCGGGCGGCATCGCCGCCCCCACCGGTTCGACCAGGATTTTGATCGTGCCGCCGCAGGCCAGCCCCACGGCAAAGGCGTCGTCATCGCTGACCCCGTATTCGAGCAGGCGGGGCGCACCATCGTCAAGCGCCTCCATCGCTTCGACCACGACGGCGCCTTCGACACAGCCGCCCGAGACCGAGCCCATCATCTCGCCCTCCCCCGACACGACCAGCTGGGCACCGGCGCGGCGCGGGGCGCTGCCCCAGGTCTGCACCACAGTGGCCAGGGCCGCGCCCTGCCCGGCTGTGTGCCAGGCCAACGCTTGTTCGGGGGCGGTTTCGGCGTGTTTCATCGGATGCTCCGTTCAGGGTCGGGCGGGCTGCGCCGCATACGGTATGCGCAGGGCTGCGTGGGATACAAGTGCGACTATGGGCCAAAGGATGGGCCAGAGGATGGGGCAGACAAAGGGCCAGAGGGTGCGCATGACCCAGGTCACGGCCCGACCCAAGGCGGCAAACGCTTGCGCGCCCGCGCCTGTCGCCCTACATCCTGAAGCAGACGAGCCGGAGACGCCATCTATGCCCATGCAAGCCCAAGAGATCGAGGATTTGATCCGCGAGAGCTTTCCCGATGCCAAGATCACCATCACCGACCTGGCCGGGGACGGGAATCACTATTCGGCGGAGGTGATCGACGCGTCCTTTGCGGGGCTGAACCGGGTGCAGCAGCACCGGGCGGTGACAAAGGCGCTGAAGGGCAAGATGGATGGCAGCCACGGTGAACTGCACGCGCTGGCGCTGACGACCAAGGCGCCGTGACCGTGGGGCTGTGGGCAAGCCTGAGCTATCCGTTTCGCCGCAGGCCACGCAGGCCGCTGGCCGACCGGCGCCCGGGCCGCGCCGATCTGGGCCAGGAGCGCGCGACGCCGCTGGGAATGGAGGCGACCGACCTGTCCCTGATCGACCGGGTCAGCCGCCAGAACGACGCGCTGGAGCGCACCGCGCTGGTGGGTCGGCCTGGCCAGGGCGGGTCCTTTGCCGCCGCCGCCAGCACCAAGATCGACCCGATGCCCGAAGACGAAACCTATGCCGCGCGGTACCACCGCGCCTACATAAAGAAAGACAGCTGACATGAGCGATGCAAACGCACGGATTTCCGAGACCATCAAAGCCAACCCTGTGGTGCTGTACATGAAGGGCACCAAGTCGATGCCGCAATGCGGGTTTTCGAGCCGCGTGGCGGGGGTGCTGAACTATATGGGCGTCGATTTTGCCGACGTGAACGTGCTGGCGGATGAAGAGATCCGGCAGGGGATCAAGGATTTTTCCGACTGGCCGACGATCCCGCAGCTATATGTGAAGGGCGAGTTCGTGGGCGGCTGTGACATCATCACAGAAATGACCCTGTCGGGCGAGCTGGACACGCTGTTTGAGGAAAACGGTGTGGCCTATGACAAGGATGCGGCGGAGAAGATCCGCGAAGCCAACGGCTAAGCGCGCCATGCGCGGATGAACTGTTGGCGCGCCGTGTCGCGGCGCGCCCCGCGCATCAAGATGCGCCTTACGTTAGCAGGCTGTCGCTTTAACTGGCCTTCTCTTCGACCTCGGCGGCGAGTGCTTCGGCCCGAGCGGCCAGTTCGGCAAGCGTTTCGGTCACCGCCTCGGGCACCACGGGCACTTCGATCCGCTCCGGCTGTGGCGCGCCCATGGTGCGCAGCCCTTCGAGTTCGGCCTCGCGCTCGGCAAGCTTGGCCTCGACCTCGGCCACTTTGTCCTCGACACTTGCGGTCTTGTCGGCCAGCATCAGCCCGGCCATCAGCAGCATCCGCGCCTCGGGCATGCGACCGGCTTGGTCGGTCAGCACCTGGGCCTCGTCATCGAGCATCTTGGCCGCGCTGAGCAGGTAGTTTTCCTCGCCCTCTTGGCAGGCCACGGCAAAGGTGCGGCCGCCGATGTTGATCGTCACCTCAGGCATGTGCGTCCTCCTCCTCTTCGGCGGCGCCGTCGGCGCCCGGCGCGTCAAGCAGCGGGGTCAGCGCGCCGATGATGCTGGCCGCTTCGGCCACGTCGGCGGCGCGGGCGGCGCGCAGCGCTTCGAGTTCGGCCATCATCGCCTTGTTGATCAGGTGCGGCTCTGCCACGCCTTCTTCGTTCGCGGCGCGCAGGGCGGCGTTGGATTGGCGCAGCTGGTCATTGGCGCTGCGCAGGCGTTGCAGTTCCAGGTCCATCTCGGCCATGCGGCTTTGGGCGGCCTGCGTCGCGGCACTTGCGTCGGCCTGGGCCTTGTCCTGGCGTTCGGCCAGCTTGCGCACCCGTTCGGTCAGCTGCGCGTTGGCGATCTTTTCGTCTTCGATGGCGGCCTCGAGCGCTGCGGTGTCCGCGTCGCCCGTGGCGCTGAGGGTGCCCATGCCAGCCGCGATGCGGTCCATCGCGGCGGTCAAGCGCTGTTGCAGCGCGTCAATCTCGCTCATGTCGGTGCCTGTGTGTGTTGCGTCATGTCTGGTCGTCTCTTCGGTTTTGGCCCGCCAAGGTCGGGGCGAATCGCCTCGCCATGCGGTTGCATTGCAGTCTAGCCAAAGGTGGGGCGAATTGCGCCCCCTTTGCGATCAATCACTTGCGCGGCGGCATTGAAGTGCTGGTGCGGGCGGGCCTGCGCCTGGGCGACGGATCGCCTTGATCTTTGGCCCTTGGGTGGTATGCAGCCCGAAAATCCCATGCCCAAAGGACATCGCCACCGTGGATCTGACCGCCCTTCGCACCGCCCATCCTGAACATTGGTCCAAGGCGACCGCCATCCGTGCGCTGACGCTGGATGCGGTGGCGGCGGCCAACTCTGGCCATTCCGGCATGCCGATGGGGATGGCGGATGTCGCCACGGTTCTGTTTGAAAAGCACCTGAAATTCGATGCCAGCGCGCCGCATTGGCCGGACCGCGACCGGTTTATTCTGTCGGCGGGCCATGGGTCGATGCTGCTGTATTCCCTGCTGCATCTGACGGGCTATGCGGACATGACCCTGCAGCAGATCAAGGATTTCCGGCAATGGGGATCGGTCACGGCGGGTCACCCGGAATACGGGCACGCCAGCGGGATCGAGACGACAACCGGCCCCTTGGGTCAGGGCATCGCCAATTCGGTCGGCTTTGCCATGGCAGAAGAGATCCTGCGCGCCCAATATGGCAAGAAGATCGTGGATCACTATACCTATGTCATCGCGGGCGATGGCTGTTTGATGGAAGGGGTGAGCCAAGAGGCGATCACCCTGGCGGGCCGACATCAGCTGTCGAAGCTGATCGTGTTCTGGGACAACAACAACATCACCATCGACGGCCCCGTCACGCTGGCCGACACCACGGACCAGCCGCAACGGTTCAAATCCGCAGGCTGGGCGGTGATCGAGGTCGATGGCCACGACCCCGCCGCCATCGATGCGGCCATCACCAAGGCCAAGGCGCAGGGCAAGCCCACGATGATCGCCTGCAAGACGCATATCGCCCTGGGGCACGCGGCCCAGGACACGTCCAAGGGGCACGGCGCGCTGACGGATGCGGATCAGATGGCCGCGGCCAAGGCGGCCTATGGCTGGACCACGGGGCCGTTTGATGTGCCAGCGGATGTCAAGGCCGAGTGGGAGGCGATTGGCGCCCGAGGGGCCGAGGCGCGGGACGCGTGGGAGGCACGCTTTGCCAGCATCTCGGCCAACAAGCAGGCGCAGTTCGACCGCACGCTGGCGCGCGAGGTGCCCAAGAAGCTGACGGCGACGGTGAAGGCGTTCAAAAAGCAGATGAGCGAGACCGCCCCCAAGCTGGCCACCCGCGCGGCATCGGAAAAGGCGCTGGAGGTGCTGAACCCGGTCGTGACCGAGACCGTGGGCGGATCGGCCGACCTGACCGGGTCGAACAACACCAAGACCGGTGATCTGGGTGTGTTTGACGTGGACAACCGCGCGGGCCGCTATGTCTACTGGGGCATTCGCGAGCATGGGATGGCGGCGGCGATGAACGGCATGGCGCTGCATGGCGGCATTCGGCCCTATGGCGGCACGTTCATGTGCTTTACCGATTATGCGCGCCCCGCGATGCGCCTGGCGGCGTTGATGAAGATCCCGACCGTGTTTGTCATGACCCATGACAGCATCGGACTGGGCGAGGATGGTCCGACGCACCAGCCGGTCGAGCATCTGGCGATCAGCCGGGCGACGCCCAACACCCATGTCTTCCGCCCCGCCGACGCGATCGAGACGGCAGAGGCGTGGGAACTGGCGCTGTCGGCGACCGACACGCCCGCGGTGCTGTCGCTGACCCGCCAGGGCCTGCCGACGGTGCGGACCGAACACAAGCTGAAGAACCTGAGCGCCCAGGGTGCGTATGTGCTGGCCGAGGCCGAGGGCAAGCGGCAGGTGATCCTGATCGCCACCGGGTCCGAGGTGCATCTGGCGCTGGAGGCGCGCGCGACGCTGCAAGAGGCCGGAGTTGGCACGCGCGTGGTGTCGATGCCCTGTATGGAACTGTTTGCCGCCCAAGACGAAGCGTATCGCCGCCGCGTGCTGCCCGTAGGTGCGGTCCGCGTGGGGGTCGAGGCCGCCGTGCGCCAGGGCTGGGACCAGTGGCTGACGGGCGAGCGGGGCAATGCGAAGAAGGCGGATTTCGTCGGCATGGACGACTTTGGCGCGTCGGCCCCGGCGGGTGTCTTGTTCGAAAAGTTCGGGATCACGGCAGAGGCGATTGTCGAGAAGGCGAAAGGGCTGCTCTAGCTGTCGGCGCTTGCCAGCCCGTATGTCACCTGACACATATCCTTGTATTGATTTGGGAACTGCGCATCGGGCATAGGGTACGCCCAACGCAGATGCGTTGGGTGATAAAGGACTGTGCGTGCTCGGAATACTATTAATTGCTGCGGGTTTGGCAGCGATTGCTGCCATCATTGCGCTGCTGTTGGGCAGTGGGTGGTGGATTGCGTTGGCGATTTACGCGTTCGGAGGCGCCGCGCTGACCCTGTTGTTGGCTTGGCTGGTGTCGCGCCGGGAAGAGGACGTGCCACCGCGTCAGGGATGCACCGCCGAGGACGACGGGCAAGACGCGGGCGCCCGGTCTGAAACGGACGCGGCTGAGGACGACCCAGAGGGTGGGTCGAAACCCTAGGCGGGTGCCTTGGCCGCCACCGCGCGCCAGATGGGCGTGATGACCTTTTCGCCCACCGGGATCAGCAGAAAGCCCAGGCCCAGCCCCAGCAGGCCGTCCACCGCGGCCTTGGTCAGCCATGCGATGAACCCGGACCCCCCGCCGATGGCTTTGCCAAGCCCATAGATCAGGTCCTCGGGCCCGTGCCAGCCCATTTCGGCCAGCCCGTGCACGATGATCGACCCGCCGACCCAGAGCATAGCGGCCGTGCCGACGATGGTCAGCAGCTTCATAAAGCCGGGCATGACCTTGACGATCCCACGGCCCACGGCGCGGGTGAGGCCCAGGCGCCCCTTGGCGGCCATGGCCAGGCCCACATCGTCCGCTTTGACGATGATCGCGACAGAGCCGTAGACCGCGACCGTGATCATCACGGCTACGGCGGCCAGCGTTGCGGCCTCGAACCAAAAGTTCGATTCTGGAATAGCGGCGAGCGAGATTGTCATGATCTCAGCCGAAAGGATGAAATCGGTCTTGATCGCCCCTTGGGCCTTTTGCTCTTCGAGATGTGCGGGGTCCTGCGTTTCGGTCTCTTTTCCGGCGTAATCCTCGTGACCGTGGCCCCAGCCCATGACATGGGCGACCTTTTCGGCACCTTCAAAGCAGAGATATGCCCCACCCAGCATCAGAAGCGGCGGGATCATCCAGGGGGCAAAGGCCGACAGCAAAAGGGCGACGGGCAGCAGATAGACCAGCTTGTTCTTGAACGAGCCCTTGGCGATGCGCCAGATGATCGGCAGCTCGCGTTCAGCCGCAAAGCCGTGCACGTATTTGGGCGTCACAGCGGCGTCGTCAATCACGGCGCCTGCGGCCTTGGCCCCCGCCTTGGCCGCCTGCCCGATCACATCATCGACCGAGGCTGCGGCCACTTTGGCGATTCCCGCCACATCATCCAAAAGGGCCAGAAGACCGCTCATACCCACTGCTCCATTACAGTTCTGTCACGTTAGCGCATAACATGCCCGAAAGGTTCCGCATACTGTTAGCGCCAACCGTATACCGTTTGCCACCTTTAACGCTAACACTTTGTTTTCCCCTGCCTTTCACACTTCTCATGCCGCAGTGCAGCGGCTATGTCAGGATCAACAGTAGCGTGCCGTAGCGGAAGGACAAAGGGATCATGACAATCAAGGTTGGTATCAACGGGTTTGGTCGGATCGGGCGCTGCACCCTGTCCCATATCGCGACATCCCTGCGCAACGACATCGATGTGGTGGCCGTGAACGCCACCGGCCCGTTGGAGACGGCGGCGCATCTGATGAAATACGACAGCGTGCATGGCCGCTTTCCCAACCCTGTGACGCTGGGCGAGGGGACGATGGACCTGGGCCGCGGCCCGATCCGCATGATGTCGACCTATGACATGGACGCCCTGGACTGGGAGGGTGTGGACGTCGTTCTGGAATGCACGGGCAAGTTCAACGACGGCGAAAAGGCCAAGGTGCACATGGCGCGCGGCGCCAAGAAGGTGCTGCTGTCGGCGCCGGGCAAGAATGTCGACAAGACCATCGTCTTTGGCGTGAACGACGATCTGCTGGCCGCCAATGACCGGATGATTTCGAACGGGTCCTGCACCACCAATTGCCTGGCACCGCTGGCCAAGGCGCTGGACGACTCCATCGGGATCGAGCGTGGCGTGATGACCACGATCCACAGCTATACCGGCGATCAATCCACGCTCGACCGCCGCCACAACGACCTGTACCGCGCACGCGCCGCGGCGATGGCGATGATCCCCACCTCGACCGGGGCCGCCAAGGCGCTGGGCGAGGTGCTGCCGCAGCTGGCGGGCAAGTTGGATGGCACCGCGATGCGGGTGCCCACGCCCAACGTCTCTGCCGTGGACCTGACCTTCGAGGTCGGGCGCGATGTCACCGCCGAAGAGGTGAACGCCGCCGTCGCCGACGCCGCCCGCGGGCCGATGGGCCGGGTGTTGGCCTATGACGCGGAACAAAAGGTCAGCATCGACTTTAACCATACCGAGCATTCATCGATCTTTGCCCCCGATCAGACCAAGGTCGTGGGCGACCGGCTGGTGCGGGTGCTGGCCTGGTATGACAACGAATGGGCGTTCTCGGTCCGTATGGCGGATGTGGCCGTGGCCATGGGCCGGTTGAACTGAGCTAACGCCGCTCTCTTGCACGCACCGGGCGGGGCTGTCACAACGGCCCTGCCCGTTTCGCTTGTGGACCCGACCCGCCGATGACCAATCGCGCAGCATTAATTCTTGGCCTGTTGATCGTTGGTGCGATCACGGTGGATGTGATGCTGTACGGGTCGGACCACCTTATTTTCCTTGGCAAAAAGCTGGCTGAACTGCTCGAATGGTTGGCCTTTTGGCGCTAGGCTGCGGCTGCGCCCCCGCCCCTGCCCGGTTGACAAATCCCGCCAACTGCATTTGTTAGCGATAACGGCGCGCGCCGCGATCTGCGGGCGTCTGAAACTGCGCATCGACACCTAATTTGGGGGATAGCATGGCCATCAAAGTCGCCATTAACGGATTTGGCCGCATCGGCCGCAACATTCTGCGCGCCATCGTGGAAAGCGGGCGCACCGATATCGAGGTGATCGCCATCAACGATCTGGGCCCGGTCGAGACCAACGCCCACCTGCTGCAATATGACAGCGTGCATGGCCGCTTTCCGGTAGACGTCAAAACCGG
>JBCBHS010000044.1:0-10208 GCA_038525395.1 Pseudomonadota bacterium | reverse complement strand
GACGGGGTCCTGACCCTTGACGATGGGCAGGGTGTCGACGCCGATCTGCTGGCCCAGGATCGCCAGCTGTTCCATGGCCGCGGGCCGGTTGACGTCGAGCGAGGCCATGAGCACGCGCTTGCCGTCCCGTTCGGTCAGGCGCTTGGCCAGCTTGGCCGTGGTGGTGGTTTTACCGCCGCCCTGCAGGCCGACCATCAGGATGGGCGCGGGCGGGCTGTCGATTTTCAGGGCGCCCGGTTCGCCCTCACCCGTAAGCGTGTCGATCAGAGCATCGTGCACGATCTTGACGACCTGCTGGCCGGGGGTGACCGATTTGGTGACGGCCTGGCCTGTGGCCTGATCTTGGACCGCTTTGATAAAGTCGCGGGCGACGGGCAGGGAGACGTCCGCTTCGAGCAGGGCGACGCGGACCTCGCGCAGGGCGGTTTTTACGTCTTCCTCGGACAGGGCGCCCTGTTTCGTCAGCCGGTCGAAGACACCGGAGAGGCGTTCGGAGAGATTTTCAAACATGGGCCATGCTCCTGTGCGACCGTTGACGTTTGCCTGAACCTAAGCACAGACGGTGGGGACCCCAAGCGCTGGACCGAAATGAAAAGCGTCCCCGAGAGAACGGCTTTCGCAAAACAGATACGCCGCCGTGTGCGCGACGACAAAGCAGGTGCGCCCCCGTGGGCGCAACGCGCTGACGGAGGGCGATCCCGGACAAGGCCAAGGGACCGGAAGGCAAAAGCTTCCGGGTATTGGGCGCGGGCTATGCCAGTGCGGCGCGCGAGTCAAGGGTGTGTGGTATAGATCACCTGCGCCGCGCCATAGCGGTGCAGCCTGTGCAACTCGGCCATGCCGAGCCGCGTGAGCAGGGCGCGGGAGCGGGTGTTGGCGGCTTGCGTCTCGGCAATCACGCGGGGCAGTGCAGCGGCGGCACGGCTGCGGTCGAGCACGGCGCGCGCGGCTTCGGTCGCGATGCCCTGGCCCCAGATGGCGGGCAACAGTTGGTAGGACAGTTCGTGGTCGGTGCCGTCCTTGTGCGGCCCCAACTCGATCAGCCCCACAATCTGCCCGCTGGCGCGCAGTTGGATGGCCCAGGCGGTGGTGCCTGCGGGCTGTTGGACATAGGCCTGGGCGTGCATTGCTTGGGCCGCGGCGGGCAGCGGACCGCCGAGGAAGCGGCGCACTTGCGCATCCCCCAACAGGCCGCACATCGCCGCCACATCAGCCTGCACCGGGGCGCGCAGGTGCAGCCGGGGGGTGTCGAGCGGCGCTGGCATAGACATATCCCCGATCAAACAGGGGTGGCGGCGGGCGTGCAATACGGTTGTGGACCATCGGCGCGGCTTTGCCACTGGCGGTATGGCGCGGGCTGTTTGCAATTGCGGCGCAGCGGCGTAGGCTGGACCCGATAGAGCCTTGCGAGGTGATGCCCGTGCCCGACCTCTTTGCCCCCCAAGCCTATAACAACGCCTGGGCCAACCACCGGCTGCACCGCGCCTGTGCGCAGCTGTCGCCCGAGGCGTTGGCGGCGGTGCGCCCGTCTTTCTTTGGCTCGATCATCGCGGCGTTGAACCACATCCTGATCGTGGACTGGTTCTATGTCTCGGCCCTGGAAGGGGCGTGCATGGGGCGCGCGGCCTTTGACGCGGCGGTGCCGCATCCCGAGATGGCCCAGTTGCGCGCGGCGCAGCGGGCGATCGATCAGCGCCTGATCGCGGTGACCGAGGACGCGACCCTGTCGGACCCCGCGCGCGTGATCCGCATGCCGCGCAGCATTGGCATGCAGGAAGAGCGGTTTGACCGGACGTTTCTGCATCTGATCCAGCACCAGATCCACCACCGTGGCCAGGTGCACGGGCTGCTAAGCCAGACGGATGTGGCACCGCCTCAGTTGGACGAATTTTACATGGCCTGGGACTGGGATGCCGACCGGCGGGCGCCGGATTTTGCCGAACTGGGCTGGGATGAGGCGCAAATTTGGGGTGGCCGATAGCTAGGCCGCGCTGCGGCGCTGGGCGCGGAGCCAGTCGTTGATCTGATCTGCCGCGCGCGTGGGGCCGTTGCCGGAGGCATAGGCCTCGACCAGCGGATAGGGCGGTGTGGCGTCGTGAAAGGTGAGCGTGGGGCGGGCGGTGTCCGAAAACGTCTCGACCTCGGCCCGCCGGACCTGGCGCAGCGGGTGGCTGTGGCAGCGGTAGGCAAAGAGCGTGCGGCGTTGCAGCGTGACGGTGCCGCTGTGGGCGTCAAAGATCACCTGGTCGCGCTTGATCGCGAGCGCAAATATCGCCAGCGGCACGCCGGCGCCCAGGGCCACCGTGGCCAGGCCCGCGACCTCGCCATGCATGATCAGCGCAAGCCCCGCAGCGGCGCAGGCCACGATGCACACGATCAGTCCGCCGCCCAGCAGCCAGGGCGCGTGGGCGAGGATCAGTTGCGAGGGCAGGTTGCGCAGCACGGTCATGTCGGCAGGCTAGCGCCCGGGGGAAACGCAAACAAGAATGGGAACCGAAGCGTGTTCCTGGGCGTTAACGTTTCGTTAATCAATTCCGTTGCGCCGACATTACGTCGTCCGTCGTGGGGCTTTGATTGATTTATGTTTTTGAAAGGACAGTCTTTGACACGATTTATGAGTGTTGTTTGCACAGTGGCGGTGATGATCACGGCAGCCCCCATTACTGCCGGCGCTTTGGGATGGACCACGCCCAGCGGTGCTGTGGCCCATAGCGGCGGTTGCCGCAAAAGCTCACCCCCCGGGCAGTGTTGCCATGGCGGGTCGCAGCCCGTGCATTGTCACTGACAAAAAAGCCCCTGCTGTCGGCGGGGGCTTTTTTGTGCGCTAGCGCGCGTTTACGCGGCGATGTCCGCGATGCGTTTGTGGGCGGCGGCGATGGCGGCCTCGCCTTGGGCCATCACGCGGTCGGCGGCAATCACCTCGACATCCGTGATCCCGATAAAGCCCAGCACGTGGCGCAGATACCCGGTGGCAAAGTCGATGTCGCTGCCCACCTGGGTGCCGCCGGTGGCCACGGCGAGGATGGCGCGTTTGCCCGTCAGCAGGCCGACGGGGCCGGTTTCGGTATAGCGAAAGGTGACGCCTGCGCGGGCCACCAGGTCGATCCAGGCCTTGAGCGCGGCAGGCACGCCGAAGTTATAGACCGGCACGCCAATGACGATGGTATCGGCGGATTTCAATTCTTCCACCAACGTGTCGGACAGGGCCAGCGTATCGCGCTGGGTCGCGTCGCGCTGATCGGCGGGGGTGAAATTTGCGCCCACCCAAGCCTCGGATATCTGCGGCAGGGCCTGGGCCAGGTCGCGGCGGATCACGTCGCCGCCCAGTTGAGCCGCAATGCGGGCGGACAGGTCGCGGGTGACCGAGCCTGTGGTGCGGGCGGAGCTGTCGATGTGCAGGGTTGTCATGGTCTGGTGTCCTTGATCTGCTGTGGATGTCTGACTTGCCGTGATATTTGAGCCTTGCAAAATCGAACGCAATTCCTGAAACTCAACATATCATGTTTGCGAGCGCACATCAGGGATCGAGGGGCGTGATGGACAATTGGGACGAGATCAAGACCGCCTATCACGTGGCGCGCATGGGCACGGTCAGCGGGGCGGCGGATGTGTTGGGCGTGCACCACGCCACGGTCATCCGCCATATCGACGCGCTGGAGGGGCGGCTGGGCGTCAAGCTGTTTCAGCGCCATGCGCGCGGCTATACGCCCACCGAGGCGGGCGATGATCTGTTTCGCGTCGCCCAGGCGACGGACGATCAGTTCAACCAATTGTCGGGCCGCATCAAGGGCCGCGGCAAGGAGGTGTCGGGCGAGCTGGTTGTGACCTCTCTGGTCAGTCTCGCGCCGCGTATGGCGCCGGTGCTGACCGCCTTTCAGCAAGCGCACCCGGAGGTGATTGTGCGCTATCTGACAGGCGACCGCCTGTTCCGCCTGGAATACGGCGAGGCGCATGTGGCGGTGCGCGCGGGCAATGCGCCGGATCAGCCGGACAATGTTGTGCAGCCCTTTGTGCGGGCGTCGGTCGGTCTGTACGCCACGCGGGATTACATTGCGCGCCATGGCCACCCCGAGGATATCGCCAGCTGCACCGGGCACCGCTTTGTCAGCCATGATGCGGCCGACAACCGGGCGCCGTTTCACAAGTGGCTGCGGTCGCAGGTGCGCGAGGAGGACATTACCTTTCGGTCCACGGACGTCCGCGCGCTCGAGGCGGCGGTGCTGGCAGGTGCGGGCATTGGGTTTGTCCCGGTGCTGGAGGCGCGGGCAAACCCCGATCTGGTCGAGATCATGACGCCGCGCGCGGACTGGTCGGCGCCCTTGTGGCTGGTCACCCATGTCGATCTGCACCGCACGAACAAGGTGCAGGCCTTTCTCACCTTTCTGAAAGACAAGTCCAAAGACTGGCAGGTGTTGTGAGCCCGGCCTTGCAGGGCCATGCTGCGATGCTGGCCTTTTCCGCACTGGTGGCGGGGTCGTTTTCCCTGGGCGCGATGGCGGCCAACGAAATTGCGCCTGCCGCCCTGAACGCGGCCCGTTTTGGTCTGGCGGCCTGTGTCATCGGTGCGGCCGTGTTGGCGACCGGTGGCCTGCCGCGGTCGGCCCTGCAAGCGCCCTGGCGCTATCTGGTGTTGGGCGGCTTTTTCGCCGTCTATTTTGTCCTGATGTTCGAGGGCCTCAAGACCGCGGCGCCGGTCAGTGCGGCGGCAGTCTTTACCCTGACGCCAGTGATGTCGGGCGTGTTTGGCTGGCTGCTGCTGCGCCAGATCACGACCCCGCGCATGGCGCTGGCGCTGGCCATCGGGGCGGCGGGGGCGCTGTGGGTGATCTTTCGCGCGGACCTGTCGGCAGCGCTGGCATTCGAGGTGGGGCGGGGCGAGGTCATCTATTTCTTTGGCTGCGTCAGCCACGCCGTCTATACCCCGCTGGTGCGCAAGCTGAACCGGGGCGAGCCTGCGCTGATCTTTACCTTTGGCGTCCTCGTGGCGGGGGCGCTTTTGCTGACCGCCTATGGCTGGGGCGATTTGCGCGTGACGGACTGGGCCGCGCTGCCGCCCATCGTGTGGATCACGCTGGTCTATATTGCGCTTTTTGCCTCGGCGTCGACCTTTGTTCTGCTGCAGTTCGCGACGCTGCGCCTGCCGTCGGCCAAGGTGATGGCCTATACCTATCTGACCCCGTCCTGGGTGATCGGATGGGAGGTCGCGCTGGGCAACGGCGTGCCGCGCGCGCTGGTGCTGGGCGGTGTTGTGTTGACCGTGGTTGCCCTGCTGATGCTGCTGCGCGATGACGAACGCGTGGCGGCCTGAGCGCTGTCACAGTCCTGTTGCATGGCCGGGGGTATGAGGACGCATGATTGAAATCGCTGTCCGTGTTGCCGTCGATCAGGCCGGTGTTCTTGTGGCCCCTGTCGGCCTGTCCTCACCCGCGGGGCGGTGCCTGGACGTGACCGTCGATGGCGCGCGCCAGGAGGTGCTGGAAGAGGCGACGCTGGGCCAGAGAGTCTTGGTTCTGACCCCAACGGCAGAGGCTGTGACCCTGCGCTATGCCTATGATGCGGTGCCTGCGGCTTACCCCGAGCCGATGTTTGTCCCGCATCGCAGCCGCTATATCGATCCGACCCCGGCGCTGGCGTCCGAGGCGCGCGAGATCGTCGCGGCGCGCGGCGTGGCTGGCTTTGTCGATCACGTGACGCGCCTGTTCGAATACGGCCACACGGTTGAAAAGTTTTACGAAGGCGCCGAAGCCATCCCGCAACTGTGCGACATGGTCACCGGGTCCTGCGTGGATATCAACACCTACCTGGTGTCGGGCCTGCGCGCAGCGGGGGTCGCCGCGGGCTATGTCACCGGCTATTTCATCCCGGCGGAAAAGCGGACCTCGACCACCGATATGCACTGTTGGGTGGCGACACGGGTGGACGGCGTCGTGGCGCATTGGGACATCGCCCACCACCTGAAGATGGGTACGCGGAACGTGGCGCCAGGCCTGAACCCCAAGCCCGGCGTGCGCCTGGCGCTGTCGCATTCGATGGGCTGGACCGTGCCTTCGCTGGGGGTCGAAGACGTCAAGCTGTTGACAGAGCCGATGTGGCACAGCGGCGATGGCTGGGCGCGGGCGGCGCTGGATATCTCGCTGACCGGCTACGATCTGCTGGATGCGGCGCAAAATGCAGCCGCCTTGGCCGACTAAAGAAATCCCGCGTCCTCCAGCGCGCGGCGCAGCACCCCCAAATCCAGCGGCGCAGGCGTTGTCATGGGCAACGGCCGCGCCCGCGCGTCGATGCAGGTGGGCGTGACCCCGG
The DNA here is from genome assembly GCA_038525395.1 of Pseudomonadota bacterium. GTDB lineage: Bacteria > Pseudomonadota > Alphaproteobacteria > Rhodobacterales > Rhodobacteraceae > Tateyamaria. Next base: position 3,905 of record JBCBHS010000044.1, on the reverse strand, counting down.
CAAAGCCCTGCATCTGCCAGGACAGATACGCCAACATCTCGGGCCGGTTGCGGCGCAGAAAGATCGCCGCACGCGCGTCCCGGCGCATCGCCATCGCAGCCAGGTGAAAGGCCGAGCCGTCGGCGCCCACGATCTGGCGGGCCGCGCGCATCACGCCCAACTGGATGTCGAGGTGGAAGCGTTCAGGCTGAAAGACGAAATAGCCCGCGGCCTCCATCATCGCCTCAATCTCTGCCTCTTGGTCCACGGCCTTGTCGGGCTGTTTCAACCGGCTGCGGCTGAGATAGAGGCGCGCGTGCCCGTCCACGGCCAGGTCTTGCAGCTGTGCCTGCACGTGGGTGTGAAAGGCCGGCGTACCGCGCAGCCAAGGCCCGTGGCCAAAGCCGGGGCTGGGCAGGATCAACCGGTCGACCTGCGTGGCCTCGGGCAGCACATGCACCGGCAGATCACCGCATAGCCGCTGGACCAGCCGGGCCAGGCGTTTGGGCAGGGGCGGCCCCATCTCTTTGCCTGCGCGGGCGGGCAGGACCAGGCCGTCAGGCGGGCGGTCCAGCTGACCCAGCGCCCAGATGCGCGGCAGGCTTTCCAGCAGGAAGTGGCCAAAATGGTCGTGACTGACGCCTGCATAAAGGTAAGTGCCGCGCAGCCTGTGCACCGGCGCCTCTGCCGTTGGCACACCGCTCAGCCGGTCGCGCGACAGGCGGGCGCGGGACAGCGGCAGAAAGGCGCCGCGGGCGTCAAACACGCCATGGGCCAAGTCTGGGCTGCGCCGTTCCGGCACCACCACCGCACCCCGCACGACACGGATGCGCGGGGCGGGCAGGGCCTCTGGCGGGCGGTCGGTCAGCTTGCCTCTCCGCCCGGCAGTTCGGCGGCAAGAAACCGTTCGAAGGCGTCGAGGTGCACAGGCTCGAACTGGCCAAAGCCCTGCATCCACACGCTGGCTGCGCGCATCGAATCGGGCTGCAGCTTGCACCACTTGACCCGCCCGCGCTTTTCCTGGGCGATCAGGCCTGCGCGCGTCAGGATCGTCAGGTGTTTCGAGATCGCGGCCAGCGACATCTCGAACGGTTCGGCCACGTCGGTGACCGCCATGTCATCCTCGAGCAGCATCGACAGGATCGCGCGGCGCGTGGGGTCTGCGAGCGCAGAAAAGACAGTGTCGAGCGGATGTGCCATTGTCCCGTCATACCGGCTGCGCCCGCAGGTGGAAAGCGGTCAGAGATAGGGATGCTGCGTGCTTTGCGAGGGCCAGCGGTGGCGCAGGCGCGCCTCGTCCGACGGGCTAAGGCCGATATCGCGCGCGATATGCGGCGATAGGGGCGGTAGGGATGGGCCGGGCCGGGCAGGCCTGCGCCGCGGCAAGTGAAACAATTTGGCACAGGCCGACAGGGCGCGCAAAAGCGCGTTGGAACGAGTGAGTTGCATAAGACACCTCTATATACGTGGGGTATGGGGCCAATATGGACGGCGCGCGGCCTTGCCACAAACGCCGATCTCTGACACCACTTGTGCGAAAACCGTACGAGACACGCCATGTCCCGCAGCCTGCCCCCACTGAATGCCCTACGCGCCTTCGAGGCGGCCGGGCGCTATGAAAGCTTTAGCCGCGCCGCCGAAGAACTGGGCGTGAGCCATTCCGCCATCAGCCGCCATGTGCGCGGGCTCGAGGAACGCTTGGGCGTCCAACTGTTCCGCGACGCGGCGCGCGGCGTCGCGCTGACGTCCGAGGGCGGGCACTACCTAAGCCGGATCACGCCTGCGCTGGATGTCATTGGCGAGGCGACAGAGGGGCTGACGGACACGCCCGCAGGCCGCGTGGTGGTCAATAGCGAGCCGGTGTTTGCCGCCAAGATCGTGATCCCGCTGCTGGCCAAGTTCCAGCGCGACCTGCCAGGGGTCGAACTGCGCCTGGTCGGCTCGAACGAGCTGGCCGATCTGGACCGCTACGAGGCCGATCTGGCGATCCGCTATGCGAAGACAGGCCAGTTGCAAGAGCCGTCGGATCTGTTGAGCGATGCCGCCATCTATCCCTTCGCCGCGCCTGGCTATCTGGAAAACGACGTACTGCGCCCGGATCATCTGACCACGCGGCCCCTGTTCCGCGACCGCGGGTCGAATATCTGGATCGACTGGGTGGCGCAGGCAGGTTGGGATGTCGCGGTGCCCGACCCGCCCTGGCGCATGCGCGCGGCGCTCGCGCTCGAGGCGGCGGTGCATGGGGCGGGCATCTATCTGGGTGCGGCGGATGGCACCCATTTGGACGAAACCGCAGGCCGCATCGTGCGGGTGTCCGACATCGGCTTTCGCCAGGGGTCGTTCCACCTGCTGACCAGCGGGCAGGCGGGGCGGCGCAAGGCGGTGCGGCAGGTGCGGGCCTGGCTGCTCGATCACACTGGTCCGCTGCGCGCAAGCCAAGATCAACCACTTGGTTGAATAATCAAAACCGCTGCAAATGCGGCATCCGTCTGCCTGTGGCGTGATGCCGCTCTTCTTCATTGTTCTAAAAATATGCAAAAAAACAGTTACTTAAGGGGCGCCGACGCGAGGCCTCTGGCGCGTTGACTCAGCCCCGCCTCCGGCCTATCCCATCGTCATCCAAAGGACGGGACCAAAGGCACGTGACCGACCCCGACGACAAGGCGAAACTCGATGCGCTCAGCGCCCGGATTGACGCCGTCAAAGAGGTCCACGCGCCGAAGCCCCGCACGCCGGACGCGCACTCCCAGGCGCAACTTGCCTGGCGCATGGTGATCGAACTGGTGGCTGGTCTGGGGATCGGCTTTGGCATGGGCTACGGGTTGGACGCCATTTTTGGCACCACGCCTTGGTTCATGATCGTGTTTATTTTTCTGGGCCTAGCGGCCGGCGTCAAAACGATGATGCGCAGCGCCGCCGAAGTTCAGAGCCGACAAGAGGCCCAAGCGGCCGCAGACGAAGACCAAGATGAACGCCCGAACGGGTGAGCGGAGATGGAGAGAGCCAGATGGCAGATGATGCGCAAGGGGGCGGTGGCCTCGAGTTCCATCCGATGGACCAGTTCCTTGTCAAACCGCTGTTTGGCGAGGTCGGCGATCCGGTGCATTGGTACACGATCACCAACGTGACGCTGTGGCTGGCGCTGGCGGTGCTGGCCATCATCGGGTTGATGGTCCTGACCACGTCCAAGCGCGAGGTTGTGCCGGGCCGAGGTCAATCGATTGCCGAGCTGATGTACGGCTTTGTCTACAAGATGGTTGAAGACGTCACCGGCAAGGACGGGATCAAGTATTTCCCCTACATCATGACGCTGTTCATGTTCATTCTCTGCGCCAACTTCCTGGGCCTGATCCCGATGTCCTTTACCACCACATCGCACATTGCGGTGACGGCGATCCTGGGCTTTGGCGTGTTCTTTGCCGTGACGATCCTGGGCTTTGTCAAGAATGGCGCCGGGTTCCTGAGCCTCTTCTGGGTCGCCAGCGCGCCCCTGCCACTGCGCCCGGTCCTGGCGATTATCGAGATCATTTCCTACTTCGTGCGCCCGGTCAGCCATTCCATCCGTCTGGCGGGCAACATGATGGCGGGCCACGCGGTTCTGAAGGTGTTCGCGGGCTTTGCCCAGGTGGCGGCCATTGCGCCCGTCGCGATCATCGGTGTCATGGCGATCTACGGCCTCGAGGTGCTGGTGTCAGCGATCCAGGCTTACGTCTTTACCATTCTAACTTGCGTGTATCTCAAGGACGCACTGCACCCGCATCACTAAAGGTTTGGTGGGCATATTGCCCACCCTACGAACATCAAACTTCCAATCGTAAGGAGAATTCTCATGGAAGGTGAACTCGCACATATCGGCGCAGGCCTCGCAGCAATCGGGTCCGGCGCAGCCGCCATCGGTGTGGGCCACGTGGCCGGCAATTTCCTCG
>JBCBHS010000043.1:0-10359 GCA_038525395.1 Pseudomonadota bacterium | reverse complement strand
GTCGCCGGCGTTGCGGGTGGCGTTGTCCATTGCGGACATCCTGGCACCCTGTTCCGAGGCGCCGTTTTCCAGCAGGGCCGAAAAGATCGCCGTGGCCACGCCGCGCGGCAGAAGGTCGGCGAGGATCGCCTCTTCGTCCGGTTCGTAGTCATAGAGCGTCTCGCCCGCCTCGAAATCGTCAGGGATTGCGAAGGGGATGATCTGCTGCGCCGTCGGGATTTGCGTCACGACGTTTTGGAACCGCGCAAAGAAGATCGTCGCCACGTCGAACGCGCCCGCGTCAAAGCGGCCCAGCACGTCCTTGGCGACGCCCTGCGCGTCCGCGTAGGACATCCGCTTGACCTCGGACATATCCACGTGGCCGACAAACGCATCGCCAAAGTCACGCTTGAGCTGATCGCGGCCCTTTTTGCCGACCGTCAAAATCTTGACCGTCTTGCCCTCGCCCTGCAGGCGCATGGAGTGGGTACGGGCCAGTTTGGCGATGTTGGTGTTGAAGCCGCCGCAGAGCCCGCGTTCGGATGTCATCACCACCAACAGCTGCACCTGGTCCGCGCCCGTGCCCGACAAGAGCTTGGGCGCGCTGTCCGAGCCTGCTGCGGCCGAGGCCAGTCCGGCCATCACGGCGGTGAACCGTTCGGCATAGGGACGCGACATTTCGGCAGCTTCTTGTGCCCGCCGCAGTTTTGCGGCGGCCACCATCTGCATGGCCTTGGTGATCTTCCGCGTGGATTTCACGCTTTCGATCCTATTTTTCAGGTCCTTGAGATTTGGCATTGCCCGACCTCCAAATTAAGCGAAGGTCGACGCGAACTCGTCAAGAACCGCCTTCATCTTGTCGACGTTCTCACCGGATTTGAACTTGGGGTCGTCGTTCGCGATCCAGGAGAGGAAGTCGGATTTCTGGCTGCGCAAGAAGCTGAGCAGGCCCGCTTCGAACTTGCCCACGTCGCCCACAGGCAGCTTGTCCAGGTAGCCGTTGGTGCCTGCAAAGATCACGCACACGATCTCGGCATTGGTCAGGGGCGAGTACTGGGGTTGCTTCATCAGCTCGGTCAGGCGCGCGCCGCGGTTCAGCAGCTGCTGCGTGGCCGCGTCCAGGTCGGAGCCGAACTGGGCAAAGGCCGCCATTTCGCGGTACTGGGCCAGCGACAGTTTGACGGGGCCCGCCACGGACGACATCGCATCGGTCTGGGCCGACGAGCCCACGCGGGACACCGACAGGCCGGTGTTCACGGCGGGGCGGATGCCCTGGTAGAACAATTCCGTCTCGAGGAAGATCTGGCCGTCGGTGATCGAGATCACGTTGGTCGGGATAAAGGCCGACACGTCGCCGCCTTGCGTTTCAATGATCGGCAGGGCCGTCAGCGATCCGGCGCCATTGTCTTCGTTCAGCTTGGCCGACCGTTCCAGCAGGCGCGAGTGGAGGTAGAACACGTCGCCGGGATAGGCTTCGCGGCCCGGCGGGCGGCGCAGCAGCAGCGACATTTGGCGGTAGGACACGGCTTGCTTGGACAGGTCATCATAGATGATCAGCGCGTGGCGGCCATTGTCGCGGAAGTGTTCCGCCATGGAGGTCGCGGCATAGGGCGCCAGGAACTGCATCGGCGCGGGGTCGGACGCGGTGGCGGCCACGACGATCGAATATTCGATCGCGCCGCTCTCTTCGAGCTTTTTCACCAGCTGGGCCACGGTCGAGCGTTTCTGGCCGACAGCGACGTAGACGCAGTAGAGCTTCTTGCTTTCGTCATCGCCTGCGGCGTCGTTGTAGGATTTCTGGTTCAGGATCGCGTCGAGCGCCACGGCCGTTTTGCCGGTCTGGCGGTCGCCGATGATCAATTCGCGCTGGCCACGGCCAATCGGGATCATCGCGTCCACGGCCTTGAGGCCGGTCGCCATCGGCTCGTGCACCGATTTGCGGGGGATGATGCCGGGGGCCTTGACGTCCGCGACCGACCGGGCCGAGGCGCCGATGGGGCCCTTGCCGTCCAGCGGGTTGCCCAGGCCGTCCACGACGCGGCCCAGCAGTTCGTCGCCCACGGGCACGTCCACGATGGCGTTGGTGCGCTTGACTGTGTCGCCTTCCTTGATGTCGCGGTCGGAGCCGAAGATCACGACGCCCACGTTGTCATTTTCGAGGTTCAGGGCCATGCCCTGGATACCGCCGGGGAATTCGACCATCTCACCGGCTTGGACGTTGTCGAGGCCGTACACACGGGCAATCCCGTCACCCACCGACAAGACGCGGCCGACTTCGGCCACTTCGGCTTCTTGACCAAAATTCTTAATCTGGTCCTTCAGGATCGCAGAAATCTCTGCTGCTTGGATACCCATTTATCCGACCTCTTTCATTGCATTCTGGAGGGAAGAGAGCTTGGAGCGGATCGAGGTGTCGATCATCTTGGAGCCCACTTTTACGATCAAACCGCCGATGAGGCTTTCATCGACGGTCGCATTGATGGACACGTCTTTGCCCATGCGGGCGGCCAGTGTCTGGGCCAGTTTGTCCGACTGTTCCTTGGTCAGCGCCTGGGCCGAGGTGACGTCTGCGGTCACTTCGCCTTTGTCTTCGGCGATGACCTGGCGCAGGGCCGTCAGCAGTTGCGGCAGCACGAACAGGCGCCGCTTTTCCGCCATCAGCGCCAGCGTGTTCGACATCAGCGGCTTGATCCCCGCCTTTTTGCCGATGGCCAGCACGGCGTCGCGCTGTTGATCCCGGCTGTAGACGGGCGAAAAGATCAGGTCGTTGAAATCGGCGCTCTCTGCCATCGCCCCGGACAGCGTCGCGATGTCGGCTTCGAGGTTTTTGACGGTATCACGCTCTTTCGCGATTTCGTATACGGCCGTCGCATAGCGTGCGGCGATGCCTGTGGAGATCGAAGCTGGTTCGGACACGTCCACCCTTTCGATGTCTTGGCCTCGGTGACCCACAAGATGGCGTGGTTCGAGGACGTTGGTACGCCTTGATTTGGGTCAAAGCGCGGAAATCAGGGGGGATGTAGCAGAGGGTGCACCACCCCGCAACATGTGTTAGCGCGCGCTGAATTTTGCAGTTTTTGTTTGATTTCAGTGCATTGCGGCAACTGCGACGGTTTGGCCACCTTTCCTTGTCAGGAATCCGTCACAAAAGACGCGATTTTCCATCCGATTCCGCAGGGCACGCGGCGGGCTTTGCGCAAAAAGCCGTCAATTTTGCGTCTGGTGCACGCGCGTATACGGCGCTTGCCAGCCGGTTGACTTGGGGTCGGTCCTGTCGCCAAGCTGCGCCATCGGGCAGTGCAGCGGAGTGGAGATGGGCATGCAGCAGAGCATTTGGGCGCGCATTGTGCGCGCAGTCTGTGTCACCGCGGCGTTGACCTGCGCCAGTGCGGCAAGCGCGCAGCGGGCGGATTTTGTGGCGCCGCCGTTGGCCTATCTGGGTCACGGGCTGATGTGCCAAATCGGCCCGGCAGAGATCGTGGCAGGCGAGGACACGGTCGATGGTGAGGTGCTGCGCGGTACGCACGGGCGCAGGGCGTTTGACGTCATCACCGCCCGCGTGCCTGCGCGCACCGGCATCAGCTTTGGCGTGCTGGTCGATGTCCCTGCCGCGGCGGGGTACAGCGTGATGACCGGCACCGTGCTGCACCCGCCCATGGGGGCGGATGGCCGGACGGTGCAGACCTGGCAGATCGAGGTCATCCCCGGCACGCAGCAATACATCGGCTACGGCATGGAAGACGCGTTCGAAGAGGTCACGGGCACGTGGGTCTTTCAGGTGTGGGGGGCGGACGGGCTGATGATGCAGCACCAGTTTCAGATGGTGCCCGATGGTTTGACCCCAGACGTGGACGCGGTATGCCGCAAGGGGCCGCCGACGTCCTAGCGGCTACATCCGTCCGGCAATGGGTGCTGTGACACCCTGCGGCACCGTCTGGCGCTTCGCCGTTGAGCGGATCACCTTGCCCTTGGGCGGATAGACCAGCTTGGACGCCTCAACCATAAAGGCGCCGCCTGCAAACATCCCGGGCATCGTGCGCCCCACCTTTTCGAACATCGCCCCAGATTTCATCCACCACCGCTTGGACGAGGGAAACTGGTAGAGCGCGCCCACGTGCCGTTCGGGCAGGAACTGGTGTTTGCGCAGCTGCGTCTCTAGCTGGCTGGCCGAATAGGGGCGGCCAAAGCCAAAGGGGGTGCGGTCGCGCCTGCTCCAGAGCCCTGCGCGGTTGGGGACGATAAACAGCGCCTTGCCGCCGGGGCCAAGGACGCGCCACGCCTCTTCGAGCAGGTCATAGGCGCGTTCGGATGTTTCGAGCCCGTGCAGCATGATCAGCTTGTCGACGTGGCCGGTTTCCAGCGGCCACAACGTTTCTTCGGTCAGAACCGACACGTTGGAGGCGTCCGCAGGCCAAGGCATCACCCCTTGCGGCCCCGGCATCAGCGCCACCACCCGGCGCGCATCGGCGAGATAGGGGCGCAACAGCGGGACGGCAAAGCCAAAGCCCACCACGGTCTGGCCCTTGGCCTCGGGCCAGATGTCGCGCAGCCGCCGCCGCAGCGACGCCTGCGCCGAGCGCCCCAGCGCGCTGCGGTAATAAAAGTTGCGCAGGTCCTGTACGTCGAGATGCATGTGATGGCGGCCCCGGCTCTTGCCCTCGGCGGGCGCGCGGCCCACCTTTGGAATACACCTACCGCAAGAAAGCGTAAATGCCATGCCCCTCGACATCCGCACCATCCCTTGCCTGTCCGACAACTATGCGTATCTGGCCCGTGACCCCAGCAGCGGGGCCACGGCGCTGGTCGACATCCCCGAGGCCGCGCCGATTCTGGTGGCATTGGAAGAGACGGGGTGGACCCTGACGGATGTGCTGATCACCCATCACCATTACGACCATGTCGACGGGCTGGCCGAGGTGCTGGCCCAGCACCCTGCCCGCGTTGTGGGCGCCGCTGCCGACGCGCACCGCCTGCCTGCGCTGGACGTGAAGGTGGCCGAGGGCGACAGCGTCACCATCGGATCAGAGGTCGGCGCGGTCATCGACGTGTCGGGCCACACACTGGGCCACGTCGCCTTTCACTTTCCCGGCGCGCCCGCGGTGTTCACCGCCGACAGCCTGATGGCCCTGGGCTGTGGCCGCCTGTTCGAAGGCACAGGCCCGCAGATGCACGCCAGCCTGCAAAAGCTGGCCGCCCTGCCCGGGAACACCGTCGTCTGTTCGGGCCACGAGTACACCGCCGCCAACGCGGCGTTCGCCCTGACCATTGATCCTGACAATCCCGACCTTATATCGCGGGTGCAGGAGGTGACCGACAAACGCGCGGCGGGCACCCCCACGGTGCCGTCCCTGCTGTCCCAAGAATTGGCCACCAACCCGTTTCTGCGCGCCCACGACCCCGCGATCCAGGCCCATCTGGGCATGACCGGGGCAGACCCCGCGGACGTGTTTACCGAGATCCGAGCCAGAAAAGACAAGTTCTGAAAAGTTAACTTGTGACAGTCTGCTGGCAAACGGTTGCGCTAACGGCACGCCCAAATCGAGATCACCAACCCGCACCTCACGCAGAATGTGAGGGTCAAGGCAAAGAAAAGCCTTGAAGCTGCGCGTTGTTCAACCAAACTTAAACACATGAGGCCATGGTTGGTACGGGGCCCCGATATCCCTTGATGCCCCCACCCGACCCCGAGCGATAAGGAGCACTGACGTGCCTTCATTCTCGACCACACTGGAAAAAGCCATTCATCAGGCGCTTGCGCTGGCCAACGAACGCCGGCACGAATTTGCGACGCTCGAACATCTGTTGCTTGCCCTGATCGATGAACCCGACGCCCGCCGCGTCATGCAGGCCTGTTCGGTCGACATTGACGACCTGCGCGGCACGTTGAACGAATTTGTCGACGATGACCTGTCGAACCTGGTCACCGACATCGACGGGTCAGAGGCCGTGCCAACCGCCGCCTTCCAACGCGTGATCCAACGCGCGGCGATCCACGTGCAGTCCTCGGGTCGGACCGAGGTGACGGGCGCCAACGTGTTGGTCGCCATCTTTGCCGAGCGTGAGAGCAATGCCGCCTACTTCCTGCAAGAGCAGGACATGACGCGCTATGACGCGGTAAACTTCATCGCGCACGGCGTGGCCAAAGACCCGGCCTTTGGCGAGAGCCGCCCGGTGTCGGGTGCGCCAGAACCCGAAGAAGAGGTGCAAGGCGTGACCGAAGGCGAAAAGAAGGAAAGCGCGCTGGCCAAGTACTGCGTGGACCTGAACGAAAAGTCGCGCGAGGGCGATATCGACCCGCTGATCGGCCGCGATTCCGAGGTTGAGCGCTGCATCCAGGTGCTGTGCCGCCGCCGCAAGAACAACCCGCTGCTGGTGGGCGACCCCGGTGTGGGCAAGACCGCCATTGCCGAGGGTTTGGCCCGCAAGATCGTTGCGGGTGAAACGCCCGAGGTGCTGGCCGGCACGACCATCTATTCGCTCGACATGGGCGCGCTGCTGGCCGGCACGCGGTATCGCGGGGATTTTGAGGAACGGCTGAAGGCTGTGGTGACCGAGTTGGAAGACCACAAAGACGCCGTGCTGTTCATCGACGAAATCCACACGGTCATCGGTGCCGGTGCGACCTCGGGTGGCGCGATGGACGCGTCGAACCTGCTGAAACCTGCCTTGCAGGGTGGCAAGCTGCGCACGATGGGGTCCACCACATACAAAGAGTTCCGCCAGCATTTCGAGAAGGACCGCGCGCTGTCGCGCCGGTTCCAGAAGATCGACGTGAACGAGCCGTCGGTGGAAGATGCCACAAAAATCCTCAAGGGCCTCAAGCCCTATTTCGAGGATCATCATGGCGTCAAATACACATCCGACGCGATCAAAACCTCGGTCGAGCTGGCCAGCCGCTATATCAACGACCGCAAACTGCCCGACAGCGCCATCGACGTGATCGACGAGGCGGGGGCGGCACAGCATCTGGTCACCGCCGCCAAGCGGCGCAAGACCATCGGCACCAAAGAGATCGAGAATGTCGTGGCCAAGATCGCCCGCATTCCACCCAAGAACGTGTCGAAAGACGATGCCGAAACGCTGAAAGACCTCGAAGCGTCGCTGAAACGTGTCGTGTTCGGGCAGGACAACGCCATCGACGCGCTGTCCTCGGCCATCAAACTGGCTCGCGCGGGCCTGCGCGAGCCGGAAAAGCCCATCGGCAACTACCTGTTCGCGGGTCCAACCGGCGTCGGCAAGACCGAGGTGGCCAAGCAACTCGCCGATACGCTGGGTGTGGAAATGCTGCGCTTCGACATGTCGGAGTATATGGAGAAGCACGCGGTGTCGCGCCTGATTGGTGCGCCTCCGGGCTATGTCGGCTTTGACCAGGGTGGCATGCTGACCGACGGCGTTGACCAGCATCCGCATTGCGTTCTGTTGCTGGACGAGATCGAAAAGGCGCACCCGGATGTCTTTAACATCCTGCTGCAGGTGATGGACCACGGCAAGCTGACCGACCACAACGGCCGGGCGGTGGATTTCCGCAACGTGATCCTGATCATGACCTCGAATGCGGGGGCTGCGGACATGGCCAAGGCCGCCATCGGTTTCGGCCGCGACCGCCGCGAGGGCGAGGATACCGCCGCGATCGAGCGGACGTTCACGCCCGAGTTCCGCAACCGTCTGGACGCCGTGATCAGCTTTGCCCCGCTGGCCAAATCCACCATCCTGTCGGTGGTCGAAAAGTTCGTGCTCCAGCTTGAGGCCCAGTTGATGGACCGCAACGTGACCATCGAACTAACCAAGCCCGCTGCCGAATGGCTGGCCGACAAGGGGTACGACGACAAGATGGGCGCCCGACCCCTTGGCCGCGTGATCCAGGAGCACATCAAAAAGCCGCTGGCCGAAGAGTTGCTGTTCGGCAAGCTGATGAAGGGCGGTGTGGTCAAGGTCGGCGTGAAAAACGGCGAGTTGGACCTCAAGCTCGAAGGCCCGGACAAACCGCGCCTGTCGGGCGACAAGCCGCCGCTGCTGACAGCGGATTGATGCGCGCGACGCTGGTCGCCGCTGCCTTTGCAACCCTTGCCGCAGGCCCGCTTGCGGCAAGGGATATCATTTTGAACCCACCGATTGACTGTGACCTGGGCACCGATTGCTTTGTCCAGCAATATGTGGACCACGATCCATCGGGCAAATCGATGGATTTCCGCTGCTCCAACCTCAGCTACAACACCCATCAGGGCACCGACTTTGCCTTGCGCTCGCTCGAACAGATGCGGCGAGGGGTGAATGTGATCGCCGCGGCCCCTGGCACCGTCCGCGCCACCCGCGACGGGATGGAAGACCGCCTGTTTCGCACGGGCGACAGCGCCCGGCTGAGCGGGCGCGAGTGCGGCAATGGGGTGATGGTCGACCACGGTGGCGGCTGGACGACGCAATATTGCCACCTCAAACGCGGCTCGATCCAGGTGTCCAAGGGCGACCGGGTGCGCAAATCCACCGTGCTAGGCCAGGTCGGCCTGTCTGGGCGAACGCAATTTCCGCACGTGCACCTGACCGTCCGCAAGGATGGCGAGGTGGTCGACCCCTTTGACCCCGACGGCACGATCACCTGCAACGCCCCCAGCACCCAAACCCTTTGGCAGACCCCTGTGCCCTACCGCCCCGGTGGCGTGCTGACCGTGGGGTTTGCCGATGCGGTCCCACGCTTTGACGACGTCAAGGCCGGGCGCGCGGCGGCGGCGACACTGCCCGTGGACGCGCCCGCGCTGGTGATCTTTGGCTATGCGTTTGGCGGCAAGGCGGGTGATCAGATGCGCCTGCAGATCACCGGACCGCAGGGCGCCTTCATGGACGAGACGGTGACGCTGGACAAAAACCAGGCGCAGTTCTTTCGCGCCGTGGGCAAGCGGCTGACGACCAACGCCTGGCCGCGCGGCACCTATTCGGGCACGGTCACGCTGATGCGCGGTGCGCGCGTGATCAACAGCGAACGCGGACGTGTGGCGGTGCGCTAGGCGCTATTTTTCGGTAAACTTCAGCTCGATCCGCCGGTTCTGCGCCCGTGCCGCAGCGGTATCGGCGGGGTTGATCGGCTGATATTGCCCAAACCCATTGGCCGAGAGGCGATCCGGCGGCAGGCCCAGGAAATTGACCATATAGCGCACCACAGACAGCGCGCGCGCCTGGCTCAGCTCCCAATTGTCCGCGAATTCGCCCTGGCCGGACAGGGGCACGTTGTCGGTGTGCCCGTCAACTTGCAGCACCCAGTTGATCTCTGGCGGGATGTCCCCGGCGATGTTGCGCAGGATGCTCGCGATCTTGGCAATCTCGTCCGCGCCTGCATCCGAGAGTTCGGCGCCACCCGGCGGGAACAGCACTTCGGAAGAAAAGACAAAGCGGTCGCCCACGATCCGCACGCCGTCTTGGACGCCCAAAACGTCGCGCAACCGACCAAAGAATTCTGACCGGTAGCGTTCGAGATCCTGCGCCTCGGCCTCCAGCGCCTTGCGCTCTTCTTCGAGGCGGATGCGCTCGGCCTCTTCCAATTCGCGGCGGCGGCGTTCTTCGGCGGCGACACGGGCGAGTGCGGTGTTCAACTCGGAGCCCAGCGATTGCAACTGCACGTTGCGGGCCGAATCCCGTGCGACCGCATCGTCGAGCAGCGCTTGCAATTGGCCCAACTGCTCGCGCAGGGCCGCGACCTGCTGGTTCAACAACTCGGTCTGCCGTTGCGCTTCGAGCGTTGCGGCCTCTTCGGCGCTCAAGGCATCGCGCGCGGCGGCCAACAGGGCGGCCTGGCGGTCGGCATCGGTTTGTTGCGCCAGCAACGCCTCTTCGGCAGCGGCCTTTTCGGCCAGGGCGGCGACGAGGGCGGCGCGCGTTTCTGCCGTGTCCGCGCCCAGGCTGGTCAATTCGGTTTCCGCGGCCAGTTTGGCGGCGAGGGCCGCGGCCAGTTGGGCGCGCACCTCTGCATTGCTGCTGCCTGCCGCCTCGGCGTCGGTCAGGGCGGCGTCGCGGGCCGCAATGGCCGCGGCGAGTTGCGTGCGCAGGTCGCTCAGGTCAGTCTCTTGCGCGCGGGCCTGCCCCTCTGCCGCGGCCTTGGCGGCGACGGCGGCGGCCAGACGGTCGCGGATGTCGGTCAGTTCTAGGTTGGATGCGGCCATGCGCGCCTCGAGCGTGGTCATGCGCGCCTGCAAATCGGCCACCTCTGCGGCGGATGCTGCGCGGCCTGCGCGGGCGGCCTCGAGCTGTTCCGCCAGTTCGGTCAGTTCCGCCTCGCGCGTGGCCAGGGCGGCTTGGGCAGCGCCCAGTTCGGTCTGCAAGGCCGCAGATGCCGCGGTGCCCCCATCCAGCGCCTCTTCGGCAGCGCTGAGGCGGGCGGCCAGCGTTGCCGCC
>JBCBHS010000042.1:0-11891 GCA_038525395.1 Pseudomonadota bacterium | reverse complement strand
CCGCCTTCACCGCGGCCACGGTCGAGCCCGGCCTGCCGGTGATGAACGAGGACGGCACGCCCAAGTGGCGCATGGCCCCCTCGCCCCACGGCGTCTACTGGGAAGAAGGCACCAAGATCGGCTATCAGGACGCTGGCTCCTGGACGCTGATGGAGTCGACCCCCGTCGACCGCGCCCAGGCCGCATGGCTTTACGCGCAGTTCGTCACGTCCAAGACCGTAGATCTGAAGAAGTCCGACGTGGGCCTCACCTTCATCCGCGAGTCCACGATCAACTCGGACCACTTCACCGAGCGTGCCGACAAGCTGGGTGGCCTGATCGAGTTCTACCGCTCCCCCGCCCGTGTCCAGTGGTCGCCCACCGGCACGAACGTGCCCGACTACCCGCGTCTGGCACAGCTGTGGTGGCAGAACATCGGTGATGCGATGTCCGGTGCGAAAACGCCTCAGGAAGCCCTCGACGCGCTTTGCGAAGCCCAAGAGTCGGTTCTTGAACGTCTTGAGCGCGCAGGCGTCCAGGGTGATCTGGGCCCCGTCATGAACGAGGAACAGGACCCCGAGTACTGGCTCTCTCAGCCCGGCTCGCCGAAGCCCAAGCTGGAGAACGAGGACGAAGAGCCGATCACCATCGCCTATGATGAGCTGATCCAGTCCTGGCAGAACTAAGGGAATCTCCCTGACGGTGGGGGCGGCAACGCCCCTGCCGTTTTTCGTTTCAACAAACCACCGCCAACCAAACGCCCCGCCCGGCGACACCGCCGGGCATCGCCCGACCTCACCCCGGAGGGCGATTTTCAACCACTGAAACCAGAAAACCCGTTTCAAATCTGGGGACGACCCGCATCGAAAAACCGGATCAAACGCCCCCCAGGTCGGGCGATGCCCTCAGCACTTGAAAGCAACCGCGTTTCCCACGATCCTCTGCGAAAACCCAAAGGCACACCGCCATGACCCACATCCTCGCCATCGACCAAGGCACCACCTCCAGCCGCGCCATCGTCTTTGATGCGGACATGAAAATCACCGCCACCGCGCAAGAGGAATTCCCCCAGCACTTCCCGCAATCGGGCTGGGTCGAACATGACCCGAACGACCTTTGGTCTTCCACCGCTGGCACCTGCCGTTCCGCCCTCGAAAAATCGGGCCTCAAGCCCGAGGACATCGCCGCCATCGGCATCACCAACCAGCGCGAAACCACCGTCGTCTGGGACCGCACCACCGGCAAGCCTGTCCACAACGCCATCGTCTGGCAAGACCGCCGCACCGCCGATTTCTGCCGCGAGCTGCGCGACGCAGGCCACGAGCAGATGTTCACCGACCGCACCGGCCTCCTGCTCGACCCCTACTTCTCCGCCACGAAACTCAAATGGATCCTCGACAATGTCGACGGCGCCCGCGCCAAGGCCGAAGCGGGCGATCTGCTGTTCGGCACCGTCGACAGCTTCCTCATCTGGAAGCTCACTGGCGGCAAATCCCACGTCACCGACGCCACCAATGCCGCCCGCACCCTGCTTTACGACATCCGCAAAGGCCGCTGGTCCACCACCATCGCCAAGCTCTTCGACATCCCGATGCAGATGCTCCCCGAAGTCAAAGACTGCGCCGCCGATTTCGGCACCACCCGCGCTGATCTCTTCGGCCGCGAAATCCCGATCCTCGGCGTCGCGGGCGATCAGCAAGCCGCCACTGTCGGGCAGGCTTGCTTCCAGCCGGGTATGCTCAAATCCACCTACGGCACCGGCTGTTTCGCCTTGATGAACACCGGCGACACCCCCGTGACCAGCCAAAACCGCCTGCTCACCACCATCGCATATCAGTTCGACGGCAAGCCCACCTACGCCCTCGAAGGCTCCATCTTCATCGCGGGCGCGGTCGTCCAATGGCTCCGCGACGGCCTCAAAATCATCCGTGAGGCGAAAGAAACCCAGCCTCTCGCCGAAAAGGCCGATGACAGCCAAAACGTCATCCTCGTCCCTGCCTTCGTGGGCCTCGGCGCGCCCTATTGGGACGCCAAATGCCGCGGTGCGATCTACGGCCTGACCCGCAATTCCGGCCCCGAAGAGCTTGCCCGCGCCGCGCTGCAATCGGTGGGCTACCAAACCCGCGATCTGCTGGAAGCCATGCATGCCGACTGGTCCGCCGAAGGTGGCGACGGCGTCCTCCGCGTCGATGGCGGGATGAGCGCGTCCGACTGGGCCATGCAATTCCTCTCCGACATCATCGGCGCCCCCGTTGACCGCCCCGAAGTTCTCGAAACAACCGCACTTGGAGCCGCCTGGCTCGCCGGTCAACGCGCCGGCCTCTACCCCGCCATGGACGAGTTCGCCGCCACATGGGCGCTCGAACGCCAGTTCACACCCGCCATGTCCGACGCCGACCGCGCCACCAAATACAACGGCTGGAAAAAAGCCGTCGCCGCGACGCTGACCGTATGAAACCCTACACGCTCCAAACCCCGCGCAAGATCATTTTCGGGCGCGGGGCCAGCGCCACCGCCGCCAAGCACATCACGGCCCACGGCACGACCATCGCCCTGATCCACGGCGCAAATCCCAAACGCGCGCGGTGGCTCATCGACGCCCTCCACACCGCAGGCGCGCAGGTCCACCCCCTCCCCTGCCCGTCCGAGCCAACACTCCCAATGCTCGAAGACGCCCTCACCACCCTCCGCCCCAAAAACATCGACGCGGTGGTGGGCATCGGCGGCGGCGCCCCCCTCGATCTCGCCAAGGCCCTCGCCGCCCTGATCCCCACCAAATCTGACCCGCTCGACCACCTCGAAGTCGTGGGGAAGGGCTTGCCGCTCACCACAAACCCGCTCCCCTTTATCGCGATCCCGACAACTTCCGGCACCGGCGCGGAAGCCACCAAAAACGCCGTCATCGGCGTCCCCACGCACCAACGCAAAGTCTCCCTGCGCGACGACCGCATGCTCGCCACCCTCGCCCTCATCGACCCCGCGCTTACCGACAATTGTCCCAAAGCCATCACCCTCGCCTCCGGCCTCGACGCCATCACCCAGGTGATCGAACCCTACATCTCCGCCAAGGCCACCCCCCTCACTGACGCGCTGTGCAAACCCGCCATCCCGCTGGGCCTCCAAGCCCTCAAAACCCTAATGCAGCACGAAGACCAAAACGCCCGCGACACCCTCGCCCATGTTGCCCTCACCTCCGGCATCGCCCTCGCCAATTCCGGCCTCGGCGCCGTCCACGGCCTCGCCGGCGTCATCGGAGGCCTCACCCCCGCCCCCCACGGCGCCGTCTGCGGCGCACTCCTCGCCCCCGTCCTCAAAACCAACGCAGAAATGCTCCCCGACGATCCCAAAATCGCCCAGGTCCAAACCCGCATCGCCACCACCCTTGGCGACCTCCCAGACTTCACCAAAACCCACGGCCTACCCACGCTCGAACAGATGGGCGTGCACCCTGACCAACACGCAGAAATCGCCCAAGCTGCCGCCGCATCCTCTTCGATGAAAGGCAACCCCACACCCCTGTCAGAGGCCCAACTCATCGCCAGCCTGCAGGCCGCATAAACCCCGCATTAAGGTTAACGCGCCCCACCGAAACCCCACGGCCCCGCCTTCTTTTGTCTGAAAATACCGAAATCCCACACTGGCAACCCGCGCCACCGCCTATTCGGCCGCCCGCCGCACCTCTTGCGGAAAATCCAACCGAACCCGCGTGCCATCCGCATCACTGCGCAATGTCAGATCAACGCCAAGCGCCTGCGCCCGCCGCTTCATACCCAAAAGCCCGTGCCCGATCTGCCCCGAAGCCGCCTGCACCACCTGATCGAACCCACGACCATTATCCGCAATCTCAATCCGCGCCTCGTCCGCATAAACCGTGATCGTATCGGCCTTGGCATGTTTGATAACATTCGTGATCGCCTCCTGCACGATCCGCGCCACATGCAGGTTTTGCGACGGCCCGGGCACTGGCACCTCCGGCTCGCCGTGGATTTGCCAGTCAAATTCCAGCCCATGCTCTTCCAAAAGCCCCTCAAGCCGGGTGCGCAGCATCCCAAGCAGCGTCGCCAGACTGTCCGTGTTCTCCATCGAATCCAGCATCAGCGCGAGGTCGCGCAACGCTTCCTCAAGCGCCCGTTCAAGCCTAGCATCGCCCAGATCATTGGCCTTGATATAGGCCAGCGTCGACACCAGATGCCCCCCAATCCCGTCATGCAGATCCAGCATGATCCGGTCGCGCTCTTGCGAGATCGCCTGACGCTTTTCAACCTCGGCGAGCCGCGCAAAACTGTCTTCCAGCTCGCGCGACTTGGCCGCGATGATCTCCGATTGCGCAGCCGTCAACCGCTCCAGCCCGCCCATGCTCGCGATCAGCTGCGACACGATCAGCCACAGGCAGGCAAACGACATGATGATCGGCATGATGTGGAACAAATGCATGCTGCGCGAGGGCGTGTTGAAGCCCATCATCCAAACCTCAAAGCATCCCAATGCCACCGATGGCGCAAGGCACAGCGCCAGCACCGTGAAATCGAACGGGCTGAGCGCCGACCGGTTTCGCCACAACACGCCCAGCACCGCAACAGCCGGAAACACCGTCAGAACGTTGACCGACGCCACCAATGCAAAACTGTACCCGGGCGGACCAAGCAAGATCACAACAACCCCGGCAACCAGCACGAAAAAATGCACACGCTCGGCCAGGGAAGGCGGCTGCCCCAAAAAGCTTGAGATGAATTTCAGTACCAAAAGCACATAAAACGAGGCCGAAAGCGCCCAGGTCATCGTCCAGATGCGGTAGCTGCCCAAAGCCTGACCAAACGCGTAATGGATCAGGAATATCACCGCCGCCAGGCACGACAGGCCCAGCCACAGATACCCCCGCTCGGCCCGCCGGCTTTGCCAGATCAGCAACAGCACGCCGCTCAGCAAAAGCATCAACCCGAAGGCAAAGCGCGCAAGACCGGGGCCCCAAAACCACCGCGTGTCGTAATGCGGCTTCAGCACCGAATGCGGGCCCAGAAACAGCGCTTGTAGATCAGGCGCCTCGGCCTTGGGGCCATAAAGCGTCAGCGCGATCCGGTTCGGCCCCTCTTGCAAAAGACGCGCGGGCACTGGCACCAAAAGCGGCGTGTTCCACTTGCGCAGCGGCAAGGTGTTGGCCCGCACAAGCGCACCGTTCACGAACAGATCCAGATTGTCCGAATATTTCGGCAGATAAACCGCATATAGCCCGTCCGGCGGAGCCTCCAGCGGCGCTTCAAAGCGAAAATGCAGCGTCTCAAGCGCATCATCAAACGCACGCGGCGCAAAGTAGGGCAGATCAACCGGGCGCGCATCGCGGCATTCGGGCTGCGCGCAAAGCTGCCCGCTGGTGAACATCTGCGCACCGTCAATCGGGACAATCCGCCCGAAATTCAGCGCGTAAACGCCCCAAGTCAGCACCGCGACCGACACCAACAACACAATGCCGCCGCGCCACGCCTGCGCTGTCACAACACACCGATCTTGGTGGCCTGCACCACCGCTTCCATGTTCGAGCCGACCTTGAGTTTGCGGTAGATATTCGTGATGTGATTGCCAACGGTGCCTGCGCTGATGCCCAGCTGCGTGCCGATCTCATGGCGCTTATAGCCCCGCGCAACCGCGCGCAAAATCTCGGTCTCACGATCGGTCAGACCACTGTCACTCGCCTCTGGCTTGGGGGCGGCACCAGTGCTCAACACGCTCAGCAAATGCCGCGCGATTGACGGGCTGATCGGGCTTCCGCCTTCCAGAACCGCAAGAATATCGTCGCCAATCTGGCGCAACGCACCGCTTTTCAGGATATATCCCTTCGCCCCGGCCTGCAGCGCCTCAAAGACCCGCGCCTCGTCGCCAAAGATCGACACGACCAGCGCATCAACCTCCCAATCGGCCGCAGCACTGGCTTTCACCGCGTCGATACCCGACCCGTCTGGCAGGCCAATATCAACCAGAACCACGCGCGGACGACAGTCGTATAAAAGGTTGATCCCCTGATCCAGCGTGCCCGCCTGCCCGGCCACCGTGATCCCATCGGTGGCGTTCACAGCTTCGGTCAACCGGGCGGCGATGTCCGGGCGGTCTTCGATGATGAGTACAGTTTGGTCCGTCACAAGGTCCCGTCCTGTTTCCTGCGCAAGCCGAATAAGCCTAGCATGCCTTGGGCCGTTGGTGCCAAACCTATCGACACACCGACCCCTTAAAACGATATCGCAAAACCGGCCTGAACCGCAGATGCCGACTGCCCCTGTCCAATTGAGGCGTGCCCGTTCCACTCAACAAACGTCTCGATCGAGCCGTGCGCCGGGCGATGTACAAGGCGCAGTTTCAACGCCGCAAAGCCGGTGTCGTCATTGTCCGTCTCCATCGCAAAATTCGATCCGGGGATCCGTGCCAGCGCCGCAGCATAGCGGTTTTCCTGATCCAGGTTCAGACGCACAGACGCGCCCATATCAAGCGTGACAGACCCACCATTTGCGATCGCGAAAACGCGCTGCGCGTCCAGCCCAGCCACCAGATCAAGGCTGCGATGGCTCTGCGCATCGACCGCCAGATCCAGATCACCCGCACCGGTTTCCTTGAACGCATCAGCATCCAGCGCGACGTAATCAAACCCGATCCGGGGCGCAAAGCGAAAGCCCCCGGCTTGGCCCGCGGCCAGCCCAAGATGCAGCGACGCGCCCAAATGTGTGCCGTCATAAGACGCCCGCGCCGTGTCGCGCAGCGTGCCAATAGCGATGGCACGATCAACCTCATAGCGGTCCCAGCCATAGCTCAGATCAGCCTGCACAAAAAGACGATCCGCAAAGCGATGACGCAGACCAAAGCCAACCGTTGTGCTGCGGCCAGCCACGTCCGACCGCCCAGCCTCCGCCTCGAAATGGCTCAGCCCGACATAGCCCCAAAGCTGCGTCACGCTGCCAGCCAGATCGCTTTGAAAGCCAACCCGGGTCTGCCGCGATTGCGCCGAAAACGTCAGATCGGGATCCCCAGCATACGAGGCGGACCGGGCGTCAAACCCCCCATCGACCCAAACCTGCAAACCGCGCCCATGCGCCGCTTTGGCCCGGCGCCCGGCGGGAGCAAGCACAACCGCGCCACCCGGCGGCGCACCGCGCGCACGTGCCATATGCATCTGTTGAACCCGCGCGACGTCATAGACCTCGGGCATCAGCTGGCGCAGCGCGGCATCCTTATCGCGGATCTGCGTGTCAATCTGGGTCAGCACGGCGTCCAGATCCGGTGTCACAAACGGCAGATGATCCAGCATCCGGCCAAAGGCCTTGCGCTCGGGATGCGCGCCGTATTGCTCAAAGTTCGACAGCTGCACATCGCTCAGATCAAGCACCTCAATGCTGCTGTAGCGGTAAGGCTCAAAGCGAAACGTGAACGCGCCATCCCCTTTGGACAGCGCCTTGAGCGCCGCCATCTCGGTCGGCAAAACCCGCTTGAACTCCAACTTCAGCGTATCGCCCGTCACCGCGCCATTGCCCGCAAGCACGCCCGTCACCTTGGCGGCATTCTCAAGCACGAACACATCGTCCCCACTGCCACCGACAACATCGCCCCTCGTGACAGATCCGCTGCCCAGCCGCACCAGATTTG
The DNA here is from genome assembly GCA_038525395.1 of Pseudomonadota bacterium. GTDB lineage: Bacteria > Pseudomonadota > Alphaproteobacteria > Rhodobacterales > Rhodobacteraceae > Tateyamaria. The sequence goes on along the minus strand of JBCBHS010000042.1, from coordinate 4,289 downwards.
ATCCGCTGGTAAACCGCAGCGCCGTGCCCGCCGTTCCTTCGATCACTCCGGACGTCTCGACAGCGTTATCGGTGCCTGCTCCAAACCACACGCCGGTCGCTCCACGGATCACACCGCTTTGCGCATTGAAGACCCGGTTATGCTTCACCTGCCCAGCAACCGCCCCCACACCGGCAGCAAAGACAATCCCGGTGTTTTGCGCCGCGATCGTACCACTGTTGCGCACCGTATTACCGATCACATCGCCACCCGCGCCAACAGACGCAGACCCATTCAACGTCCTTTGTGGGCCGGGATCACCGCCAAGAGATGTGGTTGAAGGGGCTATGCCAGCCGCACCCGCATTACCCACCGCGCCACCACCGCCACCGCTAAAAGAGAGACCGTCACCCAAAACCGTGATCTGTCCGGAATTAACAATCAGGTTGTCCCGAACGGATCCACCTTGCCCGCCGCTCCCACTTGAAAAAACCGTCCATGTGGCGCCGTTGTCGCCACCTAAGCCGCTTAGACCGTCTCTTCGATCCTCTCCATCAGAGCCCGCTGCTCCGGCGTTCCCATCGGACGCGCATCGCGTGAAAGCCGCCGGGGGAACGCCAATGACAACGCATCCGCCATCGCCGCCTTTCCCGCCAGCTCCGCCCTTTCCACCAAGACCGCCGCGACCCCCATTGCCTCGATCTCCACCAAGGCCAGCCCGGCCGCTGTCGCCAGCATTCCCGCCGCGCCCTCCGGCACCAGCAATGATGCGGATACCGTCACGGGTGGCACGGATCGTACCGGAATTTGTCAGACGCGCCCCTGCAACAGAGCCACCGGCCCCCGCAGCACCACCAATTCCACCAAGACCGCTATCACCGCCACGGCCCCCAAATGTGCCGTTTGCACCCAGTATGCCGTCGGCCCCATCGCCGCCATTGCCCCCGTTATACCCGGCAATCGGGTCAAGCCCGCTGACGCCGCCATCCTGCCCATCCCCGCCGTCGCCACCATCGCCCCCGTTGGAGCCATGAAGACCGTCACTTCCGCGCCCGCCTTTACCACCGGCGCCGCCATCCCCACCGCGGCCTCCGTCGCCGCCTTGCCCGGCCTGCAGCAAAATTCCGTCAGCGCCCGCAGGCCCAGAGACCGTCAGACGCCCCTCATTGGTAACGCGCGCATCCAAAAGATCGCCACCACTGCTCCCAAGGCCCCCGGCTCCGGCAACGCCGCCATCACCACCGGTCGCCCCTTCGGCAAATGGATTTGAAACCGCGACGATATTGCCGAACAAACCACCGCGTCCTCTTACACCGCATCTCAAAACGTTGTTGCGCGTGGGACAAAGCCTGTTCGACCCCGTTCGATCTGCCGCATCAGCGCCATCCAGCACATTGGGCTGGCCTGGCGTCACTCCGCGAATGGCACCGTCGGCGGCATCACCGCCGTCTCCGCTATCACCCCCGCGACCGCCCGCGCCGCCGTCCCCGCTGCGCAAGGCAATCGCCGTCTCCTGCGAGGTGATTGCAGCGCGATTGTTGACGACGATACCCTGCAAAATCCCGCCTGCGCCGCCGGTTCCTCCGGTTTCGCCTGCGCCGCCAACCCCGCCAGCAGCCCCTTGCAGCCCGTCATTGATAAAGCTTCCGGGTAAATTGGTGCGCAGCAAATCCCTCCAATCGGCAAGATCAGCCACGCTGCCACCTTCGCCGCCCGCGCCACCGCGCCCGCCCGTCCCTCCGGAACCCGCCGTGATATGCACACCACCCTTGGGAGCCTCAAGCGACCGCGCGATCAGAACACTCTGCCGGGTTACATCCCCGCCGTCGCCACCATCGCCACCATTCGTGCCATCTGCACCAGATGTCGTCTGGACAAAAGCACGCGTCGGCGCGGTGGCCCTATTGCCGATCGTCGTGCCATTGACACCGTTCGATCCGGCTGTGCCACCAAGGCCCTGCCCACCGGCACCACCGGTCAGCAAATATCCGAAATCCGTCACCCGCGCGGGTGTGCTGAGCACATAAGACGCCGGCCCGATGGGCTGCCCGGCAAGCCCCGGCGCGCCCGCCGGAGCAGTTTGTCGAAAAACGTCATCGGCGTTGCCAGGCAAAGCCGCTGCAATTGAAAATACAACTGCAAGCGTGAAGGAACCCCTTCCCTTCCAATTTCCTGTATTATCGGATGTGCCTAGCCGGACAACGCCATACCAACGATCGTTCAATATCTGCTTCCAATATCCACTCACGAGAAGCAAATTGATCTTCTCGAAGACAGATTATTGGGCCAGATGCAGGGGCACTATGTGTGGATTCACATGGTCTTAACGATAACCGGACAGTCACCTTTGGTCGGGCAACACGCAATCAGGCGCTGGATCCCCGCCTTTGGGCCCTAAACCAAAGGCCGCTGCGCGCTCAAGCGTCAACGACTTTACGGCCGATCATGCCTACAACAAGGCCGCGCATGTCGCCTGTTATTTTCTGGTCCAGACCCGGGCATATGAACACCGGCGCGACAAAGACCCGCGGCATCGATGCTCTCAAAGGCAAATCCGGCGTTCACGACAAAACGCCCACGACAACGCGTTTGGAAGAAATCGTTTCGAACAAATCGCCCGGCACAAAACGCGGCTCAGCGCGCAATTCCGCCAACTTTGCAGCCCGTCGCCAACCCTCACGTCCACAGGAACGTGACAGTGCCATCAGGCAGCACCCGTGCCGCCGACAACATCCCGCTCACATAGGCGCCGGTATCCAGCGAAATCCGGCTTTGTTCGAACCGCGGCGATGGCAGCGCCGTGTGCCCATGCGCAACCCACAGCCCATCGCTACGCGGCACGTTGAAGAAATCCGAATGCCCCCACAGTAAGGTGTGGCGCGATTGTTCGGTCAGCGGCAAGGCAGGGTCGGCGGCGGCATGCACACAGGCCAGCGATCCGCTTTTCCAGATCTTGGGCAACCGGCGCAGCCACATCTCAAGCCCTTCGGGCATCGCCGCGCGCAGCGCATCGGCGGCCGCCTCCAACGCCGGAAGCGGCGATGTCTCTGTGACGCCGCCGATCCCGAAACTTGCCATCGTCTGCAGGCCACCATGCTTGAGCCACCGCGCCCGGCGGCGATCCGGCTGGTGCAGAAATTCCAGCATCATCCGTTCGTGGTTGCCCATCAGGCAGATGAACCGCATCGGCTGCGCTTCGTTCAACGCGCGGATCCGTTGCAGTACACCTTTCGTGTCCTCGCCCCTATCCACATAATCACCAAGGCACACAAGCACCGGCGCGCCGATCTCGTGGCTGCCGATATCAAAATCGATCCGGCTCAGCAGGTCATCGAACAGATCCAGCCGCCCATGTATGTCGCCAATGATGTAGACCGGCATTTTTGGCTGCGGCAAACCCAAATCAAGCGGTTCAACCTGCGGCAGGTTGATCGCTTCAATCTGCGGGCTTTCCGCGCCTATCATCCGTTTCAGCAATCCCATTTTCCGGCTCTCTGTGTTGCCCCCTGCCCTTTTGCTTAGCGGGAAACCGTTAACAGCTCGCAAATGCCTTCCCCCTTGTTGCGAAAACCGCTAAATCAACGCGGAATTCTGGCAGAGCCCCCAGGCGGGCAAAGGACAAACAGATGAAAATCGCGATGATCGGTACTGGCTATGTCGGCCTTGTCTCTGGTGTGTGTTTTTCCGATTTCGGGCATGACGTGGTCTGCGTCGACAAGGACCCCCGCAAAATCGAAATGCTCGAGGCCGGAGAGGTCCCGATCTATGAGCCGGGCCTTGATGTGCTTATGGCCAAAAACGTCGACGCGGGCCGCCTGACCTTTACCGGTGACCTCTCCAAAGCCATCGACGGGGCCGATGCGGTCTTCATCGCTGTAGGCACCCCCACCCGCCGCGGCGATGGCCACGCCGATCTGCGGTTCGTCTACGCCGCCGCCGAGGAAATCGCCCAGAAGGCGACCAATCCTTTCGTCGTCGTCACCAAATCGACCGTGCCAGTCGGCACCAACCGGCAGGTCGCCAAGGTTTTGGCCGACACCCGCCCCGATCTGGCGTTCGAAGTGGCCTCCAACCCCGAATTCCTGCGCGAAGGGGCCGCCATCGACGATTTCATGCGCCCCGACCGCGTTGTCGTCGGTGTGCAATCCGAGGCCGCCGAGAAGGTGATGGGCGATATCTACCGCCCCCTGTTCCTGCGCGATTTCCCCATCGTCTATACCGATCTGGAAAGCGCCGAGATGATTAAATACGCCGCCAACGCGTTTCTGGCGACCAAGATCACCTTCATCAACGAAATCGCCGCCCTGTGC
>JBCBHS010000041.1:0-12529 GCA_038525395.1 Pseudomonadota bacterium | reverse complement strand
CACTGACAGAGACCGATGAATCCGCGTGGATCGTGACCGTCACCGCGTCCGCATGACCGGCCAGCGCCTCGTCGATGCCGTTGTCCACGACCTCGTACACCATGTGGTGCAGGCCGCTGCCGTCGTCCGTGTCGCCGATATACATGCCTGGACGCTTGCGCACAGCCTCCAAGCCCTTGAGAACCTTGATCGAATCCGCGCCGTACTCTTCGGGGGTTTGCTCGTTATCTGCCATTGGATTGGCCCCTTCGTATGTTGCGCTAAATATACGGTTTTTGGTGGGGATTGTCACGCGGATGACACAAGATTTTGCGTGTCAGGTCAGGGGGATGATCAGGCCCACACAGATCAAAAGGCCCCCCGCGATCAGGTTCATCCGGCGCAGCGCGCTCGGCCTCTGGATCAGCCGCCGCGCCCGGTCAATAAACAGCGCCATGACCAGGTTGCCCGCCAGCGGCACCACCATCGACAGCGCAACGATCACGGCCACATCCCAGCCGTTCAGCCGCGTCAGATCAAAGAACCCAGGCAGCATGCCCATATAGAACAGGATCGCCTTGGGGTTGCCCAGGATCACCGCCAGACCCGCTAGAAACCCCGCCCACATGCCGGGCCGGGTCAACCGGTTGTCCGTCCCTATCGTGTCATCCGCCGCCCGGATCACCGCCGCCCCCATCAGCACAAAGATACCGGCGGCGACCCACTTCAGCACCTCCAGAAACCCGGAATACATCGACAGGATCCACGTCACCCCAAAGATGGCAAGCAGCGACCACAGCACATCACCCACCACAACGCCCAGGGCCAGCGGCCAGGCCGCCTGAAACCCGCCCGACAGGCTGCGCGCGATCAGCCCAACCCAAACCGGCCCCGGCGTCAGAAACAGGACCAACAGCGCGCCCGCATAGAGCGCCATGTCCCAGGGTGACAGCGTCACGGCCCGGTCACCGTGCTGGTGCCCGCCGCATCCCCCACATGCAGATACTGCGCCCGGTCGCCCAACTCGGCAAACAGCTCAGGCCCCGTCCCGGTCATCCAGGCCTGCGCCCCCAGCGCACAAATCTCCTCGTAGAGCGCCGCGCGCCGGTCCGCATCCAAATGCGCCGCCACCTCATCCAGCAACAACAGCGGCGGCGCGCCAAAGTCGCGCGCCAAGGCCCGCGCATTGGCCAGGATCAGCGACACCAACAATGCCTTCTGCTCTCCGGTCGAACAGGCCTTCGCAGGCACCCCCTTGGCGGCGTAGACGCCATAGAGGTCCGCCCGATGCGGCCCGATCAACGTCCGCCCCGCCGCCAGATCCCGCGCCCGATTGTCCCCAAGCGCCCCGCGCAAATCCGCAGCCGCCTCTGGCATGCCCAACTCGCCAGGCTCCAACGTCAAATCCGCCGCGGGAAAGGCCGTCTGCGCATCCCCCTGCGCCGCTGCCAACTCGGCCAAGGCATGCAGCCTGTTGGCATGAATGGCCGCCCCCGTCTCCGCCATGCGCTGTTCCAAGGCACCATACCAATGCGGATCGCGCACCATGTCCTTCAACAGCCGGTTCCGCTCGCGCATGGCCTTGTCGTAATCCAAGGACAGCTGCGCGTGATCGGGCAAAAAACTCAGTGTCATCCGGTCCAAGAAACGCCTGCGCCCCTCGGCCGCCTCGATCCACAACCGGTCCATGGACGGGATCAACCACAAAACCCGCGCAATGCGCCCCAATGCCGTCTGGGCGGCGGCCTTGCCGTCAATGCGCACCTGCCGCGCCGCTCCGGCCTCTGACCAGGTCTCGACCTCATGCGCCTGCGCGCGCGCCTGCAGAACACCGGTCAACTTCCACCCCAGCGCCTCGGGCCGGCGCGTCATATCCTCCGCCGACGACCGCCGCAGGCCGCGACCCGGCGAAAACAAGGACACCGCCTCGATCAGATTGGTCTTACCCGCGCCGTTCGGCCCATGGATCGCCACAGGCCGCCCATCCAGCGCAAGGCGGGCCACCTTGTGCGAGCGGAAATGGGACAGGGTCAGCGATGTCAAATACAACGCCACAACAGCCCCTTCATTGTTCTAAAAATATGCCCGCCGGAGGCACGATTTTTCGTCGAAAAATCGTCACACACGCATCGGCATGACCACATAAACCGCCGATTGGTCATTGCCTTCCCGCATCAGCGTCGGATCGCCCGAGGAATTGAACATGAACACCGCGTTTTCCCGATCCACCTGGCTCGCAATCTCCAACAGGTACTTCGCGTTAAACCCGATCTCCAACCGCTCGTCCCCATAGGCCACAGCCAGCTCTTCTTCCGCCGCACCGCTGTCGGGCGCGTTCACGCTCAACACCAACCGGTCCTCGTCCAGTTGCAACTTCACCGCCCGCGACCGCTCCGACGACACCGTTGCCACCCGGTCCACCGCCTTGGCAAAGTCGCTCGCATCCACCTCCAGCTTGCGGGTGTTGCCCACAGGGATCACGCGGGTGTAGTCGGGGAAGGTTCCGTCGATGACCTTTGAGGTCAGCGTGATATCCGGCGTGGCAAAGCGGACCTTGGTCTCCGACACCGACACCGCGATCTTCATCTCGTCATCGTCCAGCAGCTTGCGCAATTCGCCCACCGTCTTGCGGGGCACGATCACGCCCGGCATGTCATCGGCATCGCTGGGCAGGTCGCTGTCGATGCGGGCCAGGCGGTGGCCGTCGGTGGCCACACAGCGCAGCACCTTGCCCTCTTCACTTTCGGCCACATGCATATAGACGCCGTTCAGGTAATACCGGGTCTCCTCCGTCGAAATCGCGAATTTCGACTTGTCGAACAGCCGCCGCAGCTTTGGCGCATCCACGGAAAAGTTCGACGCATATTCTGACGACGCCATGACCGGAAAATCTTCCTTGGGCAGGGTCGCGAGCGAGAAGTTCGACCGCCCCGCCTCAACCGTCAGCCGGCCTGCTGCACTGTCCGCCGTCAGGCTGACCAGCGCGCCATCGGGCAGCTTGCGCACAATCTCGTGCAGCGTCGTGGCGGCCACGGTCGTCGCCCCCGCACGCTCGACCTGCGCGGGCGCCTTGTCGACCACCTCGATGTCCAGGTCGGTTGCGCGAAAGGTCACGTCGGACCCTTCCGCCTCGATCAGCACATTGGCCAGGATCGGGATCGTGTTGCGACGTTCCACGACTGACTGCGCCTGGCTCACAGCCTTTAGCAGCACACCGCGTTCGACACTGATTTTCATGGTCCGTCTCCCCACACCGTTTTCGGCCTGACACCGGGATGGGCACCGTAGCCCAACCATCACGCATCACAAGCATTTTATTGCTTGTCCGACGCGCGCAGCAGAGCGTCAAGATGTGAGGCCGCAAAAGCCAAAGCGGCGCGCCTTTTGAGCACGCCGCTGTGGCAAAACCGCAGGAAGATCAGGCTTCGAGCGCGCGGCGCAGCAGTTCGAGGTCCTCGGCAATCTGACCGTCCGATTGGCGCAGCTCTTCGATCCGGCGCACCCCGTGCATTACCGTGGTGTGGTCGCGCCCGCCAAAGCGGCGCCCGATCTCGGGCAGCGACCGCGCGGTCAAGTGCTTGCACAGATACATCGCAACCTGGCGCGGGCGGGCATAGCTGCGCAGCCGCTTGGGCCCGATCATGTCGCTCAGGCGGATATTGTAATGCTCGGACACGCGGCGCTGGATCTCTTCGACCGTGATCTTGCGCTCGGACGCGCGCAGCACATCGGCAAGGCAGTCATTGGTCAGATCCATATCGATCTTGCGCCCAACCAGGCTGGCAAAGGCAAACAGCCGCGTCAGCGCCCCTTCCAGGACCCGCACATTGGTCGAAATGCGTTGCGCCAGAAACTCCAGCACGCCCGGCTCCACGTGCAGGGTGGGATAGGTCTGCATCTGCTGCTCGACCTTCGACTGCAGGATGCCCAGCCGCAATTCGTAATCGGTGGGGTGCAGGTCCACGACCAGACCACATTGCAGGCGCGACTTCACCCGCTCTTCCAGGTCCTTGATCTCGCCCGGGGCGCGGTCGGCGCTGATGATGATCTGCTTGTGCTGGTCCACAAGCGCGTTGAACGTGTGAAAGAACTCTTCCTGCGTGCTGTCCTTCCCGGCGATGAACTGCACGTCATCGACCATCAGCACGTCGACCGACCGGAAGATCTCTTTGAAATCCATCATCTTGCGGTCGCGCAGCGCCTGGACAAAGCGGTACATAAACTGCTCGGCCGACAGATACAGCACGTTCAGATCGGGCCGACGGGCCTGCAGCTCCCAGGCGATGGCGTGCATCAGGTGTGTCTTGCCCAGACCCACACCGCCATACAGAAACAGCGGATTGAACGTCACCGGGCCACCCTCGGCCACCCGACGCGCCGCCGCATGGGCCAGCTCGTTCGGCTTGCCGACGACAAAGCTGTCGAACTTGAACCGCTTGTCCAAGGGCGCCGCGGCCAGGGCCGTGCGCGCCGGTGCCGGTGCCGCAGCGGCCGCTGCAACAGGCGCGGGCGCATCCACCGCCGTTGGGCGGGTCTGGGTGTTGGCAGGCACGCGAAAGCTCAGGCGGCGCACGCTGTCATCCGCAGTGCGCAGCTCGTGCAGGATGAGGTCGGAAAAGTTCTCGCTGACATATTTGCCCATAAAGTTGGTGGGCACGTCAAAGGTCGCGATACCGTCGTCCATGTTGCGGAATTCCAGTGGCTCGATCCATGTTGTGTAATTGTTTTGGCCTACTGTCGTGAGCAGCCGTTGTCTCAGCTGTCCCCATTTTTCTTGTGTCATGCGCGCCTCGCCATCCCTTCTGCCATTTGCCCGACGATCAACGGCCCGCCGGTTTAGCCTGTCCCGTATCCTGAGGCGGACCGATCCTACCCCACTGCCACGCGGCTGCAGGTCCGATCCCTTCGGATTTGTCAGAATTGCACCCCGCCAGTGGGCCCGAGTGATGGGCCCCGACGCTACGTGCCGTCCGTACACCAAATTTTCGACAGGTCAGTCGACAGCCTAGGCTGTGTCACCAGACGCAAGGGCCACGTTACCGTTTTCCCCGCTCCTCCCGTTTGCGCAGCAGCTCGTCGCACAAACGTTTGGCCTGCCCCCCCAAGGCGATTCCCAATCGCATGTACGGTGGTACCAATTTCGCTCGCGCGCCGTCCACAGAACTTACGTGTTGACTCCCACAAGAATCGCAGCACCCCTTGTTTTTATGGACAAAACAAAAAAAGCGCCGCAAAACTGCGACGCTTTTGTGCAACACGTATACCGTGTATCAGCCGAGCGCTTTGACCCGTGCCGACAGGCGCGACATCTTGCGCGAGGCGGTGTTTTTGTGAAACACACCCTTCGTCACACCGCGCATCAGCTCGGGCTGTGCGGCCCGCAGGGCGGCGTTCGCCGCGTCCTTGTCACCCGAGGCAATCGCCTCTTCGACTTTGCGCAGGTAGGTGCGAATACGCGACCGGCGCGCCTTGTTCACTTGAAAGCGTTTTTCGTTTTGACGGGCCCGCTTTTTGGCCTGAGGCGAATTTGCCATGTTATCTCGTCCCAATCTATTGGTGCGGTAGTTACAGAAGCCGCGCTCTTAGGATGGGTGGCACCCCGAGTCAAGCGGCCCACCACCGGCCATGATTTTTCGCCGAAAAATCGTGGCGGGCGGCCCGCCTAGCGGTCGCGGAACTGCGCCTCGCGCTTCTCCAGAAACGCCGCCATGCCTTCTTTTTGATCTTCGGTGGCAAACAGCGCATGAAACAGCCTCCGTTCAAACAGCAGCCCCTCGCGCAGCGGCACCTCGAACGACCGGTTCACCGCCTCCTTCACCGCCATCGCCGAAATCATCGACTTCTCGGAAATCTTGGTCGCGGCGCCCATCGCTTCTTCCATCAGCTTCTTGGCGGGCACCACGCGGCTTACCAACCCGGCGCGCTCCGCCTCTTCGGCGTCCATGAACCGACCCGTCAGGTTCATGTCCATCGCCTTGGCCTTGCCCACCGCGCGGGTCAGGCGCTGGCTGCCGCCAATGCCCGCCATCACGCCCAGGTTGATCTCGGGCTGGCCAAACTTGGCCGTATCCGACGCGATGATGAAATCGCACATCATCGCCAATTCGCAGCCACCGCCCAGCGCATAACCGCTCACCGCGGCGATCACCGGCTTGCGCACGCGCGCAATCGCGTCCGTCTCCGGGCCAAACAGGTCTTCAGAGAACACCTCGACATAGGTCTTGTCCTTCATCATCGCGATGTCGGCCCCGGCGGCAAACGCCTTCTCGGACCCGGTGATCACGATGCAGCGCACCTTGTCATTGGCCTGGGCTGCCCCCATCGCCTCGGCCAGCTCGGACATCAGTTGATCGTTCAGGGCATTCAGCGCATCGGGACGGTTCAGCGTCACCTTTGCAATGTGGTCTTCTACTTCGACGATGATCGTCTCAAAGGCCATGGGTTCGCTTTCATCTGTTGCCGTTGAGGGCCGAGCATTATCACGGGCCGTGCGCGTTTCAAGCTATGATTGGCACGACCTGCAGTAGAACGACGACCGGCCCGATTGCACGATCCGCGTGATGGCAGATGCACACGCAGGCGTCCGGCAAGGTTCCCCCGCGCGCCCGTAAACGTCGAACCGGTGCTGAAAATATCCAAGCTCGCCATCGGCTTGCCGGAAATCACGCAAGGACGATCCGCCCGCCTCAATCGCCTCGCGCAGCACGTCGCGGATGATCGGAACCAGGGCGGCCACGCGCCGCGCCGCGATCCGCCCGGCCTTGCGGGTCGGTGAAATCCCGCTGCGAAAAAGTGCCTCGCACACATAGATATTGCCCAATCCTGCGACGATTCTCTGATCCAGCAGCGCAGATTTCACCGGCGTGTTCTTGCCCGCAAAGGCCGCGACCAGGTGATCCTCGGAAAACGCATTGCCCAGCGGCTCGGGCCCCAGCACCGCCAGCAGCTTGTGCTGGTCGGCGCTGGCCGTCTCCATCAGGTCCATCGCCCCAAAGCGGCGCGGGTCGTTGAATGTGATGCGCGCGCCATTGTCCATGTGCAGCACCACATGGTCGTGTTTCTCTGCCGCGGGATGCTCGTGCACAAACTGGCCCAGCGGATCGCCAGAGATCAGCATGCGCCCCGACATCCCCAGATGGATCAACAGCGTCTCGCCCGACGCCAGATCGGCCAAGATGTATTTCGACCGCCGCCGCAGCCCCAACACCTGCTGACCCGTCAACCGCGTGGCCATGCCAGGCGGAAAGGGCCAGCGCAGATCGGGCCGGTTCACATCCGCCTGCGCAATCACCGCCCCTTCCATCGTGGGCGCCAGCCCCCGGCGGACGGTTTCAACTTCGGGCAGTTCGGGCATCGGCGGCGCATCCTCGTGGCAACCGCCCACAGATAGGCCGCGCGGCCCGCCGGTGCAATCGGGCGCGCGGACAAGGCGCCAGGCCCGGCGCGACCTCTGGTGCAAACCCTGCGTCCTTTACGCCGATTGACGTTTTGGTTCTTGTCACAGACGTCTTCCGTGACACATCAGACGTAACCAAGCCCGCACCGGACCGATTGCATGACTGAAGCACCTGAAAAAACGACCCATTTCGGATTTACCGAAGTCCCCGAGGGGGAAAAGGCAGGCCGCGTGCGGGGCGTGTTCAACTCGGTCGCCTCCAAATACGATGTCATGAACGATGTCATGAGCGTCGGCATCCACCGCATCTGGAAAGAGGCGATGATGGATTGGCTGGCCCCGCGATCCGGTCAACGGCTCTTGGACGTGGCGGGCGGCACCGGCGACATCGCCTTCAAATTCCTCAAACGCGCAGGCCAGGGCCACGCAACTGTGTTGGACCTGACAGAGCCGATGCTGGTCGAGGGCCGTCAACGCGCCGAAGCGGGCCAGATGTCGGGCAGCCTCGACTGGGTGGTGGGCGACGCCATGGCCCTCCCGTTCGAGGACAACACATTTGACGTCTACACCATCAGCTTCGGCATCCGAAACGTGACCCGCCCACAGGATGCCTTGGCCGAGGCGTATCGCGTGCTCCGGCCCGGCGGGCGCCTGATGGTGCTCGAGTTCAGTCAGCTGCCCAATGACGGCATGCAAAAGCTGTACGATCTTTACAGCTTTAACGTCATCCCCGCGATGGGACAGATGATCGCCAACGACCGCGACAGCTATCAGTATCTGGTCGAAAGCATCCGCAAGTTCCCGGATCAAGAGACGTTCCTGGGCATGGTCCGCGATGCAGGGTTCGAGAATGCCAAATATCGCAACCTGACGATGGGCGTGGCCTGCCTGCATTCCGGCTGGAAGATCTGAGCATGCCTCAACATCTTGTGGTTAACAAAGCGTTACGCGCAAGTGTCCCCGCGGGGACAGTTTGCACAGGGTCCGGTGTCGCCGCAGGGACACGCCCAATGACATATCTTGTCCCCGTGGGGACAGCCCTTTGAGGGGCCCGCACAATATCATCCGCCTGATCCGCACCGGCGCCACGCTGGAACGGACCGGCGCGATGAACGTCGTCCTCGACGCGTTCGAGGCCCCGCCCGCCCTGCGCTTTGTCGCCAAGGCGCTGGGCAAACCGTTCCAGTGGCTGGGCTACAAGGGCGACCCAACCATGCCCCCCGCGACCCGCGCGCTCACCGCACTGGGCCCCGCCTACATCAAGTTCGGGCAGGTCCTGTCCACGCGGCCGGATGTGGTCGGCGACGAACTGGCGGTGCAGTTGCGCGTGCTGCAGGACAAGCTGCCGCCCTTTTCGGTCGAAGAGGCCAAGGCCATGGTCCAGCAAGAGCTGGGCCTGCCCACCGACGCCATCTTCTCCGAATTCAGCCCGCCCGTCGCCGCCGCCTCTATCGCGCAGGTGCACAAGGCCACGCTCGCCAACGGCGGCGACCAGGTCGCGGTCAAGGTGCTGCGTCCCGGCATCGAACGCGCCTTCGGCAAGGATGTCGACGCCTTCTACCTCGCCGCCCGCATCGTCGAGATTTTCGCCCCCGGCGCCCGGCGCCTTCGCCCGATGGAGGTGATCGAACATTTCGACGGCGTCGTGCAGGGCGAGCTGGACTTGCGCCTCGAATCCTCCGCCGCGGGTGAGTTCGCCGCCAACACCGCCAAGGATGCAGGCTTCACCCTGCCCAAAATCCGCTGGGAATACTCCGCCCGCCGCGTGATGACACTCGAATGGGCCGACGGCGTGCCCATGGGCGACAACGCCGCCATCGACGCCGCAGGCCACAATCGCATCGACCTCAGCGAACGGGTGCTGAAACTGTTCCTGCTGCACGCCCTGCGCGACGGCTTTTTCCACGCCGACATGCACCAAGGCAACCTCAAGGTCGCCGCCAATGGCGACATCATTGCCTACGACTTCGGGATCATGGGCCACATCGATGAATACACCCGCCGCGTCTATGCCGAAATCCTCTTTGGCTTCATCCGCAAGGACTACAAGCGCGTCGCCGAGGTGCACTTCGAGGCAGGCTATGTGCCCGCCGACAAAGACGTCGATGAATTCGCCCGCGCCCTGCGCGCCGTGGGCGAGCCGATCTTTGGCATGGACGCCTCCAAAATCTCCATGGGGCGGCTGCTGAACTACCTTTTCGAAGTCACCGAACGCTTCGGCATGGAAACCCGCACCGAACTGATCCTGCTGCAACGCACCATGGTCGTGGTCGAAGGGGTCGCGCGCAGCCTCAATCCCAACATCAATATCTGGCAAGTCGCCGCGCCCGTGGTCACGGACTATATCCAGAAATCCATCGGGCCCCGCGCCGTGGTTACCGACCTCTACAATACCGCCCGCGTGCTCACCCGCTTCGGCCCGCGCCTGCCGCGTCTGGTCGAGCAGGCGCTGATCGCGCAGTCCAATCCCATGCCCCAAAAACGCCGCGGCTTCTGGCGCTGGATCGCCCTCGCAGGCGCCATTGGCCTGATGGCCGGCGGCGGGCTCACGCTCCTGATCGAAGCGCTCGCCTAACCCTTCATTGTTCCAAAAATATGCAAAAAACTCAGGCCTGCCTCACGCGATCCGTTCGATCGCCAGGGCAATCCCCTGACCACCCCCAATGCACATGGTGATCAACGCTTTCGACCCCTGGATGCGCTCCAATTCATAGAGCGCTTTGACGGTAATGATCGCCCCCGTCGCCCCCACCGGGTGGCCCAGGGCAATGGCCCCGCCGTTCGGGTTCACGCGCGCGGGGTCAAAGCCCAGGTCGTTCGACACGGCGAGCGCTTGGGCGGCAAAGGCCTCGTTCGATTCGACCACGTCGAAATCCTCTGGTGCCAAGCCCGTCCGGTCCAGCAAGTTGCGCACCGCCGGGATCGGGCCGATGCCCATCACCTCGGGCCGCACGCCTGCGTGGGCATAGCCCAGCACACGCGCTTTGGGTGTCAGACCGGCCTTTTGGGCCGCATCAGCCGTGGCCAGCACCACGGCCCCCGCACCGTCATTGATGCCCGAGGCGTTGCCCGCTGTGACGGTCCCGTCCTTCTGGAACACCGGCCGCAGGCTGCCCAGCGCGTCAAGGCTGGTGGCCTTGGGGTGTTCGTCCTGGACAAACTGTAGGGTGTCGCGTTTTACGCGCACCTCCACGGGTGTGATCTGATCGGCAAAGCGGCCTTCGGCAATCGCGGCGGCGGCGCGCTCTTGGCTTTGCAGGGCAAAGGCGTCTTGGGCGGCGCGGGTGATCTGGTGTTCGGCGGCGACATTCTCTGCCGTGACGCCCATATGGCCGGTGCCAAAGGGGCAGTTCAGAGCACCCAGCATCATGTCCAGCGTCTGGACATCGCCCATCTTGGCCCCCCAGCGCTGGCTGGGCACAACAAAGGGCGACCGCGACATATTTTCGGCCCCGCCAGCCAGGCCAAACTCCGCATCGCCCAGCATTAGAGACTGAATCACGCTCACAATCGCCTGCACGCCCGACCCGCACAGACGGTTCACGTTCATCGCCGGCACGCTGTCGGGCACGCCTGCTTGCATCGCCGCGACGCGGGACAAATACATGTCGCGCGGTTCGGTGTTGATCACGTGGCCAAAGGCGACGTGGCCAATCTGGCCACCCTCGACGCCCGCGCGGTCCAGGGCCGCTTTGGCTGCGGTTGTGCCCAGGTCGATGGGCGTGGTGCCCGCCAGCGATCCGCCAAAGGTGCCGATGGCGGTGCGGGCGCCGTCCAGAATTACGATGTCTTGGGTCATGGTGTCCTCCGTTTGCTCATGGATATGACGGGCGCGCCGGGGGATGTCAGCCCCTGGCTTGACTTTGACGCGGCGGCACGGGCACACCATCCGGCATGACGGAGAACAACGACGCTATATTGTCGCGGCTGCCCACGCGGCTGAAAGAGGCGCGGCGCGCCCAAGGGCTGAGCCTGGATGCGGTGGCCAAGCTGTCGGGTGTCAGCCGGTCTATGGTCAGCCAGATCGAGCGCGGCGAATCCTCGCCCACCATCGCCACCTTGTGGAACCTGACGCGCGCGCTGCAGGTCGACTTTGCCGGGCTGCTGGACGATGGCGGGGCAGAGCGGATCGAGGTGCTGCGCGCAGGTGCGGTGCCCAGTATCGAAAACCGCGGGGCGGGCTGCACGATCCGCATTCTGTCCCCGCCCGAAGATGCGGGCCGGTACGAGGTATACGAGCTGCGCTTTGCCAAAGGCGGCACGCTGGACAGCCAGCCGCATCGGCGCGGCGCGCGCGAGCATCTGACGGTGATCGAAGGCGCGCTGCGCGTCACCAGCGGCGGCGCGGTCGATGTGGTGCATGCCGGAGATACCGCGCGTTACCCCGCAGATGTCGCGCATGAGATAGCTGCCGAAGGCATGGCGCGGGCATTTTTGGTCGTGCAGGACGCATGAGTCTTCCGATCTAGCGGATTTTTGTCCGTGATCACGCATTTCCCCTATTTCGGAAAAACCTCCGATATGTTAGATTCTGCTGTGCAACAGGAGACCCTTTCATGACCGCCGCCTTCCTGACCCATATCACCGACACCCTGGCCCAGATCGAGGCGGATGGGATGCTGAAGCGCGAGCGCGCGATCACCTCGGCCCAGGGGGGGCGCATTGATGTGGGCGGGGCGCAGGTGCTGAACCTATGCGCCAACAACTATCTGGGCCTGGCCGATCACCCCGATCTGATCGCGGCGGCCCGCGATGCGATGGACGACCGCGGGTTTGGCATGGCCAGCGTCCGGTTCATCTGCGGCACGCAGGATCTGCACCGCGTGCTTGAACAGCGCCTGGCCGCGTTTCTGGGCAAGGACGACGCGATCTTGTTCGCGGCCTGTTTTGACGCCAATGGCGGTTTGTTCGAGCCGCTTTTGGGGCCGGAGGATGCGATCATTTCAGACGCGCTGAACCACGCGTCGATCATCGACGGCATCCGCCTGTGCAAGGCCAAACGCTATCGCTATGCCAACAGCGACATGGACAGCCTGGAAAAGCAGTTGCGCCAGGCCCAGGCGGACGGCGCGCGGCATATCATGATCGCGACGGACGGCGTGTTTTCCATGGACGGGTATCTGGCCAAGCTGCCCGAGATCACGGCCCTGGCCC
>JBCBHS010000040.1:0-12973 GCA_038525395.1 Pseudomonadota bacterium | reverse complement strand
GGCAACAAGGACGTGATCCGAATCGAGCATATGCGCGAGATGAAGGACATGGCCATCGTCGGCAACATCGGCCACTTCGACAACGAAATCCAGGTCGCGGCGCTGAAGAACCACAAGTGGACCAGCATCAAGGAACAGGTGGACATGATCGAGATGCCAAATGGCAATCGGTTGATCCTGCTGTCCGAGGGCCGCTTGCTGAACCTTGGCAACGCCACAGGCCACCCGTCCTTTGTGATGTCGGCCAGCTTTACCAACCAGGTGCTGGCGCAGATCGAGCTGTGGACCAAGGGTGAGGACTACAAGAATGACGTCTATATCCTGCCCAAGCATCTGGATGAAAAGGTCGCGCGTCTGCATCTGGACCGGATCGGCGTCAAGCTGACCCAGCTGGACAGTGCCCAAGCCGCCTATATCGGCGTCACACCCGAAGGTCCGTTCAAGCCCGAGCACTACCGCTACTAAATCAGGGCGGGGGTCCGTATGACCCCCGTATCCCTGCACCCAAGAAAAAGGCCCCGCGCGCTGCGCCGGGGCCTTTTTCTATTGTCTAGACAGGGATCAGTTGTTCAGCGCGTTGCTGACACCCACAACCGACCCGATCAATCCAAAGACGGTGCGAACCGATCCAATCGGGCTTTCCGTGGCCATCACAAGGTCCTTGGGGTTGATCTGAAACTTGCGCGCGGCAAACAGATCATCGGCAGATGTCAGATCGATGGTAAAGACGACCTGCGTGCGCAGCGGCCCTGATCCATCGCTGCGCAGGTCCTTGCGGGAATACTCGCGCAGCACCAGGATGCCCTTGGGGTTGGCGCGGCTGTCATTGATGCCCTCGACCATCGCCAAGGCTTCGATTGCGGTGATCCGCTCTTGGTCAAACGGTACGATTGTTTCGGTCCCCGTGGCGCCCAAGGCCACGAAATAGCGGCTGTCCTCTTCGACGATGATCTTGTCACCGCCGCGCAGCACCACATTGGCCGAGGCACGTTCATAAAGCGTATCGGCCCGAATTTCAAAGTTACGACCGCCGCGCAGGATGCGCACCAGCGGGTTCTGCAAATCGGGCGAAATGCCACCCGCGGCTGAAATCAGGCTAAGCACCGAAAAGTTGCGGTTGGGCAAGGGAAAGCTGCCGGGGGAATTCACGCCGCCCACAGCATCGACCGAGTTGTCAGGCCCGGACTGCAGCTGCAACTGCACCTGCGCGTCCGGCACCACCAATTCCAGCTCTTCCTCGATCCGCTGGCGGGCACGGTCGGGCGTGATCCCGCTGACGCGGATTTCGTCGATATAGGGCACAAAGATCGTGCCAGAGGGCGACACGATCAGGCCGCGCATCTCGACATTCTTTTCTTGCGAACCGGTCAGCAGCGAATTGTCCTGGTTGTCCCAGATCACCAGGTCGATCTGATCACCGATGCGGATCAGGTTCGATTTTGGCCCCTGGGTGCCGCTGAACCAGTGGTACTGCCCCGACCAACCTGTCACCGGCCAGGTGCGCAGCTGATCAATCGACTCGCGCGTGATCGGCACGACAGAGAACGCGGCGTCGGGGTCGTCTTGCTTGCGGATAACTTCGCCTTCGATGGCGGCGCCGCGGGGCAATGTACATGCCGCCAGGGCAAACACGGATAGAAATGCCGCGACAATGCGAAAGGATTTAAGCACGATATGTCCCTCTGGCCGCTTACACGGCACTGTTTCGAAATGGTTTAGCGGCAGGACTGTAAATAACCCAAGACAAAAAACTGTGTTGGCGATGCTTCGCCCAAAGCGTTGCGGAATGACAATAGCGGCGGGGGGCCTCAGGCCTCTTTCTTGGTGGGGTTGCCCAGATCTTCGGCTTCGACAACCTCGACCGTGTCGACGACCGTCACCGCCGTGTCTGCGGGCGCGGCGTCGGCGGGGCTGGCCACCAACAGCGGCAGCACCTCGGTCCCGCCGGGCATCGCCACCTCGCTTGCAGGCGGGCGTTTCCAGGTCAACGTGTCGAAGGCGCCGCAGTTTTCGCAGGTGGGCGTCCATTCGGTGTGGATGTTCTGACAATTGTCGCACACCCATTGCGGCCCACGTGGCGCCGACAGCGCGCGGGCCAGCCACCCCTGCACAACCGCGTCACCCGCACCCTCGCCCCGTTCAATCGCCGCCATCAACGTGGCCGAGCGTGAGGTCGGATCGGTCTCAAACAGATCGCCCATTGCACGGCGCGCGGCGGGGAAATCCTCGGCCGCAAGGTTCAGCTCGGCCAGCAGCATCCGGGTTTCTGGGTCGTCCGCATGGCTCCGCGTCAACTGGGCAAAACGTTTCAGCCGGTCGCTGGGCGTTTCGTCCGGTTCAATCGCGGCAAAGGCGGCGGCCAGGTCGGGATGGGGTCGCACCTCCCACGCCTTTTTGAGAACGCGGGTGGCGTATTTCTTTTGTCCCTGCTCGATATAGCCATCGGCGGCCATCACAGCAGCCGGGATCAGATCGGGCGACTTCTTGTTGGCCTCGATGGCCCGCTCGCGCGCCTCAATCGTCTCATCCGCGGCCAGCACCTGCTTGGCCTCGCTCAGCGCCAGCACCGCGTCGCGCCGCTTGTGTACGTCACGCGGCAGGGCGCCATGTTTCAGCTTGGCGCTCAGCGTCTGGCGTGCGCCGCTCCAATCCTCGGTCTGCGCTTGCAGCTTCAGCAGCAGGTCTTGGGTTTCCTCATGTCGCGGCTTGAGGGCAAAGGCCTTTTTCGCAAGTTGCAGCGCTGTGTCCGTATCTCCATCGGCCAGCTTTTGCTTCATGATGCCGCGCACCCCGACAAAGCGGGTCGCGTCGTTTTCCACCAGCTTGCGATAGGTTTCCTCGGCCTTTTTCTTGTCCCCCGCCATCTCTGCTGCTTGGGCGGTCAGCAGGTTGGTCAGCTCGGGCCGGTTGAGGTATCTGTTCGCCTTCTCCGCCTTGGCCAGCGCCACGCGCCCCTCGCCCGAGGCCAGCGCCATCATTCCCTCTGCCAGCGCGTCAAACCCGCGCCGGGCGCGGTTGCGGTCAAAAAAGCGGGACAGGGCGGTTTCATCGCCGTTCAGGAATTTCAGCACTGCGATCAGCAGGCCCAACAGCTTGAGGCCGATCCAGATGGCCACAACCAGCAGGATAAAGGCGATTACAGATTGCAGCGGCCCAAGGGTGAATTCCTGCCCCGACACCACGATCCGCACGCCACCCTGCGCCTCGAGCAGGTAGCCCGCGCCAAGGGCCAGCGCCGCAACGGCGACGACAAAAACAATGATTTTAACCAATGACCAGATCATATTAAGGCCCCTTCAGAGTGCCGATAGGCGTTCCGCCAATGCGTTCGCCGCGGTGACGGCATCGTTGCGCGATTGCGCTTGTTCGATCCAGGCGGACAAGGCCGCTTGGGCGGGTTCGGGCAAGGCCTGTGCCTCGTCGATGGCGGCCTGCAAATCGCCCGCCCGCGCTGCGGCCTCGACCCGCGACAAGACGGCGTCGGGGTCCGACCCTTCGCGCGGGGCCACCGACCGGCTGCCCAGCTGCCGCTGGAAAAAGCTGCCAAGCCCACCACCCGTATCTGCCGACCGAGCGGCGGCAAGCGCATCACGCGCGGCATCCGGGATCTCGGCCTGCAACGTGGCCAGCGGCGGCACACCGTCCGCCGCATTGGCCGACAGTGCAGGTGGCACATCCGCGATGCCCGCTGCATCCAGATCCGCCAGCGCGCTTTCAAACGGCGCACCGGTGTCCAGCGCTGACACAATTTTTGCCAGTGCCGTACGGGCCTGTGTGGCCTTGGCCGCGGCCTCTGCATCATCGCGCACCGCGCGCGCGCTGGTCAGCAACGTGTTCAATTCGTCCTGCTGCGCCGCCGCATCGGCCTGCAACGCCGCCAACGCCTCTTTCTGCGCGGCAGCCTCGGCGCGGATGTCGGCGAGGGCGGCGTCGATGGCGCCGGTCGGCACGGTAATCTCGGGCGCCGGTTGCGCCTCGACCGCGTCGATGCGCGCCGACAGCGCAGCCATCTGATCGGTCAGGGGACCCAGGTCGACCGCCTCGGGTGCGGCGATGGGTGCGGTCGGTTCGGCGGGTTCGGGCAGGTTCGCCACCGTCTCTTCCAAAGTTGCGAGGCGCTCGGTGGCTGCATCCAACGCCGTCTCGGCCTCTGCCAGGTCGGCGGTCAACGCATCAATGGCCGTTGTGTCCGTGGCCGCCGTTCGCAGGCTCGCAGGCAGGATCGGGTCCAATATCTCTGCCCGCGCCGCGATAAACCCGGCCAGCGCGGCGATGATACCGGCAAAGATCATGGGCAGGACACTGGGGCGCTTCGGCTCTGGCTGGACAGGGACGGGCACAGGCGCCATCGTCTTCTCAGGCTCAGGCTCAGGCTCAGGCTCAGGCTCAGGCTCAGGCTCAGGCTCAAGCTCAGGGGTTTCTATCGGTGTGTCGGAATCTGCCTTTGCCTCTGCGTCGGGTGCGGTCGCGTCGTCAGATACAGCCTCTGCACCCTCTGCCGCAGGCCCATCCGGCCCCGTATCGTCCGCGGCCTTGTCATCCCCAGGGGCGGCGGCCTCTGCATCCTTCGGCGCGGTCTCTTCCGCGTCCTTGGCAACCACCGTGTCGCTATCCTTGGGCGCCACATCGTCAGCCACATCTGCCTGCGACGTGTCCGGGGCGTCCTTGGCCGGCTCTTCGGGTTTTACCTCATCCGGGCGTGTTCGTTTGGCCAAGGTCTTCCCCTCCGATTCTCGCAACAACACGCTGCGCCGTTCCAAAGTCTACTCTGCCGCCCCGCGCCCCTCAACCCGCGCCGGACTATTCACAAACGCGCAAGCACCGCCGACAGTTCAGCGCCCATCGACCGGGCATCGGGCGCGGCTGCCACATACACGCCAGCCAGTCCGATATCCACCAACGGCTCCGCCACCGCGAGGGACATGGCGATCACGTGGACACAGGTGGGGCGCTGCAGCGTCTTGGCAAATTGTTGCGCCGTGCGGGGCGAGAATATGGGGGCAAGGACCGGCCCCCCTTTGGCAATGATCGCCTGCGCGTCCGCCGTCAGCGGCAACAGGCGTTGGTCGTACACCGCCACCCGTTCGGCACGCAGCCCCGCATCGCGCAATCGCGCGACCACATTGCCGCGCGTGTGGGTGCCGGATAGGTGAATCAGCCTCTGATCCGGGCGCATGTGCAGCAAACGGCGCACCATGTCGTCCGCATCCACCCCCGTCTGGATCGCGTGCCAGCCCCTGTTCAACGCCGCACCCATGGTCGCATGCCCCACGCAATAGGCCCGGTGACCAGGCCGCGCCACGCTGTTTTCCACCCCATTGGCCGAGGTGAAAATCGCAGTATCGCCGGGGCCGAACGTCACATCGGGCGCCAGCCCCACAATCTCGATCAGCGGGCTGTAGACCGGGTGCACCGCCAACTGCACGTCGCCAGGCAAGCTGCGGACAAAGCGCATCGCGGCGGCGCGGGGCCGTGTCATCACCAGGGGGACGGGGGTGCTGCGTGCATTGTTTGCCACGGCTTATGCTGATACCCGGCCTGCGTGCCGCGTGCAACGGACGGATGTGATGGACCGCGCTCAGACCGTGTTGGGAATTGAAAGCAGCTGTGACGACACGGCGGCGGCGGTCGTGCGCGGGCGCCCTGGTGACATTCAGGTGCTGTCATCGCAGGTCTACGGCCAGGCCGACCTGCACGCCAGCTTTGGCGGCGTCGTGCCCGAAATCGCCGCCCGCGCCCATGCCGAGCGGTTGGATGTCAGCGTCGTGGCCGCGCTGAAGGCGGCAAAGCTGACCTTGCAAGACCTCGACGCCATTGCGGTCACGTGCGGGCCGGGCCTGATCGGCGGTGTCGTGTCCGGCGTGATGCTGGCCAAGGGGCTGTCGGCCGCGACCGGTCTGCCGATCTATGGCATAAACCACCTGGCCGGGCACGCGCTGACCCCGCGGCTATCGGATGGCATTCCCTTTCCCTATCTGATGCTGCTGGTGTCCGGCGGGCATTGCCAATTCCTGCTGGCGCACGGGCCTGATGACTTCACCCGCCTCGGCGGCACCATCGACGACGCACCGGGCGAGGCGTTTGACAAGGTTGCGCGGCTGATCGGGCTGGGCCAGCCCGGCGGCCCCGCGGTCGAAGCGGCAGCGCGTACAGGCGACGCGACCCGCTTTGCCTTCCCACGCCCACTGGCAGGCAAGCCGGGCTGTGACCTCAGCTTTTCCGGGCTGAAAACAGCCGTCCTGCGCGCGCGGGATGACATCGTGGCCCGGCAGGCGGGCCTGACGGCGCAAGATCAGGCCGACCTCGCCGCCTCGTTCCAGGCGGCTGTGTCGGACAGTCTGGCGGGCAAGACGCGGCGGGCGTTGACTGCCTATCTCGACCTTGGCCCTGTGCAGCCGACCCTGTGCGTCGCGGGCGGCGTGGCTGCAAACATGGCCATTCGTGCCGCGCTAGAGACTGTTTGCACCGATGAAAATGTCGCCTTCAACGCACCGCCGCTGTCGCTGTGCACCGACAATGCCGCAATGATCGCCGCCGCCGCCATCGAACAGATGCCGCACCGCGCCCCAGACGGCATGGACCTCTCCGCCCGCCCGCGCATGCCGCTTGATACAAATAGTGCGGCGATGCTGGGCTCCGGCAAAAAGGGCGCCAAGGCGTGAGCGTCGGCATTATCGGCGCCGGGGCGTTCGGCACAGCGCTGGCCGTGGCCCTGGCGGAAACGGCACCTGTGACCCTATGGGCGCGCAGCGAAGAACAGGCGGCACAGATGGCCCTCACCCGGCAAAACACACAGCGCCTGCAGAGCGTGACCCTCTCACCCAACATCACCGTTACGCCTGTGTTAGAGACGGTTTTGACATGCGACACGCTGCTCTTTGCGCTGCCCACGCAACGGCTCCGTCGGTTCCTGATCGGCCTGGATCTGTCACATTACACGGCAGTGGCCTGCTGCAAGGGGATCGAGGTGACGACAGGCCACGGGCCAACGTCCATCCTGTCCGGCGCGCGCCACGCCGCCGTCCTGACCGGCCCCAGCTTTGCCGGTGACATCGCGCGGGGCCTGCCCACGGCGCTGACCCTCGCCTGCGCAGACGACACAGTCGCACAGGCGCTGCAAACACAGCTGTCCACAGCCAAGCTGCGCCTCTACCGCACAGCGGACGTGATCGGGGCGGAACTGGGCGGCGCCCTGAAAAACGTGATCGCCATCGGTTGCGGCGCGGTCATGGGCGCGGGCCTGGGGGACAGCGCGCGCGCCGCCCTTCTCACCCGCGGCTTTGCCGAGATGCAGCGCGTGGCCAAAGCCCTGGGCGCGCAGCCCGAAACGCTGATGGGCCTGTCCGGTCTGGGGGACCTCACGCTGACCTGCACCTCTGACAAGTCGCGCAATTACCGGCTGGGCCTTGCCCTTGGGGCGGGAACCGAATTTGATGCGACCGTTACGGTCGAAGGCGCGGGAACCGCGCGGGCCCTGCGCGGGGTCGCGGCCACGCATGACCTCGACCTGCCGATATGCGCCACGGTCGCCGACCTGGTGGATGGACATATAGACATTGCCGGTGCGATGGCCCGTTTGATGGCCCGCCCGTTAAAGGAGGAATAAGATGCTTTTTGCCCTGATGGCCCATGACAAAGACGGCGCGCTGGACGTGCGGATGGAAAACCGGCCCGCCCATCTGGCCTATCTCGACAGCACGGGCGTCGTGACACAGGCGGGACCGTTTCTGGACGCGGATGGCAATCCCTGCGGGTCGCTGATCGTGCTGGACGTGGCCGACATGGCCGCGGCGCAGGCCTGGGCCGATGCCGACCCCTATGCCCAGGCCGGTCTGTTCCGCGACGTGCAGATCATGGCGTGGAAACAGGTAATCGGCGGATGAGGTACTGGCTGTTCAAATCCGAACCCTCCACCTGGAGCTGGGATCAGCAGGTTGCCAAAGGCGACGCAGGCGAGGAATGGGATGGCGTGCGCAACTACCAGGCACGCAACTTTATGCGCGAGATGGCAGTGGGCGACCGCGGCTTTTTCTACCACTCGCAGTCGGAAAAGGCCGTGGTCGGCATTGTCGAGGTCATTGCCGAGGCCCATCCCGACAGCACCACCGACGACGACCGCTGGGACTGCGTCGATATCAAGGCCATCGGCCCCGTCGCCACACCCGTCACGTTGGAGATGGTGAAGGCCGATGACCGGTTGTCCGACATGGCGCTGATCCGTAATTCGCGCCTGTCCGTGCAGCCCGTGACCGACGACGAATGGCGTATCGTGTGCCAGATGGCGGGGGTCGATACATAAGCGCTAGGGAATTGCCGGAACGTCTGCCAAACTAGGCACTATAATGCCAAAGGAGGGAAAGATGGGATTTTTGGCAGTTTTGGTGGCCGGTGTGGCCGGGTTTATGTTCGGCGCGGTGTGGTACACGCTGCTGGCCAAACCGTGGATGGCCGCCTCTGGCGTGGCCTTGGATGCATCCGGCGAAGCGCCTGCAAATCGGGCTGATCCGATCCCGTATATCACAAGCATCGTGGGCGCCGTTTTGGTGGCGGGCATGATGCGGCACGTCTTTGTCCTCAGCGGGATCGACACGCTGGGCGAGGGGATCGTGTCAGGCTTTGGCGTTGGGCTGTTTCTGGTCACGCCCTGGATTGCGACCTTCTACGCCTTTGGCGCGCGGCCGTTTCGGTTGACGCTGATCGACGGCGGCTATGCCACCTTTGGCTGCACCGTGATCGCGACGGTGCTGATGTTGTTCTAAGGCGAAAGGGGGTTCTGACCCGTATTGGCCAGAACCCTGCTTCACCCCGGCGCGCACTCCCAAGAGCCACCGCACGAACGACTGAAATATCGGGTCTGACCTTCTGATCGGACCCTTACGGCTTAACCTTAACACCGCAAAATAGCAATTTCAGAGAAGTTGTAATTGTATCCAAAGCAGTAACACCCGCTTCATCAGCGGGTGCGTCATTACTGTCAGGCTGTGGGCCGGATCAGGCGTAGACGGATTCCTTGCCGAAATGCTTGGTCAGCATATAGTAGACAACCGCGCGGTACTTGTTCCGCTCGGATTTGCCATAGGTCTCGATCACGGTGTCGATCGCCGACATCAGCTCTGGCCCGTCAGCAAGGCCCAGCTTTTTGATCAGAAAGTTGTTTTTGACCGTCTCCAATTCCGACGGTTGCGACCCCGCCACGGTAGAGGCATCCGCGTTATAGATGGCCGGGCCGCAGCCGATGGTGACCTTGGTCAGCAGGTCCATGTCCGGCGTCATGCCGCATTTGTTTTTCAGATCGTCCGCATATTGCACGATCAGCTCGTCCCGTTTGCCCATATGTTGTCTCCCACCATGTTGGTTGCGACCAGATATCGGCCTGATCGCAAGGCATTGCGTCACTGTGCGCGCACGTTAGCGGGAAAGTGTGATTTGACAAAACGAATTTCACGGGGAAATCCGCGCATCACACATCAAAAAGGGCGCCCGCAATAGGCGCCCTTTTCGGTTGTTCCAAATCGCCCGGTGTCAGAGCTGTGTCAGAGCTGTGTCAGAGCGATGCGTCAATCCGGTAGTCGGCGGGCAGGCTCTCCAGCGTGCTCTCGTCGATCTCGGGCAGCGCCTTCAGCTCTTCCTCGGTCCATGTGGCCAGGCGCAGCTCTTCGCCCTCGACCATGTTGAACTCTTCCATCGGGACCGACACGGTGTATTCGCCCAGACCCAGGAAACCACCCAGGCCGATGACGGCGGCATAGCCGTCCAGCGATGCGACGACATAGTCGACCTCGCCCACGGTCTCGTCATTGGCGGTCAGCACGTTCAGGCCGATGATCTCTTCGACGGTCATGCCGGCGGTCGCCAGCGCGGGCGCGTCTTCCATCATGTCGGCGGTGGCCAGTTCGGCGGTATCCGTCACCTCTGCGGTGGTGTCCATCGCGGTGGTGTCGTCGGTTTTCTCGTATGTTCCAGCAACGGCGTGACCGGCCAGAATGGCAACGGCGGCGGCGGACATTTTGAATGTATTCAGTGTCATAGCAGTCTCCTCATATGCTTCTGGTGACATAACGAGGGGTGCTGCCATATGGTTCCGTGCAAATTTTAGCGATCGTCTAGCGCAGGGTCAGAATCTCGCGCAGCGGCTTTTTCTGCTTGGCCATTTTGGGCACTGTGGCATCGGCAGCAGCGTGCCCAACCGCGATGATCATCGTGGCCTTCTCGCTTTCGGGCCGGTCCAGCACGTCGCGCAAAAACCCCATCGGATTGGGCGTGTGCGTCAGCGTGGCCAGGCCCGCCATATGCAGGGCGGTGATCAGCATCCCCGTGGCGATGCCCACGCTTTCGGGTACGTAGTAGTGTTTGACCCGGTCGCCATCCGCATCCACGCCATAGCGCTGGGCAAAGACAACGATCAGCCAAGGCGCGTCCTCAAGATGCGGCTTGTCCGCATCGGTGCCAATGGGTGCCAACGCTTCTAGCCAGGCGTCGCCCGCACCACCGTCATAGAACTTGCGCTCTTCCGCCTCGGCCGCGCCGCGGATCTGGCGTTTCAGATCGGGATCGGACACAGCCACGAAATGCCAAGGCTGCTGGTTGGCCCCCGACGGCGCCGTACCCGCGGCGGCCACGCAGGCCTCGATCACCGACTGCGGCACTGGCGTGGTCGCGAAATCGCGAATGGTGCGCCGCGTGGCCATCGTCGCGCGGTACGCCTCGGCCCGGTGCAGGGCCTCTTCATCCGTCAGCGTGGCGCGGGGCGCAAGCGTGTTGTGACCCTCTGCCATCAGAAATCCAGGTTCTCCACGCTCAGCGCGTTCTGCTGGATGAACTCGCGCCGCGGCTCGACCACATCGCCCATCAGCTTGGTAAACAGATCGTCCGCCTCGGCCATATCCTCGACCCGCACCTGCAACAGCGTCCGCGCATCGGGGTCCAGCGTGGTTTCCCACAGCTGGTCTGGGTTCATCTCGCCCAGGCCCTTATAGCGTTGCAGCGACAGCCCGCGCTCGCCTTCCTCGAGAATGGCGTTCAGCAGGTCCATCGGCCCCATGATCATCTGCGTGCGCTCTTTGCGGTGCAGGGTCGCGGGCAGGCCATAGACGTCTTGCAGCGATTGCGTGAACGTCCCCGTCTTGCGCGCCTCACCCGACCGCAGCATGGGGCCATCCAGCGTGCGCACCTCTTCGACGCCGCGCAGGATACGCGCCAGGCGCACGCCCTTGTCCTGGGTGATCCGTCCCTGCCAGCCCCGTTCCCATTCCAGCGCGATCAGGTCCAACCGTTCCGCCACCTTGTCGGCAACGCCTTGCAGGTTCGCATCCACAGCCCCAGGCACAAAGGCGCCCGCAATGGCGGCCTGTTCCAGGATGTGACGGGGGTAATGCGTGGGAAAGGCCGCCAGCACGCGTTTCAATTGCCGCGCTTCCTCGACCACGCGCACCAGGTCTTGGCCTACAATCTCTTCGCCATTGCCCTGGCGCAGCATGGCGCCATCGGTGCCCATGTCGATCAGATAGTCGTCCAAGGCCGCCTGGTCTTTCAGATACACCTCAGACTTGCCGCGCGACACTTTGAACAGCGGTGGCTGGGCGATGTACAGATACCCGCCCTCAATCAGCTCTGGCATCTGCCGGTAAAAGAACGTCAGCAACAGCGTCCGAATATGCGCCCCGTCGACGTCAGCGTCGGTCATGATGACGATCTTGTGGTACCGCAGCTTCGAGATATTGAACTCATCCCGCCCAATGCCGGTGCCCAGCGCCATCACCAGGTTGCCAATCTCTTGGCTGCCCAGCATCCGGTCAAACCGGGCGCGTTCCACGTTCAGGATCTTGCCGCGCAGGGGCAGCACCGCCTGCGTTTGCCGGTCCCGACCCGTCTGCGCCGACCCACCGGCGCTGTCCCCCTCGACCAGAAACACCTCGGTCTTGCTCGGGTCCTTTTCTGAACAATCCTTCAGCTTGCCAGCTAGGAAATTCACATCCATCGCCGTCTTGCGCCGCGTCAACTCTCGCGCTTTTCGCGCCGCCTCGCGGGCCAGGGCGGCCTCGATGATCTTGCCCACGATAATCTTGGCTACGTTCGGGTTCTCTTCGAACCACTCGGCCAGCTTTTCATTGACCAGCCCCTCAACCGCAGGCCGGACTTCGGAACTGACCAGCTTGTCCTTGGTCTGCGAGCTAAACTTGGGGTCCGGCACCTTGACCGACAGCACACAGGTCAGGCCCTCGCGCGCGTCATCCCCAGTAAAGCTGACCTTCTCCTTTTTCGCGATCCCAGACGACTGCGCATAGTTGTTGATCGTCCGGGTCAGTGCCCCGCGAAAGCCCGCCATATGCGTGCCGCCATCGCGCTGGGGTATGTTGTTGGTAAAGGGCAGTACATTCTCGTGATAGCTGTCATTCCACCACATCGCGACCTCGACGCCGATCTCGTCCCGCTCACCGGTGATAAAGATCGGGTCGCTCATCACAGATGATTTCGACCGGTCGAGGTATTTGACGAACTCCTTGACGCCACCCTCATAGAACAGCTCGGACCGCAGCGGCTCGATCGGGCGTTCGTCCACTAGGATGATCCGCACGCCCGAGTTCAAAAACGCCAACTCGCGCAGCCGCTTTTCCAGCGTCTCGAAGGAATATTCCAGGTTCGAAAACGTGTCGGTCGAGGCCAGGAACCGCACCTCGGTTCCGGTGTGCCCGTTCGACGGGCCCACCACCTCAAGATGCTTTGCGGTGAACCCACCCTCAAAGCGCGCCACATGTTCCTTGCCATCGCGCCAGATGCGCAGTTCCAGCCAGTCGGACAGGGCATTCACAACCGACACACCCACACCGTGCAGACCGCCCGACACCTTGTAGGAATTGCTGTCGAACTTCCCGCCCGCGTGCAGCTGGGTCATGATGACCTCGGCTGCCGACACGCCCTCTTCCTCGTGGATGCCCACAGGAATTCCGCGGCCATTGTCACTGACAGAGACCGA
>JBCBHS010000039.1:0-13378 GCA_038525395.1 Pseudomonadota bacterium | reverse complement strand
GTTTTGCACCAGGAAAAGACCCGCGAGCGCGAGCGACAAAGCCGACACCAGGTAAAACCAATTGGGCGCAAGCCACGCCGCCACCCTGACGAACACAGACGGGCGCGCAGGCCCCGTGACCTGCCCCGCAAACTTGCGTGCGGCCACCACAGCGGCCGCGGGCGGCGGCACCTCCCTAGGCTTGGGCGGGGGTGTTGCCGCAACTTGCGGCGCTGGCGCAGGTGCATCCCCCGGCGCAGGCCCCGCTGGCGCATTCACCATCTGACGGGCCACGTCCGCCTCCAGCGTGGCCAAGCGTCGGCGCAGTGCGGCATGGCTCACCAGCAGGTAAATCACCGCCACCGGGATCGCGATGACCACAAGGCCTACAAGCACCAGTAACGCGTCCATGCTGTCTCCGCCGGTTGGGTCGGGTCAACCTATGTGCAGCATCTGCGCCGTAAAAGGCAAGGAATACCGGACCTTTGCCGCCTAGCCGTTGATATGCGCCCACACCGCGGACATGACCACAGACCCCTCGCCAACCGCACTGGCCACCCGCTTGACCGACCCCGCACGCACGTCGCCCACCGCAAAGACGCCCGGACGCGAGGTCTGATAGCTGGTGGCGGCCCCCACCTCGGCGCCGGTGCGGACAAAGCCGCGGGCATCCAGATCGACCAGCCCCGACAGCCACTCGGTATTGGGCGCGGCACCCACCATCACAAACAGCGCCTTGGTGTTCAGCTGCCAATCCTGGCCGCCGCGCCGGTCATGCACGGTGACCGCCGTCAGGCTGTCGGTGCCGTGCAGCGTGCGCACCTCGGTGCACAGGTGGATTGTCACGCGCGGATGGCTTTGCAGACGCTGCAACAGATAGTCGGACATCGACGCCGCCAGCCCCTCGCCGCGCACCAGCAGATGCACATGCTTGGCCGTGCGGGTCAGGAACATCGCCGCCTGCCCGGCCGAATTGCCGCCGCCAATCACCGCGACCTCGGTGTCGCGGCAATAGCGCGCCTCGACATCCGTGGCGGCGTAGTACACGCCCACCCCTTCCAACGCTTCCAGCCGCTCCAGCGGCAGGCGCCGGTACTGCACGCCGGTGGCCACGATCAGCGCCTTGGACGACACCCAATCGCCGCTGTCCAGCTTGGTGTGAAACAGGTGCTTTTCGCACTGCATCAGCTCGGTCGCGCGCACCGGCATGGCAAAGCGGGTGCCGAACTTCAGCGCCTGCACCTCGCCCCGGCCCACCAGGTCGCCGCCCGAGATACCGGTGGGAAAGCCCATGTAATTCTCGATCCGGCTCGACGTGCCCGCCTGCCCGCCAATGGCCAGGTCCTCCAGCACGACGGCACACAGCCCCTCGGCCCCCGCATAAACACCCGCGGCCACACCCGCAGGCCCACCGCCCACGATGGCCACGTCATAGACGTCCTCCTTGCGCAGCGCCATGTCGAGGCCCAGGGTCTGCGCGACACCGCGCGGCGTGGGCGGGTCGATCACCTGGTGCTTGGCAAAGACAACCGCCGGGTGGGCGCGGTCGATCTGGCATTGGCCCGCCAGGTCATTGCCCTCGGCACTGTCAATCTCGACCTCGACAAAGGGGATGCGGTTGCGCGCGGCAAAGCTGGCGATGCGGCGCACGTTGCGGTCCACCTCGCCCCCGATCAGGGTCAGCCCACCCTCGGAATTGTCCAACATGCGACGGCGGCGCGCGGCAAAGACGGTGATTATGATATCCGACATCTCGGGCATGTCCGACATCAGCCGCAGCATGTCATCGCGCGGCACGCACAGTAGCGTGGTGTCCTGCACAGCGCGCATGCTGACGAAAGCGCGCCCGCCGGTCAGAAAAGCCAGCTCGCCCACGAACTGGCCCGGCCCCAGCGTCGCATTGCCATAGCGCTGGCCGGTGGCGGCGTTGATCGCTTCCATCTCGCCGTCGATGAGGTAGCAAAAGTTCTCGAGCCGGTCGCCCGCCTTCTGCACCCAGGCGCCCGCGTCAAACTGCACGATCTCGCCCAGGCGGCGCATCGCGGCCACATGTTCGTCGGTCAGCGGTGTGCGCACCATGGTGGCAAGATCGGCTGCAAAGCTTTCCATCGGTCAGGTCCGGTTCTGTTCTTGGGTTGCGGGTGTTTGCGACTGAAATAGTCCGCCCAGCGCCTGTTTCACCAGCCGCCGCGCCTTGGGCCGCGCCCCCTGTTGATAGGCCAGCGGGCGGCACACCTCCATGGCGGCTACGCCCACGCGCGCGGTCAGCGCCCCGTTGACCAGCCCCTCGCCAAAGCGGCGCGACAGCTTGCCCAGGATCGACCCGCCCAAGATCGGCTCGAGCATATCGTCGCCCACCGCCACGGCACCGGTGGCCACCAGATGGGTCATCACCGCGCGGGTCAGGCGCCAGCTGCCCAAAAGACCCCCGCGCCCACCATAAATCTCGGCGATGCGGCGGATCATGCGCAGGTTTGCGGCCAGGGCCGCGGCCACATCGGCCAGCGCCAGCGGCACAAGGGCCGTCACCGTGGCAACCTGGCGCGCGGCGGCCTCGACCTCACGCTCGGCCTGGGCATCCAGCGGGGCGACCAGCGTGTCCTCGGCCACGGCCAGCAGGCTGGGCGCGTCCATCTGATCGCCGCGCAGTTCGGCCAGGCGGGTGCGGCCCCATTGCGTGTCGGGCCGCGCCCGGTACAGGGTGTCCAGCCGGTCAACGACCCGGCGCGCGACGGCCAGGTCCTGCGCCTCGCGCGCCTGTGCCGCGTCATGGCGCAGCCCGTCGATGCGCGTCAACCGCCGCAGGGCCGCCATCTCGCGCAGGGCGATGGCCAGCAGGATCACGACAAAGGCGCCCATCAGCCCGGCAAAGGCCCAGCCCAGCAGCGGCGCGCGGGCGATCCAGGCGGTGACGAAATCCCAGGCCGCCGCACCGATGACCGCCGTCAGCAGCGCCCCCGCCACCCCCCAGAACAGGCGCGACAGGCGCGAGGGCTTGCGCGCGATGCTGCGGGCGGCGACCTGCAGGGCGGCGCGCTGGGGTGGCGCCACATCGGTGTCGGGCACCGGCGGCGCGTCGGCCACGCGCGGGGCCTCGGCGTCCTCGATCTCGATCAATACCGGGCCTTTGGCCATCAGGCGGGCTCCTTTTGCCACTGCATTTGGATATCGGGCAGACCTTCGTCATTCTCCGCCCCGTCGGTGCGCGCCACCTCGTGAAAACCGTGGGCGGCGTAGAACGCCTGCGCGCCCGTGTTGGCCTGAAAGGTCCACAGCGTCAGCCTGTCGCGCAGCCCCTGCGCGTGGTGCAAGAGCGCACGACCGCAGCCTTGGCGTTGCGCGCTGGGTTTGATGTATAGCGCATGGATATCGTCGCCATTTTGCGCCAGAAACCCCGCAACCTCCGCCCCTTGCAGCGCTACCGTCACCCACCCCCGGTCGATCATCTGCCCGGCAAAGCTCACATCCTCCGCCCGGCTGTGCAGCCGCGGCATCCACGGCGTCGCGTCGACAAAACCCGACAATATCGCGCCGACCTTGCCCGCATCCGTGCTGCGCGCAGGGCGCAAGCTGGGCGCGGTCACAGCCGGTCTCCGATCAAGAACTGTGCCGCGCGGTCCATCCGCATATGCGGCGGGCCGTCGCCTGGGCGCAGGGTCAGCGGCGCGGGGGCAAAACGCATGACCTGGTAATCCTCCTCTAGCCACTGCGTCGCGCCGGATTTCGCGGGGGCAAGGATATGGCTGGGATCATCGGGCAGCGCGCCGGGGTAGAACGCCGCCTGCTTGCCTGTGTCCAGCAGCGTGCCGCGGACCACATCCAGCGGGCTGCCATTGTGGGTCATCGTCTCTTCGGTCGTGGCCCGCAGGGCGGCGATGGCCAGCGCTTGCGTCTCGGCCCCGGCAAAGCGCGCGCGGTCGCGGGCGTCGCGGATCAACGCCTCCATAATCGCGGTCAGGCGGGCGTGCTGGCTGTGG
The DNA here is from genome assembly GCA_038525395.1 of Pseudomonadota bacterium. Classification (GTDB taxonomy): domain Bacteria; phylum Pseudomonadota; class Alphaproteobacteria; order Rhodobacterales; family Rhodobacteraceae; genus Tateyamaria. Next base: position 9,422 of record JBCBHS010000039.1, on the reverse strand, counting down.
TGCAGGTGGTCGGCCTTGGTCGCGGCGAACAGGATCTTTTCCACCCGCTTGCCGCGGATGAGCTGGGTCAGGAACGCATTGCGACCGGGGCGAAAAGCGCCCAAGATCTCCGTCATCGCAGCGCGCATATCCTCGACCGCCGCGGGGCCAGAATGGATCGCGCCCAGCGCGTCCACCAGCACAACCTGCCGGTCGATACGGGCAAAGTGATCGCGAAAGAACGGGCGTACGACGCGCGCCTTATAGGCCTCGAACCGCCGCTCCATCTCGCGCCGCAGCGACCGGCGCGGCGCATCACCCGGCGGCAGCGGGGCAAAGGTCAGCACGGGCGAGCCTGCCAGGTCCCCCGGCAGCAGAAAGCGGCCCGGCGTGCAGTCATAAAATCCCGCCGCGCGGGCGGTGTTCAGGTAGTCAGTAAAGGCGCTGGCCAGCCCTTTGGCCACCGGCTCGTCCAAGGACGCGCTGCCATCGGTGGCCGAGGCTGCGGCGGTATAGGCCTGCCCCGCGGGCCGCGCACGGGCGCGCGCCAGCGTCGTGGCCGACCAGTCGTCATAGCTTTGATCCAACAGCCCCAGGTCCAGCAGCCACTCGCCGGGGTAGTCGATAATGTCCAGATGCACCGTCCGCGGCCCTTGCAGCCCGGCCAGCAACCCGTTGGGCTTGACCCGCAGCGACACCCGCAATTCGCTGACCGCGCGGGTGCTGTCGGGCCAGCGCGGCGGCTGGCCGGTCAGCGCGGTCATGTGAGCCTCGTAGTCAAAGCGCGGCACGGTATCGTCAGGCTGCGGCTGAAGGTAAGCGGCCGCAATGCGCCCCTCGCTCGCTGCCAGCAGATGCGGCATCCGCCCCCGGTCCAGCAGGTTGGCCACCAGCGAGGTGATGAACACCGTCTTGCCCGACCGGGCGAGGCCGGTCACGCCCAAGCGGATCGTCGGCGTGCCCATCAGGTCGGACCCGGTGTCGTACAGCCCCTGGGCCACGTCCAGCACCCCGTCGGCAATCGTCGTCAGAACCACGCGGTACGCTCCTTGCTTGGCTTGGCGCAACATAGGGTGCTGCGCTGCGCTGTGCCAGAGGGGAGGGCTGGGTGGCAGGTCGACCCTCCGGGGGGGATTTTTTTTGAACGGAGAGTGAGCAAGCTTCTCGGGAACGCCGTGGGGCGGCGTTGCGCTTGCGAACGGGCGGAGCCCAGACCGTCTCGGAAAGCCTCCGGGGGAGGGTTTCAGGTCCGAACGGGCGGAGCCCCTGACCGTCTCGGAAAGCCTCCGGGGGAGGGTTTCAGGTCCGAACGGGCGGCGCCCCAGACCGTTTCGCAAATGCCATCGCGGGGCATATCCCCAAACATCGTTCCCCAAGCAACCACCCCCACCCCGCCGTTGCCAGCGCCCCACTTTGCCGCTACTTGCGCGCCCATGCCCCGCTACGCCCTCAAAGTCGAGTATCACGGAGGCCCGTTTGCCGGGTGGCAGCGGCAGGCGGATCAGCCGTCGGTGCAAGGCGCGATCGAGGCAGCGCTTGCCAAGTTGGAACCGCGCGCCCACACCATTGCCGCCGCAGGCCGGACGGACGCAGGCGTGCACGGGCTGGCCCAGGTCGCGCAGTGCGACATGGACAAGGATTGGGACCCGTTCCGCCTGTCCGAAGCGCTGAACCACCACCTAAAACCGCACCCCGTGGCCATTCTGGACTGCGCGCTTGTGCCCGACGATTGGCACGCCCGGTTTTCAGCGATTGAGCGGCGGTACCTGTTCCGCATCCTCATGCGCCGGGCGCCCGCCACGCATCTGAAGGGCCTTGTGTGGCGGGTGAACCAACGCCTGGATGTCGCCGCCATGGCCACAGGGGCGGCGCACCTGATTGGGCGGCACGATTTTACCACCTTTCGCTCGTCGATCTGCCAGGCCGACAGCCCGGTCAAAACCTTGGACCGGTTGGACGTGACGCTGGTCAACGGCCCGCACGGGCCAGAGGCGCAGTTCGACGTGCGCGCGCGGTCATTTCTGCACAACCAAGTGCGCAGCTTTGTCGGCACGTTAGAGCGTGTGGGCACAGGCGCATGGCGCCCCGATGACGTCCGCGCCGCACTTGAGGCCTGCGACCGGGCGGCTTGCGGCCCGGTCTGCCCGCCGGACGGGCTGTACCTCGCAGGCGTCGGCTATCCGTCCGATCCGTTTGCGGCGCAGGCGGCCTAGTCCAGCTCCATCAACCCCGCACCGGCACCGCTGGCACGCGAGGTATCGCTATCGGGCACATAGGTTTTGGACGCCAGCGCGTGCAGGTCGGCGGCCAGGTCGTCCGACAGCGTGATGCGGGCGGGGCGGCTGCGCAGGCTGGGGGCCGCAAGGTCCAGCTTGGCTGTGATCGTGTTGCCCGTGACCGACAGGTCCGCCTCGCACGGCAGCGCGCTCAACCAGCTGATCAACAGCGCCCGCTGGCCCGCATCCGCCTCTTCCACCGTCACACTGTTGCCGCCGACCGACGCTTGCTCCACCACCGTTTCCACACGGTGCGCCAGACCCAGAACCGCGTCGGGCGCGGTCAGGGCGCGCATCAACGGCGCCTCGGCTCCGTCATCGGCCAGGTGCCGCGCCAACATCGCGCCAAAGGCCAGCGCCTGGGCCGGGGGCACCCCTGCCCCGCTTGCCGCGCGCACGCCCAGCGCTTGCGTCTCCGTCCATGACCAGCTTTTCATCCCAACACCGGCAACCACCAATCCTCACCCTCAGGCGACAGCGCGTCGCCCAAAGGTGCGCCTTGGGCCAGGGTGATCCGGGTCCACAGGTCAGATTTGGGGTCAAACTTCGTCGCTCCGAAAAAGCTGAGCTTGCAACGCAGCATATCAATGGGGCGACACGTCGCAGCGATCAGGTTGTCGCGAATTTCCGCGTAGGGGTGGTGGGCCAGGACCGCCACGCGCTGCACGGCCATCGCGTGTTCCGGGTGGTCTCTTAGAAAGGTGCTCAGCGGTTGCGCCTGCGGCGGCAGCGCGGCGAACAGGGCCGCGACACGGCGCGCGATGTCCAGCGGGGTTTCCAACGCGGCCCCCGCATCGGCAAAACGGTCGCCCAGGCGTGGCTCCAACTTGTCGGCGCTGACATACCAGAACCGCTTGCACGCATCGGCCTGGGCATAATCGCAGCCCAGCGCCCAAGCCCAATCGCGCCCGATGGCCAATTGCAGCGCGCCGGTGTCGGCAAAGGGCTGCACCAGGGGGCCATGCGCGTCGCCCATACTGTCGGCCAGATCGTCCACGTGCTCGGGAAACGCTTCGATCAGCAGGGCGGCCAGCAACTCTTGCAGTGCGGCGCTCTGGGATTGGGCGGCTTGCCACAGGGCGTCGATGCTCTGGGCAGCGTCGATTTGCGGCCGAAAGCGGTGCCAATCGGTTTCAAGCTGGCGCAGCGTTGCGTCATGGTCCGGCGCCGGCACGTGCCATTCGGCCAAATGCGCCGCAGCGCGCGCCGCGAGGCTGTGCAAACGGGTCCGTATGTCCGGCGACATCTCCGCCACCGCCCGCACTCGCGCCAGCGCCGTCTCGCGCGCGTGCAGCCAGTTGTGCAGCAGCACCGGATGCGTCACCAGAAAGGGCGCCATGCCCAGACCCGTGGCATTGCCGATGCCCAGGTGCTGCGCCAGATCGCGGTCCAGCGTCCCGCCGCCTACATGTTGTACCAGATCAAGCGTGAAGTGCCGGATCATGTAGACCGCCAGCATCTCGGCCGCAAAGGGCCCGCCCAGACCGGGGCGATCCGCGATCAGGTGGCGGTCGGCGATCCCGAACTTGCCGTTGCCATACACGGCGGTCGTGCGCATCAGATAACCGATGTCGCGGATCATCGCGCGGTCGGGCTGGCGGCCTGCGTGCAGGGCTGAGACGGTCGCGTCCCACATGCGCACCGACTTGTTGGCGCGGCTCAGCACCAGGTCGCGCGGGCCAAAGCGGCCCGCCTCTTGCTTGGGCGCTTGGGCCTTGATGCGCGCAATATCCTCCGCGCCCGGCGTGCCGTCAAAAAGGACAAAGGCCGCGTCCCACGCGGTGGCGATCACCCGGTCGCTGCGCTGATCATCCGGCAGATCGTTCGAGATCGCGACCAAGGAATAGGTATGGCCCGCCAGCGGGATGGCATAGACCGCGTGGCCATGCCCCTCTGCCGACATCTGCCAATGTGTGCGGGTGATCCGCGCGCGCTCGGCGCACAACCGGCGCAGCAGGGTACGCAGAAAGCTGAGCCGCGTGGGCATCATCGCGCCCATACGCGCCAGGCGCAGCACTTCGCCCGGCGCACGCAAGGGCACGGCGGCGGCGGGGGCAAAATCCTTCATCTCTGCACACGACGGTCGGTCATGCAAATCATTAGCGTTCCCACGCAGGGCCGATGCAAGGATTTTTCGCATGCGCCGCCGTGCGACGATCCGCAGGCGCGTTACATCGGGCGCTGCGTGTACTTTTTCAGCTCGGCCCGCGCCACCTGGCGGCGGTGCACCGCGTCGGGCCCGTCGGCCAGGCGCAGGGTGCGCTGGTGGGTCCAGGCGTGGGCCAGGGGCGTGTCCTGACTGATGCCCTGGCCGCCATGCATCTGCACCGCCTCGTCAATGACCTTGAGAGAGACGCGCGGGGCCACCACCTTGATCTGGCTGATCCACGGGGCGGCGGCGCGCGCATCGCCCTGGTCCATCATCCACGCGGCCTTGAGGCACAAGAGCCGCGCCATCTCAATCTCCATCCGCGCCTCGGCGATGATGTCGTAATTTGCACCCAACTGCGCCAGCGGCTTGCCAAAGGCCTCTTTCGACAGCGACCGTTTGCACATCAGCTCCAGCGCCGCCTCCGCCTGGCCAATGGCGCGCATGCAGTGATGGATGCGGCCCGGCCCAAGGCGGCCTTGGGAAATCTCAAACCCCCGCCCCTCGCCCAGCAGCAGGTTTTCGGCAGGCACCCGGACATCCGTAAACCGGATGTGCATGTGCCCGTGCGGCGCGTCGTCATGACCGTAGACCAGCATCGGGCGCAGCACCTCGATGCCCTCTGTCCCCGCGGGGACAACGATCATCGACTGGCGGTTGTGCTTGGGCAGGTCGTCCCCGCCGGTCTTGACCATGACGATATAGACCTTGCAGCGCGGGTCGCCCGCGCCGCTGGCCCAGTACTTCTCGCCATTCAGGACATAATGATCACCGTCGCGCACGCAGGACATCGAGATGTTGGTCGCGTCGGACGAGGCGACATCGGGTTCGGTCATCAGATAGGCCGACCGAATCTGCCCCTCCAGCAGCGGCGCCAGCCAGTCCGCCTTCATCTGGTCGGTGCCGTAGCGTTCGAACACCTCCATGTTGCCGGTGTCGGGGGCAGAGCAATTGAACACTTCGGCGCCCAGAGGCGTCTTGCCCATCTCTTCGGCGAAATGGGCGTACTCGACCGTGGTCAGGCCAAAGCCCTTATCGCTGTCGGTCAGCCAAAAGTTCCACAAGCCCGCCGCCTTGGCCTTGGCTTTCAGCCCTTCCAGGATCTCGGTCTGGCGGTCGGTATATTGCCAGCGATCGCCCTTTGCGACCTCAGCGGCATAGGCATCTTCCAGGGGCATGATCTCGTCCCGGATCATCGCGGCCACCCGGTCCAGCAGATCGCGGTTTTCGGGCCGCAGCGCAAATGTCATGTCCATGGTGTCGTCCTCCCCTTTGGCAGCAGGGTGACGCGAATGGCACGGGCTGTCCACCACGCCGTCACGTGACGCGGCGCAATTTTCTTCTTGAGAAAATTGGATAATTTTTCTGCGAAAAATTACCCCGGCGGTGCGGGGGCGGTGGCCTATGGCGCAAACGTCTGCTGCGCAGTAAAACCCATGTAACCTTATCCCGAACCGACAGATGACCCCCGCCCACAGGACACATCATGTTGACCCATCAACCTTTTTCCGCACAATGACCGGGTAAGCGACATGACTGACAAATGGGTTGACAAAAGGGCGCCGATGGACCTGCGTACGTTTCTGACTTTTCGGCTGGCGCGTCTGCAGGCGCAGATCAACAGCCAGGCACAGCACATTTTGCAAGCCCACAGCGATGTGGGGCAAAGCGAATGGCGGGTGATGATCCTGATCGAGGACCGCGGCGAAAGCACCATGGCCCATGTCGTGCGCGACGGCCAGATGGACAAGGCCCAGGTCAGCCGCGCCGTCAAAACCCTGCAGAAAAAGGGCTATGTCACCGCCCGCGTCGACACCGCCGACCACCGCCAAAGCATTCTGTCGCTCACCACCGAAGGCCGGGTGCTGCACAACCGCGTGCTGCCGCTGATGCGGGCGCGGCAAAAGCATCTGATGGCGGGGCTCAGCGCGGATGAGATCGAGGTGATGTTCGACCTTATCGAACGGCTGGAAACCGCCGCACAGCGCCGCGACTTCTAGACCCGCGCCCCGGACAGGCGTGCCGCTGCGTCATACAACTGCCTGTTCTTTAAGCACAATCATGGGTCCGCCCCGCACCTGATGGTAACCCGGTTGCGACGTGGATCAGAATGTGCAGGGTTAAGGGAATGGCGCACAAAGCAAATTTCTTTGACGAGATGTATGGCCGCGGCACCGCCGCACGGGACCCCTACGTGGACTATTGCCAGTGGTTCAACGGCGAAGACAACGCGCGGCTGTTGCAAAAATCCGAAGAGGCCGAGGCGCTCTTTCGCCTGATCGGGGTCACCTTCAACGTCTATGGCGACCCCGACGCCACCGAACGGCTGATCCCCTTTGACCTCGTCCCGCGCATCATCGCCGCGCGCGAATGGGCCAAGGTCGCCAAGGGGATCGAACAGCGGGTGCGCGCGCTCAACGCCTTTCTGCACGACATCTATCACCGGCAAGAGATCGTGCGCGCAGGCCGCCTGCCGGCCGAGATGATCGCCAAGAACGACGCCTTTCTGCCCCAGATGATCGGCGTCACACCCCCCGGCGACATCTATACCCACATCGTCGGCACCGATCTGGTGCGCACCGGCGAAAACGAATTTTTCGTGCTCGAAGACAACGCGCGAACGCCCTCGGGCGTAAGCTATATGCTCGAAAACCGCGAGACGATGCTGCACATGTTCCCGGAACTGTTCAGCAAGATCAAAGTGCAGTCGGTCAGCCACTATCCCCGCGACCTGCGCCGGTCGCTGTCGGCCTGCGTGCCCGATGCCTGCGACGGGCGGCCCACCTTGGCGGTGCTGACGCCCGGCATCCACAACTCCGCCTATTACGAACACGCCTTTATCGCCGATCAAATGAGCGCGGAATTGGTCGAGGGCCACGACCTGCGCGTCATCGACGGACGCGTGGCGATGCGCACGACGCGGGGGTACAAGCCGATCGACGTGCTCTACCGCCGGGTCGACGACGATTACCTCGATCCGCTGAACTTTAACCCCGACAGCATGCTGGGCGTGCCGGGCATCATGGACGTCTACCGCGCGGGCGGCATCACCATCGCCAACGCGCCCGGCACCGGCATCGCCGATGACAAGGCGATCTACAGCTATATGCCCGATATCGTTGAATTCTATACTGGCGAAAAGGCGATCCTGCAAAACGTGCCCACCCACCGCTGTTCGGAACCCGAGGCGTTGAAATACGTGCTCGACAATCTGGCGGACCTGGTGGTCAAAGAGGTCCACGGCTCGGGCGGGTATGGCATGCTGGTGGGGCCCGCGGCGTCAAAGAAGGAAATCGCGGATTTCCGCGCCAAGTTGGAGGCCGCCCCCGGCAACTATATCGCGCAGCCCACCCTGGCGCTGTCCACCGTGCCGATCCTGACCGAGGCGGGGCTGGCGCCGCGCCATGTCGATCTGCGCCCCTTCGTCCTCGTGTCGCCCGACCGGATCGAAATCACCCCCGGCGGCCTCACCCGCGTGGCCCTGACCGAAGGCTCTCTGGTGGTGAACTCGTCCCAGGGGGGCGGCACCAAGGACACTTGGGTGCTGGAGGAATAGCGCGATGCTGGGCAAGACCGCAGGCGGCCTCTTTTGGATGTTCCGTTATCTCGAACGGGCGGAAAACACCGCGCGCATGATCGACGCGGGGCTGCGCATCTCGCTTACCCGGTCGAGTGCGGCGGAAAGCGAGTGGACGGCGATCCTATCGTCAACCGGGCTCAAGGCCGCCTATGACGCCACGCATGGCGCGCCCGACGGGCCCAAAGTCATCGACTTTCTGCTGCGCGATCCGAACAACCCCGGCAGCATCATGGCCGAGATCGAGGCCGCGCGCATCAACGCCCGCGTGGTGCGCACCGCGCTGACGCGCGAGGTGTGGGAGGCCGTGAACGAATGCTACATGGTGTTGAAAACGCTGCTGGCCCAACCCATTGCCGACCGCGACCTGCCGCGCGTGTTGCAGGTGATCCGCCAGCGCAGCGCCTTTGTGCGCGGGGCCTCGCACGGGTCGATGGTGCGCAACGACATGTACAATTTCGGGCGCATCGGCACCTTCTTTGAACGGGCCGACAACACTGCGCGGATCCTCGATCAGAAATACTATATCCTGCTGCCCTCGGTCCGGCTGGTGGGCAGCCCGTCGGACAACGTGCAGTGGGACACGATCCTGCGCGCCACGTCGACCACGCGCGCCTATCAGGCGCTGCATGACGGCGAAACCAGCCCCCGCGCCATCGCCCAATTCCTGATCCTGGACGGGCGGCTGCCGCGCAGCCTCGCATTTTGCTACGGCAAGATTGAGGAAAACTTAGGATATATCGCGCAGGAATACGGGCAACGCGAAACCTGCCATGCCTTGGCGGCAAGCCTGTGCAGCAAATTCAAGGCCCACGACATGAACGCCATTTTTGACTACGGCTTGCATGAATTCATCTCGGACTTCCTGCGTGACAGCACCGCACTGGGGCGTCAGATCGAGATTGACTATCGGTTCAGCGAGTAACCCAATGCGCCTCACAGTCGAACACAAGACCCATTACACCTACAGTGACCCCGTGCCTTACGGCCTGCAACAGGTGCGCCTGCGCCCCAAATCGCGCCCCGGCCAAGTGGTCGAGGACTGGCGCATCGAGGTGGTCGGCGGCGGGATCGAGGTCACGTTCGAGGACGAGCATGCCAATACCGTCGATCTGGTCAGCTTTGATCCCGGCAATGTCGAGATCGAGATCACGAGCCACGGCGTTGTCGATGTCGAGGACAACGGCGGCGTTGTCGGCCCTCAGGGCGGCTTCGTACCCCTGTGGCTCTTTCGCCGGTCGACCGCGCTGACCCAGGCGGGCCCGTGTGTGCATGCGCTGGTCGCGGCCGCACCGACCACCGGCACCGACATCGACAAGCTGCACGCGCTGTCGACCCATATCCTGGACGCCGTGCCCTATTCGACCGACCAAGCCTCGGCGGAACTGACGACCGAAGAGGTGCTAGAGGCCGGTCACGGCGTCTGCCAGGACCACGCCCA
>JBCBHS010000038.1:0-15293 GCA_038525395.1 Pseudomonadota bacterium | reverse complement strand
GACTTACGCGCATTCGCTGGCGCGGCTACGCTGACTTACGCGCGTAAGTCAGCGCCCGCGTGCAGAGGGAGTGCAGACAGTTCAGCGGAAAAGAGGGAATGGTGGAGCATAGCGGGATCGAACCGCTGACCTCCTGCATGCCATGCAGGCGCTCTCCCAGCTGAGCTAATGCCCCATTCCTGGCTGGCTGTGTCCAGCCGTGCGCCGCTGATTAGGCGCTTTGTCGGGCGGGATCAAGCGAAAACATCGCGCCCGACAGGGTGGAATTACGTCTCGTCGTCTTCGGCTGCGACGTCCGCCAACTCGTCGAGCGAGACGTTGTCGTCATCCTCGTCGTCATCCAGAAGATCGTCGTCCAGTTCGACCTCGACGTCCTCTTCGTCCAGCACCTGATCGTCCTCGGTCGTGGCGGTCGCGGCCTTGGCCTTGGCCGTCACCGCGTCTTCGGCATCGGCGGCGATCATGCGGGTCTTGGTGCTGTCCAGCTCCACCACGTCGCCGGTATAGGGGCTGACGATGGGGTTGCGGTTCATGTCGTAAAAGCGCTTACCGGTGGTTGGGCACAGGCGTTTTGTGCCCCATTCTTCTTTCGGCATCGGACATCCTTTAGGTTTGTTTCGGCGGCGGCAGCGGCGATGGGGGCCGCGCGCGCGGGCGTCTGTATTGCAGCGATTCTGGGCAAGTGCCATAAGGCCGGGACGGAGTCAAAGCCTTATGGCCGGTTGGAGAGATGGGATGACCCAGCGCATCTTGCAAGGGGAGCCGGAGATTGCTTTGACCTTGCGCCGCTCGGCACGGGCGCGCCGGATCACGCTGCGCATCTCGCAACTGGATGGACGGGTGACGCTGACCCTGCCCCATGCGGTGTCCGAGCGCGAGGCGCTGGCCTTTGCCCAGCAAAAGCGTCGCTGGATCGAGGGGCATCTGGAAAAGCAAGTGGACAGTGTTGTGGTCGCGCCGGGCGCTTGCCTGCCCGTGCAGGGGACAGAGGTGGATGTGCGGTTGGGCGCGGGCCGCGCGGTGCGGTTGGCTGACGGGATCCTCTGGGTCCCGGGTGCTGCGGACACGACCGGGCGCCGCGTTCTGGGCTACCTCAAGGCGCAAGCGCGGGCACGGTTGGCAGCGGCCAGCGATCACTATGCGGGGCGCTTGGGGCGTGCATATACCGGCCTCAGCACGCGCGACACGCGCTCGCGCTGGGGCTCGTGTTCGTCGGCGGGGCGGCTGATGTACTCGTGGCGCCTGATCATGGCGCCGCCCGAGGTTCTGGATTACGTGGCAGCCCATGAGGTTGCGCATCTCAGCCAGATGAACCACTCGCCCGCCTTCTGGGCCGAGGTCACGCGCATTCATGGCCCCTATGCCGCGCCGCGTCAGTGGTTGCGCGACCATGGCCACATGTTGCACCGCTACCGATTTGGCGATTGACCCGGGCGGGCGGGTGTGATCACAAATCTGCATGGCCACATCCACCCGCCCCCGCGACGCGACCACCGCCGCCCATGACAGGGTGTACCGCCGCCTGCGCGGGCGGATCATGCATGGAGACATCGGGCCGGGCCAGGCGCTGACGCTGCGCGGTATTGGCAAGCAGTACGATGTGTCGATGACGCCAGCGCGCGAGGCCGTGCGCAGGTTGGTGGCCGAGGGCGCGCTGACTATGTCGCCGTCGGGCCGGGTGTCCACACCCGAGCTGTCGAACGAGCGGATCGAAGAGCTGGCCGCGCTGCGTGCGCTGATCGAGGTCGAATTGGCCACCCGCGCCCTGCCACGCGCGCACCTGGCGTTGATCGAGCGGTTGCAAACGATCAACACCGCCGTGGCCGAGGCCGTCGCGCATCGGGATGCGGTCAGTTACATCCGTACCAATCTCGAATTTCACCGCACGCTGTACCTGCGCGCCCAAGCGCCCGCGATGCTGGCCATGGCAGAGACGGTTTGGCTGCAACTGGGGCCAACGATGCGGTCGTTATATGGCCGCTTGCGGCGGACGGAACCGCCACAGTACCACCGCCTGATCATCGCGGCCTTGCGCGCGGGGGACGAGCCTGGATTGCGCCTTGCGGTGCGGTCGGACGTGACCCAGGGCCTGAGAATGTTGGCCAGCTGAGGGCGGCCGTTAAATCTTTGGAAGGTTGAACTGGGCTAGCGTCTGCGCAACCAAAAGAGGTGTGCGATGGACGCGGCGGATTTTTTACTCTTTGACACGGTCAACCAGCCGGTCTTTGTGCTGGTGGCCGATGGGTCGGATGCGCCTGTCTATAAATTCATCAACAAGGTATCGCGCGACTACTTGGGCAAATCCTTGGACGAGGTGGTGGGCCAATCCGCCGCGGATATCTTTGACGGGCGTGCGGCGGAATCCGTCTACCGCCATCAATGCGAGGCGTGGGCGGCAGGCGTTTCATCCGAATACGAGGTTGCGATCCCGCTGCGCGACGCGACGATGTGGGTGCGCACGCGCCTGATCGCTGTGCATGACGCGCGCGGCGCGCTCAGCCACATGGTCGGCACGTCGCAGGACATCACGCGCGAACGCAAGCTGATGCAATCCGAGGCGATGACCGCCGCCGCCGCGCGCGAGATGGAGGACCTGGTGTGCCTTGCCGCCCATGACCTGCGTAGCCCTGTGGGCAACTTGAAATCGCTTGCGGACGTGCTGCGCAAGGATTTTGTGGATCACGGCGATGGCAAACTGCAGCTGATCGACATGATCGACGCGATTGCCGACAAGGCGTTGGGTGTGGTGTCCAAGATCATGGTGCAGGCGATGGCAACGGGCGCCCCGATCAGCGGTGAAGTGTTTGATCTGCGCGCGCTGTGCGATGACATGCTGGTGCTGCTCGACCCGATGGGCGCGCACAAGGTGACCTATCCCGATGTGCAGATCGAGGCGGATTATACCGTGGTCCACATCATCTTGCGCAACCTCTTGGACAACGCGGTCAAGCATAGCGGAACAGGCAGCGCGACCGTGTCTGTCACGCTGCGGCAGATGAATGCGCAACGGCTGCAATTCATCGTGTGGGACGATGGGCCGGGCTTTGACGCGGGCATCGCGGATGACCCGGCCGCCGCGGTGACGAGCGAGGGTTTTGGGTTGGTCGGCGTGCGACGGCTGGCGCGTTCGCGCGGGGGCAGCGTGAATATTGTCGACGGTCACGGTGCGCCTGGTGCCGAAGTACATTTTGAACTGCCGGGGCAGATCGTATCCGAGGATGCGGATCACTTGCTGTGGCATGCGGTTGGGTGAAGGGGCGCGCTTGGCACCAAACATCCGATGCTGATGCGCTTCTCTGCCGTCCGAGTGCGGTGCGCGTGGATGCGAGCTGTGCGCAGACGTCGGGCGGTGTGGGCCGCTTTGGCTATGTTTGTGTGACGTACAGCCGCCGGGTTTGTCCGTTGGGCCTCTCATGTTTTTTGGTTTTTAAGCCGTCGTCGCGCGCGCGGCAGCGACGGCCGGATTTGGACACGAGATGTCGCTCGACGCCTTTGCTGATGCTGCGCGACTGACCTTTGCGATAGGGAAGTCTTCATCCGCGTTGAGGCGCCAGAGTGCGCGCTCGGTTTTCCTCCACCCTGCGGTGTATCCTGAGCTATTTCTGAGACATAAACGCGCGCTGCGACGCTTACGAAATCGTAGCGCCTCAGACTGCTGCCGTGACGTTGCCGGTAGCCAACTGGGGTTCCCGCCGCACCCTCTGTAAAATCGCGATCAGGCGGCCAGGCCAGTTTGGCCAAGCTCCAGAAACTTGGTGCGCCGGTCAGAGATGAGGGCGGCGCTGTCTTTACCGTCGAGATCGGCGAGCATGCCTGCAATAGCGCCCCCCACAGCGGCAATGGTTTGGACCGGGTGGCGATGCGCGCCGCCAACGGCCTCGGGGATGATCCGGTCTGCCACGCCCAGCTGTTTGAGGTCTTGCGCTGTCAGGCGCAGCGCCTCGGCTGCCTCGCGCATCTTTTCGGCGTCTTTCCAAAGGATCGAGGCGCAGCCTTCGGGGCTGATCACAGAATAGATCGAGTGTTCGAGCATGGCCAACCGGTTGGCGGTGGCAAAGGCCACGGCGCCGCCGGAGCCGCCCTCGCCAATCACAACCGACACCATCGGCACGCCGATCTGCAGGCATTTTTCGGTCGAGCGGGCGATGGCCTCGGACTGGCCGCGTTCCTCTGCACCCTTGCCGGGATAGGCGCCGGGGGTGTCGACCAGAGTGATCACCGGCAGGCCAAAGCGGTGGGCCAGGTCCATCAGGCGGATGGCTTTGCGGTACCCTTCGGGGCGTGCCATGCCAAAATTGCGTTCGATCCGGGACTTGGTGTCGTTGCCCTTTTCATGGCCGATCACCACGACGGGTCGGTCGTCAAATCGCGCAAGGCCACCCATCACCGCGTGATCGTCGGCAAAGTTCCGGTCGCCCGCCAGGGGGGTGTAGTCGGTGAACAACTCGGTGATGTAGTCCACGCAGTGGGGCCGGTCGGGGTGGCGCGCGACCTGGCATTTGCGCCAGGGCGTCAGGTCTTTGTACAGCTCTTCGAGCAGGGTGACGGCCTTGGCATCCAGCGCCGTCGCCTCGTCGGTGACATCCATGTCTTCGTTCTGGCGGGCGAGGGCGCGCAGCTCTTCCGCTTTGCCTTCGATCTCGGCCAAGGGCTTTTCGAATTCCAGATATTGCGTCACGCGCGCGCTCCCGATGCGATTTGCCGCTATATGGCTTGGGGCTGTGGCTTTTGCAACGTTCAGGGCCAGATCACGGGATAGAGCGAGGCAACCAGAAGCGCGGCCATCGTCCAGTTAAAGGCCACCAGCCGGGCGCGATTGGTGAGCAGCCGGGCCATTTGCAGGCCCAGCAACGTCCAGGAACTGACCGAGGGCAGATTGACCGCGCCAAAGATGAGCGCAACCAGCGCAATGGCCCAGAGCGTCGTGTCGGGTGCGTAAACGCTGACGGCGGTCAGCGCCATCGTCCACGCCTTTGGGTTGACCCATTGGAACGCGGCGGCTTGCAGGAAGGTCATGGGGCTGCCTGCGTCGGTGCCACTGGCCGCCGGGGCGGCGGTCGCGATGCGCCAGGCCAGAAACAGCAGGTAAGCGACAGAGACCCCCTTGAGCAGCGTGTGGCTGAGTGGGTAGGCGTCAAAGACTTGGACCAGCCCTGCGCCGACCAGCAGAACCATAAGGGTAAAGCCGATGCCGATGCCCAACATATGTGGCATCGTCCGTCGCAAGCCGAAATTGGCACCCGAGGCCATGAGCATGAGGTTGTTCGGCCCTGGGGTGACCGAACTGACGAAGGCAAAGGTGATGAGGGCGGTGAGAAGGTCAGGTGTCATACGCAATGAATGACGAAGAACAGGCGGTATGTTGTTGCAAATTGCATAGCTTTGGCGCAATTCTAGCAATACATGGTGAAACTTGACGACATAAATGACCGTATATTGCATGAACTGGGCCGCGATGGTCGGATCAGCAATATCGAACTGGCAGATCGGGTTGGCCTGTCGCCCTCGGCCTGTTTGCGCCGGGTCCAAGAACTGGAGCGGCAGGGCGTCATCACCGGCTACCGCGCGGTGCTGGACCGCACCAAGCTGGGTGCCGGTTTTGTCGCCTATATCGGCGTTGGGCTGAACGACCATTCGAAAGCCAGTCAAGAGGCGTTCGAGCGGGCCATTTCGCGTGCCGCTGAGGTGCGGGAGTGTCACAACATCACCGGCACCATCGAATATCTGCTGCGCGTCGAATGCGCGGATATTGCCAGTTACAAGCGGTTTCACACCGATATGCTGGGTGCGCTGCCGCAGGTCAGTGGGATCACATCCTATGTGGTGATCGGATCGCCCAAAGACGACCGGGCGTGAGGGCGGCGCGTGCGGGAGCCTCCGGCGGGGATTTTTTTGGAACAGAGAAAGGGACCGGGTGCGCCCTATTCCGTGGCTTGGGCGCTGATTTGGGCAAAGATGCTGTCCAACTCGGCGGCCTTGTCGGCGAGGGCTGGGTCTGCGTCGCCCATGTAGGGGGCGAAGACGGTGGACGGCAGTTTGTAGCTGAGTGTGGCGGTGCCGTCGGCGTTTTCTGTGACGTAGACGCGGATCGGGGCCTCGATCATGGCGGCGGTCGAGAGGCGTAGGATGTCGACGGCGTAGTTGTTGTTGAACAGGCCGATCACGCGGTTGCCTGGGATGGTGATGCCGCGGTTTTTGGCGGCGCCTGTAGGGCCTGCTTGGGTGACGACGCCCATCTTATTGGCCTTTGCCGCCGCTTTGACCGCGTCGATCAGGGCGCTGTAGCTTTTGGTGGTTTGGGTTACGGACCAGCCATCGCGCGGGGCCATTTCGGCACTTGCGGGCAGGGCGAGGGTGAGGGCGATCAGGCAAGCGAGAGCTGCGCGCATGAGGATGGTCCTTTGGTAGGTGTGGTGGTCCTGACGCTAGCAATGCATGCGGCGGTGGGATGTGCCCAATCACGTCTTGGTGCGGGGGATCGCCGATACCGGCGCGGCCCCTTGCGTTTTGATCGCGGTGCGGTACCGCTTGGGCATGCGTGGCTGGTTTATCATTTTAGCTCTGGCGTTGGCTGTGGCGGCCTGTGGCGATGGGCGTGCGCCCGAGGTGCCAGAGGTGCCCACGTCCGACGCCCCGCTTTATCCCAATGAAACGCCAGAGCTGCGGGCGCTGATCGAAGCGGCGGCAGCGCGCAATGAGGTGCCGGTGGCCCTGGTCCAGCGGGTGGTGGTGCGCGAAAGCACGCATCGGCCGTGGGCCCGCAACGGGCCGTATTACGGATTGATGCAAATCCTGCCCGCCACCGCCCGGTCGATGGGCTTTCGCGGATCGCCCGAGGCGCTGCTCGATGCCGAGACGAACCTGAAATATGCGGTGCGTTACTTGCGGGGGGCGTGGTTGGTGTCGGGTGGTGACATGGACGCGGCGGTGATGTGGTACGCGCGCGGATATTATTTTGAGGCCAAGCGGCTGGGGTTGATTGCCGAGACCGGAGTGGACGGGCGCAAGGTCTGGCCCGATTGACCGTGGGCGTAAGGTGCGCATTCACTGCGCACCCTACGGTTGGGTCAGCCGGCGATCATTTCCGACTGACGCACGATGACTTCGGCCTGTTTGATCGAGGCGATGTCGACCAGGCGGCCTTTGTACACGGTTGCCCCTTCGCCATTCGCTTTGGCCGTTTCCATCGCGGCAAGGATTTCGCGCGCTTCGGTCACGGCGGCCTCGGACGGCGTGAACACCTCGTTCGACAGCGCCACCTGTTTGGGGTGGATCGCCCATTTGCCGACCATGCCCAGCGTGGCCGACCGGCGGGCCTGGGCGCGGAACCCTTCGTCGTCCGAGAAGTCGCCAAAGGGGCCATCGACCGGCAGCACGCCATGGGTCCGGCAGGCGGCGACGATGGCGGCCTGGGCCCAGTGCCAGGGGTCGGACCAATGCTTTTGCCCGTCTTGTAGCATATAGTAGTTTTCCTGCGTGCCACCGATGCCCGTCGTTTGCATGCCCATCGAGGCGGCGAAATCGGCCGCGCCCAGGCTCATCGCTTCGAGCCGGGGAGAGGCGGCGGCGATCTCTTCGACATGGGCGATGCCCGCGGCGGATTCGATGATGACTTCGAATGCGATCGGCTTGGTCCGGCCCTTTGCGGCCTCGATCGAGGAGACCAGCGCATCGACGGCGTAGATGTCGGCGGCGCAGCCCACCTTTGGGATCATGATCTGATCCAGCCGGTCGCTGGCCTGTTCCAACAGGTCGACCAAGTCGCGGTACCAATAGGGGCTGTCGAGGCCATTGATGCGCACGCTGAGTGTTTTCGTGCCCCAGTCGATGGCGCCGATGGCGTCGATCACATTTGCCCGTGCGCTGTCCTTGTCCGAGGGGGCAACGCTGTCTTCGAGGTCGAGGTTGATCACGTCCGCGGCGGACCCGGCCATTTTCTCAAAGATCGCAGGCCGCGACCCGGGGCCAAAGAGCTGGCAGCGGTTTGGGCGGGCTGGGGGCGTGGGCTGAAGTCGGAAAGACATGGCGGCGACCTTTTGGTAAGAATGTTGCGTCGGTGATGATGGTGCAGTTATTAAATTACTATGCGGGTCGCAAGTGGGATTGTGCAGGTGCAGCATGGATCAGCAGGCTAGGCGACGTGCGTGCATAAATCTTGCGTCATTTCCGCGTAAGTGACAAAATTTTTCGAAAATTCCTATCCATGCGGGCCTTTTGGGAGGTCTTTGCGCGGAAAGAGGGGCAAAGTGAAGCGTCACATGCCATTGGGGAATGCCGAGATGATTCAGACGCCGTATCTTTTGTTTTTGGGCGATGCGCCGGACCAACTTGCCGCGAAGGTGGCGCAGGGGATCAAGGATTGGCGACCCGAGAACGCGGTGGGGCAGTTCCGTTTGCCGGGGTGTGGGGCCGATATGGGCCTGACCAACATGACGCTGGAAGAGGGGCTGCAGGCCGGGGCCAAGACATTGGTGATTGGCGTGGCCAACCGCGGCGGCGTGATTTCTGCCGAGTGGAAGGCCGTGCTCGTCCAAGCCTTGCAGATGGGCTATGACCTGGCCGCTGGCCTGCACAACCTGCTGCGCAATGAGGATGAGTTGCAAGCGGCGGCAAAGGTCAACGGCCGGACGTTGCATGATGTGCGGGTGCCTTCGGTGGCGTATCCCATCGCCAATGGGATCAGGCGGTTGGGCAAGCGGGTGCTGGCCATTGGCACGGACTGTTCCTGTGGCAAGATGTACACCGCCATGTCGATGGATGCCGAGATGCAGGCGCGCGGGATGAAGTCCGATTTTCGGGCGACGGGGCAGACGGGCATTCTGATCACCGGGCGCGGCGTGCCGCTCGACGCTGTGATTGCCGATTTCATGGCGGGGGCGGTTGAGTATTTGACGCCCGACAATGACCCCGATCACTGGGACCATATCGAGGGGCAGGGCAGCCTGTTCCACGTGTCCTATTCGGGCGTGACCATGGCGCTGATCCATGGCGGGCAGCCCGATGCGCTGGTGCTGTGTCACGAACCCACGCGCACGCATATGCGCGGCCTGCCGCATTACAGCCTGCCAAGCTTGGAGCAGTTGCGCGACACGGCGCTGCCCATTGCCCGCGTTGCGAACCCGGATTGCTTTGTCGCGGGGGTGTCGGTGAACACCAAGGCGCTGGACGACGCCGCGGCGCAGGCCTGTTTGCAAGAGATCGAGGACCGGATGGGGCTGCCAGCCACGGACCCGTTCCGTTTTGGCGCAGGTAAGCTGGTGGATGCGCTGGTTGCGTCCTAGGGACGCCTCCGGCGGGCATATTTGAAGAACAATGAAGCGGAGAGCGCATGCGCATTGAGGTCAAACGCGACGTGTTTCAACTGGCGCAGGCCTTTACCATTTCGCGTGGGTCGCGGACGCAGGCGCAGGTGTTGACCGTGCATGTGTCGGATGGGGCACAGACGGGGCGCGGCGAATGTGTGCCCTATGCGCGCTATGACGAGACCTTGGACAGTGTGGCGGCGGAGATTGCGGCGCTGCCTGAAGACATAACGCGGGCCGGGTTGCCGGACCTGTTGCCCGCGGGTGCGGCGCGCAATGCGGTGGATTGTGCGCTGTGGGATCTTGAGGCCAAGCGTGCGGGCCGTCGTGTGTGGGAGCTGGCGGGCTTGGCAGCGCCTGGGCCCGAGATTACGGCCTATACCCTGTCGCTTGATACGCCCGAGGCCATGCGCGCGCAGGCCGCGCAGCATGCGCATCGGCCTGTGCTGAAGATCAAGCTGGGCACGCCGGATGACATGCCGCGGCTTGAGGCCGTGCGGGCCGGTGCGCCCAAGGCGCAGATCATTGTCGACGCCAATGAGGGGTGGTCGGCAGAGGTATATGCCGACCTCGCGCCGCATTTGCTGCGCCTGGGTGTCAGCATGGTAGAGCAGCCCTTGCCCGCCGGTGCGGATGAGGCCCTGATCGGGTTGGCGCGGCCCGTGCCGGTCTGTGCCGATGAAAGCTGTCACGACCGGGCCTCGTTGCCGGGGTTGAAGGGCAAGTATGACATGGTCAACATCAAGATCGACAAGACCGGCGGTCTGACCGAGGCGCTGGCCCTGCGCGCGGCGGCCCTGGCCGAGGGCTACGCGGTTATGGTGGGCTGTATGGTGGGGTCGTCCCTGGCGATGGCCCCGGCGACCTTGGTGGCGCAGGGTGCGGCGGTGGTGGACCTTGACGGCCCGTTGCTCTTGGCCGAAGACCGACAGGTGCCGCTGGTCTATGACGCAGCGGGTGTGCAACCGCCCGAAGCGACGCTTTGGGGCTGATCTAGGGGTAAGGGGGCCTGCAATGCGGGAAGTTTGGAAAGGCATCGTGGTCTTGGTCGCCCTTGCTTTGGCAGCGCCCGGCGCCGCGCAAGAGCGTTGGACCGTTGCATTGACGGACAAGCAGGCCCAAGCGCTGGCCGAGATTGCGGGTGAGCGGGAGGTGAGCGCCTTTGCCATCTCGCCGGATGGTGCGTGGGGGCGGTCCTGGGGCTATGCGAACAAATCGCTCGCCGGGGATTGGGCGTTGGCCTATTGCCGGGCCGAGCTGCGCCCGCGCCGGCGGGACTGCATCCTGTACGAGCTGGATGGCGCGCGGGTCGCACCTGCCACCGTCGCGGTGCCCACGGTTCGTGAGGTGTACAAGCCGCTGAACGGGCGCAAGGCGGCGGCGGTGATCGGGCGGGTTGACTACGATTTTGCGGGCAACAAGGCCGCTGCGTTGGCGCAGCTGGCCTCTGGTCCGGCGCGGGCGGCGGATTTGCGCGGGGATCCCGCGCTGCGCCAGGCGTTGGTGGGGCGGTCGATCATGGCGACCAGCGCCAAGGCCTTTGCCCATGTGTTCGAAGAGACCCGCGCCGCGTTTTGGGTGCCGTCGAACAGCGGTATCCTGATGCAATCCTACGACAGTTGGGCGGTGACGGCCGAGGGGTTGGTGTGCATGTTCAATGGGCGCTACGCCAGCACGGGCAAGCCGGTGGCCACGCGCTGCATGATTTTGAACAAGATCAGCAATGGGCTGGTCGATCTGTCGTGGAGCGGGTCGCCCAATGCGACGCGCAAGGGGCAGTTGATCGCGGGCGATGTGCGCCGCGCGGCGGTGAGATGACGGCGGGCCGCGGCCCCCAAGCAAGAGGACAAGACAGATGCGCACAGTATACGTGAACGGAGAGTACCTGCCCGAGACAGAAGCCAAAGTGTCGATTTTCGACCGCGGGTTTTTGATGGCGGACGGGGTCTATGAAGTGACCAGCGTGCTGGATGGCAAGCTGATCGACTTTGACGGGCACGCGGTGCGGTTGCAGCGGTCGCTGGACGCGCTGGACATGGCGAACCCTATTTCGAAAGACGACCTGCTGGGGGTGCACCGCGAGCTGGTGCGCCTGAATGGGATCGAAGAGGGCATGGTCTATTTGCAGATCACGCGCGGGGCGCCCGAGGATCGCGATTTTGCCTTTCCCGACCCAGAAACCGTGCCGCAGACGGTGGTGCTGTTCACACAGAACAAGCCCGGGCTGGCCAACAGCCCCATGGCCGAAAAGGGTATGAAGGTCATCAGCATCGACGACATCCGCTGGGGCCGTCGCGACATCAAGACGGTGCAGTTGCTCTACCCGTCGATGGGCAAGATGATGGCCAAGAAGGCCGGGGCGGATGACGCCTGGATGATCCAGGACGGGTTCGTGACGGAAGGGACGTCGAACAACGCCTATATCGTCAAAGGCAACAGGATCATCACCCGTGCCAAGTCCAACGACATCCTGCACGGCATCACCCGCGCCGCTGTCCTACGCTTTGCCGAAGAGGCACAGATGGAGGTGGAAGAGCGCAATTTCACCATCGAAGAGGCGCGTGAGGCGGACGAGGCCTTTATCACCTCTGCGTCGACATTTGTGATGCCCGTGGTCGAAATCGACGGACAGGCGCTTGGCGACGGCACGCCCGGACGGGTCGCGCCGCGCCTGCGCGAGATTTATCTGGACGAGAGCCGCAAAGCCGCTGTGTGATCCGGCAGGTCAGTCTTTGCCGACATTTTCAGCAAAGGCGGTCTTGAACGCCTCTTGCTGCGTGCCTGTGGCCTCGGTCTGATAGTTGGCTTTCCATGCGTCCATGGTCATGCCGTAGAATGCCTCGCGTGCGGCGTCCTTGCTCATCTCGATGCCCCTTTCGGCGGCGGCCTCTTGGTACCAGCGGCTAAGGCAGTTCCGGCAGAACCCCGCCAGGTTCATCATGTCGATGTTCTGGACGTCGGTGCGGTCTTGCATCAGGTGCTGGCGCAGGCGGCGAAAGGCGGCAGCTTCAAGCTCGAGCTGGGTTTGGTCATCCATCGGTATGGTCCTTTTGGCTGAGGTCGGACCGGGGCGCTGCCCCGGACCCCGGGATTTTTTTGAACAGAGAAGGGGGACGGCTTAGAGGTTGGCGCTTTGACGCGCCGCTTCAAGATGTGTGGCAAGCAGGTTGGCCCAATGCTGTTGGCCTGCGGGGTCCGTGACCAGGTCTTGGCGCAGTTCCAAGAGCACGTTGGGGCGACCGGGGCCATGGGCGTGACGTGTAAAGGAATCGCCCGGAAAGAAGCCCGCATAGGGGGCGTTGTCGCCGACGGGCGAGGTAAGCGCCCCTTGCAGTTGCGTGATCAGCGGGTCGGCAACGCGGCGGTCGGCGGCGGAGAGCACGCCCACCTCCCACGGGCGGGGCGGGCGGCCCACCAGTTGTGGTGTAAATGTGTGCATCGCGATGAAAATCACGTCACGCTCGCGCGCTGTTGCGGCAATGGCATCGTGGTAGGGGTGATAAAGCGCGTCCAGCCTGCGGGTCCGTTCGGCATCGTTCAGGCGCCTGTTGGCGGGAATGATCGTGCCGTCATACAGCTGCGGGATCAGCGTTGGATCATCCGCGCCGCGGTTGGGGTCGATCACCAGGCGCGAGAAATTTGAGGCAATGACAGGCGCGTTCAGCGCATCCCCAAGGGCCAGGGCCGTGCCTAAGGCCCCGATATCATAGGCGATATGCCGCGCCATCTCGGACGGCGGCAGGCCCAGGTCGCCGCCGCCGACAAAGCGGGGCACCGTATTCGTCGCGTGATCGACCGTGATCACCCAGCGGCTGTCCCGCGCGGCCCCGTGCACTGTGAATGGAGTATGTGTCATCGACCTGTCACCAACTATACCGCAGGTTTAGGCCAGTTGCCTGCGGAAGGGAATTGGGCAATAAGGCTGGCGTTAGCGGTATCAGAGGAAGGCCAACAATCATGCGGCGCATGCGGAACGTGAAAATCGTGGCCACCCTGGGGCCTGCATCCGACACTTATGACATGATCCGGTCGCTGCACGAGGCGGGGGCGGATGTGTTTCGCTTGAACATGTCCCATGGCAGCCATGCAGAGATTGCGGAAAAGCACGCGATCATTCGTCAGATCGAAGAAGACACAGGCTCTGCCATCGCGATCCTTGCGGATTTGCAGGGGCCCAAGCTGCGTGTGGGTGTGTTTGCGGGCGATAGCGAGATGCTGGATGAGGGCGCCAAGTTCCGCCTGGACCTGGACGAGGCCGAAGGCGACAGCGCGCGTGTCTGCCTGCCGCACCCCGAGATTTTCGCGGCGCTCGAGCCGGGCAAGACGCTGTTGGTCAACGACGGCAAGATCCGCCTGCAGGTCGAAAGCTGTGGGCACGACTTTGCCGATTGTGTGGTGGTCGCGGGTGGCGTGATTTCCAACCGCAAGGGTGTGAATGTGCCGGATGTCGAGCTGCCTTTGGCGGCCCTGTCGGACAAGGACCGCGCCGACCTGGAGTTTGTGGCCGAGTTGGGTGTGGACTGGATGGCGCTCAGCTTTGTCCAGCGCCCTGCGGACGTGGAAGAGGCGCGGGCGCTGGTCAAGGGGCGGGCGGCCATCCTGTCCAAGATTGAAAAGCCCAACGCCGTCGAACGGTTCGACGACATCCTGGCGGCAAGCGACGGCATCATGGTCGCCCGCGGCGATCTGGGTGTCGAACTGCCCGTTCAGAACGTCCCGCCCATCCAAAAGCGTTTGGTGCGCAAGTGCCGCCATGCGGCCAAGCCCGTGATCGTGGCGACCCAGATGCTGGAGAGCATGATCGAAAGCCCCATGCCCACACGGGCCGAGGTAAGCGATGTGGCGACGGCCATCTACGAGGGCGCGGATGCCGTGATGCTCAGCGCGGAAAGTGCCGCAGGCAGCTATCCGATTGAGGCGGTCACGACGATGGACCGTGTCGCGGCGGAGGTCGAGCAGGACCCGACCTATACCCAGATCATCGAGGCCAGCCGCAGCCCCATGCGCGGCACGGTTGCCGACGGTATCGTGGCCGCGGCGCGCGAGATTGCCGAGACGGCAGATATCAAGGCGATCTGCTGTTTTAGCCAAAGCGGTACAACCGCCTTGCTGGTCGCGCGCGAGCGGCCCAGGGTGCCGATCATCGCGCTGACCCCCCTGGTGGGCACGGCCCGCAGGCTCGCGCTTAGCTGGGGGTGCAACTGTGTGATGACCGGTGTGATGGACCGCTTCAAGGGCGCGGTTGTCGGGGCGGCCAAGGCGGCGCGCGAACAGGGCTTTGCCACGGCCGAGGATCAGATCGTTGTGACTGCCGGTGTGCCCTTTAACGTCACGGGAACAACCAATATTCTGCGCGTCGCCCCCTGCGATGAACGTTTGATTTACGCAACCGATCCAGAGTAACCTTTCGTAAAGTAAGGTTAAAGGACGGTCATGGACCCCGACGTTTTTTTGGTTCTGGGCATTATTATTGCCGGTTTTTCTATCCCGTCGATCCTGTCGGCCCTGTCGGACGGGCGTGCGCCACGCGCGTCGGCCCTGACGGTCCTGATTGCGGGCGGCCTGATCCTCTATGCGATCCAGACGCAGCCGGGCGGGTATACGTTCCAGGACCTACCCGATGCCTTTGTCCGGGTCGCTGCGCGCTATATGCCCTGAAATGCAGCGCTTTTGCGCTTGACCCTTGGCGGCAATGCCCCCTATACGCCCATCTCGTTCCGCGCGTCCGGCCCCAGTGGCATGCCGAGTCGCGCCCCTACCGCACTCAAACGATGGAGACGGAAATGCCCAAGATGAAGACCAAGTCGAGCGCCAAGAAGCGCTTTAAGGTGACCGCGACCGGTAAGGTCATGGCAGGTCAGGCCGGCAAGCGCCACGGCATGATCAAACGCACCCGTAAATTCATTCGTGACGCCCGTGGCACCACGACCCTGTCCGCCCCCGACGCACGCATCGTCAAGGGCTACATGCCCTACGACCGCTAAGAAGGAG
>JBCBHS010000037.1:0-20409 GCA_038525395.1 Pseudomonadota bacterium | reverse complement strand
ATCGAGCCGGGAAGGACGCGACATGGCCTCAAATTCGGGCGGCGACAGCAAAAACACCCTCTATTGCAGCTTCTGCGGCAAGAGCCAGCACGAAGTGCGCAAGCTGATTGCGGGCCCAACCGTGTTCATCTGCGATGAATGTGTTGAGCTTTGCATGGACATCATCCGCGAAGAGACGAAGGCCTCTGGTCTGAAATCCACCGACGGCGTGCCCACACCCAAGGACATTTGCGAGGTGCTGGACGACTATGTGATCGGCCAGGCCATGGCCAAGCGGGTGCTGTCGGTCGCCGTGCACAATCACTACAAGCGCCTCAATCACGCCCAAAAGGGCGGCGATATCGAACTCGCGAAATCCAACATCCTGCTGATCGGCCCCACCGGCTGCGGCAAGACGCTGCTGGCCCAGACGCTGGCGCGCATCCTCGATGTGCCGTTCACCATGGCCGACGCCACCACGCTGACCGAAGCGGGCTATGTCGGCGAGGACGTCGAAAACATCATTCTCAAGCTGCTGCAATCGTCCGAATACAACGTCGAACGCGCGCAGCGCGGCATCGTCTATATCGACGAGGTCGACAAGATCACGCGCAAGTCCGAAAACCCCTCGATCACCCGCGACGTGTCGGGCGAGGGCGTGCAGCAGGCGCTGCTGAAACTGATGGAGGGTACCGTGGCCTCCGTCCCGCCGCAGGGCGGGCGCAAGCATCCGCAGCAGGAATTCCTGCAGGTGGACACCACGAACATCCTGTTCATCTGCGGCGGCGCCTTTGCGGGCCTCGACAAGATCATCGCACAGCGCGGCAAGGGCTCGGCCATGGGCTTTGGCGCCGACGTGCGCGACAATGACGAACGCGGCGTAGGCGAGGTGTTTACCGATCTCGAGCCTGAGGACCTGCTGAAATTTGGCCTGATCCCCGAATTTGTGGGCCGTCTGCCTGTGCTCGCCACACTCGAAGACCTGGACGAGGACGCGCTGGTCACCATCCTGACCCAGCCCAAGAACGCGCTGGTCAAGCAATACCAACGCCTGTTCGAGCTGGAAGACACCGAGCTGACCTTTACCGAGGACGCGCTGAGCGCCATCGCCAAACGGGCCATCGAGCGCAAAACCGGCGCACGCGGCCTGCGCTCGATCCTCGAGGATATCCTACTCAACACGATGTTCGAATTGCCGGGGCTCGAGTCGGTGACCGAAGTGGTCGTGAACGAAGAAGCGGTCAACTCGGACGCCGCACCGCTGATGATCCACGCGGATGCCGAAAAAGAACCGGCCAGCGCAGGCTAAGCGCGCGCAGCAAAAGATTTTGAAAAGGGTGGGCCACCGGTCCACCTTTTTTAGTCTAAAAAAGGTAGCCAAGCGGCTAAGTAAATCTCGACTCAATGCGCATCGATGCAATACTTAGCCACATGGCTAACGAATCAACCGATACGCTCTCGCCCCTCCTCGCCGCTCTCGCCGACCCCACCCGCCGCGCGGTGGTTGAGGCGCTCAGCCGCGGGCCTGCGCCTGTATCCGACCTCGCAGCACCCTACGACATGGCCTTGCCCAGCTTTCTCAAACACTTGGACAAGCTGGAAAAGGCTGGCGTCGTCACCAGCCACAAGCAGGGCCGCGTGCGCATCTGCCGGCTGCGAAATGGCGGCCTCAAACCGATGCAGGACTGGCTGGCCCGCGAGGAACGCAGGTGGGCGCGCTCACTTGACCGGTTGGCCGCACATCTCGACACGCTAGAAAAGGACCCAAAACAATGACCGCCGCATTTGGACAGCTGCAATTCGATCGCACCCTCACATCTGACCCCGCCCGCGTGTTCGAGGCGCTGATATCACCCGCAGACCGCATGGCCTGGGGACCACCCGGCACGGATCACGTGGTCCTGATCGCGGATCAGCCCGCCGCCGCACCCGGCGTGCGCGAACTGTCCCGCTGCGGCCCGCGCGACAACCCCTATGTCGATGTGGCAACCGATTGGGTGCTGATCGAGGCGCCGACGCGGTTGCTGTTTGCCGAAACCCTGTCAGCCGAAGGGGCGCCGTTGGGCACCAGCCTGGCCACGTACGAACTGACCGAGACGGGCACGGGCACGACCTTGCGCCTCACTGTCCAGCTGGTCAGCTTTGTGGGCGAAGAGATGATGGCAGAGTTCGAAGGCGGCTGGACCCACGCGCTTGACAACCTGGCGCGTCACGTCTGACCGTAGATGAACAGCCGGGTGCGCAAGGCTGCGGACTTGCGCCCCCAGGCGCGTCTGTCAACACTGCCCCTATATGAAAGGGAGAGACCACATGACACCCAAACGCATCCACTCCGGCGGCCCGTTCGAGCCGCAAGTCGGCTATTGCCGCGCTGTCGTGGCGGGCAACATGGTCTTTGTCGCAGGCACCTGCGCCCAGGGCGACCCGGCGCCCAGCGATGTCGAGGGGCAATGCGCCTCGGCGCTCAAGGTCATCGGCGCGGCGCTGCGCGAGGCGGGCACCGACTTTGCCCATGTGGTCCGCGTCACCTATTACCTCAAGGATATCAGCGAGTTCGAACGCTGCTGGCCGCAAACCCGCGCCGCCTTTGGCGACCACCCGCCCGCCTCGACGGCGATCGAGGCGAACCTGCTCGACCCGCATGACCGGATCGAGATCGAAGTAACGGCGGTTCTGCCGGGGTAGTCCGCCTGCGCGTGCGTGTCCTCTGGACGCGGGGCAGTGGATGCGGCATAGACGGGGACAAAGCGCTGGGGGCGATCGATGGGCATTCTCAACACCTTGATGCGGGCGGTGACCTGGTGGAACGGGCAAACGCTCAACACACAGCTCTTTACCTGGCGCCGGGGCGAGCGCGTGGGCGAGGATGCGCAGGGCAACATCTTTTACAAAAACGCCGATGACAGCAAACGCTGGGTTATCTTCAATGGCGAGGCCGAGGCAAGCCGCGTCGACCCCGAATGGCACGGCTGGCTGCACCGCACCTGGGACGAACCGCCAACGGCCAAGCCGCTGGTGCGCAAGGACTGGGAAAAACCGCACCAACCCAATCTGACAGGCACCGCGCTGGCCTATGCCCCCGCCGGATCGATCCGCCGGGCCGAACCCGCGGACCGCTCCGATTACGAAGCCTGGACCCCGGAATAGGCCCGCACCCATGGCAGAGAACACCACCGAGGTTCTGGTAGGCGGCGTCGTGCTTGCTGCGGCCATCGGCTTTGCCGTCTATGGCGCGCAAGTGGCGGGCCTAAGCGGTGGCGGCGGGGCCACCTATCCGCTGACCGCCAGCTTTCGCAGCCTCGAAGGCGTGAATGTGGGCACCGATGTGCGCCTTGCTGGCGTCAAGATCGGCACCGTGACCGACGTGGCGCTCAACCCCGAAACCTTCCGCGCCGACACCACCGTTGCCGTGCGCAGTGCCACACCCATCCCCGATGACAGCGCCATCGTGATCAGCTCCGAAGGGCTGTTGGGCGGCAATTTCGTCGAAATCGTGCCCGGCGGCTCGCCCTTCAACTTCGAGGCGGGGGACGAGATCACAGACACCCAAGGGGCGGTCAGCCTGATCTCGCTGCTGCTGAAATTCGTGTCGGGGGGCGACAGCGAATGACAGGCCGCTTGGCGGCGATAGCTTTGGCCTTGGCGGCGATGGCCGGGGCCGCGCAGGCGCAGCAACAGACCGAAACCGCCAGCGGCGCGGTGCTGCGCGGGCTCGATAAATTCAGCGGCCAGGTGGTCGACATCGAACTGCCTGCGGGCCGCACCGTGTCTTTCGAACGGCTCAACATCACCCTGACAGAATGCCGCTATCCCTCGGGCAACCCGTCGGGCAACGCCTATGCGGGCCTGCAAATCACCGAAGTGGGGCGCGAGGGCGTGGTGTTTTCCGGCTGGATGATCGCCTCGGCCCCTGCGCTGAACGCGATGGAACACCCGCGCTATGACATCTGGGTCATGCGCTGCGTCACCTCGTAAAGACGGCCGGGCGGATGCGCGGTGAACCGCGCCTGCACCCGCAACGCCTCGGCCAACCGCTTGTGATAGGCGCCGCGGCTGATCTCGACCGCGCCCAGGCTGGCCAGATGCGTGGTCAGGAACTGCGTGTCAAACAGCACAAAACCACAGTGCCGCAGGTGATCGACCGCCGCAGCCAGCGCCATCTTTGACGCATTGGTGCGGCGCGAAAACATGCTCTCGCCAAAAAATGCGCCCCCCAGCACGACGCCATAGACACCGCCGATCAGCGCGTCACCCTCCCACAGCTCGATGGAATGGGCGTGGCCGACCTCGTGCAACTCGATGTAAAGACGCCAAATTTCCGGATTGATCCAGGTATCCGCCCGGTCCGCGCAGCCATCCACCACCCCGGCAAAGTCGGTGTCAAAGGCCAGCCGCCAGTCACTGCGCCGCATCGCCTTGGCCAGCGACCGCGAGATGTGGAACTTATTTAAGGGCAACACGCCGCGCATGCGCGGATCAACCCAAAAGATATCCGGGTCGTCACGCGATTCCGCCATCGGAAAGATGCCCGAAGCGTATCCCTGCAACAGCAGGTCCCCAGTCAGCGCGATGTCTTTCATGGCATGCCCATAGGTCCGGCTGTGTCGATGCTACCCGCATCGCGGCCTTCGGGAAAGACCGCGGCCCGGTCACAGCCGGATCGTGCCCAAAACTCAGGCGCTTTGCGCCTCCAGCCAGTGTTCAAGCCAGTGGATGTTATAGCTGCCGGTGTGGATGTCTTTCTCCGCCAGCAGCGCGTGAAACAGCGGCACGGTCGTGTCGACACCGTCCACGATCAACTCACCCAGCGCTCGGTTCAGGCGCGCCAGTGCCTCGGCCCGGTCGCGGCCATGCACGATCAGCTTGCCGATCAGGCTGTCGTAATAGGGAGGGATGGAATAGCCGTCGTATAGCGCCGAATCCATCCGAACACCCAGCCCGCCTGGGGCGTGATACTGCGTGATCTTGCCGGGGCAGGGGGAAAAGCTGGGCAGCTTTTCGGCGTTGATCCGCACCTCGATGGCGTGGCCGTTAATGGCCAGATCATCCTGCTGAAACGACATCTCTTTGCCCGCCGCCACGCGGATCTGTTCGCGCACCAGATCGACGCCAAAGATGGCCTCGGTCACCGGGTGTTCGACCTGCAGGCGCGTGTTCATCTCGATGAAATAGAACTCACCGTTTTCGTACAGAAATTCGATGGTGCCCGCGCCGGTATAGTTGATCTTTGCCACCGCATCGGCACAGACCTTGCCAATGGCCGCGCGTTCCTCGGCACTGATCGCCGGGCCGGGTGCCTCTTCGAACACCTTTTGATGGCGGCGTTGCAGCGAACAGTCCCGCTCGCCCAGATGCACGGCGCGGCCCTTGCCATCGCCAAAGACCTGGATTTCGATGTGGCGCGGCGTGGTCAGGTATTTCTCGATATAGACCTCGTCATTGCCAAAGGCGGCCTTGCCCTCGGCCCGGGCGGTCTGGAACGCGCTTTCCATATCGGCGGCCGTTTCGGCCACCTTCATCCCACGCCCACCGCCGCCAGCAGTGGCCTTGATGATGACGGGGTATCCCATCTCTTCGCCCAAGGCCTTCGCCTCGGCCAGCGTCGCCACCCCACCGTCAGAGCCTGGTACACAAGGCACACCCAGCGCCTTCATCGTGTCCTTGGCGGTGATCTTGTCACCCATCACGCGGATATGTTCCGCCGTGGGGCCAATGAACGTCAGCCCGTGGTCCTCGACGATCTGCACGAATTGCGCGTTCTCGGACAGAAAGCCATAGCCGGGGTGGATCGCATCCGCGCCCGTGATCTCGCAGGCCGAGATGATGGCCGGAAAGCTCAGATAGGACTGGGTCGAGGCGGGCGGGCCGATGCAGACGGATTCGTCGGCCATACGGACGTGCATGGCGTCAGCATCCGCCGTCGAATGCACCGCAACGGTGGCAATGCCCATCTCGCGCGCCGCGCGGATGACGCGCAGGGCAATCTCTCCGCGGTTGGCGATTAGGATCTTGTTGAACATCAGCCGCGCCTTATTCGAGGATGATCAGCGGCGTGCCAAATTCGACCGCCGCGCCATCGTCCACCAGGATGCGTTTGACTGTGCCCGCGCGCGGGGCGGGGATGTGGTTCATCGTCTTCATGGCCTCAACGATCAGCAGCGTGTCGCCTTCGCTGACCTCTTGACCGACCTTGATAAACAACGGCGCTCCCGGCTCGCCCTGCAAATAAACGGTGCCCACCATGGGCGAGGTCACAGCGCCCGGATCATCCGCCGGATCGGCAGAGGCGGGGGCGGAGGGGGCCGCGGTGGCGGCAGGCGCGTCGGCGGCGGCCGGAGCCGCCACCTGGACAGGTGCTGCGGCCGGGGCCTGCATCATCTGGCGCGACACGCGCACATTCAGGCTGTCATCTTCACCATATTCGCGTTTTACCTGAAGCTCGGTCAGATCGTTCTCGCGCAGCAGCGTGGCCAGGGCCTGGATAAAGGCCACATCTGCGTCATGGGTGCTCTGTGTCATTGTCGTCCTCGACCATTGCTGCCGACTGCTCTTTGCGTCAGCGGGGTTATAGGACAAGGGTGACGCAGTGGAAAGCGATCATCTGAAGGCCAAAGGGCCAACAGCACACGCGCGGCCCCGCAGGGACCGCGCGTGACGTTGGGCGAATGGGGCGCGCTCAGATCGCGAGGTATTCCGCGCGCAGCTCTTCGTTTTCCAGCACCTCGGCGGCGGTGCCGTCAAAGACGATGCCGCCGGTGTCCAGAATCACCGCCCGGTCGGCCAGTTGCAGGGCGCGCACCGCGTTTTGTTCCACGATGATGGTGGTGATCCCCTGTTCCTTGATGATGCCAAGGGTCTTTTCAATCTCGTCCACGATCACCGGCGCCAGACCTTCGTAAGGTTCGTCCAGCAGCAGCACCTTGATGTCGCGGGCCAGCGCGCGGGCGATGGCCAGCATCTGCTGCTCGCCACCCGACAGGGTCGTGCCCTCTTGGGTGCGCCGTTCGCCCAAGCGGGGGAAGAGGTCATAGAGCCGCTCGATCGACCAGCCGATGGGCGGGGCGATCTGGGCCAGCTTCAGGTTCTCCTCGACCGTGAGGCCGGGGATGATGCGGCGGTCTTCGGGCACAAGGCCCAGGCCCGCTTGGCTCGCCTCGTGGCTGGCCATGGTGTGCAAGGGCTGGTGGTCCAGCCAAATCTCGCCATGGGTCACCTGCGGATCACCAATGCGCGCGATAGACCGCAGGGTCGAGGTCTTGCCCGCCCCATTGCGCCCCAGCAGCGCGAGGATCTCGCCCTCGTGGACGTTAAAGCTGATGCCTTGGACGATATAGCTTTCGCCGTAATAGGCATGCATGTCCCACACGCTGAGGAAGGCGGGGGCGGTCTGGGCGTGGTTTACGCCTTTGGAAAAGTCGGGTTTGACGTTCATGGTCGTTCTCCGTGTGTCTTGGGCACGATTTTTCGTCGAAAAATCGTACGCCTCAGGCCGCGTCTTGCGTTTCGCCCAGATAGGCTTCGCGCACTTTCGGATGACCTTTGATGTTGTCGGGCGTGTCTTCGACCAACGGCGTGCCTTGGGCCAGCACGGTGATCCGTTCGGCCAGGCTGAACACCACGTGCATGTCGTGTTCGATGATCGAAATGGTGATATCCCGCTCGTCCTTGATCTGTTTGAGCAGGTCGATGGTGTTGTTGGTGTCGGCCCGCGCCATGCCCGCCGTGGGTTCGTCCAGCAGCAGCAGGCGCGGCTCTTGTGCCAGGCACATCCCGATCTCAAGCCGGCGCTTGTTGCCGCGCGACATGGTCGCGGCGTGATCACCGCGCGCGTCGGCCATGTTCATCTCTTCCAGCATCTGCTCGGCTTTTTCGATGATCTCCTTGTCTTTCATCATCGCGGCAAAGGCGTTGGGGGTGAAGGCCCCGTCGCGCTTGGCAAAGCAGGGGATCATCATGTTTTCCATCACCGTCAGATCGCCAAAGATCTCAGGGGTTTGGAACACGCGGCTGATGCCCATCTGGTTGATCTCGTAGGGCTTGCGCCCCAGCACCGACTGGCCGTCGAACATGACCGACCCGGTGTCGGGGATCAGCTTGCCCACCAGGCAGTTCAGCAGCGTGGACTTGCCCGCCCCGTTGGGACCGATGATGGCATGGACCGAGTTCTCGGCGACGCTCAGGTTCACGTCCCCCAGCGCTTGCAGGCCGCCGAACCGTTTGCCTACGTTCTTAACCTCAAGAATTCCCATTGGTCTTCTCCTTATTCCGCAGGCGTGGTTTTGCCGTCAGGCGTGTCATTGGATGGCTTCTTGCGGCCAAAGAGGCGCGCGATACGTTGGCCGCCTTCGACCAGGCCACCGGGCAAGAAGATCACGACCAGCATGAAGATCAGGCCAAGTGTCAGGTGCCAGCCCTTGCCGATGAAGGGGTAGATCAGCGTGACGACGAAGTCTTCGAGCCCGTCGGGCAGGAAGGCAAACCAGGTGTGCAGGATGTCCGAGTTGATCTTGGACAGGATGTTTTCCATGTACTTGATCGCACCGGCGCCCAGCACGGGCCCGATCAGCGTGCCCACACCGCCCAGGATCGACATCAGCACGACCTCTCCGCTGGCGGTCCAGAACATCCGTTCGGCGCCCACTTGGGTGTCCATGGCGACCATCAGACCACCGGCCAGACCGGCATACATGCCCGAGATCACGAAGGCCGCCAGCGTGTAGGGTTTGGAGTTGAGGCCGGTATAGTTCAGCCGCTGCTGGTTCGACTTGACCGCCCGCAGCATCATGCCAAAGGGCGAGCGGAAGATGCGGATCGACAGGTAGAAGGCCAGGAGCATCACGATGGCGGCCATGTAGTAGCCCGCGTTGAAGGTAAAGACCCACGCGCCCACGTCGAGGTTGAGGCTGGCGCCCATCTCAAGCCCGAAGAGGTTGGCCTTGGGCGTGGCACCGTCGACCAGTGCGCCGTCGAGGATGCGGGGGTCGTTGACCTTGGGCTGCAGGCCGGTTTCACCGCCGGTGATCGGTGTCAGCACCGAATAGGCGAGCGAGTAGGACATTTGCGCAAAGGCCAGCGTGAGGATCGAGAAGTAGATGCCCGAGCGGCGCAGGCTGATCCAGCCCACCGCGAGGCTGAAGAGCCCGGCGACCACGATCGACACCATGATCGCGGGGACCACGTTCATCGTCAGCAGCTTCATCATCCACATCGCGGCGTAGGATCCGACGCCCAGGAACGCGGCATGGCCAAAGGACAGGTAGCCGGTCAGCCCGAAGAGGATGTTGAACCCGATGGCAAAGATGCCAAAGATCACAAAGCGCTGCATCAGGTCGGGGTAGCCCGCGTTGAACTGCGCTAGGCCAGAGCCTTCGGGGAAGGGGTTGAGGATGAAGGGGGCCAGCGCCACGAGGATGGCCACCAGGATGAGCAGGCGGGTGTCTTTTGCGTCTAATCCAAACATGGGCTTAGTCCTCCATCACGCCTTTGCGGCCCATCAGGCCCCGTGGACGTGTCAACAGAATGATAATCGCAACCAGGTAGATGATGATCTGGTTGATGCCGGGCAGCACGTTCAGCACTTCGCGCATCGAGGCAAAGCTTTCGAGGATGCCCAGAAGGAAGCCCGCGGCCACGGCCCCGGGCAGCGAGCCCATGCCCCCCACGACCACCACCACAAAGCTGAGCACGAGGAAGTCCATGCCCATGTGGTAGTTGGGCGAGTTGATCGGCGTGTACATCACACCCGCCAGCCCAGCGACGGCCGCGGCGATCCCGAACATCAGGGTAAATCGCTTGTCGATGTTGATGCCCAAGAGCTGCACCGTCTCGCGGTCGGCCATCCCGGCGCGGACGACCATGCCGAAGGTGGTGAACTGCAGGAAGGCAAAGACCGCACCGATGATCACAGCCGCGAAGGCAAAGTAGATGATCCGCCAGTAGGGATAGATGATCATGTTGGGGTCAAAGCCCAGCATGGCGCCAAAGTCGAACGAGCCGCGGAACGCATCGGGCGCGGGCGTCGGGATCGGGTTGGCGCCGTAGTAATACTTGATGATCTCTTGCAGCACGATGGCGAGGCCAAAGGTCACCAGAATCTGGTCGGCGTGGGGGCGTTTGTAAAAGTGTTTGATCAGCCCGCGTTCCATGACCACGCCGATGAAGATCATCACCGGGATGGCAAAGAGGATCGACAGCGGCACGGCCCAGTCGATGATGGCATCCCCCGTGGCCTGGCCGAACCAGTCGTAGACGTAAGGCACATCCACCTTCAGCGGGTTGCCGAGGAAGTCTTTTTGCGTGTCGTCAATGACCGTGTGGCTGGCCGAGATGATCCGGCTGAGCGTGACCGCGCAGAACGCGCCGATCATGAACAGCGCCCCGTGGGCAAAGTTCACGACGCCCAGGGTGCCGAAAATCAGCGTGAGCCCCAGCGCGATCAGCGCATAGGCAGAGCCCTTGTCGAGCCCGTTTAGAATTTGGAGGATAATCGCTTCCATCGGCCGAACCTCTCGGTTGGGGGCATCTGTCCCCGCGGGGACAGATTATGTTAAATTTGCGGGACGCCAGATATCTCCGGCGTCAGAGGCGGGTGGGCTGCACGCCCACCCAATGTTTTCAATGGCTTAGGCGCCGGGGTTGCAGGTGCCCAGCTCGCCGCCGAAGATCGACGCGTCGTAGGTGACCTGGCTGACGGGCGTGATTTCCACGATCTCGAGAAGGTCGAACTCGGATGTCGGGTTCTCTTTCCCTTTCACGACCAGCACGTCCTTGAAGCACTGGTGGTCTTCGCCACGATAGAGCGTTGGGCCGTTGCCCATGCCGTCGAATTCGAAGTCCTTGAGCGCTTCGCCAACCGCGCAGGGGTTGAACGAGCCTGCACGTTCCACGGCGTCTGCATAGAGCAGGGCCTGCACGTAGCAGGTGTGCGCGGCCTGGGACGGCGGGAAGCCGTACTTGGTGCCGAAGGATTGCACGAACGCCTTGGAGCCTTCGTCTTGCAGCGACCAGTGCCAGTTGGTGGAGCCGAAGATGCCCTTGACGTTGGCGCCGGCACCCTTGGCCATCAGGCGCGAGTAGAGCGGGACGACGATCTCGAAGTTCTTGTTGTTCACCAGCTTGTCGCGCAGGCCGAACTGAACCGCGTTGGTCAGCGAGTTCACCATGTTCCCGCCGTAGTGGTTCAGAACCAGCACGTCGGCACCGGACTGCAGAACAGGCGCGATGTAGGACGAGAAGTCGGTCTGTGTCAGCGGTGTTTTCACGGCTGCAACAGTTTCCCAACCCATGGCTTCGGTCGAGGTGCGCACGGCTTCCTCGGTTGTGTAGCCCCAGTTGTAGTCGGCGGTCAGGTGATAGGCCTTGCGGTCCGTGCCGTAGTTGTTGGCCAGGATCGGCGCCAGCGCCGCACCGGACATGTAGGAATTGAAGAAGTGGCGGAAGCCGTTGGCCTTCTTGTCCTTGCCGGTGGTGTCGTTGGAGTGGGTCAGACCCGCCATGAAGATGACGCCCGCCTCTTGGCACAGCGCCTGCACGGCCACGGCCACACCCGAGGACGAACCGCCAGTGATCATCACGGCGCCGTCTTTTTCGATCATGGAGCGGGCCGAAGCGCGCGCCGCGTCAGATTTGGTTTGCGTGTCGCCTGTGACGTATTCGACTTTCTTGCCCAGGATGCCGTTGCCTTGCAGGGCTTTGGACGAGAACGTGTTCATCAGGCCGCCGTCGCCGCCACCGTTCAGGTGCTCGACCGCCAGTTCGTAGGCGCGCAACTCGTCTGCACCTTCGTCGGCGTAGGGGCCGGACTGGGGCACGTTAAAGCCGAGCGTGACCGTGCTGCCTGTGGGCGCATTGGTAAAGCCCGCGTGGCCATCGGCGCGCAGATACGTCGGCAGCGCCAGGCCTGCACCGGCGACAGCGCTGGTTTGCAGCACGCCACGACGTGTCAGGTTCATCTTGGACATAAATATCCTCCCATGTGTTGATATGCGTGATCCGTCTCCTCAGGCGGGGACACGCGGCACCTTTTGATGCAAATATGTTATCGCGCAGAGTCAGAAAATTGCGCAATAAACCCTTTGTTTTTCACAACTATTTTGTAAACATATGCACAATACCACGGTATGCATTGTAAAGTTTCTTATGTTGCGGTGCAGAAACACGTTGAAATAGCACGCAAAGAATGAGGGGGCAGGATATGGTGCGCGAGGCGCTGACGGGCACGCGGATCAGAGAGCGGCGGGTGATGACCGGCCTGAAACAGTCCGATCTGGCGCGCCAGGTCGGCATCTCGGCCTCGTATCTGAACCTGATCGAGCACAATCGGCGCAGAATCGGCGGCAAGCTGCTGTTGGATATTGCGGGTGCCTTGTCGGTTGAGGCCTCGGCCCTGACCGAAGGCGCGGAGGCTGCGTTGATCGCCACCTTGCGCGATGCGGCCGAGGGCACGCGCATGCCAGTGGCCGAGTTGGACCGGGCCGAAGAGTTCGCGGGCCGCTTTCCCGGCTGGGCCGATGCGCTGGCCGCGTCGCACCGCAAGATCGCCGCCCTGGAGCGGTCGGTCGAGATGCTGTCGGACCGGTTGGCCCATGACCCGGAATTGGCGGCCTCGGTCCACGAGGTGCTGTCGACCGCCGCGTCGATCCGGTCGACCGCGTCGATCCTGGCCGAGGACAAGGCGCTGGCGCCGGAATGGCGCGACCGGTTTCACGCCAATATCGACGCCGATAGCCGCCGCTTGGCCGACAGTTCAAAGACCTTGGTGGGTTTTCTTGATGCCGAGACGGGCGAGGCGGCGACATCCAGTTCGCCGCAGGAAGAGGTGGAGGCGTTCTTGGCCGCCAATGACTACAGCTTTGCCGCGGTCGAGGCGGGGGCGGCGGATATTCGCGATGTGATCGAGGCCGCGCCGCAGCTGACCTCGATTGCTGCGCGGCACATTGCGCGCGGGGTGCTGGAGCGGGTGATTGCCGACAGTGCGGCGGTGTCGATGGCGGATTTGCGCCAGGCGATTGCGGCGGGTGCGGCGGACCCGCTGCGCCTTGCTGCACAATTCGGCGTGCCCGTGTCGTGCATGATGCGCCGGATCGCGTCCGTGCCGGGCACCGCCACGGGGTTGGTCGTGGCGGACCGGGCGGGCAGTCTGCTGTTCCGCAAGGCGGTGCCGGGTTTTACCATCCCGCGCTATGGCTCGGCCTGTCCGCTGTGGCCGCTGTTTCAGGTTTTGGGCCTGCCGGGCCAGGTGCTGCACCAGCGCGTGCGCATGCCGGGCCGTGCCGAGGCGGTGTTTGATTGCTATGCGGCGGCGGAAAATGTGGGCCCTGTGGTGCTGAACGCGCCGCCCTTGATCGAGGCCACGATGCTGGTTGTGCCGGTGCCTGGTGCCGATCTGGAGGCGGGTCCGGCCCCTGTCCATGTCGGGGCGGCCTGCAGGATCTGTCCGCAAGCGGGCTGTCCGGGTCGGCGCGAGCCGTCGATCCTGAGCGATGGGTTCTGAGAATTTTGACAGGTGGCGTAAAACCGCACATAATTCGACGGCACGGCAGATAGGCGGAACGCCAGCGGTCCGGGGCGCGTAGGGGAGGAGACGCAGGCATGGGCAAGCATGTGCTGCTCGTCGAGGACGAGATCAATATCATAGAGGCCATCCGCTTTTTGCTGAGCCGCGAAGGCTGGCAAGTGGACACCCATTCGGATGGGGCCACGGCGGTGGACACGATCCGGCAGATGCAGCCCGACCTGGTGGTGCTGGATTACATGCTGCCGGGCAAGAATGGCTTGGACATTCTGACCGAGCTGCGCGAGGACCCGGCCTTTGCCAATCTGCCTGTGCTGATGCTGACCGCGCGCGGCCAGGCCCGCGACCGCGAGATGGCGGAAAAGGCGGGCGTGAGCCGGTTCATGACCAAGCCGTTTTCCAACACCGAGGTGATGACCGCCGTGCGCGATCTGGTGCAGCTGGCGCAATGAGCGATCCGCTGCTTCCTCCGGTGTTTTTGGAACGGCGGATGTACCGCCGCCGCCGGGTGATGGATGCGCTGCGGCTGTTGCCGATTTTGGGCGTGCTGTTGTGGATGCTGCCCCTGTTCTGGCCCACGGCGACGGATGCGCCGGGCGGGCCTGCACCGATGCGGATGTCGCATGCGGTCATCTACGTCTTTGTCGTGTGGGCGGGTCTGATCGCGGCCAGTGCGGCGCTGTGGTTTGCGCTGCACCGCAGTGCCAGCCTGGCCGCTGACAGCGACGCGGACACGCCGAGAGAGGCGGGGCGAGGAGCGAGGCGAGAGGCGCGGTAATGGCCTTTGTCAATCAGTTGGTCGCGGTCAGCCTGGTCTATGTGGCCTTTCTGTTTGCGATTGCCTTTTTCGCCGAACGCGCGGCGGCGCGGGGGCGGGGCGGATGGCTGCGCTCGCCCTTGGTCTATACGCTGTCGCTGTCGATCTATTGCACCGCGTGGACGTTTTACGGCGCGGTTGGCTATGCCGCCCGGTCGGGGATGGAGTTTGTGACCATCTACCTGGGCCCCAGCCTGGTGATGATCGGCTGGTGGTGGGTGCTGCGCAAGCTGGTGCGCATTGGTCGCGCGCAGCGGGCCACGTCGGTGGCTGACCTGATTTCGGCCCGCTATGGCAAGTCGAACCTGTTGGCCATCGTGGTCACCGTCATGGCCGTGATCGGCGTGACGCCCTACATCGCGCTGCAATTGCAGTCGGTGACGCTGTCGCTGTCGATCTTTGCAGCGCCCGAGGGCGACGGGAGCCTGAACCAGCTGCGCGCGGGCTTTTGGATCGCCTTTGGCCTGGCCATTTTTACCGTGCTGTTCGGCACGAGGAACCTGAACGCCAACGAACGCCATGACGGGGTGGTCATCGCCATCGCGGTCGAGGCCATGGTCAAGCTGGTGGCCCTGCTGGCCGTCGGCATCTTTGTCGTGTGGGGCATCGCGGGAGGCATCGCGCCCATGATGGCGCGCATCGACGCCTCGCCCATCGGCGAATGGAACATGGACCGCAGCCGCTGGCTGGCCCTGACGGCCCTATCGGCGGCGGCCTTTCTGACGTTGCCGCGCATGTTCCAGGTGATGGTGGTCGAGAATGAGGACGAACGGCACCTGCAGATCGCCAGTTGGGCCTTTCCCGTCTATCTGATGCTCATGAGCCTGTTTGTCGTGCCCATCGCGGTCATCGGCCTGGACCTGATGCCCGCGGGGTCGAACCCGGACCTGTTTGTGCTGACCGTGCCCTTGGCCCAGGGGCAGGTGGGGCTGGCGACGCTGAGTTTTCTGGGTGGCTTTTCCTCGGCCACGTCGATGGTGATTGTGGCCACGCTGGCGCTGTCGACGATGGTGTCGAACCACGTGGTCATGCCCGTCTGGCTGAGCGCGCAGTCTGAGCGGGCGCAGGTGTCGGGTGACGTGCGCGACGTGGTGATCCTGTCGCGCCGCGCGTCGATCCTGATGATCATCGGCTTGGGCTATTTCTATTACCGCTTTTCCGGTGGCGGGGCGGCGCTGGCGGCGATTGGCCTGATCTCTTTTGTCGGGGTGGCGCAGTTTTTGCCCGCGATGCTGGGCGGTATCTTTTGGCGCGGGGCCACGCGCTGGGGCGCGCTGTCGGGGCTGGTCATGGGATTTTCCGTCTGGGTGTTCTGCTCGCTCTTGCCCAGTTTCGGGCCTGGCGCGGTGCTAAGCCTTGCGACGTTCGAGGTGGGGCCTTGGGGTCTGGGGTGGCTGCGGCCGCATGCGCTGTTCGGGATCGAGGGGATTGATCCGACCGTGCATGCGATTGTGTGGTCGCTGACGCTGAACACCGTCTCGTTCATCCTGGTGTCGCTGGTGACCTTCCCGGATCCGCTGGAGCGGTTGCAGGGCGCGCAGTTTGTGAATGTCTTTGATCATTCGACCCGCGCGCAAGGCTGGGACGCGGCCCTGGCGACGTCCGAAGACCTGATGATCATGACCCAGCGCATCCTGGGGGCGGCCGAGGCACAAAGCCTGTTTCGCGCCGAGGCGCAAAAGCAGGGCCTGGACGGGCATCTGCCCGAGCCCACACAGGATTTTCTGCAAAACCTTGAGCGGGAACTGGCGGCGTCGGTCGGGGCGGCGACGGCGCATGCGATGATCAGCCAGTTGGTGGGCGGCGCGTCGGTGTCGGTGCAGGACCTGATGGCGGTCGCGGACGAATCCGCGCAAATCCTCGAATATTCCAACCAGCTTGAGGCGAAATCGTCCGAGCTGAGCCGCACGGCGCGGCAGTTGCGCGATGCCAATGCCAAGTTGACCGCCCTGTCGGTGCAAAAGGACGCGTTCCTAAGCCAGATTAGCCACGAGTTGCGCACGCCCATGACCTCGATCCGGTCGTTTTCCGAGATTTTGCGGGATACCGACGGGCTGGGGCAGGTGGAAAAGACGAAATACGCCTCGATCATCCATGGTGAGGCGATCCGGCTGACGCGCCTTTTGGACGATCTGCTGGACCTGAGCGTGCTGGAGAACGGGCAGGTGAATTTGAACCTCGAGACGGGTGGCCTGAGCGCGGTGCTGGAAAAGGCGGTGCTGACGGCGCAGGCGGGCGCGCATGGGCCGCTGGACATCCGCCGCAGGCATTTGGAAGAGACCGTGTCGCTGACCACGGATTTGGACCGGCTCAGCCAGGTGTTCATCAATCTGATCACGAATGCGCAAAAATATTGCGACGCGGCTACCCCCTGCCTGACCATCGATGTGCGCCAGGATGGCCCCCGCATCGACGTCGTGTTCGCCGACAACGGCACGCCCATCCCCGACGAGGCGCAAGCGCTGATTTTCGAGAAATTCGCCCGCGTGGGGGACCAGGACGGGTCTGGCGCGGGGCTGGGCCTGGCCATTTGCCGCGAGATTATGGCGCGTTTGGGCGGCGACATCTCTTTTGCGCCGGGGGCGCAGGGCAACACCTTTGTGGTGCATCTGCCGCGGCAAATGGCGATGGCCGCGCAATAGCTGCGTTGCGGCATTTGTGGCGGCTATAAAGCGCTTGGTAACCAATCGCGGATAGGGATGGGCGCAAGCGCGGACGCACATTTGGCGGAGGATATGGGCAACACAAGGTCAGACAGCGTGCTGGGACGGATTGCGGCGGCGGGGCGGGAACAACGCGCCGCCCGTGCGATGACGTTGCAAAAGGCATTGCGGCTGACACTGGCCAAGGTGGCTGATGAGGTGCTGGATTTGCCGATGGCCGTGATCGGCGCGGTTGTGCAGGACGCCTCCGGCGACGGGTTGGAGGACCGGTTGCAGGACGCGGCGCTGTTGATGTTGCTGGATGGCCCGCATGGTGCCGCCGGCGGCGTGATGATCGACCCGGTTGTTGTGGGCGGCGTGATCCAGCAGCAGACCGTGGGCACGGTCCATGCGGATGTGGGGCAGGGCCGGGCGATGACCCGCACCGATGCGGCCATTTGTGCGCCGCTGGTCGACGGGATGTTGGCGCGCGTTGTGCCTATCCTGGACGACGAGGATGAGAAGGCGCTGATCACCGGCTACCGCTTTGGCGCAAAGGTGGACAGCGCGCG
Source organism: Pseudomonadota bacterium (assembly GCA_038525395.1). Classification (GTDB taxonomy): domain Bacteria; phylum Pseudomonadota; class Alphaproteobacteria; order Rhodobacterales; family Rhodobacteraceae; genus Tateyamaria. The sequence goes on along the minus strand of JBCBHS010000037.1, from coordinate 2,886 downwards.
CACCCTGGCGCTGTCGCTGGATGCGCAGGACTATGTGCTGGTGCGCCTGACCGTGGATATCGCGCGCGGCGTGCGCCAGGGCGAGATCACGTTGGTGTTGCCAAAGCCCAGCCCCCTTGCCACCGAGGCGACCAGCGAGCCGGGGTCCGAGGCTGCGGCGAAGGCGTCGCAGGACATGGCCAAGACGGTGATGGGCCTCAGCGCGGATCTGAGGATGGTGCTGTGTCAGCTGCATATCCCGCTGAAGGTTCTGCGCGAGATGCGTGTGGGGCAAGAGTTGGTGCTGCCGCCGGGCCAGTTCCCGCATGTGCAGATCGTGACCGCCACGGGCCGTACCGTGGGGCGCGGTGTCGTGGGTCATGTGGAGGGCGTGCGCGCCGTCAAACCGCAACGCGCGCCCTTGCACGCCTCGCATCCGCTGCGCCGCGAAAGCGACGGGCCGCTGGTGGACATGCCGCATGTCAAAGAATTGCCCAGCCATGCGCGCAGGCCAGAGGATGAGGATGCAGAAGGTGGCGCGGAGATTGAGGTGAGCGAAGAGGAAATCGCAGCCGCGATGCAGCAGCTTGAGCAAGCGGCACCTATCGAAGAGGTGGACATGCCCGCGGCCTTGCCTGCGCCGAGCCAGCAAGAGATGGAGGTGCAGATCGACGCCGTGCCCGACCTCGCGGATTTGCCCGACTTGGATGATCTGCCGGACTGGGCCGATCTGCCGGACTTGGCGATGCAGGCGGCGGGCTGATCTGCGGTGTGGCGCTAGCCGCGCTGCGCCGCGAGGGCGTCCAACGTCGGGCGTAGGCTGTCGAGGTCGTAGCCGCCCGCGCGTGCGGCGGCGAGGATGTCGTCGGTTGCGATGTGCCCAGCTTGGCCCAGGCACCAGATCACCGTGCAGCGAGTGCCCGAGGCACAATAGGCGAGCACGGGGCCGGGTGTCTCTTCGATATGGCTGGCCTGGGCCGCGATGGTGTCGGGCGTCATGCTGTGATGCGTCAGGGGCAGCCGGATGAACTCTAGCCCGGCGGCTTGGGCTGCGGCCTCGATCGCGTCGGCTTGCAGCGCTGGCGGCACCTCGACATCGGGGCGGTTGCAGATGACGGTGGTGATACCCGCCGCGGCGGCGGTGGCCATGTCGGCGGGTTCGACCTGTGGCGAGACGAAGTAGGTCGGGGTGATCTGTCGCATATCCATGCCGCAGGATTAGGCCGCGCGCGTCCGACTGTCCAGCGCGCGACGCAAGGGTGGCAGCGCCCACATGCCCGCCAGCATCGCCGCCAGGAACACGGCCCCCTGCCATCCGCCATAGCTGATCGAGGCCACCGCGGGGCCGGGGCACAGGCCCACGAGGCCCCAACCGATGCCAAAGAGCACCGACCCGACGATCAGCGGGCGCGTGATCTCTTGCGCCGGTGGGGCTGGAAAATCGCCGCCCGTCAGCGGTTTGCGCGTCCGGGTAAGGCGCCAGGCCAGCAGCATGGGCAGGATCGCGCCGCCCATGACAAAGGCCAGCGTCGGATCCCACGCGCCGGTGATGTCCAAAAACCCGCGCACCCGCGTCGTATCCGTCATGCCAGAGATGTGAAGGCCTGCGCCGAAAAACGCGCCGCTGAGGAGCGCAATCACCGCCCGCATCACAGGCCCAGCCCCCAGCGCAGCGCGGTCACCGTGGCCGCCCCCGCGCCGATATAGGCAAGCGTGGCCACGAGGCCGCGCAGCGAAAAGCGGGACAGGCCGCACACGCCGTGCCCCGAGGTGCAGCCGTTGGCCAGCCGCGTGCCGACCCCGACGGCGAGCCCACCAAAGACCAGTAAGGCGAGCTGCGGTGTGGCCTGGGTATCGACCTGCCAGCCACCAAGGCTAAGCAGCGCAGGCAGACCGATGAGGCCCAGCAGGAAGGCCAAGGTTGTGCCCTTGTCCCGGCCCGTTCCGTCAACGATCCCGCCGACCAGGCCGCTGGCGCCCATGATGCGGCCCGTGCCCAGCAGAAACAGTGCGCCGCCACAGCCGATCAGCAGCCCCCCGAGCAGTCCGTACACCCATGCGATGTCCATGCGCGCCTCCTATCCGAGAAAAATACCGACGATCACCAGCATCAGTCCGATGACCGACACAAAGAGCGCGGCCAGGTTGCGCGGCAGAACCCGGGCCATTACGGCGCGCATCTGCGCGTCCTCGAGCCGGGCGCGGCGGGCGCGCCAGACGGTCACGATGCACCAGACAAGGCCCATCAGACCCAGCAGCGACAGGGCCGCACCGCCCCAGATCAGGCCGTCGAAAAGGGTGAATGCGGGACTGTTTTCCATGCCCGCCCGGCTACCCGACCTCATCGTGCGATGCAAGCCAAGCCTGTCCTCTTGCGGCGCTGCAGGCGGGCCGTTATCCAGCAGCCTGACCCATCCAAGGAGCACCAGATGACCGACACCGCCACCAATGCCGAAAGCTACCGCGTCACCGCGGACGAGCTGCGTCAGTTCATCGAGCGGTTCGAGCGCCTGGAGATGGAGAAAAAAGACCTGGCCGACCAGCAAAAAGAGGTGATGGCCGAGGCGAAGGCGCGCGGCTATGACACGCGGGTGATGCGCAAGGTCATCGCGCTGCGCAAGCGCGACAAGGACGATATCGCCGAGGAAGAGGCGGTGCTGGAGATGTACAAAGAAGCGCTGGGAATGACCTAAGCGCTAGGTGTCGTCCGGCGGCGCATCCCGCGTCACCGCGTAGGTCAGCCGCCGCATGGGGACGCCCGCGCCCTCTTGGACCAGCCCCACGCGCAGCGGATTGCCGGTGCGCCGGTCGGTCAGCGCCAGGGCTGGCGGGCCGTCTTTGCAGTGTTTGTCGCCCCAGTGCATCATCGCCAGCATCACCGGAACCAGCCCGCTGCCCTTGGGCGTC
>JBCBHS010000036.1:0-20814 GCA_038525395.1 Pseudomonadota bacterium | reverse complement strand
CGGATCACGTCCTTGTTGCCTGTGGTGGTCACAAAGATGTCTGCGGTGCTTACTACGTCTTCGAGCGTGGTAACTTGGAAGCCGTCCATGGCCGCTTGCAGTGCGCAGATCGGATCAACCTCGGTCACGATCACACGGGCACCCGCACCGGCAAGCGAGGCCGCCGACCCTTTGCCGACATCGCCATAGCCCATGACGACCGCGGTCTTGCCCGCCATCATGGTGTCTGTGGCGCGGCGGATGCCGTCGACCAGCGATTCCTTACAGCCGTATTTGTTGTCGAACTTCGACTTGGTCACGGAATCGTTCACGTTGATCGCGGGGAAGGGCAGCTGCCCCTCGCGCACCAGTTGGTACAGACGGTTGACGCCGGTTGTCGTCTCTTCGGACACGCCCTTGATCTGGTCGCGGATCTTGGTGAACCAGCCGGGGCTTGCCGCCATCCGCTTGGCAATCTGCGCCTTGATCACGGTTTCTTCTTCCGATGTGGGGACGGGAATGATGTCTTCGCCAGCTTCGGCGCGCGCGCCCAGCAGAACATAAAGTGTCGCGTCGCCACCATCGTCCAGGATCATGTTCGGGCCATCCTCGAACATGAATGATTTATCCAGATAGTCCCAATGCTCTTCCAGGCTTTGGCCCTTGATCGCAAAGACCGGCGTGCCGCCTGCGGCAATCGCCGCGGCTGCGTGGTCTTGGGTGGAAAAGATGTTGCACGAGGCCCAGCGCACATCGGCGCCCAGCGCCGTCAGCGTTTCGATCAGAACCGCCGTTTGAATCGTCATGTGCAAGGACCCCACGATCCGCGCACCGGTCAGCGGCTTGGCCTCGCCGTATTCGGCGCGGCAAGCCATCAGGCCCGGCATCTCGGTCTCGGCAATGTCGAGTTCCTTGCGGCCAAACTCGGCCAGTGAAATGTCTTTGACAATGTAGTCGTCGGCCATAAGCGTCATCCTTATTTCAAGCTGTGGATGCGCTATCAGGTTCTGCCCTATCTCTCAATGCGGCTATGCAGCCGCATCTACTGTTCTGACAGGCCCGCGATCAAAAGATCCTCGCTGACCTCACTGCCCCAGTCGGACCCTTGCGCCAGAACGCAGGATTGGCCGTCGGCGAGGTACTGGACCAGGGTCCAAGTTCCACTTTGGTCCGAGGCCCAGATTTGCGTCGTCTCGCTGTCCGACCCGTCCACGGGCGTCTCGCCGTACCAGTCGATCAGGCTCGCCTCCATCTCTGCGGCGGGCATGCAGACGTTGCTTGCCACTGCTCCGGTTGCGGCACCCCCAAGGGTCAATGCCAGTGCGCCGATTGAGAAAATTCGCGGTTTCATCGTGATCTCCTTCGTGGGAAAAACGCGAAAACCGCGAAAATCGTTCCATCCCCGCCTCGCCAAGGAGCAGTGCATGGCCAAACAACCCCGCGCGTGGCAGCGCATGCTGTCGGGCCGCAGGCTCGATCTGTTGGACCCGACGCCGATGGATATCGAGATTGAGGACATCGCCCACGGCCTCGCCTTCGTGGCCCGTTGGAACGGTCAAACCTCGGGCGATTACGCCTATTCGGTGGCGGAACATTCGCTGCTGGTCGAAACGCTGTTTGGCCGCATCGTGCCCAAGGCGCCCGCCAAGTGGCGCCTGGCGGCGTTGCTGCATGATGCGCCAGAATATGTGATCGGCGACATGATCTCGCCTGTCAAAGCGGCGGTGGGCCCGGGCTATAGCGCGCTGGACGAACGGCTTGAGGCGGCGGTGCACATCCGTTTCGGCTTGCCCGCCAAGGTGCCGCTGCAGGTCAAACGGCAGATCAAGAAGGCCGACAAGATCAGCGCCTGGATGGAAGCGACCCAGATCGCAGGCTTTACCGAAGCCGAGGCCACCAAATTCTTTGGCGCGCCGCCTGCGGACATGATCGCCGACCTGACCATCGTCCTGCGCCCCCCGGTCGAGACACGCGCAGATTTCACCGCGCGGCACAACGCGTTATTGGAGCACTGCACATGATCCACGTCCGCCCGGCCATCGCCCTTGATGCCCCGTCGATGGCGCGCCTTTTGAATCCGATTATCGAGGATGGCAGCACCACGGCGATTGCCAAGAAGGTCACCGGCGACGACCTGGTCGCCTGGATGCAGCGCAACACCGGGCGCGCGGCGTGGCATGTGGCGGTGGACAAAGGTGAAGAGGTTGTAGGCTTTCAGTGGATCGACGCTGGCGGTGACTATCTGCCCGCCGAGGCGGCAGAGATCGCGACCTTTGTGCAGGTGGGCCAGACGGGTTTGGGCATCGGGTCCAAGCTGTTTGACGCGACGCGCAAGGCAGCCAAGGCCTTGGGCTATGCCTGGATCAACGCCAATATCCGTGCCGATAACGAGGGCGGGCTCATCTATTACCAATCGCGCGGCTTTCAGGATTACGGGCGGATCGAAGGGTACGAGATGGCGAATGGGCAAATCGTCGACAAGGTGCTGAAGCGCTACGATCTTTAGCGCGCCTGTTAACCCTTCTCTAACCATGCTGGCGCACAGTCGGGGCATGTCGCATTTCGCCGAACAACCGCTGCCTTTTGACCTGGACGAGGCGACGCCGGTGCCGCTGCGCAAGGGGCGCACGCCGTCGTATATGGCCGATCATCGCAAACGGCTGCGCGCCCGCTTTATGCAAGGTGGTGCCACGGCGATGCCGGATTACGAGTTGTTGGAGCTTGTCCTGTTCCGCGCCATTCCGCGGCAGGATGTCAAACCGCTGGCGCATGTGTTGATGAACACCTTTGGCGATTTCAACCGCGTGATCTCGGCCCCGGTCGAGCGGTTGCGCGGGATCAAGGGGGTGGGCGATGCGGTGATTACCGAGTTGAAGGTGGTCGAGGCCGCAGCGCAACGGCTGGCCCGCGCTAAGGTCATGAACAGGCAGGTGATTTCCAGTTGGGACGCGCTGGTTGATTACTGCCACACCACCATGGCCCACCGCGAGACAGAGCAGTTTCGTGTGCTGTTCCTGGACCGCAAAAACGTGCTGATCGCGGATGAGGAGCAAGGCAAGGGCACTGTCGACCACGTGCCCGTCTATCCGCGCGAGGTGGCAAAGCGGGCGTTGGAGCTGAACGCCTCGGCCTTGATCCTGGTGCATAACCACCCCTCGGGCGATCCGACGCCCAGTACCGCGGATATTGATATGACCGATCAGATGGCGCTGGCCTGCCAGGCCTTGGGCATCACGCTGCACGATCACCTGATCGTCGGCAAATCGCGCGAGCTAAGCTTTAAGTCCTCAGGTTACCTTTAGCGCACCCACACCTCGACCCGCCGGTTGGCTTGCCGGCCCCAGGCGCTGTCGTCGCAGGCCATCGGCAACGCCTCGCCAAAGGCGTCGACATCCATTTGGATACGGTCGAAATTCACTGTCTCTGCCGCTGCCGTGACGGCGCGTTTCACCGCTTCGGCCCGGCGCAGGGCAATGTCGCGGTTGGCGGTCCAGGGGCCGTCGCCGTCGCTGAACCCAACCAGCAGGATCTGGCGGGCGTCGTATTTGCCCTGCTCTAACGCGCGCGCCAGTTGTTGCACGTTCGACCGCGACTGCGCATCCAGCCGGATCGACCCCGCCTCGAACCGAAACGACGTGGTAAGCCGCGCCATGCCGTAGAGCGTGCGGGTCATGCGTTGCAACTCGCCCAGCGTGATTTCAGGGCCCGCGGCTGTCACTGCATTGGCAAAGCGATAGCCTTGGTCGTTGATCGACACCTCTTCGGGCGCTTGGTCCACAAACCCGGCGCGCCGGATAACGTTTTGCGCCGAAGCGCCACGGGTAAAGGCCAGAAAGTCACGCCCGATCTGCGGCAAACGCCGCGCGGGCATATAAAGGAACATTGGCGCGGTCAGCGGATAATCTTCGGTCTTGATCGTGCCGCGCGCGGCCGACAGCGAAAAACCGCACGCGCCTGTGAGCGTCAAGGCGCGGGCGTTGCCGGTGTCGGCATAGCTGGCGATCCCGATGGCAAAGGGGTCGCGCAGCACGGCGCTGACCACATCGCCCGGTAGGTCGTGGCGCGTGATCCCCTCGGCAAAGTCGAGCCGCATCGGACCCATCACATCATCCTCGACCGACTGGCCCAAGCCCGACCGCGGCCCGGTCAGGTGCAGGGCAATGGGGGCATCCGCCCCGCCCAGGTCTTGCCAATTGGTGATCCGGCCCGAAAACACGCGGGCGAGGTTCTGGGGGGAAATGTCGCTGACCGGGTTCGACGGTGCCACGATGGGTACCAGCGCATCCAGCGCCACAACACGGCTGCGATTGGCATCCGTCATGTCGCCCATACCTGCGTCGCGGGCCAGTTGACGCTCTTCCGGTCGGATCTCGCGCCGGGCCATGACGATGTCGGCGTCGTTGGCCAGAAGATCGGCAAACCCTTCGTCGGTCGTCGAGACGTGGAAGAAAAACAGCGCGACAGGCTTGGCCGTTTCCGGTTCTTCCAAGACATAGATGAAATGCGAGGCATCCACCGGCTGGCGCCGCGCGACATAGCCGTTGCGCATGGCGAACCCTTCGATCAGGGCGGGCATCAGCACGGCGCCCATGGTGGCCGAGCCTGAAATGCTGATCTCGGCCACGAAATCCTGCAGGTTCGGGCAGGCAGGCCCTTCGCAGCGCACGCCCGACCCGTCGACCGTCAGCTCGCCATAGATCGTTTCGATCCTGTAAAACTCGCCATCAAAGCCCAAAAGCGTGCCGCTGAGTTCGACCGCGCCGTCCGGCGACATCAACGTCACGTCCTGCGCGCCCAGCGCGGTGCCCCAAAAAGAAAGTGCGGCGAAAATCGCCGCACGTGCCCAAGCCATAAAGTGCCCTTTGCCGCAACGGTCAGTTGCTGGCGACTTTCAGGTCTGCGACCAGATTGTTCAACACAAGAAAGCTGCCAACCGCATCGCAAGCGGGCACCGCGAGGGTCAGGTCCTGCGTTTTCATCGCCCCGTCCGCCATGATCTCGATCGATTGGGCCTCGACCTCGAGCCCGCAATTGTGCTCGGTCACCTCGGCCTCGACGCTCATGTCGATGGTGCCCGACTGTGCGGTCATGCCACTGGGATAGGTGTACACCTCTGCCATCAGCGGTTCGGCTGACAGGGTGTCGCCCAGGCGCATGATAAAGCCGTTTTGCCCCGCGACCATCCCGGCGGCGTTTTGCGCAACGCCTGTCCAGACGTGGCCGTCCTGGCCATAATCTGCTCCAAACTCGCGGGCGTGCAGTTCAAACCCGGCGCGCCCGCGCCATTGCAGCGCCACGCGGTCATACATCACGATGTCCTCGACCATGGTCTGGGCCACGGCGCCTTCGCCATTGGAAAAGGCAAGGATAAAGACCGCTTGTTCGGTCAATGCGGGCACGGTCACGCTGAGTCCACCGGCGCTGTCGGTGGTTTCGGTGAACATCATGCCGTTGTGGTGCACGGTCAGACGTTCGTTCGGCGCGCAGGCGGCGTCGAGCGTCAGGTTGACCATCGCACCCGCTGTGGGCGTGGCCAGCGCTGTCATCTCGCACCCTTCGGTGGCGGGCAGACCGTCTGGTTCTGGCGCATCGGCCACGGCGGAAAGTGACGCGCGCTGCACAGCCGCCTCGCCTTCCGGCGCTTGGGCGCCCGGCGTGTCAGAGGCGGATGTCAGTTCGATGTCCTGTACAACCAAAAGGTCCGCATTGGCGTTGCCGTTCAACACGTCCTCTTCCGGCTCGGGCGCGGGGAGAGTTACAGGACGGGCCGAGGCGCCATAGCGTTCCTGGGCCACTTCACTGCTTTGCATGACGAAGCCAATGCCCACGGCGATGGCCAAAGTGCCCGCTGCTGTGACGATTTCCTTCAAATGCCGCATGATCCCATACCCCTTCCACGGACTGGTTCGTGGATGGGAATCGCATGGCAAAGGGGCCGTGTTATGACCGGCGCGGGGACTCTTTGGGGCAGGAATGCGGCGGCTGGGTTAGACCAGCCGACCGTGGCAATGCTTGAACTTTTTGCCCGATCCGCAAGGGCACAGATCGTTGCGGCCGGGATTGCCCCAGGTGCTTTGATCTTCGGGATCAAAGCCAGCGGCCAGCGCATCCGCTGTGGGTGCAGGCAGCGCGTTCAGCTCCGCAGCCTCGGTCGCGGCCTGTTGCTGTGCGGCAATGTCGGCGAGCATCTGTTGGCGTTCCTCATCCGTCATCGGGCGGATCAGGGCCAGCTTTTGCGTGACCTCGGTGCGCAGGCTGTCCAGCATCCCTTCGAACAGCTGGAACGCCTCGTTCTTGTATTCATTCAGCGGGTCGCGCTGCGCATAGCTGCGAAAGCCCACGACCGACCGCAGGTGTTCCAAGGTCAGCAGATGTTCGCGCCACTTGCTGTCGATGGCTTGCAACAACAACTGCTTTTCGATGCTGCGCATGTTTTCGGGGCCAAAGGCCTCGGCCTTTTCGGCCAGCATCTTGTTGCTGGCCTCGATCAGACGCTCGCGAATTTGCTCGTCATCCACGCCTTCTTCTTCACACCATTCGATGACGGGCACATTCAGGCCCAGCTGTTCGATCACCGCGGCGTAGAGGCCGTGCGTGTCCCACTGATCGGCATAGGAATTGGCGGGCATGTGCTGGTCGATCAGGTCGTCGATGACCTCATCGCGCATATCCGCCGTGATCTCGGACAGGTCGTCCGCTTCCATGATGTCGCGCCGCTGGCTGAACACCACCTTGCGCTGGTCGTTCATCACATCGTCGAATTTCAACAGCTGCTTGCGGATGTCAAAGTTGCGGCCTTCGACCTTGGCCTGCGCCCGTTCGAGGGATTTGTTCACCCACGGATGGACAATCGCCTCGCCTTCTTCGAGGCCCAGGGTCTTGAGCACCTTGTCCAGACGGTCCGAGCCAAAGATGCGCATCAGGTCATCTTCGAGGCTGAGGTAAAAGGACGTGCGGCCGGGGTCGCCCTGACGGCCCGACCGGCCGCGCAGCTGGTTGTCGATCCGGCGGCTTTCGTGACGTTCCGAGGCCAGGACAAACAGACCGCCTGCGGCGAGCACCTTTTGCTTTTCGTCCTCATGTTCCGCTTCGATCTTGGCGCGGGTGTCTTCGGGGTCAGCCTCGGGATCGGCGGTGATAGCTTGCAGCACCTTCATCTCGACATTGCCGCCCAGCTGAATGTCGGTGCCGCGGCCCGCCATGTTCGTGGCGATGGTCACAGCACCCAACTTGCCCGCGTCGGCAATAATTTGTGCCTCTTGCTCGTGCTGGCGGGCGTTCAGGACGTTGTGGGGGATGTTTTCGGCGCTCAGCATTGCCGCGAACATCTCGGACTTGTCGATGGACGTGGTGCCGACCAACACCGGCTGGCCCTTTTCATGGGCCGCCTTGATCTGATCCACCATCGCTTTGTACTTTTCCACCGCGGTGCGATAGACCTGATCGTCCTCGTCCTTGCGCGCGATGGGTCGGTTGGTGGGCACCTCGACCACGCCCAACCCATAAATCTCGCCAAACTCTTCGGCCTCGGTCGCGGCGGTGCCGGTCATACCGGCAAGCTTGTTGTAAAGGCGGAAGTAGTTCTGGAAGGTGACAGACGCCAGCGTCTGGTTCTCGGGCTGGATCGTGACGTCTTCCTTAGCCTCCAGCGCCTGGTGCAGGCCGTCCGACAGACGGCGGCCTGCCATCATGCGGCCCGTGAATTCGTCGATCAGAACAACCTCGCCATTGCGGACGATATAATCCTTGTCCTTCGTGAACAGCTTGTGCGCGCGTAGGCCCTGGTTGACGTGGTGCACGATGGTCGTGCTTTCAGGGTCATAAAGCGTCGCCTCGCCTTCAAGCAAGCCGCGGCTGCGCAACTGGTCTTCCAGAAACTCGTTGCCCTCGTCGGTGAAGGTCACGTTGCGCTGTTTTTCATCCAGGACATAGTGGTCATCCTCGATCAGCGGAATCAGCGCGTTGATGGTCACATACATCTCGGACCGGTCCTGCAGCGGGCCAGAGATCACCAGCGGCGTCCGCGCCTCGTCGATCAAGATGCTGTCGACCTCGTCCACGATGGCGTAGTTGTGTCCGCGCTGGACCATATCCTCGATCGAGGGTTTCATGTTGTCGCGCAGGTAGTCAAAGCCCAGCTCGTTATTCGTGGCATAGGTCACGTCGCAGGCGTAGGCCGCGCGCTTGGCCGCCTCGTCCATGCCTGCGATGGCCACGCCTGTGGTCAGACCCAGCGCGCCAAACACCTTGCCCATCCATTCGGCATCCCGTTGCACGAGATAGTCGTTGACCGTCACCACATGCACGCCCTTGCCGGTCAGCGCATTGAGGTAGCAGGAAAAGGTCGCGGTCAGCGTCTTGCCCTCGCCCGTCTTTTGTTCGGCAATGTTGCCCTGATGCAAAAAGATGGCGCCCAACAGCTGCGTATCATAGGCGCGCAGGCCCAGCGTGCGCTTGGCGGCCTCGCGGCAATTGGCAAACGCCTCGGGCAGCAGGGCATCCAGGCTCTCGCCCCCCATGGCGCGCTTGGCCAGGGCCTCGGTCTTGTCCTTCAGTCCATCATCGCTCAGCGCTTCGAACTCAGGCTCCAGCGCGTTGATCTTTTCAACCAGCGGACGCGCACCTTTGACCTTGCGATCATTGGGGGTGCCAAACACCTTTTTGGTGAGGGTTCCGAAACCGAGCATGCGTTCTCCAGCCGATCAATTATGTTCATGCAGCAACTGCTTGCCGGGCGCGTGCCAAGCCCATAGATACGGTGGGCAGAAACCGGCCCAGGCCGCGTCCATAGGGCGATGTAAGGGTCACGCCAAACCGTGTCAATGCGCGCAGCCTTGCGTGCACAGCCCAAGGACTGAATGATCATGAAACGTTACTTTTCCCTGCCTGGCTTGGGCCTTTTGGTTGCGATGGCCCTGCCTGCGGCGGCCCAGGATGCCAGCACCGTGGTTGCGACCGTGAACGGCACAGACATCACCGTCGGTCACATGATCGTTGCCCGCGCCACGCTACCTGCGCAATTCCAGGAACTGCCCGATGAGGTGCTGTTTAACGGCATCCTTGAACAGCTGATCCAGCAAGAGCTGCTAGCGCAGTCGTTCGAAGGCGATCTGCCGCCCCGTGCGACCCTGTCCATCGACAACGAGACACGGTCGCTGACCGCGGGCGAGTCGCTCGAGCTGTTGCTGCAGGACGCCCTGACGGACGAGGCGCTCCAAGCCGCCTATGACAAGAAGTTGAGCGGGTTGGAAGCGTCGCAGGAATACAACGCCTCGCACATCCTGGTCGAAACCGAGGAAGAGGCGCTGGCCATCCAGACCGAGATTGCGGAAGGCGCAGAGTTTGCCGCCGTCGCGCGCGAGAAATCGACCGGCCCGTCGGGTCCGAATGGTGGGCAGTTGGGCTGGTTCGGGACCGGCGCGATGGTCCCCAGCTTTGAGGCGGCGGTGATTGCGTTGGAAGTGGGCGAAGTGTCGGACCCTGTGCAGACCCAGTTCGGCTGGCACGTGATCATCCTGAACGACACGCGCAATGCCGAGCTGCCCACCCTGGAGCAAATGCGCCCCGAGTTGGAAAACGAGCTGCGGGAAAAGATCCTGAACGTCCGGATCATTGAGTTGACCAATGCGGGCAGCGTGGATCAAAGCGGCGCGCAAGGGATCGACCCCGCGCTGATCAAAGACCTCGCACTGGTCGAGTAACCCAAGGTGGCCAAGACGTTGCCGCGCGCGCCACTGGCGCCTGATGCCTTTCCCAACATGCCCGTGATTGACGGCGTCCGCTTTGCCACCGTGGCGGCGGGCGTGCGGTATACCGTGCGTCCCGACGTGATGCTGGCGCAGTGCGCGCCGGGCACGACCATCGCGGGCACGTTCACGCGGTCGTCGACCCGGGCAGCACCGGTGCTGGACTGCCAGGACAAGCTGGGGGGCCCATCGGATGCGGGGGCCGCGATCCTGGTGAATGCGGGCAATGCCAACGCCTTTACCGGGCGCAGCGGGATTGAGGCCGTACAGGCGGTGGTGCAGGCGACGGTGGATGCGACCGGCGTGCCTGCAGCCCGCGTGTTCACCGCCTCCACCGGCGTGATTGGCGAGCCGCTGCCGCACGCGCGTATCACGCAGAACCTTGCCACATTGGTCCAGGGTCTTGCCCCCAACGGGATTGCGCAGGCGGCCGAGGCGATCATGACCACCGACACCTATGCCAAGGGCGCGACCGCCCAATGCGTGGTGGGTGGGCAGACCGTGCAGATCGCCGGGATCGCCAAGGGCAGCGGCATGATCGCCCCGGATATGGCGACGATGCTGGTCTATATCTTTACCGATGCGCGGATTTCTCAGCCTGCGTTACAGGGTCTGACGACGGATATCTGTGACGCCACGTTCAACTGCATCACCGTCGACAGCGACACGTCGACCTCTGACAGTCTGCTGGTCGCGGCGACCGGGGCCAGTGGTGTCGACGTTGAAGGCTCGCCCGCCTTTGCCGATGCGCTGCACCGGGTGATGCTGGACCTTGCGCACCAGGTGGTCCGCGATGGAGAGGGGGCGACGAAGTTTGTCGAGATCACGGTAACCGGCACCATGGACGCCGCAGTGGCGAAAACCCATGCGCTGTCCATCGCCAATTCACCGCTGGTGAAGACCGCCATTGCGGGAGAGGATCCAAATTGGGGGCGCGTTGTGATGGCCGTTGGCAAATCCGGCGCGCCAGCCGACCGCGATACGCTGTCGATCTGGTTCGGCGATACCCGCGTTGCCAGCAACGGCTGGGTCGACCCAGAGTATCAAGAGGCGGACGCCGCCGCACATATGAAGGGCGAAACCATCCGCATACGAGTCGATTGCGGCATGGGTGATAGCACAGCCACCGTTTGGACCTGCGACCTGACCCACGGCTATATCGACATCAACGCGGATTACCGGTCGTGAAGGTTGTCCTTGTCTCTGCCGTGGCGCTGATCGATGTGGATGGCCGTGTGCTGCTGGCCCAGCGGCCCGAGGGCAAATCGATGGCTGGGCTATGGGAGTTTCCGGGCGGCAAAGTCGAATCAGGTGAAACGCCCGAGGCCGCTTTGATTCGGGAATTGGAGGAGGAATTGGGGATTAACACCTGGGAATCCTGCCTTGCCCCCCTGACCTTTGCCAGCCACAGCTATGATGATTTTCACCTGCTTATGCCGCTCTTTGCCTGCCGAAAATGGGAAGGAACGCCGCAAGCGCGGGAGGGTCAGATGCTTAAATGGGCACGTGCCCAAGAATTGACGTCATTTCCAATGCCAAAGGCAGATATTCCCCTGATTCCCATCCTGCGGGACTGGTTATGAACGATTGAAACATCGTTCAAATGTCGCACAAAAAACGACATTTTTATGACATTGTTGATGACTTGTTAACCAATAGGCGTACATTGTAGGTACAACTTTCTTTTTTGGGGAGGAAGGTAATGCTGAGAACGATTGCTTTGGGTAGCGCGATTTTGGTGCAGGGGATTTACGTCAAAACCCTGCCAGATGGTCGCATGACTGTACGGGTTGACGGATCACACTTTTCCGGAATGCCTGTGTCGCAAGCCGCCTGACACGGAACCATCATACCACTCGATGAGAAAAGGGGACGGTTTTTCAACCGTCCCCTTTTTCGTGTCTATTGTATGCCAATTTAGTCCAGCGTGCGCGTGATCTCTTCCCGCTCGAAAATCTCGATCACGTCTGCGGGGCGGATATCGTCGTAATTCTCGAACGCCATCCCGCATTCCTGACCAGACTGCACTTCGGCCACTTCGTCCTTGAAGCGCTTGAGCGTTTTCAACGTGCCCTCGTGGATCACCACGTTGTCGCGCAGCAGGCGCACCCCGGCAGAGCGGCGCGCCACCCCTTCGGTCACCAGACAGCCCGCAACCTTGCCGACGTTCGACACTTTGAAAACTTCTTTGATCTCGGCATAGCCGATGAAGTTCTCGCGCACCTCGGCACTCAGCAGACCGCTTGCCGCGGCTTTCACATCGTCCACCAGGTCGTAGATGACCGAATAGTACCGGATCTCGACACTCTTTTGGTTAGCCGTATTCCGGGCCGATGTGTTCGCACGGACGTTAAAGCCCATGATCGGCGCGCCGCTGGCTTCGGCCAGACCCACGTCGGTCTCAGTGATGGCACCAACGCCCGAGTGCAGCACGCGCACGCGCACCTCGTCGTTGCCGATCTTTTCCATCGCCTGAACAATCGCCTCGGCAGAGCCTTGCACGTCGGCCTTGACCAGAATGGGCAGCTCGCTGACGTTTTCGTCTGCCTTGGCGTTGGCCATCAGCTGTTCGAGGGTCGTTGCCGCACCGGCAGCCGCACGTTTGTCCTTGGCCGCCTTCTCGCGGTACTCGGCAATCTCACGCGCTTGCGCTTCGGTTTCGGTCACGTTCAGCACGTCGCCCGCTTCGGGTGTGCCGTTCAGGCCCAGAACCTCGACCGGCACCGACGGCCCCGCTTCTTTCACGCGCTCGCCCTTGTCGTTGATCAGCGCACGGACCTTACCGTATTGCTCGCCGACGACAAAGATATCGCCTTGGCGCAGCGTCCCGGTTTGGACCAGAACGGTCGCAACGGGGCCACGGCCCACATCCAACTGCGCCTCGATCACGGCGCCTTGGGCGGCGCGGTCGGGATTGGCTTTCAGCTCCAGGATCTCTGATTGCAGCGCAATCGCTTCGAGCAGATCGTCCAGACCTTGCCCGGTGATGGCAGAGACTTCGACGTCCTGCACTTCGCCTGACATCTTCTCGACGATGACTTCGTGTTGCAGCAGGTCGGTCCGCACCTTGTCCGGGTTGGCGTCAGGCTTGTCGACCTTGTTGATCGCCACGATCATCGGCACATCGGCCGCCTTGGCGTGGTTGATCGCCTCAATCGTCTGCGGCATCACGGCGTCATCCGCCGCAACCACCAGCACCACGATATCCGTCACCTGCGCCCCGCGCGACCGCATCGACGTAAACGCCGCGTGGCCAGGGGTGTCGAGGAAGGACAACAGCGCGCCGCCATCGGTTTTGACCTGATAGGCCCCGATATGCTGCGTGATCCCGCCAGCCTCGCCCGCGACGACCTTGGCATCGCGGATGGCGTCCAGCAGCGAGGTTTTCCCGTGGTCGACGTGACCCATAATGGTGATGACCGGGGGGCGATCCACGAGGTCTTCGTCGCTGTCGACAACCTCTTTGATCACGTCCTCGACATCCGCGTCCGAGACGCGCTGCACCTTGTGGCCAAACTCTTCGATGATCAGTTCGGCGGTATCGGCGTCGATTGTCTGGTTTTGCGTGACCATCATGCCGTTGTTCATCAGCGCCTTGACGACATCGCCCACACGTTCGGCCATACGGTTGGCCAGCTCGGACACGACAATCGCCTCGGGCAGATTGACGGTGCGCATGACCTTTTCACGCTCAACCGCGCCGCCCATCGCCTTTTGACGCGCCCGCTCTTGCTTGCGTTTCATCGCGGCCATGGACCGCTGGCGGCCACCTTCGCCGCCGGACAACGCTTGGTTCAGGGTCAGCTTGCCTGACCGGCGCCCATCGTCGCCCTTGCCGCGGTTCGACCGCTGCTCGCGCTCGCGCTCTTGCTTGCGCGGGGCGGCAGCCGGTGTCGCTTGCCGTGGGGCGGGTTTTGCCGCCGCTTCTGCCGGGGCAGCTGCTGCCGCTTGCGCCGCGGCAGCGGCTTCGGCCGCCTTGCGCGCCTCTTCCTCGGCTTTGGCCTTCAGGCTTTCCTCGCGCTCTTTCTCTTCGCGCTCCTTGGCCTCGATCTCGGCCCGGCGGCGCTCGCGCTCTTCCTCGCGGGCTTTTTCATCGGCAGCACGCTTGGCGGCCTCTTCGACCTCCCGCGCTTTAGCAGCCTGAACCGCCTTCAGGCGGCGTTCCATCTCTGCATCCGTAATGCCCGCAGGCCGACGGCTGGGGTCACCGCCCGCGGCGCCGCCGCCGGTGGGCTTGGCCGCACCGGGTTTGGGCACCACAACGCGTTTGCGCTTGGTCTCGACGACGACATTCTTGGTCCGTCCGTGGCTGAAACTCTGTTTCACGTTGCCCGGACGCGCGCCGCTGCGCAGACCCAATGTCTTCTTTCCGTCAGTATCGCTCAAAGCTCGTCAATCCTTCCCAGCGGCCCCTGCCGCTGTATTTTCGCGCCCGGTGGCGCTTGCCACCACATTTTCGCGGAGTCCGCGTAAACGGTTGGCTTCCTCTACAACACGTTGCGTGAGTCCACCAGAGGCGAGCGCCCCATGTATCACAGTTTGGCGTCCAAAGGCCAAACCCAACTCATCGGCCGTCAGCCAGCCAATGTAACTTCCGTAATGCGGCGTGCTCAGCTTGGACTTGCCACGGCCCGAGCCATCAGACGCCTGGATCAAGACCTGTGCTTCTTCACTTTGAAGCCAGCCTTTGACCTTTTCGTACCCCGCGACCGCGCGCCCGGATTTGCGCGAAAGCGCGATCAGATCGACCACGCGGCGCGCCAGTTGCCGCTCGACCTCGGCCACCAAGTCGTCTGGCACCTGCACCGCTTGCTTGGCCCCGCGGGCGAACAGCTTTTTCGCCACCGCCTTGTCCAGCGCGGCCCGATCTGCCGCCACATAGATGCCACGCCCGGGCAGTTTGCCCGCGATGTCAGGCACGATCTGCGCATCGGGCCCAGCGACAAAACGAACCAACTCGAACTTTGGTTGCACCTCGCCCGTGGCAATGCACTTGCGCTCTGGCCCATCCGACCGGTCTTTGGAGGCGCCGCCGCGTCCCATCAGGCTCTTCCGAGGCCTGAGATCAGGCCTCGGCCTCCTCGGTCAGTTCGGCGTCTTCGTCTTCTTCGGCCTCTGCTTCGAGATCGGCGGGATCAACCCAACCCAGCAAAATGCGCGCGGTCATCACCAGTTGCTGCGCCTCTTCCAAGGAAACGTCGAAGGGTTCCAGAACGCCGTCGTCTTTGTGACGTTCGCCGTCGACAGTTGTCCAGCCACCGGCCAGTTCCCAGTCCGCGCAGGTCGCAAAATCTTCGAGGGTTTTAACGTCATCCTTGGCCAACGCTTCAATCATCTGGGGTGTCAGCCCGTCGAATTCAATAAGGCTGTCCTCGGCCCCCATGCTGCGGGCGTTGTCCAGCGCGGCCTTGGCCTGCGCCTCGAGCACGTCGCGGGCGCGGGCCTGCAATTCCTGGGCGGTGCCTTCGTCCACGCCGTCGATCACCAGCAGCTCGTCCAGCTCGACATACGCCACCTCTTCGAGGTTGGTGAACCCTTCGGACACCAGCAGTTGGGCAAAGAATTCGTCGAGGTCCAGCGTGTCCATGAACAGCTTGGTCCGCTCCTCGAATTCGGCCTGACGGCGGGCCGATTCGTCGGCCTCGGTCATGATGTCGATGTCGAGATTGGTCAGCTGGCTGGCCAGACGCACGTTCTGGCCGCGACGACCGATGGCGAGGGACAGCTGTTCCTCGGGCACGACCACCTCGATCTTGCCCGCTTCCTCGTCCAGAACCACCTTGCTGACCTCGGCGGGCTGCAATGCGTTCACCAGGAAGGTCGGCTGATCCTCATTCCACGGAATGATGTCGATCTTTTCGCCCTGCAGCTCGTTCACGACGGCCTGCACGCGGGACCCCCGCATACCGACGCAGGCGCCGACCGGGTCAATGGAGTTGTCATAGGAGATCACCGCGATCTTGGCGCGGGACCCGGGGTCGCGGGCGACCGCCTTGATCTCGATGATGCCGTCATAAATCTCGGGCACTTCCATCTTGAACAGCTCGGCCATGAACTCGGGCGCGGTACGCGACAGGAAAATCTGCGGACCGCGCTGTTCGCGGCGCACATCCTTGATGTAGCAGCGGATGCGGTCATTGGGGCGATAGGACTCGCGGCCAATCTTTTCATTGCGGCGCAGGATCGCCTCACCGGCGCCCACATCGACGATGACGTTGCCGTATTCCTCGCGCTTGACCAGCGCGTTGATGATGGTGCCGGCGCGGTCCTTGAACTCTTCGAACTGGCGATCCCGCTCGGCTTCGCGCACCTTTTGCAGGATCACCTGCTTGGCGGATTGCGCGGCGATGCGGCCCATTTCGACCGGCGGCACCTCTTCGATCAGCTGTTGGCCGACCTCGGGGTTTTCCATGTACTGCTTGGCCTGCTCAACCGTGAATTCGGCCTGGTAGTTCTCCAGCAACTCTTCCTCGACCACGGTGCGGACGCGGGTAAAGGTCGCCCGGCCCGTTTTGCGGTCGATGCTCACGCGGATGTCCATCTCGGCGCCGTAGCGGGACTTGGCCGCACGGGCGAGCGATTCTTCCATCGCTTCGATCACCAGCGCGGGGTCGATCATCTTTTCCCGGGCCACAGCCTCTGCGGTTTGCAGCAGCTCAAGCTGGTTTGCGGATGTAATGGCCATCAGCCGTCCTCCTCTGACCCTTCGGTCTCAATCTCGTCGAAATCTGTTTCCTTGATCACGCCAGCCGCTTTGCGTTGGCGCAACATTTCCTTGATCAGCTCGTCGGTAAGGACGAGTTTCGCATCGCTCAGCCACTCGAACTTCAGACCAATCGTGCCCTCGTCCACGTTGATCAGCACCTCGTCGTCCTCGACACCCGCCAGAATGCCCTTGAACCGGCGGCGTCCATCAATCAGCTCGTCCGTTTCCAGCTTGGCGTCGTACCCTTCGAACATGTCGAAGTCTTTGAGCCGCGTCAGGGGCCGGTCGATCCCTGGGCTAGAAACCTCAAGCGTGTAGGCATCCAGGATCGGGTCCTCGACATCCAGCGTGGCGCTCACGGCCGTTGAAATCGCCGCGCAATCGTCCACCTCAATCCCGCCATCGGGCTTGTCGGCCATGATCTGCAGCGTCGTTTCCTTGCCGCTCATCAGCCGCACGCGCACGAGCTCATAGCCCAGATCCTCGATCACCGGGGTGATGATCTCGGCCAGGCGACGGTCGATGGCTGCTTTGGCAATCAGGTCGTTGGTCATGGTGTCCAATATCTGTGTACGAGGCACAAAAAAACGGGCGCGCGGCCCGTCGATGTTTCCCGGTGGAGCGTTGGGTTTGGACCCCAGCGCGCCGCTGTTGAGTGGGATATACGCATGAGGGGACGAGTCTGCAAGCCCCTCAGGTCATCCACCACCGTTCCGCCATCCGCAGGTTATCCAGCGGCCAGGATTTGCCGACGGTGACCGGCACGGTGACGGCCCGGCTGGCGATGTGGGTGGGGGCGTGGGCGGTGGGCAGCGTCTGGAAATCGCGCGGGTCGGCGTAGTCGTCCAGCGTCACCACATCCGCCACGTCGACCAACCCGTCGCGCAGGGCCTCGCCCCGGACGTGGTCGGCACTGAATTGGACGAACTCGACCGTATCGAACCAACCTGCGCCTCGCTTCCAGTGATCTTCCACGCGGTGGGCGATGAAGTGACGCTGGGTTTGGGTGCTGGGCCGGTAGAGGCCCGTGCCCGCGCCATTCCCCGCGCGCACCTCAAACCAGGGTTTTGCCAGGACGTAAGGCAGGTTGGGGTTGGGGGCGCTTAGACAAATCTCAACCTCATGTGCGCCGCGCACCGTGACATTGAGCGGCAGCGATGTGACCGCCTGGGCGTCGAGCGCGGTGCCATCATGAAACGCGACACCGTCCCGCAAGGTAAAGCGCCAGGTGGTGGCGTCGGCATTCGACGACCACTCGGTCGCCAACTCACCGCGCAGGGTGCCATCGGCGGCAATCTCGGTCAGGTTGTCATAGACGGTTGCCGTAACCGCTTGGGCAAACAACCCCTCGGACAGAGCCGCGCGCAAGCGGCCCCCGCGCTGAGGAACCGCCGCAGCACCCGTCGCGGCCAGCAAAGCCGCGGCAGCGCCAGAGGCGAAAAGGGCGCGGCGGTCAAAACGGGTCATTTGCCTGCGATCCTGTCCATCGTCCGCACCAGCTCGGCCGAGATGCCAGGCTCGGACAGCGCATGGCCTGCGTTGCGCACCATTTTCAGATCTGCCGCGGGCCAAGCCTGCGCTAGCGCATAAGCGCTGTCGGGCGGGCAGATCATGTCGTAGCGGCCTTGCACGATGGTGCCGGGGATATGCTTGATCCGCCCGGCATGGGCGAGGATCTGGCCGTCGAATTCCAGAAATCCCGCATTGGTGAAATAGTGGTTTTCCAGCCGGGCAAAGGCACGGGCGTAGTCACCCGGCGCCTCGCCCCCCGCACCGGTCGAATGGATCGACGCGAGCGCGTTTTCCCAGGCCGACCAGGCGCGGGCGAACCGCGTCTCTTGCGCGACGTCGCCAGAAAACAGACGCCGGTGATAGGCGCCGATCAGATCGCCGCGCTCATCTTCGGGCACCAACCCTTCGAACCTGGCCCAAACTTCGGGCCAGAATTTGCCCGCGCCGCCGCCATAGAACCAGTCCAGCTCGGCTTGGGTCATCAGGAACACGCCGCGTAGCACCAGCTGCCGCACGCGGGCCGGATGCGCCTCGGCATAGATCAGGGCAAGCGTGGCGCCCCAACTGCCGCCAAAGACGATCCAGGCATCAATCTCTAGCGTGCGGCGGATCATCTCGATATCGTCGACCAGATGCCAGGTCGTGTTGTTCATCACCGACGCATGCGGGCGTGACCGGCCACAACCGCGTTGGTCAAACAGGATCACACGATAGCGTTCGGGGTCAAAGTAACGGCGCATCGCCGGGCTGCACCCGCCGCCTGGCCCCCCGTGCAAAACGATGACGGGAATGCCCTGCGGGTTGCCGCATTGCTCGACATAGACGCGGTGGCCCTGGCCCACGTCCAGCATACGCTGATCGTAGGGGTCGGTGGGC
Source organism: Pseudomonadota bacterium (assembly GCA_038525395.1). Lineage (GTDB taxonomy): Bacteria > Pseudomonadota > Alphaproteobacteria > Rhodobacterales > Rhodobacteraceae > Tateyamaria. The sequence continues at coordinate 1,995 of JBCBHS010000036.1, read as the reverse complement.
GGATACAGATACTGTACCGCGCGCTTTTGATCACTGTGTTTGTCCATTACTGACCTACATAGGGCGTAAGACGCACATGAGCATACGGAGACCGAAATGCAAACGCATCAAACCACCGTTGACCCAAGCGAAATCGCAAAATTCGAGGCGATGGCGGCGGAATGGTGGGACCCGAACGGGAAATTCAAGCCGCTGCACATGCTGAACCCCTGCCGGTTGGACTATATCACCCGGCAGATCGCGGCAGAGTTTGACCGGGACCTGACGGCGGCGAATCCCTTTGCAGGTCTGCGTATCCTCGACATCGGATGCGGTGGCGGGCTGTTGTCGGAACCCATGGCGCGGCTGGGGGCGGATGTCGTGGGCGCCGACGCGGCAGAGCGTAACATTCCCGTGGCCCAAGTGCATGCCGAACAATCGGGTCTGAGCATCGATTACCGCCACACCACGGCCGAGGATATGGCCGCAGCAGGCGAGCAGTTCGATGCCGTCCTGAATATGGAGGTGGTCGAGCATGTGGCAGACCCGCATAGCTATCTGACCGCGTGCCGCCAACTGCTGAAACCCGGCGGTCTGCACATCTGTTCGACGATCAACCGCAATCCAAAATCCTATATGATGGCCATCGTCGGGGCCGAGCATGTGATGCGTTGGCTGCCCAAGGGCACGCATGAATGGTCGAAATTCATCACGCCGGATGAGCTTTTTGACCTGCTGAGCCAGGCGGGGCTGAACCCGGTGGACCGCAAGGGGTTCGTGTTCAACCCGCTGGCCTGGACGTGGAAACTGTCTGATACGGACCTAAGCGTGAACTACGTCACCGCCAGCCTGAAACCTGCGGACCCTACTCCGGCTTGACCGGCGCCATGCGCGCGCGCAGCTCTCGCAAGATGGGAAGCGTCGCGCGCACGCGGTCCTCGCCCAGGTTCTCGATCACCTCGCCTACCATGGGGGCAATCGCGCTCAGCGCCTGTTCGCGGGCGCGACGGCCTGCGGGGCTGATCGCCACCATCTTGCGCCGCGCATCGTCCCAATCGGGGCGGATGTGCACGTAACCGGCCCATTCCAACCGGTTCAGTGTATTTGTCATCGCCCCGCGCGTGACACTGAACGCCTCGGCCAGTTGCGCCGGATTACGCTCGCCCTCGTGCCAGGCAAGGTGGTTCAGGACGGCAAAATGCGAGATTTCCATACCCTTCGGCAACACACGGCTCAGCCGGTTGCGCACCATCTGGTCCGCTGCCAAAACCTCGCTAAACAGCGAAATTGCCAGTGCGTTTTTTTCTGTGCTCATATGCCCTAGGGGCCGTCGAACGCCCGCGCATTGTCCCGCGATGGAACCCGTCGGCGCGCGTCGGCCACCTTGTCTAAGTCGAGGTCGAACATATAAATGCCGGGCGCCGTCCCTGCGTCAAGCACCACCTCGCCCCAGGGGTCGACCACCAGCGAGTGGCCAAATGTGCTGCGCAGCGCGCCACCGCCACCCGAATGCGTGCCTGTCTGGGCAGGCGCCAAGACCCAGGCCCCTGCCTCGATCGCGCGGGCGCGCAGTAAGCTGTGCCAATGGGCCGCACCCGTGACCGGAGAGAATGCAGACGGGTAGGTCAAAATCTGGGCCCCCGCCGTCACCAATGCATCCGCCAACCGGGGAAAGCGCACGTCATAGCACACGCACATGCCGATCCTGCCAAAGGACGTGTCCGCCAGCACCGCGCGATCCCCCGGGCGGTAGCCTTCGGATTCCTTGTAGGTTTCCGTGTTGGACAGCGCGACGTCGAACATGTGGATCTTGTCGTACCGTGCGAGGATATCGCCGGTAGGCCCAATGACAAAGGACCGGTTGGCAAAGCGTCCGTCGGCATCCGTCGTCTTTAGCGCCAGGGACCCGATCAACAGGTGAATCCCCGCCTCTGCCGCAGAGGCGCACAGTGCATTCAGCGTGTCATCGTCATCTTCCAACTGCAGCACGTCGCGCTGATGGGCGCGGCTGGTGCT
>JBCBHS010000035.1:0-23113 GCA_038525395.1 Pseudomonadota bacterium | reverse complement strand
GGCGCCTGGGGCCACTGGGCCCGTGTCTGGGAAGAGGATGCCGAGTGGCTGAACGGCCGCTTTGCCAAGGTCACTGGTGCCGATGGCAAGGAAAAGTCGTTGCAGAACCTCACCGGTATTCCGGTGTCGCGCTGGATCGACGGCGTGCTGGAGGACCCGGAGAACACGGATCAGCCCAGCAAGGTCCGCGCCATGGTCCTGTGGGGCCACGCGCCCAACAGCCAGACCCGCATGGTCGAGATGAAGAAGGCGATGGAGCAGCTGGATATGCTGGTCGTCATCGACCCCTTCCCGACCGTGTCCGCCGTGCTGCATGACCGGACGGACGGTGTGTACCTGCTGCCCGCCTCGACCCAGTTCGAGACGCGCGGATCGGTCACCGCATCGAACCGGTCGTTCCAGTGGCGCGAGCAGGTCATCGACCCGCTGTTCGAGAGCAAGCCCGATCACGAGATCATCGCGCTGTTTGCCAAGAAGTTCGGCTATCACGACCGCATGTTCCGCAACATCCAGCTGGAAGAGGACGGGCTGACGCCCAATCCCGAGGACACGCTGCGCGAGATCAACCGCGGGATGTGGACCATTGGGTACACAGGTCAAAGCCCGGAGCGGATCAAGAAGCACATGGCCAACCAGCACACGTTCGATCGGACGACGCTGCAAGCCATTGGCGGTCCTGCCGACGGCGATTACTACGGTCTGCCATGGCCCAGCTGGGGCACGGCCGAGATGAACCACCCCGGCACGCCGAACCTCTATGACATGTCCAAGCCTGTGGCTGAGGGCGGTCTGACCTTCCGCGCGCGCTTTGGCGTGGAACGGGACGGCGACAACCTGCTGGCCGAAGGGGTCTATAGCGTGGGATCGGAAATTCAGGACGGATACCCTGAGTTCACGTACCAGATGCTCAAGGACCTTGGCTGGGACGGTGATCTGACAGATGAGGAACGCCGGGGCATCGCCCGCGCCGCGTCCCTGCCTGGTTTCAAAGAAGTCGGAGAGGCGGGCATGTCGCCCTTCCCCTCGGATTTCGATGACCGGGTTTCCAGCGTCAACTGGAAGACCGACCTGTCTGGTGGCATCCAGCGGGTCGCGATTGCGCATGGCTGCGCGCCCTTCGGGAACGCCAAGGCCCGCGCGGTCGTGTGGACCTTCCCCGATCCGGTGCCGGTCCACCGCGAGCCCCTGTATTCCAACCGCAGGGACCTTGTGGCCGACTATCCCACCTACGAAGACCGGAAGTTCTATCGCCTGCCGACGATGTACGCATCGATCCAGAAGCAGGACTTTTCGAAGGACTACCCGATCATCCTCACCTCTGGCCGTCTGGTCGAGTACGAGGGCGGCGGGGACGAAACCCGGTCGAACCCGTGGCTGGCCGAGCTGCAGCAGGACATGTTCATCGAGATCAACCCGCGTGACGCCAACAACCTTGGTGTACGGGACGGTGCGCAGGTCTGGGTCGAAGGGCCCGAAGGAGGCAAGGTCAAGGTGATGGCGATGGTCACCAACCGGGTGGGCGAAGGCGTGGCCTTCATGCCCTTCCACTTTGGCGGTCATTACCAGGGCGAAGATCTGCGGTCCAAATACCCCGAAGGGGCGGACCCGTATGTGTTGGGCGAAAGCACCAACACGGCCCAGACCTATGGCTATGATTCAGTAACCCAGATGCAAGAGACCAAAGCGACTCTTTGCAAAATCTGGACAGCGTAAGGAGGAGACGACATGTCAATAGGAGGACAGGCGAGAGCCAAGTTCCTGTGTGACGCCGAGCGCTGCATTGAATGCAACGCCTGTGTCACGGCTTGTAAAAACGAGCATGAAGTGCCGTGGGGCATCAACCGCCGCCGCGTGGTCACCATCAATGATGGGGACCCCGGCGAACGGTCGATTTCCGTGGCCTGCATGCACTGTTCCGATGCACCTTGTATGGCGGTCTGCCCGGTAGACTGCTTTTACCAGAACGAGGAAGGGGTGGTTCTGCACTCCAAGGACCTCTGCATCGGGTGTGGTTATTGCTTCTATGCGTGCCCCTTCGGCGCGCCGCAATTCCCGCAGGCCGGCAACTTTGGCAGCCGCGGCAAGATGGACAAATGTACCTTCTGCGCCGGTGGCCCCGAAGAGACCCACTCGACCGCCGAGTTCGCCAAGTACGGGCGCAACCGGATCGCCGAGGGCAAGCTGCCCATCTGCGCCGAGATGTGTTCCACCAAGGCCCTGCTGGCGGGGGATGGCGACGTTGTGTCCGCCATCTACCGCGAGCGTGTCGTGGCCCGCGGCTTTGGCTCGGGCGCGTGGGGCTGGGGCTCTGCCTACGGCAACCAAGGCGGCTAAGCCATCTGCCATCGCCACCGGCGCCCGACAGTGCGCGCGCCGGTGGGATCAAGGCCCGGGTGGCGGCAAGGCCGCCTGGGCACCTTCCCCGGATTTCGCGCCCCGTCCCGTGGGGCGTTGCACATTTTTGAATGAGGACTGACATGCGCGCTCTTCTCTGTATCCTTGCCTTGTGCCTGGCCTTGCCGGTGCTGGCGCAAGAGACCCCGCAGCCCATCGACCGTTCCGCCACCGGCGGCGCGCAAACCCTGGCCGACATCATGGCGCGCCAGCGCGGTGAAGAGGTCGCGCCCAAGACCGGCGATGCCACCGGTGCGGCCCAAGAGCTGTCGGGCCAGTTGGGCACCCTGGGCGGCGCGTCCGACCCCGAGCTGTGGCGCGCGCTGCGCTATGGGTCGGCGGATATCACCGTGTCGTCGGGCGGCGAGGTGGCCAGCGTGCTGATGCAGGATGGCGGCATGGCCTGGCTGGAGTTCCGCAAGGGGCCGCTGGCGACCTATGGGGGCTATCTGCTGCTGGGCACGATGGCGCTGCTGGCCGTGTTTTTTGTTCTGCGCGGCCGGGTGGGTCTGGATTATGAAAAGACCGGGCGCACCGTGACCCGGTTCAAAAGCTTTGAGCGGGCGTCCCATTGGCTGCTGGCGGGGTCGTTCATCTTGCTGGGCCTCACCGGGCTGTTGACCCTGTTCGGGCGCATGTTCATCGCGCCCTATATCTCGAAAGACTTTAACGCGACGCTGCTGATGGCATCGAAATACGTGCACAACAACGTGGCCTGGGCCTTTATCGTGGCGCTGGTGGCGGTGTTTTTCCTGTGGGTGTGGCACAACATCCCGAACCGGCACGACATCACCTGGTTTGCACAGGCGGGCGGCATTGTCGGGTCCAAGCACCCGCCCGCCAAAAAGTTCAATGGCGGGCAAAAGATCATCTTTTGGTCGGTGATCCTGCTGGGCGGGTCGATTTCCCTGTCGGGTGTGTCGCTGCTGTTCCCGTTTGAATTTCCGATGTTCATGAAGACCTTTGACCTGATGCGCAGCGTCGGGATCGAGAGCCTGCCGATCTATGGCCCGCTGCCCACCGCGCTGGCGCCGCATGAAGAGATGCAATATGCGGCCGCCTGGCATGCCATCGTCGCCTTTGTGCTGATGGCGATCATCATCGCGCATATCTACATCGGGTCCGTGGGCATGGAAGGTGCCTATGACGCGATGGGGTCGGGCGAGGTCGACGAGGCCTGGGCCCGGCAGCACCATTCGCTGTGGCTGGAAGAGCTGGAGGCAGAGGGCAAGGCGGCACCCAAAGATGCGACGCCTGCTGAGTAGTCTGCTGCTGTGCCTGGCCCTGCCTGCGGCGGCGCAAGAGTTCACGACCTATAAGGGCCATGGCGGCCCGATCATGGGTCTGGTTGTGACCGGGGATGGCACGCTGGCCTCGGCCAGTTTCGACAATGCCGTCGGCGTCTGGGCCGGGCCGGGGCAGGGGGCGCGCTGGCTGGACGGGCATGACGCAGCGGTCACCGCGATTGCCGAGACGCCGGGCGGCGCGCTGGTGACCGGCGGCGATGATTTCGCCGTTTGGCACTGGGGCGCACAGCCGCGCAAGATTGGCCAGCACAAGGGCAAGGTCACGTCGCTGGCGCCTGCGCCCGATGGCCGGGTGATTGCCGCAGGGTCGTGGGACGGTGACATCGTGCTGTGGCCGACCGGGGCAGGGCAGGCCGAGACGCTGCCCTATCCCGGCGCCGGGGTGAACGCGGTTGTCTATGCGGCGGACGGGGCGGCCCTGTTCGCGGCCACGTCCAAGGGGGATGTCCTGCGCTATGACATGGGCAAGCGCGACACGCCGCGCCCGCTGGTGCGCCACGGCTTTGGCGTCAACCGGCTGGTTCTGGGTGATGGCTGGCTGGCCTACGGCGCTGTCGATGGCGGCACCCGTGTCGTCGATGCCGAAACGGGTGAGAAACTGTACGACTTTACCCTCGACCGCCGTCCGATCCTGGCCATGGCGCATCATGCCGCCACCGGGCAGCTGGCCATCGGCGATGGCGAGGGGCACATCATGATGATCGACACGACCCAGTGGCGTATCACCCGCGATTTTCGTGCGATGCGGTCCGGGCCGGTCTGGGCGCTGGCCTTTTCCAACGACGGCACGGTGATCCATGCGGGCGGGATCGACGATGTGATCTATGCCTGGCCCGTCGCGCTGCTGGACAGTTATGACCCGGCGGGGGGCGACACCCGCAGTTTCCTGCGCGACGCGGCCACGATGGACAACGGCGAACGGCAGTTCATGCGCAAATGTTCGATCTGCCACAGCCTAGAGGCGGGGCCATCGCGCAAGGCGGGGCCGACGCTGCACGGTGTGTTTGGCCGCAGGGCAGGGGGCGTGCCGGGCTATCGCTACTCGCCAACGCTGGACGGATCGGACATTATCTGGACCGACACCACCATCGACGCGCTGTTTGACGCGGGGCCGGATCACTATATCCCCGGCTCGAAGATGCCGATGCAGGTCATCGCCGCGCCAAGCGACCGGGCCGATCTGATCGCGTTCTTGCGCACCGCAACCAAGGAGAAGACACCATGAAAGCCATGCTAACGGGCTTTGCTGCGATGATCGTGATTTCGGTGGGCGCGTATTTCGCCTTGCAAGAGTTGGGCTTTACCACCGGGGCCACGCAGTCGGGCGATGCGGTGAGGCTGGATTGAGACGATGAACGCCCCCCGCTCGACCCCGGATATGTACGGCAAGTCGCTGGCCGGCGCCAAGGTGCTGGTGATCGACGACGAAACCGGCATGCGCCACTTTCTGACCAAGACGCTGGAAACGCGGGTCAAGCGGGTGGATGCGGTGGGATCGCCGGCGCAGGCGACCAAGGCGCTGGATGAGGCGCAATATGATCTGGTGATCATCGACAACCTGATGCCGGGGGGCACGGGTCTGGATTGGCTGAACGAGCAAAAGCGCAAAGGGTTCTTTGCCGATTCCATCCTGATCACCGCCTATGCCGATCTTGAGACGGCGATTGCCGCCCTGCGCGCGGGCGTCAGTGACTTTGTCCTCAAACCCTTTCGCGCGAACCAGATCCTGAGCGCGGTGGCGCGCACGCTGGACCGCAAGTACCTGCAGCGCGACAACACGCTGCTGCGGCGCGAGTTGTCGTCGGGCACGGGCCCCGGCAAGCTGTTGGGCAATTCCGAACCGATGGAGACCGTGCGCGCGATGCTGGCGCGGCTGGCCCCCTTGCCGACGCCGGTGCTGTTCACCGGGGCCAGCGGTACGGGCAAAGAGATGGCGGCGCGGCATTTGCACGACCTGTCGGACCGGGCCGAGGCGCCGTTTGTTCCCGTCAACTGCGCCACGATCCAGCCCGGCCGCTTTGCCGAAGAGCTGTTTGGCGTGGTCGAGGCCGAGGACCGCCTAAAGCCCGGACTGCTGCTGCTGGCCGACGGGGGGTCGCTGCTGCTGGACGAGATCGCGCAGATGCCCGAGACGGTACAGGCCGCGCTGCTGCGTGTGTTGGAGGACAAGAAGGTCCGCCCCGTTGGCGCCGAGCGCGAGATCCCGCTGAACGTGCGGTTCTTCTTTGCCACCAATGACGATATCGAGGCGTCGGTGGCCGCGGGCCGGTTCCGTGCGGACCTGTATCACCGTATCCATGTGGTCAAGATCGAGATGCCGCCGCTAAAGGACCGGATGGACGACATTGTCGAGCTGGCGGCGCATTTCATGGCGCAGTTTTCCGCGTCCCTCGCGATGCAATCGCTGGAACTGGACGAAGAGACCCTGTTGAAGCTGCGCCGCTATGACTGGCCCGGCAATGTGCGCGAGCTGCGCAATCTGATCGAGCGGTCGGTCATCCTGGGCGGTTTTCCCGACGCCTTTGCGGGTGGGGGCAGCGTGACCGGGGCGCAGGCCATCGAAAACCTGGACCTGGTGGTGCAGCGCCACATCCTGCGCATGCTGGATCTGTGCGGCGGCAACCGGGCCGAGGCCGCGCGCCGCCTGGGCGTGTCGCGCAAGACCATCGACCGCAAGATGCAGGCCTGGTCGGAATAGCGGCTAGTCGGCCGCGATCTGCTGGATGACGCTGAACCCTTCGAAGGTGGGGCTGCCCTCGTGCAGCTTGGCCGTTTGGCCCGCGTCCTTATGGGCGGCGCGAAAGGCGTCGGATGTCGTCCAGGCGCGGAACGCATCCTCGGACGACCAGACAGTATGAGAGGCATAGAGCCGTGTGCCATCCGCGGCCTCTGGCCCTTTGAGCATGTGGAACTCGACAAAGCCGTCCGTGGACTTGAGGTGGCTGTCCCGGCCCAGCCACAAGGCTTCGAACGCGGCGGCGTTGTCTGCGGTGACGGTAAAGCGGTTCATGGCGATGAACATGGCGGTTGGTGTCCTCTCTCTGATCTGCCCCGGTATATAGGGCGCGCCCGGGTAAACACAGGCAGTGTCAGAAGAGTGTGACAAAAACCAAGCAGAATAGTCGGGATTACGCTTGCGCGGTGGGGGGCAGTGCATAGATTGATGGTTCACGGGCCGTCGCAGGGCGAGTTGCGGGCCCCCGCAAGGAAAGTGACGCGCTGATGCTGCCATTAAAGCTTGACCTGCCTGCCAGACCGCAGCCCGCCGCGCCGCTGTCAACGGGCGATGCGGCGCTGCTGGACAGTCTGCGTGCGGTGGCAATGTCGTGCCGTGTCAAGCCGCGGGCGGATCTGTTTCACGCCTGCGCGTTGCTGCATGGCGACCGCTCTGCCTCGCAGGCCGCACATGCCGAGGCGTTGATGCGGTGCCTGGCCCAGGCGCTTGGCCAGCCTGCGCGCCTGCATGCGCCGGGCGCGGCCGAGCTGACCTTTGACGAGACGTGGCTGTTGGCCCTTGGACGGGCTGCGGCGCGGGGTGACGAGGGCAGCGTCGCCTTTCTGCTGGGGCGCCGGGTGGCGGCGGAACACAGGCGGTTGGTGCGGTTCTTGATCCGCCGCATCGTGGCCTGACGTCCACCGGATTAGAATAATTCTAAAAAGGGCTTGCCCTGCGCATATGGGTGCCTATTTTGCGAGGTGCAAGCCAGCCGCATATGCGGGCCAGCCAGCGTTCATGAGCAAAAGGGAACCCGACCATGACCCAAACAGCTGCCGCGCTGTCCACCGATGCACGCACCGCAATCGCCGACGCATTGAACCAATCCGTTGCCGAAACTGCGGTGACGACGATGCTCGCCCAGAACTTTCATTGGAACGTCACCGGCATGGCCTTTGGCCCGCTGCACGAGCTGTTTCAAACTATTTACGAAGACCACTTTACCGCCCAGGACGACCTGGCCGAGCGGATCAAGGCGCTGGACGCCCATGCCGAGGGCATGCTGGCGGGGATGCTGGCGCGGTCGAAGGTGGGCGAACATGACGGCCACGCCACGGATCAAGAGATGATCGCGGCGATGAAGACTGCACAGGAAACGCTGGCGGCCACGCTGGCAGGCTGTGGGGCGCTGGCCGCCGAACATGGCGACACCCTGACCGAGGATCTGTGTATTGCCCGCGGGCAAACGCACGAGAAATTCGCCTGGATGCTGCGCGCCCACCTGGCATAGCGCGGCAGTCACCCGCTGACCGTTGGCGCGCCGGTGTTAGGCGACGTCACGGACGGCGGGGACGGCGTTGACCTTTTTCTTCAGGCACTTGCGCAGGTATTTCGGCGCCCAATGCCGATACTTGCCCATATGCGACTGCTGCCCCACCAGCATCTCGACAAAGGCCGCGCGGTGCGTGTCCTTTTTCAGTGCCTTGAACATCGATTTTTGCGCCTTGGTCATCGAGCAGCCGATGCAATGGCCGTCCCGTTTGAACTTGCACACGTCGATGCAGGGGCTGGGTGTCTTGGGCATGGGTCCTCGCTGATGTCACATCTGGCTGGGCTGATCATTAGATAGGGGCGCGCCGCGTATTTTGCAGCAGGGTCTGGGCGCGGTCGGCAACGGCCGCGGTCGCGGCCCAAAGTGCCGTTCCCAAGGCCGCGCGTGTCGATTTCATGTGGTGGCGTCCCTTGTCCGTCTCATTGGCTAATGCATCCGCACGACGTCGCGCGCGGGTATCGCAGGCTCTGTCGGCTGTGCGTGGATGCGGCGCAGGCAGGTGCCCACCTCTCCGGCCAGCACGGCGATATGTTCGGCGTGGGCGGGGCCCGTCAGCAATGTGGCGATCAGGGCCGCGTCGTTCAGGTGCCCGTCAGAGGCGATGCGCACCAGGTGAGCGAACACGCATTCGTCCGATCCCGCGCAGGTACAGCTCAGGTCGTGGCGCACCATCGGCCGGGTCGCGGTGGCGACCAGCGTGCGCACCAGCCGGTCAAAGGCGTGCCAGGCGCGGTCCGCCTCTGCCACCGGCAGTGCGCGGTCATAGTCGGCGCGCACCTGGCCCTGGCCTGTAGGCCCCGTGCACCAGTGGCGCAGGTTGAGGATCAGGCCCGCCTCCCACACGTCCATATGGGTCAGGACCGCAACCGCCGCGCCGCCGCGTTGATGATGTGCGGGCGTCATTTGGTCAGGATCAGTTTGCCCGCGCGGGTGATGCGCAGATAGTAGACCTGCCCGTCCAACACGATGGACACCTGCCCGCCATCCTTGATCAGGTCGCGGGCGTCATACGTCTCTATATCGCGGATATCGGGCAGTTTTGTGGGGGCGGGGACCTGGGCCATGGCGTTCATTGCGCCCGCTCCAAGTGATCCAACCTATGTTCCAACGGCTGCTCTGTGCAAAGCGTACCTTCGGCGGCCAGCACCAGCAGCTCTTGGCAGCAGGTGTCGTTGCAGCAGGTGCGCGGGCGGCGCGGCGCCGTGGGCTGGGGCCTGTGCGGGGTCTTACGAAACATGTCTCACCTCCAATTGGGTCGGGGTGTCTGGGCTGCCCGTGTTTGGGGTGGCTGAGACTCGCTGCATTTATGTTGATCGTTTTCGTCGGGTACGTCAATCCTGACAATTACAGTCGGAAAAGGAAAAGGCGCAGCAAAGCGCCGCGCCTTTCCGATGCGTGCGCGGCTGCGCGCTTACTTCCAGCCAACCTCGTTAAAGATTTTCTGCGCGGCGGGCACGTTCTTGGCCACTTCGGACAGGTTCACATCGTCCGGGCGGAACAGGCCGAGGGTGGCGACCGACGGGCTGAGGCCCACGCCGGGCACCGCCGGGTATTCATCGTTGCCAGCAGAGAAATATTGCTGCGCCTGGTCGCTGGCCAGGTATTCCAGGAACAGGACCGCGTTTTCCTTGTTCGGTGCATTCGCCGCGACGCCGCCGCCCGACAGGTTCATATGCGCGCCTTCGGCGTTCTGGGCGGGAAAGACCCAGCCAATATTGGCGCGCGCCTCTTCCGACAGGCCATCGACGTCTCTGCGCACAGCGCGGGCAAAATAGTAGGTGTTCGAGATCGAGATGTCGCATTCACCCGACACCAGGCCGCGCAGCTGATCGGTGTCACCGCCCTGCGGGTCGCGGGCAAAGTTGTCCACCACACCCTGCGCCCAATCTTTGGCCGCATCTTCGCCGTGGTTCTCGATCACGGCGGCCAGGAGCGTCTGGCTGTACACGTTGGTCGAAGACCGGTGGCACACCTGCCCCTGATAGGCCGGGTCGGCCAGATCGACATAGCTGGCGGGCGGGTTGGTCACGTCGGTCTTGTCGTAAAAGATGATGCGCGCGCGCTGTGAAAAGCCGAACCACTGGTTGTCCGCATCCTGCAGGTTGACGGGAATGCGCGCCTCGAGCACGTCGCTTTCCACCGCTTGCAAAACGCCAGCCTCTTTGGCGCGTTCCAGGCGCGAGGTGTCGACGGTCAGCAAGATATCCGCAGGCGAGTTCGCCCCCTCGGCCCGCATCCGCTGGATCAGCTCATCCGCGTTCCCTTCGATCCGGTTGACCGTGATGCCCGTGGCCTCGGTAAAGTCGGAATACAGCCGCTCGTCAGTGTCGTAATGGCGCGAGGAATACAGGTTCACCTCGCCCTCGGCGACGGCGGTCGTGCCCAGGACGGCGATTGTCAGGGCAAGGATGGATGTCTGTGTTGTCATGTGGAGGCTCCCAGTTCGACATTAACTTACTGTTTTTGTCAGCTACAGGATTCTGGGAATTTTGCAACCCTTTCTGAGTAATTTAGTCAGCTTTAGGCGGAAAGGTGTTTGGGGTTGGTTTGGAGGGTTGTTAAGGGATAGGTGGCGGATATTTTACATAATTCGCATTACAGGCCAAAAGGTGCCGGGGGTGGCGTGCGCCTAAAGCTCTGAAAATACTGTGGTAAAAACCAGGCGCTTCATGCCCGACACACCTGCACACAGCCACAGCCACCGTACGGTGCGTTAGCGCCGCCTTAACGGCGATTTTCCAATAGTCCCGGCATCCCAGCTTTGGAGTTGCACATGGACCTCTCGCCCCGGCTTGACCTGCCTTATATACAGCCATCTCAGGCACAAAAGCACGTCACACACAACTCAGCGCTCGAGCGTCTCGATGTGCTGGTTCAATTGGTGGTCGAGGCGTTCGATGCCACGGACCCCCCCGCGGCCCCAACCGAAGGTGAAGTGTGGGCCCTGGGCAGTGCGCCGACGGCGGCATGGGCCGACCAAGGGCAGACGCTGGCCGCGTTTACCAATGGTGCATGGCATTTCATTGTGCCGCAGATCGGATGGCAGGCCGTGGGTCGTGCCGATGGTGCCCTGCGGGTGCGGACGGCGGGCGGCTGGGTGCAAAGCAGCCCCAGCGAGTTGCAGAACCTGGACGCGTTGGGCATTGGGGCCACCGCCGATCCCACGAACCGGCTGACCGTCAGCAGTGCTGCGACCCTGCTGAACCACGCGGGCGCGGGCCATCAGATGAAGATCAACAAGGCTGCCACGACCGACAGTGCAAGCCTTTTGTTTCAGACCGATTGGGCAGGACGTGCCGAGTTTGGCACAACCGGCAACGACGATTTTTCGATCAAGGTCAGCGCGGATGGATCGACCTATGTCACCGCGCTGTCTATCGACAACGCGACCGGCGCCGCCGCTGTCCAAGACGGCCTGACCGTGGACGGTGCCGCGGCCTACCACCAGCAAAACATCCTGGGCCCCGTTGCGCAAAACGCGGGTGTACCAAGCGGTGCGGTGATCGAATATGGCAGCAATGCCAACGGCACCTATGTGCGGTGGGCCGACGGCACGCAGATCTGTTGGGTCAGCTCTGTCGATATGGGGTCGATCATTGCCTACGGCTCTGGGACATGGGCCTCGCCCTACCGCACGGGCGCGGTATCGATTGTCTGGCCGATGCCGTTTGTATCGGTGCCCGCAACGACAACAGGCATGGCACCGCGAGGTTCGGCACTGCCGCTCGATTCGCGTGCGCTTGCCTTGAACATCTATGACGAGCCGACGGCCAATGGCTGGAGCTTTTTGCCGGCGACGCGCATTGGTGGCGACAACGCGGACACCAACGTCATCCTGTCGGTGACAGCCATCGGGCGCTGGATATAGGCAACGGCCTTTGCGTCGTGACCTGATCGTCACGACGCAAAGAGGGGCATGCTAGCCTTTGGCGCCCTGCCCGCGTGCATAGACATCCTCGTACCGGATGATGTCATCCTCACCCAGATAGGTGCCGGTCTGGACTTCGATCAGGACCATCGGCACCTTGCCTGGGTTTTCCATCCGGTGCACGGCGCCCAGCGGGATATAGACGGACTGGTTTTCGGTCACCAGCTTCACCTCTTCGTCGATGGTGACGCGGGCGGTGCCCTCGACCACGATCCAATGCTCTGACCGGTGATGGTGGCTTTGAAGCGACAGCGCGGCGCCGGGGTGCACGTGGATCCGTTTCACTTGAAACCGACCACCGACAACCAGGCTTTCGTACCAGCCCCAGGGGCGGTAGTCGCGCGGCAGGGTTTCCGCCTGTGCGGCGCCCTTTTCCTTGAGCGCGGCAACGGCCTTTTTCACATCTTGCGCGCGGTCCTTATGGGCCACCAGCACGGCATCGGACATGGCCACGGCAATCACATCCGTCAGGCCGATGCCCACCAGTTGCTGGCTGTCGGTTTCGGCGCGCAGCAGCGTGTCGGTACAGTCAATCGAGGTTGCGGGGCCAGAGGTGACAGCGCCCGATGCATCCGCCTCGCTTTCGCGCCACACGGCGTCCCATCCGCCCAGGTCAGACCACTCGCCGCCATAAGGGACCACGGTCAGGTTGTCGGCCTTTTCCATCACCGCATAGTCGATCGAGATATCGTCCAGACCACCCCAGGGCCCTTCGGCCAGGCGGGTGAACCCGAGGTCCTTCTGTGCCTGCTCGACCGCGTCGCGCACTTGCGCCAACAGCTCCGGCGCGTGGGTTTCAAAGGCCTGGATGATCGCTGTCGTGGAAAACAGGAAAATGCCCGCGTTCCACAGATGCTCGCCCCCGTCCAAAAGCTTGGTCGCCAGGTCCGCGTCGGGCTTTTCAACGAACCCTTTGAGGTCTTGTGGAACCGGCGCAAAATCTGCGGTGGGCGCCTCCGACATCGCCAGCCAGCCATAGCCGGTTTCGGCGCGGTCGGGGCGAATGCCGAAGGTGACCAGCTGGCCAGCCTCTGCCGCCGGTGCGGCGGCCTTGACCGCCGCGCGGAAACTCTCGGCATCCGGGATCACGTGATCGGACGGGGCGACCAGCATCAACGCACCCGGGCTTTGCGCATCCAGCACCAATGCGCCGGCAAGAACGGCAGGCGCCGTGTTGCGGCCCTGGGGTTCGATCAGCGTGGCGGCCGGTGCAATCTCGACCGCGCTCAACTGCTCCATCACGATAAAGCGGAAATCGCTGCCCGTGATGACCATCGGTGCGCTAAAACCGTCCCCCGACAACCGACGCGCCGACGCTTGAAACAGGCTTTCATCCCCCATCAGGTTCGCGAACTGCTTGGGATAGCTTTTGCGGGACAAAGGCCAAAGCCGGGTGCCGGATCCGCCAGACAGCAAGAGAGGTGTAATCATTTTGTCTTCTCCATAAGACACAGTCGTCGCTTATTCAAAATCTCTGCGCGCGCAAGGGACGGGCGCGCGCATCCGAGACAGGTATAGCGGGACACTTTGACGGCGACCACCTAGAACTCGCTCCTTTGGCCTAGGTCAGTGGGTAAGCTAACCTCGCCGCCCCAATGTTTGCATCCCCGCTGCGAACGAACGCCGGGGCGCGCAACACCGGTCGGTCCCACGCTGGGGCAGACCTAAGGCACCTATTCCGCCGCGTCAAAGGCCACATCGTCCGCCGCCACAGGCAGCCACACGACGAATTGCGCGCCGCCGCCGTCGCGGTTGCTGGCGGTGATCAGGCCGCCCGCGCGTTGGATCAGCGTTTGCGAGATGCTGAGGCCCAGGCCCGTGCCCTCGGCCTGTTTGGTGGTGTAAAACGGGGCAAAGACATCATCCGCCTGATCCGGCGACAGGCCCGGCCCCGTATCGCTGACCGCGATGCGCACGCCCGGCACGCCGTCGACCACCGCGGGTTCCGACATCAGCGTCAGCGCCCCCTGCCCGCCCATCGCCTGGACAGCGTTCATGATCAGGTTGATCATCACCTGCTGCAACTCGCCCGGGTCGATCCGCACCGCCCCGGTGGCGCGCAGATCGGTCTGCACGGTGATGTCGCCGCGCGACAGGATGTGATTGACCAGCACCAGGCAGTCGGTGATCACCGGCGCCACCGGCACCGTCTGTTCCAGATCGGCAAATTCGCCCGGGCGCGCAAATTGCAAGAGCTTGCCGACGATGGCCTGGATGCGCGCGATCTGTTGGTCGACCAGGTTCAGCTCGGTCCGAATGTCGTCGCTGCGTGCGCCCAGGCCGTCGCGGATCACGTCCATATTGCCCTGGATCACCGCCACCGGGTTGTTGATCTCATGCGCGACGCCCGCCGTGATCTCGCCGATCGAGGCCAGCTTTTCGCTCATCACCAGCTGGCGAAACGTCTCTTCCAGCTTTTCATTGGCGCGTTGCAGTTCCGCCGTCCGTTCGGCCACGCGCACGTTCAGCTCCTCATCCCGCTCTTGCACCTGGTCCAGCAGGTCGTCCAGATGGGCGGCGACCTCGCCGATCTCGCCCGTGCCGCCGCCCTGCCCGTTGCGCGCCGACAGGTTGCCGCGGCGGACCAGGAACATCGTGTGGGTCATGCGTTCCAGCGGGGCAAAGATGCCCTTGGCCATGCGCAAAAACACCGGCGCCGACAGCAACAGCACCGCGACAAAGGCAGCCAGGATGACCAGAAAGGCGTTGCGTTTGGCGATGGTAAACGGCTCTTCCAAGAACCCGACATAGAGCATGCCGACATAGTCGCCAAAGCTGTCGGTCAGCGGCAGATAGCCCGAGATATACCAGTCGTTCACCACGAACGCGCGGTCCAGCCAGGTGCGCCCCTCGCCCAGCACCTTGCCCCGCACCGCCGCCGACACCCGGGTGCCCAGGGCGCGCACGTCCTCGAACAGGCGCACGTTGGTCGACACGCGCACATCGTCCAGAAACAGGGTCGCCGTGCCCTGCCGTGACCCGCCACCAACCGGGTCCTGATAGACCAGCGCATTGATCGTATCGATAAAGCCCAGATTGCGGTTCAGCAGGATGCCACCCACCAACACGCCCGTACGCCCAGGCAGGGTGACCGGCGTGGCCGAGTGGATGACCATGCCGCGGTCCTCGACCACGCGGTCGGTGGGCATGGCGGCCTCGGTCTCGATCAACTGCAGGCGGGCCTGGGCCGCGAGGTCGGGCGATATGGCGGCCAGGGCGGCCCCGCTGAAGATATCGATCTCGGTCCGGCCTTGGCCTTCGGCGGCGCTTTGTTCGACCGGCCAGCGGTCCGTCACCTCGGACAGCGGCAGGTAGTACAGGAAATCCAAGGCGAGCGCTTTGCGCTTGCCCTCGAAAAACGCATCGAACCCCTCGGGCGGTGTCTGCGCAAATTCAACCGACCCCGCAACCGCCTGCAACTCGTCCCCGGTTTGCACCATCAGGCGCGACAAGTACTGTTCCGCAATCCGCAGGTCGCTTTCCACATTGGCGATCAGCACCTCGTCATAATCCGCCGTCCACCGGGTCATGCCCAGAAACAGCAGCAGCGGCATCAGCACGACCATCGGGGCCAGGGCCAGGATCAACAGACGAAGGCGGACAGAGTTCATAGCCCCACGCTAGCGCAGCGGGTTATTTTCCGCAAAGCTGCGAAAAAAGGCGAGGTAGGCGCGGTCAGCATCGCGCGGCGGCTCTTTGGTGGCGGCCCAGGCGCGCCACTCCTTTTCCACATGATAGATGTCATAGCCCGGATGGCGCAGCCGCGCGGTCTCGTAGGTTTCGGTGCGCAGCGCGGGGCCCGCGGCCTCCAGCCAGGCGGGCCGCGGTTTCAGGTCTTCGGTCGTGCCCGCCATGCGGGCCTTGCGCCCGACTTTGGAGAATGACAGCTCGCGCTCGGTCGTGGCGGTCCCTGCCCCATCCTTGCGCCACCACTTCAACTCGATATGCGTCACCCGTCGCCCGGTCTTCACCGGCTCAATCTCGACCACATAGTCCGACAGCATGTTCACCTCCGCCACCGCCGGCTCAATCGCCCGCAGCTTGAGGTTCGACCATGACGTCAGCTTGCCCTTCGGCACGCCCAGCACCCCCCGCAGATCGTCCAGCGCGAATTTCTCGGAGGACCTGTACCGCAGGTTCCCCCGCTTTTGGATCATCTCATAGAGGGTCAGCGCGTATTTGGAACTCAGCGCGAACATCACCTCGCGTTGCAGGCGGGCGAACACGGTGCTGTCCTTGATGATCTTGCGCAGCCGCTGCGGGATCTCGTATTCCAGCACCCCGTCGCGTCGCGTCGTCTCGATATTCCCGCCCAGCAATTGCACCCGCTCGATGGCATCCTCGCCCTCATGCGTGACCTTGACCTTGACGATGGCCGACATCAGCCGCTCGACCGACTCGCCCACCCTGTCATTGGAATTGTGCGACCCGCGCAGATCGGATTTTGAGATCACATGCGTGACCGGCTTCTCAATCGCGTCCCACGCATTTTCCAGCAGCTGGTTATAGATGCGCCGGTCGGCCAGCGTCAGTGGCGTGACCTCGACCAGGTCCACCAGCTCACCCGGCTTGACCAGGCTTTGCGCATTTGGCCGGGCGTCGATGGTCCGGTAGGATTGGGATGGGCGGTCTGCCATGCTGCTCTTCGCTTACCTCTGACGGGCAATGTTGTGTAAGAATAACCGGGCGGGGGCCAGGCGTCTACAAAAAGGGATGCACCCAATTTGTAAGGTTAAACCGGCGCGGTGCGCAGGGGCGGCCAGGCAAGTGATTCGAATAACACCTAAAAATCAACGGGCTGAGTCGGCGCGGGGATGCACCCAAAACGTAAGGAAAAGGGGCCACCCGATACGTAAGTTTAACCGCCCCAAGACGTAGGCGCCACCG
The DNA here is from genome assembly GCA_038525395.1 of Pseudomonadota bacterium. Classification (GTDB taxonomy): domain Bacteria; phylum Pseudomonadota; class Alphaproteobacteria; order Rhodobacterales; family Rhodobacteraceae; genus Tateyamaria. The sequence goes on along the minus strand of JBCBHS010000035.1, from coordinate 6,329 downwards.
CCCCGATAGGTAAGCGCAGCGGTCCCAGGATGTAAGGCAAGGCGCGTCTTTGTCGTTCAGAATCAACGCTTTACGGTCCCAGAATATAGAACACTCTGAAAGAAGAATAAGCAGGGTGTTTTTTCTGGGGTATTTTGGGAAACCTATGGCGCGCCTTTGCGCAAAGCAGGCAACCGCATACAAATTGGGTTCTGTCGCCTCTTGCCTGTGATAAACTTCCACAAACACAGCACAGGCGCCTCAGTTTCCACTCCCTGACACCAACACCGCCAACTTCCGCTTTTTCGCCCCCTCCCCTCAAAAGTTTGCACTTGAGGCATTGGCCCGCAGCGGTCATGATTCGGATCAACACCCCCCAAAGAGGTCCGAAATGGAGCAGTCCGCCCTTCCCCCCGTCTCGCTCGACGAGCTGGACAAACTGGCCACCCGCGCGGCGACGGTCATTCACCGCCTGCGCGACCGCCTCTATGCACCCGGCACGCAAAAGACGCTGGACCTGCAGTTCAACGTCAAACGGGCCGCCGACATGGTGGGGCGCAGCGACAAGCTGATCCGCGACGCCGAGGCCGATGGCCGCCTGCCGATGCCCGACAAGGACCCGACCACCGGGCGGCGCACCGGCTATTCCCTGACGGACGTGAACCGGATGCGCCAGGTGTTCGGCACCCTGCCCCACCGCGCCGACAGCGACCCGGCGATGGTGCTGGCGATCCAGAATTTCAAAGGCGGCGTGGGCAAGTCCACGATGGTCTGCCACATGGCCCAATACCTCGCCTTGCGCGGCTACCGCGTGTGCGTCGTGGACTGCGACAGCCAGGCCAGCACCACGTCGGTCTTTGGCCTCAACCCCGACGTCGATGTGGATGAGGAGGAAGACACGCTTTACCCCTTCTTCCGCCACGGCGGACCGCAAGACCTGTCCTATGCCTTGCGCGCGACCTATTGGCCGAACATCGCGCTGATCCCCGCGAACCTCGGGCTGTATGATGCCGAATATGAATTCGCCGCCCGCATGGCCCGCGAACAGGTCTTTGTCCTTGACCGGTTGCGCAACGGGTTAGAGACGATCAAGGACCGGTTCGACGTCATCCTGCTGGACCCGCCCCCGGCGCTGGGGATGCTGTCGCTGTCGGTCCTGCGCGCCGCGGATGCGCTGGTGATCCCTGCCCCGCCGAACAACATCGACTTCGGCTCGACCGCGCATTTCCTCAAGATGCTCGGCGCCACGCTCAACGAACTCGCCCGGCACGGGGGTACGCGCGATTATGCTTTCGTTAAGATCCTGGCCACAAAGATGAACGACAGTAAATCAGCGCATATGGCGATCAAACGGATGATGGACGCGGTGTTCCCCCTCGACATGTTGCAATCGGTGCTCAAGGACAGCGCCGAAATCGACAATGCCGCGGCGAACCTGTCCACCGTCTATGAACTGACCGGCGCCGCCACCCGGACCGAGACGCACAAACGCTGCCGGGCCTATCTGGATGCTGTGAACCGCGAGATCGAGGTGCTGATCCGCAAGACCTGGCCCAGCCATCACGCGGGCCTGCGCAAGGAGGGACTGCTATGACCCGCAAACACGATGCGATTTTCGACGACGTGCTCAGCGATCTGGACACCACCCCAGATGCTGGCGACCGCGCCGAGGCGCGCTTTCTCAAACGCACCACGGCGATCAGCGACCGGCTGGCGGGCGAGGTCGAGGAAAAGACCCTGCGCTGGGTCGATCCGGCCCGCTGCCGCATGTGGGACCGGCACAACCGCGACTATGCCCTGCTGACCGAAGACAACTGCCGCGATCTGATCGACGGCATCCGGTCCCAAGGCCAGCAGGAATTTCCCGCGATCGTGCGCCCCATCGACGACCCGCGTTATGATTTCGAAGTCATCTGCGGCGCCCGCCGCCACTTTGCCGTCACCTGGCTGCGCGACAACAATTACACCCAGTTCAAATACCTGGTCGAGGCGCGTAGCCTGAGTGATGAAGAGGCGTTCCGCCTGGCTGATATCGAAAACCGCGACCGCGAGGATATCTCGGACTACGAACGCGCGTTGGACTATGCCGATGCGGTCGCGCGCTATTACGGCGGCAAGCAAAAGGCGATGGCCGAGCGGTTGGAGGTCAGCCAACCCTGGTTGTCACGCTATTTGCAGCTGGCCAAGCTGCCCCAAGCCATTGTCGACGCCTTTCCCAACATCCGCGAAATTCGCGAACGCAACGCGCGCGAGTTAAAGCCGCTGCTGGCCCAGGCCGAAAGTGCCCAAGCCGTCCTGGACGAAGCCGCCGCCATCGGCCGCAGCCAGGCGCAGGCCCGCACGGGGCGCGGGTCGTTTGTTGATGCGGCGATGGTGATGCGGCGCCTGAGCCGGGCGGGCAAGCCGGCCCAACCCAAGGCCGCGCCCGAGGGCAAAATCTATCGCCGCAGCGCCCATGACAAGGGGATTGCCGTGGTTCAGCGGGGCCACACGGTGCGGATGGAGTTTGAGGCGGGGCTGACACGGTCGCAGCTGAAAAGCGCCTTTGACGCCTACCTGCAAGCCACCTACGACAGCTAAGCACCCGGAATTGCCCATGGGCAATTTCCGCCAGTGGCCCAGAAGATTGCCCATGGGCAATTTCTGCGCGTTGGACAATCTGTCCCACGTCCGGAACCCCGCAGCGCGTCGCAAAGACAAGCTGGCGCAGCCGCCAAACAGGGCTGGTATCCCCCCGCAAATCCGTCCAGTTTCCCTGGAAAATAAGACAAGGGAGGATCGGCCATCGTCGATCTGTGGGAGGGGTTGCGCCACGCGTTTTGGCTGGTCGTCACGTTCGATGCAGAACTGGCGGACATCGCCCTGCGGTCGCTGCGCGTCACCCTCACCGCCCTGGTGATCGCCTGCCTGATCGCCCTGCCCCTCGCCGCCCTGCTCGCCGTGCGCCGCTTTCGCTGGCGGCGCGCGACAATTGCGATGCTGAACGCGCTGATGGGCCTGCCGCCGGTGGTCGTGGGGCTGATCGTCTACATCTTTCTGTCCCGCTCTGGCCCCTTGGGGGCGCTGGGGCTGCTGTTCACGCCCACGGCCATGATCATCGCGCAGGTGATCATCATCGTGCCCCTCATCGCGTCCATCGCGCACCAGTCCCTGCGCGAATTGTGGGCGGAATATCACGACCTCCTGATCTCGATGAACGTGACGCAGATGCAAAAGATGCGCACGCTGCTGTGGGATGCGCGACGCGCTTTGCTGACCGCCGCCCTCGCAGGCTTTGGCCGCGGGATTGGAGAGGTGGGCGCGATCATGATCGTCGGCGGCAATATCGACAACGCGACCCGCGTGCTGACCACCGCCATCGCTCTTGAGACCGGCAAGGGGCAGTTTGCCCTCGCCCTCGCCCTGGGCTTGATCCTCATCGCGCTGGCGCTGGGGGTGAACCTGATGATCCACTGGATCGGCCAGACCGAACGGGACAGCCGATGGTAGACCTGTTCCCCCTGACCCTTGCGGGTGCCGAGACGTCGCGGCGCGGCAAGCGGCTGGTTGGCCCGGTGGATTTGCGCCTGGACGGGCAGGGGCTGTGCGTGGTGATGGGCCCCAACGGATCGGGCAAGACGACGCTGCTGCGCCTGATGCACGGCACCGCGCGGGTCACCGCCGGGTCCGTGACCTGGGCCTGCGCCACCGACACCGCTCGCCATCACCAGGCCTTTGTCTTCCAGCGCCCCGTCGTGCTGCGCCGCACGGTCGAGGAAAATCTGACCTATCCGATGCGCCTGCGCGGCACTGGGCGCCAGGCGGCCCGGGCGGCGGCGCGGGACTGGGCCACGCGCGTCGGGCTTGGCCCACACCTGACCCGCCGCGCCATGGTTCTGTCCGGGGGTGAACAGCAAAAGCTGGCCATCGCCCGCGCCCTGATCACAAACCCGGCCCTCGTATTTCTGGATGAGCCCACCGCCTCGCTTGACGGGCGCGCCATGCGCGAGATCGAGGCGATCTTGCTGCAGGCCAAGGCCGACGGCACCCGGCTGATCCTGTCGACCCATGATATGGGCCAGGCCCGGCGCATCGCGGACCAGGTGGTGTTCATGCTGGGCGGCCAGGTACACGAAACGGGCCCCGCGCCCGCGTTTTTCGACAGCCCGCAAACGCCAGAGGCGCGGGCCTTTCTAAAAGGAGATATCGTGGAATGAAACGTGCCCTCACCATCGTGCTCTGCACCCTTCTCGCCACCGCCGCGCAGGCCACCGACCAGATGCGCATGGCTGTGACCACGTCCTTCCACAACTCCGGCCTGGCCGACGTGCTGCTGCCCGCAATCCGCGCCGATCTGAACCTCGAGGTGCAGTTGCTGGTCGTCGGCACGGGCCAAGCCTTGCGGCTGGGCCGGGCAGGGGACGTGGATGCGATCCTCGTGCATTCCCGCGCGGCCGAAGAGGCCTTTGTGGCCGAGGGGTTCGGCACCCACCGGCGCGAGATCATGTATAACGATTTCGTCTTCGTGGGTCCTGCGGATGATCCCGCAGGTATCGCTGACGCAACAGGGGCGACAGAGACACTGCAAAACATCGCGGCCTCCCGCGCCGCCTTTGTCAGCCGCGGCGACGACAGCGGCACCCACAAGAAAGAACGGAGCCTGTGGCGCGCCGCAGGCCAGGACGCGGACGGCTTTGGCCCCTGGTACCGTGCGGTGGGGGCAGGCATGGGCGCCGCGCTCAACACCGCCTCGGGGCTTGACGCCTACATCCTCTCCGACCGCGCCAGCTGGCTGAACTTTGGCAACAAGGGCGGGCTGGCCTTGCTCTTTGCGGGCGATCCAACGCTCTTTAACCAATACGCCTTTCTGCCCGTCAACCCGGCGCGCCACGCCCATGTCAAATCGGGCCTGGTGACACAGTTGGAAACCTGGCTGACGTCTGACACCGCTCAGGTTTTGATCGACAGCTACACGATCGACGGTGAACCGCTCTTCGTGTTCAACGCACGGCCCAAGCCTGCTGTTTCTTCTGACTAAAAATACCTTGGGGAGCGCGAGGGGTGAAACCCCTCGCCTCGGTCGGATTGGCGTCAGCCAATTCGAACCAGAATCCTCACGACCCCGGGTCCATATCTCCATGGATCGCAAACTGATCCAGACCGGCATCTTGCGGCTGGATCGTGCGATAGGCCTCGCGCACCCCCGATGGCGTCAATTCACGCGCAACGGTCAACAGCGTGTTGGGTGCATGGTCGGCGCACAGCTCAACCATCTGCGCCAGCTCTTCCGCCGCCACGGGACGCGCGGCGTCCACAGACGGGGCGCCGTAATAGGTCACGAAATGCTGCGCCAGCAGGTCGGTCAGCGTCTCTAACTCGGCGGGTTCCAGCTGTGTGACGGCAACAAAGGTCACCCGCCCGCCGGTTTCCAACCCGAACCACCCATTGGCAAAGGCCTGGCGCGCCTTGCCTTCCAAATCGCTTTCGCCCCAGTTCGAAAATTCGAACCCGCCCGAGATACACCATTCGCCCGTGCGGGCGGGTGAGGCAAAGACGTTCATGTCACTTTCGTCGAAATGGATCGCGCGGGCTAGCATCATGGCTGTGCCTCCAAAACAGATGTAAGCGGGATCAGATGGGTGGTGCTGGCATCGCGCAAGAGCATGCCAAAGCCTTCGTCGATGCCCAAAAACGTCCCTGTCAGAGACTGATTTTGCACCTCTTCCCCAATCCCATGGGCCAAGCCGCGCCATTCGGCATGCAGAGGGGCGGTGCCCTCGTCCTCCCACCGCGTCAGCCAGTTCAGCGTGTGCCGCGCCCAGGCCTCCAGCAGGGTCGGCGGTGCCACCTCGGCGCAGCCTTCGGCAAAAAGGGCGGTGTCATCCGGCGTCAGTCCCATGTCATCCGAGGGCGGGACCAGCGGCAGGGTAAAACCCACGACCAGCCAATCGGGCACAACCGCGGGGTCCGTGCCAGAGGCGCGCGCATGCAGGGCGCCACAGCGCGCGCCGTTGACGCGAATGCCACCCCACCAGTCCAGATGCACCGCGACCTCGGGCGGGGCCAGCGCACCCAGCGCGTTTTGAAAGCCGACACCGCAGAGCGGCAGCATCACCATCGCCTGGGCCAAGGGCACCTCGGGGGCAAAGACCAGCGCCGCCTCCATCTCGGTTGCACCCAATTTGTAAGCGATCAGGCCCGCATCACAGCCCAGTGTCGCGCGCATCACGGCGTGGTCCATCGCGCTGTCCGGCGCGGGCTCGCCCCACATCAGCGGGGGAAAGGTGACCTCGCCCGCGTCGATCATGCGTGGCCCTGCGCAACAAGGCCTGCGGCCACGTCCTGAAACGCCTTGGCCTGGGCGCTGTCGG
>JBCBHS010000034.1:0-25239 GCA_038525395.1 Pseudomonadota bacterium | reverse complement strand
CGCTATGCGGTGAACTTTTGGAACCAAGGGCTGCACCAGGGCGCGTCACTGAGCCTGGACAAGGAAGAGAACGTGGCGGACGTGTTTTACCAGCCGCTGCTGGTGTGCATCGCGGGCTTTGTCCTGCTGTTTTTTGCGCTTGTTCTCTACCGCACGGGGACAGAGATCCGCGTGCGGCGGACGCGGGCGCTGATTGCGCGCAGTGCGCGGATGACGGCGGGGGAGGCGTGATGCCGGACCTGGGCAAGTATGCCGACGCCGTGCTGTCGGCCTATGCGGTGTCGATCGTGCTGCTGGTCGCCATCGTGGTGCTCAGCCTGTGGCGTGGCCGCCGGGTGCGAGCCGAGATGGAAGATGTGGAGCGGCAGCGCGATGGCTAAGCTGTCGCCCCTGATGCTGGCGCCTATCGGCATCTTTGCAGGCTTTGTGGCCCTGGCGGCCGTGGGCATGTTTCGCGACAACCCGAACGAGCTGCCCTCGACCCGCGTGGGCGGGCCTGCCCCTGCGCTGACCGCAGAGACCTTGGCCGACTATCCCGGCGTGACGCCAGAGCTGCTGGCCTCGGGCGAGGTGACACTGGTGAACTTCTGGGCCTCGTGGTGCCCGCCCTGCCGGGCCGAACATCCGAAGCTGCTGGAGATGGCCGCCGATGGCATTCCGATCATCGGCGTGAATTTTCGCGATACCGAAGGGCCTGCGGCCTCATACCTGGCTGATGACGGCAACCCCTTTGCCGCGGTGGCCTTTGACCCGGCGGGCCGGTCGGCCATCGACTGGGGCGTGACCGCGCCGCCAGAGACATTTATCGTGGACGGCGACGGCACGGTGCTGTTTCGCTATGTCGGGCCGCTGATCGGGGCGGATTACCAAAACAGGTTCGTGCCGCAGCTGACCCAAGCGCTGTCAAATTGAGCGCCTGACGGCGCATTCCATTCTTGGCCGCACAGTCTTCATTGTTCTTCAAATATGCACGGCCGTTCGTTTGGGCGATCACCGTCTTTTGCATATTTTTGGAACAATGAAGCAGAAAGGCCCCGCTCGGTGGGGACGGGGCCTCTCTATTCTGTGATCATCCAGGGGCGCTATGCCGCCGAAGCGAGGTTGCGTAGCACGTAGTGCAGCACGCCGCCGTGTTCGATGTATTCGATCTCGATCGCGGTATCGATCCGGCATTTCAGCATGATCTCTTTGACCGTGCCGTCGGCAAACGTGATGGTGCAGGGCACGTCTTGCAGCGGTTGGATCGTGTCGAGGCCGGAGATGCTGACCGTTTCTTCGCCGGTGAGGCCCAGCGATTTGCGGGTGTCGCCGCCGGTGAACTCGAACGGGATGACGCCCATGCCGACGAGGTTCGAGCGGTGGATACGCTCGAAGCTTTCGGCGATGACCGCTTTGACGCCCAAGAGCGCTGTGCCCTTTGCCGCCCAGTCGCGGCTGGAGCCTGCGCCGTATTGCTCGCCACCGAAGATCACCAGCGGGGTGCCGGCCTCTTGGTGCGCCATGGCGGCGTCGAAGATCGACGTTTGTTCGCCGTCAGGCCCTTTGGTGTAGCCGCCCTCGACGCCGTCCAGCATTTCGTTCTTGATGCGGATATTGGCGAAGGTGCCGCGCATCATGATCTCGTGGTTGCCGCGACGCGAGCCGTAGGAGTTGAATTCGCGCGGGGCGACCTGGCGTTCGGTGAGATAGCGCCCGGCTGGCGTGGACTCCTTAAAGGAGCCCGCAGGGCTGATGTGGTCGGTGGTGATCATGTCGCCGAGGATCGCCAGCACTTTGGCATCCTCGATATTGGTGATCACGCCCGGTTCGGGCGACATGCCCTGGAAGTAGGGCGGGTTCTGGACGTAGGTGGAGGTGGGCGGCCAGTCATAGGTTTTCTGGTCGGTGGTTTCCACGCCTTGCCATTTCTCGTCGCCGGTAAAGACCTCGGCATATTTCTCTTGGAACGCCTCGCGGGTCACTGTGGCCTCGACCAGTTCCGCGACCTCTTGGGAGGAGGGCCAGATGTCTTTGAGGTAGACGTCGTTGCCGTCCTTGTCGGTGCCGATGGCATCCTCGGCCAGGTTGATGTCCAGCGTGCCGGCCAGCGCGTAGGCCACCACGAGGGGCGGCGAGGCGAGGTAGTTGGCGCGCACGTCGGGCGAAATGCGCCCTTCGAAGTTGCGGTTGCCCGACAGGACGGAGGTCGCGACGAGGTCACCGTCGGCGATGGCCTGGCTGATCTCGGGCTGCAGCGGGCCGGAGTTGCCGATGCAGGTGGTGCAGCCATAGCCCACGAGGTTGAAGCCGATGGCGTCCAAATCGTCCTGCAGCTCCGCCGCTTCGAGATAGGCGGAGACGACTTGGGAGCCGGGGGCGAGGGAGGTTTTGACCCACGGTTTGCGGTTCAGACCCAGCGCACGCGCCTTGCGCGCCACGAGGCCCGCACCGATCATCACGTAGGGGTTCGAGGTGTTGGTGCACGACGTTATCGAGGCGATTACGACCTTGCCCGATTCCATGGTGTAATCCTCGCCGTCCACGGCGACTTCCTTGCCCATGGGACGCTTGAACGTCTCTTCCATTTCGCGGCGGAACGCGGTCTGGCCATCCGTAAGTGCTACGAAGTCCTGCGGGCGTTTGGGGCCCGAGATGGCGGGCACGATGGTGCCCATGTCGAGGTGCAGGGTGTCGGTGTAGATCGGCGCGTAATCGTCGCCGCGCCAGAAGCCGTTTTCCTTGGCGTAGGCTTCGACCAGGGCGATGCGGTCCTCGTCCCGGCCTGTGTTGCGCAGGTAGCGGATGGTTTCGCCGTCGATGGGGAAAAAGCCGCAGGTGGCGCCGTATTCCGGCGCCATGTTGGCGATGGTGGCCCGGTCGGCCAGCGGCAGACGGTCCAGGCCTGCGCCGTAGAATTCGACGAATTTGCCGACGACGCCCTTGGCGCGCAGCATTTCGACGACCTTCAGGACCAGATCGGTACCTGTGGTGCCTTCCATCATCGTGCCGGTCAGCTCGAACCCGATGACCTCGGGGATCAGCATCGAGATCGGTTGGCCCAGCATCGCGGCCTCGGCCTCAATCCCGCCAACGCCCCAGCCCAGAACGGCGGCGCCGTTGACCATGGTGGTGTGGCTGTCGGTGCCCACAAGCGTGTCAGGATAGGCGACTTGGGCGCCGTTCTGGTCGTGGTCGGTCCACACGGTCTGGGCCAGGTATTCCAGGTTCACCTGGTGGCAGATGCCGGTGCCGGGAGGCACGACGCGGAAGTTGTTGAACGCCGACTGGCCCCATTTGAGGAACGTATAGCGTTCCATGTTGCGTTCGTATTCGCGGTCCACGTTCATCTGGAAGGCGCGCGGATTGCCGAATTCGTCGATCATGACCGAATGGTCGATCACGAGGTCCACGGGGTTGAGCGGGTTGATCTTTTCCGGATCACCACCCAGGGCCACGAGGCCGTCGCGCATCGCGGCGAGGTCCACCACGGCAGGCACGCCGGTGAAATCCTGCATCAGCACGCGGGCGGGGCGATAGGCAATCTCGCGCGGGTTCTTGCCGCCTTGGGCGCCCCATGTCGCGAATGCCTTGATGTCGTCCACGGTGACGGTCTTGTCATCCTCGAACCGCAGCATGTTTTCCAGCACGACCTTGAGGGCGGCGGGCAGGTTCGAGAAATCGCCCAAGCCAGCCTCGGTGGCGGCGGGGATCGAGTAATAGTCGATGGACTGGCCGCCGACGGTCAGCGTCTTGCGCGTCTTGGCGGTGTCGTGTCCTACGGTGATGGGCATGGGGCTTCCTTTCCTAATGGCGGATGGGGCAACGCATTGCCTGCGTCTTGCCCCAAGCGCTGCGCCCGATCAACCGCAATCCGGGGGGCTGCGACGATTTTGTATACCGTGGTGTACAATTTCCGAACACGGGTCGCTGCCCTTGCGCTGACACAAATGCTCAACAAACCTTGATTGGCCGTCCCGGGTGGGGTTGCTTATGTCTGGTCGGCGTCCCCGCAGGATGCCAAGATCACAGGCCCAACCCCGACCACAGCCGCGAGCATAGCCCCGATATGAAACATCTGATTCCCCTGGCCTTCGCGGCTTTGACCTCGGTCGGCTGGGCCGCCCCGGCAGCGGCGGACACGCCTGTGGTGGTCGAGCTGTTCACCTCGCAGGGCTGTTCGTCGTGCCCGCCGGCCGATGCGCTGCTGCACGAACTGGCGAAGCGGGATGACGTGATCGCGCTGGCGCTGCATGTGGATTACTGGGACTATATCGGCTGGAAAGACGAATTTGCGCATCCCGACTATGCCAAGCGGCAGCGCGGCTATGCGATCGAGGCGGGGCGGCGGTCGGTGTACACGCCGCAGATGATCATCAACGGGGTGACGGATATCGTTGGCGCGCGGCCGATGGAGCTGTCGAAGGCGATTGCCGAACATGCCGCCGCCCCCAAGGCGCTGGACCTGACGCTGGACCGGGCGGGTGACGTGGTCACCATTTCGGCGACGCCGACCAAGGTCGAGGGTCCGCTGTTGGTGCATATGGTGCGCTATCAGGCCGAGCGGGTGGCCAAGATCACCCGGGGCGAGAATGCGGGCCACACGCTCAGCTATGCCAACGTGACCGAAGATTGGAAAATCCTGCAGGAATGGGATGGTGTGACCCCGCTAAAGCTGGAGGCGGCAGCGCCTGGTGCGCACCCCGCGGTCGTGATCATCCAACGCGGGCGGCATGGGCCGATCGTCGCTGCGGCCAAGGTGACACCCTAGGCGTCCGGGTCCACCCGCCAGCGCCGCGCCACCCACAGCCACTGTTCGGGATGGGCGCGGATGCGGGCGCTGAGGCTGTCATTCATCGCCTGCGTCATGGTCAGCGGGTCGGAATGGGGCACGGGCGTTTCCATCTCAAACACGAAAGTCAGCCCGTCAGGTTGGCGGATCGCGTAGTATGGGATCAGCAGGGCGTCATAGCGCAGCGCCAGTTCCGCCGCTGAAATGGCCGTATGCGCAGGCTTGCCCAGAAAATCAAGCACGGGCGCGCCGGTGAAGTGTTGGTCAAAGAGCAGCACGAGCTGCCCGCCGGTTTTGAGGTGGCGGACAAAGCCTGCGGTGCCCTTGCGCCCCTGGGGAAAGCCGGGGCCATTCAGCGCCTCCATCGCGGCGGTGTAATGGGCGTTGAAATAGGGGTTCGACAGATCGCGGTAGAGGCCGCTGATGGCATAGCCGCGGTCGACCAGGTTGGCGCGGCTGGCCTCGTAATTGCCAAAGTGCCCGCCCACCAGGATGACGGGGCGGCCCTGGGCGGCGGCCTCTTGAAACGCGGCAAATCCTGGGCCGCCGTAGTCGAGGCCCTTCTGCCGGTTGTGGAACTTCGAGGTCGAGTAAATCTCGATCAGCGTCCGGCCCGCATTGTTGAGGCAGGCGCGGGCGATGCGCGTGATCTCGGCATCGGGCAGGTGCGGCATGATATAGCGCACATGCGCCTCGGCCCGGCGCAGGTACCCGGCGGCCGGGCCAATCACGCGGCCCATGATCCAGCCCATCGTGCGCACCCGCCAGGCATAGGGCAGCAGCAGCACCGCGCCGATCAGCGCGCGCGACACGGCGTTGACCGCGATATGCTGTGCCTTGATGCCCAGGGGCATGTCGTCGGGCGCGTAGCGCATTTTGGGCCTCGGGTCGGGTTAGGGGGCCTGCGTTTCTCGGTGCCAGACATAAATCCCCGCCCCGGCGATCACAAGCGCGCCCAGCAGGGTCAGAGCATCGGGCACCTCGCCAAAGAGGACAAGGCCCCAGATCACCGCAAAGATCAGCGAGACGTAGTTGAACGGCGCCAGCAGCCCCGCCTCGGCCATCGACAGGGCGCGGATCAGCATCAGCTGGCCAAGCGTGCCCGCCGCCGCGATCAGCAGCAGAAGGCTGACGGCCTGGGGCGTGAGCGGGGGCAGGTAGAACGGGATAAAGGCGGTGAGGATGATCGAGCCCACGAGCCCGGTATAGAACAGCGAGGTCCACACGTCCTCGTCCGGGCCGAGGCGGCGGGTAATCAGCGTGTAGCTGGCAAAGCAAAAGGCGGCGATCAGCGGCAAAAGGGCCGCGGGTTGAAAGACGTCTGATCCGGGGCGGATCACGATCAGCGCGCCGACCAGCGCCACGATGATGGCGCCGATGCGGCGGGGGCCCAACGCCTCGCGCAAGAACAGCGCACCGCCCAGGGTGATAAAGACCGGGTTGACGGCACTGACCGCGGCGGCCTCGGCCAGGCCGATGCGGCCCAGGGCCAGAAAGAAGAAGAGCGTGGCGAGCAGCAGGAGGATCGAGCGGGCGATTTGCATCCTTGGATAGGCGCTGCGCGCGACGGTGCGCAGGCGCGGGCCAACAAGGAGGATGACGATGATCATCAGGCCTGTGTAGCGCGCCCAGAGGGCCGGGACCGTGCCGGTGAGCGGTGCGGCGGCCTTGACGCCCACATCCATGAGACCAAAGCAGAAAATCGCCCCGACAGTGAGAAGGATGGCGCGGGAGGGGGCGGCGATGGCGTGGCTCATCATCGGTGAGCTAGGGCGCTGGGGCGGCGGTGTCGAGGGGTATGTGGGCGGTCGGGTTTGGGTTGGCTGCTGGGTTTTCGGGTGCGTGGTTTGGGGCGTGCGGTGACGGTTGGGTGTGTTGTTGGCGCTGTCTGGTCTGTTTGTTTGTCTGGTGCGATGACAGGCCTGCGTGCTGTCTTGGAACGCGGGACAATGTAAGCGGTGCGCGCACGCTTTGAGTTGCTCGCGTTCGTTTTGCGGTAGTCTTTGTGCGTTGAAAAGGATGCGCTTTAGATGCCTGTTTCCTTTAGGTTTTCTAGGATTGGTGATTCATTGCGGGTTTTAGGCTGAGTTCTTTCACATACATACGTAAGCGTATGTGATGGATACGCATGCGTACCTCAGTTGATGCGAAGACTTCACAGCGTGCCGGCCTATGTCTTGCCTTGAGGGATGGTCTGCCGCGAAACGATTTCAATAAAATCTGGCGGATCATGTCTTGGCACACTTTATACCATGTCTATCGCGTTATCGTCCCCGCTGGGAGCGCGTGAACCGGCGGGAGCATGCAGGCTTCAACCCTTCAAGAGCGGCAATCTAAAACCAAGGCACCGTCGCCCCTATCCCTTACTCTTCCTGCAACAACAACAAATCCCCCGCCGCTTCCAGCGCGCGGATGGCGGTGATGATGCTGGACATTGCGGCGTCGGTGTCGGCCTCGCTGGGTTGGGCGGTCTCGCCCACCTCTTCGCGCAGCTGGTCGGCGAGGCGGGCGGACATGTTGTCGAGGATGAAGTCGGCGCTGGCTTGCAAGCCAAGGGCAGGGGCGCCTGCGAGGGCTGTGACCAGCGCCTCTTGATCCACCTCGCGCAGGACGCGGGGGATGTCGCGCGGGGCGATGCGCGTGGGGATGTTGGCGAAGGTAAAGATCGCCTTGCGCACAGCGTTGGCGAACCCTTCGTCGGTTTGGTCCAGCCCTTCGAGCATGTCATCGCGCGTCATCGACGTGCTGGAGTTCAGGATCGCGCCCACACGTTCGACCGGCCCCTTGTCAAAGGCACGGCTGGGCCGCGCGTCGAGCTGGCTGGCCAGCGACAGGCCGATGCGTTGCACCGCGTCGGGCGTCACCGCCTCGGTCATCGAGACGGCATAGGTGATCTGGCGGGCGCGGGGGCCCGGCAGCTTGCCCAACAGCTCCGCCGCCTTGCGCACGTCCAGTTTCGACAGCATGACGGCGGCAATCTCGATACTTTCCTCTTGCAGGACGGGCACCAGCGCCTCGGGCTCCAGCGTGCGGATGCGCGCCCAGGGGTCGCCCATGTCGCGCACGCCCGCCTCTTTGCGCAGTCGCGCGGCGGTTTGGGGGCTGATCTTGCCATCCAGCGCCGACAGCGCGCCCGCCATGCCACCCGGAAAGCTGAGGCCGATCTGTTCGACCTCTTGCGCAAATTCGGCAACCACATCGTGCAGCGTGTCGCGGTCGACCACGCGCATATTGCCCATCGCCTTGGTCAGTTGGGCCTGCAACTCTTCGGGCAGATCCTCGAGCGGGATATCCGCGCCCTCGTTCAACAGCAGGCGCACCACGATGGCGGCCTTGGCCCTGCGGCTGAGGGGGCGCGATGTCGAAAAAGAACCGCCGCCCGGCTGCACGGGTGCAGGGGCGGCGGACATTGGGACCAGTTCTGTCATGTCCTGCCTCAAAACTGTTTCATCCAGTTGTGGCAGGCATTGGTTGACAAACCCTCAATCAAAGGGCGCCATTTTTAGTAGTTGTAGGTCGTCCCCGTCTCGATCGCGCTGCGCAGCGATGCCTCGGCCCAGGTGCCGGCCCCGCCGCGGGCTTGAATCTCGCGCAGCTGGGTCACCGCGGCAACCGTGTCACCGGCTGCCACCTTGCCCTGGCCCATGTAAGAGCGGGCGAGGATGTTGTCGGGGTTCTGGGTCAGCGCCTGTTCGTAATACAGGTCGGCCAGGGCCAGATCGCCCAGCTTGCGCGCGGTAAAGCCGCGATAGGTCAGCACGCGGTCATCCAGCTGGTCGGGCATCTGGTCGAGCACGGTGATCGCGTCGTCATAGCGGCCTGCATAGGCCAGCTCGCGCACCGCACGGTAGAGCGTATCGCTGTCGAGATGCGAGGTTTTGTCGGGGCGCACGCATTTGCTGATGCTGGCATCCCACACGCCGTTCACGGGCTGCGAAAACCGCACATAGGATTTTGTTTCGGGGTCCCACTGGCGGGCCTGAAAGCAGTTCTTGGTGGTTTCGGTCTTTTTCGGCTTGGAAGAGCTGTCATCGCCTGCGGCAAAGCCTGTGCTGGGCAGGGCGAGCGGCAGGGCCAGGGCGGTGGTGAGGATCAAGGAACGCAGCATGGAATGTCTCCGGTTGGACGCATCGGGTTGATTGTAGAGAGGTAACCCGCTGCGTCCTGCATTTATGCGATCACGAAAACGTGAGCGTTAGCTGGTGGTGGGCACGCAGCTGTTGGAACCCGCATCATAGCTGGTGCCTGCGGCACAGGACATCGCCTGCTGTTCGTGCTTGCCGTAGTTGCAGCCCATGGCAAGGCTGAGGGTGGGGGCGAGGGTGAGGGCCAGGGCCACCAGAACGGTTTTGGTCTTCATCGGTCGTCTCCTTTGGTTTTTGGGTGGCCAAAGGGTAGGGCAGCGCGCTGCCTGCGCCAAAGAAAATCGTGCGCGCGCGCATCAAGATGCGCCTTACTGCCTAAATGGGCCCTCATGCACGGGGCATAAGGCGGACGTGTCGTCCGCGGTCTTCAATCGTCGCCAAAGACGCGGGCAAAGATCGTGTCGACATGTTTGGTGTGATAGCCCAGGTCGAACTTTTCTTCGATCTCTTCGGGGCTGAGGGCCGCCAGCACGTCGGGGTCGGCCAGTAATTCCTTTTTGAAATCAGTGCGCTGTTCCCAGACCTTGAGCGCGTTGCGCTGCACGTAGGCATAGGCGTCTTCGCGGCTCACGCCCGCTTGGGTCAGCGCCAAGAGGACCCGCTGGCTCATCACGAGGCCCGGGAACTTGTTCATGTTGTCGAGCATGTTGTCGGGAAAGATCAGCATCTTGTCGATGACACCAGTGAGCCTGGCGAGGGCGAAGTCGAGCGTAATTGTCGCATCCGGCCCGATCATCCGTTCGACAGAGGAATGCGAGATGTCGCGTTCGTGCCAGAGGGCCACGTTTTCCATCGCGGGGATCACCGCGCTGCGGACCATGCGGGCAAGCCCGGTGAGGTTTTCGGTCAGCACCGGGTTTTTCTTGTGCGGCATGGCAGAGGAGCCTTTTTGGCCCATCGAGAAGAACTCGGCCCCTTCCAGCACCTCGGTGCGCTGCATGTGGCGGATTTCGGTGGCGATGTTTTCGATGCTGGAGGCGACGACGCCCAAGGTGGCGAAGAAGGCCGCGTGCCGGTCGCGCGGGATCACTTGGGTGCTGATGGGTTCGGGGACAAGACCAAGCTTGTCGCAGACATGTTCTTCGACCGCAGGGTCGATATTGGCAAAGGTGCCGACGGCGCCCGAGATCGCGCCCGTTGCAATCTCGGCCCGGGCGTCGCGCAGGCGGCTGAGGTTGCGGTCCATTTCCGCGTAAAAGCGGGCGAAGGTAAGGCCCATCGTCGTCGGTTCGGCGTGGATGCCGTGGCTGCGCCCGATGCGCACCGTGTCTTTGTGTTCGATTGCGCGGCGTTTGAGGGCGGCCAGCAGCCCCTCGATATCCGCGATCAGGATGTCGGCGGCGCGGGTGAGTTGGACGTTAAAGCAGGTGTCGAGCACGTCAGAGGAGGTCATGCCCTGGTGGACAAAGCGCGCCTCTTCGGCGCCCACATGTTCGGCCAGATGCGTGAGAAAGGCGATGACGTCGTGTTTGGTCACGGCCTCGATCTCGTCAATGCGGGCCACGTCGAACTCCACGTCCTTGGCCTTCCACACCGCATCTGCATTTTCGCGGGGGATCACGCCCAGGTCGGCCATGGCGTCGCAGGCATGCGCCTCGATCTCGTACCAGATGCGGAATTTGGTGGCGGGTTCCCAGATGGCGACCATGTCGGGGCGGGAATAGCGTGGGATCATGGGGCACCTTTTTGTGACTGTCGCATATGGTGCCGCGTCCTTAGACTGCAGGCTGGTGAACGACAAGATGAAGGCCAGGATATGAGACGCTTTGCCCTTTTGCTGGCCCTGCTGGCCACGCCCTTGGCGGCGCAAGACTGGGTGCCGCTGACGGGGGCGGAGATCGCGGCGGCGCTTACAGGCCGGGTGCTGGCCTATCCCGACACCCGCCAGGATTTCCGCGCCTCTGGCCGGACGCTCTATACCCACAAGGGGCGGGACAGTTGGGGCTATTGGCGGGTTGAGGGTGATCAGTATTGCAGCCAGTGGCCGCCCAATGACCTGTGGGCGTGCTATGCGCTGGAGCGCAGCGGGGCGCGCCTGCGCTTTGTCGGGGCGCGGGATGACATCACCGTGGCGACCTATGCGGACTAGCGTCGCGCCTGCTATGCGCGTTCTGGCGGATTTTGAGGGCGATTGGCAGTTGACGCGCGAGATTGTGCCTGGGGCGGGGCCTGTGGCGCGCTTTGCCGGCACCGCGCGGTGGCAGGCGGCGGCGGGCGGTCTGGACTATATCGAAGTTGGTACGCTGCATCTGCCCGGGGCGGCGCCGATGCGGGCCGAGCGGCGCTATCGCTGGGAGGCGGACTTGCGGGTCTATTTCGACGATGGGGGGTTCTTTCACCAGGTGCCTGCCGCCGGGGGTGCGGCCACGCATTGGTGTGATCCCGATACCTACCGCGTGACCTATGATTTCGCAGCGTGGCCATGCTTTGACACCGTTTGGGACGTGCGCGGGCCGCGCAAGGGCTATGCGATGCGCACGCGCTTTGCCCGTCTGGGCGCGGGGGCGGCGGCACCTGGCGTGCCGTGATCGCAAACATCTGCTTTGCCCTTGCAGAAGGCCGGGGTGCTTGGCACAACGCGCGCAGAGTTTTGACGGGACAGGTGAGGTCAGATGGACGTGACGTGGAATAACAAGGTGTTGAGCGACATGCTGGGCGCCCAAGAGGGGGCCGCCCTGCGGATTAAGCAGGCGGCGCTGGTGGTGCTGGGCATCCTGGCGCTGGCCGTTGCGGCCAAGATCAAGGTGCCGATGTGGCCGGTGCCGATCACCATGGGCACCTTTGCCGTGCTGACCATCGGCGCCGCCTATGGCGCCCGGCTGGGGCTGGTGACGATTCTGGGGTATATGATCGTGGGCGCCCTGGGCTTTGACGTTTTTGCAGGCTCGTCGGCTGAGACATTTGGCCTGACCTATATGATGGGCGGCACCGGCGGGTATCTTGTGGGCTATGTGCTGGCCACCGTGGCACTGGGCGCGCTGGCGCGGCGCGGCTGGGACCGGTCGGTTGTCTGGATGGCGCTGGCGATGCTGCTGGGCAATGTGCTGATCTATGTGCCGGGCCTGGTGTGGTTGGGGCAGCTTTATGGCTGGGACCAGCCGATCCTGGCCTGGGGTTTGACGCCCTTCCTGCTGGGTGATGCGATCAAGCTGGCGCTGGCAGCGCTGATCCTGCCGGGTGTCTGGGCGCTGGTGGGCCGCGCGCGCGGCTGATCTGCGCACACGTGATCTAACGGAGAGGCGCGGCCCCTGGCGGGACCGCGCCTCGTTTCATTTTAGGGACCTGTTGCGGGTCTGAGCCCTTTGGGGATCGGGTGTTTCGGCCTTTTGCGGCCCGGCCCTCCGGGGGGGATTTTTTTAGAACAGAGAAAGCGGTGATTTACGCGACGAGTTCGGTGGTCACCGTTGCCGTTTTTTCCAGTGTGCGGTGGACGGGGCATTTGTCGGCGATCTCCAGGAGCCGCGTGCGTTGCTTCGGATCGAGCGTGCCGGTGAGGGTGATGCGCCGTTTCCAGGCGTCGATCTGGTCGCCTACGCCGGTTTCAGCGTCTTGGGCGTGCACCTTGTCGTGGCTTACATCGACCGTGACGTGATCCAGCGGCCAGCCTTTGCGCCGCGCGTACATGCGGATCGTCATCGAGGTGCAGGCGGCGAGGCCCGCGCTGAGCAACCCGTAGGGCGAGAGGCCCTGGTTGGTGCCGCCATAGGCGCGCGGTTCGTCGGCGAGGATGTGGTGGCGGGTGCCGTGCGTGATGTCTTGGAGAAAGCCGTTGGGGTCGGCCTCGGCGCTGCGCACCACGCCTTCGGGTGCGCCGATGGGCGGGGCGGGCGGCTTGAGGTCCAGGTATTTGCGCGACCAGGTGGCGATGATATCGGCGGCATATTCGGCGTGGTCCGCCTTGGTGATCAGGTGATCGGCGTCGTCGAGGGTGACAAAGCTTTTGGGATGTTTGGCGGCGCCGAAGATCTGGCTGGCATTGTCGATGCCCACGATCTGATCGCCCGGCGCGTGCAGGATCAGCAGCGCGGCCTTGAGCCCGGCGATGGCGGGGCGCAGCGCCTCGGCCGAGACATCCTCGACAAAGGTTTGGCCGATGCGGAAGGGGCGGCCACCCAGGGTCACCTCAGCCGCGCCGTTTGCGGCGATCTCTGGCAGGGCGTCGGCAAAGTTGTGGGTCACGTGGCCGGGATCGAAGGGGGCGCCGAGCGTCGCCACGGCCTTGATCTGCGGCAAGGCCGCGGCGGCCTTGAGCACGGCGGCGCCGCCCAGCGAGTGGCCGATCAGCAGCGTGGGCGGCATGTCGCGGTCGTTGAGGTACGTGACCGCATGCCCCAGGTCGGTGACGTTGGAGGTAAACGACGTGTTGGCAAATTCGCCATCGCTGTGGCCAAGCCCGGTAAAGTCAAAGCGCAGCACGGCAATGCCCAGGGTCGTCAGCCGCGCGGCGATCCGGCGGGCGGCGGGGATATCCTTGCCACAGGTAAAGCAGTGGGCGAAGACGGCCGTGGCCAGGTGCGGGCCGTCAGGCATGTCAAGCCGGGCGTCGAGCGTGCCTGCGTGGCCTTGGAAGGTGATGCGGTCGGTGGGCATGGGTCTGATCCTTTATTGCCCCCAAGGATGGGGCGCCGGTGGCCCCATGGAAAGAGAATGAAACAAGACTGACGGGGATGTGTTAGGGGGACAATACGCCTGCGACGCTGCCGCAACTTTGCCACAAAAGGTGGCGATGTCGGTGAAATGGGCGGTGGAAACAGACTGTTTCCATGCCTTGGCACAAGAAACTACGTATGGTTGTACCAATCTCTTCATAAACTTACCGTATTTCCGGTATATCGCGATGTCCGACACAGGAGACGATTGCAATGCCCAATGGTGGTTCCATTACAGGTTACTTGTTCGCGGATTTCGATTTTGTGAACGACAACGGCCAGCTGACTCCGGGACAGAACGGCCCGTTTTCGCTGCCCGGCAATGCGCAAGGGACGTTGGACGCAGGCGCCACGACCATCGACATCAACGTGCTGGATGACGACATGGAATTCGATGACGGGTTTCAGGATGACCCCAACGGCACGCCGCTGAACCAGATCCTGCGCGATGACATCGATACGGTGGATGCAGATGGCAACACGGTGTTCGTCGGTGCGGGCGCCGTGCTGGAGGTGGAATTTACGCTGACCGCCACGCCTGTGGGCGGGGGGGCCACCGATTGACCTGCTGTTTGTGGCGGCAGGCCCGGGCGAGAACCAAGGCGATCTGACGCTGGTGGTGTCCACCGCGCCGCTGGATCCGGGCACGACCTACAACATCTCTTTCAAAAACGACGGTGGCGGCACGGAATATGGCGAGCTGGTCTGCTTTGTCCGGGGCACGCTGATCCGCACGCCGATGGGTGAGGTGCCGGTCGAAAGCTTGCGCGTGGGTGACCGGGTGATGACGCTGGACCACGGGGTGCAGCCGATTGTCTGGACCTCGCATCGCGCGGTGCTGTTCCCGACCGACGCCGACCTGCCGGTCGAGATTGCCGCCAACACCTATGGGCCGGGGCGGCCCTTTGCCGACACGCGGGTGTCGCCGCGCCACTGCCTGCTGCGGCGCGATCCGTCCTTTGCGATGCTGTTTGACACCGCAGAGGTGCTGATGGCGGCGCGCGAATGTGTGGACGGGGTGCAGATCACCCGCGCCAACGGGGACCGGGCGGTGGAGTATCACCACTTTATGTTCGCCGGGCACGAACTGGTCTGGGCCAACGGGATGGAGACCGAGAGTTTCTATCCCGGTCCGGTGTCGCGCCGCTGCCTTGATCCGATTGCGCGCGCCGCTTTGGTCAAGCTGTACCCGTCCCTGGCCGATCCCGAGGCACCAGCGCCATTCGCCCGTGCGCGCCGCCGCGTGCGCGGGTTCGAGGCGCACGTGGCCGAGCCTGCGATGGCGGGCGCTGTCAGCCGCCCATAAGGGCGGGATCGAAGGGATAGGTGGTCAGGTTCTCGAACCCGTCTTCGGTGACCAGCACCTGATCCTCTAGCTTGATGGTAAACGCACCACCGACCTCGCCCACCGCGGCCTCGACGCACAGGACCATGCCCGCCTGCAGCGGATAGTCAAACGCGCCGGGCATCGCCTTGTCAGGGTAGGCCACGAGGGGCCATTCGTCACACAAGCCCACGCCGTGCATCAGGCAGCTGTATTTCTGCGCCTGGAACCGGTCGTCCAGCACGTGGGTGTTGGCCGTAAGATCGGGGATCATCACGCCGGGTTTGATCATCTGCATGTTGGTCATGATGTGTTCGTGGGCGTGCTGCATGGCATAGACCATGTCGGCGGGCGGCTTTTCATCCCCGATCCACCAGCTGCGCGAGATGTCGATGCAGATGCCGTAGCTGCCGATCAGGTCGGTGTCGAAGGACAGGATTTCGTTCTGCTGGCAGACCCGCGCGCCGCATTCCTGGAACCACGGATTGGTGCGCTGGCCCGAGGCCAACAGCCGGGTTTCGATCCATTCGCCGCCGCGTTTGATGTTTTCGGCGTGCAGCACGGCCCAGACGTCATCTTCGCAGGTGCGGCCATCGCCGATATTGGCGCGCGCAAAATCCTCCATCGCGCGCACCGACGCCTCGCAGGCATGGCTGGCGCAGCGCATCGCCAGGATCTCGTCCGGGCCTTTGATGCTGCGCGCGTGTTCGGTCACTTCCTCGCCGTCCTTCAGATCAAACCCCACCCGTTCCAGGGCGCGGGCGCCGTGCAGCATGATCTTGTCCACTCCCAGGCGCATGTTGCCGCCGCCATGTTCGGCGATCAGGTCGCGCACTTCGGCGGCGAAGGGGTCGGCCACCTGATCGGGGCGGTCGCCTGCGGAGAAGTAGAACATCGACACGCCCGAGCGCTGCTCGCGCACAAGCGGGTTGAAGGTGCTGAGGAAGGGCGCGTTTTTGTAGTCCCAGATCACCATATAGCCGTCGGCGCAGACCAGCACCGCGCGGAATGGGTTATGCGCGTTCCACAGCTGCATATTGGTGCTGTCGGTGGCGTAGCGGATGTTGAGCGGGTCGAACATCAGCACGCCGCCATGGTCGCGGTCGACCACGTGTTGGGTGAGGCGCGCCAGCCGGTAGGCGCGCATGGCGGCCAGGTTCGGCAGGGTGAGGCCCGCGGCCTCCCACTCGTCAAAGGCCAGAAGGGTCGGCCCGATCTCGATCCGGTTGGCGTCGTTTGGGGTGCCGTCGCCCAAGGTGGCGCCCTTGCGCGGGTCGATCTTGCGCGTGTCGCGGTAGTGCTGGTTCATGAGACGCCCTCCGGTTTCGTATGACCGTGGCGCGGATTTTGCCTGGCTGGTTGTCGGTTTGCGACGCGGCCGCAGGTCGTTTTTCGGGTTTTTGAATTGGCGTGGCGCGGGCGCTGGCCCGTCCCTGTGTGCCATGGCAAGGTGCGGCCATGTCTGATCCGATCCTGCACAGCCATCTGCCAGAGGACATGCGCCGCAGCCGTGCGCTGCCCGGTGTGTTGCCCGAAACGGGCGCGTGGCTGCGCGTCGACGAGGCCTATGCCCGGCAGATGGCGCGGCGCGAGACGCTGTTGGACAGCGTGCCGGATGAGGTTCTGTACATGGACCCAGCGGCGCGCCCTGCGGCGCAAGAGCTGCTTGGCTGCGTGCTGGCCGCGGCGGGGCCGTTGGGCTTTGCCCGCGGCGGCGATGATGTGACCTGCCCCGATGGGCGCGTGGTGCGCGTCGATGCGGCGGCACCGATGCGCACGCTGGGGCGGATGATGCAGTGCGATTTTGTGGTGATGCAGGCGCGCGGGGCCGAACATGCACTGACCGCGGCAGTCCTGTGCTTTCCCGCGTCCTGGCGATTGGGGGAAAAGGCGGGGCGGCCCCTGACCGACATCCATGTGCCGGTGGCGGAGTACACGGAAGATGTGGCGCGTCGGGTGCAGCGCCTATTTGACGGGGTGCAGGTGGGCCGCCCGCTGTGGCGGTTTAACCAGCTGTGGTATGACGACCCCGAGCTGTTCCAGCCCCGGTCACAGCACGCGCCGCGGCGGGTGGGGGCGGGGCAGACAGACGGGCCCTATTACCGGACCGAGCGGCAGACGCTGCTGCGCCTGCCGCAGACCCGTGCGGTGGTGTTTGTCATCCACACCTATGTGCTGGCGCGCGCGGATGTGCCCGCGCTACGGCTCTAGCCGCCGCGCCAGGCGTCGTCTATCACCACATGCGGCTGGCCGTCCGAGGTGGCGCGCAGGCTGCGCCCCTGCGGACCCACGACGCAGTTCACCTGGCGCCGCCAGGCCGAAAAATGCTGTGACGTGACCACATCAATCGCCTGATCAAAGCGCAGGGTCAGCGCGTGCCGCCCGCCGGGCATCAGCCGCGCGGCCTTGACCCGGCCCGCAAAGCGGTGGCCCAGGTAGCGCCCGCTGATCCGCTGGCCGGGGTGGTAGGCGTGCTGGCCGCTGTCCTGCGCCCGGGCGCTGAGCGTGTTCCAGTCGCGCAGGCCCCATTGCTGGGCAATGGCTTCGAGCGCTTGGGCGTGGGTGCAGGGCGTGCCTGCGGCGGTCAGGGCGGCGCGCAGCCGTTTGGCCTGCGCCTTGAGGGCCGCCCGCGAGGGGAGGGGGATGTCCATCTCTGTCTCCTGTATC
This sequence comes from Pseudomonadota bacterium, assembly GCA_038525395.1. Lineage (GTDB taxonomy): Bacteria > Pseudomonadota > Alphaproteobacteria > Rhodobacterales > Rhodobacteraceae > Tateyamaria. Next base: position 7,686 of record JBCBHS010000034.1, on the reverse strand, counting down.
AGGTCGCAGATGCTGGCATTCGGGTCTCCGCGTTGCCGTGCCGGTGCGACCGGGTTGGACAGAGGGCTGATGTCAAGGCTTTACCAAAATGCGGAGGGCAGGGGCCTGATCCCTAAGCCGGTGCATTACGCCGCTGTGGCGCCTTTGGCAAGCGGGCCCTTCGGGGAGGATTTTTTTAGAACAGAGAAGGGGACGCGCTGCGCGAGAAAGGCCGCGGCCCGTGGGCGGGGATCGTGCAAGTACTGATCGGGCCCGCGCATCTTGCGTGCGTTCAGGGCGGCGGTGTCGGTCAGGTCGAAGCGCACGGCCTCGATCGTGCCGCTCAAGCCTGGGGTCTGGGCCTGCATGTGGCGGGCATACCAGGCCAGCAGGCGGGGGCGGGGCACGCAGCCGCGGTAGTCGAAGGCGCGGCTGCCGTCGGTGACGTAGATGTGGTTGCCGGGGTAGGGGCCGTTGGGGATGATCCGTTCGGCGCGCCAGCCTTGCCCCGGAGTATGCGCGAGGAAGACGCCCGCCAGGATGTGGCAGGCGCCGTGGGCAAAGAAGGCGCGGTCGGGCAAGGCCCAGCGGCGCGCCGGATCCTGCTTGACCCCCGGTTTGGGCCGGAACACGCGCTAGCCGTCGATGCGGGCGGCCATGATCGCGATGGACTGTTGATAGACGGTGGCCGCATTCCACTGCTTGATCACCTGGAAATTGGGCTGGCCCTCTTGGTAGCCGTGGCCCGGTTTCCACCCCTTTTGCCGCAGGAAATTGGCGGTAGAGGCGAGCGCGTCTGTCTGGTTATAGAAATCAACGCGCCCGTCGCCATTGGCATCCACGCCGTATTTCAGCGCATTGCCGGGCAGGAACTGGGTGTGGCCCAGTTCACCATGTTTGGCGCCCTTGGTGGCGGCGGTGATCGCGCCCTGGTCCACCAGTTTCAGCGCGCCGATGGCGTGCGGGCGGAAGAAGTCGGAGCGGCGGCAGTCATAGGTCAGGGTAACAATGGCCGAGACGACCGAGCTGTCGCCCATGAACCCGCCAAAGGCCGTTTCCATGCCGTGGATCGCGATGATCACGCCCGCGGGCACGCCATATTGCCGTTCGAGGGCCGCGTAAAAGTCGGGGCTACGCGCCTTGCGTTTGCGCCCTTGGGCCACAATCGTGTCGGCGCCGCGCACCTGCATGAATTTCGACAAAGAGTAGCGGAAGGATTTTTGGTTCCGGTCCGCGGCGATGGTGCGGGTGGCATAAGACGACCGGGCCAGCGCATCGAGGCCACGCGCCTTGACCCCGGCCTTTTTCGCATCCGCGGCAAAGCGGGCCTTCCATGCCTCGAACCCGGCGCTGGTATTGCCGCATTGGGCCAGGGCCGCGCCCGCGGTCAGCGTCAGCGCGCAGGCGGTGATGGCCGCGCGGCCCAGATGTGCAAATGTCGTCATAGGAACCCCTCTTACCGTGTGATGTCGGCATGCTAACGCGACAATAATTGTCGCCAAAGGGCTAAGTCGGAAAAAGCCTCACGCGAGGTAGGTAAACACCAGTTGAAGCCCCATGATAACCGAGGCTGCGATGCATACGCGCAAACAGAACTGTGTGGTGGTCATAACGTTTCGCCGTTCAAAATCATTGAGTTAACGACCGCACATTGCGTCGAGCGGCGCGAGTCGCGCAAGTAAGGAAAACACGACCTATGCTGCGCGGCAGCAAGTTCGGCGGGATTTTGCCAGTTTTTGCCCAAAACCTGGGCCAAACCGTTGATCTATCGCCTGTTCTTGGGATGCCGCCGGCCTGTTGCGGCGCCGTATGGCGTCAGCAAAACACCGCCTATGGCGGGATTTCGCCGGTTTTGACGCCCGCTGATGCTGCGCACGGCATACGTGTGCGTCTTGACGCGCCGCTACCGGTTGCCGGTCAGCGCGGCAAGCTTGCCGTGAAACTTGGCCTCGACCATGGCCATGCAGGTGGTGGACCGGCAGGCATTCAGATCTGCGGTGACCTGTTGGGCCAGTTCCGGCTGCCCGGCCTGGGTCGCTTTCATGGCCAGCAGCGATACCATACTGCCACGCATCAGGTCGGCGGGGCTTTTGCCGTCGTAGGTTTTAAGGAACGACGCGTGCTTGCCCGCCTCCCCGGCGCTGAGGGCGCCGCTGGCCAGCTTGGCCTTGGCATGACCGACCGAGAGGGAAAAGGCAGAGCGTGCCGCTGCATCGTTCGAGACCAGCAACGTGGCGAGCGTGGTCTTGCCTGCAATCTCGTCCTCGGTCGCGCGTTCGGCGATGCCGATATAGGCGTCTTGCTGCGACATCAGAAAGGTGGCGCCGCCGATCACAGCGGTGGCCAGGACGAATATCCCGACAAAGCCTGCGATCATCATGCCCGTCCCACCCCCGCCTTTGCGCGGCGGGCGCGGCCCTGTGGGCGCTTTGGGCGCTTTGGGCGCTGTGGGTGGCGGGGCGGCGGGCCCGCCGCGGGATTTCTCAATACGGGCCAGGCGTTCTTCGAACGAGGTGGGTTGTTTGGACATGGGCGCGGTCCGTCGGGCTGTTGGCGGTCCTTCACAGCATGGCGTACAAATGTGGCGATATCACGGGGCCATTCGTGACACAAAAAAGGCGCCCCCGAAGGGACGCCTGTAGGTTCAGCTGCCGAAAAGGGAGGAGTTAGCAGCTGTAATACATGCCGAACTCCACCGGGTGCGGTGTGTGTTCGTATGTGGTGATTTCTTCCATTTTCAGGTCGATGTAGCCTTGGATCTGGTCTTTGGTGAACACGTCACCGGCCAGCAGGAAGTCCATGTCTTTTTCCAGCTCTTCCATCGCCTCGCGCAAGCTGCCGCAGACGGTGGGGATGCCGGCCAGCTCTTCGGGCGGCAGATCGTACAGGTCCTTGTCCGACGGCTCGCCGGGGTGGATCTTGTTCTGGATGCCGTCCAGGCCCGCCATCAGCAGCGCGGCAAAGCACAGATAAGGGTTGGCGGACGGGTCGGGGAAACGCGCCTCAACCCGCTTGGCCTTGGGCGACTCGGTCCATGGGATCCGCACACAGCCCGACCGGTTGCGGGCCGAATAGGCGCGCAGCACGGGGGCCTCGAAACCGGGGATCAGACGCTTGTAGCTGTTGGTCGACGGATTGGTGAAGGCGTTGAGCGCCTTGGCGTGTTTCAGCACGCCACCGATGAAATACAGCGCCTCATCGCTGAGGTCCGCGTATTTGTCGCCTGCAAACAAGGGCTTGCCGTCTTTCCAGATCGACATGTTCACGTGCATACCGGTGCCGTTGTCGCCTGCGATGGGCTTGGGCATGAACGTGGCCGACTTGCCATAGGCGGCGGCGACGTTGTGGATGACGTATTTGTATTTCTGCAGCTCATCGGCCTGCTTGGTCAGGCTGTCAAAGATCAGGCCCAGTTCGTGCTGGCACGACGCCACCTCGTGGTGGTGCTTGTCGACCTTCATGCCCAGACGCTTCATGGTGCTGAGCATTTCGGAGCGCAGGTCCTGGCTTTCGTCCGTGGGGTTCACGGGGAAGTAGCCGCCCTTGACGCCGGGGCGGTGGCCCATGTTGCCCATCTCGTATTCGGTGTCGGTGTTCCAGGACGCGTCGGTCGCGTCGACCTCATAGGACACCTTGTTGATCGAGTTCGAGAACCGGACATCGTCGAACAAAAAGAACTCGGCCTCCGGGCCCATATAGGCCACGTCGCCCACGCCCGTCGACTTCAGGTAGGCCTCGGCCTTTTCGGCTGTGCCGCGCGGGTCACGTTCATAGGCTTCGCCGGTGTCGGGTTCCACGATCGAGCAGTGCACGCAGATCGTCTTCTCTGCATAGAACGGGTCGACATAGGCGCTGTCCTGGTCGGGCATCAGCTTCATGTCGGACGCTTCAATCGACTTCCAGCCCGCGATGGACGAGCCGTCGAACATAAAGCCTTCCTCGAGGAAATCTTCGTCGACCTGATCGGCCATGACGGTCACGTGCTGCAGTTTGCCACGCGGATCGGTAAAGCGGATGTCGACATATTGCGCATCCTCTTCCTTGATCATGTCGAGAACGGGGTTTGCCATTTCAGAGAGGTCCTTCCTGTCTTGCAGAGATAATTAAAGCGCGTCCGAGCCGGTCTCGCCGGTGCGGATGCGGATGGTTTGTTCGATGGGAGTGACAAAGATCTTGCCGTCGCCGATTTTCTCGGTCTTGGCGGCGTCAACGATGGCCGTGATCGCTGCATCGACCTGGTCGTCATCCAGCACGATCTCGACCTTCACCTTGGGCAGAAAGTCGACCACGTATTCAGCACCACGATATAGTTCGGTGTGGCCCTTCTGGCGGCCAAAGCCTTTGACTTCGATGACGGAGAGCCCTTGAACGCCGACCTCTTGCAGTGCCTCTTTGACCTCATCAAGCTTGAACGGTTTGATGATCGCTTCGATCTTTTTCACGCTTGGCCTCCCTTCGCCATGTCTTGCCTTGCGGGTGGACCATTTCTGGGTTTGGGGCGTCCATGGGATGGGCTAGGTTTTCCAAAAGGTGGCGCGGGAATATGCCGCGTGCGATCTAATTTTAGACAATGCGCCTAAAAAGAGGGCGAAATGAAAACATGAAGGGTTTGGCCATGACAAAGGTGCTGACCGCCGCCCAGATGCGCGCGCTTGAGGCGCAGGCGATGGCCGCAGGCGCGGTGACGGGCCTTGCGCTGATGGAGCGTGCGGGCGTAGGCGTGGTCGCCGCGATCTGTGACGCCTGGCCCGATATGGCCGCACAGCCCCGGCGCGCGGTTGTGCTCTGTGGTCCCGGCAACAACGGCGGCGACGGCTTTGTCGTGGCGCGCCTGCTGGCCGCGCGCGGCTGGGACGTGAGCGTGTTCTTTTACGGCGATGCCGCGCGGCTGCCGCCCGATGCGCGCACCAATTACGACCGCCTCGGCCCGGATATTAAGGTGCAGCCGCTGGGCTTCCCCGTGGCCGACACCGCGGCCCAAGACGCCTTCTGCGCCGCCGCCAGCCACCAGGCGGCGGAGCTGGAGCAAGACGACGGCACCGCCAAATCCCCTTTCGTCGTCATCGACGCCCTCTTCGGTCTCGGCCTGTCCCGTCCGATCAGGGGCCTCAACACGGTGATGACGCATATGGATTACCTGGCGCTGCATCGCGACCTGAACAGCACGCACCTCGTCGCCATCGACGTGCCCAGCGGCTATGACACGGACACAGGCGCGCCGATCTGGGACAAGGGTCCCGACGCCAATCCCTTTCCCTGCATCGCCGCCGACCTGGTCGTCACCTTCCACGCCCCAAAACCGGTGCACAAAACCCTGATGGCCCAAGGCACCACCGTGGTCGTCGCAGATATCGGCCTCTAACCCTTCATTGTTCCAAAAAATATGCCCGCCGGAGGCTTAAAATCTCAAACCCCACGCTGATCACCCGCGACACGCTGCCCAGGCTCACCAAACCCGATGGACACAAGTTCGACCACGGCCACGCCCTGGTCCTGTCGGGCGGTGCGGGTCGCACCGGCGCCGCGCGCCTGGCCGCGCGCGCAGCATTGCGGACGGGCGCAGGGCTGGTCACATTGGGCGCACCACCCGCGGCGCAGTTCGAGGTTTCAACACAGATCACCGCCGTGATGCTGACCCGTGTGGCGGATGCGGCGGGCTTTGCGGCGGTTTTGCAAGACGCAAGGATCAACGCGCTCTGCCTTGGCCCGGGCCTGGGCCTCGACCGGGCGCGCGCGCTGGTTCCCGTGGCGGTGCGCGCAGAGCGCACACCCTACACCGTCCTCGATGCCGACGCGCTGACGGCCTTTGCCGACGCGCCCGATGCGCTCTTCGACATGCTGCACGACGGCTGTGTGCTGACCCCCCATGGCGGTGAATTCAAACGGCTCTTTCCCGACATCGCAGAGCGGCTGGAGGCGGCGCAGACCAGCACCGCCGCCTATGGCAAGGCCGACGCCACAAGCGATGCCGCCGCGCGCAGCGGGGCTGTGGTTTTGTTCAAAGGGGCCAACACGGTGATCGCGCACCCGGACGGGCGCGTCTGCATCCACGCAGGCACCCAAGACCGCGCGGCCCCATGGCTGGCGACCGCCGGGGCGGGCGATGTTCTGGCCGGGTTCATCACAGGCCTCTTGGCCCGCGGGTTTGACCCGCTGCATGCGGCAGCGGCCGCGACCTGGCTGCATGTGGAATGCGCACGGGCCTTTGGCCCCGGACTGATTGCCGAGGACCTGCCCGAGACACTGCCGCAGGTCCTGCGCGCGCTGAACGCCTAAGCTGCGGCAGCTGCGGTCAGCGCCGTCATCGCGGGCACCGACAGTTCCAACCCATCGGCATAGATCACATGCGGCGCGTCAAAGCCGAGGCGCACCAGGGTCATCTCGCGCAGACCCAGCGACGTGATGAACTCGCCATCGATCAAACAGCCCGCAGGCATGACCGCTTGCGCAGCCCCGCGCAGCGCCTTGGCCCGCCAATCGCGGACCAGCACGAGCTGGGCGGCGGGCAGCATCACGTGGTGTGTGGGCTTGGTATCGCCCAGCGACCCGGCGGCGATCTTGACCGCCTCGGCGGTGATGCGGATGCTGTCCATCGCGCCCAGGGGCACAAGGCCTGCATTGCGGGTGATGATGCGGTCGCCGGGGGTCAGATACTCGATCGGCATCTCACCATCAGCGGTTAAAACAAGGGTGCCGGCCACAAGGCCAGTATGGGCAATCTGCGTGCGCAATGGGGGCATCCGCCCGCCAGTTTCGCGCCCGACCGTGTTCGGTTTCATGGCGTCTCTCTCTGATAACCTGCCTCTAGGTTAGGGGCACGGTACCTCAAGAAACGGTTAATGTCGCGCTGTTTCTGCCCATTTAGTCGCCGAATCCCTCTCGCCTCGCGCCTTTCGCTTTGTTAAAGCGACCGCATGCGGGTGTGGCGGAATTGGTAGACGCACCAGATTTAGGTTCTGGCGCCGCGAGGCGTGGGGGTTCGAGTCCCTTCACCCGCACCAACTTTCAGATTGATGTCTGATAACCCCCCTAACACTTTGAACGGAAACGATATTTCCGGGGTTCTAGGTCCCTGATTCCGGTCGTATTTGATACGGTCTGCGAAGGCCAGTTTCAGCACTGTCCGACGTGCAAAAACGGAGCCTGTTTCCCATAGTTTCAATGGATTAGCTAGGAACAGTATCAGGGGTTCTAGTTTTTCCTCGAACGTTCCGACGGGCAAAACCTGGGTGTCGCGTTTTTCGGCGAGCAGCGCTTTGTCGCGTTCCATATCGGCCAGCTTCACTTCATAGGCCGCAATCACCTGCACGTCGCTTGCGCCCATGATCCGATCAAGCAGCGTCGTGGTTTCTTTTTCAATCGCCTTGATCTGGAGCGCAGCGGCAGCTCGGATGTCTTTGGCTTGTGCGGCGCGGATGTCCCAGGCTTTGCGGAACATCACACGTGCCAGTGCAATCAAACCGGGGGACGGTTGCAAGTCCTTGATAAGCGCGCCGACCTTGTCTTCGAGCGTGTCGCGCTTGATTGACTTGCCGTAATGGTCGCATGTCTTGGTTTGGCACAGATAGTAAGGATACCGCTTGCCCAACTTGCCACGTGCCAAGGATGACCGCAGCGGCACATCACAGCCGCCACAGACAGCAATGCCGCGCAGGGCAAACTCATCACCAATGTTTTTCCGCTTGGGCGCTTTGACCTTGTCCGTAC
>JBCBHS010000033.1:0-31121 GCA_038525395.1 Pseudomonadota bacterium | reverse complement strand
TAAGACCGAAGTGGAACTCTGCGCGCAGATTTTCGAATACACGGCCGAGCACGGCCCGGACATGCTGGCCGACGAAGAACGTCAGCATGGCGCGGACGGCAAGCAGGGGTTTGTCGCCTTTTGCCCGATCGGGGTCATCTACAGCATTCAGCCTTGGAATTTCCCGGTCTACCAACCGACCCGCGTGCTTGCGTCCAACTTGATGGCGGGCAACGGCGTCATCCTGAAACATGCCTCGATCTGCACGGGCAGCGGTTTGATGCTGCGCGACATCTGTCTCGAGGCGGGACTGCCCGAAGGGTTGTTCGATGTGGTGATCATTGATCATGACACGTCGGACGCGGTGATCGAACACAAGTTGATCCGCGGCGTGACCATGACGGGCAGCGATGGCGGGGGCCGCCATATCGGTCAGGTTGCCGCCAAGAACCTCAAGAAGACGGTGTTGGAGCTTGGATCCAACGACGCCTATCTCGTCCTCGAAGACGCCGACATCGAATTGGCCGTGAAGACCTGCGTCCAGGGCCGCCTGTTCAACAATGGCGAGACCTGTGTGTCCGCCAAACGCTTTGTCGTGACCGAAGCGGTGTATGATGATTTCGTCGGTGCCTTTGTCGAACAGATGCGCGCCATCGCACTGGGCGATCCCAAGGACGAGGACACGCAACTGGGCCCGCTTTCCAGCGAGGAACAGTTCGACACGATCTGCACGCAGGTCGCCGAAAGCGTCAAGGGTGGCGCGGAAATCCTGTGTGGTGGCGAAGCGCCTGACCGGACGGGTCAGTATTATCCCGCGACCGTGCTGGTGAACTGCCAGCCCGGCACACCGGCCCATGATGACGAGATTTTTGGCCCCGTCGCCGCGGTCATCAAGGCCAAGGATGACGAAGACGCAATGCGCATCGCCAATGACAGCCGCTATGGGCTGGGCGGCGGTATCTTTACCCGCGACGAAGGCAAGGCGCGCAAGCTGGCCCGCGATCATTTCGACACCGGCATGGTGCGGATCAACTCGTTTGGTGCGGCGGACCCCAACATGCCCTTCGGGGGCGTCAAGGATTCCGGTTTCGGGCGCGAGCATGGCGGCTTTGGCATGAAGGAATTCGTCAACGTCAAGGCGATCTACATGCCCTGAGGCATTGCCTGCCGATGCCGGGACGACCCCGTTGTCGCCCTTTGCCCAAAGCCCTCGAAAAGGACACCCGACCCCGTGATCACCATCCATTGCCTCGCCTACTCCCGCGCCATTCGGCTGATCTGGCTGATGGAGGATCTGGGCCAACCTTACGATCTGGTCCGATACGACCGGACCGATGCATTTCGCGCACCTCAGGCGCTGCGCGACGTTCACCCGCTGGGCAAATCGCCGGTGATCGAGGATGGCGATCTGCGTCTGGCCGAGTCAGCAAGTTGCCTGCGGTATCTGACGCGCAAATTCGACGATCACACCCACGCGCCGGACCCGGGGTCAGCCGCCTACGCGCAGCACGAAGAGATGCTGGATTACGTCGAAAGTTCGTTCGCCGCAGCCTGTATGAACGTGCTGCTGCCAGCCATGAAAGGCGAGGACATCGCCGAAATCGCGCGGGATACCCTGCAGATGCACCTGGGTTATATCGCGCAGACACTGCCCGATCACGGCCTGCTCTTTGGTGAAAAAGCGTCCCTCGCAGACGTCCAGATGTCCTACCTTCTGGCAAACCTCGCCGCGACTGGCTTTCTGGCCGACGCGCCGCGTGTCGCAACCTATTGGAACGACCTGCAAAAACAGGACGGCTACATCGCCGCAACAAAAGTGGCCGGACCGATGGCCCCCGATCTTTGAGCCGCCCCACGAGCGCGGCCCATCTTCAAATTCAACAAAGGACCTTGTCATGAAAATTCTTGTCGCAGGCGCCACCGGCGCCACCGGTACACGCCTTATGAACACACTCGTATCAGAGGGGCACGCCCCCATCGCTCTGGTGCGCGAAAGCTCGGACACCAGCAAACTGCCGGATCAGGCAGAGACGCGCATGGCCGACCTTGCGGACCTTCAGGACGGTGTGTGCAACGGGTGCGAGGCGGTAATCTTTGCCGCCGGATCAGGTGGCGACACCAGCGCGGACATGACCGACAAAATCGATCGCGACGGCGCGATCAGCTTGATTGATCACGCGTCCAAGGCGGGCGTGTCCCGCTTTGTCATGCTCAGCAGCGTCGGCGCGGATGATCCTGATCCAAGCACCGACATGGGCCATTACCTGAAGGCGAAACATGACGCCGACGAGTACCTCAAGGGATCTGGCCTGACCTATGCCATCGTGCGCCCCGTCGCGCTGACCGACGAGGATGGCAGCGGCGACATGAAGTTCGGCGACGACGTCGACCCAAAGGCCAAAGCCGCGCGCGGCGATGTCGCGCGCGTTCTGGCCGATGCCGTCACAAGCGACGCGTGGGTCGGCAAGACCCTTTTGATGCAGTCGGCCTGAGCATTGTCTGCCGATTGCGCAGACCAACGGGTGTGATTGCACCGACCTTTGAAAGGATGGCACATGTTGCCCACGCCACGCAGTTTTTCACATATCGGTCTTTCCGTTCCGGATCTTGATGCGGCCGTCAAATTCTATGCTGAGGTCCTGGGGTTCTACACGATCATGCCGCCGACGGACGTCACAGAGGACGACAGCGATATCGGTGTGATGTGCACCGATGTCTTTGGCGCGGGCTGGGGGCATTTACGCATTGCACATTTAGCGACGGCTGATCGGATCGGACTGGAGCTGTTCGAATTCGACGGCAACACGGCCCCACAGGACAATCTGGCGTTCCGCAAGCATGGCACGTTCCACTTTGCCATTCAGGACCCCGACCTTGAAGGGTTGCTGGCCAGAATTCTAGCCGCCGGTGGTAAGCAGCGGATGCCCGTGCGCGAGTACTTTCCCGACAAAAAACCATATCGGATGGTCTATGTCGAAGATCCGTTCGGCATCGTCTTTGAAATTTACAGCCACAGCTATGAGTTGACCTATTCGGCGGGCGCTTACGCCTGAGCGCGCCTCGCCCACTTTCACCGACAAAAGGAGCCTGCACCATGAAAGCAGCCATCATCCGTGACTACGAAACAGACATCGAAATCGACGAGGTTGGCGAGCCTGACTTGCAGGATGACTCGGTTCTGATTTCGGTCCACGCCGCCAGCCTGAACCCGATTGACTACATCCTTCAGTCCGGCGTGATGAAGGACAACATCCCGCTGCAATTCCCCCACGTCATGGGCTTTGACGTATCCGGCGTGATCACCAGCGTCGGCAGCAAGGTGAGCGGGTTCAAGGTCGGCGATGCCGTCTTTGCCCGCGCAAACCAGGACGATGCGGGCGCCATCGCGGAAATCGCGCGGCTGAAAGCAGACGAAATGGCGCTGAAACCTGAAAACATCAGCCATGTCGAAGCCGCCTCCGTTCCGCTGGCCGGGCTGACGGCTTGGCAGGCACTGATCACCAAGGGGAACCTGAAACAGGGCGAAAAGGTGCTGATCCACGCAGGCTCGGGCGGCGTCGGCACATTGGCGATCCAGATTGCAAAACACATCGGTGCCCATGTCGCGACCACTTGTAGCCCGCGCAATGCGGACCTGGTGCGCAGTCTCGGCGCGGATGTCGTGATCGACTACAATACTCAGGCGTTCGAGGATGAGCTTTCCGACTACGACATGGTCTTCGACATGCTGGGCGGCGAGACGCTCAACCGATCGTTCAAGGTGCTGAAAAAGGGCGGCAGGCTGGTGTCGATCAAGGGGCAGGACACCGACAATCTGGCCAAAGAAAACGACGTCCGGTTCGAGTGGTTTTTCATGGAGCCGGATGGCGAGATGCTGGGCCAACTGGCCGGGCTGATCGAAAACGGCACGATCAGGACCGTCATCGACAGCACCTACGGCATGGCGGAAACGGCAGCGGCTTACGGCGCTTTGAAAGAGGGGCACGCGGTAGGCAAGATCGTTGTGGAAGTGGCCTAAGGTGCCGGTGTTGAATCAACGCCGCGCGCGTCCGCAAAAGGGGCTGATTGTCCGACACTTAACACCCTTGGGCGCCGATGATGTGCGCCGCGCCTTCATATGCCATCAACGGTCCTTGGGTCGCGCGGTCTGGGCGTAAATCATGTCACGGATCGAAATCCAACATGAAACGACGTACCGGTACGCAGATTCCGTATCCTTGGGCCCGCACCGGATGATGCTGCGCCCGCGCGAGACACGCGATCTGCGACTGGTCAGTTTCGATCTGGATGTGTCGCCCGACGCACGTATCGACTGGTCGACCGACGTGGCCGGGAACTCCGTAGCAAACGCAACCTTCGACGCCGCAAGCGATACCCTTGCTATCAAGGCGCATATGATCGCCGATCTGACCGCACCGGTTTGGCCTGTCTTCCCGATCTCGGCCGACGCGGCCTCTTATCCGTTTGTCTATTTGAATGACGCAATGACCGATCTCGGGCCACTTGCCGCGCCGCAATATCAGGATGACGCCGGTCGGCTGTCCGACTGGGTCGAAGGGTTCGTGATGCAGCGGCCGACCGATACGCTCTCTCTGCTCAAAGATGTCGCCAATGGCGTGACGGCGCAGGTCGCCTATCAAAGCCGCGAGACGGAAGGGACGCAAGGACCGCTCGAAACACTGGACAGGGGCTGGGGCACCTGCCGCGATTTCGCGGTTCTATTTGCCGAAGCAGCGCGGACACTGGGCTTTGGGGCGCGGATTGTGTCCGGCTATCTCTCAAATCCGAACGCCGACTTGACCGGGTCTGCGGGCGAAGGCTCAACCCACGCTTGGGTCGAGGTTTTTGTGCCCGGCGCCGGATGGATCCCGTTCGATCCGACCAATCAGTCGGTCGGCGCGGCCAACCTGATCCCCGTCGCCGTGGCGCGCAGGATCGAACAGGTGGCGCCGGTGACAGGCAGTTTTGTTGGAATACCGAGCGCTCTGATCTCGATGGACGTCAGCGTGCGCGTCGCGCACCTTACGCAATAGCAGCGGTTGCATACTTAACCTGCTTTGCAGGGCGGCGGCGCTTCTATTGACGCCTGTCGTACACAACGCTGTCCATGTGGCGGACCCAAGCCTTGACGCCGAGGTTTCCACACAATCCCTCAGATTAAACTAAGGCGAAGGCGGAGGGGGCCTTTTCAAGACAATGGGATCGCAAAGCGGAACACCGTGCTCTGCGCGTTGGACGTTACGGATATTTCGCCGGAATGCGCCTTTGCGATCTGATCCGCGATATAAAGCCCCAGTCCCAATCCCTGAAGCGACGGGCTCTCATCCGAACGCTCGAATGGCTTGAACAGATTTGCGCGAATATCCTTCGGGATGGCCTTTCCGGAATTCGTGACAGAAAGAACAAAACAGCCATCCGCAGCCTCTGTTTTGACCCGAATTGGCGTGTCTATCGACCCATGTGTCACGGCATTGGCCACCAAGTTCGACAAGAGCTGATCCAGGCGCGCAGGATCACAATTCAAATGACCGTCGAAGTCCAACGCAGTTTCGATCTGGCGTTGGGGATGCGCGATGCGCACCTCCTCAACCACGCGTTCAAAACCCGCTGCAAGGTCGGCAATCGGCCTCAAGTCAACTGGAATGCCACCGCCCAGACGCGCCCTGGCAAAGTCCATGATCGTGTCGATCAGCTTCGCCATCCTTTCCGTGCTGCCATTGATGGCTGCGAACATCGCGGCGACTTCGTCATCATGGGGTTGGCGCGACGCGATGCGGACAGCAGAGGCGATGGTGGCCAACGGATTGCGCAGGTCGTGCCCCAAGATGGCAATAAACTGTTCGCGCAACACAGCCTCGTCCTCACTGGATTGCAACGCACGGGCACGCGCTTTGTCCTGCGTGACGTCACGCGCACTGCAGACAAAGACATCGCCCTCGGGAACAGCCACCCATGACAACCAACGATGGGACCCATCCTTGCATCTATATCGGTTCTCGAAATGCAGAGCAGGTTGGCCGGCCTTCATTGTGGTGAACAATGCCAGCGTGCGGTCCACATCGTCGGGATGTAGAAAGTCGGTAAAGACCATGCTTCTGATCTCGACCTCAGACCACCCGAGAACAGCCTGCCAGGCCGGGTTGGTTTCGACGAACACCCCGGCTTGATTGACGATACCAAGCAGGTCCGGCGAAACCTGCCACGTGAGGCTGTAGGTGTTGAGAACAGACGACATTTCGGAATAATACCGGATACCGTGCGAATGTCATGTGACATGCGACCAGCAACTGTCGATCTGCAAGAGAAAGCCTTAATAGCGGACATTCAGCACGTGACGTCGACAGGCAGCAGGGTCCTCTGCCTAGAAAACCGAAGCTTTTATTATGAGTCGAGCCGCATGGAAGAACCCCCTGAAAGTGGTCTACCCACTGGGATACGCATATCCCGTTTTTAGGAGGACCAGAGACTGGCTGGAAAGCGAGAGAAGCTCGAAGACGTGGTGTCGGAGCCGCGGCCGGTTAAGGTGCTGCGGGGGCAAGGAATGACGCTGGACAAGTTTATCCTGACCGAGACCGCATGGGGAAACCTCTGAGCTTTTACGGTCGCCGTCGGTGCATCGATCATGTGCGGCAGACGCTTGGCGTATCCGTGCGCGGTGAAGAAGTGTTAACCGTTTGTAAACGCGGCAGACGCAAGCACCCGGTCGGCACCCAAACACCGATGGCCATGCCACTGGGGCCCAACCAGAGATGGCCGCTCGACTTAATATCCGACGCGCTGGAAGACGGGCGCCGGTCATAGACACACAGGTCTCCGGCATCCGTGTCATCCGCGAACTGGACCGGATCGCCGAGATGCGTGGCTTCCCCTTCATGGTGATCAGCGACAACCGTTGCCCTGCAGGCGATTTGCAAAGCAACTCTGCCGGGAGGGGGCACAGAGCCAATGTCGAACGCAATGCTGAAGTGGCAGGAGGATCGCCAGGTTTAATGGCATTGCATCGCGCGCGTTGCCCGGCAACGTATGCTCGGGTGCGCGAGAGGGCGGGCGAAACCCGATGCAAAACGACCCGGTGGAGAGCTTCAACGGATGCCTGCGGGATGAATGCCTCAATCAACACCTGTTCCCGACCCTGCACCATGCCTGCCATCTAATTGCTGCATGGCGCGACGACGCACCTATCACCACCCGCACACGAGCCTGAACGGGCTCAGCCCGCGGGAGTATCACCAACGGTCAAAAGAGGACCAAACCCTGAACAGAGCTGACCTATAAATGCGGACTGCAAGCGGAGCAGGTCAGGTGCAGTGAGTATTACCGAGCGGTTCGACATCTGCCCCTGGTTGACCAAAAGTGTTTCGCGTTTGCCAAGACCGAAACGATTTAGCGCCGCCCTCGCGCCGGTTCGCGATATAGCGCGGGTGGCGAAACGCCGATCTGGTCGGCAGCCGTGATCCTTTCGCTCCTTTCTGGTTCTCCGTGAAGGTCGAGCCATGCATCAAGCCGGTCAAGTACATGGCAAAGGCACAGCATTTGTATACGTGCCTTTGGGTCTGAATCTCGCGTGCAGGGGTTTCGATCATGCTCAAAGCTGCCTTCGGTTGAACTTGCAAGGCAGATAGAAAACCGGCCCTCGGCAAACCCGCAAGTTGGGTAGGCGAACGCAAAATTGCATCACGGTTATAGATCTCGACACCTAAAGATGCTTCGGCCAGTGCGCAGCCTGCCCTGGCACAATGCCAGATCATGGTTCCGGCCCACGCAGCACAGCTTGCAAGGGATATCGCTAAACTGAGAAAACGTCCGAAGTCGAAAACGGCATCGAACCGCCGTGACCAGCGATGATCCCAGCGTCGGCGCCCGGATAAGGGCACTAGGCTGTCTGAATTGATGGCGAGCCAGGATCGTCATCGCAAACATCAACTGATTATGGCGCATCGAGAAGACGCGCGCGCATTGACGCCGCGACAGGATGTATCGCAGCCGTTACTTGCATAGGTCCACATAACCTAAGTAGGTTTGAGGCATGTGTTTTATCTGGCTTGTTCTTGTTATTATGGTTGCGCTGTCTGCTTCGGTTTCCGACGTGATGGACGCGGGCCATATGGCTGACATTGAGCATAGCCACGCGGCGATAAGTGACGTGGCAGACGATCTACCGGGGTGCTGTTCGGAAATCTCTGAGCGCACCCAAAACTGTCACGGCCTTCCCGCGTTGCTTCCGAGTTCTCACCTGCACGACGCCGCCCCTGCGACCTGCCAGGATGTCTTCATCGCCGCAAACCTGTTGCTGACGGGAATAGAACCGTCCGGCCCTCTCGATCCTCCCCGCGCAGTGTAGTGCCTGCCGCGCTCCCTGTGTCGCGGTCCCTTCTTTGCAATCACACCAAAGCCGGCCCTGCCGGTGCGTATTTCTGTCGAGAGGAAAAGACATGAAACCGATCAAGACACTGCTTGCCTTCACCCCTGCCGCAGAATTCGCGCTTGGCCTCGCCTCCTTTGGCGCAGTAGGCACGGCCCATGCGGATGGCCATTCCAACATGCCCGATCATGGCACGATGCACGTGACCAAAAGCCCGACCTGCGGCTGTTGCGGTGCCTGGGTCGCGCTGGCCCGCGAAGAAGGCTATGACATCGAGGTGACGGACACCCGCGCCGTCACTAGCGTAAAGCTGGACAACGATGTGCCTGGCACGATGTGGTCCTGCCATACCACGATGATCGACGGCTATGTGGTCGAAGGTCATTTCCCGTTCGCGGCCCTCGCCAAGCTGCTCGAAGAACGCCCCGACGTAGCAGGGATTGCAGTGTCTGGAATGCCATTCGGCTCCCCGGGCATGGGCGACGATCCAACCGCGCGGTATGATGTGCTGGCCTTCGGTGGCACCGCCGGGACAGGCGCGGTCTTCTTTCAGGCCGGTCTGTGAACCGGACTGTGGTACTGGGGCTGGGGGCAGCGGTTCTTGCGGGCGCCGCCGCTCTCGCCTTCGGGTCGGGCACCTCGGCACCGGCCCAGACCGTGCTGTTGCCTTCCGACCTGGACGTGGTGGCCCTTGGACAGGCGGTTTACGCAGAGAATTGCGGCTCCTGCCACGGTGCGAACCTCGAAGGTCAGCCCAACTGGCGCGTCCCCGGCCCGGACGGGCGGCTTCCCGCGCCGCCGCATGATGAAACCGGCCATACGTGGCACCATGACGGATACACGCTGTTCCGGTTGACCAAATATGGGACCGCCGTGCTGATCGGCGATCCCGACTATGAAAACAACATGCCGATCTATCAGGATGTTTTGACGGATGATGAGATCATCGCCGTTCTGAGCTATATCAAATCTACCTGGCCGCAGGAGATCCGCGACCATCACAGTGTATTGGAGAACAGGCAATGAAGCGTATTATTCTGGCCCTCGCGGCAGCGCTGGCGACAGCAACGGTTGCGCTGGGCCATTCCAAGACCGACGCAACGACCCCCGCTGTGGGCGCGACCGTCAAGACCGTGGAGGTGATCGCGATGCGCTTCGATGATCCGATGCGCATCACTGCCATCACCCTGACCGGGCCGGAGGGCGAGATGGAAATCACCCGTGAAACAGGCCTTGATCCGGTGACGGAGTTTCGGGCCATGCCGCCCGAAGATATGCCGACGGGGGCCTACACCGTGGATTGGCGCGGCCTGTCTTCTGACGGCCACGTGATGCAGGGCAGCTTCGACTTCACGGTTGCGGACTGACCGTTGGACGGGCTGGCCCCCATAGATGGCTGGGCGCTTCTGGCGATCCTCGCGAAAGCCGCCGGATATGCGACGGCGCTGGTCGCAATGGGCGGGCCGCTTTTCGTCGCGACCTTCCGGTCGGCACCGGATGACGTGCTGCGCCTCGCACGAAAACTTGCCGTCAGCGCGGCTCTTCTCGGTCTCGTCGTGCTGGCGCTCCGCTTTGGAATACGGTCTGCCCGTATTTCCGGCATGGGTCTTGAGGGCGCTATCGATCCTATGATGCTTGGTCTGGTTTGGGACAGCCCACTGGGCACCGCGGCGCTCTGGCGCGGGGTAGGTGAATTGCTGATCCTCGCTGTGTTAATTGAAGGGACCATCGGATTGGCGGCAAGCCTTTTGGGCGCATTGCTGGTGGCACTGTCTTACGCGCTGGTCGGTCATTCTCTCGGTGATCCACGCTTGCTTCTCGCGGCTCTCGTGGCCGCGCATCTGCTGGCCGGGGCGTTCTGGGTCGGCGCTTTGGCACCTTTGCACCGCGCGTCGGGCCTAACCGGCGGCGCGGACCTGCTTCACCACTTCGGTAAAATTGCCAGCGGGACCGTCGCGGTCCTCGTTCTCGTTGGCATGACCTTCGCCTGGCTCATGATCGGCTCGCTCGATGGACTGTTTGGCACGGCCTATGGCTGGACGCTTATTGCCAAGCTGGTCGTCGTCACCAGTCTTCTGGGGTTGGCTGCAAAGAACAAGCTCCGGCTCGTGCCCGCTCTTGCCTTCGGCGATCCTTCGGCCCCTGGTAGGCTGCGCCGCTCGATCCGCATGGAAATCATCGTCGTCGCACTGATCCTGCTGACGACATCCACTCTGACCTCGATCACCACGCCCCCGGTGAACCTTTGACTGGAAAACCGACATGACCCATACCTCACGACGTGCATTTCTGAGCGGAGCTGCCGCTTTGAGCGCAACGACATTTCTGCCTCGCTCGGCCATGGCCGATACGGCCCTGCCAGTCCTGCGGGCCGCCCCGTCAACCGCACAGCTTGCCCCTGCCGGATACCCGACCACGCCTGTCTGGGCTTACGCGACACAGGGCGCGGGCGTGATCCCCGGCCCGGAAATCCGCCTCACTGCCGGTGAGCGGATCGGTTACCGCCTCCAGAACGATCTGCCGCAAGGGACGGCAGTGCATTGGCACGGCATACGGATCGAGAACGCGATGGACGGGGCCGCCCCGCTGACGCAGGCCCCCGTGCCGCCGGGCGAGAGCTTCGAGTATGACTTCGTGGCCCCCGATCCCGGGACCTACTGGTATCATGCGCACAACCGCAGCACGGAACAGGTGGCGCGCGGGCTGGCAGGTCCCTTAATTGTTGAAGATCGGGAGCGCTGGCTCGGTGAGATGGGGGCCGCGACACGCGAACTGACGCTGGTGCTGGACGACTGGCTGCTGGATGCCGATGCGGCCATCGTCGAGGGCCGTTGGGACGATCTGCACGCTGCCGCCCATGGCGGACGGATGGGGAATACGGTGACGGTGAATGGCGCGGCGTATCCCGACCTGCCCGTGCGACCGGGCGCGCGCGTGCGTTTGCGCCTAATCAACACCGCGACGGGGCGTGTCATGCCCTTGGCGCTGCCCGGCCTGTCGCCGCGGCTGATCGCGCTTGACGGCCATCCAGTGCAGCCGCGTGCGGTAGACACGGTCCTGCTTGGCCCCGCACAGCGTGCGGATGTGGTGATCGACATGCCGACAGCCTCCGTAGAGACCCTGCCGCTTCTGCTCGACCCGGGCAGAGGGGACTGGGCCGAGATTGCGGCATTCACGCCCACCGGCGCGCCCCTTGCACCAATGAAGGCCGACGTCAGGCCTTTGCCTGCCTGGGGTACGCTTTCCGCGCCTAATTTGTCGGATCCGCAACGCGAGGTACTGCTGATGGAGGGCGGTGCCATGCGCGGGATGACGGAAGCGACCTATCGCGGCGAAACGATGGGGTTCCGTGAGCTGGCCTCGAACGGAATGGTCTGGGCCTTCAATGGCGTCGCGATGGGAATGGAGGCGCCTATGTTCAGCGCGGCCATTGACCGGACGGTGCATCTTGAAATGACCAATCGCTCCGCGTTCACCCACGCCATCCACCTACATGGCCATCATTTTACGGTACTGGCCCGAAGCGGGGCCCTGAACACGCCAGGCGACGTGCGCGATACAGTTCTGATCGGAGCGGACGAGACGCTGGAAATTGCCTTCGTCGCGGACAATCCGGGCGTCTGGATGCTGCATTGCCATATGCTGTCGCATCAAAAATCCGGGATGATGGGCTGGTTCGAGGTCGCTTAAGGGGCCGGGTCGCTGCCTGACAGGCTACCGCGCGGCCTTCTGCAACAGCCCGATCAACTCGTGGAAGTTGGCGCGCCGGTCTTCCGGGTCGCCGCTTTTGATCGCGGCTTGGACGCAATGCTTCGCGTGTTGTTCGAGGATCAGCTTCTCGACCCCCGGCAAGGCCGACCGGATCGCGGCCGTCTGCGCGAGGATCTCTATGCAGTATAGGTCGCTCTCGACCATCGTGGCGACACCGCGCACCTGTCCTTCGAGACGTGAAAGGCGGTCCAGCGTCTTTTCCTTGTTGGCCTTCATGCGGGCAACGCTCCTGCTCGGGACCCTTTAGCAGCCATCCATACTTTATGCCCTATCGGGGAATACTGAATGGGCAGACAATGGCGCAACGAAGAGGTTCTACAAGGGTTTCACGTAACCCGCATCAGGGTAGCAAGGGCGGTGGCTACGGCCGGCTCTTTGCCATGATCGGCACCTCAACCGTGGTGATGTACGGCCAGATGTATCTCAACACCTATGCGCTGGATCACATCTTCTTTTCGCTGACCCGCATGTGGATGGCCCTGTACATGGGCGGGATGATAGCGATCATCGTGCTTACCTTCATGCTGGGGAAGTATTCCGCTCGGAAATCCAACATCGCAATCTTCGCGGGGGCAGCCGTTGCCGCCGCCGCCGGTCTCTACCTTGTCCGGTCACAGGACACGGTGGGAGATATTGCATGGATGATGGCGATGATCCCGCGCCATTCCATCGCGATCCTGAGCCAGCGAACGCGCCAACCTATCCGATCCGCGTGTGCGCGGACAGACCGATGCGATCATCGAGGCGCAGCGCGGCGAGATCCCGGAAATGCAGCGATATATTGAGGATATTAAAGCAAATGGGGATGCAACCGCTGGCACGCCCCGAACTGAACGCTGACACAAAGGAAGCCTATCACGCCGAAGGACACTGGCAACGTCGTAGACGTAACAACTGATCCCGCAGCTGCCGCCACCGGAAAATCCGCCGCTCTGTACCGCATGGCCCTACCGAACCATCTGTTCCCGGTGGGTCAAAAGGCGCGTTGGCTTCTGAAGTCCAACGGCTATGGTGTGGATGATCGACTGTTCCGTGAACGCCCCGAGTTCGATGCATCCAAGGAATCGTACAACGATCCCACGACACCGCAGGTGTGGCTCGCGGGCGCGCGGGTCGACGGATATGACGCTTTTCGGCAAAAGCTAACCGACTACGATCCCGACATGATTAGCCATACGCCGGTGATCTACCTCGTCGCCGTCGCTGCCGCGACGGCGTTCGCGCGGTCCATCGGCTTTCTTGGCACGATCTCATGGCAAGCGCTTGGCTGGTTCATCTTGGTGTCGATGATCCTGTTGGGGATGCAGAAGCTGCGCAATATCGAGGGCTTCAAGACGATGTTCCTCAACTACGACCTGCTGGCCGGGAAATGGGTGCCCTACGCGTATGTCTATCCGTGGGTCGGGACGGGTGCGGGCGTTTTGATGACGGGGATGCTACTGCCCCTGCTTGCCGCCCCGGCCGCGCTCTTTATCGCCACGGTGCGTGCTGCCATCGTTTTCAATGCCGTCTATATCGACAAGCAGGAACTGAAATGCGCCTGCGTCGGCGGCAACTTTAACGTGCCGCTCGGGTTCGTGGGCTTTACCGAAAATTTGATGATGATGATGGGAATGGCCACAGTCATGCTGGTGCTGATGGTTGTGTAAAGCTGGTCAGTGGTAGAAGCGTGATTGCATTAGTACCAGTGCATGCGCTCGCGACCCAAGCTTTCAGCAAAAGACGACGTTCAAATGACAATAGTAGAAGGCTGGTCTGTCCGGCTTCTTGAGTGCAAATCCTGTTTGCAGCGGAAAGGTGGTGCGTGATTTGTGGCTCTTGGTCGTCTACGGAAGACCGCTGTGACGACTTTGGGAGCAACGCAGCAGTGAGCGTGCCGCACCATCGAACCGATGCTGCGTCAGCAAAGCCAGAAAAACGAATAGCGGCAAAGTCCCGCAGCCTGTGAGTTCCTCCGTCGTGCGATGAAGGGCAGCTATTGCGGCTTTGAATGGGGCGATGCATGTTCGCTCGGGGCTGATTGGCGCCCAATGCCCTCCGGCGATTTGGCGGGTTCCACAGACCAAGCCCTCCAACCCCACCCCTCACCGCGCAGGCAAAAACACCTCAATCGCCGCAACGGCCATCACCGCCACGTCCCCCGCCACAGGCACGTCCAGGCCGCCCACCTCCGGGATAACCTCGACCGATCCATAGGGCAGCAAGGCAGCAATCACCGCCGCGTCCACCGCCTCAGGCCGGGGCACGCCGATGTGCACCACGACGCGCATCGTCTCGCGCGCCACGCCCAGCGTCCCAAAGATCGGCAGGGACGCGCCTTGCAGCGCCTGTTCCACCGCCCGGCGGGCGGCCTTAGTGTCGTCGCGGCCGTGCAGGTCCACGCCCTGGGCCATCTCGATGATCAATCGTTGCTCAGCCATGCGCAGACGCCTCCACCGACACGATCAGCGCCGCCTGCGCCATCACCGTGGGGTTGCCAACGCCTTCGGGGCGCGCCACGTCCAGGCCGCCACGCGCGACGACAAAGGACGTCTGGCCATAAGGAAACACCTCTGCCAGCACACTGGTGTCCACCAGATCGGGGCGCGCGCAGCCAATGCGCACCTCAATGCGCATGTCCTCTTTGCCCACGCCCATATATTCCGCCAGGTTGATCGAATTGCGCCAGAGTGCCGCGCGCACCGCACGGGCCGCAGCCTCGGTATAGCTGCCCCGGCGCAGCGACGTGCCCAGGCCAAATTCCACAATCATCGGCCCCATCAGGCACCTCCCTCGTCGGCAAAGACAAAACACTTGTCGCGCCGGATGCGCAGCCACATGACCGTGCCCGCCTGCGGCAGGAACACGCCCGGCACGGTCGCCTTGATCAGAGCGTTGCCCGCATCCAGGCGGAACTCCACCAGGCTTTCATTGCCCATAAACCGCGCCCGCACCACTGCCGCCCGCGCCGCGGTGCCTTCGGTCGCCGTGGGCCCCGGCCCCACGCCCGCGCGGTCAAAGTCAATCTTGACGTGCTGCGGGCGAAACACGATGTCAACCGCCGTGCCATCGGCCACGCCGGGCGCCAGAAAGCGGCCAAAGGGCGTCATGGCCAAGGCGCCCTGCACCACCGAGGGCAGGCGGTTCGCGTCGCTGAAAAACGCAACCGACGCGCGGTCCACAGGCCGGGTATAGACGTTGTAGGGCGCGCCGCGCTGCACGATCCGCCCGTCGCGCATCAGCGCAATCTCGTCGGCCATGCGCATCGCCTCGTCAGGTTCATGCGTCACCAGCAAGACGCCGGTGTCTTCTTCCTTGAGGATCGCCAGCGTTTCATCCCGAATGCCGTCGCGCAGGCGGTTGTCGAGGCCGGAAAACGGCTCGTCCATCAGCATGATCCGCGGCCGCGGCGCCAGCGCGCGCGCCAGGGCAATGCGCTGCTGCTCGCCCCCTGACAGCTGATGCGGGAACATGTCGATGAACCGCCCCATGCGCACCCGCTCTAGCATCTCTTCGACCCGTGCCCGCTTGTCCGCCTTGGACCCGGTCAGCCCATAGGCCACGTTGCCCGCGACGCTCAGATGCGGAAACAGGGCAAAGTCCTGAAACATCAGCCCAATCTCGCGCTGCTCGGGCGGGACACGGAACACTGTGTCGCAGATCAGCGCGCCGTCCACGTAAATCTCGCCGCTGTCCTGCATCTCGACGCCCGCGATCATGCGCAGCGTCGTGGACTTGCCACAACCCGAGGGGCCCAAAAGGCAGGTCACCTGCCCCGGCTCGATCGACAGGCTCACCCCATCCACCACACGGCGGCCACCAAAGCTGCGCATGAGGTTGCGTATTTCCAGCCGAGGCGCTGCCACTTGATCCAGCTTCACGCGGTCATTCCCGATTAAAACAGTCGGGAGGTATCAGGCTATGGGATAGCTCGCAAGTAGGCCGCGGTTGCGCGGGCAATCGCGGCCAGTGGCAAGGACGGTTTGCAAAACCCATCAGCCGCATCCCCGATCCACAAAGCGCCCAAAAACGGGTCGGTGGGCGGGCGCCTTTTGCCCCCGCAAGGCGGGCAAAACAGACCGCCCCCCGACCTCATACAATCTCAAACACCGCCTCCGCCCGGTCCACCCCATTCACCTGCACCACCAGCCCATGCGCGCCCTTGTGCAGCTCAAACGTGGTCGCGTTGGCCTTCAGCTTGTGCACCTTGCGCACCACCAATGGCTTGCCCGGCCGCACCGCGCCGACCTTCAGCTTAAACACCTTCTCGCCTGTCCGTCCGCCGGGCCGGGCAAAGCGGATGCGGTAATCCACCAGCACGGGCAACGCCACCTCCGCCGCCACGCGTACCGAAAATTCCAGCGCAGCACCCAAGGCGACCTGCGGCGTGTCCACGACAACCGACACATCCACAGGCACCGCCCCGGCATAGCCCAGCATCGCCAGCGCTCCTGGATGCCCGTCCTTGACCAAACCGCGCAAGGCGTGGCGCTGCATCCACGCGCGCTCTTTGGGGTCCTGCGTGCTTTCCTCTTCCCACGCCGCCAACCGGTCCAGCACCGCCTGCGCATCCGTCTTGGATATATCGTTCAGATGATTGGCCACCGACCGCGTGACAAAGCGCGCCCCGTCCGCCTGCAACAGATCCAGCAGCGGCAGCGTCTGGTCCAGGCGCAGATCAACCTTGCGCGCCCAAGGCAGCTTGGGCCGCGTCCCCTCGCTCACCAAACGGCGCACGTGGTAATTGTCGTCCACCGCCCAGTCGCGCAGCCGGGCAAGGGTCTCATCGGGCCAGCGGTTCAGAAAGGGGCGAATATAGAACTCCATCGAAAACCGCTGCGTCGCGGCATGCAGCAGATCAAGCGCGCGGTCCCGGTGATCCTCCACCCCGTGCCGCGCGGCCAGAACGCCGGGTACAGCGTGGATAAACCGGCCAAAGTCATCATCGCGCAGGCCGGGGTCCAGCGGCGCAGGCATCGCCGCCTCTAACTGGTCCGCCATGGTTGGAAAATCCGGTGCCAAATAGGGCTCCAAACAGTCGGCAAACCAGTCCAGGCAATCAAGCAAGGTGCGCTCTGCCACCCCCGACAGCGCCGCCGCGTGAAACGCATCCCGGTCAAAGCCAGGAACCCCAGCGGCAAACTCATCCGCCAGATCGCCGAGACTGTCGGCGTTAAAGAGTTGGTCCTTGAGCGAGAAGGTAGGGGCGGCTTTGGCCATGTGGCGTCTCCATGAGTTTGGGCGGGGTGGTGTGGGTCTCCGGGATTGGCACTTGGGGCGTGCTCTATGAATCGTCTGTGTGGCTGGCAGTTTTTGCCATGCAAAAGCTACCCTTGCCACTGGGCGCGTTTGCCTGAGCAGACGTGCCGTCGCACCCGGCAGATCGTCTGGGTGGCTGGCAGCTTTTGCCATGCAAAAGCTACCCTTGCCACCGGGCGCGTTTGCATGCGCAAACGTGCCGTCGCGCCCGGCAGATCGTCTGTGTGGCTGGCAGCTTTTGCCATGCAAAAGCTGCCCTTGCCACTGGGCGCGTTTGCCTGCGCAAACGCGCCCTAAATCGTCGCCACCGTCTGCCCGCCGTCCAGCAACAGGTTCTGACCCACAATAAACCCCGCGTGTTGCGAGCAGAGAAACGCGCAGGCCGCGCCGAACTCGGCGCGCGTGCCATAGCGACCCGCGGGGATGGTCGCGGCGCGCTTGGCGCGGGCCTCTTCCAACGTGATGCCCTTGGCCGCCACCACACCCCCATCCAACGCATCGGCGCGGTCGGTTGCGTGGATGCCGGGCAGCAGGTTGTTGATCGTCACGCCCTTGCCCGCCACCTGGCGCGAGGTGCCCGCGACATAGCCCGTCAGCCCGGCGCGGGCCGAATTGGACAGGCCCAAAACAGGGATCGGCGCCTTTACAGATTGCGAGGTGATGTTGACCACCCGGCCCCAGCCGCGCGCCATCATGCCCGGCACCAGCGCCTTGATCAGCGCAATGGGCGCCAGCATGTTTGCATCGAGCGCGGTGATAAAATCGTCGCGATCCCAGTCGCTCCACATCCCCGGGGGCGGGCCGCCCGCGTTATTGACCAGGATGTCCGCCGCACCCGCCGCCTCCAGCAGTGCGGCCTGGCCCTCGGGCGTGGCCACATCTGCGGCCACTGTGGTCACGTTGACCCCGTGGGCCGCCCGAATGGCCTCTGCCGCCGCCTCCAGCGCCTCTGACCCGCGTGCGTTCATCACCAGATCCGCACCCGCCTCTGCCAGTGCCTCGGCACAGCCCAGGCCCAACCCCTTGGACGACGCGCACACCACCGCGCGCTTGCCTGCAATTCCCAAATCCATCATCGCTCTCCTTTGCGCTTCGGGCCCCAGAGGTAACCGCCTCTTCACCGTGGCGCCAGTAAAAGACCGAACCGTTGACCGATGCCCGCCACAATTCTACCCTAGACCTTCGGCTGAACCCCAGGCACGCCCCACACCCATGACCGACCCAAACGCCCCCCCACCTCAAAGCTTGCCGGTCCTGCCGGCCGCCGCCTTTGTGGTCAGCCACGGGGCCAACCTGGGCGATCCGCTGTCGGTCGCGGACGAGTTGATGCTTGACGACGTCTATATGCTGGCCCCTGGGGCTGAACCGGAACGGCTGACGCTGCACGTCACCGATGCCGACCACCTGACCGTGGCGGGCGGCAGCGCCCTGGGCCATCCCGGCGCCACGCTGCACCTCGACAGCGCGCTGACGCTGATGTCGCCCGACGGCCAGATCACCGACGCGCTGGTGCTGGTCGAGGTCGATGGCGCCGGCCACATTGCCGAGATCTACTTGCTGCCACTCGCAGCCCTGACCGCGCGCACCGCCTATGCGCTGGTGGGCATTGCGACCGACGATCTGCGGACCAAATTCGCGCACCTCGCCTGTGCGCGGTTCACCCGCGGCACCCACATCACGCTGGCCTCGGGTGCCCAGACGCCGATCGAGGACCTGAACGTCGGCGACCGCGTCCTGACGCGCAATGACGGCGTGCAAGAGGTGCGGTGGATCGGCCAGTCGACGGTGCGCGCCGTCGGCGACTTTGCCCCGATCCGCATCCGGGCAGGCACGCTGAACAACGACCGCGACCTGATCGTGTCGCCCGATCACCGCCTGTTCATCTACCAACGCAAGGACCGGCTCGGCGCGGGCCGCTCGGAACTTCTGGTCAAGGCCCGCCACCTGGTCAACGGCGACAGCGTGACCGTCCAAGACGGCGGCTTTGTCGACTATTTCGAACTGCTCTTTGACACCCATCAGATCATCTATGCCGAAGGCATCGCCGCGGAATCCATGGTCATCGACACGCGCACCAAGCCTGTGGTCCCGGATGAGGTGACCCAGCGGCTGACGCAACACACAGACGCGGGCCTGTCGGGCCTCGACGTGACCGAAACCCTGCTCGACCGTCCCGACGCCGCCGAATTGCTGCGCCGGGCCTCGACCCGCTAGGCGCCGTAGAAGAACTCCTCGCGCACGATCTTGCCGCCTGCCACGTGGTACACCGCAACCTCGTTCATATCGGTGACCTCGCCGGTCGCCTTGTCCTTGGCCTTGACCGCAAATGTCAGAGCAAAGCGGTCTTCGCCATGCGGAAACGGCCCGCTCACATCTGCCTCCATCACTTCAAAGGCCGAATCCCACCACGCATGCTTGCCGCGAATACCGTCCAGCCCGTGCGTTTCGCGCCCCTGGCCATGATCCATCGCCTCCACCGACACGGCGTCCGGCGCATAAAGCGCATCCAGGTTGGCAGACTCCTGCCCGGTTTTACACCCCTCAACCAACTGCGCGGCGATCTCATTCAATGTCATGGCACTCTCCCTTGCTGACATCCCTTGCCTAACGGCCTCTCCTGACAAAAAACGGCAGTAAGGTGGGGGCATTTCTGTCTGGCACGGTTTATGGCACAAAACCCGACAAAAGCTGTACAAAGGCTGGCAAACCGATTGTGCGCGCCCCACAGCCCGCCTTGCCCCCAAAATCCACGCCCGATATACGGCGCACATGCTGGACAACCGCCCCGAACTTCCGCCCGAAATCGCCCGCCGCCGGACCTTTGCGATCATCTCGCACCCCGACGCGGGCAAAACGACGCTGACAGAAAAATTCCTTCTGTTTGGCGGCGCGATCCAGATGGCGGGCCAGGTGCGCGCAAAGGGCGAGGCGCGGCGCACCCGATCTGACTTTATGGCGATGGAGAAAGACCGCGGTATCTCGGTCTCGGCCTCGGCCATGTCCTTTGACTTTACCAATAAAACCAATACTTTCCGCTTCAATCTTGTGGACACACCGGGCCACTCCGACTTCTCCGAAGACACCTATCGCACGCTCACCGCCGTGGACGCCGCGATCATGGTAATTGACGGCGCCAAGGGGGTGGAAAGCCAGACGCAAAAGCTCTTTGAGGTGTGCCGCCTGCGCGACCTGCCGATCCTTACGTTCTGTAACAAGATGGATAGGGAAAGCCGCGACGTCTTTGAGATCATTGACGAAATCCAGGAAAACCTGGCCATCGACGTGACCCCCGCCAGTTGGCCCATCGGCATGGGCCGCGACTTTATCGGCTGCTACGACATCCTGCGCGACCGCCTGGAACTGATGGACCGCGCCGACCGCAACAAGGTCGCCGAAAGCATCGAGATCAACGGCCTCGACGACCCGAAACTGGCGGAACACGTGCCCGAGGCGCAGTTGAACCAACTGCGGGAAGAGCTTGAAATGGCACGCGAATTGTTGCCTCCTTTAGACGCAGAGGCGATGTTGCAAGGCACGCTGACACCCATCTGGTTTGGCTCTGCCATCAACTCTTTCGGCGTCAAGGAACTGATGGAAGGGATTGCGACCTACGGCCCGCAGCCGCAAATCCAGTCGGCCGAGCCGCGCCAGATTTTACCAGAAGAAACAAAGGTTTCCGGCTTTGTCTTCAAAGTGCAGGCGAATATGGACCCCAAGCACCGCGACCGCGTCGCCTTTCTGCGCATGGCGTCGGGGCACTTCAAACGCGGCATGAAGCTGACCCATGTGCGGTCCAAAAAACCCATGGCGATCTCGAACCCGGTGATGTTCCTGGCCAGTGATCGCGAACTGGCCGAAGAGGCTTGGGCGGGCGACATTATCGGCATTCCGAACCACGGACAGCTGCGGATTGGTGACACGTTAACCGAAGGGGAAGCTTTGCGTGTTACGGGTATCCCGTCCTTTGCGCCGGAATTGTTGCAAGGGGTGCGCGCGGGCGACCCGCTGAAGGCGAAACACCTGGAAAAGGCGCTGATGCAGTTCGCAGAGGAAGGGGCCGCCAAGGTCTTTAAGCCGTCCATCGGGTCGGGCTTTGTCGTGGGCGTCGTCGGTGCCCTGCAGTTCGAGGTGCTGGCCAGCCGGATTGAGCTGGAATACGGCCTGCCGGTCCGGTTCGAGCCGTCGCAATTCACCTCTGCCCGCTGGGTCAGCGGTGAGCGCCAAGCCGTTGATAAGTTTACGGAAAGCAACAAGCAGCACATCGCGCACGACCATGACGGCGACATCGTCTACCTCACTCGGCTGCAATGGGACATCGACCGCGTGGGCCGCGACTACCCTGATGTGACGCTGACCGCGACCAAGGAAATGATGGTTTAAGCCGATGAGCGATCCGCTCGTCTCCGTCCCACAACCTGTTGAAACAAAACCGGAAAACATCCGCTGGGGCATCGTGTCGACGGTCAAGGCCCCGGCCCTGAAACTGGCACGTTTTCTCGCCTTCCATCTCGACCTCGGCGCGCATCGCATCCACATCCACCTTGACGCGCCTGACGCCGCACTTGCCGACCGGCTGGCCCACCCCAAGGTGCGGTTCACCCAATGCGACGACGCCTATTGGGCAGGCAAACCCAACCGCGCGCGCGCCACGCACCAGATGCGCCAGGTCTTTAACGCGACGCGCGCCTACCGCATGACGCAGCTGCATTGGCTGGCCCATTTCGATGTGGATGAGTACCTGCTAACCCCCTGGCCGGTCTCGGAATTCCTGGCCGCCGTCGACCGACACGCAACCCATATTTCGATCCCATTGGTCGAGATGATGGACAGCGACGGCGACCCGCACCACTTCAAACGCACCGGCCCGCGCAAGGCCCTGCGCGTCATCTATCCGACCTATGGCGACCACGTGCCCGGCGGGTTCATCAGCACGCAAAGCCCCAAGCTGATCGCGCGCACGGGCCTGCCAGACATCCGCCTGGGCATCCATGCCCTGCGCTGGGGCAAAACCATCGTGCGCAGCGCGGACACGGTGCCGGGCCTCGCCCTGGGCCATGCCCATGCACCGGATTTTAAGACTTTCGAAAGCCATATGGCGTATCGGTTGGCCAAAGGCAGCTATCACGACCGCAAGGGCCGCGCCAATCCGCTGGGCCACCTGATCCGCGTGCTGATGGACGATCCCGACCCGGACGCCCTGCGCCAGTTCCATGCCGAGATGTGCGTGGCCAGCCCCGAACGGCTTGACCTCTTGGCTGCCCATGACATGCTGGTGACGCGCCGCCTCGACCTTGACGCCAAGGTCGCGCGCTATTTTGGCAAGCTGGAGGCATAGCCGCGTGACCACCTGGGGCCTCTCCGCCACCATCCTCGCGCCCGCGCCCGAGATCCTGCGCTTTGCCGCGCACCATCTCGACCAGGGCGCGCACCGGCTTTACCTCTATCTCGACGCTGACACGCCCGACGCCTACGCCCCGCTCAAGGCGCACCCAAAGGTCCGCGTGCAGACCTGTGATGCCGCCCATTGGAAACGGCTCGGCAGCAAACGGCCGCAAAAACACCAAGCACGCCAGACGCTTAACGCCACCCACGCCTATCACCGACGGACCGAGGTGGATTGGCTGATCCACATGGATGTGGACGAATTCCTGATCCCCCAAGCGCCCATTGCCGAGGTCCTGGGCGCCCTCCCTGCCAGCCAAACCTCGGCCCGCGTGCGCCCGATGGAGGTGCTGGGCGGCAGCACCACCGCGTTCAAGGCATTTATTCCCGCCACCGGCACCCGGCGCGAGACGGTCGCGCAGATATACCCCACCTTCGGGGCCCATATCAAAGGCGGCTTTCTCAGCCACGTGGCTGGAAAGCTCTTTGTCCGCACGGGGTTAGAGGACATCTCGGTCCAGATCCACAACGCCTTTCAGCGCGACCAAATCCTGCCCGACGCCGCCGAGTTGGTGCAGATCGACCTTGCCCATTTCCACGCCAAATCCTGGGACGCCTGGCGCGCGGCCTATGGCTACCGGCTCGACAAGGGCTCTTACCGGGCCGAGCTGAAGGCCGCGACCAAGCCCGAAGAGGGCGGTATGTCGCTGCACGACCTCTTTCGCTGGCTCGAGGCCGACCAGGGCGAGGCCGGCTTGCGCGCGTTCTATGACGAGGTCGTCGGCGACAGCGCCGATTTGCGCGCCCGGCTCGACGCCTTTGGCCTCTTGCGCCGGGTCGCGTTGGACCTTGACGCTGCGGTAGCGCGACACTTCCCAACCGCTTAGGTTTGACGCCAACCCGCGCCTTTGTTATGGACGCGCAGCATGTTGGGGCGCTTCGCCCCCACTTGGGCCATGCGGGCCGACATCATAAGACGCCGCGGGCCAAGTCAGTGTCCGCAACATACGGACATACATGACAAAATTCTCTGATTTGAACCTGAATCCCAAGGTCCTCAAAGCCATTGAGGAAGCGGGCTATGAAAGCCCGACGCCCATCCAAGAGGGTGCGATTCCCCCCGCGCTCGACGGGCGCGACGTGTTGGGCATCGCCCAGACAGGCACCGGCAAAACCGCCAGCTTCACCCTCCCACTGATCACCCAACTGGCCCGTGGCCGCGCCCGCGCGCGCATGCCGCGCAGCCTGGTGCTGTGTCCCACGCGCGAACTGGCCGCCCAGGTCGCCGAAAACTTCGACACCTATGCCAAATATGTGAAGCTGAGCAAAGCGCTGCTGATCGGCGGCGTCAGCTTCAAAGAACAGGACATCCTGATCGACAAGGGCGTCGACGTCCTGATCGCCACGCCGGGCCGTCTGCTGGACCATTTCGAACGGGGCAAGCTGATCCTGAACGACGTCAAGGTTATGGTCGTGGACGAGGCTGACCGCATGCTCGACATGGGGTTCATCCCCGACATCGAACGCATCTTCGGCCTCACGCCCTTCACCCGCCAGACGCTGTTCTTCTCCGCCACCATGGCGCCAGAGATTGAGCGGATCACCAACACCTTCCTGTCGAACCCCGAACGCATCGAAGTGGCCCGCCAGGCCACCGCGTCCGAGACGATTGAACAGGGCGTGGTCATGTTCAAAGGCTCGCGCAAGGACCGCGAGGCGTCGGAAAAGCGCAAAGTGCTGCGGATGCTGATCGACGGCGAAGGCGAGAAATGCACCAACGCCATCATCTTCTGCAACCGCAAGACGGATGTGGATATCGTCGCCAAGTCCCTGAAACAGTACAAATATGACGCCGCGCCGATCCATGGCGACCTGGACCAGTCGCAGCGCACGCGCACCCTCGAAGGGTTCCGCAATGGCGAGCTGCGCTTCCTCGTGGCCTCTGACGTCGCCGCGCGCGGCCTCGACGTGCCGTCGGTCAGCCACGTGTTCAACTTTGACGTCCCCAGCCATGCCGAGGATTACGTGCACCGCATTGGCCGCACGGGTCGCGCAGGGCGCGAGGGCAAGGCGATGATGATCTGCGTGCCGCGCGATGAGAAGAATTTCGATGCCATCGAAAAGCTGATCCAGAAAGAAATCCCGCGCCTCGACAACCCGCTGGCCACCGAAAAGGCCGCCAAAGCGGACACCACGGCGGAAAAGCCGAAGTCGACCCGCAGCACCAAGACCACAAAGACCCCCGCCAAAGAACCGGCAGAGGCACCTGTGGCCGAAGCAGTAGCGGCAGAGGCAGAAAAGCCGCGCTCCTCGACGCGCAGCAGCAGCAGCAGCAAGTCGACGTCCGGCAGCAGCCGGTCATCCTCCAGCCGCAGCAACGCACGCAGCGCATCGTCCTCGGACCGGGGTGGCAACAAGGTCGTGGGTCTGGGCGATCACACGCCCAGCTTTATCGAGCTCAGCTTTGACCAACGCCGGGCGGGCTAAGCCCCGCCCCGCGTAAGGCGGGTCTTGACCCGCCGCCCTGTCGATCCTCAGTGCATACGGCTGATGACGACGGTGACCTCGGGCTTTTTGCCCAGCTCGTCCTGACCCGTTTTGCGCACAATCCGCCGCAACGCCTCGGTCAGTGGCGCGTCATCGCGCAGTGTCTTGGCATCGGCCCGGCCCAGAAACTGGCTCAGGTCCGCTTCCATCACCTCAACCAGCGGCGCCTTGGACCGGCCCAGCTCGGCCAGGCCCATGGTTTCGCACCACGGCTCGCCCAGCGGCTCGTCCTCTTCATCCAGGATCAGCGTGACCAGCACGTGGCCGTTCAGCGCCATGCGAATGCGGTCGCGCACCACACCGTCGAGCGCGCCGATCTGCACCGACCCGTCCAGATAGGTCCGCCCGGTCTCGATATACTCGGCCACTTTGGGCGCATTGCCGCTCAGGTCGATCATCATCCCGTTAACGGCCAGCACGCCCATGCGCCCCCTGCCCTCCGCCAGCTTGACATGTGCGCGCAGGTGGCGGTGTTCGCCATGCATGGGCACCACGATCTGCGGGTTCACGATGTCCTGCAACCGCTCCAGGTCCGGGCGGTTGGCGTGGCCCGACACGTGATACAGGCCCGACGAGTCGTCGACCACATCCACGCCCTTCTCGCTCAGCTGGTTCATGATGCGGATCACGCCGCGCTCGTTCCCGGGGATCGTCTTGGAGGAAAAGAGGAACAGATCGCCTTCCTTCAGCTCCAGCCCCATATACTTGCCATTGGCCAACTGGGCCGAGGCCGCGCGGCGTTCGCCCTGGCTGCCGGTGACCAGCAGCATCAGGTTCTCGCGCGGGATGTTGCGCGCATCTTCCGGGCTGACAACGGTGGGAAATTCGGTCAGCACGCCGGTTTCGATCGACGCCTCGATCATCCGCCGCATCGCACGACCCAGCAGGACAATCGACCGCCCGGCCCGCACGCCCGCCTCGGCCAGGGTCTTCACCCGCGCGACGTTCGACGCAAAGGTCGTGGCGACCACGATGCCGTCTGTGTGGCCGCGCACCAGCTTTTCGATCTCTGGCCCCACGCTGTCTTCGGACCGGCCGGGATGGGCGGAAAAGATGTTGGTGCTGTCGCAGATCAGCGCCTTGACCCCGTCCTTGCTGACCTCGGCCCACAGATCGGGATCAAACGGCTCGCCCACCACAGGCGTCTCATCCAGCTTGAAATCGCCCGAATGGATCACACGGCCCTCCGGGCTGTCGATGATCAGCGCCGCACTCTCCGGGATCGAATGCGACATCGGCAGAAAGCCTACGCGAAACGGCCCTGCCTCGACCTGCGACGGCCA
This sequence comes from Pseudomonadota bacterium, assembly GCA_038525395.1. GTDB lineage: Bacteria > Pseudomonadota > Alphaproteobacteria > Rhodobacterales > Rhodobacteraceae > Tateyamaria. The sequence continues at coordinate 4,559 of JBCBHS010000033.1, read as the reverse complement.
GGACGACGCCACATGCACCGCCTCGTCCGGGTGCCCATGCTCGCCCATCTTGCGCCGCGCGATATTGGCGGTGAACGGCCGCGCATAGATCGGCGCGCCCAGCTGTTCATAGGTATGTGCGACGGCACCCACGTGATCCTCGTGCGCATGGGTGATGAATATCCCCTCGATCCGGTCGCGCCGTTCGGCCAGCCAGGCGATGTCGGGAAGGATCAAATCGACCCCGGGGCTGCCATCCATATCGGGAAAGGTCACGCCCAGATCGACGACGATCAGCCGCTCGTTATCCGGGGTGCCATAGCCATACACATAGGCATTCATGCCAATTTCACCCGCCCCCCCAAGGGGCAGGTAGATCAAACGTTCACTGCTCATAAGTCAGGTATTTTCCTTGTTATAGCGATAGATGACCGTCAGGCCATGCATCGTCAAATCATCTTGATAATGGTCAAAGAGGGCTTCGGTCTGCTGAAACAGCGGCGCGAGCCCTCCGGTCGAAATCACGCGCATGTCGCGGGCGCGCTCCGCCTTAATCCGGGCACATATCTCACGCACCAATCCGACGTAACCCCAAAAGACGCCCGACTGCATGCAGGCCACCGTGTTGGTGCCCACCACGGCCTGCGGTTTGGTGATATCCACGTGGGGCAAGGCCGCGGCGGCGCTGTGCAGCGCCTCTAGGCTCAGGTTCACCCCAGGCGCGATCACGCCGCCCACATAGGCGCCGTCGCTGTCCACCACGTCAAAGGTCGTCGCGGTACCAAAGTCCACCACCACCAGATCCTCCCCATAAAGATCATAGGCCCCCGCGGTGTTCACCAGGCGGTCCGGCCCAATCTGCGTGCCTGCATCCACCCGCGGCGGCGCAGGCAGCAGGCAGTCGGGCTTGCCCACCACATATGGCCGGCAGTTGAAATACCGATCACACAGCACCCGCAGGTTAAACACCACCCGCGGCACGGTCGAACTGACGATGACATCGGTGACCGTGACGTCGATGCCTTGCAGCCGCATCAGCGTCGACAGCCAGACATAGTATTGGTCCGCCGTGCGCTGCCACTCGGTCGAGGTGCGCCAGGTACCGATAAAGCTGTCGCCATCCCACAGGGCAAAAACGGTGTTAGTGTTGCCGCAATCAATCGCCAAAAGCATGATGCGCCTCCCTCAGAAATAGACGTCCCCGGCGGGGATGGTGACCCGGCCTGCGCTGGTCTCTAGAACAAGTTGGCCATCCGCGTCCACATCGCGGAAGGTGCCCACGTGGCTTTGCTGGCTGGTGCGCGCGGTGATTGTCTCGCCCAACCGTGCCGCGTGGGACAGCCAGGCGGTGCGGATCGGGGCAAAGCCAAAGGTGGTGAACTGCGCCTCCCACCGCGCATAGGCCTGGGCCAAATGCGCCAAAAACGCCTCCGGGTCGGGCCCCACCCCCAGCTCGGGCCGCAAGGCCACCGGGCGCACCGCCCCCGGCTCGACCTCGGCCACGGCGGGGGCCGCCGCCAGGTTCACGCCAACGCCAATCGCCAGGTGACTGACCTGCGCGCCCGATCCGATGCTTTCCAGCAGAATGCCCGCCACTTTGCCGCCACGCAGCAGCACGTCATTGGGCCACTTCAGCGCAAAGGCCTCCGTGCGTCCCGACAACGCCACAAAGGCCTCGAACAAGGCCAGGGACATCACGAAGGACCGCAATGCCGCCTGCCCCGGCGGCTCGGCCATCGGCAGCACCAGGGTCGCCGCAAAATTGCCCGCAGGCATGGCCCAGGGCCGCCCGCGCCGCCCCCGCGCGGCGGTCTGCTCCAGCGCCAGGATCCACTCCGGCCCTGCCAGGTCGCCCGCCACGCGCGCGGCCTCGGCCAGCGTCGAATCGACCGACCGCAGCACGCGCCGCCCATAGCCCAAGGGCCAGGCGGTCATGACTTCTCTGTTCCCAAAAAATCCCCCCCGGAGGGTCGGCTGGCCAAGAACGCTCAGTTCACCAATGTCGCCGCCGCGGCAGCCGCCGCCCCTTCGACGCCAAACATGTTCACGATGCCCAGGACCATGATCGCGGCCGAGGCCATCAACATGCCCCACAGCACCGGCGACTTGCCGCCGTTCAACCGGTCCTCGGTCGCCTCGCCAAAGTACATGAAGAACACGATGCGCAAATAGTAGTACGCCCCGATTACCGACGCGATCACACCCGCGATGGCCAGCCAGGCCAGCCCGCCCTCATAGGCCGCGCGCAGAACGTACAGCTTGCCAAAGAACCCCAGCATCGGCGGCACGCCCGCCAGCGAAAACAGCAGGACCAGCATGGCCAGTGCCTTCCCAGGCTCTTTGCGGGCGTACATGTTCAGGGACGAAATTTCGACGACGGGCTGTCCGTCCTTCTCCATCATCAGGATAAAGGCAAAGGTGCCGACGTTCATCGTCACATAGATCGCCATATAGACCAGCATCGCCTGCACACCCAACACGGTGCCCGCCGCCAGCCCCATCAGGGCATAGCCCATGTGGGCGATGGACGAAAACGCCATCAGCCGTTTGATATTGGTCTGCCCAATCGCGGCAAAGGCGCCCAGGAACATCGACAGCACCGACAGCAGCGCCATGATCTGCTGCCAATCGGCCACCGCCCCGCCAAAGGCGTCGTGCATCACCCGCGCAAACAGCGCCATGGCCGCAATCTTGGGCGCGGTCGCGAAAAAGGCCGTGACCGGGGTGGGCGAGCCTTCGTAGACGTCGGGCGTCCACATATGGAACGGCACGGCTGAGACCTTGAAGGCAAAGCCAGCCATCAGGAACACCAGGCCAAAGAGCAGCCCCAGCGACGCCCCGGTGTCCGCCACCTGGATGATTCCGGAAAAGAGCGTGGTGCCCGAATAGCCATAGACGAGGGACGCGCCATACAGCAGCAGGCCCGAGGATAGCGCGCCCAGGACAAAGTATTTCAACCCGGCTTCGGTCGATTTGACCGAGTCGCGGCGCAGCGAGGCCACGACATACAGCGCCAGCGACTGCAGCTCGAGCCCCATATAAAGCGCCATCAGATCGCCCGCCGACACCATCACCATCATGCCCACGGCGGCCAGCACCACCAGCATCGGGTATTCAAAGCGCAATAGGCCGCGCTGCGACATGTACCCCTCGCTAATCAGCAAGACGGCAGCGGCAGAGATCAGGATCGTCACCTTGGCAAAGCGCGAGAACGCGTCGTCGATAAACATGCCGCCAAAGGCGACGTTCGTGCCCGTGCCGGTGAACCCGATCCAGGCCGCCACGGCCAGGAACACGGCAGACGTGGCCCATAGCAGCGGCGAGGCCAGCGCGTCTTTGGACGTGTACACCGCGCCGACAAGGCCCAGCATGGCAAAGACCGCCAGCAGGATTTCGGGCAGGATGATGGTCAGATCAGCAGACATAGTCACGTCCTTGAATAGCGTCAGTGTGGGGCATCTTTCGCGCCCCTAGTTCTCGGCAAACTGCGTCGCAGCCTCGGCCGCGGCGAGCGCCGTGTCGTATTGGGTCACAAGGGCGGCCACCGACGGCCCGATGATGTCGAGGATCAGCGCGGGGTACACGCCCAGCAGGATCGTCATCACCACCAAGGGCGCAAAGATCGCGCGCTCGCGGCGGCTCATATCCGTGATCGACTTCAGGCTTTCCTTGATCAGATCGCCCATCACCACCCGGCGATACAGCCACAGGGCATAAGCGGCGGAAAAGATCACGCCCGACGTCGCCACCAGCGCCACCCAGGTGTTGACCTGGAACACCGCCATGAGAGTCAGGAATTCGCCAACAAACCCGGACGTGCCCGGCAGGCCCACATTGGCCATGGTGAACAGCATGAACACCAGCGCATAGGCGGGCATACGGTTGACCAGCCCGCCATAGGCGTCAATCTCGCGCGTGTGCATCCGGTCATAGATCACGCCCACGCACAGGAACAACGCGCCCGAGATAAATCCGTGCGACAGCATCTGAAAGATCGCGCCGTCAATTCCCTGCTGGTTCGCCGCAAAGATACCCATGGTGACAAAGCCCATATGCGCGACCGAGGAATAGGCGATCAGCTTTTTCATGTCTTCTTGGACCAGGGCCACGAGGCTGGTGTAGACAATCGCAATCGCCGACATCCACAAAACCAGCGGCGCCATCACGTCGGACCCCACCGGGAACATGCCGATGGAAAAGCGGATAAAACCGTAGCCCCCCAGTTTCAGCAAGATCGCGGCCAGCACGACCGACCCGGCGGTCGGCGCCTGCACGTGCGCATCAGGCAACCAGGTGTGCACTGGCCACATCGGCATCTTGACCGCAAAGCTGGCAAAGAAGGCCAGGAACAGCAGCGTCTGCATACCGCCAATGATCTGTACGCCCAGCAGGCTAAAGGTGCTGGTGGCAAACTGGTGGTTCAGCAACGCCTCGATATCCGTGGTGCCCGCATCGGCATACATGCCCACCATCGCCACCAGCATCAGGACCGAGCCGAGGAAGGTGTAGAGGAAGAACTTGAACGACGCATAGATGCGGTTTGCCCCGCCCCAGATGCCGATGATCAGGAACATCGGGAT
>JBCBHS010000032.1:0-33087 GCA_038525395.1 Pseudomonadota bacterium | reverse complement strand
AGGTCCGAACGGGCGGAGCCCCAGACCGTCTCGGAAAGCCTCCGGGGGAGGGTTTCAGGTCCGAACGGGCGGAGCCCAAAGCGTCTCGGAAACGCCGTGGGGCGGCGTTTCGCTTGTGAACGGGCGGAGCCCTGGTCTGTCTTGGTACAGCGTTTCAGGTGGGACCGGATGCTGATCCGTGCCGGTTTTGAGCCGCTCTCCCGACCCTCATACCAACGCCTTTACCTGCCGCTCCGGCGCCTCGCTCCAATCCACCACGGGGCCTTTGGGCACGATCCCCAGCGGGTTGCGCGCCTCGGAGGGCGAGAAATAGCCGGCCTTGTAAATGTCCAGCTTTACCGTCTCCGCAACGCCGGGCAGGGCATAGAGCGCGCGGGCGTAGTCCCAGAGGTTGGGGTAGTCGCTGAGCTTGGCCAGGTTGCATTTGAACGCGTAGTGATAGGCCACGTCAAAGCGGGCGAGGGTGGGGAAGAGGCGCAGGTCGGCCTCGGTCACCGTGTCGGCCACCAGGGTCGTGCGGGTGCGCAGGTGCGCCTCGACCATATCCAGCGCGTCGAAGAGGTCGGTCACCGCGCTGTCATAGGCCGCTTGCGTGCGGGCGAACCCGGCGCGGTAGACGCCGTTGTTGATGCGCGTGTGGATCAAGCTGTTCCAATCGTCGATCTCGGCCGCATGGTCTGCGGGGACAAGGCGGCGGTCGGGGTCAAAGGCGGTGGCGAGCATGCGCAGGATGTCCGCGCTTTCGTTCGACACGATTTGGTGCGTGGCCTTGTCCCACAGCACCGGGACGGTGATACGCCCGGTATAGGGCGGGGTTTGGCGGGCATATACCTGGTGCACGGCCTGCACGCCCAAGAGCGGGTCGGCATAGGGGCCGCTGGTGTCGAACACCCAGCCTTGATCGCTGCGCCGCGGCTTGGCCACGCTGATCGAGATCGCGTCTTGCAAACCCAACAGCGCGCGGCCCAGCAGCGTGCGGTGCGCCCAGGGGCAGTTCCAGGCGACAAAGAGGTGATAGCGCCCAGGCTTTGGCGCAAAGCGGCCGTCGGGGGTGATCCACTGTCGCAAGGTGCTGCGTGCGCGTTCGTAGGCGCCCTGGGCGGTTGTATCGGGCCCAGGGTCCGTGACCTGGTAGGTGCCGTCGATCATCACGCCCATGGCCTTGCCCCCTAGCTGCTGCGGGCGACAGTATAGGGTGTGCGTGGGCCATGGCCACGCGCACCGCCCCCTGCATGCGCGCACAGGGGCGCGTGCTGGCCTTGCCCCTGCCTGCACGCTTGATTTATAGGGACGCAAACCAGTTGACGCGCGCGCAAGACCTAAGGGAGGCACCATGGCAGGCCATTCAAAATGGGCAAATATTCAGCACCGCAAGGGGCGGCAGGACAAGATCCGTGCCAAGCTGTTTTCCAAGATGTCCAAGGAAATCACCGTGGCGGCCAAGATGGGCGACCCCGACCCCGACAAGAACCCGCGCCTGCGCCTCGCGGTAAAAGAGGCCAAGTCGAATTCGGTGCCCAAGGACGTCATCGACCGCGCGATCAAGAAATCGCAGGCCGGTGAGGGGGATGAGTACGAGGAAATCCGCTATGAGGGCTATGGGCCCAATGGCGTGGCTGTCATCGTCGAGGCGATGACCGACAACCGCAACCGTACGGCGTCGAACGTGCGGTCGACCTTTACCAAGAACGGCGGCAACCTGGGCGAGACGGGCAGCGTCGGCTTTATGTTCGACCGCAAGGGGGCCGTGACCTACCCGGCGGATGTGGGGGACGCGGACACCGTGATGATGGCCGCGATCGAGGCCGGGGCGGAGGACGTGGAATCGGGTGAGGACGGGCACGTGATCTGGTGTGCCGACACCGATCTGAACGATGTGTCGAACGCGCTGGAGGCCGAGCTGGGCGAGAGCGAGAGCACCAAGCTGGTCTGGCGCCCGACCACCACGACAGAGATGGACCTGGAGGGCATGCAGAAGCTGATGAAGCTGATGGATGCGCTGGAAGATGACGACGACGTGCAGCTGGTGACCACCAATTTCGAGGCCAGTGACGACGTGATGGCGCAGCTGGACGACTAGGGCTACGCCGGTCTCGCGTGCGTTGCGATGGACGCTGTCGCGGGGTGAAATCTTTGATTTCGTGCGGCGCGGCCTGCGTCCAACCGATGGTTTCAAAAAACAAAACGCCGCCCTGTCGCCAGGGGCGGCGTATTTTCGTGCCTTCGGGGCCTCGTCTTCTGCGGATCAGAAGAAGAGTTGGCGGGCGACCTGGCTCCAACTTTGGGTGCAGCCGGCGTGGGGCGCGGGCGTTTGCCGGCGCAGGCGGCGCATCAGGCCTTTGAGGTCGTTGAGGCGGCGGCGTGCGGCGCTGCCCCCGGCGCGGCTTTGAACCGACAGGATTTTTTCCTGGGTCTGCAAAGCGGCTTCGATCAGCTCAAGGTCCTGTTTGGTCAGATCAACGCTATGAGTATCGTCGAGCATCGGAGTGTATCCTTATTATCATTGACCAGCATATGGGGTCTGAAGGGTCATACGCCAATCATCAAAGATCAGATCAGCGTGATACCCCCGTCAGATGCCACTTACTGGCAGTAGTCGCACCGGTGTGGTGTGTCTTTGTTATCGTTTTCGAGTCTGACAGATATAGAGACGGCGCGCGCGGAATGCTTGGTACATTTGCGCAAGGCCGCTGTGCAAAAAACGTATAGCTCGCGGTCGCTTGCCCGCGCTTGCCCATGGGCGTAAACACCGGACACAACCAAAGAGGCGGGTGCGGTGGTTTCGTTTTTTCCCGGTTTTTTCTTGGGCTTATCCCTGATCCTGGCGATTGGGGCGCAAAACGCCTTTGTCCTGCGGCAGGGGCTGCGGCGGGCGCACGTGTTTTGGGTCTGCCTGACCTGCGCGGTGTCGGATGCGGTGCTGATTGTGGCGGGGGTCGCGGGGTTTGCCGCGCTGGCCGAGGCGGTGCCGTGGTTTGAGCCTGTTATGCGCTATGGCGGGGCGGCGTTTCTGCTGTGGTACGGCTGGCAGAACGCGCGGTCGGCCTGGCGCGGCGGGTCGGTGATGGACACCAGCGGGGGCGAGGTGCAAAGCCTGCGGGCGGCGCTGTTGACCGTGCTGGCGCTGACGTGGCTGAACCCGCATGTCTACCTGGATACCCTTGTTTTATTGGGCTCAATCTCGTCCCAGTACCCGGACCGGGTGCTGTTTGGCGCGGGCGCGGTGCTGGCGAGTTTCACCTTTTTCTTTACCCTGGGTTATGGCGCGCGGCTGCTGACGCCGCTGTTTTCCAACCCGCGGGCGTGGCGGATTTTGGACGGGGTGATTGCGCTGACCATGTGGGCCATCGCGCTCAAGCTGCTGACGCTGTAGCCGCCGTCTCAGCCTGCCAGACGGTGTACAGAAAACGTATGGCTTTTGTACCGACATAAGGCCCGGCAACGGACCCGTCCGGCCCCCTTGCGCCGGGCTGCGCAACAGACCATTGATGGCGCCATGGTGCAGCATGCTCAAAAGCCGCTGATGGGCATCTTTTGGATGCTCGTCACCGGGTTCTGCTTTGTCGCGGTGACGGCGTTGGTCAAGTATATGGGCCCGCGTGTGCCCCCGGCAGAGGCCGCGTTTTTGCGCTATCTTCTGGGCCTCGTCTTTCTGCTGCCGATGCTGCCTGCGCTGCGCGCGGCGCATCTGACCCGGCGGCAATGGACGCTGTTTTCACTGCGCGGGGCGTTTCATTCGCTGGGCGTGGCGCTGTGGTTTTACGCGATGACGCGCATCCCCATCGCCGAGGTTACCGCGATGAATTACCTTGCACCGGTCTATGTCAGCATCGGGGCCGCGCTGTTTCTGGGGGAAAAGCTGGCTGCGCGCCGGATCGCGGCCATTGTGGTCGCCCTGATTGGCACCGCCGTCATCCTGCGCCCTGGGTTTCGCGAGGTTGCACCGGGGCACGTGGCCATGCTGTTTTGTGCGGTGACCTTTGCGGGGTCTTACCTGCTGGCCAAGATCATGGCGGACGAGGCCAAGCCTGCGGTCGTGGTCGCGATGCTGTCGATTTTCGTGACCATCGGCCTGGCACCCTTTGCCCTGGCCAATTGGGTTACGCCCAGCTGGGGCGATCTGGGGCTGCTGTTTGTCGTCGCCTGCTTTGCCACGGCGGGGCATTACACGATGACCATGGCCTTTGCCGCGGCCCCCGTGACCGTGACGCAGCCCGTCACCTTTTTGCAGCTGGTGTGGGCGGTGCTGCTGGGCGCGCTGGTGTTTGCCGAGCCGGTGGATGGCTGGGTGATCCTGGGTGGGACACTGATCCTGGCATCGGTTACATTCATCACCTGGCGCGAAGCGGTTCTGAAACGCGCCCCTTTGACGCCGCCCAGCCCCGCGACGAAGCTTTGATTTATTTTTGATTGACGGATCAATAAAGATTCGCCACCCTGACGTGCATCTAATCCGGGGGGATGTCAGATGCCGAAAGTGGGGATGGAACCCATCAGGCGGGCCGCGCTGGTCGAGGCCACGATTGCCGAGATCGGAGCCGCCGGGTCGCTGGATGTAACCGTGGGCCAGATCGCCAAGCGGGCGGGCATGTCCACGGCGCTGGCGCATCACTATTTCGGCGGCAAGGACCAGATTTTCCTCGCGGCGATGCGCAAGATCCTGCGCGATTTTGGTCAAGAAGTGGTGACCGCCCTGCGCGCGGCCACCACGCCGCGGGCGCGGGCCGAGGCGCTGATCGCGGCCAGCTTTGCGCCCTCGTCCTTTGCGCCTGCGACGGTGAGCGCGTGGATGACGCTGTACGCGCAGGCGACAACCCATCCTGACACGCACCGGGTGCTGCGGCTGTATCAAAAGCGCTTGCTGACAAACCTGACCCACGCCTTGCGCCCGCTAAGCGCGCAGCCCGCGGACGATGCGGCCCTGTTGGGCGCGTTGATCGACGGGCTGTATCTGCGCGCGGCCTTTGGCGGGGACGGGGCCGAGGTGGCGGAGGCCACGGCCTTGCGTGCGCTGAACGTGCTGATCGGGGCGCGGTCATGAGCGCGCCGAACATCCTGATCTTTATGGTCGATCAGCTGAATGGCACCCTGTTTCCCGACGGGCCTGCGGCGTGGTTGCATGCGCCCAACCTGAAACGGCTTGCGGCGCGGTCGACACGCTTTGCCAACGCCTACACCGCCTCTCCCCTATGCGCGCCGGGGCGGGCCGCGTTCATGTCGGGGCAGTTGCCGTCGGCCACCGGGGTCTATGACAATGCCGCCGAATTTGCCTCGTCCATCCCCACCTATGCGCATCATTTGCGCCGGGCGGGCTATCAGACCTGCCTGTCGGGCAAGATGCACTTTGTCGGCCCCGACCAGTTGCACGGCTTCGAGGAGCGTTTGACCACGGACGTCTATCCGCCGGATTTCGGCTGGACCCCCGATTACCGCAAGCCCGGCGAGCGCATCGACTGGTGGTATCACAACATGGGGTCCGTCACCGGGGCGGGCGTGGCCGAGATCACCAACCAGTTGGAGTTTGATGACGAGGTGGCGTATCACGCCGTGCGCAAGGTTTATGACCTGGGGCGCGGCCATGATGCGCGGCCCTGGTGCCTGACCGTCAGCTTTACCCATCCGCATGATCCATATGTGGCGCGGCGCAATTATTGGGACCTCTACGCCGATTGCGACCATCTGATGCCCGAGGTGGGGCCGATTGCCTATGCGGATCAGGACCCGCATTCCCAGCGCATCCTGGACGCCAACGACCGGGACAATTTCAACATCTCGGACGAAGATATCCGCCGGTCGCGGCGGGCGTATTTTGCCAACATCTCGTACCTCGATGACAAGATCGGCGAGGTCCTGGCCGCCCTTGAGGCGACGCGACAAGAGGCGGTGATCCTGTTTGTGTCGGATCACGGCGATATGCTGGGGGCGCGGGGGTTGTGGTTCAAGATGTCGTTCTACGAAGGCTCGGCCCGCGTGCCGCTGATGATCTGCGCGCCGGATATGGCGCCGGGGTTGGTGACCGATCCGGTCAGCAATATCGACGTCTGCCCCACCTTATGTGATCTGGCGGGCGTGGATATGTCCGAGGTTGCGCCCTGGACCACGGGCCAGAGCCTGGTGCCCCAGGGCCAAGGCGTCGAACGCACGGCGCCGGTGGCGATGGAATACGCGGCCGAGGCGTCCTATGCGCCGATGGTCGCCCTGCGCTATGGCCAGTGGAAGTACACCCGCTGCACGCTGGACCCCGACCAACTGTTTGATCTAGAGGCCGACCCGCATGAGCTGGAGAACCTGGCCGAGGTGCCCGCCCATCAGGGCACGCGCAGCCAGTTGCAGGCCAAGGCCGAGGCGCGCTGGGATCTGGCGCGGTTTGACGCCGATGTGCGGGCGAGCCAAGCGCGGCGTTGGGTTGTCTATGAGGCGTTGCGGCAGGGCGGCTATTTCCCCTGGGATTACCAACCGCTGCAAAAAGCGTCAGAGCGATACATGCGCAATCACATGGACCTAAACGTGCTGGAGGAGAACCAACGTTTTCCCCGCGGCGAATAACGCCCTGCATTTCTGGCGCAAGATCGGGCGACACCAAAGACCGCGCTGAACAAGGCCGAAAACGGCCATAACAAAAAAGGGACCAAATTAATGTTGACGACAATCATCTCATTCGGGGTGCTGCTGGCCTTTGCGCTGGTGATATTCTGCACCATCAAGTGGTGGAACATGCGCCTGACGGGGCCGCAGCCGGTCAGCCTGTTCGTGTTTATCGCGATCCTGTTCACGTCCGGCCTGGATGTGGGTCTGATCATGTTCCCCATCGCCTTTGACTTCCCTCTGTACGCCGACACGGCAGCCGAGCCGGCCTATGGGTTCACCAACCCGCTGGCGCTGGAGTTCGGGTTTTGGGGGTTCCTGATCTGGGCGTTCTACTTCCTCACCGCGTTCTATTTCTGCGCGATCGAGCCGCGGGTGAAGTTCTTTGAGAACGGGATTGTGAAGCTGATCAACAACCTGGTCATCATCACCACCTGTGCGTTCACGGGCGCGCTGTTCCTGATCTATATGCCGTACTACATCCCCGAAGTGGGCGACGGCGAGACGGTTATTCCGGCATTCTACGTCATCTGTTTCCTGGTTATCCTCGCCGCGTCCTATTCGTCGACCGACATCAAATACGTGAAAATCCTGTCGGTCGCGTCGACCTTCGTCTTTTTTGCGCTGATCGCGGGGATGTGGCTGAATGCGGGCATGAGCTTTGGTGAGTTCCTGAGCACCGGATCGAACATCGGGGGCTATTTCGCGAACATCCACAAGTTCATCATCCCGCTGACCGAGTATCACGAGTTTTACCTGTTCTGGTGGTTCGCCTGGTCGATCATGATCGGGCAGTTCACCTCGCGTTTCGTCGGCGGTCTGACCACGTGGCAGTTGCTGGCGGCCCTTCTGATCTTTCCGTCGATCCCCTTGGGCGTGTGGTTCACGGTGGCCTACTGGTACCACCTCAATGCCATCGACATGACGGGCATGGTGAACTGGTCGATGACCGTGGTGGGTATCCTCTTTGTGATCAACTCGTTTGACTCGCTCATCCGCCTTTACACCGACAACCTGGACATCACCGCCGACCGCTTCGGCAAGATCCAGTATGTGCTGGGCAACGCCGCCCTGCTGTTCGTGCTGACGCTGCTGTTTCAAAGCCAGTGGCTGCAGATTCAGTGGGTCGGCACCGCGGTGATCGGCATCTATGTCGCCTGCCTGGTGTGGGTGCTGATGAAGCGCGACACGCTGAGCGGTATGGGCAGCGGTGGCGGCGGCGGCACGCCGGCCGTGGCCGAGTAACGCACACGCGGCGCGCCGGGCGAGGCCCCGGCGCGCCGTCCCAACCAATTGAGGTACGACATGCAGACCCAACCAGTGGCCAGCCATTTCATCGACGGCGCCTATGTCGAGGACACCAATGGTATGCCCATCGACGTGATCTATCCCGCAACGGGCGAGGCGATTGCGCGTGTCTATAGTGCGACGCCCGAGATCATCGATCACGCCGTCGCCTCGGCCCGCGCCGCCCAGGCCGCCTGGGCCGCGATGACGGGGACCGAGCGGGGGCGCATCCTGCGCCGCGCCGCCGACATCCTGCGCGACCGCAACCACGACCTGTCGGTGCTGGAAACCTATGACACCGGCAAGCCGTACCAAGAGACGAGCGTGGCCGATGCCACTAGCGGCGCCGACGCGCTGGAATATTTCGGCGGCATGGCCGCGACCCTGACGGGTGAGCATATCCAGCTGGGCGAGGATTGGGTGTACACCCGCCGCGAACCTTTGGGCGTCTGCGTGGGCATCGGCGCCTGGAATTATCCCACCCAGATTGCCTGCTGGAAAGGCGCGCCTGCACTGGCCTGTGGCAACACGATGGTGTTCAAACCGTCCGAGACGACGCCGCTATCGGCCCTCAAGGTGGCCGAGATCCTGCACGAGGCGGGCGCACCTGCGGGCGTTTACAACGTGATCCAGGGCCTGGGCGATGTTGGTGCGGCACTGGTGGCCGAGCCCCGTGTCGACAAAGTGTCGCTGACCGGGTCGGTGCCCACGGGCGCCAAGGTTTATGCCGCGGCGGCGGCGGGCATCAAGCATGTGACGATGGAGCTGGGCGGCAAGTCGCCCCTGATCATCTTTGACGATGCGGACGTGGACAATGCGGTGTCGGGCGCGATTCTGGGCAACTTCTATTCCTCTGGCCAGGTCTGTTCCAACGGCACGCGGGTCTTTGTGCAGGCGGGCATTCGGCAGTCGTTCCTGTCGCGGCTGGCGGAACGGGTGCAGGAGGCCAAGATCGGCGACCCGATGGACCCCGACGTCAGCTTTGGCCCCATGGTCAGCGCGCGGCAGTTGGAGATTGTCGAAGGGTACATCGCCAAGGGCAAGGACGAGGGCGCCGAACTGATCTGTGGCGGCAAGCGGTTGGACCGGCCTGGGTATTACTTGGAACCCACGGTCTTTGCCGGGGTCACGGATGATATGACCATCGCGCGCGAAGAAATTTTCGGCCCCGTCATGGCGGTCTTGGATTTCGAGGACGAGGCAGAGGTGATGGCGCGGGCCAATGACACCGTCTTTGGCCTTGCGGCGGGGGTGTTCACCCGCGATCTGGCCCGCGCGCACCGGGTGGCGGCGGGGTTCGAGGCCGGGACCTGTTACATCAACACCTACAATGACGCGCCGGTCGAGGCGCCCTTTGGCGGGTCCAAGATGTCGGGCGTGGGGCGCGAAAACTCCAAAGCGGCCATCGCGCATTACAGCCAGCTCAAGTCGGTCTATGTGCGCATGGGCGATTTGGAGGCGCCGTTTTGAGGGGGCGGGACACCCTTTTTCCGGAGCCCGCCCGCCCACCCACCCCGGTCTCCGGAAAAAGGGTGGGCGTATGCGTCGCGCGGTGCATAGGCTGCGCCGGATTGGAATTTTGCTGAGAGGTGCTTGAGGGCGCTTTGTGCGCCTCAAGACACCTCGTCGAGTGTGGACTGCGATTCTCCGAAGCCTCAAGACCAAGCCGCGCGGGGCGCGGGGGCCTGCGGCCCGTCTTGACCCTTCGTAGAATCACGTGGGGTGACTGAGATGGAAGCGGATTATGTGATTGTTGGGGCAGGCTCTGCGGGCTGCGCCGTGGCTTACCGGCTGGCTGAGGCGGGGCAATCGGTGCTGGTGATCGAGCATGGGGGGACGGACGCGGGCCCGTTCATCCAGATGCCTGCCGCCTTGTCCTATCCGATGAACATGAAGCGCTATGACTGGGGCTATATGTCCGAGCCGGAGCCGCATTTGGGGGGGCGGCGCCTGGTGTGTCCGCGCGGCAAGGTTGTGGGCGGATCATCGTCGATCAACGGGATGGTCTATGTGCGCGGCCATGCCCATGACTATGACCACTGGGCCGACAGCGGCGCGCAGGGCTGGGCCTATGCCGATGTGCTGCCTTATTTCAAGCGGATGGAAAGCTGGCACGATGGCGGCCATGGCGGTGACCCGGCCTGGCGCGGCACGGACGGCCCGCTGCATGTGACGCGGGGGCCGCGGACGAACCCGCTGTTTCACGCCTTTGTCGAAGCCGGGCGGCAGGCGGGCTATCCGGTTACGCAGGATTACAACGGCCAGCAGCAAGAGGGTTTTGGCCCCTTTGAGCAGACCGTGTGGAAGGGGCGCCGCTGGTCGGCGGCCAACGCCTATCTCAAGCCTGCGCTGCGCCGCGCCAATTGCGATCTGGTGCGTGGGCTGGTCGAGCGTGTGGTGATCGAAGAGGGCCGTGCGGTGGCGGTGGCCCTGGCCGGGGGCCGCATGGTGCGCGCGCGGCGCGAGGTGATCCTGGCGGCCTCGTCCATCAACTCGCCCAAAATCCTGATGCTGTCGGGGGTGGGGCCTGCCGCACACCTGGCCGAGCATGGCATTGACGTGGTGGCGGACCGGCCCGGGGTCGGCGGCAACCTGCAGGACCATCTGGAGATGTATATCCAGTTTGCGTCGAAGCAGCCGATCACCCTCTACAAGCACTGGAACCTGGTGTCGAAGGCGGTGATTGGGGCGCAGTGGCTGTTTACCAAGACGGGCCTGGGCGCGTCCAACAACTTTGAAAGCTGCGGGTTTATCCGAAGCCGGGCAGGCATCAGCTATCCCGATATCCAGTTCCATTTCCTGCCCATCGCGGTGCGCTATGACGGCAAGACAGCAGCCGAAGGGCACGGGTTTCAAGCCCATACCGGGCCGATGCGGTCGGTCAGCCGGGGCCGTGTGTCGCTGCGGTCGGGGGATGCGGCGGATGATCCGAAGATCGCGTTCAACTACATGAGCGATCCGCGCGATTGGGCGGAGTTTCGCACCTGCATTCGTCTGGCGCGCGAGATCTTTGCCCAACCGGCGATGGCGCCGTTCGTCAAGCACGAGATCCAACCGGGGGCCGCGGCCCAAAGCGATGCGGCGCTGGATGATGTGATCCGGGAGCATGCAGAAAGCGCCTATCACCCTTGCGGCACCTGCAAGATGGGGGCGGTGGACGACCCCGATGCGGTGGTTGATCCGCAGGGCCGTGTCATTGGGGTCGAGGCGCTGCGCGTCGTCGACAGTTCCGTCTTTCCGCGCATCACCAATGGCAATTTGAACGGGCCCTCGATCATGACGGGCGAGAAGATGGCGGACCATATCCTGGGTAAGGGTCCGCTGGCGCGCAGCAATGACGCGCCGTGGGTGCACCCCAATTGGGAGGTCGCGCAGCGTTAACCTTTCCCGCGGCGTGCGTTTGCCAAGGGGCCCGTGCGGGCCTATGTAAACGCAATATTAAGGATTTGTTCGCTATTTGTTTTTGTGATGTGGCCGCTGCTGGCAGGCGCGGATGTGGCTGGCCTGGTGCGCGTTGTGGATGCGGAGACGCTGGACGTGGGCGATGTGCGCGTGCGCCTGCATGCCATCGACGCGCCGGAGCGGGACCAGACGTGCACGACCGAGCATGGGGTGGTCTTTGGCTGCGGTGCCTGGGTATCGGCGCAGGTGCGCACGCGGTTCGAGGGGCGCTATGCCACCTGCCGCCGGGTCGATACGGACCGGTATGGGCGGATGGTCGCGACCTGTGCGGTGGACGGAGCAGATATGGGCGAGGTGCTGGTATCGGAAGGCTGGGCCTTTGCCTTCCGCCGCTATGGGTTGGACTATGACCTGGCGGAGAAGGCGGCTTATGTCGCGTCCCGCGGATTGCACGGGTTCCGCGTGCAAAACCCGGCGCAGTTTCGCAAGACGCGCGCCAAGGGGCGGTTTGCGCCGGACCCGGCGTGCCGGATCAAGGGCAATATCTCGGAAAACGGGCGGATTTTCCATATGCCGGGACAGGCGTTTTATGACGTGACACTGATCAACGTAGCGCGGGGTGAGCGGTGGTTTTGCACCGCAGACGCGGCGCGGCAGGCGGGCTGGCGGGCAGCGTTGCGGTAGGTGGGCGTTGCGTTTTGCAGGCTGAGGGATGGGCTGTGTCCGTCGGATTACGGGCTTTGCGCGGGGACGCTTGCGCGGTTTCGGCTGAAGGGAGCCGTTCGGCGATGGCGTGGAGTCAGGTCGGCGCGGTGGGTGGGCGCGCATCAAGTTGCGCCTTACGGTGAGGTGGTAATTCGAAACGGACCTCGCAGGACGATCAAGGTAAACATCTCGGAAACCGGGCACATGGCCGCCCTTCACCGCTCGGCGACCTGTGTGGTGATGCGGGCCAATACACCGTAGCGATCTGCCGCGCATCACGTTGCGGCGCCCCGGTAAGGCGGATCTTGATCCGCGCTTAGCTGACCGCGTAGGGCAGCACGCCGCGGGTGTCGGGGTCGACCGACAGTTGCCGTTCCAGCGGCGGGACCGAGCGTTGGTGGCAGAGCTTGCGCTCGCAAATGCGGCAAGAGATGCCGATGGGTTCGAACCCCGCGTCGCGCCCGATGTCCATCCCGTCGGCATAGACAAGCGCGGCTGCATGTTTCACCTCGCACCCCAGCGCTATGGCGTAACGGCGCACTGGCGCGCCGAAGCGACCGCCCGGTTTGGAAACGTCCCGCGCCAGGCTGATATAGCGCACACCGTCCGGTGTTTCGGCCAGTTGGCGCAGAAACTGTCCCGGCTGTTCGAACGCGCGATGCACGTTCCAGAGGGGGCAAGCACCGCCAAAGCGCGCGAATTGCAGCCGTGTGGCCGAGTGGCGCTTGGTGATCGTGCCTGCCTGGTCCACGCGCACGAAGAAAAACGGGATGCCCTTGGCGCCCGGGCGCTGCAGCGTCGACAGGCGGTGGCAAACCTGTTCGATGCTCGCGCCAAAGCGGGTGGCAAGCTGTTCGAGGTCGTGCCGGCTGTCTTGGGCGGCGCGCAGGAAGGCGTCATAGGGCATCAGCGCAGCACCTGCGAAGTAGTTGGCGAGGCCGATCTTGGCGATGGCGCGCGCCTCGTCGCTTTGAAAGCGGGCGAGGTCCAGGGTCGCCTCGAGCAGGGCGTTTTGGCGCAAGAGCGCGACCTGCAAGAGCATCTGGAAGGTCTGGCTTTGCTGGCCCGCGCGGGTCGAGATCGTCAGCGTTTTGCCCGCGTCGTCATAGTGGCGCAGCGTGTCGGTGTCGGCAAATTCGACCTGCACGCCTGCGTTGCCCAGGCTGGCCACGGCGGCGACGCGTATCTTCTGGTGCTGGCCCTCGGCGCTGGCAAAGTGTTCGGCGGCGCGGTCGACGGCGTCGATGTAATTGTCGCAATAGTGGAAAAAATCGCGCACCTCCTCCCACGGGGACGGCCGGGCGCGGGCGTCTTCCCGCCCCAGCGCCTCGTCCAGCGAGGCGAGCCGTTCGTGGGTTTGCCGGTAGGCGCGGTGCAGGTCGAGAAAGGCGCGCGCCAATGCGGGGGCGTTGGAGGCAGCAAGCCGCAGGTCGGCGAGCGGCGGCATGTCGTCGGTAAAGACCGGATCGGCCAGCGCCTCGCGCATGTCCGACACCAGCCGTTCGCTGTCGCCCGCGCTAAGTTCGGTGACATCGAGGCCAAATTCGCGCGCGAGGCCAAGGACGACCGTGGTGCTGACGGGCCGGTGATTATTTTCGATCTGATTGAGGTAAGGCAGGGACACGCCCAGCTTGGCCGCGAAATCCTTTTGCGTGAGGCCCACGCGCGTGCGCACCTCGCGCAGCTTGGCGCCTGCATAGAGTTTGGGGTTGGCCATCGCCGCCTCATTTGCATATTTGCAATTTGCCAAGCGTAGCTTTGCAAACCCGTGATCGCAAGCCTTAGGCCTGTGCCGCGAGCCGCCGTTCCCGCCGGTAGACCGCGCCAATCGACAGCAGTGCGGCGATGCCCGTGGCGGTCATGATCATCATCAGCGGATAGGCCCCGGTCTGGGGGGTCAGCAGCAGCCCGGCCAAGGCCGACAGCGCGGCGCCGCCGCCAATCATGATCGCGCCACCCAGCCCCGAGGCAGTGCCCGCGAGATGCGGGCGCACCGACAGCATGCCAGCGGTGGCATTGGGAATGACCATGCCGTTGCCCAGGCCCACAAAGGTCATCAGGCCAAAGAAGGTAAGCGGCGTACCATACCCTGCGAGGATGATGACCAGCGACAGGCTGGTGCCGAAAGCGTTGGCGACAGAGCCCCAGAGAACCATGCGGTTGACGCCAAAGGTGGTGGCATAGCGCCCGCTCAGCCAGTTGCCGAAAAAGTATCCGATGGCGGGCGCGCCAAAGTAGAACCCCAGCTCGGACGGGGTCATGCCGTAGACCTCGGTGCCGACAAAGGGGGCGCCGCCGAGATAAGCAAAGAACGAGCCCGAGCAGAAGGCGGCGGCGAGCGAGTAGCCCCAAAAACGCGGTGATTTCAACAGTTCAGGGTATTCGCGGAACTGGCCGATGAGCGATTTGGACGAGGCGCGCGCGGTCTCGCCCAGGTCGGCCCAGACGAGCCAAAGGAGAAGGCCGCCGCTGAGAAAGAAGAACCAAAAGACGGATTTCCACCCCAGGGCCTCGTCCAGCACACCGCCGATTCCGGGCGAGATCATGGGCACGACGGCCATGCCCATGGTCACATAGCCGATCATCGAGGCAGAGTGGTCTTGGTCGTAGAGGTCTCGGATCACCGCGCGGCTAAGCACCATGGCGACGGCGACGACGGCCTGGCACATGCGGAAAAACAGGAACACCTCGGCCGTGGGGGCGTAGATGCAGCCCAGCGTGGCGAGCATGAAGAGCACCAGGCCGCCCATGAGCACCTTGCGCCGCCCCAGGTTGTCCGAGATCGGGCCGATGATCGTCTGCATCACCGCCGACACAGCGAGGTAGAGCGCGACCGACAGCTGCATGGTGCTGTATTCGGTGTCGAAATAGGCGGTCATGTTCGGCAGGCTGGGCAGGAACATGTTCATGACCATCGCCGACATGCCTGCCAGCAGGATCAGGGTCGAGATGTGCGGGGGTGTGGTGCGGTCCAGAAAGCGGACCTTTGGCGGCGCTTGCATATGGCCTGAGGTATGGCCCGGCCATGGGACTGTCCAGTGCAGTTGTGCACAGGGGCGTGCGCTTTGCTGGTTTGCAGTTTGCATATGTGTACCTGCATAGGCTTTGCAAATATGCGGATAAGGCCATTCACCCGCGTGCGGTGCCCATGTATGCTGCGCCAAATCACCAGCGGGGACAGCATGAAAGATATTCTGACCGAATTGGAAGCGCGGCGGGCCGAGGCACGCCTGGGCGGCGGGCAAAAGCGCATCGATGCACAGCACGGCCGGGGCAAGCTGACCGCACGGGAGCGGATTGAATTGCTGTTGGACGAGGGGTCGTTCGAAGAGTTCGACATGTTCGTCACCCACCGCTGCACCGATTTCGGGATGGACGGGCAAAAGCCTGCGGGCGACGGGGTCGTGACCGGTTGGGGCACGATCAACGGGCGCATGGTCTATGTGTTCAGCCAGGACTTTACCGTGCTGGGCGGGTCGGTGTCGGCGACGCATGCGTCAAAGATCTGCAAGATCATGGACATGGCGATGGACAATGGCGCGCCGGTCATCGGGATCAACGATTCCGGTGGCGCGCGCATCCAAGAGGGTGTCGACAGCCTGGCGGGCTATGGCGACGTGTTTCAGCGCAACATCATGGCCAGCGGCGTGGTGCCGCAGATCAGCCTGATCATGGGCCCCTGTGCAGGCGGCGCGGTGTACTCGCCCGCGATGACCGATTTCATCTTTATGGTCAAAGACAGCTCTTACATGTTTGTGACCGGCCCGGACGTGGTCAAGACCGTCACGAACGAGCAGGTGACGGCGGAAGAGTTGGGCGGTGCCACGACCCACACCAAGAAATCGTCGGTGGCCGATGCGGCGTTTGAGAACGATGTGGAGGCGCTGGCCGAGGCGCGGCGGTTGGTGGATTTCCTGCCGCTGAGCAACCGTGAAAAGCCGCCTGTGCGCCCGTTCTTTGACGACCCGAACCGGATCGAGACCAGCCTGGACACCCTGGTGCCCGACAATCCAAACACGCCCTATGACATGAAAGAGCTGATCGTGAAGCTGGCCGATGAGGGCGATTTTTACGAGCTGCAGGCGGAGTTTGCCAAGAACATCATCACCGGCTTCATCCGCCTGGAAGGGCAGACCGTGGGCGTCGTGGCGAACCAGCCGATGGTGCTGGCGGGTGTGCTGGATATCGACAGCGCGCGCAAGGCAGCGCGGTTCGTGCGCTTTTGCGACTGCTTTGACATCCCGATCCTGACCTTGATCGACGTGCCGGGGTTCTTGCCTGGCACGACGCAAGAGTATGGTGGCGTGATCAAGTATGGGGCCAAGTTGCTGTTCGCCTATGGCGAGGCGACGGTGCCCAAGGTCACGGTGATCACGCGCAAGGCTTATGGCGGCGCCTATGTGGTGATGTCGTCCAAGCACCTGCGGGGCGATTTCAACTATGCCTGGCCCACGGCCGAGATTGCGGTGATGGGCGCCAAGGGCGCGACCGAGATCATCCACCGCGCGGACCTGGGCGATGCCGACAAGATCGCGCAGCACACGGCGGATTACGAGGACCGCTTTGCCAACCCGTTTGTCGCGGCCGAGCGCGGGTTCATCGACGAGGTGATCCAACCCCGCAGCACGCGCAAGCGGGTCAGCCGGGCCTTTGCCTCGCTGCGGCGCAAGAACGTGCAGATGCCGTGGAAGAAGCATGACAACATTCCACTGTGATATGGTCCCGCGTCGCATGAGGCTGGGAACGGTTGGGGCCACAATTGCGTTTTCCATGAAAGGAGAGCGCGATGGCCAACACCAACAGACCCAGCATCAAGGACGAAGACACCTACGAGGCCCTGCGGGACGATGGGGCGTCAAAGGAGAAAGCGGCGCGCATTGCCAATGCGCAGGCGTCGGACGACCAGTCGCCGTCGCAAAAGGGCGGCAAGGCACCGCCCTACGAAGAGTGGACGAAGGACGAATTGTACGCCCGCGCGCAAGAGTTGGACATCGACGGGCGGTCCGACATGGACAAGGCCGCGCTGATCGAGGCGTTGCGCAACCACTGACCGCACGCCAGGCGGGGCCGTATGTCTGAGGCCGTGTTTCACATGGTCGCGGGCGGCCCACGCCCTGTCGCCCCGTTTTCGCATGCGGTCGAAGCGGACGGCTGGGTGATCCTGACCGGCCAGATGCCGACCGACCCCGCGGCGCCTGACGCGCCCTTGCCCGACGGGGTTGCGGCGCAGACGCGGGCCGTGATGCGCAACCTTGAGGTCGTGCTGCGCGGGGTTGGGTTGGACCTGTCGCATGTTGTGCAGTGCCGGGCCTATCTCACTGAATTCGAGCGGGACTATGCGGCCTTTAACGACACCTATCAGGCGTTCTTTCCCGCCGACCGCCGCCCTGCGCGCACCACCGTGGGGGTGACGGCGCTGGCCGTGGGCGCGTTGGTCGAGGTTGACTGCGTGGCGCGGCGGCCGTGAGCGCGGGCTGGCATATCCTGCGCGAGGGCGACAGCCTGACGCTGGCGCGCCGTTTGCCGCCCAAGCTGCATCTAGCGGTGCAGACCGTTCTGCCGCCCTGCAACCCGCTGCGCCTTGCGCATCAGATCCGGCAGGACCTGTGGCGCGCCTTGCAATTGGTGCGGGGCTATTCGCCTGTCGTGCGCCTTGACCCCCTGCCAGAGGGTTGGGCGGTGACCGCGGGCGGGCCGGTGGCGGGGCCTGTGCCCGCGGCGCTGTCGGCGCGTGCGGCGGCGGTGTTGGACGATGCGGCCAACCGGGCCCGTTGGGTCAGGCAGGCGGGAGGGCGGCCATGAGCCTGTGGCAGAACCAAGCCTTTACCATCTGTCACGCCGACAGCGGCACGTTCGAGGGGGCGGGCCTGCGCCCGTTTTTTGAGTACCGCCAATTGGGCATCGCCGAGGCGACCGAGGGCAAGTTCGGTGCCCATGTCATCCGCGCCGTGCCGGGCATGGAAAGCCCGGGCACCTGGCACAGCCACGCGCTGGAGTTTCAGATGGTGTATGTGACCCAAGGCTGGGTCGTGTTTGCCTATGAGGGGCAGGGCGAACACGTTTTGCGTGCAGGGTCTTGCGTGCTGCAACCTCCGGGCATCGTGCACCGCGAGGTGCGCCACTCGGACGATATGGAATTGATCGAAATCACCTCACCTGCGGTCTTTACAACGCAAGAAGAAGATGCACGATGAGGGATGAGACGTGGCATACGATGCCGTATGGGACAGTGCGACGGGTTATCACCGCACGCACAGCAGCCCCGGAGGGAGGAGCCTGGCGCCGCTTGCGGTCAAAGGTCCGGGGCTGCGTTTTTATGGCGCTGGCCGCCGTGGCGCTGACCGCGCCGCCGCTGGCAGCCCAAGACACCCCATCTGGCCAAACCGTGACCTTGCACGAGGTGCTGGTTGATGCGGTTGGCACCGAAAGCTGGCTGCGCTTTCGCTTTGTCGCGCCACAGATCGCGCGGGACGGGGGTGACGTGACCTATGCCCAAGCAGAGGCAGATTTTCAGCACCTGTGCGACACGGTTGCCCGGCCTTATGTGGCGCAGCACGGGCTGGTGGCGGATGTCATCGTGATATCGCTGATGGACCGGCCCGTTGCGTTTGGACAAGCGGACGCGGCGGCCACGCAGTTCTTCGAAGCCTTTCGCCTACCCGGCGATGCCTGCATCTGGGAGGCGTTTTGATGCGTGCCATTGGTGACAGGGTCGAATGGGCAGTTGAGGCTTTGCGGCCACAACCCGCGCAAGCCTTTGCCGGGCCGTATCTTTTTACGCCCAAATCACGTATAGCGGGCGCAAGGGATCCCCAAGATACCCTTACCTCGTGCAGGATGTGTGCGCGCACACATTCCATTGTTGACTACAGGAGAGACAGATGTCGAAGAACATCAAAGTATTGGGCATGGTTAGCCTCATGGTTCTGGTCGCGGCCTGCGGCCGTAACAACACCACCGAAGAGTTCGTGGTGGTTGAGCCCGAACCCATCAGCCAAGAGCCTGTCCACACGGGCAAGTTCAAGTAATTCTGCAGGGCGGGCGTTCGCGCCCGTCCTCGCACCCCTCGCCGCGGGGGGCTGTGCGTAATGATGAAACACCGCGGATTTCCCGGCCGTTTGGCGGGCACTGATTTCCAATTCACCATCCGACGTCCAAACCCCAAGGGGGTGACACCGCTGACCCGGCGCGAGCGGTTTGCCGACCGCCGTCCGGCGGACAAGCGAGCCGATGCGGCCTTTATGGCCGCGCTGTGGGCACAATTTGGCGACGCGCCCTTTGAGCGGGGCAATCTGGATGCGGGCCGTTTGTCGTGGCTGTTTGGCCGCGAGGTGGTGCCGGCCACCGACCCCTTTGACATGGCCGATTACGCGGCAGAGCTGAGGATCAACGAGGCCCTGGCGCGCGCGTCCTTTCCCGAGGCGTTTGAGGGGGACGGGCCATGAGGCGCACCACCCGTTTAGGCATATTCCCGCCCAGCGATTCCCGGATGTGGCGAAACCTGGCTCATTTCTCGGGCGCTGCATCTGCGCGCTATGCAAGCGGTGCGGCCCTGTGCCACCGTCGTCAGGCAGCGTCGGTTCCCCAGGTTTATCCCGGCGCTGTGTACCATTTCCGTACCCCTTCCCCTGGCGGGCAGCAAGCGTCGTTTGACCCTTTGCTGCCCGTCTTTTTCTGTTTCTTTCCCGTGGTTTATCCACCTTGCCCTGATCGGCGGCCTGGCGCGCATCCGCGCGCAGATCAGCGGGGCGTTGCGCAATTCTGTGCTGTGATGTGGGAACGATTGATTGGCTTGGGCGGTTCTGTAGTCAGACGACAGAACAACCCAGGAGAAAGATCATGCGTATCAAACCGTTCATCCTTGCCTCTGCCGCCGCCCTTGGCCTGGCCGCTTGCGGCGACACCGTGGGCGAGCAGGCTGTTATCGGCGGTGCGGTGGGCGCAGGCGCTGCGGCCGTCACCAGCGGCAGCGTTGTCACCGGTGCAGCCGTCGGGGCTGCGGGCAATGTGCTGGCGTGCGAGCTGGACGTCGCCAACTGCTAATACACCGCTGCGTCCCTTGGGGCGCCCGTTTTACCACCGCGACGCCGTCGTGCCCCAGGGGCACGGCGGCGTTTCGCGTTCCAAGACTTCAACACGTGAGGACCGATGTTCAACAAACTTCTGATCGCCAACCGCGGTGAAATCGCCTGCCGCGTCATCAAGACCGCGCGCAAGATGGGCATCCAGACCGTCGCCATCTATTCGGATGCCGACGCCAAGGCGCTGCACGTGCAGATGGCGGACGAGGCGGTGCATATCGGCCCGCCGCCCGCCAACCAGTCCTATATCGTGATCGACAAGGTGATGGCGGCGATTGAAGCCTCGGGCGCGGAGGCGGTGCACCCCGGCTATGGGTTTCTCTCCGAGAATGCCAAGTTTGCCGAGGCGCTAGAGGCGGCGCGCGTCGCCTTTGTCGGCCCGCCCAAGGGGGCCATCGAAAAGATGGGGGACAAGATCACCTCGAAAAAGATCGCGCAGGAGGCGGGGGTCAGCACCGTACCTGGCTATATGGGTTTGATCGAGGATGCCGACGAAGCGGTCAAAATCTCGAACGAGATCGGCTATCCCGTGATGCTCAAGGCCTCTGCCGGTGGTGGCGGCAAGGGGATGCGCATCGCGTGGAATGACGCGGAGGCGCGCGAGGGTTTCCAAAGCTCGAAGAACGAGGCGGCCAATTCCTTTGGTGACGACCGCATCTTTATCGAAAAGTTCGTGACGCAGCCGCGCCACATCGAAATCCAGGTGCTGTGCGACACCCACGGCAACGGCATTTATCTGGGCGAGCGCGAGTGTTCGATCCAGCGCCGCAACCAGAAGGTGGTTGAGGAAGCCCCCAGCCCGTTCCTGGACGAGGCGACGCGCCGCGCGATGGGCGAGCAGTCGGTCGCGCTGGCCAAGGCGGTGGGCTATGCCAGTGCGGGCACGGTCGAATTTATCGTGGATGGCGACAAGAATTTCTACTTCCTGGAAATGAACACGCGCCTGCAGGTGGAGCATCCGGTGACCGAGCTGATCACCGGCGTGGATTTGGTCGAACAGATGATTCGCGTCGCGGGTGGCGCGCCGCTGAGCATCACCCAGGACGATGTGCAGTTGAACGGCTGGGCGATTGAGAACCGGCTTTATGCCGAAGATCCGTATCGCGGGTTCTTGCCCTCGATCGGGCGTCTGACCCGCTATCGCCCGCCTGCCGAGACGGCCAGCTACACCCCCGGTGTGGTGCCAGAGGCGATTGTCGTGCGCAACGACACGGGCGTCTACGAGGGCGGCGAGATCAGCATGTATTACGACCCGATGATTGCCAAGCTGTGCACCTGGGGCCCCGACCGCGCCACGGCCATCGAGGCGATGCGCGTGGCGCTCGACAGCTTTGAGGTCGAGGGGATCGGCCACAACCTGCCCTTCCTCAGCGCGGTGATGGATCACCCCAAGTTCGTGTCGGGCGACATGACCACAGCCTTTATCGCCGAGGAGTACCCTGAGGGTTTTGAGGGTGTGGACCTGCCCGAGGGCAGCCTGCGCAGTGTGGCGGCGGCCTGTGCCGCGATGCACCGCGTGGCCGAGATCCGCCGCGCGCGGGTGTCCGGGCGCATGGACAATCACGAACGCAAGGTGGGCAGCGACTGGAACGTGTCGCTGCAAGGGCAGTCCTATGCCGTGAGCATTGATGCCGACCCCGAGGGCGCGACGGTGACCTTTGACGACGGCGCGGCCTTGCGCGTGTCGGGGGCGTGGACGCCGGGCGACCAGCTGGCCGAGATGACGGTGGATGGGGCCGCGTTGGTGCTGAAGGTCGGCAAAATCTCGGGGGGGTTCCGCATTCGGACGCGCGGCGCGGACCTGAAGGTGCATGTGCGCACCCCGCGCCAGGCCGAACTGGCCGCGCAGATGCCCGAGAAGACGCCGCCGGATACGTCGAAGATGCTGCTGTGTCCGATGCCGGGCCTCGTGGTCAAGCTGGACGTGGCGATGGGCGACGAGGTGCAAGAGGGCCAGGCGCTGTGCACGATCGAAGCGATGAAGATGGAGAACATCCTGCGCGCAGAGAAGAAGGGCGTGGTGTCGAAGATCAACGCAAGCGCGGGCGACAGCCTGGCAGTGGACGACGTGATTATGGAGTTTGAGTGACCGCTGCGGCGTCGATACCGGATGTGGCTGTGGGGATAGACCCGCGGATCTGGCCTGCGCTGATCGCAGCCGGTGTCGTCGTCGTGGGCTGGATTGTAACTGGCATGCAAAAGCGCGCGCATGCCGCAAAACTTCGGGCCGAGCGGCGCGCGGACGTGCAGCGCGCGCTGGTGGCCGAGATCAAGCACTATCTCGAGGTGCTGGAAGGCGAAGACCTAAATGCGGTGTGGGAACGTATGCAGCCGCGTATCGCGGATGGCTATGTGCCGTTTCTGCCGACAGAGGCGAATGACATGGTGTTCCAGTCTGTCTTGGACAACATCCATATTTTGCCCAAGGCGGTGATCGATCCGGTGGTAAAGTACTATTCGCAACTGAAAGCGATTGAGGCACAGATCGGCGATTCCCGTCTCAGCACGTTTGTCGATGGCGATCGTGTTGAGGACCGTCAACGGCGCGAGATCGCGTTTTTTCAGTATTTGCAAATGAAACAGCGCGCCAAAACCTATGCGTTGGACGCGCTTGCCATCATGGGCGCAGAGCCGGGTGTTAGTAGCCCGGGCTCGGCCCGTTCCGACCGGTGATCGGAGTGGGACGTTTGGGTGTATCCGACATATCCGCTTCCTTCCTTCGGTGCCGGGGCGCCGTGTGCGCCCGTGCCGATAATATAGGGGGTTTGCGTGCATTTCACAAGCTGGGCGCGTCTGGCTCTAGCGCGCGCCGGTTAACGCAGGCTGAACGCGCCGTTCAACTGTCGCCCGACGCGCGGCGTTCACGGATTTCGCGTTGGCGCACGGGCATCTTGTCGATGGTGCGGCTCAGCTCGCGCACGTCCCAGGGGAAGGGTTTGCGCAGCTTGACGCCGCCATCCTTGCCGATCAGCACCAGCATGAACCCGCGCGGGCGCAGTTTGGTGCGCAAGGCACTGTTGGCCGAGGGGTCGGTATCGGTCAACACCACGACATCGCGCTCGGCCATGGCCGCGGCCTCGTTTTCCAGATACTCAATCTGCAGGCCAAAGTTGGGGTCGTTCGGACTGTCGGCGAAGACGATGATGGGGCGTTTTTCCCAGACAAATTCGCTTAAATCCTCGACACTTTCGGTCAGAAAGATCGAGGTTTGCTGCGGCAACTCGCCCTCGGCTGCGGCCAGTGAGCCGCCCAAAAGCCCTGTTAGAACAATGGGTAATACGTGTTTCATATGCGCTCCTGATGGGGGTAAGATAGCGGGTTTTTCCGCGATTGCGACGGCTGCTCGCATCAATTTTAGCTTTAATCGCTCTGCAAGCCCTCAGCGGCCAAGTTGGCGGCGTACCCGTGCGGATGTCGCCCACGGGTGCGCGATCCTTGCCAGCGAAAGACGCCCCATGACCGTGACCTTGCATATTGGTGCCCACCGCACCGCGACCACCAGTTTTCAGGCCTATATGCGCCGCCATGCGGCCGACCTGCATTGCCAGGGCGTTGGGTTCTGGGGGCCGCTGCGCACGCGCAAGGGGCTGTTTGCGGGCATCCAGCCGGTGCCGGGTCTGGGCCACGGTCCGGCGGCGGCGCGGCGCGCGCGGGGGCGCATTCTGTTGCAGCTGGACAAGGCCGCACGCCAGGGCACGCGCCGGGTGGTGGTCAGCGACGAAAACATGATGGGGTCGGTCCGCCAGAACATGCGCCGCCGCAGTCTGTACGCAGATGTGGGCGAGCGGGTGTCGCGTTACATCTGCGCCTTTGACGGGCAGGTGGACACGGTGGTGTTGTCGGTGCGTGCGCTGGATCGGTTTTGGGCGTCGGTATCGGCCTATGCCGTGGCGCGCGGCCATGCGGTGCCGAATGGGGATATCTGTGACCGGATCGCCCACAGCGCCCGGACCTGGCGCGACGTGATCGCCGATGTGGCCTGCGCCGCGCCGCAGGCCCGCATCGTGGTGGTGCCGTTTGAGGTGAACATGGGCCGGTCGGACCGGCTGCTGCGCGCCTGCGGCGTCAGCGATGCACCGCGTGCGGCGGACCCCGAGTGGCTGAACCGCGCGCCCGATGCTGCGGCGCTGCGCAGCATCCTGGCCGACCGGGGCGAGGACCCCGACCAGGTGCCGCATGACGGCGCCAGCCGATGGACCCCGTTTGACCCCACCGCCCGCGCGGCCCTGCGCGAGGCCTATGCCGACGACATGCACTGGCTGGTGGCCGGTGCGGATGGGTTGGCGACACTGACAGAGGACTTGGACCAGACACGCGCGGGGCACACCCCGCCAGACGGTCCGCATGCAAGAGGACAAGAGGATGACAACACGCAAAGACGCCTGGCGCAGCCTGGCTGAGACGGAACTGCGCGGCAAGCCGGTCGACGATCTGACCTGGCGCACCCTCGAAGGGATCGACGTCGCCCCGATCTATACCGCCGAGGACCTGGAGGGCGTGGACCACCTGGGCACCATCCCGGGCGAGGCGCCCTTTACCCGCGGTGTCAAGGCCACGATGTATGCGGGCCGGCCTTGGACCATCCGGCAATATGCGGGCTTTTCCACGGCAGAGGAATCCAACGCCTTTTACCGCCGCGCCCTGGATGCGGGGCAGCAGGGCGTTTCCGTCGCCTTCGATCTGGCGACGCACCGCGGTTATGACAGCGATCACGAACGCGTGCAGGGCGATGTGGGCAAGGCGGGCGTGGCCATCGACAGCGTCGAGGATATGAAAATCCTCTTTGACGGCATCCCGCTGGACAAGGTCAGCGTGTCGATGACGATGAACGGCGCGGTGATCCCGATCCTGGCCAATTTCATTGTCGCCGGCGAAGAGCAGGGCGTGGACCGCGCGGCCCTGTCGGGCACCATTCAGAACGACATCCTCAAAGAGTTCATGGTGCGCAACACCTATATCTACCCGCCCGAACCCAGCATGCGGATCATCGCGGACATCATCGCGTATACCAGCGACGAGATGCCCAAGTTCAACTCGATCTCGATCTCTGGCTACCACATGCAAGAGGCGGGCGCGAACCTGGTGCAAGAGCTGGCCTTTACCCTCGCCGACGGGCGCGAATATGTGCGCGCGGCGATTGCGCGGGGCATGGATGTGGATGCCTTTGCCGGGCGGCTGTCATTCTTTTTCGCGATCGGGATGAACTTTTTCATGGAGGCGGCCAAGCTGCGCGCGGCGCGGCTCTTGTGGCACCGGATCATGTCCGATTTTTCGCCGAAAAATCCGAAATCGTCGATGCTGCGCACCCATTGTCAAACCAGCGGTGTGAGCTTGCAAGAGCAGGACCCCTACAACAACGTGGTCCGCACCGCGTTCGAGGCGATGAGTGCGGTTCTGGGCGGCACGCAGTCGCTGCACACCAACTCCTTTGACGAGGCGATTGCACTGCCCACGCAGTTTTCATCGCGCATTGCCCGCAACACGCAACTGATCCTGCAGAACGAGACGGGGGTGACCAATGTGGTCGATCCGCTCGCGGGCTCTTACTATGTTGAAAAGCTGACCCATGATCTGGCAGAGGCCGCTTGGGCCCTGATCGAAGAGGTCGAAGAGATGGGCGGCATGACCAAGGCCGTCGCCTCTGGCATGCCCAAACTGCGCATCGAAGAGGCCGCAGCGACCCGTCAGGCGATGATCGACAAGGGCGATGAGGTGATCGTTGGCGTCAACAAGTTCCGGCTGGAGAAAGAGGATGCGATCGACATCCTGGATATCGACAACGCCGCCGTGCGCGACGCCCAGGTCGCGCGTCTGACGCGCATTCGCGACACGCGGGACGAGGCCGCCTGTGCGCAGGCCCTCGACGCGCTGACCGCCGCGGCGCAGGCCGATGGCAACCTGTTGGAGGCTGCGGTCGACGCGGCGCGGGCGCGGGCCACTGTGGGGGAAATCAGCATGGCGATGGAAAAGGTGTTTGGCCGTCACCGGGCCGAGGTCAAGACGCTGGCCGGGGTCTATGGCGCAGCATACGAGGGCGACGCGGGATTTGCCGCGATCCAGAAATCGGTTGAGGATTTCGCCCAAGCCGAAGGCCGCCGCCCGCGTATGCTGGTGGTCAAGATGGGCCAGGACGGCCATGATCGTGGGGCCAAGGTGATTGCAACGGCCTTTGCCGACATCGGCTTTGACGTCGATGTGGGCCCGCTGTTCCAGACGCCTGCCGAGGCGGCGCAGGACGCGGTGGACAATGACGTGCATGTGGTCGGCATCTCATCCCAGGCGGCAGGGCACAAGACGTTGGCGCCGCAGCTGGTCCAGGCGCTGAAGGACGCGGGCGCCGAGGATATCATCGTGATCTGTGGCGGCGTGATCCCACAGCAGGATTATCAGTTCTTGTATGATGCGGGCGTCAAGGCGATCTTTGGCCCCGGCACCAATATCCCCGACGCTGCGCAGGAAATTCTGACGATCCTGCGCAGCGACAGCTAGGGCCGTGTCCCGGGTGTCATAGAACATAGCGCGGGGTGCAACTTATGCTTGCATCCTGCGCGGCGACCCGGCAGGACCCATGGCCAGACACGACCACAATGCAGGAGACCAGGGTGAAAACGGATCACTTGGTTGTCGGCGGGCTGACGCTGGAGGCGGCCCAAAGCTATATCGAAGATGCCTTGGGCCTGCCGATGCAGCCGGGCGGCGCGCATGCGGTGTTTCAGACCCATAACGCGCTGATGGGGTTGGAGGATGGTCTGTATCTTGAGGCCATCGCCCCGAACCCATCGGTGCCTGCGCCCGCGCGGCCCCGATGGTACGACCTGGACCGGTTCGCGGGCGATGCGCGCCTGTCGAACTGGGCCTGCGCCGTGGCCGCGATGGAGCAGGACTTGCCCGATATGCCCCAGGGCGTGGGCACGCCGGTCGCGGTGTCGCGCGGGGCGCTGTCCTGGCGCATGGCGGTGTCCGAAGCGGGCACGACGCCCTTTGACAACCTGTGGCCTGCGCTGATCGAGTGGCCCCAGGACGTGCATCCGGCCGCCCGGCTGGCGCCCACGGGCGCGCGGCTGGTGCGGCTGACGCTGGTGCATCCTGCGGGCGACGCGCTGCGCGCGGCCCTGGCGCGGCACCTGATCGATGACCGCGTCGCGGTCGAGGTGGGGCCGGTGGCCACGATGCAAGCAGAGGTGCAAACGCCGCACGGGCGGCGGTTTCTATGATCCGCGCGGCGGTGCCCGCGGATGCAGGCTGGATCACCGACATCTGGAATGCGGTGATTGCCGACAGTTTGATCACCTTTACCACCACGCTAAAGACCCAAGGCGACGTGGCCGCCATGATCGACAGCCGCACGGTGCGGGTGTTGCCGGACGCAGGCGGCTTTGCCACCTACGGCCCGTTTCGCGGTGGGCCGGGCTATGCCGCGACGGTCGAGCATTCGGTGATGCTGCACCCAAAGGCCCAAGGGCAAGGCCTTGGGCGGTCCTTGATGCATGATTTGATGGGCGCGGCCCAGGCCGAGGGGCATCATGTGATGGTCGCGGGCATCAGCGGGGCGAACCCGAAGGCTGTGGCGTTTCACGCGGCCTTGGGCTTTGCCCAGGTGGCGCAGATGCCCGAGGTCGGGCGCAAGGGCGGCCGGTGGCTGGACCTGATCCTGATGCAAAAGATGCTGTAACTGCCGGACAGCGCTAACACTGCCGCGC
This sequence comes from Pseudomonadota bacterium, assembly GCA_038525395.1. GTDB lineage: Bacteria > Pseudomonadota > Alphaproteobacteria > Rhodobacterales > Rhodobacteraceae > Tateyamaria. The sequence continues at coordinate 5,327 of JBCBHS010000032.1, read as the reverse complement.
GTGATCCGATATAACGGGGCTATGTCGCTGTGGTCCCGGATATCCGACGCATTGGCCGCCCTCACCGCGGGTGAGGGGCTGACGGCCGTGTTTGACAAGCTGCGCGCGCCGCCAGAGCGCAGCGTGGCCTTTGCCATTGCCGTCATTGCCCTGGGCGCCAAGATGGCCAAGGCCGATGGCCAGGTGACCCGCGACGAGGTCACCGCCTTTCGCGAGGTGTTCCACATCGAGGCCAAGGACGAGCCGGGGGCGGCGCGCGTGTTCAACCTGGCGCGCCAGGATGTGGCCGGGTTCGAGGAATACGCAACCCGCGTGCACGCCATGTTCGCGAGCGAGCCTGAGACCCTGACCGACCTGCTGGAGGGCCTGTTTCACATCGCAATGGCGGACGGGTTCTATCACCCGAACGAAGATGCGTTTCTGGAGGAAGTCGCGCATATCTTTGCCATCCCTGACCGCGACTTTTACGCGCTGCGCGCCCGTTTCGTGCCCGAGGCAGAGCCTGATCCCCACACCGTGCTGGGCGTGGCGCCCGACATGCCGCTCGAGGACATGCGCAAGGCCTGGCGCAAGCTGGTCCGCGAAAACCACCCCGACGCGATGATGGCCCGCGGCGTGCCGCAAGAGGCGGTGCGCCTGGCCGAAAAACGGTTGATCGACATCAACCGCGCGTGGGAAGCGATCTTGGGCCAGCACGGCTGATGCGCATAGCAACTTACAATATCGAGTGGATGAACAGCCTGTTTGACGATGCGGGCGCCCTGCTGAACGATGGCGAATGGTCGGCCCGGTACAACGTCACGCGCGCCGATCAACTGGCGGCGCTGGTGCGGGTGTTTCAGGCGCTGGACGCGGATGCAGTGATGATCATCGAGGCCCCGGATGACGGGCGCAGCCGCAGCACCGTGCGCGCGCTCGAGGCCTTTGCCGCCCATGCGGGGCTGCGCGCGCGGGCAGCGATCATCGGCTTTGCCAATGACACGCAGCAAGAGATTGCGCTGCTCTATGACCCGGACGCCTTGACCGTCGCCCACGACCCGCAGGATCACCCGGGCGCGCCGCGCTTTGATGGGACCTTTGCCATTGATCTGGATGTGGACGCGACCGAGGACCGCGTGGTGTTTTCCAAGCCGCCGTTGGAGCTGTCGGCGACGACGGCGCAGGGCACGCCGCTGCGTCTGATCGGCGCGCACCTGAAGTCGAAGGCGCCGCATGGGGCGACGACCCGCGACGCAGTGATGCGCCTGTCCATCGCCAACCGGCGCAAGCAACTGGCGCAGGCCATCTGGCTGCGCGCCCGGATCGCGGCGCATCTTGCAGCGGGTGATGCGCTGATGGTGATGGGGGATCTGAACGACGGGCCGGGCCTGGACGAATACGAGCACCTGTTTGGCCGCTCGTCGGTCGAGATTGTCTTGGGCGATGGCGACACGGGCCTGTTCGACCCGCATGCGCGCCAGGCCCTGCAACGCCGTCTGGGCGCCGCGCCCACCACCGCCCGGTTCTGGATCCGGCCCGAGCAGCGCTATCTGCAGGCGCTCTTGGACTATATCATGGTCTCGCCCGATCTTGCGGGCTTGCAGCCGCGCTGGCGCATCTGGCACCCGCTGGATGACCCCGATTGCTGGGCGCGGCCCGCCTTGCGCGATGCGCTGGTGACAGCGTCCGATCACTTTCCCGTCAGCTTGGATATCGAGATATGAGGCCCCATATGACCTGCATGAAACGCCTGACCTTGATCCTGTGCCTGACCTGCGCAGCACCCGCCATGGCCCAAGAGGACGGCCCGTCCGAAGGGCTGTCGCTGATGGAACGTGGCGCGCAGATGCTGATGGAAGGGCTGCTCGAGCAGATGGAACCGGCGCTGGATGATCTGCAGGGGCTTGCGCAAGAGTTCGGCCCGGCCTTGCAGGACTTCGCGAGTCAGATGGGCCCCGCGCTGCGCGATCTGCTGGACGAGGTCGAGGATTGGAGCGCCTATCACCCGCCCGAAGTGCTGGAAAACGGCGATATCATCATCCGCCGCAAGCCCGAGGTCGCCCCGGCGCCCGCGCCGCGAGACCAGATCGATATCTAGCGGCGGCGGCGCTTGACCATCACCTCGGCGCCCAGAGAGTTAGCGAGCGAGTTCAACCGCGCCTCCGCCACCTCGCCAAATAGCGGCATCGCATCGGGGCTCAGCTGCAGTTCCAGCAGCTTTTTCTTGGGAAACCAGCGCAGCGCGCCCCGGTCGGCGTCTTTCTCCATCCACAGCATGGCGCCAAAGCGCATGGCCTTGCCCAGCACTTCGGCATCTTTGCGGGTCTTTTCGTCGATCAGGTCGTACAGGTTTTCGAAATGCGTGCCTTCGCGCTTGTTGGTGTAGCGGTGCAACAGGGCGAGGCCCAGAAAGATACGCTCGGCGTGTTTGAGCCCGCCCAGATTGGCGCGGGTCGCGTTGTCAAAGCAGACCTCGGCCCGGTAGTCAGGATGCGCGCGCCAGCTGACATCGTGCAAAAGGCACGCGGCCTTGACCAGGCGTTTGCGGTGGAAGGGGGCGGATTTGAACAGCGGTTCAATAAACTGGTTCAGTTGCTTGCCAAAGCCGGGCAGGCGCGCGTCCTTGGCCTCGGCAAAGCGGCACGCCTCGATCAGCGGATCGCGGTCGCGCAGGCGCTGGGGCATCTGTTCGTACAGCATCCCCTCGCGGATACCATAGCTGGAAACTGCGATGTCCTTGGGGCGGAACGTCTTGACCAGCCGCGTCAGCACCTCGGTCGCCAGCGGGACCAGCGCCATGCGGGTGGATGAGATCCCGCAGGCTGTGCGCAGGGCCTCGTGATCGGGATGCTCGGCGATAAAGCGGGCGGTGCGTTGGACCGATTGGGGCGACATCCGATATTCATGCAGCACCTGCAGCGGGTAGTCGCGGCGGTGCATATCGACCCGCGCGATGGCGCGCCAGGACCCGCCGACAAGGAACAACCGGTCACGCTGGTTGCCCATGGTTTCCAGCATCGTCTCCATCGTGGCCTTGATATAGGCGGTGCGCCCCTTGCGCCCGCCCTTGACCCCTTGCAGCTTGAGCGGGCCCAGGTCAGAGGTCATGCGCCGCCCAACCTCGCCGCCCGAAATCTCGGCCAGCTCCATGGACGACCCACCGATGTCGCAGACCAGCCCGTAGGACCCGGGCCAGCCCAAAAGCACGCCTTGGGCCGACAGACGCGCCTCTTCCTGGCCGTCGATGGTGCGCACGGTCAGGCCGGTTTGGCGCAAGACGTCCGCGCAAAAGGCGGCCCCGTCGCTCGCATCGCGCACGGCGGCGGTGGCCACAACCGTCAGGTCATCCAGCCCCATGCCCTCGGCCAGGCACTGAAACCGGTGCAGCGCATTCAGCGCGCGTACGCGCCCCTCGGGGTTCAGGTGCCCGGTTTGCGACAGGCCCGCGCCCAGGGCGCACATGATCTTTTCATTGTAAAAATAGGCAGGCGACCGGGCCGCGCCGTCAAAGACGACCAGCCGGACGGAGTTCGACCCCACATCGACCACCCCCACACGGGCCAGCGCACGGGCCGACGGATCCTCGAACAGCGGGCGCCCGAAAAGGCCGCCATCGCCCTGCGGCTCGGTCAAAGCGTTCATGATCCCCCCGCGGCGCATTCCTTGGGCCAGTGATGGACCAGCGGGGCAAGCGGGTCAATCCGGGCCGTGCCGTCGGCGTGCGGGACTGTTCCGCGCTGGCGCGCGAAAGGCGCCCGCCCGCCGACCCCTTGTTGGGCTTTACGGATCGGGGGTGTGGCTGGCAGCTTTTGCCAGGGCAAAAGCTACCTTTGCCACTGCGCGCGTCTGCATGCGCAGTCGCGCGCTAGACCGTCAGCGTCTCGACCAAGGTGCCACTGATGAACACGTCGATCTGCGTGTAGGCCGACAGCAGGTTCTGCACCCGTGTGGCGCGCGCCAGAACTGGCCTGCCGCGCCAGTTGCCTTCAAAGTTCTGCGACGACCCGCCAAAGGCTTGCGAGCGCTGTTTGATCACCACCTGGTTGTTGATGAAAAGGCGCAGTTCGCTGTCGAACATGCCGGGTTCGACATGGGCTGCGATGCGCAGCTGTTCGTTTTGGTATTGCGCCACCTCGGGTGCGCTGTGTTGCGTGCAGGCCGACAGCGCCGCGAGGGCGAGACAGGAGGACAGGACAAGGACTTTCATTCGGATCACCATTTACTCAGGAACACGCCCTGTCTGTGCCCGAAACTTTAACAAATCGTCAGTGTGCTGGCGGATAACAGGTTGGAAAAACGACAAATTCACCGAAATAGGCTGGGCAAGCTCGGTCGCAAAAATACCGGCTCGTCCGCGTTCCAGATCACCTGTGTGGCCGATGGTTTTGGAAAACCATCCTTGCCACTGATTGCGTTTGCCTGTGCAAACGCAATCTAGTCCTCGGTATGCGTCAACTTGGGCACATCCGACGCCCCGGCCGATCCGCGGCCAGACAGCGACGGGTTCTCCATAAAGAACCGGTGGCAGTTGAAGGCGAACGTACCCTCGGGCAGGTCGGGGCGGGTAAAGCGGCCGTCGGGGGCCATGACCCAGCTTTGTGCCACATCGGCGAGGTTGGCAGCCATCACCTGGCTGACGATCTGCGCCTTGACGGTGGCGTTTTCGATCTCGACCAGCGTTTCGACCCGGCGGTTGAGGTTGCGCCCCATCCAGTCGGCGGACGAGATGAACACGCGCGCCTTTTTCGACGGCAACCCGTGGCCGTTGCCAAAGCACACGATGCGCGAATGTTCGAGAAAGCGGCCCACGATCGACTTGACCCGGATGTTGTCGGACACGCCCTTGATCCCGGGGCGCAGCCCGCAGATGCCGCGGATGACCAGGCTGATTTTGACCCCGGCTTTACCCGCAGCATACAGCGCATCAATCACCTCGTCGTCGATCAGCGAGTTCATCTTGGCCCAGATCTCGGCCGGTTTGCCCGCCGCGGCATGGGCGGCCTCGGCGCCGATCATCTCCAGCAGGCGCGGCTTGAGCGTGGTGGGGGAGATGGCGAGGTTGTCCAGCCCCTCGGGCTGGGCATAGCCGGACAGGTAGTTGAACACCTTGGTCGCGTCGCGCCCCAGCTTGGCGTCGCAGGTAAACAGCGACACGTCGGTGTAAATGCGGGCCGTGATGGGGTGGTAATTGCCGGTGCCGTAATGGGTGTAGGTCACCAGGTTCTTGCCCTCGCGCCGGACCACGGTGCTGATCTTGGCGTGGGTCTTGAGGTCGAGAAAGCCATAGACCACATGCGCGCCCGCCCGTTCCAGGCGGCGCGACTGTCGGATGTTGGCAGCCTCGTCAA
>JBCBHS010000031.1:0-36148 GCA_038525395.1 Pseudomonadota bacterium | reverse complement strand
ACATTCTGACAGGCACGCTGGGCAAGGCGCTGGGCGGGTCCATTGGCGGCTATATCGCGGGGCCGCAGCCGGTGATTGACCTGCTGCGCCAGCGGGCGCGGCCCTATCTGTTTTCCAATTCGTTGCCGCCCGCGATTGTTGCCGCCGGGATCGAGGCGATCCGCCTGGTCGAAGAGGGCGATGCGCTGCGCACGCAGCTGTTCGACAACGCGGCCTATTGGCGGGCGGGGTTGCAGGCGCTGGGGTTCGAGCTGTTGCCGGGCGAGCATCCGATCATCCCGGTGATGCTGGGCGAGGCGCATCTGGCGCAGGACATGGCGGCGCGCCTGTTTGACGAGGGCGTCTATGTCTCGGGCTTTTTCTTTCCGGTGGTGCCGCGCGGGCAGGCGCGGATCAGGACGCAGATGAATGCGGCCCTGACGCGCGAGGATTTGGACCGTGGGCTGGACGCCTTTGCCACGGCGGGCAAAGCGGTGGGGGTGATCTGATGGGCTTGGCCGAACAGGTTGCGCGTGGCTATGCGGATCAGGCGCCCGCGCTGATTGCGCAATATGATGCGGTGCCGTCGGATACGCTGTATTCCGCCGTGGCCGATCTGTTTCCCGCGGGGCGCCTGCGGGTGTTGGATGTGGGTGCGGGCAATGGCCGTGATGCGGCGTGGTTTGCGGGGCTTGGCCATGACGTGACGGCGGTGGATCCGGTTGCGGCCTTTGTGGCCGAGACCATGCGCCGGGTGCCTGCCGCGACGATCCTGCGCGACCGGTTGCCCGCCTTGCGTGCGGTGCGCGGGCGGTACGATCTGATCTTGGTGAACGCCGTGTGGCAGCATGTTCCGCCACCCCAGCGCGGTGCGAGCCTGGCGCGTTTGGCGGGCTTGCTGGCCCCGGGCGGGCGGCTGGTCTTGTCGTTGCGCCATGGGGCGGGGCACCCGGATCGGCCGGTGGCTGCGATTGACACAGAGGCGACTGTGGCTGCGGCGGCAGAGCTGGGCCTGACGCTTTTGCGGCGGACCGACACGGGGTCGATGCAGGCCGCGAACCGAGCGGCGGGCGTGACCTGGACCTGGCTGGTGTTCGCGGCGGGAGCGGTCGCATGAACCAGATGATGGCGTTGGAAAAGACGCACCCCAAGCCGGGCCTGTGGCGCATTGATGCCCCTGTGCCGGAGGTGGGGCCGGAGGACGTGCTGATCCGGGTGAAGAAGACCGGGATTTGCGGCACCGACGTGCACATTTGGAACTGGGACGATTGGGCGGCGGGCACGGTGCCCACGCCGCTGATCACCGGGCACGAGTTTGCCGGTGAGATCGTCGATATGGGCGCGCAGGTCGAGGGGCTGGCGCTGGGCCAGCGCTGTTCGGGCGAGGGGCACTTGATCGGCAAAACCTCGCGGCAGAGCCGCGCAGGGCGGTTTCACCTGGACCCGGCGACGCGCGGGATCGGGGTGAATGCGCAGGGCGCCTTTGCCGAGTATCTGCGGCTGCCGGCCTTTAACGTGGTGCCCCTGCCGGACGAGATTGACGATGACATTGGTGCCATCCTCGACCCGCTGGGGAATGCGGTGCACACGGCCTTGTCCTTTGATCTGATTGGCGAGGATGTGATGGTGACCGGCGCGGGCCCCATCGGGATCATGGCCGCCGCCGTCGCGCGGCATGTGGGCGCGCGGCATGTGGTGATCACGGATGTGAACCCGGACCGCCTGGCGCTGGCCGCGCGGGTGGCGGATGTGGTGCCTGTGGACGTGACGCGCGATGATTTGGGCGCTGTGATGGCCGGGCTGAAGATGACCCAGGGCTTTGACGTGGGCCTAGAGATGTCGGGCAATCAGGCGGCACTGGACCAGATGGTTGGGGCCATGACCATGGGCGGGCGCATCGCGATGCTGGGCATCCCGCCGGGCAAGAGCCCCGTGGATTGGAGCGCGATTGTGTTCAAGGCGATCACGATCAAGGGGGTCTACGGGCGCGAGATTTTCGAGACCTGGTACAAGATGATCGCGATGCTGCAGAACGGGTTGGACGTGTCGGGTGTGATCACGCACCGCTTTGCCGCGACCGAGTTCGAGGCGGGGTTTGCCGCGATGATGTCGGGGACGTCGGGCAAGGTTGTGCTGGACTGGTCGTAAGGCGCATCTTGATGCGCGGGAGGTGGCGGAACCTGTGCCTTACGGGGTTGCGAGCGGTTGGCGCCCGTCCGCCGTCAGCCGCCAGACAGCACCCGCGTCGAACACTGCCGCCGTCAGCGGGGCGCCGTAGCCTGCGGCGGTGTCCAGGTTCACGCGGTTGCCGTAGTGCGTTGGCTCTTTGACAGGTGTGTGGCCGTGCACGATCAGCTTGGGGTGCGGGTCGGTGTGGTTGTGAAATTCCTGCCGGATCCACAGCAAGTCTGCCTCTGTCTGGTCCCTGATCGCCACGCCGGGCCGGATGCCTGCGTGCACGAACATCAGATCGCCCACTACATGCATCAGCCGCAGGTCGCGCAGGAAGGACAGGTGGGCGCCAGGCACGGCGGCCAGCGCGTCGGTCTGCACGTCCTGTTCGCGCCGCCTGCCGCCCGCATCCACGCCGTAAGAGGCCAGCGTCGTGTCCCCGCCCAGCCGTTCGTGCAGCCAGTACAGTTCGACCATCATATGAGGGTCGTGGCGGATGGGGGTGTCCATGAACCATTCGAACATGCGGTCGTGGTTGCCCTTGAGAAAGGTCCAGTTGCGCCCGGCATCCCGCCCCGCGATCAGGGTGTCGAGCACCGCGCGGCTGTTTGGCCCCCGATCGGTATAGTCGCCCAGGAACACGATCTGCGCGCCCTGACCGCCATCGGTTTCGATCAGGTCCAGCACCCTGTCCAGTTCGGCCTTTTGGCCGTGGATGTCGCCGATGGCATAGATGGGCGGTGTCATCTGCGACCCTCCTTGCGGTCTTGTCTGCCCGCCCCTTAGCGCGTTGTGCGCGGCAGGGCGAGGGGGTCAGGTGCCCTCGGATCCAAAGCGTGTGATCCACGCCGCGTTCGTGGCGTCAGACAGTTTGGCAACAGCGGGTGTGATGGACTGCGCCGCACGTGCGTCGAGGCCGAGGTGATCGAGCGTTTGCGACAGCACCGCGACCGGGTCATCGGAGAGCGCGCTGTAATCAAGGCGCAGGGGCGTGACGCGTTCTTGGGCAAACCAATCCTCCCACCCGGCATCATAGGCGGTGACGTCGGCCACAGCCTTGGCGATGGCGGCGCGGTCGTATCGGGGCGCTTGCGGTGGCGCGGTGCGTTCCAGTTCGGACCCGTCGGCGTTGCGGTGCCACAGCCCGCTTTGCGCGGCGCGCACGAGGGACACGGCCTGGGCCAGCTTGTCCGCGCGGTGCAGGTAGATCAGCGCGGTTGGCCCAAAGGTGGCGGTGAGGCGGGCCATATCACTGGACGCCTCTGGATGCTGCGTTGCCAGCTGGTCAAAGAAGAACGGTGCGCTGTGCCGTTGCAGGCGCAGGCCGAAGATCGGCGTGTTGCCGCGGCCTGTTTTCGTTGCGGCCGCGATGATCTGCGGCAGCGTAGCGGTGTCGGGCAGATCGTGGCTGCGCCGCCAGTCCGCCAGGGAAGGCCGGTGAAAGTGCGAGCCGGGGTGCCCCGCCACGCCCGTATCGCGCAGGAGGTTGCACAAGAGCGTGCTGCCACTGCGCGGGGCGGTGCACAGGACGTAAGCGGCGTAGGCCACCTAGCGGTCCAGCGCGACGGTCAGGCCGAGGCCGACCAGGATGCTGCCGCCCAGCGCCTTGATCCGCGCCTGGGCGCGGCGCGAGCCCTGGACCAGCCGCGCCATGCGGTGGGCGAGGACCACGCAAATGACATCGGCGCTGCCGAACGTCAGGTTCACGACCGTGCCCAGGATCAACAGCTGCGCCCAGATCGGGAAGGATGCGGCGGGGTCGGAAAACTGCGGCAGGAAGGCGACAAAGAAGAGCGCGGCCTTGGGGTTCAACACCTCGACCGTGATCCCCTGGCGAAAGGCGCGTGACGGTGCGGGCAGGGTGCTGCTGCTGGTGACCTGGCCATGGCGCGTGAGGATCATCTGGGCACCCAGCCAGATCAGGTAGGCCGCGCCGATGATCTTGAGCGCGAGATAGAGCGGCGGGACCAGTTCAAAGAGTGCGGCCAGCCCGAAAGTGGCGGCGGCCACGTGGACGTAGCCGCCCACATGGATGCCCAGCACCGCCATCATCCCCGCCCGCGGCCCGCGCGCGATGGTTTGGGCCGAGGCAAAGAGCATGGCTGGCCCGGGCATATAGGCAAAGACCAGGGTTGCGAGAAAGAAGGCGAGGAGGGTGTCGGCGGCAGGCATGCGCGCAGACTATCGCGCCGGGTGCGGCGTGCAAGCGCCAGGTGCGCAGTGAATGCGCACCCTACGGGATGGTGTGTAGGGTGCGCGGACGTTAGGCGACGTCGAATTCCAGCGGTTTGACCTGCGTGAACATCCCGGTGCCGTCGAGCGTGTTCAGCACGTCGCCTGGGATCGGGTCATCGACGTAGAGAAGTGCAATCGCCTCCCCCCCGACGGTCGAGCGGCCGAGGGTAAAGTTTGCGATGTTCACGCCGTTCTTGCCCATCGTGTTGCCAAGCAGACCGATGATGCCGGGCACGTCCTCGTTCGTGGTGTAGAGCATATTCGCCCCAATCTCGGCGTCGATGTTGATGCCCTTGATCTGGATAAAGCGCGGCTTGCCGTCGGAGAAGACGGTGCCCGCGACCGACCGTTCGCGTTTGTCGGTGACGACGGTGACCTTGATATAGCCGTCGAAGGCGCCCGATTGGTCCTGGTTGGTGGTGCTGATCTGGATCCCGCGTTCTTTGGCGATCAGCGGGGCCGACACCATGTTCACGTCGGGGTTTGCGCGTTTCATGATGCCCGCGATGACGCCGCAATTCAGCGCCTCGAGGTTCATGTCGGCGACAGAGCCGTCGTAGAGGATGTTGATCGCCTTGATCGGTTCATCGGTCATCTGGCCGATGAAGCTGCCCAGATGGCCCGCCAGTTTGACCCAGGGGCCCATGACCTTGGCCTCTTCCGCTGTGACCGACGGCATGTTGAGCGCGTTTTCGACGGCACCGGTGAGGAGGTAGTTCGACATCTGCTCGGCCACTTGCAGGGCGACGTTTTCCTGCGCCTCGGTGGTGGCAGCACCCAGGTGCGGCGTGACGACGACGTTGGGCAGGTTAAAAAGCGGGTTTTCCTTGGCTGGTTCCTCGGCAAAGACGTCGAAGGCGGCGCCAGCGACGTGGCCGGATTTGAGCGCATCTGCCAGCGCTGCCTCGTCCACCAGGCCGCCGCGGGCGCAGTTGATGATCCGCACGCCCGGCTTCATCATCGCGATGCGGTCCGCGGTGATCATGCTGGCCGTCTGCTCGGTCTTGGGGACGTGCAGGGTGATGAAATCGGCGCGCTTGATCAGGTCCTCAAGCTCGACCTTTTCGACGCCCATCTTGTCGGCCTTTTCTTCGCCCAGGAAGGGGTCGTAGGCGAGCACCTTCATCTTGAGGCCGCGCGCGCGGTCGCAGACGATGCCGCCGATGTTGCCCGCGCCGATGACGCCAAGCGTCTTGCCGGTCAGCTCGGTGCCCATGAACTTGGATTTTTCCCACTTGCCCGCGTGGGTCGATTCCGAGGCCTCGGGGATTTGGCGGGCGACGGCGAACATCATGGCGATGGCGTGTTCGGCGGTGGTGATCATGTTGCCGAAAGGCGTGTTCATGACGATCACGCCCTTTTTAGAGGCTGCTTCTTTGTCGATATTGTCGGTGCCGATGCCTGCGCGGCCGATGACCTTGAGGTTCGTCGCGTTCTTGAGAATCGTCGGCGTGACCTTGGTGGCCGAGCGGATGGCGAGGCCGTCATATTGGCCGATGACCTCGGCCAGCTTGTCCTTGTCCTTGCCAAGGTCGGGTTCAAAATCGACGTCGATCCCGCGGTCGCGGAAGATTTGGACGGCGGCGTCGGAGAGTTTGTCGGAGATGAGTACTTTGGGCATTTCAGTGTCCTGTCGCGGGAAGGTGCGCAGTGAATGCGCACCCTACGGGGTGGGGTAGGGTGTGCCTTTACGGCGCACCGATCATGCGTTGATTTCGGCCTCGAAGGCGTGGGCAAGCCAGGGCAGCATGGCCTGGATGTCGGATGTTTCGACAGTGCCGCCGCACCAAATGCGCAGGCCCGGAGGGGCGTCGCGGTAGGCGCCGATGTCGAGGGCCACGTTTTCGTCTGCGAGCCGTTTGGCCACCGCCTTGGCAAAGGCCGCGCCGTCGGTGATCCGGTCGTCGGTGAACTTGAGGCAGACGGAGGTTGTGGACCGTGTGGCGCGGTCGACGGCGAGGTTGTCGATCCAGTCATGCGCGTCGCAGAAGTCAAAGACCGCTTGGGCATTGGCATCGGCACGGGCGATGAGGCCGGGCAGGCCGCCCACGTCGCGGGCCCAGGCGAGCGAGAACAGGTAATCCTCGACCGCGAGCATGGAGGGGGTGTTGATCGTCTCGCCCACAAAGATGCCGTCGATCAGCTTGCCGCCCTTGGTCAGGCGGAAGATTTTGGGCATGGGCCAGGGGGGCGTGTAGCTTTCCAGCCGTTCCACTGCGCGGGGGCTGAGGATCAGCATGCCGTGGGCTGCCTCGCCCCCCAGCACCTTTTGCCAGCTGAATGTCGTCACATCCAGCTTGTCCCAGGGCAGGTCCATGGCGAAGGCGGCGGAGGTCGCGTCGCAGAGCGTCAGGCCAGCGCGGTCCGACGGGATCGCGTCGCCATTTGCCATCCGCACGCCCGAGGTCGTTCCGTTCCAGGTAAAGCAGACATCGTGGTCGTAGTTGAGCGCGGCCATGTCCACGATATGGCCGTAATCGGCGGTGTGGACGGTGTGATCAATCTTGAGCTGCTTGACCACATCGGTCACCCAGCCCGCGCCGAAGGATTCCCAGGCGACCATCTCGGCATGGCGTTCGCCCAAGAGCGACCACATCGCCATCTCGTAGGCGCCGGTGTCCGAGGCGGGGACGATGCCGATTTTGTAATCGGCGGGAACGCCGAGGATCTCGCGCGTGTCCTCGATCGCCAGTTTCAATTTAGCCTTGCCCACGGCTGCACGGTGCGAACGGCCAAGGGGCGCGTCGGCCAGGGCGGTCAGATCGTGGGTGGGGGGTTTGGCACAAGGGCCGGAAGAGAAACGCGGGTTTGCGGGCCGCGTTTGAGGTGTGCGCACGGATGCGTGCGATGCCGGAGCAGTCATAGCCATCTGATGTTATCCTTACAGATATGCGCCCTTCGTTGGGGAAGGGTGTCCCACCGCCGCGTTTATGGGGCGCGGCAGGGTGGTGCAACCGGGAATGCGGGGCTATAGCGCCGCTTGAGCCTTTATTTGCGACCTGTGCGTTGCCTTTCGGAAACTTGATCTGATGCATGTGTGCACCCTGCTGACCGACCCCGCGACGCCATCGCTTGACCACGCGCTGGTGGGTAACCTGCGCAACGCCTGGGGCGGGGGGGATGTGCAATGGCTGGCGGTGGATGAGGCCGCGGCCTTTGGCCTGGCCGAGATGCCCGGCAATCGGTGGGAGGTCTGGGCAGACCTGCAAGCGCTGGGCGTGGACCTGATCATTGTTCCGGCCGACGGGCGGCGCAAGCGCTTGCTGCTGGCGGATATGGACAGCACGATGATTCAGCAGGAGTGCATCGACGAGCTGGCCGATGTGGCGGGCGTGGGCGACCGGGTGAAGGACATCACCGCCCGCGCCATGAATGGCGAGCTGGATTTCGAAGCGGCGATTCGTGCGCGTGTGGGTCTGCTGCGCGATCTGCCCGTGGGTGTGATTGACGAGGTGCTAGAGACGCGCATCACCTATATGCCCGGCGCTGCGACCTTGCTGGCCACGATGAAGGCGCACGGAGCCTATGCGGCGCTGGTGTCGGGCGGTTTTACCGCCTTTACCGCGTCGGTGGCGGGGCATCTGGGATTTGACGAGAACCGGGCCAACACGCTGTTGGTCGCGGGTGGTGTGCTGACCGGCGAGGTAGGCGTGCCGATCCTGGGTCAGCAGGCCAAGGTGGATGCGCTGCACGAGATCACCGCACGCTTGGGCCTGTCGCCTTCGGATGTCTTGGCCGTGGGGGACGGGGCGAATGATCTGGGCATGTTGGGGTTGGCCGGTCTGGGCGTTGCGTTGCATGCCAAGCCTGCGGTTGCGGCGCAGTGTGATGTGCGGGTGAATTTTGGGGATTTGACGGCGCTGTTGTACCTGCAGGGCTATGCGCGGTCTGAGTTTGTGGGCGTTTAGGCGCTGCTGCCCCGTGTGATCCAAATGCGGGCTTTGCCCACGTCATTTTATTAGGGGGCTCTGCCCCCGGCGCTGCGCGCCTCCCCCGGGATTTTTTGGAACAGAGAAAATGGGCGGCGCGTGATACCTTTGGCCGAGCTAACGGGTGGCACCGTAGGCCGAATTTTTTCTTTGGCTATCACGGTGGGGGTGTGACCGAGACGCGCGTGAATCTCGTGGATGGCGGCTTTCCTGCGGGCGGGTCGATGACTGTGAGCCATTTGGGTTTGCGTAAGGGTGGGGGCGCCAATCTGATCTTTGGCAACAGCATTGTGCGGGCTGATACGGCAGCGGCAGCCCGTGCCATGGGCAAGGGCTGCCCGATGGGTGTCGATGGCTTTGGGACTGTTGCGGTGGCGCTGAATATCGACATTTAGCCCCGCTACAGCAGGGCAGGGGCCGCGCGCAGGTGGCCGGTGACCAGACCGTCCCAGTTTTGGATGGGACCGTTGGTATAGGCCAGCGCCTCTGGGTGGTCGCGGTCGAGCGCGCCGAGCCTGACGAGGATTTGTGCGATGGCGCATTCGCTGGCGCGCGTGCTGCCGTCGGTGATCTTGAGCGCGACGCCCAGCTGTTGTGCGGGGAGGATGGCGACAAAGAACGCCTCGGCCCCTGTCTTGACTGCGACCTGCCCGCCCATGGCGCGCATCAGGCGGGTGCAGGCCTGGCCCTCGCCCGCGACCAGATCGGGATGGGTGGCCATGGCGGTGCGCAACTGGCCTGCAGGGCTGTCTGCATCGGCGGCGGCAAAGCGGGCCATGGCCTGGGCCATGCCGTGCAGGGTGCACGCGAAATTCGGGGCCGAACAGCCATCGATGCCAAAGCCGGGTGACGGCGCGCCGGTCATCCGTTCGAACGCTTCGCGGCAGGCGGTTTGCACGGGGTGCTGCGGGTCGACATAGTCGGGGCCTGCGCCCAAATGCTTGGCCAGGGTCAGAAAGCCGGTGTGCTTGCCCGAGCAATTGTTGTGGATCCGGCACGGGGCCTGGCGAGCGCGGATCATCTGGTCCCGCAGATCGGGGTCGCGCGAGATTTGCGGGCCGCAGCGGAAATCGTCGTCAGAGCAGCCGATGTGATCCAACCATGCGCCGACCTTGCTGACGTGCAGCGAGGCGCCTTGGTGCGAGGCGCAGGCGAGGGCGAGGTGTTCGGATGTCAGCCCGTTTTCCTGTGCCGCGCCGCTTTCGATCAAGGGCAGCGCCTGGAGCATTTTGGAGGAGGAGCGGGGCAGCACCAGCGTGTCCGGGACACCCCATTGCTGCACGATGTCGCCCGTGGGCGTGCAGACCACGGCGTGGCCCTGATGCGCGCTTTCTAGGATGGGGCCGCGCCAGGCCTCGACCATCGTGACGGCGCCGTGGGCCGGGTGCGACATCTCTTTCCTCACAACTTGGCGAATTTCTGCCAATTCGCCTTTCCTGCGTCGCGCGTTTCGCGCTAATATGGCACTTGTCGAGAAGAATGGCCGGCCTTGCAAGAGAATGCACCGAAAATGGTGCGCCCAGGGTGCGGAGCAGGTATTGAGGTTTGGACAGCTTGGAGGCTGTGACTATGGGATTGACGAAGACATGTGCGCGGACATTCGCTATGGGCCTGAGCGCGCTTTCGCTGATGGTCGGCGCGGGTGCGGCGCAAGAGCAAAGCACGAACCGGGTCGCGGCCAAGACCGACTGGAGCGTGTTTGTCGAGGATAACCCGACCGAGTGCTGGGGTGTTGCGACGCCGAAAGAGACGGTGAACACCCGCGAGGGCCGCGTCGTGGCCGCGACGCGGGGGCAGATCCTGTTGATGGTGTTTTACCGCCCAAGTGCCGGGGCCAAGGGGCAGGTTGCCTTTACCGGGGGCTATCCGTTCCGGTCGGGATCGACAGTAAATGTGAACATCGGCGGCAACGAATTTGAGCTGTTTACCGATGGCGAGTGGGCCTGGCCCGCGACTGTGGCCGACGATGCCAAGATCGTCACGGCGATGAAGCGCGGTGCGGATGCGGTTGTGACCGGCATTTCGAGCCGGGGGACCACGACGCAAGATACGTTTTCGCTGCTGGGCTTTACCGCGGCAGTGGAAGATGCCGAGGCGCGCTGCGGCGGCTGATGCGCGGCTCACAGCAAATCAAAGACCTGTGAGGGGCTGTGCAGGAATGCACGGTCCCCACTGCGTTTGGGACAGTTGGGAACTGGGTGGTTCCGTATTAGGTGCAGTGGCATCCAACCCTGAAAAGGAGACCGACATGGTCACGACAACTGTTCACGATCTGGAAACTGCCCCCGCCGCGTCAAAGCCGCTGCTTGAGAAATCGATCAAGGCCTTTGGCCGCTTGCCCAGCCTGCATGGGGTGATGGCAGAAAGCCCTGGGCTGCTGGAAGGCTATCAGCATCTGCACCGTCTGGCGATTGAAGGCACGGCCTTTACCCCCGAAGAGCGCACGGTTGTGTGGATGACCGTCAATGTCGCGAACCAATGTCACTATTGTGTGCCCGCGCACACCGGTATCGCGAAAATGGAGAAGATCGACGAGGCCATCGTCAACGCCCTGCGTGACCAGACTGCGCTGCCCGACAAGCTGGAGGCGCTGCGCACTTTTACGCTGGCCCTCCGTGACAGCCATGGGCGTCCGGGTGCTGAGGCCATCGCGGCCTTTGAGGCGGCGGGCTATGGTGAGCGGGCGATCTTGGATACCGTTTTGATCTATGCGCAGAAGGTGATGTCGAACTTTACCAATGCGCTGTTTGAAACGCCGACCGACGCGGCCTTTGCCAAGTTTGCCTGGACACCGAAATCGGCAGACGCGGCGTAAGAATTTTCGACGAAAATTCTTAGGTGGGGGCTCTGCCCCCGCCCTGCGGGCCCCCCCGAGGTATTTTTGGTCAGAAGAAGCCTTGGGGGCGAATCCTTTTGATCGTCAGTCGTTTTCCTATATAGGAGCGCATCACCCTAGATTTTGGATACCGCTATGGCTGACGCGCCGATCACGCAGGATGTTTTGACGATCCCCCGGAAGCTGCCGGAGGGGCCTGTGAACCTGGTGGGTCTGACCCGGGCGGCGATGCGCGATGCGTTGATTGCCCGAGGGACGCCGGAAAAGCAGGCCAAGATGCGCGTGGGCCAGATCTGGCAGTGGATTTACCAGTGGGGCGTGCGCGATTTTGGCGCGATGACCAACCTGTCCAAGGCCTATCGGGCGCAGCTGGCCGAGGCCTTTGTCATTGAGATCCCCGAGGTTGTGTCCAAGCAGGTGAGCACTGATGGCACCCGCAAGTGGCTGGTCCGTATTGCGGGTGGGCATGAGGTCGAGGTTGTTTATATCCCCGAAGAGGGGCGCGGGACGCTGTGCATTTCGTCCCAGGTCGGCTGTACGCTGACCTGTTCGTTCTGTCATACCGGCACGCAAAAGCTGGTGCGCAATCTGACGGCGGGCGAGATCATCGGCCAGGTGATGATGGCCCGCGATGATCTGGACGAATGGCCCGTGCCCGGTGCGCCCAAGGACGAAACGCGCCTGCTGTCGAACATCGTGCTGATGGGCATGGGCGAGCCGCTGTATAATTTCGAGAACGTGCGCGACGCGATGAAGATCGCGATGGACGAGGAGGGCATTCAGCTGTCCCGCCGCCGCATCACCCTGTCGACCAGCGGGGTTGTGCCGGAGATTGAGCGGACCGCGAACGAGATCGGTTGCCAGCTGGCCGTATCATTTCACGCGACCACGGACGCGGTGCGCGACAGGTTGGTGCCGATCAACAAGCGTTGGAACATCGAGGTGCTGCTGGAGGCCTTGCGCGCCTATCCGCGCGGGCGCAATTCCGAGCGCATCACATTTGAATACGTGATGCTGGACGGGGTGAATGACAGCGATGCGGACGCGCATCGGTTGATCAAGCTGATCGAGGGCATCCCGGCCAAGATCAACCTGATCCCGTTCAACGAATGGCCCGGCGCGCCCTACAAGCGGTCGTCGAACAATCGTATCCGCGCCTTTGCCAACATCATCTATCAGGCCGGCTATGCCTCGCCCATCCGCACGCCGCGGGGCGAGGATATCATGGCGGCCTGTGGGCAGTTGAAGTCTGCGACCGAGCGTGCGCGCAAGTCCCGCGCGCAGATTGCCCAAGAGGCTGGGCTGTCGTGACCATCGCGGTCGTGACGGACCCGGCGCGGTTCGATTACGACCGGGTCGTGCCGTTTATCCAAGCCAGTTATTGGGGCGCTGGCCGCAGTGCTGCGGACATCCGGCGGGCATTTCAAGGCTCTGCCGTGGTGGGGGTGTTTGAGGGCGGTGTGCAACTGGGCATGGCGCGGGCGATCACCGATGGGGTGTTTCACGCCTATATCTACGACCTGTTTGTGTTCGAAGAGGCGCGGGGCCGGGGACTGGCCCATGTGCTGATGCAGGCCCTGTTCGACCATCCGCAGTTGCGCGGCGTCCGCGGTTGGATGCTGTCAACGCGGGATGCGCATGGGCTGTACGAAAAGTATGGGTTTCAGCCGGTGGATCCGGGCCGGGTCATGTGGCTGCGCCGCAGCGCCGGTTAAGGGCGCGGTTCGCGCGTTCCCGCGTGGATTGTATCGGAAATGGTCACAAACTTTCCCCGTTTGCGCACCAATCCCGCCTTGCTGCCCCGCCAGTGTCCAGGTCCAGGGACGTATGGAAACTGGAGACACCCAATGTCGATTTTTATTGGAGAAGATCAATTTGCACGGGCACAGGTCTTGGACCTGGTCAGCCGCGAACGCAGCAAGGCGCTGTCGCGGCGCGAGTGGAAGCACCGTTTGGCGGGCTATGGCTATAGCATCCGCGAAACCGATGCGGGCGACGTGCTAGAGACGTTGCCGCACCGGGTTGAGGTGTGCGTGCTGCCGGCACAGCTGTCGGCTTAAACCGCCCATTACCGCCCCGGCACATCCTCGCGCGCGGTGATGGCGCCCCAGCCGTCGATCACCTTGATCGCTTCGGCGGCGCTGTCGACAAAGCGGAAGAGGTCGAGATCGTCGGCAGAGATCGTGCCCGCATCGGCGAGCGCATCCCAATTGATGATCTTTTCCCAGAACGCGCGGCCAAAGAGCAGGAAGGGCACACGCTCCATCCGGCCGGTCTGGATCAGGGTCAGGGCCTCGAACAACTCGTCCATGGTGCCAAAGCCGCCGGGAAAGACGCAGATCGCGCGGGCGCGCATGAGAAAGTGCATCTTGCGGATCGCGAAGTAATGAAAGTTGAAGGCCAGATCGGGCGTCACGTAGGGGTTTGGCGCCTGTTCGAAGGGCAGCACGATATTCAGGCCGATGGAATGGCCGCCCGCGTCATAGGCGCCGCGATTGCCGGCCTCCATCACGCCTGGGCCGCCGCCGGTGACCACCACGTTGTCGGTCCCGCCTGAGGCGAGGGATTTTTCCGTCATCAGCCGCGCGAATGTGCGCGCCTCGTCATAGAAATGCGACAGGTCCGACAGGGTTTGCGTGCGCGCCTTGTCCTTGTTGATTGGATCGGGGATGCGGGCGCCGCCAAAGAGGACGATGGTCGAGTTGATCCCCGCCTCGTTCATCATCAGTTCGGGTTTCAGCAGTTCAAGTTGCAGGCGCACGGGGCGCAATTCGTCGCGGCACAGGAATTCATCGTCGGCAAAGGCCAGCGGATATGAGGGCGAGCGCGTTTGCGGTGTGTCGGGGATGCCTTCGGCGGCCTTGCGGTCGGTATGGGCATCGCGGAACGGGCTGTGGCGGTCGTCTTTCATGGCAGAACTCCTGCGCGGGTGGCCGTATGTTCATAGTTGATTGACCCCTGTGCGCAATGGTGCGGTGCGCGTGGCGTGGCAGTTCCCCCATGGGACGGGGCCTCTGCCCTCTTGCGCCCGTTTGCTGGGCAGGGACCAACCGGCGGGCGCGCGGAATGGCACGCCCCCGCATTGCCTTGATCCGCGCGGACCCCTATAGCCGATCCAAGGGTCAAAGACGGGGAGTGATCATGTCCAACGCACAGCTTGAAACCGCCATCGAAGCCGCCTGGGAGGCGCGCGATACCATCACGCCCACCACCACGGGCGAGACGCGCGACGCGATCGAGGATACCCTCGCCGCCCTCGATAGCGGCAGCCTGCGCGTGGCTGAGCGGCAGGACGGTGGCGACTGGCACGTGAACCAGTGGGCGAAGAAGGCCGTGCTTTTGGGCTTTCGCATCAAGGATATGGAACAGCAGGATGGCGGCCCGCAGGGCGGCGGTTGGTGGGACAAGGTCGATAGCAAGTTCAAGGGTTGGGACGACGCCGCGTGGAAAGCTGCGGGGTTCCGTGCCGTGCCCAACTGTGTTGTGCGCAAGTCGGCGTTTATCGCGCCGGGCGTGGTGCTGATGCCGTCCTTTGTGAACCTTGGCGCTTATGTGGACGAGGGCACGATGGTCGACACCTGGGCCACTGTTGGCAGCTGCGCGCAGATCGGCAAGAACGTGCACCTGTCGGGCGGCGTGGGCATCGGCGGCGTGCTGGAGCCGATGCAGGCGGGTCCGACAATCATCGAAGACAACTGTTTCATCGGCGCCCGGTCTGAAGTGGTCGAGGGGTGTATCGTGCGCGAGGGGTCTGTGCTGGGCATGGGCGTGTTCATCGGCCAGTCGACCAAAATCGTGGACCGCGACAGCGGTGAGGTCATGTATGGCGAGGTGCCGCCCTATTCCGTCGTTGTTGCCGGGTCGATGCCGTCGAAAAATGGGATCAACCTTTACTGTGCGGTGATCGTTAAGCGGGTGGATGAACGCACGCGGTCCAAGACGGGCATCAACGAGCTGTTGCGTGACTGATCAGACGGCGCAGCGCCAGCAGGTGATTGATGACCTTCTGGTGCTGATACGCGCAAGCGCGGCAGACAACCTGTTGGTTGAGATTGCGACAGGCGACAGCCAGGCGTTGCCTGGTGATGACAAAACGCATTTGGCGGCGTTGCACGCTTTGCGCGACAGCTATGATTGGCGCCTGTTTCGGCAGCCCGACAACAGCTGGTATCCTTGCGAGCCGATTGAGCTGATCACCTATGCGGTGGACAGCCATTCGCGCGCGGCGCAGGTGTTTTGCAACGCTTTGCTGGCGCTGTCGGAACTGGATGGGACCGAACAGGACTATATGGCCTATCGCTGGTTTCACACGCCGGGTGAGGCGTGGTTTCGCGCGTTGCCTGCACCCTGGGGCCCTGCGCTGCTGGCGGCATATGCGGTCCATCATGCAGAAAGCCACGCGTTAGAGCGTGAATTTTGGGGCGCGGCAGACGCAAAAGGGGCCTGGATCGAACCGCAGGGCGGATGGCATGACTGAGAAGAAGAAAAGCAAGCAACAGGTCTATACCTTGCTGGTTGAGATCGGGCGCAAGGACGGTGACGGCCTGCCTGAGGCAGCGACCGGCGCCGCTCTGATCGTCTATTCCAGCGGTGTGGACGAGGCCGAGGCGGTGCGCGAGACGGTTGCGATCCTCAAGCAAGCTGATACTGCGCCGCTGGACGTCAGCGGCTATGGCACGCTGGACGAACGGCTGGCCGAGGGGCACGAGATCGACGCCGAGGAACGCGCGTTGATGCAGCGCGCCTTGGACGAGAATGCGGTGATCGTGGCGCAGGTCACGCCCTTTTTCGACGAAGGCTAGGCCGCAAGCTGGTCGATCAGGGTGATCGCCTCGAACGGGCGCAAGACCTGATGGATCGGGCGCGCGTGTTCCGGCAACAGGCGGCTGGGCACATGGGACAGAACGCTCGCGTCCAGGCGCTGTTCATCCCGGCGAAGTCGCCCGATATAGAGACTTTCAAGCGCACATCCCGCCGCCATCAGGGCCTCGTGCCCCGGCAGCACAACCTGCACATAGTCCGCAACCGCCTGGGCCGCGCACCAGCTGGCGGCATACCCGTTGACCAGGTGACGGGCGGGGATCAACACCGCCTCTTGCCCAAAGATGTATTCGACGTCCGATCCGTTCAGCACCAGGCGCTGCTCCGGTGCCACGACGATGTCGCGGGCGAGACCGAAATAGGGGGCGTGCAGGCGCACCGGGGCAAAGCAGCCGCGTGCGGGCACCGACAGGCGGACGTTGTGCAGCACCGGCACGATGCTGCCCGTGTTCGTGATCACCGTATCGCCGCGTTGCAGGCTGCCCGCCGGGCGATAGCCGGTTGGCGTCGCAATCGGCGTGGCGGGGTGCAGCGTGGGCATCGGCCCCAGCGGCGAGATCGTGGACGACACCGCGCCAAAGCGCACCTCTTGCGCCAGGGTGCGGCCATCCCGCCCCAACATCAGGTCGCGCAGGTCATCCACCCCAAGGGCGCGGGGCGCGTGCACGCGGTTGGTCACGACGCGGGCCTGTTGCGGCTGTTCCAGCGCCAGGCGCGCCCAACCGCTAGGCGCGTCCCAGGCATAAGTGACGCGCAGCGTATGGGCGCGCCCGTCATCGGCCCAGCGAATGGCGGCGTGCAAGATGTCTTCGTTATGGCTGTGCACCAGGGCAATGCCGCCACCGGGGATCGCGCGGAACACCAACTCTCGGGTCCAGGGAAAATGATGGGTGACGCCAAAGAGGTCGTGGGGCCGCATATGGCCCGCGACCTCGGTTTCAAACATCAGCGTGCCGCGGTGCAGGGTCGGACCGCTGGGTAACGCGCTGGATTGATCGCCCAGGCCGGTGGCGGAAAACCGGCCCTCTTGCTGATCAGTGAGACCCAGCCAGGTCATGCCGCTGCCCGCGCTTGGGACCACAGGTTCGCCTCGTATTTGCGCAGCGTGCGCCGGGCGGCGGGGCTGTAGCCGTCGCCGGTATCTGGGTCTAACTCGGGGAAAATTGCACAAATCTCGGCGACGATCCGCTGTTCAAAGCTTTTGGTGGTTTGCGGGCCGGGCAAGAAGCTTTCGGTGGCCAGCCCGTCCGAGAACACCACCTGGTGCTTGTCGAACATCAGGTGGACGTAGGTCACGCTGCCACCCGTTTGGCGGATGACCGAGCGGTCGTTGACCAGGTCCTTGGCCGCGACCAGCACTTCGGCCTCGCCGAACAGCAGTTCGGCCAGGCTGTCGCGGATCAGGACGCGGTGCAGGGGCGACACCTGGACATTGCCGTGCGCACCAAAGGTGCCCGCGCGGATCAGGATGGGGGCAAAGTCGTCCTGCGCCGCCACGGTCCGCGTGCCGATCCAGCGCAGGGGTTGTGGGCCGTCGTCTTGGGTGATCACCAGATCGCCCGCGCTCAGCGCCTCGACCGGGACGTCGCCATTGGGTGTGGCGATCAGCGTGCCAGCGACAAAGCAGGGGATTGAGGTGGCGTTAACAAAGCCGGTGTCCGTGTCGGTGCCATCGGTGACGGTGTAGGTGAAGTTAAAGTCTTCTTCATCGCCGTCGCCCACCACGGTCAGCTGCCCATTCGGGCCGATGGTGACCTGTTGCCCGGTGGGCAGGGTGATGGTGGTGCCGGTCTGCGTGATCGGGTCATAGCTGACCGGCTGGCCGTTGATATGGGTGATCGTCAGTGTGGTGTTCGGCTGGCTGACATCGTTTGCCAGCACGTTGAACGACGTCGTCCCGTCGGGGTACACGTTCACATCGTCCGAAACGGCGACGAGGTTGGTTTGCACGCTGTCGCCCGCGATCAGCAGGTTGGAATCGTACTGGTTGTCGCTGACATCCGCGATGCCGATGGTGATCGAGTTCACCACGTTTGGGTTCACGACCATCGTCAGCGTCAGCGTGATGGTGAACCCGTCCATCTCGGTGTTGTAGGCGTCGTTGCCGTTGTCCACGTACATGTTGATGTTGTTCGTGGTGTTGATGTTGCCGGGGTCGGTGTCGCCGTTGCCCACATCCATCTCGACCTGCTGGCCGTTGACCCAGACGCCGACAAAGTCCTGGTAGATCGAGTTCTGGAACTCTGGATACTCTTCCGAGCTAAAGACGAACTGCATCGTCATCAGGTTGCCGTCGGGGATAAAATCGACATCGAGGTAGGAGGCGTCGTAGGTGCGCGCGCCCGCCGCCGCGTTGAACTGGCCGTTGTTGTTCTGGCCAGAGGTGTTGGTGCTGGTACTGTTCGACTGGTTTGACGAGCCTGAGGAGTTCGTGAAATCCTCGGCATCGCCGGTGGACAGGATCACGCCGGTGTCGCTGGGTGTGACCCCAGGGGCCACGCTGTCGCCGTTTGAATAGATCCCGGCGCTGTCTCTGTCGCCGGTATAGGACGCGCCCACCACCTGGACGCCGTTGCCGAAGATGGCGTTTGCCATATCCGACGCGTCCACGCCTTCGCGCACTGTTTGGATCGGAAGTTCCGATGCTGCAACCATAGCCTGCCCACCCCAAGGTTTGTGCGGCAGAACGGGTGCAGCGCACGCAGTTGTCCTGCGTGTCTCGGACGTGCATTTGGTGCACTTGGTGTGGCCGCACGTTGGCGACCGGACTGCTGATGCCCTGCCTCGGGTCAATTTATTGCACCAAGCCTAGCACAGGTTTTGACGCCCTGTTAACTGTCTTGTCACGGCAAGGGGCTGGAATCGCGTCCTTTTCGCCACAAGAAGGAGGCCGAGGCCCATGTCACCCATCGATCCCGTTGCCCTGACCGCCGATCTGGTGCGGTGCGCGTCCGTCACGCCCGAGGATGGCGGGGCGCAGGATGTGCTGCACGACCTGCTGGCGGGGGCGGGGTTTGACTGTGCCTGGGCCGACCGGGGTGGTGTCCGCAATCTGTTTGCCCGGTGGGGGCCGCGGGGGCATGCCCGGACCTTTGGGTTTAACGGGCACACGGATGTGGTGCCGGTGGGCGATGCCGACGCGTGGCAACACGCGCCCTTTGGGGCGGAGGTGCTGGACGGGGTGATGTACGGCCGCGGCACGACAGATATGAAATCCGGCGTTGCCGCCTTTGCCGCGGCGGCAGTGGATTTTGTGACCCAAACGCCACCCGATGGGGCCGTGATCCTTGCGATCACTGGGGACGAGGAAGGCGATGCGGTGGATGGCACGACCGCCCTGCTGGACCATATGGCCAGTGCAGGCGAGGCGATGTCGGTCTGTCTGGTGGGCGAGCCGACCTGCCCGCAGACCATGGGCGAGATGATGAAGATTGGGCGCCGTGGGTCGATGACCGCGTGGTTCACGGCGACGGGCGTGCAGGGCCACGCGGCCTATCCGCACCGCGCGAAGAACCCGCTGCCGCCCCTGATACGGTTGATGGACGGGCTGGCGCAGCATGTGCTGGACGAGGGGACCGACTACTTTGACCCCTCTACGCTGGCCATCGTGACGGTGGATACGGGCAATGCCGCGACCAACGTGATCCCGGCGCAGGCGCGCGCGACGGTGAATATCCGGTTTAACGATCTGCATTCGGGTGACAGCCTGACCACCTGGCTGCGCGCCCAGGCCGATGCGGTCGCGTCCGCCACTGGGGTCGAGATCGCGATGCAGGTGAAAGTATCGGGCGAAAGCTTTGTCACGCCGCCGGGCGCGCTGTCGGACCTGGTGGCGCGTGCAGTGGCGACGGAAACGGGTGTGACGCCGGTGCTGTCCACCAGCGGTGGGACGTCCGACGCGCGCTTTGTCCAGCATCATTGCCCGGTGGTGGAATTCGGCCTGGTCGGCCAGTCGATGCACCAGGTGGACGAGCATGTAGAGGTCGCCCACATCCAACAGCTCAAGTCGATCTATGGCCGCATATTGCGAGACTATTTCGCATGAATTGGACGATTTCGGAAACCCGCGACATCGCGACCTGTCATGCCCTGCGCCGCACTGTATTTATCGAAGAGCAGGGGGTCAGCGCCAGCGAAGAGGTGGATGGCCGCGATGCCGAGGCGCTGCATGTACTGGCCACCCAAGGCGGCGCGCCCGTGGGCTGCGCGCGCATCCTGGTTGCGGATGGCGTGGCCAAGATCGGGCGGGTCTGCGTGTTGAAAGAGGTGCGCGGCACGGGCCTGGGGGCGGCCCTGATCCACGCCTGCCTGGATGTCGCCCGCGCACAGCCGGGCGTGACCAAGGCCAAGCTGGGGGCGCAGACCCACGCGCTCAGCTTTTACGAAAAGCTGGGGTTCACCGCCTTTGGCCCGATCTATGACGACGCGGGCATCCCGCACCGCGACATGGAACGCACGCTTTGAGGGCGCGGCTGGCGTCGGTTGGTCAGCAACCTTGCGTGATCGTCATGGTGAAAGAGCCGCGTCCGGGCCAGGTCAAAACCCGGCTAGGCCGGGATATCGGGATGGTGGCCGCCGCGCACTGGTACCGCCAGCATGCGGCGCACCTGGTGCACCGGCTGGTCGATCCGCGCTGGACCTTGGTCGCGGGATACGCGCCCAAGATGGCGCGCGTGGTGCCGCGCAATGTGCAACTGCAGGCGTGGCAGGGCACGGGCGATCTGGGGCGTCGGATGATCCGGCTGCTGCGGCAGGCACCGCCCAGATCGGTCCTCATAGGCTCTGATATCGCGGGGCTAGACCGTCATCACATTGCGCGCGCCATTGCGGCGCTGGGCGACCACGACACGGTGCTTGGCCCGTCGCCCGACGGTGGCTTTTGGTTGATCGGGGCGCGTCATCCCAGCCGGTTGCGCGCCGATGTCCTGGACGGCGCGCGGTGGTCTACCGCACATGCGCTGGCCGATACGCGCGCCCGTTTGCCGGGGCGTTTGGCGCTGGTCGACACGCTGAACGATGTGGACACCATCGCCGATCTGGTCTGAAGTTTGCCCATGACGCCCCTGGGCCTGCGTGCTAGGTCATGGCCTATGACGCGTATCCCGACCAAGCCCGAAATCCTTGACTGGATTGCCGCCAATCCAACCCTGACGGCCAAGCGTGATATCGCCAAGGCCTTTGGCATCAAGGGGGCGGCGCGCATCGACCTCAAGCGCTTGTTGAAAGAGCTGGAGGCCGAAGGGCATCTGGAGAAGCGCAAGAAGACCTATCAAGACCCAGACCGCCTGCCGCCGGTCAGCGTTTTGCAAGTGTTAGAGCCTGATTCCGACGGTGATCTGTTTGCCCGCCCGATGGAATGGCACGGCACGGGGGTTGAGCCGCGCGTGTTGGTGATGCCGCGCGCCTCTGACCCGGCGCTGGGTGCGGGGGACCGCATTTTGGCCCGGCTGACGCTGGTGAAAGCGGATGATCACAATTACGAGGCGCGCCTGATCCGCCGCATCGGCACCAACCCGCGCCGTGTGCTGGGTGTGTTCCGCAAGGGGGCCGAGGGTGGGCGGATTGTGCCCATCGACAAGGGCAGCGACCGCGAATGGACCGTGCCCGCCGACGCGACCCATGGCGCCAAGGATGGCGAGCTGGTCGAGGCGGAACAGGCGGGCCCCAAGGCGCGCATTGGCCTGCCGCGCGCCCGGATTGTTGAGCGTTTGGGCGATCCGTCCGCGCCCAAGGCTGTGTCGCTGATCGCGATCCACGAACATGGCATCCCCGACAGCTTTCCCGACGAGGTGATCGCGCAGGCGGATGCGCAGAAGCCCGCAGGCCTGAAGGGGCGTGAAGACCTGCGCGATTTGCCGCTGATCACCATCGATCCGTGGGATGCGCGGGATCATGACGATGCCTGCTATGCCCATGCGGACGACGATCCCAAGAACGCGGGCGGGCATATCATCTGGGTGGCGATTGCCGATGTTGCCGCCTATGTCACGCCCGGGTCCGCGCTGGACCGCGAGGCGCGCAAACGGGGCAATTCCACCTACTTCCCCGACCGTGTGGTGCCGATGCTGCCCGACCGTCTATCGGGCGATCTGTGTTCGCTGCACGAGGGCGTGCCGCGTGCCTGTATTGCCGTGCGCATGCAGATCGATGCCGAAGGCGCCAAGCTGGGCCACAGCTTTCACCGTGGGCTGATGCGCTCGCCCGCGTCGCTGAACTATGAAGAGGTGCAAACGGCCATTGACGGCGCGCCGAATGAGCGCTGTGCGCCCTTGTTAGAGCCTGTTTTGCAACCGCTCTATGCGGCCTATGCCGCGTTGGTCGCAGCGCGGAAACAGCGGCAGCCGTTAGAGCTGGACCTACCCGAGCGGCAGATCGTGCTGGAAGACGATGGCACGGTGTCGTCGGTCAACTTCAAGGATCGCCTGGATGCGCACCGCCTGATCGAAGAGTTCATGGTGCTGGCCAATGTCGCCGCCGCCGAGACGCTGATTGCCAAAGGCGCCCCGCTGCTGTTCCGCGTGCATGAAGAGCCGTCGCCCGACAAGCTGGATGCGCTGCGCGAGACGGCGCAGGCGGCGGGGCTGAACCTGGCCAAGGGGCAGGTTCTGAAAACCGCGCATCTGAACCGGCTGTTGGCGCAGGCGGCGGGAACCGAGGATGCCGAGCTGATCAATATCTCGACCCTGCGGTCGATGACGCAGGCCTATTACGGCCCCGTCAATTTTGGCCACTTTGGCTTGGCGTTGAAGAATTACGCGCACTTCACCTCGCCCATCCGGCGCTATGCCGATCTGGTGGTACACCGCGCGCTGATCACCGCCCATGGCTGGGGCAAGGACGGGCTGCGGCCCGAGGATGCAGACACGTTGGAAAAGACGGGCAGCCATATCTCGGACACCGAGCGGCGATCGATGGTGGCCGAGCGGGACACGACGGATCGCTATCTGGCCGCGTATCTCAGCGAGCGGGTGGGGGACGAGATGGAAGGCCGGGTAGCCGGGATCGCCAAGTTCGGCATCTTTGTAAAGCTAGACGACAGCGGCGCCGACGGGCTGGTGCCGATGCGGGCGATTGGGGCGGAATATTTCCACTTTGACCGCGAGGCGAACACGCTGATGGGGTCAGACACCGGCATGATCATCAGCCTGGGCCAGCGCGCCACCGTGCGGCTGGCCGAGGCGGAACCGGTGACGGGCGGCATCGCGCTGGACCTGCTGGCGTTGGATGGCAAATCGCTGCCCAAAGGGCGGACCAGCCCCGCAGGCCGCAGCCCGCGCCGCAAGACGATCAAAGCCAAGCGGCGCAGCGACAAGGTCAAGCGCAATGTAAGCCGCCGGCGTTAACCCAACGCCTTGGCCACGCGGGCAACATAGTCGGACAGAACCAAATCGTCTTTGACACGGCGCGACAGGGCGGTGCCGCCAGGTGTGGCCGCCATCGCGCCGAGCATCGCGGCCACGCTGGCGTCCGCTGATGTGGGACGCGCGCCGAACAGGAACGGGCCTTGCCACAGCCGGTCGCTGATCGCTTTCAAGTCAGGCTCGATCCGGTCCAGACGCTCGCCTGCGGTCAAACGGCCCAACCCTTGGGCATTCATACCTTTCAGCAGCGCGCGGCGCAGGGTGCTGGTGACGAAACCGCGCAGCCATTTCGGGACGGCGGCGAAATATGTGTCTCTGACAATGGGCCAAACGGCGTTATCGCCCCATCGGTCGAGCACGATGTGGAAATACATGTGCTCTTCGGCCATGCGGATAAACGCGCGGGCGGTGGCGCGGTCGAGGTCGCTGAGCCCTTGATCCAGCTCTGCCCCGTTCTCTTCCAGCCAGTGGCGGATGTTGTCGCTGTCGCCGATGATCGTGTCGTCGATCCACAGTGCGGGCAGTTTGCCCTTGGGCCAGCTGCGCGGGTCGTTGGTGTCCTGGCGTTGCCAGGGTTGGCCCGCAAGGTTGAGCGTATAGATCGCCTTGACACAGAAGGGGCTGGCGCTGGGTTCGCCAAAGGCGGGGGGATAGGTGACCAAGGTGAGCATGGGTGTCTCCGACAGCTGATGTCTGGCCGAGATAGGCGCCCCTCATGTCAGAAATTGGCAGGACGTGTGCTAAGGTGATCCTATGACACGCACACACCGCCTTTTTCAATTGATGCAGACGCTGCGGCGCCTGACCCCACCGATCACCGCCCAGTCGCTGGCGCATGAAATGGACGTGTCGCTGCGCACGATCTACCGCGATATTGACGAATTGCGGGGCCTGGGCGCCGTGATTGATGGCGAGGCGGGCTTTGGCTTTACCCTGATCGAGGATGCGACCCTGCCGCCCCTGGGGTTCGAGGATGACGAGCTGGAGGCGCTGGTGCTGGGCTTGCGCGATGTGGCGGCGATTGCCGATCCGGCGCTGGCCAAGGCCGCGACATCGGCCCTGGCCAAGATCCAGGCGCGGGTACCGCCCAAGCAGGCGCATCGGCTGCAGCACGCGGTGCTGGATGCGCGGCGGTACTGGCGGCCCGACCCGCCGCGCATCGACGTCGCCCAACTGCGCCAGGCGGCGTGGGATGAGTTGAGCGTTCGGTTCGCCTATCAGGACGGCAAGGGTGACCGCACCGTGCGGGCGGTCAAACCGCTGGGCATCGTCTATATGGACAACACCAATATGCTGCTGGCCTGGTGCCACCTGCGCACGGATTTTCGGATGTTTCGGCTGGACCGGATGGATGACCTGGACGTGACCGATGACAGCTTTCGCCCGCATCGCGTGTCGTTGCTGCGCGATTACATGGCGCAGATTCGCGCAGAAATCGCGCATGTGGCAAAGGACAGCACAGCCACAGATTGATCCCTTTCTTGGCTGGCCAATTGTTGCTAAATTAGAAACAACGCGAAAAAAGCGACAACATGAGGCAAAACATGCGGTGGGCAGTCTCCTTGGGGGCCGTGGCAGGCATCCTGACCTTTGGACATATGGCAAATGCGCAACCGGCGGCAGGGTCCTTGCGACCTGAATTGCGGCCCGGCGGGGCGGGCGAGGTCACGCGGGCCGAGCCTGTGCCGCTGTTGGGCTTTGCCCCGGCGCCGGTGTTGCGCCCGCAGTTGCGACCCCAGGAGGCGCGCGTGTCACCGTCCGTCGCGCAAACGGCGGAGGATGAGGGGTTTCAACGCTGGGTGCGCGATTTCCGCGCCCGGGCGTTGCGCCAGGGGGTGTCGGCGACGACCTTCGATGCGGCCTTTCGTGGGGTGCGGTATGACCCGGATGTGATCCGGCGCGACCGCAACCAGTCGGAGTTTACCAAGACCATCTGGGAATACCTGGACAGTGCGGCGTCTGACACGCGCGTGCGCAACGGCAAGGCCGCGCTGCGCCAGCACAGCGCCACCTTGGATGCCATTGAGGCGCGGTATGGCGTGCCAAAGGAAGTCGTTGTGGCAGTTTGGGGGCTGGAAAGCGCCTATGGCACTTATCGCGGCAGCAACGACGTGGTGCGCAGCCTGGCGACACTGGCCTATGACGGGCGGCGCGGCGCGTTTTTCGAGGGGCAGTTGGTGGCAGCCCTGCAAATCTTGCAGGCGGGCGATACGCGACCCCGGGATATGACGGGGTCCTGGGCCGGGGCGATGGGGCATACGCAGTTTATCCCGACGTCCTATTTGGATTACGCGGTGGATTTCACCGGTGACGGGCGCCGCGACATCTGGTCGGAGGACCCGACGGATGCGCTTGCCTCGACCGCCGCTTACCTAGCGCGGTTTGGGTGGGTGAAAGGGCAGCCGTGGGGCGTAGAAGTCACGCTGCCCCGCAACTTTGACTTTGCCAATGCCAACCGCAAGGTGACGCGCCAGCCATCTGCCTGGGCGCGGTTGGGCGTGATGGGTGTGGATGGCAAGGCGGTGCCCGACTATGGCGCGGCGTCGATCCTGTTGCCTGCGGGCGGGCAGGGGGCTGCGTTCATGATCTTCAAGAATTTCAGCGTGATCGAGCGGTACAATGCGGCCGATGCCTATGTGATTGGCGTGGGGCATTTGAGCGACCGCATCGGTGGTGGCAAGAAGATCCAAGGCGACTGGCCGCGTGGCGATCGCGCGCTGACCTCGGCCGAGCGGAAGGAGATGCAGCGGCGTCTGACGGCCGCCGGGTTCAGCACCCAGGGCGTGGATGGTCGGATTGGGCCAAAGACGCTGGAGGCGGTGCGGGCCTATCAGCGGTCGCAGGGGTTGGCGGCGGATGGCTATGCATCGTTGAGCCTGTTGCGGCGGTTGCGCTGATCCAAAGGCCGCCTGGCGGCGACGCCCCCGGCCTGCGGCCTCCGCCGAGGTATTTTTGGTCAGAAGAAACGCTAGCCCGGTGACATGCCGCGCAAGCGTTCACTGCGGCGCCGCAGCAGTTCGACCGTTGTCAGCAGGCCGATGGAGATCACGACGAGAATTGTCGCCACGGCCAGGATCGTTGGGCTGATCTGTTCGCGCAGGCCGATGAACATCTGCCAGGGCAGGGTTTTTTGGCTGGCAGAGCCCACAAAGAGGACGACGACCACCTCGTCAAAGCTGGTGATGAAGGCGAAGAGGCCGCCGGAGATCACACCTGGCAGGATCAGGGGCATCTGTACGCGGAAGAAGGTTGTGACCGGACCTGCGCCCATATTCGCGGCGGCGCGGGTGAGGGAGCGGTCGAAGCCCACGAGAGTGGCGGTCACGGTGATGATCACGAAGGGGATGCCGAGGACGGCGTGGGCGAGAATGACCTTGATATAGCCCACGAACCCTTTGTCGAGGCCCAGCGTCCCCTCGAGCCAGTTGCCGAGGGAGGCGTAGAAGAAGAACATGCCTGTGGCCGAGATGATCAGCGGCACGATCATGGGCGAGATCAGGATGGCCATGATCGTGCCTTTGAACGGCACGTGGGATTGCGAGAGGCCGATGGCCGCCAGCGTGCCGAGGCTGACCGAGATGATCGTCGCGATGGGGGCGATGATCAGTGAGTTCTTGAGCGCCAGCTGCCATTGCGGGTTGGTGAAGAAGTCGCGGTAGTGTTTGAGCGAGTAGCCTTCGGGATCCAGGCGCAGCATTTCCGGGGTGAAGGTAAAGAAGTCCTGCGCATTGAAGCTGAGCGGCATGACCACGACGATGGGCGCCACCAGGAAGAAGAAGATCAGCCCGCAGATCACCCGGAAGCTGTAGTACCAGATGCGCTGACCCAGCGTGGCATATGGAGGAAGGCCCATGGTCTGTTACCCCAGCTTTACGTTGTCGATGCCCACAATCTTGTCATAGGCCCAGTAGAGCACCAGCACGGCGGCCAGCAGGATCGAGCCCAATGCGGCGGCGAGGCCCCAGTTGAGCGAGGACGAGATGTGGTAGGCGATGCGGTTTGAGATGAACACCCCCTTGGTCCCACCGACGATTTCGGGGGTGATGTAGTAGCCGATGGAGAGGATGAAGACGAGGATCGAGCCCGCGCCGATGCCGGGTACCGATTGGGGGAAATAGACGCGCCAGAAGGCGGTCCAATTGGTGGCGCCCAGCGATTTGGCGGCGCGCAGATAGCTGGGCGGGATCGTCTGCATCACCGAATACATCGGCAGGATCATGAAGGGCAGCAGGATATGCGTCATCGCGACGATGGTGCCGAACTGGTTGTTGATCATGATCAGCCGGCTGTCATCGGCGACAAAGCCGATCCAGACGAGCACGTCGTTGATCACGCCCTGTTGCTGCAGCATCACCTTCCAGGCCGAGGTGCGGACGAGCAGCGATGTCCAGAAGGGCAGGAGCACCAGGATCAGCAGCAGGTTTGCCTTGCGCGTGGGCAGGTTCGCCAGCAGCCAGGCGATGGGATAGCCAAGCGCGATGCAGGAGAACGTGATCAGCAGCGACATCCAGATCGTGCGGCCAAAGAGAGTGAGCAGGATCTGCTTGTCCTCGGGCTGCCAGGCGAGGCCGTCGGGGGTTTTCTGGGCGTCGATGGCGTTCAGGAAATAACCGCCGGTGTAGATGCTGGAATGGGTTTGGATCGTCTTCCATGGGGTGGGCGTGCCCCAATCCTCGTCCACCTCGGCAAAGGCGTCGGCGAAGGTGGGGACAGGCAGGTTGGCCGCCTGGGCCGTGCGCAAGAGGTCGACGGCGGGGCCGGAATAGGTGCTGAGGTCGGCGGTTTGCAGATCGAGGACAAGGGCGGGCGCCACCGATTCCCAAGGGTCGCGTGTGGCGGGGTCGCGGTCGTCTTGGGTCGCGGTGAAGATGGCCCAGGCGGTGTATTCGCGGGTCGCCAGCGGCAGTAGGACAGAGACTGTTGCGTCGGGGGCAAAGTTGATCGGGCCGTCGGTTTCGTCGCTGGTCAGGTTTGCAACGCGCACGCGCTGGGCGGCCATCAAGGCATCGTCGGCGTTGCCTTGGGCGTTCATCAGTGCATACCACGTCTCGCCCTCGTCCCAGGCGTCGTCCAAATCCTCGAGCGGTTCGTAAGATATGTCGGCCACGTCATCCAAGCGCCGCCCAGATTGGCGGAAGAGCGAGGAGAGACCGGTGGTTTCGTAGTTGAGGCGGGTGCCCAGACGGGTGTGCCGCTTGGCTTCGGCGGCGATGAACATGTCAAAGAACATCGCCTCAAAGACCGGCTCGGGCGGCAGGTCGTCGGCGTTTGCGTCCCATGTCGCGAGGGCCTCGACCGTGTAGGGCAGGGTGTTCGAGACAATCTCGTTCTCGACAGAGCGGAAGAGCATCGAGCCGATAGGCACGATGAAGGTGATCAGGACAAAGAGCAGCAGCGGCGCGATGAGGGCCAGCGCACGCAGTTTTTGGCGGCGCAGGGCGCGGGCGAGGCTGCGTTTGAGCGGGGTGCCGTCAGCGGCCAGCATCGCCTCGGCCATCAGACGCCCTCGACCACAAGAATGGTGCTGGTCGCGGTGCGGTGCCGGATTTTCATCACCTCTTGGTATTCGGGGTCGTTATAGGCGTCGAGCGCGGCTTGGTACGAGGGGAATTCAAAGACCACGTGGCGGTCATGCACCTCGCCTTCCAGCACGGTGGATTGGCCGCCGCGGATGATCGGGACGGCGCCACAGCGCAACAGGATCGGCGTGTCCTTTTCCACGTACTCTTTGTACGCTTCAGGATCGTTCACTGTGATGTGGCCGATGATGTAACCTTTGGGCATGGGGCGCCTTTCGTTGGGGTGAGGTGCGCGGAGACCGCGCACCCTACGGATCGTAAGGTAGGGTGCGCCTTTACGGCGCACCGCATGTCGATCCTTTTTGAGACCTTATTGCGCCAGCCACGCCTGGAATTTGGCGTCGATGTCGTCGCGATAGTCCGCCCAGAACTCGTAGTTATAGAGGAACGTGTTCGCGGCGTTGTCGGGATCGGTCGGCATGTGCGGCGCCATGTCGATGCCCAGCGTTTCGTGCTGACCCACCAGCGGCGCAGACGAGGCGCGAGCCGGGCCGTACGAGATGTACTTGGCCTGATCCGCCAGACGCTGCGTGTCTGTCGCGAACTTGACGAAGTCCAGCGCGCGCGCTTCCCGCTCGGGGCTGAGGCCCGTTGGGATGATCCAGCCATCCAGGTCGAACACCTGCGCGTCCCAGAGCATGCCGATAGGCTGGCCTTGCTCTTCGATCGCGGCAAAGAGACGACCGTTATAGGTCGAGCCCATGATAACCTCGCCATCGGCCAGAAGCTGCGGCGTGTCGGCGCCCGCGGACCACCAGATCACGTCGTCCTTGATGGTGTCGAGCTTGGCCAGCGCCTGCTCTTGCCCTTCGGACGTTGCCAGCACGTCATAGACGTCTTCCTTGGCCACACCGTCGCAGAGCAGCGCCCATTCCATGTTGTTGATCGGGCGTTTTTCCAGCGACCGCTTGCCGGGATAGGTCTCGGTGTCAAACACGGCACAGACTTCGGTCGGCGGCGTGTCGCCTACAAGGTCGGTGCGATAGCCGAATGTGGTCGAATAGACGATCTGCGGGATAAAGCAGTCGCTGACCAGCAGGTCGCCAAAGTCGTCCGAGGCGGATGTGCCATCGGGCGCTGCGGCTAGCATTTCGTCTGCGTCGATTTCCAGCGCCAAGCCTTCGTCGC
Organism: Pseudomonadota bacterium; assembly: GCA_038525395.1. Lineage (GTDB taxonomy): Bacteria > Pseudomonadota > Alphaproteobacteria > Rhodobacterales > Rhodobacteraceae > Tateyamaria. Next base: position 6,108 of record JBCBHS010000031.1, on the reverse strand, counting down.
ACAGGCGGATCGCATCAGCGGCCACCACGTCGACCACATCCCATGTGACGCTGCCTGCCTCGTTCATGGCGCGCAGTTTCGCCACCGCCTCGGCCGAGCTTTCGTCCCACACGGCGGTGACGCCTGGGTTCATCTCGATATAGGGCGCCACATAGGCGTTCTGCTGGCTGGCCTGGTATGCGCCGCCCCAGCTGACGAGGGTCATATCGCTGGCCATGTGACCGTCGGCAAAGGCAGTTGCGCCAGCAACCGTCAGTGCCGTGGTGGCCAAAAGGGTCTTGTTGAGTGTCATAAGTCTTACTCCCACTGTTTACGCCCGTGTTTGAGTGTGGAAGGCCAGATGTCGGGCGCGTCTGACCTTCTTGATCTGCTCAGGCGTCGAGCGCCCGGCAATCTTGCGGCAGCCACCCGATGTCGATCTGGGTGCCCGGTGTCAGGCGGACCTGATCCGGGGCGTTGCGGGTCTTGATGACAAAGTCATCATTGCCCGCCACGCGCAGCCGTGTACGAAAGATATCGCCCATGTAGATAAATTCGAGGACTTCCGCCTTGAGCGTATGCGCATCGGGGCTAAGCCGAGCCTTGTCCATCTCGACCCGCTCGGGCCGGATCGACACGCGGGTGCGTTGCCCGACCTCGGTCACGTTGATCGGTTTGGCGTCGATCAGGCTGCCGTCGTCCAGGCGCACCTCGCAGGTGTCGCCCTTGATCTGTTCGATCTTGCCCAAGAGCGTGTTATTTTCGCCAATGAACTGCGCGACAAAGCTGTTTTGCGGCTCTTCATACAACGCATCGGGCGGGGCCAGCTGTTGGATGCGGCCATCGTCGAACACCGCCACGCGGTCTGACATGGTCAGCGCCTCGGTCTGGTCGTGTGTGACGTAGACGGTGGTGATCCCCAGATCATGCGCCAGGCGCGTGATCTCGAACTGCAAGGTTTCGCGCAGCTGTTTATCGAGCGCGCCGAGCGGTTCGTCCATCAACACCAGTTCGGGTTCGAACACCAACGCGCGCGACAGGGCGATCCGCTGCTGCTGACCACCGGACAGTTGCGCAGGCCGCCGCCCGGCAAAGTCCTGCATCTGCACCATCCCCAGCGCGCGCATCACCTTTTCCTCGCGCTCGGACTTGCCGATTTTGCGCACTTCCAAGGGGAAAGACAGGTTTTCAGCGACGGTCATATGGGGAAAGAGGGCATAGTTCTGAAACACCATGCCGATGCCGCGTTTGTGCGGCGGGATATTGTTGATCGAGGTGCCGTCCAAGCGGATGTCGCCATGCGTCGCCGTCTCGAACCCCGCCAGCATCATCAGACACGTGGTCTTGCCCGACCCGGACGGGCCCAGCATCGTCAGGAACTCACCCTTGGGCATGGAGAGGTTGAGGTCTTTGACAACGAGGTTTTCGCCGTCATAGCTCTTTTGCACGCGTTCGAATTCGACAAACGCTTGGTCGGTCGTACTATCCGCCAAATCTGGCTCCCCGTTTATAGTCGGCGGTTGGCCGCCGTTGACCCATGTAAAACGGCAGGCCTCCCGTGTTGCAACTCCTCGCTCCGAAAAAAGAGGGCTGTGGGCGCAATCTGGTCGAAATCACTGCAAAATCAGGGCGGTTTGGGCGAATGTGCTGCACAACCAAGGGAGAGTGTTATGGGAATCAGGTCTGCCGCATTTCAAAAATCGGAATATCTGGTGCGGCTGGACCGGGTGCGCGCGGCGATGGCGCGGGCCGGGTTGGACTGTCTGCTGGTCACCGACCCGTCGAATATGTGCTGGCTGACCGGCTATGACGGATGGTCGTTTTATGTCCATCAGGGGGTGATTGTGACCCACGATGCCGACCCCCTGTGGTGGGGCCGGATGCAGGATGTGGCGGGCGCGCATCGCACCGCGTGGATGGCTGCGGACCGCGCGATAGGCTACGCCGAACACTATATCCAAACGCCCGATCATCACCCGATGGAGGATGCCGCGCGCTATCTGCATGGCCGCGTGGGTGTCGAGATGGACAATTACTACTACTCGGCCAAGGCGCACGCAGTGCTCGCCGCCGCTGATTTGGCGCTGGTCGACGCGACCGGGTTGGTAAACTGGTGCCGCGCCGTGAAATCAGAGACCGAGATCGCCTATATGCGCAAGGCCGCACGCATTGCCGAGACGGTGGTCGATGGCATGGCCGCGCGGATTGCGCCCGGGGTGCCCAAGAACACGGTGGTGGCCGAGGCGTTTCGCGATGCAATCAACGGGGTCGGCGACGACTGGGGTGACTATCCGGCGATTGTGCCCCTGGTGCCCTCGGGCGCCGATGCTGCCGCCCCGCACCTGACCTGGGACGGGCGCCCGTTTGCGCGTGGCGAGGCGACGACCATAGAAATCGCAGGCTGCTACCGCCGCTATCACGCCCCGCTCTGCCGGTCCGTGTTCCTGGGCGCGCCGCCGGATGAGATGAAGCGGGCCGAGGCTGCGCTTCTTGAGGGGCTGGAGGCGGGCTTGCAAGCCGCCCGTGCCGGCAACCAAACGCGGGACGTGGCTGCGGCATTAAACGGCGCGCTGTCCAAGATCGGGATCACCCGCACCGCGCGCTGCGGCTATCCCATCGGCCTAAGCTATCCGCCCGACTGGGGCGAACGCACGATGTCCTTCCGAACCGAGGATGACACCGTGTTAGAGCCGAATATGACCTTTCATTTCATGCCCGGCCTCTGGATGGACGGCTGGGGCCTCGCCATCACGGAAAGCATCCGCATCACCGAAAATGGCGCCGCAGAATGCCTATGCGACCGACCGCGCGAGATGATTGTGAAACCCTAGAAACCGCTTCAATTCACGAAATGGACCGCACACAAAGGCGCAAGGCCCCCCATTCCCTGTTCCAAAAAATCCCGGGGAGCGCGAGGGGCTGGCCCCTCGCTGCGGAACAGATCGATCAGGCGGCCGGTTTCAGCATGTCGCCGTCTTTCAACTGTGCGTAGCACTCATCCAACGCCCGCCGCGCCCTGCGGCCCAATTCGGAAATCTCGTCCAGCGAGATCACCAGCGGGGGCGAGATCACCATGCGGTCATAGACGTGGCGCATCACCAGGTTGTTGGCAAAGCAGCGCTCGCGGCACATGAATCCGGCGGTGCCCGCGTCCATCGCGAACTTGGCGCGGCTCTCTTTATGCGGGGTCAGTGCGAGCGAACCCATCATGCCGGTGATCGTCGTCTCACCCACCAGCGGGTGGTCGGCCAGGCTGTGCCACATCTCGTGCAGGGCCGGTATGGCGGTGGTGCGGACGTGGTCCAGAACACCTTCCTCTTCCAAGATGCGCAGGTTTTCCAGCGCGACGGCAGAGGCCACAGGGTGGCCGGAATAGGTGTAGCCGTGGTTGAACTCGCCTGCGCCGATCACTTCTGCCACTTCGTCACAAACAATCGAGCCGCCGATGGGCTGATATCCGGAGGACAGCCCTTTGGCGATGGTCATGATATGCGGTGTGATGCCCAGGGTCTGGCTGCCAAACCAGTTGCCTGTGCGGCCAAAGCCGCAGATGACCTCATCCGCGATCAACAGGATCTCGTATCTGTCGCAGATGCGCTGGATCTCGGGCCAGTAGGTGCTGGGCGGGATGATCACGCCGCCTGCGCCTTGGATCGGTTCGGCGATGAAGGCGGCGATGCGGTCCTCGCCATGCGTCAAAATCGCCTGCTCCAGTTCTTGCGCGCGCGCGAGGCCGAACGCCTCTGGCGTCATGTCGCCCCCTTCGGACCACCAGTTGGGCTGGTTGATGTGGATGATGTCGGGGATGGGCATGCCGCCCTGGGCGTGCATCGGGGCCATGCCCCCCAGCGACCCGGACCCAACCGAAGAGCCGTGGTAGGCGTTCTTGCGGCTGATGATGATGGATTTCGACGGCTTGCCCTTGGTCGCCCAATAGGTGCGGACCATGCGGATGTTGGTATCGTTCGCCTCTGATCCAGAGCCTGCAAAAAAGACGTGGTTCAGATCGCCCGGCGCCAGTTCCGCGATCTTTTGCGCAAGTGCGATGGCAGGCACATGGGTCGTCTGAAAGAAGGTGTTGTAATAGGGCAGCTCGGTCATTTGACGCGCCGCAACCTCGGCCAGTTCGCGCCGCCCATATCCGATGTTGACGCACCACAGGCCCGCCATGCCGTCCAGGATTTCATTGCCTTCGCTGTCGTGCAGGAACACGCCCTTGGCCCGGGTGATGACGCGCGCGCCCTTCTGGGCCAACGCGCCACCGGCGGTAAAGGGGTGCATGTGGTGGGCCGCGTCCAGCGCTTGCAACTCGGCTGTGGGCAGGTGGTTGGTGATGGCGGGCATGGAATCCTCGGCGCTGACAGACTTGCCGAGAATATGAGCATGCAGCCCGCCGTCAATCCGCCTTTCGCGATCCTGCTGGACGCACCCTATAAAACTTGATTTCATACAAGCGGACCCGGGCCTACCGGGCGTGATACGGGAGTACACCATGAAGACACTGATGCTAAGCACCGTCGCAGCGCTGGCCCTTACGGGTGCGGCACTGGCCGACGAGGTGCGCGTTTACAACTGGTCCGACTATATCGATGAAGACCTGCTGTCCAAGTTCGAGGAAGAGACGGGCCTAGAGCTGATCTATGACGTGTTCGACAGCAACGAGGTGCTGGAGACCAAGATGCTGGCAGGTTCGTCCGGCTATGACATTGTGGTGCCGACGGGCACGTTCTTGCAGCGCCAGATCTCGGCCGGCGCGTTCCAGAAACTGGACTCGTCGCAGCTGCCCAACGCGGGCAACCTGTGGGACGTGGTCGAGGCGCGGACCGCACAATACGACCCCGGCAACGAATATTCGATCAACTACATGTGGGGCACGACGGGCCTTGGCGTGAATGTCGGCAAGGTCCAAGAGATCCTGGGCGAAGATGCCCCCATGGGCTCGCTTGACCTGATCTTTGACCCGGCCAACATGGAAAAGCTGCAGGCCTGTGGCGTGCATTTCCTGGACGCCCCGACCGAGATGATCCCGGCGGCACTGAAATACATCGGCGAAGACCCTGACAGCCACGATCCCGATGTCCTGGCCAAGGCCGAGCCGGTCCTGATGGGCGTGCGGCCCTATGTGCAGAAATTCCACAACTCGGAATACATCAACGCGCTGGCCAATGGCGACATCTGCGTGGCCTTTGGCTGGTCCGGCGACATCCTGCAGGCCCGCGACCGCGCGGCAGAAGCCGAAAACGGGGTCGAAGTGGCCTATAACGCCCCCAGCGAGGGCGCGCTGATGTGGTTTGACCAGATGGCGATCCCCGCTGACGCGCCGAACCCCGAAGGCGCGCATGTGTTCCTGAACTTTATCATGGATGCCCAGAACATGGCGCAGGCGTCGAATTACGTCTATTACGCCAACGGCAATCTGGCGAGCCAGGAGTTTCTGGTCGAGGATGTGATTGACGACCCGGCGATCTATCCGGATGCCGCGACGCTGGAAAACCTTTATACCACCACACCTTATCCGGCCCGTGTGCAGCGGACGGTCACGCGGATGTGGACCAAGATCAAGTCGGGCACCTAAGGCCCGGTTTTGGGGCGCGGGCACAGGCCTGCGCCCTTTTTCATTTGAACGGATTTCGCATTGGCAGAGACTGTTTTCGCCCCCTGGGCCGATCCCACCGCACAGCCGCTGATCCGGTTTCGCAATGTCACAAAACGCTTTGGCGATTTCACAGCCATCGACAATCTGACCCTCGACATCTTTGAGCGCGAGTTCTTTGCCCTTTTGGGCCCGTCGGGCTGTGGCAAGACCACGATGATGCGGATGCTGGCGGGGTTCGAGAACCCGACAGACGGGTCGATTGAACTGGCCGGGCAAAACATCGCGAACGTGCCGCCGAACAAGCGGGCAGTGAACATGATGTTCCAGTCCTATGCGCTGTTCCCGCATCTGAGTATCTGGGACAACATCGCTTTTGGCCTGCGCCGCGAAAGCCGGGACAAGGCCGCCATTGCCGCCCGGGTCGAAGAGATGCTGAAGCTGACGCGGCTAGAGAAATTCGCCCGCCGCAAGCCGCATCAAATCTCTGGCGGGCAGCGGCAGCGCGTGGCGCTGGCCCGGTCGCTGGCGAAGGC
>JBCBHS010000030.1:0-38668 GCA_038525395.1 Pseudomonadota bacterium | reverse complement strand
GATGAGATCGACAAGATGGGGCAGGACTTCCGGGGTGACCCGGCCTCGGCCATGCTGGAGGTTTTGGACCCGGAACAGAACGGCACCTTTGTCGATCACTACTTGGAGGTCGAATATGACCTGTCGAATGTGATGTTCCTGACCACATCCAACAGCTACAACATGCCTGGGCCGCTGCTGGACCGGATGGAGATCATTCCGCTGGCCGGCTACACCGAGGATGAAAAGCGCGAGATCGCCAAGCATCACCTGATCGACAAGCAGGTCAAGAACCACGGGCTGAAGTCGAAAGAGTTCGAGCTGACCGACGAGGGTCTGAGCGACATCATCCGCTACTACACCCGCGAGGCGGGCGTGCGGAACCTGGAGCGTGAGATCGCCAAGGTGGCGCGCAAGTCGCTGACCAAGATCATCAAGAAAGAGGCCGAGACCGTGCGCGTCACGGACGAAAACCTTGATGACTTCTTGGGCGTGCGCAAGCACCGCTATGGCCTGGCCGAGATGTCGGACCAGGTGGGTGTGGTCACGGGTCTGGCCTGGACGTCGGTGGGCGGTGATCTGCTGCATATCGAGGCGCTGAAGCTGCCGGGCAAGGGCCGGATGAAGACCACCGGCAAGCTGGGCGATGTGATGAAGGAAAGCATCGATGCCGCCAGTTCCTATGTGCGGTCGATCAGCCCCGAGATCGGGGTGAAGCCGCCGCAGTTTGATCGGACTGATATCCACGTGCACGTCCCCGATGGTGCGACGCCCAAGGACGGGCCAAGTGCCGGTCTGGCCATGGTCACCTCGATCGTGTCGGTGCTGACGGGCATCCCGGTGCGCAAGGATATCGCGATGACGGGTGAGGTGTCTTTGCGCGGCAATGCAATGCCCATCGGCGGCCTGAAGGAAAAGCTGCTGGCGGCCCTGCGCGGCGGGATCAAGACGGTGCTGATCCCCGAGGAGAACGAGAAGGACCTCGCCGACATCCCCGACAACGTGAAAGAGGGGCTTGAGATTGTGCCCGTCACCCACGTGCGCGAGGTGTTGGAACGCGCCCTGGTCGGTGTGCCAGAGGCCATCGAATGGGACGAGGCCGCCGAAGAGGCGGCCGCGGCCGCGGCGGCGACTGCCGCCCAGACGGGGGCCGGTGCCACGGCGCACTAAGCCTTTGACATCTGTTGCGACGGCCCGGGCACACCACCCGGGCCGTTTGCATGTCTGGCGCGCGGATGCGCCCCCGCTTTGTGCGAAACAGGGCGTTTTTGCGCGTCTGACTGTCTCTAATCCCGCGCAAACGGTGGATTTCGGGCGCGTAGTTGGGTAAGACACCCCTGACAGTCACAAATGAGGCCCTTTATGGCGACCACATCGAGCACCAAGAAAACAACGACCAAGACGACATCCACACGCAGCACCGCGTCCAAGGCCAAAGCGACGGCCAGCAAGGCGGCTGCGTCTGCCACAACCGCCGCTGCCGCCGCACCGGTGGTCACAGACGCGCCCACGCCCGTGGTCAGCGGCCCGATGATGCGCAAGCCGGAACTGGTTGACGCGGTCGTGGCCAAGACCGGCATGAAGAAGAAGGACGTCAAGCCGGTGGTCGAAGCGACCCTGGCCGTTCTGGGTGCCGCCTTGCAGGACGGGCGCGAGTTGAACCTGCAGCCCATGGGCAAGATCACCGTCAACCGCGAGAAGAAGAAAGCGACCGGCAAGATGCTGGTGGCGCGCATCCGCCAGTCGCAGGACCTGCCCTCGGAAGAGGCCAATCCCGACCCGCGCGACATGGAAGACGGCGCTGTACCCGACACCGCGACCGCGGCGGAATAGTTTTTCCGCCCGACCCTATTGCAAGGCCCCGCGCTCTTGGCTAAGACGCGCGGGCTTTGGGTGATTAGCTCAGTGGTAGAGCGCTTCGTTCACATCGAAGATGTCAGGAGTTCGAATCTCTTATCACCCACCACGCACTTCCGTTTCTTTGTTGATGTGTTCCGCAAAACGGATGGCCTGACCGACGCGCGTCTCCTTCGGAGCCACTCTGGGTCAGGAGTTCGAATCTCTTATCACCCACCACGCACTTCCCTGGTTTTGGGTTGATGTGTTCCGCAAAGCGGAAAGCCTGACCAACGCGCGTCTCCTTCGGAGCCACTCTGGGTCAGGAGTTAGAATCTCTTATCACCCACCACGCACTTCCCTGCTTTTGGATTGATGTGTTCCGCAAAGCGGACAGCCTGACCGACGTGCGTCTCCTTCCGGACGACTTTGGCCTGAGGTTTGGGCAGCTTATCAATGGCCTAAGGCGTTTCTTAGTTCTGCGTTTGATCGCCGTTGAAGCGCGCATTTTTCTCTCGTGTCGTCAGCTGACAGCCGTCCGGCATTAACCCCGTTTAAATCAATCGTTGCGTAGGCTGCGGCAACCTCTTTGAACGGGTGTCGCATGAAACAGGCCTTTGCACTTTTCCTTGTTCTGCTGCTGACCGTGGGCTGTGCGTCCGAGCCGATCAGCACCGGGTTCGATGAACCGCCATTCTTTGCCTTTTCGCGCAAAGTGCCCAGTGGCGCGTGGGAGGTGCAGGTGGACGCGATGCATCCCGGCAATTGGTCATGCAAAGGCCCGCTGCGCGGTCGGGCGGCGGATTCCTTTGACCTGCCGCCCCAGACGCTGGACCTGACATGCGTCAACGGCCCCACCGGCGGACAGGCGAATTACGTCCCGCGAGGGCAAGGCCTGCGCTTTGCCGATTTTGCGTTTCAACTGGACAATGGCCTGCGCGGGGCGACGGTGTTCAAGTAGCGGCAGCGGCGCTTAGACCGCTGCCCCATCTGCAAAGACATGTCGCCATTCCAAGATGCGCACGGATTTGCGGAGCCCCGTGGGCCAGAACGGATCGGCCTCGACCAGCGCTTGGGCGGCCTGTCGCGTTTCGACCTCGACAACCCAAGCGCCCCCTGCGGCTGCCCCCTGGTCGAACAATGGGCCAGCGGCCCGCACCGTGTCGCCGTGCGCGGCCAGAAAGGACAGATGCGCCTGCATATGAGCCGCGCGCGTGTCGTCGTGGCCGAGGGCGTCTTCGAAAAGGATGAGAAAGGGCATGGGGCCTCCAGTGCTTGTTTGATCCAGCATAGCCTTGCAAGATTGCGCAGACGATGGCGCACACCGCAGGGGAGGGCTGCAGATATGCAGGGCTTGGATTGGAACGGGCTGAACACGCTGCGCGCGCTGGCGCAGGCGGGCAGCTATGCTGGTGCGGCACAGAGGCTGGGCGTGCATGAAACCACCGTGTCCCGCCATTTGCGCCGCTTGGAACAGCAGCTGGGTCACGTGCTGTGGCGCGGACCCGAGGGCGGGCTGACCGACGATGGCGCCACGGTGCTGCGCCATGCCGAGGCGATGGGACAGGAGGCCGATCTGGCACTGGCCGTGTTGCACGGGCGGGCAGCGTTGCGGGGGGCGGTGCGGGTGACCGCCGTGCCGTGGGTGGTCGAGGCGGGCCTTGTTCCGCACTTGGCCGCGTTCCGCGATGCAGCGCCCGATGTAGCATTGTCGCTGCTTGGTGGGCACGGGCGGATGAGCCTGTTGCATGGCGAGGCGGACATCGCCGTGCGCTTGGCGCAACCTGAGGCCGCGGGCGACATCCTGGTGCGCCGCTTGGGCGACATCCCCTTTGTGGTCGCGGGCGCGGGGCCCGGTTGGATCGGCTATGTGCCCGAAATGGCCCATGTGCCGCAAGCGCACTGGACCGAAGAGAGCGCGGATCGGGTGACCCTGCGCCTGTCCGACCTGACCGCGGTGGTCGCCGGCTTGCGTGCAGGGCTGGGCCGCGCGTGGGTGCCGCGATGCCTGGCCCCAAACGTCGACGCCTCTTTTCCCCCGCGCCACCGCCCACTGTGGTGCTTGACCCATCCGCGCACGCGGCAGGCGCCTGCGGTCGATGCGGTCTGTCGCCAGCTGTTGCCGCTTGCCGCCGCGACGCTCTGCGCTTAGGGCTGCGCCATGATCTATCCCGACCTTTTGATCCTGCGCCATGGCGAGACTGAGTGGAACCTGGCGGGCCGTATTCAAGGCGCCGAAGACAGCCCGCTGACCGCAAAGGGCCGCGCGCAAGCCGCAACGCAAGGCCGCATCCTGGCGCAGTTCGGTGCGCGCGATTGGGACATCTGGGCCAGCCCGCAACCGCGTGCCCTGACCACCGCGCAGATGGCATTGCCCGCGCGTGCGGCAGACATCCAAACCGACGCCCGGCTGGTCGAGATCCGCATGGGCGACTGGACCGGGGCGCGGCGGGCGGATATTGCGGCGGCGCATCCGTATCTGTTTGAAAACGAGGGCGATTTGTCCTGGTACGACCATGCACCCGGTGGCGAGGGGTTGGAAACGCTCTTTGTCCGGACGGGTACATTTCTGGTCAATCTGCAACGCCCCGCCGTCATCGTCACTCACGGCATCACGTCGCGCATGTTGCGGTGTCATGCCTTGGGGTTGGAGCCTGGCGCCTTTGCGGAGTTGCCGGGCGGGCAGGGGGTGGTGTACCTCCTGTCGGCGGGCGTGCAGACCTGCCTGTCGGAATAGGCTTGAAGCCCGCCGCCCGCTTGCGCTAAACCCACGCCACCGGGTCGTTAGCTCAGTTGGTAGAGCGCTTCGTTTACACCGAAGATGTCGGGAGTTCGAGCCTCTCACGACCCACCATTGCCTCCCTGTGGTCGGTACCTTTGATGTTAATCCAAGCGGATGGCCCGACGTACGCGCGCCGCCTGCGGCGGCACTCTGCGTCGGGAGTTCGAGCCTCTCACGACCCACCATAGCCTCCCCGTGTTCAGTACCTTTGATATCAATCGACGCGGATGGCCCGACGTACGCGCGCCGCCTGTGGCGGCACTCTGCGTCGGGAGCTCGAGCCTCTCACGACCCATCATAGCCTTCCTGTGTTCAGTACTTTTGATGTTAATCCAAGCGGCTGGCCCGACGTACGCGCGCCGCCTGTGGCGGCACTCTGGGTCGGGAGTTTTGGCCTTTGAAGACCTTCCATACGCACCGGTATAGACTGAAGCGTTTCATCGCGGTGTAGTGCGGCAAGGTCGTTGTAATCTGGCTTGCCGCTGCGCCAGCGCCTGTCAGTCTCCCTGGTCAATGCCACTGCACGGCCAGTCGAATGCGGGAGCGTCGACTTGCTGTCGCCGTGGTCTTCCACACATCCGCAACAAAAGCTGCACTAACCTTGCCACAAGTCACGCAACGACATCGAAAGTGGTGCCCGCGCGCCGCCTTTGTTTGATGACGCCTGTAAGCCTGTGTTAACGTTTCGATAGGCGCAGGGCGGTTTGCCGGTCCGCGCGGCCTCATTTGATCAAAAGAATTGTGACACCGACGTCTTGAAACCCCCGACATCAGTCTCTTCCGCCGCCCGGGCGCGCATGGGTACGGCACCGGTGGATGCGGCGCATATGGCGGCGGTGGCCGAGATTATGCAGCTGATCGACGGGTCGGGGCAGGATGACGGGCCTGTCTTTCAGGCAATCCTGGCCAAGGCCAAGGCCCTGTGCAACGCGCAGATGGCGGGCCTGATCTTGGGCACGGCGGACAGCGCGGTGCAGAACATGGCGGCCCATGATGGGGTGGATGCCGCGGCAGTGGAGCTGTTCGACGGCGGTCAGATGCGGATGGATGCGGATCTGTCCTATGCGGCGCGCTGCATCATCACCGCCGAATTGATCGTGCATGAGGATATGCGCGAGAGCGACCTCTATCACGCGGGCAGCCCTGTTGTGCGGTCGATGGCGGATGACAGCGACGTCCGCAGCGTGCTGTTTGTCCCGCTGATCTCGGGCCAACACGCCATTGGGGCGATAACGCTGTTCCGCACGCGCGTGGATGCCTTTGCACCGGGTGAGATTGCGCTGGTTGAGGCCTTTGCCAGCCAAGCGGTCATTGCGATCAAGACGGTTCAGCAGGTCCGTGCGCTGCAAACCCGGTTGGATCGCGAGGCTGCGACGCGCGAAATTCTGGAGGTTATCAGCCAAAGCCGGGAGGACGAAACCCCCGTCTTTGACGCGATCCTGCGCAACGCGAGCCGGTTGTGCAACGCCCCGCTTGCCTTTCTAAGCATCGCGGATCACGACCGCGGTGTGGTGACGATCCCGGCCAATGTCGGGGCGCGCAGTGCGTTTAGCGACGTTCTGGATGGGTTTCGGGAACCGCTGGAGGCGTCAGAGCTGGTTGCGGTTCGCCCGATCCTGGACGGGCAGATCATCCGGCAAGACGATATTGCCGACAGCCCCCTGTATTACCGCGACCGGCAGCCGCGCCGTGTCGAGATGGTCGAGGTCGAAGGCGCGCGGTCTGTCCTGGCGGTGCCGTTGATGCAGGACGGGCGGGGTTTGGGGGTGATTGTCCTCTACCGGCGCGAGGTGGCGCCGTTTTCGGATGACGATGTGAACCTTGTCACGACGTTCGCGTCCCAGGCGGTGATCGCGATCGAAAACGTGCGCCAGTTCCGCGAGGTGCGGGTGCGTTTGGACCGCGAAGCGGCGACCAAGGAGATTTTGTCCGTCATCAGCCAAAGCCGCGATGACGAGACGCCCGTGTTTCGCGCTATCCTGGACCGTGCCGAACGGCTGTGCCACGCGGATGGCAGCGGTTTGCAACTGGTGAACGAGGCTGGCACGCATCTGATGATGATGGACAGCAAAGGGGAGGACCACGGGTCCTTTCCCGTGGGCTTTACCTTCGATCTGACGGAACCGCTGGGCATGTGCCAGGCCGTAAGAGATGCCCGCATCGTTCAGATTGACGATCTGAAAGACACCGACATGTATCGCGCAGGCCACGCCGGTCGGGTTGCCCTGGTCGATGTCGAGGGCGTGCGCACCCACTTGCACGTCCCTTTGGTCAAAAACGGGGTGGCCTTTGGCAATATCACCCTCAGCCGCCGCAGGGTCGCGCCGTTTTCCGTGGATGAAATCGCCTTGGTGGAGTCTTTTGCCGATCAAGCCGTCATCGCGATTGAGAACGTGCGCCAGTTCCGCGAAGTGGAAGACACCCTTGCCCGGCAGACGGCGACGTCGGACATCTTGCAGGTGATCAACGAGGCGACCTCGGACCTGCAGCCGGTGTTCGATCTGGTGGTGCAGAAGGCGGCAGAGCTGTGCGGCGCCCGGTTTTGTGTGCTGGACCGGTTTGATGGGACGGCCTACCACTTTTGTGCGCAATATGGCTTTCCCCCCAAGCAGGCTGCCGATCTGATGGCTGACTACCCGTTTGAGGACGCGCCGGGCCATGTATCCTGCGCCGTCGTGCGCACGGGCGAAGTTGTGCACATCGAGGACGCGCAAGAGGATGGGCGGTATTACGCGCCGGACCTGGCGCGTGACGTCGGCTGGCGGCGCATGTTGGGTGTCCCGATCAAGGCCGATGGCCGCACTTGGGGGGCGGTTGTCGTGGCCTGGCCGCATACCGACCCACCGCCTGTCGCGAATATCGAACTGGTGCAAAGCTTTGCCAATCAGGCCAGCATCGCCATCGAAAATGCGCGCCTTTTGAACGAAACCCAGACCGCGCTTGTGCGTCAGACGGCCAGTGCCGACATCCTGCGGGTCATCAGCGAAACGCAATCCGATCTGAACCCGGTCTTTGACGCCATCCTGAGCCGGGCGGCGACCCTGTGTGATGCGCCAATGGCCAGCCTTAACATCGTCAACCCCGACCGCACCTATGCCAATCTGGTGGCCCATCACGGCGACAAGTTACAGGCGCTGGAGGTGGGCAAGACGCAATGGCCGCTGGATGACAACCTGTCCAACGCGGTTGCGATCCGCAACAAGCAGGCGGTGCAAATCCCCGATCTGAAGGACACCGATCTTTACCGCGCTGGCAACGAAATTCGCCGCCATGCGGTGGACGCGGAAGGGGTGCGTACCTTCCTTGCCGTGCCTCTGGTCCACAAAGGCGAAGGGATCGGCAGCCTTGCCCTCTATAAACGCGAGGTCAAGCCGTTCACGTCCGAAGACATCGCCTTGCTGGAAAGTTTTGCCGACCAGGCGGTGATCGCGATCCAGAATGCGCGCCTGTTCAACGAGACCCAGAGCGCGCTTGCCCGCCAGACGGCCAGTGCAGGCGTGCTGCGCGTGATCTCGGAATCGCCGACCGATATCGTACCCGTGTTCGAAGAGATCGTGCGGGCGGTGGTGCTGCTGATTGATTGCGACATGGCCATGGCGATCCAGTCGGATGGGGTCGAGGCGTGGCAGGTGGCTGTGGCGACGCCAGAGGGTGTCGCCGACGCGGTGGGGGAGTTCCGCTTTAACATCGCCGAGGCCGACAACATGCCGGCCAAGACGATGCGGTCGGGTAAGGTCATGCATCTGCCAGATTGGAACACGGCCGACTTTTCCGCGTCGGACCGCGCGGTGCGGGACAAGCACGGATATCAGTCGTCGGTGTTGGTGCCGCTGATGCGCGGCGAAACCTGCGTTGGCGCCTTTAGTTTCGTGCGCAAGACCCTACGCCCTTTTACCGAGGACGAGATTGCGATTGCCAAATCCTTTGCCGATCAGGCGGTCATTGCGGTCGAAAACGCGCGGCTGTTCAACGAAACCCAAACCGCGCTGGTGCGCCAGACCGCCAGTGCCGACATCCTGCGGGTGATCAGTGGGGCGCAGGACGATGCCAAGCCGGTCTTTATGGCGATCGTCGCGGCGGGCCTGCGCCTTTTGGGCTGCGATGCGGCAACGGTCGGCATCCGCGACGGCGATCATTTCATGCCCGTGGCCGGGATAGACGAGGATGGCCCGATGGATATCCTCGACCCCAAGCCGGTGCCGATTGCGCCCGAGATGAACTTTCCCAGCCAGGCGATAAAGACGGGCAAGCCGGTGATCATCGACGATTTTAGCGCGGTGGACCTGCCCGAACATGAAGTGGAGGCGCAGCAGAAGTTCAATTTGAAATCGGCCCTCTACATGCCGCTTCTGCGCGACGGGTTCTGCTTGGGCGTGCTGGTTTTTGCCCGCAGAAAGATCGCCAAACCGTTTCTGCCCGAACAGATTGATCTGGCCGAGAGCTTTGCCGATCAGGCCGTGATCGCAATCCAAAACGCGCGCCTGTTCAACGACACCCAGTCCGCGCTTGTGCGACAGACCGCCAGTGCGGATATCCTGCGCGTCATCAGCGGGGCGCAGACGGATGTGCTGCCGGTCTTTGAGGCGATTTGCACAACCGCGACATCCTTGCTGGCCAGCGATCTGGCCTTTGTCATGACCAGCGACGGTAAAACCTATTCGCCGGTGGCAGGTGCGACACCGGGCGGCATTTTGGACGATCTGGGGCCCCAGGAGATACCCGTCGACCCCCGCCAAAACTTCCCGTCGCGCGCGATCCAGAGCCAGGAGGTTCTGCACCTACCTGACTGGACGGCCATTGACCTGCCGCCCCACGAACGCGCAATTCACGAAGGGTTTGGGGTGAACTCCGCCCTTTACATACCGCTGATGAGCAAGGGCAACTTTCTTGGACTTCTCGTCTTTGCGCGCAGCAAGAAACAGGCCTATTTGACGGAGGATATTGCGCTTGCGCAGTCGTTCGGAGACCAGGCGGTCATCGCCATCGAAAACGTGCGTCTGTTCAATGAAACGCAGACGGCGCTGTCGCGGCAGACGGCCAGTGCTGACATTCTGCGGGTGATCAGCCAGTCGCCAGAGGATACAGCACCCGTCTTTGAGGCCATCGCGAAGGCCGGAAATGAGCTGATTGGCGCGGAATCGACGGCGGTGATTATCCGAGAGGGTGATCATTTCCGCACCTTGGCGGCCGCGCGCACCAACAGTCTTGATGCATTGGATATGCCGCGCCCTTTCTTGGTCAAGATCGACCCAGCCAAGAATTATCCCTCGCAGGTTTTCACGACAGGGCAAGTCATCCATGTCCCTGAC
This sequence comes from Pseudomonadota bacterium, assembly GCA_038525395.1. Classification (GTDB taxonomy): domain Bacteria; phylum Pseudomonadota; class Alphaproteobacteria; order Rhodobacterales; family Rhodobacteraceae; genus Tateyamaria. Next base: position 28,762 of record JBCBHS010000030.1, on the reverse strand, counting down.
ACCGCCCAAGACACCCCGCCGCCGCACGACGCGGAAAACTATGAGAAGTGGAAGATTAAATCCATCATCTTCGTGCCGATCATCCGCGACAGCGACTGCATCGGTGTTCTGGCGTTTTCGCGGCAAAGCTTTACCCGCCGCTTTAGCGAGGACGAGATCGATCTGGCCCGCAGTTTCAGCGATCAGGCGGTGATCGCCATCGAAAATGTGCGCCTGTTCCTTGAGGCGCAACACGCGCGCGAGGAGGCCGAGCGTGCCAATGAGGCCAAGTCGGCCTTCCTTGCCACCATGAGCCACGAGATCCGCACGCCGATGAATGCCGTCATCGGGATGAGCGGGCTGTTGATGGATACCAATTTGGACACCGAGCAGGCGGATTATGCACGCACCATCCGGGACAGTGGGGACGCGCTGTTGGGCATCATCAACGAAATCCTCGACTTTTCCAAAATCGAGGCCGGGCAGATGGATATCGAGGATCATCCGTTCGACCTGCGCAATTGCATTGAATCCGCACTGGACCTGATCAGCGGGCGGGCCGCGGAAAAGCAGTTGGAACTGGCCTATATCTATGACGACAGCGTGCCCGCGGGGATCAGCGCCGACCTGACGCGGATGCGCCAGATTTTGCTGAACCTGTTGTCCAACGCGGTAAAGTTCACCGATGCGGGCGAGGTTGTCTTGTCCGTGACGGCGGTGCCCGCGACACGGGGCCGGACCGAGCTGCGATTTGCGGTCAAGGACACCGGCATCGGTCTGACCGAGGCAGGCATGCGCCGCCTGTTCCAGTCCTTTAGCCAGGCCGACAGTTCGACCACCCGCAAATATGGCGGCACCGGTCTGGGACTTGCGATCTCAAAGCGGTTGGCGGAGTTGATGGGCGGGACGATGTGGGCGACCAGCGATGGCGCCGGGCAGGGGTCGACCTTTCACTTTACCGTGCTGGCCAAGCCTGCCGAACTGCCCAAGACGGAAAGCCGCAGCCTGCTGGGCGAGCAATTCGAGCTGAGTGGCAAGCGGCTGATGGTGGTGGACGACAATGCCACCAACCTCAAGATCCTGTCGCTGCAAACGCAGAAATGGGGCATGCAAACGCAGGCCTTTTCGACCCCCGCCGATGCGCTGCAGGCCGTCGCGGCGGGCACGCCCTTTGACCTGGCCATTCTCGACATGCACATGCCCGAGATGGACGGCGTGGACCTGGCCCGCGCCTTGGCGCAACGCAGGCCCGAGATGCCAAAGGTGCTCTTTAGCTCTTTGGGGTTGCGCGACACGACGGCGGGTGAGGACCTGTTTGCCGCGTCGCTGGCCAAGCCGCTGCGCCAGTCGCAGCTGTTTGACACGCTGATCACGCTGTTTGCCCCGGCGGTGCCGCAAGCGTCCGCCAGGGTGCAGGCGCAAAAGCCGCAGACCGACCCAGAGATGGCGGCGCGCCACCCGCTGCGCATCTTGTTGGCCGAGGACAACCTTGTGAACCAAAAGCTTGCCACGCGGCTGCTGGAACGCCTTGGCTACCGCATCGACCTGGCCAGCAACGGGATCGAGGCCTGCGAAAGTGTCGCCCGCCAGACCTATGACGTGGTGCTGATGGACGTGCAGATGCCCGAGATGGACGGGCTGGAAGCGTCGCGCCGGATCAACGCCGATCACCCGGATGGCGCGCGCCCGCGCATTGTCGCCATGACCGCCAACGCCATGCAAGGCGACCGCGAGATGTGCCTGGACGCCGGGATGGACGACTATATCGCCAAGCCGATCCGGGTGGACCGGTTGATCGAGGCGCTGCTGGATGTCCCAGCCCACCAAAAGGACGGACCATGACCGCAGACCTGATCGACACGGCCACCTATGCCGAGCTGTGTGACGCCATGGGCGATGCGTTTGCCGCCGAACTGGCCACGACGTTTTTGGACGACGCGCCAAACATGTTCGCGGACCTGAAACAGGGTGCCGCCGATGGCGACGCGGATGCCTTTCGCCGGGCCGCGCATTCGATCAAGTCCAATGCCGAGATTTTTGGGGCGACGGCACTGACCGCTGCGGCGCGGGATATGGAACTATCGGGCCTCACCGACACCTCTGCGGCCTCTATCCCGGCGCTTGAGGCCGTCTATGCCGACACTGCCGCTGCACTCGGGGCCTTGCTGAATGCGTAACGCGCCGGGACGCTTGCTGATCGTCGATGACAACAAGGTCAATCGCCTGCTCATGTCGCGCAGCGTCGAGCAGTTGGGCCATACCTCGGCCGTGGCCGAAAACGGCCGGATCGCGATGGAGATGTTGGGGGCAGAGCCGTTCGACATCCTGCTGCTGGACATCGAGATGCCAGAGATGGACGGGTTCGAGGTGCTTGAGGCGCTGAAGCGCGACCCAAAGCTGCGCGACCTGCCGGTGATCGTGACATCCTCGGTCGAGGGGTTGGAAAACATCGTGCGCTGCATCCAGTTGGGGGCAGATGACTATATCCCCAAGCCGGTCAACAAGGTGCTGCTGAACGCGCGCGTCAGTGCGAGCCTGGAACGCAAGCGGCTGTATGATGAGCAAAAGAAGCTGCTCGACCGCTTTGCCACCGTCGAGGTGGCCGAGCATCTGAACGAGGGCGGCTTTGCCATCGGCGGGCAGCGCCTGCACGCCACGATCCTGTTTAGCGACATCCGCGATTTCACCGCAATTTCCGAGACGATGGCGCCAGAGGCGACGATTGACCTGATCAACACCTATTACACGCTGATGTTCGACGCGGTCTCGAGCCAGGGGGGCATCATCAGCCTGATGGTGGGCGATGGTCTGATGGCGCTGTTTGGCGCGCCAAAGCCCATCGCGAACTCCGCGCAAAGTGCGGTGTCGGCGGCGCAGGACATGCTGGCCATGACCGACGCGCTGAATGCCGAACGCGCGATGGTCGGAGAGCCGGACATCAAGATCGGTTTCGGCATAGCCACGGGCGAAGTCGTCGCGGGCTATACCGGCACGGACGCGCGGGCGACGTATACCTGCATCGGCAAAACCGTGAACCTGGCCGCGCGGCTAGAGGCGCATACCAAGGTCGCGGGCCGCAGCATTCTGTTTGACGAGGCGACTTTGGGTGCCTTGACGGACCCGTCGGTCTGCATGCCGATGCCGGATGTGCAGTTCAAGGGGTTCTCTGAACCCAAGCGGGTGTTTGCACTGTAGCGTCTGTGTCTGCGGTGGCGTGGGTTTGTTGGATCGACTTACCGAAGATGTACGCGACCATTGGGGGGCCGAGGTGATCGCTGGCATGTGTCCTGTGAGACTGCATGTTTGCGCGTATCACTGTCAGGTGCACATGGTTGGTCTGCCGCGCCCCGAACGGCGCGCGGTCGACCGCATCGAAACGCCTGCGCGAAATACCGTCAGGTTGCTGCGCTGCCCTGTGCGCCAGCGACACTATCTGCTACCGTAGAGTGTGGAGTGCCCGACATGACCCAAACTGTTTTGGAAGCCATTCAAGAGCAAGAGGACGCGCAGGCCCTGTGGGCCTTGATGCTCAGCTATTTCCACGATCGCGGTATTGCGCGGGTCAGCTATCACCACTTTTCCCCCGACATTCAGGACGAGCGGGCGGTGACCATCAACGCGGACGGGTTTTCGCAAGAATGGGTGTGCCATTACATTGAGAAAAAGCTTTATACCATTGATCCTATTACGGAATTGGCACAGACCTCGGTCAATCCCTTTCGCTGGTCTGACGTGCGGTCGCTCATGTCGCTGTCGCAACAGCAAAGCCTGTACCTGACCCAAATGCGCGATGCGGGGGTCGGTGACGGGTTGGCGTTTCAGGTCTTTGGCCCCGGTCTGCGCAACGGCTATGTGGGTTTGGGGGTCGATGACCCACGGCATTTCCCGTCGGATGCGACGGTGCTGGACCTGCATGTGGTGGCCCAGGCCGGGCACCTGAAGTTTTGCGCGCTACACCCCGTGGGTCCGCTGCCCAGCGACCTGTCCCCGCGCGAACGGCAGATCCTGCACTGGATCGCGCGGGGCAAGTCGAACGGCATCATCGCCGACATTCTGAGCCTGTCGCCCCATACCGTCGACACGATGGTGCGCCGCATCTTTGCCAAACTCGGCGTGTCCGACCGCACGACTGCCGCCATCCAAGGGGTGGGTGCGGGCCTGATACATCCCTAACGCGGCCCGGTGTCACGTGAGCACGTGACATGACAGCCGGACCCACGAGGCCCTATGCGATGCGTCATAGCACGTGAGGAGGCGTTGGTATGGTCACAAATCGGTATTTACAGGACAGGCAGTTTAGCGGCCAGGTCCAGGTATTGTTGCAGATGTTGGACGACTTGCCGTCGTACGCGCGCACCCCAACGGCGCTGGCGGTGACGGCGAGCCTGCTGGAATACGCCGCCTACGAGGTGGCGCAATCGGAAGAGGCCAAAGCGGTGGCGCGCATGATCGTGTTGGCGGCGGATATGGAGCGGGCCTCGGCCGAGTTGCGGGCGCGCACGGACGGCCCGTAACCGCGCCGCTCTGTGCGTTTGCGCACGTAAGGGCGCAGCCTGGCGTCCATTGTTTTGCATGTGACGCATGTTACCTTGGCGGCAGACACGTTGAGGAGCTGTGACATGAGCTGGAACCCTGCCTTGGACCCCGATTGCCCCAAGGGCGACGCGGTCGACGCCATCGACACCGTGATAGTGCCACGTGCCCGCGATTTGGGCGGCTTTGAAGTGCGCCGCGCCTTGCCTGCGCCCAAGCGCCAGATGGTCGGGCCATTCATCTTTTTTGACCAGATGGGCCCGGCAGAGTTCGTGACCGGCACGGGCATCGACGTGCGTCCGCACCCGCATATCGGGCTTGCCACCGTGACGTACCTTTACAAGGGCAAGATCCACCACCGCGACAGTCTGGGCACCGATCAGTGGATCGAACCTGGTGCTGTGAACTGGATGGTGGCAGGCCATGGCATCACCCATTCCGAGCGCACGGATGGCGACATCCGGGCCAAGCCGCATAACCTGTTTGGCATTCAGACCTGGGTGGCGCTGCCCAAAGATGCCGAGGACGATCCGGCGGATTTTCAGCACGCGCCCAAGGACACCCTGCCGTTGCTGGAAGGGGAGGGCAAAGAGGTGCGCCTGATCCTGGGCGACGCCTGGGGCGAACGCGCACCCGTGCAGACGTTTTCCGAGATGTTTTATGCCGATGCCGTTCTGGAGGCTGGCGCGCGCATACCCCTGCCAGACAACCACGAGGACCGGGGTGTCTATGTGGTTCAGGGGTCGGTCACAGTTGGGTCTGACATGTATGAGGCGGGGCAGATGATGGTGTTTCGGCCCGGCGATGCGATGTCGCTGACGGCCGGTGACGCAGGCGCGCGGCTGATGATGCTGGGTGGGGCGACCTTGGAAGGGTCGCGCTATATCTGGTGGAACTTCGTGGCTTCCTCGCAAGAGCGTATTGATGCCGCCAAAGAGGCCTGGCGCGCAGGCGATTGGGCCCATGGCCGGTTTCAACTGCCGCCGGGGGATGAGGACGAGTTTATCCCGCTGCCAAACTAGGCGCAGCCACAGGTGCGCAGTGAATGCGCACCCTACGCGCCGTAGGGTGTGCGTTCATCGCGCACCGCCGCTGGCACGTCCGCGCGTTTTATTTGTAAATCGGCGCAAACCCCGCTTGACGAGGGCAGGGCCGCGCCATAAACCCGCGAAACGCAGCGGGCGGTTGTAGCTCAGTTGGTTAGAGTACCGGCCTGTCACGCCGGGGGTCGCGGGTTCGAGCCCCGTCAACCGCGCCACTGCTGCCCTCTGGTCCCGGAGAAATGGGCGCGCCGAAAGGCCTTTGCGCGGTTGTAGCTCAGTTGGTTAGAGTACCGGCCTGTCACGCCGGGGGTCGCGGGTTCGAGCCCCGTCAACCGCGCCACGCTTTCCCATTATCTCAGTACGTATATCCCAATTCGGCCTCGAGCTGCGCGTCGACACTTGCGCGCAGATGGGCCAAGTCGTCGGCGCTCCAACCTTCTGGCAATGCAGTGCGGGTAGGCACGGCGGGTTTGAATTTCGATCCCAGCCGTTTGACCACGGGCCGGAACGGGCTGCGCGGGCCTGCGGTGCCCAAGCCGTGGGTCAGCGTGCGCAGCGTGCCCTCGGGGTCGCGTTGCGCGTCTTCCATCCGCACCACCACGCAGGTGCAGCCGCGGTCGTTCAGGGACAGCATGCTGCGCAGCTTGGCCGTGCGCAGGGCAAAGAGCGTGTCAAACTGCGCCCCCGTCACCGGATCGCGGTCGTGTTGCAGCACCTGGCCCACTGCGCCGTCGGGCACCAACCCCTCAAAATATCGCGGTCGGTCGATGACGGTGTCCCAGGGCGCGCGGATAAATTGGGCAAAGTCCATCGCCTGCAGCGCAGGCGTCGTGTGCCAGGGTTTCGAGAACATCGAACGTGCCCAGGTGTCGGCGCGCCGCACCACGACGATCACCGCCATGTCCGCAGGTACCGCCATCATGTGAGGGAACCCGTGCTTCCAGCCCAACGCTTCGGTGGGCGTCAGCGCGGTGTTGCGCCCCAGAAGGCGTTTGACGAAGTTCGTGCCCGACGACCGCTCGCCCAGCACCTGATAGCGCGTGATCGGCGTGTCGCCGACACGGGCGATGTGCAGGCCGGTATGGGCAAAGTCGGAAGGCAGGGGCATGGGCGGTCTTTGCGGCAAATTAACGATTCTCTTGGCAGGTGGGATGCACTAGACTGCGCAAAAATCAACCGCCGAGCAGGGTCTTATCAGATGCAGACAGTGGCCGCCGTCACCATGGTGCGCGATGACGCGTTTTTTCTCAAGGCGTGGCTGCGCCACTACGGTGAGATGTTCGGGCGCGAGAACTGCTATGTCATCAACCACGGGCGCGGGGCCGAGGCGGCAGCGCTGGCCGCGGGGTGCAACATCATCGGTATCCCCGGCGATCCGCACAAAAACTTCGACGTCAAGCGTTGGGGGCTGTTGAACAACCTGGTGGGCGGCCTGCGCCGCTATTACCGCCATGTGATCGTGGGCGACGTGGACGAGCTGGTGATCCGCGACCCCGAGGCCGAGGGCGATTTGCTCAGCTTTCTGGAGGCGGCCCCCGAGGGCCGCGTGCTGACGCCCTTGGGGCTGGAGGTAATCCACCGCATCGATGTTGAGGACACGCCGATCACCGATCACATCATCGGGCCGCGCCGCCACGTGCGCCCGGCGCCGCATTATTCGAAACCCTGCGTGATCTCCGCCCCCGTCAAAATCGCGCGGGGCGGGCATTTTACCCAAGCGGACAAGCTCTTTACCCCCGACGACCTGTATCTGCTGCACCTCAAGTTCTGCGACTTCGCCGCCTATGTCGGCGTCATGGACCACCGCAACCAGGTCACCGAGGAAGTGCAGGCGGGGGTGAAAGAGGCGGCCATCGGGCGCCATTGGTTTGCCGAGGCCCGCGGCGAGGACCGCGCGGTGTTCGACGCCTTTGCCACGCTCGAGATGATGGACACGTTCGACATGCGCCCCTTGCGACGCAAGATGCAGCGGTCGTTCAAACCCCGGGGCGATACCGGGTATTACCAGTTCGACCGGCCGGAATATGGCACGCAATATGTGCTGCCCGAGCGGTTCGTGGGGGTCGTCTAGGTCAAGCCGCGCAGGAAGTGCGCGAGAGCCGTCTGTGTTTCGTCCGGGTGCGTGTCGGGAAAGAAGTGGCCGCCGGGCACGGCTGCGGCCTGCATGTCTGACAACCGGTCGGCCCAGGTGGCAGGCACATCATAGGCCTGGGCCATAACGCCGTCCGCGCCATAGAGCACAAGGGACGGCGCATCGACGCGGCGGTCCAGATCGGCGGCGTCCAGGGCAAAGTCCACATCAATGGCCGCGCGGTAGTCGTTGCACATGCAGCGGATCGTGTTCGCATCGCGCCATGCAGTGCGGTAGGCCGCAAGGGCGTCTGCGTCGAACCCCGCCATCCCACCGCCCCATCCGGCCAGGCAGCTTTCGAAATAGGCGTCGGGGTCGTGGCCGATCAGCGTTTCGGGGAAGGGGGCAGGCTGGGCCAGGAAGAACCAGTGGTAATAGGCGCGCGCAACCTGTTGGTTGAGCCTGTCGAGCAGGTGATGCGTGGGCACGATGTCCATCACTGTCAGCGACAGGGGTGCCTCTGGCGCGTCGAGCGCGAGACGGTGCGCGGTGCGCCCACCGCGGTCGTGGCCCACAAGGTGAAAGCGGTCAAAACCCAGATGCTGCATCAGCGCCAGTTGGTCGGCGGCCATGGCGCGAAAGCTCATATCCTCCATACGCGTGGGTTTCGTACTGGCGCCATAGCCGCGCAGATCGGCGGTGACGACGGTGAAGTCTGGGGCGAGCGCAGGCGCAATGGCATGCCACATCGCGCGGGTTTGCGGGAACCCGTGCAAAAACAAGACAGGCGGGCCGTCGCCCATGATGTCAAAGGCGATGGTCTGGCCATTGACCTGCGCGCGTTGGGTCATGAACAGACCGCGCCTCGGGGCATGAATTTTAGACTAAAATTCATTGCCCTAGGTCAGCGCGGCAAGGATGCGGGCCCAGCTGCGGATGCCTTTGTGAAAGCTTTCCATGTCGTATTTCTCGTTTGGCGAATGGATCTGGTCGTCATCCTTGCCAAAGCCCACCAGCATCGGCGTGGTGTCCAGGATCTCTTGGAAATGTCCGGCGATGGGGATCGACCCGCCGCAGCCCACATAGGCCGCCGGTCGCCCCCATTCGGTGCTAAGCGCCGCGCGCGCGGCCTCAAAGGCTGGATCGCTGGTCTCGGTGACCGAGGCCTGGCCTGCGCCGTGGCCGGAAAACGTGACCGTACAGTCGGCGGGCAGGGCGTCTTGCACCATCTGACGAAAGTTTGCGCGGATCGCGTGCGGGTCCTGGTCGCCCACGAGGCGAAAGCTGACCTTGGCGCTGGCCTTGGATGGCAGCACGGTCTTGAACCCCTCGCCGGTATAGCCGCCCCAGATTCCGTTCACCTCGCAGGTGGGACGGGACCAGATCATTTCGAGCGGTGTGCGGTCGGCCTCGCCCGCAGGTTCTGACAGGCCCACATCGCCCAAGAACGTGGCGTGATCAAAGGCAAGGCCTTGCCACTGGCTGCGGATCGCGTCGGGCACCTCGTGCACCCCGTCATAAAAGCCAGGGATCGTGACCCGGCCCTGGTCGTCGTGCAAGCCCGCAAGGACACGCGTCAGCACGCGGATCGGGTTCATGGCGACGCCGCCATACATCCCCGAATGGAGATCTTTGTTGGGGGCGGTAATCGTGATCTCTTCGCCCAGCAGCCCGCGCAGCATCGTCACGATGGCGGGCACGCGGGATTCAAAAAGGCCCGTGTCGCAGATCAGCGCGAGGTCTGTTTTCAGCTCGTCCGCGTTCTCTCGCATGAAAGGAACCAGCGAGGGCGAGCCGCTTTCCTCTTCGCCTTCGAAGAAAAAGGTGATGCGGCAGGGCAGGGTGCCATGTTCGGCCTTCCAGGCGCGGCAGGCCTCGACAAAGGTCATCAACTGGCCCTTGTCGTCCGACGATCCGCGCCCGCGGATGACCTGACCTTTGTCCGTCTCCTGCACCTCCGGGTCGAACGGGTCGCGGTCCCACAGCTCTAGCGGGTCGACGGGTTGCACGTCGTAATGGCCGTAAAACAGCAGATGTGGGCCCGCGCCATCGACATGGCCCACCACCATCGGGTGGCCGGGCGTGTCCCGCTTGGTCGCGTCGACGCCCAGGCTGCGCAGGTCGTCGACCAGCCAGTCGGCGGCGGTTTGGCAATGTTCGGCATAGGCCGGGTCGGTGGAAATCGACGGGATACGCAAAAGCGCCAGCAGACGCGCGGTGGCCTGGGGCAGGTCGGCGTCAATGCGGGCGAGGACGGCATCGAGGGTCATGGTGGCTCCGAAGCATAATCAGGGTCAGGCAGAGACTACGGCACCGCGCGGCAGTGTCCAGTGCGCAGCATTTGCGCTGGATCAATGTTTCGCACCGGGCGCCGCGTGTAGCTTATGGGAACGCCGGAGCGAAAGGGGCGTGCCGATCCGGCCCGGACTGCGACATGACGCGCATGTCATTTGCATTGAACGGGCCGTGCGCACTCTATATTCGTTCTAAATGATTTTGATCGCAGGGGTTTGGCCCCTTGCGCACGGCCAAGATGGAGCCCCGCGTGGACTACACTGCTGCACTGGACACTGCCCTGCAACGCCTGCACGACGAAGGTCGCTATCGCACCTTTATCGATATCGAGCGGCAAAAGGGCCAGTTTCCGCATGCCAATTGGACACGTCCCGATGGCACGCAGCAGCCGATCACCGTGTGGTGCGGCAACGACTATCTGGGCATGGGTCAGAACCCGGTTGTGCTGCGCGCGATGCACGAGGCGCTGGATGCCACCGGCGCCGGGTCGGGTGGGACGCGCAACATCTCGGGCACCACGGTGTACCACAAGCGGCTTGAGGCCGAACTGTCGGACCTGCACGGCAAAGAGGCGGCCCTGCTTTTCACCTCGGCCTATATCGCGAATGACGCAACGCTCAGCACGCTGCCCAAGCTGTTTCCCGGTCTGATCATCTATTCCGACGCGCTGAACCACGCGAGCATGATCGAAGGCGTGCGCCGCAATGGCGGGGCCAAGCGGATTTTCCGGCACAATGATGTAGAGCATCTGCGCGAGCTTCTGGCGGCGGACGACCCGGCCGCGCCCAAGCTGATTGCCTTTGAATCGATCTATTCGATGGACGGCGATTTCGGCCCGATCGCGGCGATCTGTGATCTGGCGGACGAGTTTGGTGCGCTGACCTATATCGACGAAGTGCACGCCGTGGGCATGTACGGCCCCCGCGGTGCGGGCGTGGCCGAACGGGACGGGCTGATGCACCGCATCGACATTATCAACGGCACGTTGGCCAAGGCCTATGGCGTGATGGGCGGCTATATCGCGGCCTCGGACAAGATGTGCGATGCCATCCGGTCCTATGCGCCTGGCTTTATCTTTACCACGTCGCTGCCGCCTGCGGTTGCGGCAGGGGCGGCGGCGTCGGTCGCGTTCCTGAAAGGGGCCGCAAACCTGCGCGCCGATCACCAGGCACAGGCCAAGGCGCTCAAGCTGCGGCTCAAGGGCCTGGGCCTGCCGATCATCGACCACGGCAGCCATATCGTGCCGGTCATCGTGGGCAATCCGGTACACACTAAACTGCTCAGCGACATGCTGCTGCAGGATCACGGAATATACGTGCAGCCGATCAATTTCCCGACCGTACCCCGCGGGACAGAGCGTTTGCGCTTTACCCCGTCGCCTGTGCACGGACCACTAGAGGTAGATGCACTGGTGCACGCTATGGACAAATTGTGGTCGCATTGTGCGCTGAATCGCGCCGAGAGCGCCGGGTAATTTACGAAAAGTCGCAAATGCCGTTGCGATGTGTTACTGTCTGTTAAACAACAGCGGTGAGGCGAATCGAGTGGGACTGGTTCGTTAACACGGGTGAAGAATTGGGGCAGCGGCATGATCGGACGGAAATCCGTCAGCACCGAGAAGAGCGAAGGCGTCGAGCCAAAGGGCTTTGACGACTTCGAACTGCGCTTGGGCGACATCATGCGCGGCGAGCGAGCGACGCTTGGCAAATCCCTTTTGGACGTCCAGCGCGAACTGCGTATCAAAGCCAGCTATATCGCGGCGATCGAGGCATCGGACCCCGATGCCTTTGACACGCCCGGATTTATCGCGGGCTACGTGCGCTCCTATGCACGCTATTTGAACATGGACCCCGACCGCGCCTTTGCGGCCTTCTGCACCGAAAGCGGGTTTTCGGTGGCCCACGGCATGTCAGCAGAGGCATCGGTTGTCAAAAAGCCGACGCGCGAAGAGCGTTTGGGGCGTGGCCCGGGCGTCGATATCTTTAACGCCCCCGCGACGCCCTTCGTCCCTGCGGGAGAGGCGATCTGGTCAAAGATTGAACCGCGCGCGATTGGCTCGTCGCTGGTGCTGCTTGCCCTGATCGGCGGCATCGGTTTTGGCGGCTATTCCGTGCTGCAAGAGGTGCAGCGCGTGCAGGTGGCGCCTGTGGATCAGACGCCGGTTGTGCTTTCCGATCTTGATCCTTTGAGCGGTGCGGCCCCTGTGCCCAGCCTGGACGCCGCACCTACCATTGCGGCCCCGCGTGCGGACGCGCTAGACCGGCTGTACCGCCCGCAAGCCTTGGATGTGCCTGTGCTGGTGGCGCGCGATGCGCCTATCGCGACGCTTGATCCGCGCGAACGGGGCAACTTTGCCTCACCCGCGCTGACAGTGCCGGACAACACCGACACGCTCTTTGCGCGGGCTGATGTGGACGCTGTCCAAGGTCCAACAGTCCCGCAGGTGGTCGAGGATGTGGCGCCTGCGTTGACGATGGTTGCGGTGCGTCCCTCTTGGGTCCGTGTCAGTGCCGCCGACGGGTCGGTCATCTATGAGGCGACGATGCAGGCAGGCGACACATGGGAGGCGCCCCTCACCGAAGAGGCGCCCCTGCTGCGCACCGGCGAAAGTGGTGCGATTTATTTTGCCATGAACGACAAGTTCTATGGCCCGGTCGGCGCCTCTGGCGCCGTCACCTCGAACCTGCCGCTGGAAATTGCCGGGTTGAAAGAGACCTATCTGCCCGTCGATGTCGAGACGGATGAGGGCCTGGTCCGCTATGCCGAGGCCAAGGCCGCGGCACTGACGCAAGAGAGCGAATAACCCGCGCTGCCCCATTGCCCGGGCGGGCGCTGCTGTCTATCTTGCCTGACAAATGCATCCTTGATGAAGGCCGCCCATGTCGTTGAACCACATCCGCCCGTGGCGCAATATCTATCGCCGCGAAAGCCGTCAGATCATGGTGGGCAACGTGCCTGTGGGGGGCGATGCGCCGATCACGGTGCAGACGATGACCAACACGCTGACGACCGATGCCAAGGCGACCATCGCCCAGGTCCAGGCCGCGGCAGAGGCGGGGGCGGATATCGTCCGTGTGTCGGTGCCGGATCAAGAGTCCGCCCGCGCGATGAAGGAGATCGTGCGCGAAAGCCCGGTGCCCTTGGTGGCCGACATCCACTTTCACTACAAACGCGGGATCGAGGCGGCAGAGGCAGGCGCGGCCTGTCTGCGGATCAACCCGGGCAATATCGGGGATGAAAAGCGCGTCAAAGAGGTGATCAAAGCCGCACGCGACAACAACTGTTCGATCCGTATCGGGGTCAATGCGGGCAGCTTGGAAAAGCATCTGCTGGAGAAATATGGCGAGCCGACGCCGGATGCGATGGTCGAATCCGGTCTGGATCACATCAAGATATTGCAGGACAACGATTTTCACGAGTTCAAGATCAGCTGCAAGGCGTCGGACGTGTTCATGGCCGCGGCGGCCTATCAGCAGCTGGCCGAGGCCACGGATGCACCCATTCACCTTGGGATCACCGAGGCGGGCGGGCTGACCAGCGGCACGATCAAGTCTGCCATCGGCCTGGGCAACCTGCTGTGGATGGGCATCGGCGACACGATCCGCGTGTCCCTGTCCGCCGACCCTGTGGAAGAGGTGAAGGTCGGCTATGAGATCCTCAAATCCCTGGGGCTACGCCACCGTGGCGTCAACATCATTTCGTGCCCGTCCTGCGCGCGCCAGGGTTTTGACGTGATCAAAACGGTTGAGGTTCTAGAGGAACGGCTGGCCCACATCAAAACCCCGATGAGCCTGTCGATCATCGGCTGTGTGGTAAACGGTCCGGGCGAGGCGTTGATGACGGATGTCGGCTTTACCGGCGGCGGGGCCGGGCATGGCATGGTCTATCTGGCGGGCAAGCAAAGCCACAAGCAGGACAACGCGGGCATGGTGGACCACATCGTGGCCCAGGTAGAAAAGAAGGCCTCCGAGCTGGAGGCCGAGGCCCAGGTCCAAGCGGCGGAGTGACGGACATGCGGCGCTGTTTGCCCCTTGGGCAAAGGCGCCCCGCCCGCCGTCCCGAAACGGGCGCGCGATAGATGTATGTCTCGGTCACGGGGCTCAGGCTCAAGAGCGGTTGGTACATGCCGCTGTTCTGGCGCTATGCGGTCCCGTCGATGATCGACGCACAAAACGCGGCAGGCAATGTGATGGCGGCGCAATGCACGCGGGACGGTGTGCACCATACGTTGAGCGTTTGGAACAGCCGGGCGGATATGCTGGCCTATTTGCGATCGGCGCGTCATGCACGTGCGATGCGGCGGTTTCGGCACATTGCAACGGGCCGTGTACATGGGTTTGAGGCGCAGGCCGTGCCCGATTGGGACACAGCGCTGGCGCTCTATCATGCGCATGGGCGCGCGGTGTATTAACCGCGCTTTTCTTCCACCAGCGCCATCATCTCGTCAAAGGGCAGGAACCCGCGCAGCAGCTCATCCTGCAACACGAAGGTGGGCGTGCCGGTGATCTGCAGCCGTTGCGCCAGTGCGCGGGTGTCGCGGATTTCGGCGGTGACCTCTTCGCTGTCCATGTGCGCCTCGATCGCGTCTGCATCCAGGCCAAAGGTCGATGCCATGCGGCGCAGGCTGCGGATCGACACGTCGCCCGTCATGGTCATCAGCGCATCCGTCAGCCCCCCATAGGCGTCGTCGCCCGCGATCTGCTTGGTCGCAACGGCAAAGCGCGAGGCGAGCAGGGACTGTTCGCCCAGGATTGGGAACTCTTTCACGATCAGCCGGATGTTGCCGTCGCTTTCCAGCAGCTTGGCCACTTCGCTATGGGCGCGTTTGCAAAAGCCGCAGCGGTAGTCGAGGAATTCGACCAGGGTGATGTCGCCATCGGGGTTGCCGCCGACATAGCTGTAGCCATCGTTGAAAAGAGCATCGGCGTTGTCGGATACCAGCGTTTCGTCCGCCAGCGCCTGGGCGGCTTGCTCGCGCTCTTCCAGCACGGCGACGGCTTCCATGATGACCTCTGGGTTTTCCATGAGGTAGGCGCGGACTTCCTCGCGGAAGATCGCACGCTCTTCCTCGGTCATCTCGGACAGGTCGAGGGCGGCGGCGGGCAGGGCGAGCGCCCCGGCGAGGGCGAGTGCGGACAGGCTGCGCAACATGGGACTATCTCCGTTTCTTTGCGGCACGTTCAGAGGCAAGGAGCACATCATGCGCCCGTTGCCAAGGGCCAGAGCCTTCGGCCAGAAGGCCGGTGGCGCGTTTGGCGTGAATTCCGGCGTCGTTTAGGCGGCCGCGCAGGGCATAGCGTTCGGCCGTGATCAACGAGGCCATGCCGCGCTGGCCGGTCTTGGCATAGGCCACCGACAGATCGCGCAGCATAGACCCATCGCGAAAATCGATGGTGCGGGCCCGTTCCAGCGCGCGCAGGGCGGATTGCACATTGCCACTGGCCAGCAGGGCGCGGCCATAGCTGGCTTGCAGCAGCGCATCATTGGGCCGCAGCTGTACCGCGCGGGCCGAGGTGTTGGCGGCGGCCGCGAATTGGCGCGTTTCCATCAGGATTTGCGCCTTCATGTCATAGTAAAACGGGTCTTGCGGGCGCAGCGCGATGGCCTGGTCAATTGCCGACAGCGCGCGGCGGGTGTCCGAGTTGCGGTGCCGCGCCATCGCCTCGCGCAGCAGGGCGACATCGCGATAGCCCGTCTCGCCCAGCCGGTTCAGCGTCCAGCTGGGGCGGCGCTGATAGGCGGTCAGCTTGCCCTTGGCGCGGGCAAACCAATAGGCGCTGGTGCTCTGGTCGCCTGTCGCGGTGCCATAGGCTGCTGCATAGGCCTCGATCGCGCGCAGCCGGTCGCGGCTGAGCGGGTGGGAGCGAATGTAGGGGTCCTGGCGCCGTTCGCTCAGCGCCTCTTGACCCCGGAACAGCTGGAACACATCGGCCATGCCCTTGAGCGAGATACCGGCGCTGCGCATAAACCGTGCCCCCGCCTGGTCGGCGGCGGTTTCTTCGGCGCGGGTGTGGCGCAGAAAGGCGCGTTGGGCGGCGCTTTGTGATCCGATGGCGATGGCGGCGGCCCCTTCGCCCGCGCCTGCGGCGGCTGCGAGAACCGCAAGGGCAGTGCCCAGGCTGGCGGCAGTGCGTGCGGTGCCCAGGTTGCTGATCCGCCGCGTCAGGTGCCCGTTGGTGATATGGGCGGCCTCATGCGCGATCACCGCTTGCAGCATGTCGGCGCGGTCCATGCGCCCAATGAGGCCCGAGTGGACAAAGATCGCATCATTGCTGACCACAAAGGCGTTCAGCGTCACATCGTCGACCACCAGTATCTTGACCCGCGCGGGGCTAAGCCCTGCCGCCTTGAGGACCGGGGTGGCCACCTGCGTCAGCGCGTATTCGAGGTCGGCATCCCGCAGCAGGCTCACCGCGCGCGCGGGCAGGGCGAGCGTCACGGTCAGGATCAGGATTGACGCGACCCGCGCCAGGGTATGAAAGGTCATGTGGCGATCATAGGAGGGCCCATGCGAACCTCAAGTCGGAGTGATATCGATCCCTTCATTGTGATGGACGTGATGGAGGCCGCGCGCGCCGCCGAGGCGGCGGGACGCCATATTATCCACATGGAAGTGGGCCAGCCCGGCACCGGCGCGCCCCCGGCGGCAATCCGCGCATTGGGGGCGGCGATGGATGCCGGGCCGTTGGGCTATACCGTGGCCTTGGGCCTGCCTGCGCTGCGCGCGCGCATCGCGCGGCTTTATGACGCCTGGTACGGCGTCGATTTGGACCCGGCGCGCGTGATCGTGACGGCGGGGGCCTCGGGTGGGTTTCTGCTGGCGTTCAACGCGCTTTTCGACAGCGGCGACCGGGTTGGCATCGGCGCGCCCGGCTATCCCAGCTACCGCCAGATCCTGCGGGCGCAGGGGTTCACGCCGGTTGATCTGCCAACGGCGCAGTCCAACCGCCTTCAGCCGGTGCCAAGCGACCTGACGGGCCTTGACCTTGCAGGTCTGTTGGTCGCCTCGCCTGCCAATCCCAGCGGCACCATGCTGGACCGCGCCGCGATGGGCGCGCTGATCGAGGCCTGCGCGGGGGCTGGCGCAAGTTTTATCAGTGACGAGATTTACCATGGCATCGAATACGAGGCCAAGGCCGTTACCGCGCTGGAACTGAGCGACGATGTCTATGTGATCAACTCGTTTTCCAAATACTTCTCGATGACCGGCTGGCGCGTGGGCTGGATGGTGGTGCCCGAGGCACATGTGCGCGTGGTCGAGCGGCTGGCGCAGAACATGTTCATCTGCGCCCCGCATGCCAGCCAGGTCGCCGCATTGGCCGCGATGGACGACACGCCCACGCTAGAGGCGAACATGGCAGTCTACCGCGCCAACCGCGCCCTGATGCTGGATGGGTTGCCAAAGGCGGGCTTTGCCAAGATCGCGCCACCCGATGGGGCGTTCTATGTCTATGCCGATGTGTCTGACCTGACCGATGACAGCCGCGCGCTGGCGGCGGAAATCCTGGCGCAGGCCGGGGTGGCGGTGACGCCCGGCCTTGATTTCGATCCGGTGCGGGGGCACCATACGTTGCGCTTTTCCTATGCGGGCAGCACCGATGACATCGCCGAAGGGCTGCGGCGGCTGACGGATTTCATGCACAGGCGGTAATGGGGGGATTCCCGCTGCGACCTGCTTGGCCTATGGTGTGGGCAAAACAGGGCAGAATGCGATGCGGGCGATCCTATTTGGATGTGTGATGTGGCTGGTGGCCTTGGGCGCCGTGGCCCAGGACTTGTCGGGCCTGGCGCGGGTGGATGCGGCGGCCAGCAGCGTGCGCGACGGCTGGTTCGGGCAGACCGAAGTAACGCTTGCGCTCAGCCAGGGTGTGCCGTTCCGCGTCTTTGTGCTGGACGCGCCCGCGCGCCTGGTCGTCGATTTCCGCGAGGTTGATTTCGAGGGCATCACGCCCGACGCCCTGTTGCCAGAGCCTGGGCGCGTTGCAGCCGTGCGCTTTGGCACGTTCAAACCGGGCTGGTCGCGGCTGGTGGCTGATCTCGGGGCACCGATGCTACCGGTCGAGATTGGGATGCCGGTCGACACCAGCGCAGGCACCGCTGTGCTGCGCATCGGGCTAAAGACGGTGTCGGAAACCGAATTTGCCGCTCGCGCCACGGCGCCCATTGACCCCGATTGGGGCGTTCAGGCCGCCGCACCGCCACCGCCCGCCACCGAGGACGGATTTGTCGTGGTGATCGACCCAGGGCATGGCGGTGTCGACCCTGGGGCCGTGCGCGATACCACGACCGAAAAGGAACTGATGCTCGACATCGGCCTTGCCTTGCGGGACACGCTGCGCCGCGCGGGCGGGGTCGAGGTGGTGATGACGCGCGACCGCGACGTCTTTGTCTCGCTGCCCGGGCGGGTGGCGCTGGCGCATCAGGTGGGCGCGGATGCGTTTGTGTCCCTGCACGCCGACGCGCTAAGCCAGGGGCAGGCGCGGGGCGCCACGATCTACACCCTGTCGGATGAGGCAAGCGATGCGGCCTCGGCACAACTGGCCGCGCAGCACGACCGGGCGGATATCCTGGCCGGCATCGACCTCAGCGGGACGGACGACCAGGTCGCGTCGATCCTGATGGACCTTGCGCGCACCGAAACCATGCCGCGCACCCAGACGCTGGCGGCGGCGCTGATCGAAAACATGGCCGCGGCGGGTGGCCCGATGAACAAACGTCCCCGGCGCGAGGCGGCGTTTTCCGTGCTCAAAAGCGCCGATATCCCGTCGGTACTGGTCGAGGTCGGGTTTCTGTCCGACCCGCGCGACCTGGCCAACCTGCGCGACCCCGTGTGGCGCGCCGTCATGGTCGAGGCGCTGGCAGCAGGCATCCTGCAATGGCGCGACGACGACCTGGCGATGCAGCCCCTGATCCGCCAATAGGCGCGGCGTTCACATCGGCGGGATCGTGCCCGAGTTCGGTTTTGACGCCCCCAGCGCCGTGCCGTATAGGTGAGGGTTAAAGCAACCTTTCTCAAACAGGTGCGGGCGGTCATGTTTCGGTTTGTTTTGTCCTTTTTCGGCGGCATTTTCACCACGGTGACGATGGGGGCCGCGATGATCGCGCTGTCGGTGGGCGCGGTGTTCTGGATGTATGGCCGGGACCTGCCCAGCCACGAGTCGCTGGCGCAGTATCAGCCCGCCACGATCAGCCGCATCTATTCCGGCGAAGGGCAGATCATCGACGAATTTGCCGAGGAACGTCGCCTGTTCGCGCCTGCCGACACGATCCCGCCGATGATCAAGCAGGCATTCATCAGCGCCGAGGACAAGAACTTCTATACCCATGACGGCTATGACCTGCGCGGCATCGCGGCGGCGGGCATCGATGCGGTCAAGTCGCGGGGGCGCGATGTGCGCGGCGCCTCGACCATCACGCAGCAGGTGATGAAGAACTTTCTGTTGTCCGGCGACCGCCAGGCCGAGCGCAAGATCAAAGAGATCATCCTGGCCGCACGGGTCGAGGAAGCGCTGAACAAGGAAAAAATCCTTGAGCTGTATCTGAACGAGATTTTCCTGGGCCAGAACTCCTATGGTGTGGCTGCGGCCAGCCAGACCTATTTCAACAAGACCCTCAGCGATCTCGCCCCGCACGAGGCGGCGTTCCTGGCCTCGCTGCCCAAGGCGCCGTCCGACTATCACCCCGTGCGGCGCAAGGACCGGCTGCTGGCACGACGCAACTTCGTTCTCAAAGAGATGATGGAAAACGGCTATATCGACGCCGCCACCTATGAGGCCGAATTGGCGCAGCCGCTGCGGTCGGTCCAGAATGGCGACTTTGACAGCTTTAAGGCCGAACTGCCGCCGCGCGACTATTTCACCGATGAAATCCGGCGCCAGCTGAGCGAGGATTTCGGCGAAGGCGAGTTCTTTACCGGCGGCTACACCGTGCGCGCCACCATCGATGCCGAGATGCAGCCCGTCGCGGCACGCGCGCTGCGCACCCAGCTGGAAACCTATGACCGCAACCGGGGCACCTGGCGCGGGACGGGCAAGGCCATCGACGCCGATCAGTTGGAAAGCTGGGAAGCCGCCCTCGCGGCCACGACCGTATCGCGCGACATCGACCATAATGGGCTTTGGCGCCCCGCCGTCGTCCTTGAGGTGGCGGATCAGCAGCTGCGCCTGGGGATCGAAGGCTGGACCGAGGATGAACCCGCGCCTGTGGTCCCGCGCGAGGATATCCGGTGGGTCAAAGGCAACTTTTTTGATAATTTCGAGGTGGGCGACATCGTGCATGTGCGCGCGATGACCGCCGACAACGACGGGTCGTTCCTGCGCTGGACCCTGCGCCAGGTGCCGCAGGTGCAAGGCGGGTTCGTGGCGATGGACGTCAACACTGGCCGCGTGATCGCGATGCAGGGTGGGTTCAGCTATCAACACTCTGTGTTCAATCGCGCGACCCAGGCCAAGCGGCAGCCGGGCTCGTCCTTCAAACCCTTTGTGTACGCCGCCGCCCTCGACAGCGGCTATTCCCCGGCGACCATCGTTGTCGACGCCCCGATTGAGATCAACACGCCCCAGGGCCTGTGGCGGCCGCGCAATTCGTCGAACAAATTCTACGGGCCGACGCCCCTGCGCACGGGGATCGAGCGGTCGCGGAACCTGATGACCATCCGTCTGGCCGAAGAGGTGGGGATGGACGTCGTTGCCGACTATGCCGAGCGGTTCGGGGTCTATGACAACATGGGCCGCTTCCTCGCCAACTCGTTGGGGTCCGAGGAAACGACGCTGTATCAGATGGTGTCGGCCTATGCGATGTTCGCCAATGGCGGCGAGCGGGTGCAGCCGACGCTGGTGGACCGGGTGCAAGACCGCTTTGGCCGTACGGTTTACCGCCATGACGAACGGGTGTGCAACGACTGTACGCAACTGGCGAGCCTCGATGCAGGTTTTGGTCCGCGTGTCATTTCCAACCGCGAGCGGGTGATGGACCCGATCACGGCCTATCAGCTGACCTCGATGATGCAGGGCGTGGTGGATCGTGGGACCGCGTCCAAGACGGTGAACCTGCCGGTGCCGATTGCGGGCAAGACGGGCACCACGAATGACGCCAAAGACGTGTGGTTCGTGGGCTTTTCCAACAACATCGTGGCGGGCTGCTATATCGGCTATGACCAGCCGCGCAGCCTGGGCCGGGGCGCATCTGGTGGTGGCATGTGTGGGCCGGTGTTCCAGACCTTCATGCGCGAGGCGATTGGCAAATATGGCGGCGGTGCGTTTGACGTGCCCGAGGGCGGGCGGTTTATTAAGATCGACCGGTTTACCGGCGCCCGCCTGAGCGACAGCGCCAGCGGTGCCAACGTGGTGGCGGAGTATTTCCGCGACGGCGAAGAGCCTATCTTTGGCATCACCTTCGACGGTGGCTTTGCCATGGGGTCGGACCTGCCGCTGTTTGAGGAAGTGGGCACAGGGGGCCGTCAGGTCACCACCTCGACCGGGAAAAAGGCGGTTGTGGGGCCCAAGGCGAACTTTGGCACTCTCAGTTCCGGCGGGCTCTACTAGCGTGCCGACGGACGACGTGCATTGCGGGGCCTGACCGGCCCGCAATGACACCCCGCCCGCCGTCCCGCATTCCGCCGCGAGGGTGCTTGTGGCGTCTGGGGGCATGGGCTATCTCAAGGCTCTGCCAGACGAAGGACACCACATGCGCGCCGAAATTCAGAACATCGTGGAAGAGATCGAGAAATCCGTGGCCTTGCTGGCGCAGCGGCTGGATGTCGAGACCGCCCCCCACCGGCTGGAAGAGTTCAACGCCCGCGTCGAGGATCCGAACCTGTGGGACGATCCTGAGGCAGCGCAAAAGCTGATGCGCGACCGGCAGATGCTGGTTGATGCGATGGAGACGCATCAGCGTATCGCCCAAGAACTGGCAGACAATATCGAGCTGATCGAACTGGGCGAGATGGAAGAGGACGCCGAGGTCGTCTCGGACGCCGAAGACGCCTTGAAAGCGCTCGCCGTGACAGCCGCGCAGAAAGAGCTGGAGGCGTTGCTGGACGGTGAGGCCGACGGCAATGACACTTTTCTTGAGATCAACGCAGGTGCAGGCGGCACGGAAAGCTGCGACTGGGCGTCGATGCTGGCGCGCATGTATGTCCGCTGGGCGGAAAAGAAGGGCTATAAGGTCGAGTTGCAGTCAGAAAGCGCCGGCGAAGAGGCGGGGATCAAATCCGCGACCTACAAGATCAGCGGCACGAACGCCTATGGCTGGTTGAAATCAGAGTCGGGCGTGCACCGCCTGGTCCGCATCTCGCCTTTCGACAGCGCTGCCAAACGGCACACATCGTTCACCTCTGTGGGCGTCTATCCGGTGGTCGACGACAATATCGAGATCGAGGTGAACCCCGCCGACATCCGAATCGACACCTACCGGTCCTCGGGGGCTGGCGGTCAGCACGTGAACACCACCGACTCGGCCGTACGGATCACACACGCGCCGACAGGGATCGTTGTGACCAGTTCGGAAAAGTCGCAGCACCAGAACCGCGATATCGCGATGAAGGCCCTGAAATCGCGCCTCTATCAGCTGGAGCTGGACCGCAGGAACGCCGCCGTGAACGAGATGCACGAGAACAAAGGCGATGCGGGCTGGGGCAACCAGATCCGGTCCTATGTGCTGCAGCCTTACCAGATGGTCAAAGACCTGCGCACCAATTTCGAGACGTCGGACACCAAAGGCGTGCTGGATGGTGACCTCGACGGGTTGATGGCGGCCACTCTGGCGCTCGACGTGTCGGGCAAAAGCCGGGCCGAGGCAACCGCCCAGGCCTAGGCCGCCCGGATTGCATTTGCGCGGCTTTCAGAGAATGCTGCCCCTTGGACACGAGGGGAGTGCGAGGCGATGATCGAAGAGGGGGCACTGGCCCTGCGCGCGCGGATGGATGCGGGCGATCTGACGGCCGAGGCGCTGATGGCCGAAACGTTGGACCGCATCGCGGCGCGCAATGGCGCGATCAACGCCATCGTGGCCTTGCGCGACCGCGACACCCTGATGGCAGAGGCGCGTGCAGCCGATGCGCAACCGGCCAAGGGCTGGCTGCACGGCATCCCCGTGGCGGTCAAGGACCTCGCCGATGTGGCGGGGCTGCGCACCACTATGGGCTCACCTCTGTTCGCCGATGCGGCACCAGCGGCAGCCGATGGGGTGGTCGCCGCGCGGATGCGGGATGCAGGTGCGATTTTCATCGGCAAGACGAACACGCCCGAATTCGGCCTCGGCTCGCACAGCATCAACCCGGTCTATGGCGCCACGCGCAACCCGTATGACACGACGCGCAGCGCGGGTGGGTCATCTGGTGGGGCAGGGGCCGCACTGGCGGCGGGGTTGGTTGCTGTGGCGGACGGGTCCGACATGATGGGTTCGCTGCGAAACCCCGCGGCCTGGAACAACGTCTATGGCATGCGGCCCAGTTGGGGGCGGGTGCCGTCTGACCCGGTGGGCGACTGTTTTTTGCACATGCTGGCGACAAACGGGCCGATGGCGCGGACCCCGCGCGATCTGGCGGCCTTGCTGGACACCCTGTCGGCGCCCGACCCGCGCCTGCCGTTTGCCCAGACGCATGCGCCCTGCCTGCCCCAGATCGGCGGGGACATGACAGGCCTGCGCTGTGCGTGGCTGGGCGACTGGGGCGGTGCGCTGCCTTTTGAGGACGGGATACTCGACCTTTGCATCGAAGCGTTGGCCACGTTTGAACAGCTGGGGGCACAGGTCACGCCGGTCGCCGGGCCCTTTGACCGGGACGCGCTGTGGCGCGCGTGGATCACGCTGCGCAGTTGGGCCGTGGCGGGCAACCTGGCTGCCCTGCACGACGATCCGAGCAAGCGCGGCATGCTCAAGGACACAGCGATCTGGGAGGTCGCGCGCGGCCTTGCGATGAGCGCGATGGAGGTGCACGCGGCAAGCGTCATCCGCTCGGATTGGTTCCGCGCGGCGATCACAGTTTTTGACGCTTACGACGTCCTGGTGCTACCCTCGGCGCAGATGTGGCCTTTTGACGTGACCCTCGACTGGCCGCGCGCAATCGCAGGGCAGGGCATGGACACCTATCACCGCTGGATGGAGGTTGTGATTGCGGCAAGCCTGATTGGTCTGCCGGTGGTCAACGTGCCCGCAGGCTTTGGCGGGCCGCACGACCTGCCGATGGGCATCCAGCTGATCGGGCGGCCCGGGTCGGACGCGCGGCTGCTGCAAATCGCAGATGCCTGGCACCAGGCGACGGATTGGCCCGCGCAACGACGGCCTGCGCTAGTGATGTAGGAGACCGACAATGACAGCCCCTGCCGATCCCTATCCGCATTTGCCGCAGGGTGTGCCACCCTTCCAGGCGCCGCCGCGCGGGTTCGTGCGGCACGCATTGGCCGCAGGGTGGGAGGATTTTCGCCGCGCGCCGGGGTTTGGGCTGCTGACCGGCTTGGCCGCGGTGCTGGCGGGCTGGTTGCTCTTCGGCCTGACGGTGTGGGCCGGGCACACATTCTGGCTGATCCTCGCGGTCTTCGGTTTTCCCCTGGTCGCGCCGCTCTGCGCTTTAGGCACGTACGAGGTGTCGCGGCGGCTGGGTCAGGGCGCACCCGCCACCGTGCCCGCCGTCTTGCGCAGGCTGCGCGCGGAACGCGGACGCCAGTTGCCCTGGCTGTCGATGCTGATGGTCGTGGCACTGCTGTTTTGGTTTTTCTTGGGGCACATGATCTTTGTCTTGTTTCTGGGCCTCAAACCCATGGTGAACGTGACGACATCGCTGGATGTGTTTCTGACGGCGGATGGGCTGATGATGATCGCGCTTGGCACCGTGGTCGGTGGCCTTTTTGCGCTGCTTTTCTTTGCGATGTGCGTGTTGGGCCTGCCGCTGCTGCTGGCGCGTGAGGTGGACTATATGACGGCAATCCTGTCCAGCGTCGCCCATGTGCAGGCGCATCCCGGCCCGATGCTGGCATGGGCCGTTACCATCGTCGTGCTGCTGTTTTTGGCGATGCTGCCCGGTCTTTTGGGGCTGCTGGTGGTGCTTCCCTGGCTTGGCCATGCCTCTTGGCACGTCTATGCGCAGATTGCAGTGGGGGCGCGTTAGTCGGGCGTTTCACGCCCCATCGTGATCAGGGCATCGCGCAGTGCCGCCGCTTGGGGGGCGCCGCGTTCCAGCGCGAACACATAGGCATGGGTCAGGTAGAACCCGCGCGCATCGGGATCGTTGGTACCATCCGCCGCTTCGGTATAAAGGGCAATCAGGGCCGCAGTGTCATCAGCCGCATGCGCCGCCAACAACCGCGCGTTCAGGTCGGTCATTCCGCCGCTTTGACCTGCGCCCGATGTAACGCCATGCGCGCCGCGACCCAATCGTGAAACAGATGCGTAGGCCCATCCATCGCGGGAGAGAAGCGCCCACCGTCGAACATCGGCGCATGGCGCCCCCGCTGCATCCCCTCGACGACAAAGATGTCTTCCTCGAACACTTGCTTCCACTGCTGGGTGTTCTGCTGTCGCAATCCTGCGTCCGTGTCCGGCTGGGCATAGTACAGATGCACATTTTCGACCGTTTCACCGGTGCTTTGCGGCACGAGGATGATGGCAAAGGTGTGATCGCGGTGCACGCCCAGCAGCACGTTGGGATAGGCGGTGATGTATTCGGCGGCGGTGTCCCACTTGCCGCTGAGCCCTTGAAAATCGGCAAACCGCTGCCCACCGGCCCCTACCAATTGGCGATAGACCAATGTGCCCTGGCCGGAAAAGCGGCCCTTGGCCTCGATGTGGTAATGATCTTCAAGCCGGGAATAGCTGTTCAGCCCGGGATGCACCCAGGGCAAGTGATAGCTTTCGCAATAGTTTTCAACGGCCAGCTTCCAGTTGCAGGCGACCCTCAGATCAAACCGGCTGTCGGCGCCGCCGTGAAACAGCGGTTTGTCAAACTCGGACCAGCGGGCCAGCAGATCGGCATTTGCCTCTTCAAACTGGGGTGCCTCGCCGGAGAGGTTGATCCAGACGACATTCATCCAAACGTGGCTGCGCACCTCGATCAAGCCCAAGAGGGCGCGGTCGATGCCATCGGCAGTGTTCTGGCCCGGTCCGCCCACATGCGGTGTCGACACCAGGCGGCCTTCGGTCGAATAGCACCAGCTGTGGTAGGGGCAGCGAATAGCGCCTTCGATTTTGCGCGGCGCATCGACCAGGATCATCCCGCGGTGCCGGCAGATGTTGTGAAAGACGCGGACCTGCCCGGATTTGTCCCGCAACAACAGAAGCGGCATGTCCAGAAACGTGATCGGTCGAGCATCGCCCGGGTCGGGCACGTCCGCGGCCACAGCCAGGCCAGACCACCCGGCCATCAGCAGCGCCTCGCGTTCCTCGGCAAAGACGCGGGCGTCGGTGTAGTGGGCATTGGGCAGCCCGTGGGCGGATTGGATCGGCTGGCGCACAGCGCTTAGGTCGGTCTGGGTCATAGCGTCCTCGGCTGGACAGATTGACCAAAGCCTAGCGAATGACCTTATCCGCGCATGCGCATTTTCGACCAGAGTTTGCCCATGGCGACACGGCGTGCCGCCGCGCGATCAAACGCGGCGCTTTTGACGTGGGGTGCTGTTGGGCAGCGTGCGCGTGGCGGGATCGATGCGGAACGGGATGATCTCGGCACTGTTGGCAGGCTCGCCCATACTTGGCCGAACCGACGCCATCGCGCTCAGCCCATCACTGAGGGTACTGCCCCAGTTTTGCTGGATCCTGTGGGTATTCTTGGCAAGCCGCGTGCTGCGATCGGTGCGAATGTCGAACTCAACAACATCGCCCACGTCAAAGAAAGGGTCGGGCATCGTCGCATTTTCGGCGTCGGACAGGAACGCAAGCTCGCCTTGGTCCTCGCACCAGATCACGGCTTTTTGGTCGGCCGCATCGCTCCAGAGAATTACGCCAATCATTTTACCACCCAAAGTTGGACAGCTTCTATAAAACTCAATTCTGGACAGAGTTAACATGGTTAACTCGGCAACGTGCGCTTGCAATTTGTGTCCATAGCGGTATCGTCTGGTTGCATTTTAGCGTCATGCGTGATGCTATACGGCGTCAAGCTGCATTAAAATGCAGTGCGCGGCGCCCGGGTATACGAGTATTTTGGGGTTCACAGCGATCAAAGAAGAACAGCTATGGCGGATATGCGAAGAACACCGGCGGAATTACGCAGTATGTTCGGCGCGAATTTGCGGATTCTTGCTCAACGTTACCCTTCGATTTCAGAGCTTTCGCGCCAATTGGGCATCAACCGCACGCAGTTCAACCGCTATCTGTCGGGTGAAAGCTTTCCCCGCCCGGACGTGTTGGCGCGCATCTGCGCCTTCTTTGATGTTGATGCGCGTGTGCTGTTGGAGCCTGTGGACGACATCACTGGCGGTGCCGACCCGCTGACCGGTCGGTTCTTGCGCGATTTTGTTGGGGCAGGCATTCACGACCTGGATGAGGCGTCCTTTCCCTCCGGGTTCTACCGGTTTTCGCGGCACAGCTTTATCGACAAGGACCGGTTTGTGGTTGGTCTGGTGCGGGTGTTCCGCGATGACGGGGCCACATTTGTCCGCGGGTTCGAAGCCCGCGCGGCGATGGCGGCACAAGGTCTGACCAACCGCCGCGACTCGCGCGAGTTTCGGGGGCTGGTGCTGCGCCAGGAAGAGGGCGTGGCGGCGATGATTTCGCGGCGCGATTCAATGACCGCGTCGTTCAACTTCCTCAGCCGGGTGACGTCCTTCGACAACAACTATTGGGTTGGCTATGTCGCACGGACCGTGCGCGAAGTGCCCGAAGGCGACCGTGTGGTGCGTATGGTGTACGAGCACTTGGGCAACAACTTTGGCCGCGCAAAGGCCGCGGCAAAGAGCGGCGGCTATTGCAATGTGGATGAGCTGTTGCCCTTTCACCAGCGGCTGTTGCAGCCGGATGTGCCCTTTCGCTAGGCCCCGCGGGGCAAGGCGGCGACACCGGTGCGGGCCACCTCGGCCAAGCCGAGGGGGCGCATCAGTTCGGCAAAGGCGTCAATCTTGTCCGGCGCGCCGGTGATTTCAAAGACAAAGCTGCTGAGCGTGCTGTCGACCACATTGGCGCGAAAGATGTCCGCCAGGCGCAGCGCTTCGACCCGCTTGTCGCCTTGGCCCGTGACCTTGAACATCGCCAGTTCGCGTTCGACCGAAGGGCCTTCGACGGTAAGGTCGTGGACCTGGTGAACCGACACGATCCGGCCAAGCTGGGCCTTGATCTGCTCGATCACCTGCGGCGTGCCGGTGGTGACGATGGTGATGCGGCTCAGGTGCCCTTCGTGGTCGACTTCGGCGACCGTCAGGCTTTCGATATTGTAGCCACGGCCAGAGAACAGACCGATCACACGCGCCAGCACGCCTGGTTCGTTTTCGACCAGGACCGCCAGAGTGTGCTTTTCCACGACGTCAGAGAATGTGGGCCGTAGGTTGTAGGCGGAGTGGCTGGTGGAGCCTTTTTTCAGTTTTAGCGCGGACATGTCGTTTCCTTTGTCGTGCACACAGGTGGGATGGGGGACGATTTTTCGACGAAAAATCGTGCCTAGACCAACACCGAGCCTTTTGCGTCAATCACACCTTGGGTTTCTGCCTCGCCCAGCAGCATCTCGTTATGCGCCTTGCCCGAGGGGATCATAGGGAAGCAGTTTTCGTGCTTTTCCACCAGGCAATCAAACAGCACGGGCCCGTCATGGTTGATCATCTCCATGATCGCATCGTCCAGGTCATCGGGGTCTGAACACAGGATACCCTTGGCGCCGAATGCTTCTGCCAACTTTACGAAGTCGGGCAGGCTTTCCGAC
>JBCBHS010000029.1:0-38726 GCA_038525395.1 Pseudomonadota bacterium | reverse complement strand
GTGGTGCATGTGGACGGGGCGGCGGTCAAGGCCTGCACCATGCTCGCGGCCGAGGCCGACGGCGCCGAGGTCGATACGATCGAAGGCCAGGCCAATGCCGAAGGGTCGCTGAACGTGATCCAGCAGGCCTTTCAGGACCACCACGGCCTTCAGTGCGGGTTTTGCACGCCGGGCATGGTGATGTCGGCGGCAGCACTGCTCAAGGAAAATCCCAAGCCATCCGAGCACGAGGTGCGCGAATACCTCGAAGGCAATATCTGCCGCTGCACGGGCTACCATAACATCGTCAAGGCGATCATGGCGGCCAGCGGCCAAGACGTTGGCGCCATCGCCGCAGAGTAACAAAAAAAGGTGCGCGGAGACCGCACACCCTACGGGCACTGCGTAGGGTGTGCGGTTTCCGCGCACCGCCACATCAGGGAGGACTACCATGCCAAAAGACGGAGGCATCGGCGCCAGCAGCAAGCGGCGCGAGGACGTACGGTTTCTCACAGGGGCCGGCAACTATACCGACGACATCAACATCCGCGGCCAGGCCTATGTGCATTTCCTGCGCTCGGACATCGCGCATGGCACGATCACCAGCGTCGACACCAGCGCGGCGGCGGCCATGCCCGGTGTGGTCAAGGTCTTTACCGGTTCGGACTTCGAGGGCGTGGGCGGCATGCCCTGCGGCTGGCAGGTGACCGACAAGCACGGCCAACCCATGCAGGAACCCGGCCACCCGATCCTGGCCCAGGGCAAGGTGCGCCACGTGGGCGAACCCATCGCCGCCGTGGTCGCCGACACGCTCGAACAGGCCCGTGACGCGGCCGAGGCCATCGTTGTGGACATCGCCGAACTGCCCGCCATGGTGGACATGAAGGTCGCGCTGGCCGACGGCGCCACCAAGGTGCACGACGATCTCGACAACAACCTCTGCTACGACTGGGGCTTTGTCGAAGAGAACAAGGACGCCGTGAACAAGGCCTTTGAAGAGGCCGCGCACGTGACCAGCCTCGAACTGGTCAACAACCGGCTCGTCGCCAACCCGATGGAGCCGCGCGTGGCGGTGGGCGACTATGCCCGCGGCACGGGCGATCACACGCTCTACACCACCTCGCAAAACCCCCACGTCATCCGGCTGCTCATGGGCGCCTTTGTCCTGGGCATTCCCGAACACAAGCTGCGCGTGGTGGCGCCCGATGTGGGCGGCGGCTTTGGCACCAAGATCTTCCACTACCAGGAAGAGGCGTTCTGCACCTTTGCCGCCAAGGCCTGCAACCGGCCCGTCAAATGGACCTCCTCGCGCAGCGAGGCGTTCATCTCGGACGCCCATGGCCGCGATCACGTGACCAAGATCGAACTGGCGCTGGACGCAGACAACAACTTTACCGCGCTGCGCACCGAAACCCACGCCAATATGGGCGCGTACCTGTCGACCTTTGCACCCTCGGTGCCCACCTGGCTGCACGGCACGCTGATGGCCGGGAACTACAAGACGCCGCTGATCTACGTGAACGTCAAGGCGGTGTTCACCAACACCGTGCCGGTCGACGCCTATCGCGGCGCGGGTCGGCCCGAGGCCACGTTCCAGCTGGAGCGTGTGGTGGACAAGGCCGCGCGCGAACTGGGCGTGGACCCCATCGCGCTGCGCCGCCAGAACTTTATCACCGAGTTTCCCTATGCCACGCCCGTGGCCGTGGAATACGACACCGGCGACTATCACGCGACGATGGACACGCTCGAGCGGATGGGCGACTTTGACGGCTTTGCCG
Organism: Pseudomonadota bacterium; assembly: GCA_038525395.1. Taxonomy (GTDB): domain Bacteria; phylum Pseudomonadota; class Alphaproteobacteria; order Rhodobacterales; family Rhodobacteraceae; genus Tateyamaria. The sequence continues at coordinate 36,969 of JBCBHS010000029.1, read as the reverse complement.
CACGCCGCGCGGAAAGCGAAAAGAACGGCAAGCTGCGCGGGCTGGGCGTCAACTGCTATATCGAGGCCTGCGGCATCGCGCCGTCGAACCTCGTGGGGCAACTGGGCGCGCGCGCGGGGCTGTACGAAAGCGCCACGGTGCGCGTCAACGCCACCGGCGGCCTGGTCGTCATGACCGGCAGCCACAGCCACGGGCAGGGGCACGAGACATCCTTTGCCCAAGTGGTGGCCGAGATGATCGGCATCGACGAGAGCATGGTCGAGATCGTGCATGGCGATACCGCCAACACGCCGATGGGCATGGGCACCTACGGCTCGCGCTCCATCGCGGTCGGCGGCTCGGCCATGGTGCGCGCGACGGAAAAGATCATCAACAAGGCCAAAAAGATCGCGTCCCACCTGCTGGAAGCCGCCGAAGGCGATATCGAGCTGAAGGACGGCGCGTTCTCGGTCGCAGGCACGGACAAGTCGGTGGCCTGGGGCGATGTGACCCTGGCGGCCTATGTGCCGCACAACTACCCGCTTGAGGATATCGAGCCGGGGCTGGAAGAAACGGCCTTCTACGATCCGTCAAATTTCACATATCCCTCAGGGGCTTATGCCTGTGAAGTTGAGGTGGATCCCGAGACCGGCAAGGTGACCATCGAACGGTTCAGTGCAGCGGATGACTTTGGCAACATCGTCAACCCGATGATCGTGACCGGCCAGGTCCATGGCGGGCTGGCCCAGGGGATCGGCCAGGCGCTGCTGGAAAACTGCGCCTATGACGAGAACGGCCAGCTGCTGAGCGCATCCTACATGGACTATGCCATGCCGCGCGCCGACGATCTGCCGATGTTCCAGGTGGATCACGACAACGGCACGCCCTGCACCCACAACCCGCTGGGCGTCAAAGGCTGTGGCGAGGCGGGCGCCATCGGCTCGCCCCCCGCGGTGGTGAACGCCGTGGTCGATGCGCTGCAATCGGCGGGCAAGGATATCACCCATATCGACATGCCGCTGTCGCCCGACCGCGTTTGGGCAGCGATGCAATAGAGACGACGGACGGGACCGGGGGGCCAGCCCCCCGGACCCCCCGGGATTTTTTTGGAACAGAGAAACAGGGGGACCTGCGCCTGTGTTTCGGATGAGAGGACCAAGAGATGTATAATTTTGAACTTGAAAAGCCGGGCACCGTTGCGGATGCGGTCGCGGCCTTGGCCGCCGAGGAGGCGCAAGCCCTGGGCGGCGGTCAGACACTGATCCCGACGCTCAAGCAGCGGTTGGCCAGCCCGTCAACCTTGGTAAGCCTGAAGGGCATCGCCGAGATGCAGGGCGTGTGCACGGGCGATGACGGCGCGCTGTGCATTGGCGGCGCGACCAGTCACGCCACCGTCGCGGCAGAGGCGGGGGCCTATCCGGCCCTGGCTGAAACGGCGGCGCATATTGGTGATCCTGCCGTGCGCAACCGCGGCACCATTGGCGGCAGTCTGGCCAACAATGACCCGTCGGCCTGCTATCCTGCGGCGGCGTTGGCCTCTGGCGCGACCATCGTGACCAACACGCGCGAGATTGCGGCGGATGACTATTTCCAGGGCATGTTCGACACAGCCCTGGACGAGGGCGAGATCATCACCGAGGTCCGTTTCCCCGTGCCCGAGGCGGCGAACTATCAGAAGTTTGTGCAGCCCGCGTCGCGCTTTGCCCTGGTGGGTGTCTATGTGGCCAAGTTTGCGGACGGCGTGCGTGTGGCCATCACAGGCGCGTCCGAGGATGGCGTGTTCCGCTGGGCCGAGGCCGAGGCGGCGCTGTCTGCGGATTTCTCTGCCGCGGCGCTCGATGGTTTGTCGCTGCCCGCCGACGGCATGATCTCTGATCTGCATGGCACCGCCGCTTACCGCGCGCACCTGTGTGCGGTGATGACCAAACGCGCGGTGAATAGCGCGAGCTGATTGCAGGAACCGTTGGAAAATGGGACCGTCATGCAAATGGCGGGCCTTTTTTGGTGATGCACTAGCGCGGCAAGCGCGCCAAAAGAAACGCCCAGAACACGGCCCAGCCGGTCATCAAAGGGGCGTGGTCGCCAAAGGCATAATGGTCTGGTTGGTCTTCACCATAGAGTTCGCGCATACGCTGCCAGCCGGTCTGGTCATCAAACGCACCTTGGCTGAGGAACGTGTGCCCGGTCGGGCGCAGTCGGTAAAGCATGGCGCTGCCGCAGGCACTGCACCAGCCGCGTTCGGCCTTTGGGGAAGAGTTTTCGACGCTCAGAGGGCCGTTGAAATGCACCTCACCTTTGACTTCGACGCCCATCCAGACGCCGGATGTCCAGCGGCGGCAGGACGAGCAATGGCACGCGCCATAGACCCGCGAAACAGGGGCTGAAAAAGAAAGGGCGCCGCATCTGCAACGCCCTGACATGGTTTCAACTGGATATGTCATCCTACTTCTGCGGCAGCGGCCCGATCAGCATCACCATCTGGCGCCCTTCCATCTTGGGAAAGTTTTCGACCTTGCCATGCTCTTTGGTGTCCTCGGCCACCCGTTCCAGCAGCTCGCGGCCCAGGTTCTGGTGCGCCATCTCGCGGCCACGGAACCGCAGGGTCACCTTCACCTTGTCGCCGTTTTCAAGAAACTTGAACACGTTGCGCATCTTGACTTCGTAGTCGTTGGTGTCGGTGTTGGGCCGGAACTTGACCTCTTTGATCTCGATGATCTTCTGCTTTTTCCGGGCCTCGGCTTCGCGCTTTTGGGTCTCGTACTTGAACTTGCCGAAATCCATGATCTTGCAGACAGGCGGATTGGCGTTCGGAGAGATCTCAACCAGGTCAAGCCCGGCTTCATCCGCCATGTCCATGGCACGGGCGGGCGATACGACGCCGACATTGCCGCCATCCGCACCGATCAGGCGGATTTCCGGGGCGCGAATTTTGTCATTGACGCGCGGGCCGGTGTCGCGTTGCGGCGGCGCGTTGTGGGGTCTGCGAGCGATGGTGGTTGTCCTTGATAGTTGCAGAAATTTGAGGCCAGAAGGTAACCTTTGGCCCGTGTTTCTTCAACCCTCCAAATCGGCCATCCTGCGCCGAAATCCGTTATTTTCCCCCTTGCACCTTTTCTTTGGGACGCGCATCTGACAGCGGGAACCCGTGCGGTGCCGTGCGCGTTAATGGCTAGGGAAAAGGACACATCATATGAGAAATCTGATTTGGATCATCGTCGCGGTTGTGATCGCTGGGGGCGCGTATCTGCTCTATTCCGGCCAAACACCGCAAGAGGCGATCACCGAAGCCGCGGATGCCGTGAACGCGCCCGCCGCGCTGGAAAGCGCAAGCGAGGCCGCAGGTGCGGCTGCTGAGGCGACCGAGGATGCGGTCAGCGACGCGGTCGAGGCGGCCTCGGACGCCGCAGACACCGCAGTTGACGCGGTGACCGACGCCGCAGAGGCGACGGCAGAGGCCGCAGGCGAGGCGGTTGACACGGCAGTGGATGCCGCCACAGACGCCGCTGCCGCGGTGGCCGACACCGCAAGCGACGCGGTGGACGCCGCAGCGGACCTGGCCGGTGATGCCGCCGACGCCGTGACAGAGGCCACCGGCGACGCCGTGGACGCCGCCAGCGATGCGGTCAGCGATGTGACCGGTGCCGCGACAGAGACGGCGGGCGACGCGGTCGAGGCTGTGACCGACACCACCGCGGCCGCGACAGATGCGGTGGCTGACACGGCTACCGATGCAGCAGAGGCGGTGACAGACACCACAGAGACCGCCGTGGACGCCACCACAGACGCCGCGACCGACGCCGCCGACGCCGTGGCTGACACCACAGAGACAGCCGTGGATGCGACCACAGATACGGCGTCCGAGGCTGCGGACGCCGTGGCCGACACGACAGAAACCGTCGTCGAGGGCACCGAAGAGGTCGCCACAGACGCCGCTGACGCCGTAGCCGACACGGCAGAGACCGTGGTGGACAGCACCGAAGAGGCCGCAACCGATGCGGCAGAGGCCACGACGGAGACCACCGAAGGCACCGTGGCAGTGAGTGAAGAGGCCGTGGACGCGGCGGCAGAGACAGCGGTCGAAGGCACCGAAGAGGCAACAGAGGCGGCGACCGAAAACAACATCGCCAACCTGCTGACAGTCGACGGGTTCAACCTGGATGCGGTGTCTGACCTGATCGACGGCTCTGACATCGGCACGCTGGAAAAAACCACGCTCAAGGCGGGCCTACAGCAAGCGCAGGACAACCCCGAACTGCTGCAAGGGCTGCTGGATCAGATCAAGACCGCCCTGGGCATGTGATCTCACCCGACCTACACCGCAAAACCGCGCGCCCTCTTCGGGACGCGCGGTTTTTTTTGTGCCGCAGGCCACCTTTTTTCGTCGAAAAAAGGTTCCCAGCGCAGCCCTTAGTCCAAGAACGCCTTTTCCACCACGTAATGGGCCGGTTTCGAATTGGCGCCTTCCTCCAGGCCATAGCCTTCGAACATCTCTTTCAGCTCGAGGTTAAAGGCCAGGTTTCCGCAGATCATCGCCCGGTCGGTCTCGGGCGTCAGCGGTGGCACGCCCAGATCGGCAAAGGCCGCGCCGGACTTCATCAGGTCGGTGATGCGCCCCATCTTGGGGCTCTCTTCGCGTGTGGTCGTGGGATAGTATTTGATCTTCTTCCAAAACCCCGCGCCAATCACCTCGTTCAGCAGCGCGTCCGACTTCAGCCCCTCGATCAGATCGCGGCCATAGGTCAGCTCGCCCACCTCGCGGCAGGTATGGGTGATGATGATCTCGTCATAATCCTCATAGGTCTGCGGCTCGCGCAGCAGGGACGCGAAGGGGGCAAAGCCGGTGCCGGTGGCAAAGAACCACAGCCGCTTGCCCGGCAGCAGCGCGTCATGCACCAGTGTGCCCACAGGCTTGGGGCGCAGGATGATCTCGTCGCCCGGCTGGATGTGCTGCAATTTCGAGGTCAGCGGCCCATCCGGCACCTTGATCGAGTAGAACTCCAGCTCTTCGTCCCAGGACGGCGAGGCGATGGAATAGGCGCGCATGATCGGCTTTTGCTTGCCGGTCTCGGGGTGCGGGTCGCCCATCAGGCCGATCATCACAAACTCGCCCGACCGGAACCGCAAGGACGCAGGCCGGGTGCAGCGGAACCGGAAAAGCCGGTCGGTATAATGTTCGATCTCGGTCACGGTCTGCGCATCGGGCAGGGTGGGGGTCGCCTTGACGGCGGTCGCTTGGTTCACGGGTGTGTGCTCGGTCATATCTTTTGTCAACGCAGGTTTACACCGGCGCCTTTCAATTTAGGAAGGGTTTTCTGACCCCGCGATACGGCACAGTGCCGCGCGGGGCCTTGATCTGGGTCAGGTGCGATCAGTGATTGGACGCGCCGCGCAGCCGGGCCTGATAGTCGTGGGCCTGCCAGTCGGCGCGAAACTGCCACTGGTCCTCGGGCTGGCGCGCGGCCAGGGCCTGGCTGATTTCAACCTCGTCAAAGCCCGCGCGGCGGGCCATCGCGTATTGGTCCGAAATCACGTGGCCCTTGGCCCGCAACCGTCCGCGATAGCCGCGCAGGCGCAGCATCCGGGCGATGGTGAACCCGCGGCCATCGGCAAAGCTGGGGAAATCCACGCGGATGATCGCCGCATTCAGCGGGATCTGCGCGGGGTCCGCATCGCTGGGCACATCCAGGGCCGCGGCATCATTCGCGGCCTCGCCCAAAGGGCTGTAGCCCCCGGTCCAGGTGTCGGGGCCAAAGCCCTGATCGGTCACAAGAATTGTCATGCTCTGTCTCCTCCGCGCACCACTTTGCCGTTTACAAAGTGGATGCCGCATTCGTCTTTGTCCTGATCCCGCCAGCGGCCCGCACGCGGGTCTTCGCCCGAGGCCACCTTGGACGTGCACGGCGCGCAGCCGATGCTGGGATAGCCCTGCGCCACCAGCGGGTGCCGCGGCAGGCGGTTTTCGTCCATATAGTCGCGGATGTCCTCGGGCGCCCAGCGGGCCAGCGGGTTGACCTTGATCCGTCCCGTGCCGGCCTCGACTTCGAAAAAGTCGAGCGTGGCCCGCGTGCCCGACTGATACCGCTTGCGCCCGGTGATCCAGCCCCCATGGCCCGTCAGCGCCGTTTGCAGGGGGCGTGTCTTGCGCAAGGCGCAGCAGGCATCGGTGTCGCGCTGGTGCAGCGTGCCGTCGGGGTCCTGGGCCGCAACGTCATCGGCGCGGATGACGCGCACGTTCCGCAGGCGCAGCCGCTCTGCCAGGTCCTGCTGATAGACCAAGGTCTCGGCAAAGAGCATTTCGGTGTCGATAAAGATCACCGGCACGTCGCGGTTGATCATGGCCGCCAGGTGCAACAGGACAACCGAGTCCGCGCCAAAGCTGGACACGAGTGCGGCGTCCGGCACCGCGTCAAACGCCGCGCGCAGCACGTCCGTGGCGCCGTGATGGGTCAGCCGCGCGTTCAGCGCGCTGACCATCACCTGCGCATCGGGCCGCGTTGCGCCGTGCATATTTGGGGAACAATGAAGCATCAGGTCTACTCTGCTGCGACGCGTGTGGCGGGGTAGAGGGCGGATTTGAACGGGGCCAGGCCGACGCGCCGGTAGGTGTCGAGAAAGGGTTCGTCCGCGTCGCTGCGCATCTCGAGATAGGTGTCGACGATGCGTTCGACGGCTGGCACGATCTCGTCCGCGGAAAAGCCGGGGCCGACGCGGTCGCCCACTTGGGCGGTTTCGGTATGGTCGCCGCCCAGGGTGATCTGGTAGTTTTCCACACCCGCGCGGTCGAGGCCCAGGATACCGATATGGCCCACGTGGTGGTGCCCGCAGGCGTTGATGCAGCCCGAGATCTTGATCTTGAGCTGGCCGATATCGTGTTCGCGTTTGAGGTCGTCAAAGGCTGTGGCGATCTCCTGTGCGATGGGGATCGACCGGGCGGTTGCCAGCGCGCAATAGTCCATGCCGGGGCAGGCGATGATGTCGCTGATCAGGCCGATATTGGCGGTGGCGAGGCCCGCGGCCCTCAGCCGGGCGTGCAGCGCGGGCAGGTCCGCGACATGCACATGGGGCAGGATCACGTTCTGCTCGTGGCTGATGCGCAGCTCGTCATGGGCATAGTGTTCCGCCAGATCGGCCATCAGGCGCATCTGGTCTGCCGTCGCGTCGCCCGGCGTGGCCCCGTGTTTTTTCAGCGAAATCGACACGATCTTGTAGCCCGGCGCCTTGTGCGCGGTCAGGTTGGTGTCGGCCCAGCTGCGAAAGACGGGGTCGCTGTGGTAGGCGTCCTTGAACGGCGCCTCGGATTTGGTGGCAAAGGCGGGCGGGGCAAAATGTCCTTCGATCTCGCGCAGCATCTGCACGTCGACGCCCGTGAACGTCTTGCGCGTCTCGGCAAAGCGCTGCTCGACCAGACGGCGGATGTCGTCGATGCCGTGTTCGTGCACTGTGACCTTGATCCGCGCCTTGTACTTGTTGTCGCGCCGCCCGATCTGGTTCCAGACCGACACGATGGCCTCAAGATAGGGCAACAGGTCCGCTTCCGGCAGGAAGTCGGTGATGACCTTGCCGATCATCGGTGTACGACCCAGGCCGCCGCCCACGATAATTTCATAGCCGCGCGCACCGTCGCGGGTGACCATACGGATGCCGATGTCATGCGCGCGCGTCACGGCGCGGTCGTTGGGCGACCCGGTGATCGCGATCTTGAACTTGCGCGGCATGAACTGGAATTCAGGGTGGTCGGTGGACCACTGGCGCATCAGCTCGGCCACCGGGCGCGGGTCCGCAATCTCGTCCGCCGCAGCCCCTGCGAAGTGATCGGCGGTCACGTTGCGGATCGTGTTACCGCTGGTCTGGATGGCGTGCATCCCCACCTCGGCCAGCGCGTCCAGCATGTCGGGCACGTCCTTCAACGCAGGCCAGTTGTACTGGATGTTCTGGCGCGTGGTGAAGTGGCCATAGCCCTTGTCCCACCGCTCCGCGATCTCGGCCAGCTTGCGCATCTTGGCGGAGTTCAGCGTGCCATAGGGGATCGCCACACGCAGCATATAGGCGTGCAGTTGCAGGTAGAGACCGTTCATCAGGCGCAGCGGCTTGAACTCGTCCTCGGTCAGCGCGCCGGAAATGCGGCGCTCGACCTGGGCGCGGAACTGGGCGTTGCGTTCCGCCAGAAAGGCGGTGTCGAACTCGGAATAGCTATACATTACGACGCTTCCTCAAATTCGCCTTCGGCAAAGTCCACTTGCTTGCCATGGGCGTAGTTGCTGGGGCCGGTCGCCCGGAACTCTTCGCGGAAATGGGTGGGGATAGGCACGCCATCCTCGACGGCCACGTCGGCCAGATAGGCGCCCACCACCTCATCAACTTGCTGAGACGCTTCGATCAATCGCAGATCGGCATCGGCCTCGTCGGTCAGCACTTCGGCTTCCTCCAGCTTGCGGGTCCAGCCAGTCGCGGTCTGATAGATCACGTCGCCCGCCAGCAAGTGGTTCGCGGTCACGACCTTAGGGGTGAATTCCTTGGGCATCACTGTGCCTCCTGCATGTGGGGCATGGGGATTTCTGGGATGGCGGCGAGGGCCGCGCGGGGTGCCAACCCGACAAAGGTGAGGGCAGGGCCGCCCAGGCCCGCTTCGGTTAGCGTCGGCTCCATCTCGGCCACGGTGGTGGACAGAACCTGCTGGTCGGGGCGGCTGGCGTTTTCGACAAATGTCACCGGCGTCGCGGGGTCGATCCCGTGCATCATCAGGCGGCCCTGAATGAAACGCGCCGACTTCTTGCCCATATAAATGGCGGCCACCTCGCCCGGTTGCGCCAGCGCCTTCCAGTCGTGATCGGCAAAGCCGCGCGTGTCATGGCCGGTCAGGAACCGGACAGAGGAGTTACGCCCCCGGCGGGTCAGCGATTGCCCGATCGAGGCGACAGCGGCAGAGGCGGCAGTAATGCCCGGCACGATGTGATAGTCGACACCGGCCTCGGTCACGGCCTCGATCTCCTCGTCCAGACGGCCAAAGACGGTCGCATCGCCGGATTTCAGGCGCACGACCTGCGCACCCGCCAGCCCATGTTCGACGATCAGGCCGTTGATGGTGTCCTGCGGGGTCGAGGGGCCAAAGGCCTCCTTGCCCACGTCGATCATCGTCGCCTCGCGCCGCGCGAGTTCCAGAATTTCCTTGGAAATCAGGCGGTCATAGATCACCACATCCGCCTCATCAAGCGCCTTGCGCGCCTTCAGCGTCAGCAGCTCCGGGTCACCGGGGCCTGCGCCGACAAAGGCGACGTGACCCTTGCGCGCGTCCTGCATCAGGTGATCGGCCAGCAGGTCATCCAGCGCGGGCTGGATCGCCTCCGCTCCCTGGGCAAAGGCCTTGGGACCGGCATTGAAGTAGTAGTCGCGCCAGAAATCTCGGCGGGGACGGCCAAAGGGCAGGGCGTCGGCAGCCTTGCGAAACGCCTTGCCGACGCGGGCCAGCGTGCCCAGGGACTGCGGCAGGCGCTCTTCTAGATCGGCCTTGATGGCGCGGGCCAGCACGGGTGCCGCCCCTTCGGTGCCGATGGCGACGGTGACGGGGTCGCGGTCCACGATGGCGGGGGTGATGAACTGGCTGTCGGCCAGGTTGTCCACGATATTGACCAGCGCGCCGTCGGCATGGGCGATGGCCGCGGTGCGCTTGTCTTCTGCGGCGTCCTCGTCCGCGGCGTAAAAAAGGGCGGCACACAGCGCATCGCCCGGCTCCATCGCGCGGTCGATCAGGCGCAGCTTGCCCGCCGCGGCCCAGACCTTGATCTGATCATCGGCGTCGGGCGCAAAGACGGTGATATGCGCCGTCGTCTTCATCAGCAGGCGCAGCTTGGCCAGGGCGGCATCCCCGCCGCCCGACAGCACGATGCGCCGCCCGGCGGTGTTCAGGAAGATGGGGAAATGGTTCATCTTGGGCCTCGTTCCGCGAATTCTGATCCTCAACATAGGAAATTTTCCTGGTTTGGCGCTAGACAGCGGCGCAGATAAGGATGATTGTTCTGCATGTTCGCAGGTGCAGAACGCCTGTTTCCCGGATTGGAGCGCATTGGAATGTCTGTTCGCATCGACGACGTGGATCGCAAAATTCTGGCCGAGCTGCAGCGCGACGCCAGCCAGTCGCTGGACGACATCGCCCGCGCTGTGGGGTCATCAAAGACGCCCGTGTGGAACCGCATCCGCAAGCTGCGCGAAGCGGGCGTGGTGGGCCAACAGACGGTTGTGCTGGACGCCGAGGCGCTGGGGTTCGAGGCGTGTTTCTTTGTCCTCATCCGCACGTCCGAGCATGAGGCCGACTGGCAGGCGCGGTTCCTGCAGGCCCTGCGCGACCGGCCCGAGGTGCAAGAGGCGCACCGGCTGGCGGGCGACATCGACTATATCCTCAAGGTCCGGGTGCGGAATGCGCGCGCCTATGACGCCTTTTATCAGGCGCTGATTTCCGAGGTGCGCGTGCACAACGTCACAGCGCTTTTGTCGATGGAAGAGATCAAATCGACCACGATGCTGCCCTTGGGGGCGTGATCCAAAGGGGCGCTACCGCGCAGTCTTTACTCTGATATCTGCCAGGCGCCGCACTGCTGTGGGCCGATGTGCGGGGTGATGGGTTTGGATATCTGCTGAGAGGTCGTCTAAGGCGCGGTGCGTCTTAGACAGACCTGATCCAGGGTGATGTGAGCAGCGCCCGCGTCAAGGACAAGCGGCGCGAAGCGCCGTCGCTGCGCGATCCTTGACCCGGTCCCGACTCACGCGGGCGCGACGATCAGTTGGTCGAGTTTGTGGAAGTGGTAGCTGTCGGCATATTTGGGCTCTTCGGCGATGCGCAGGCCGGGCAGCGCGTCAAAGAGCATGGGCAGGGCGATCTGCAGCTCCAGCCGTGCCAGCGGCGCGCCCACGCAAAAGTGCAGGCCACCGCCAAAGGCCAGGTGCGGGTTTGTGGCGCGCGCGGGGTCAAAGCGGTCCGGGTCGGTGAACACCGCCGGGTCGCGTCCTGCCGCCCCCAGCATCAGCGCGATCTCATCGCCGGGGCCAAGGGCGTGGCCGGCCACCGTGATCGGTTCATAGACGTGGCGCGTGAACATATGCAGCGGCGGGTCATAGCGCATCACCTCTTCGGCCGCGCGCGCGGGGTCGGCCAGCGCCGCGGCACCGCCATGGGCCAGCAGCGCCCGCACCGCATTGCCCATCGTGTGCACCGTCGCCTCGTGCCCTGCGTTCAGCAGCAGCACGCAGGTCCCGATCATCTCGGCATGGCTCAGCGTCTCGCCGCCGTCCTCCGCCGCGATCAGTTCGGTGATCAGATCGTCCCGCGGGTCGCTCCGCCGCTCTTCGATATAGCCGCGCAGAAAGGCGGCGAACTCTGCCGCCGCCGCGTTTGCGGCGTCCTCTACCGCCCGGTCACGGCCCGCCTGGTACATCGCGACCATCGCCGCCGACCAGCGCAGCAGGTCCGGCCCCATCGCCTCTGGCACGCCCAAAAGGCGGGCAATCACGCGCACCGGGACCTGCTGGCAATAGGCCGGGATCAGGTCAAACGGCCCCTGCGGCAACCCCGCCAACAGCTCCGCACAGATGGCCCGAATGTCGCCCGCCATCCCCGCCACCCGGCGCGAGGTGAAGGCATGCAGCACCAACCGCCGCAGCCGCGTATGGCCAGGCGGCTCCAGCTCCAGCAGCGAATAGCGCTCGACCGCGTCAAAGGCCGCCAGATGCGCAGGTGCTGCCCCACGGCCCGGCACCGCCCGGCCCAACCGCTTGTCGCGCAACAGCGCATGCACCGTCGCATGATCGAACGCCGCGTACATCCCATAGGCCTCCCACCACAGCACCGGGCCCGCGGCCCGCGCGGCGGCATAGACGGGGTAGGGGTCCTGGACAAAATCGGGATCATGGGGCGTGGGCAACTGCATGCCCCCATCTCGCAAGGGCCAGGCCCGCTTGGCAAGCCCCGCAGGCTCTGGCTAGAGTGCGGCGCATGGCAAATGGCTATCTCAGACGCATCGGCGCGGTGCTCGGCTTTGTGGCGCTTGTGGCGCTCGCCGCCGCGGGCGTCTGGCGCTATGGCTACTTCCAGGCGCTGGACCAGCTGGCGCGGCAAGGGGCGTCGGACCTCGCGCTGGCCTCCGACCGGCTGACGGGGCAGCTGCAACGCTACCGCGAACTGGCCGTGCTGGTCGCCGACCACCCCCGCGTGGGCGCCGTGCTGGCGGGCGAAGACGTGGCCGCGGCCGAGGCGCTGTTTCTCGAAATCGCCGACAAAACCGCGGCCGAGGATATCCGCCTGACCGACGCCACCGGGCACATCATGGCCAGCGCCCGGCCCGACCCCACCGGCGTCGACATCGCCCCCCTGGTGCGGCGCGCGACCCAAGGCGCGCTGGGCTGGGGCAACGGGCAAACCGCCCAGGGCGCCCGCATCTTTGCCTACGCCGCCCCTGTGTTCGACGGCCAGTCGCGGGTGCAGGGCGCGGTCGTGGTCACCGCCAACCTCGCAGGCATCGAATGGGACTGGGTCGGCTCCAACCCCGCCGTCTTCTTCACCGATGCCCAAGACCGCGTGTTCATCACCAACCGGTCCGAAATCGTGTTCTGGCAGCGGCCCGACAACGCCCCGGGCCTGCAACCGCGCGACGGCGCGCCGCTGCCCTTCGACAGCTACAACCTGGGCCGGCACGAGGTCTGGCAAATGGGCTGGGGTCCGTACCTGCCGCAAAACGCGCTGCATATCGTGCGGCCCCTGCCGGTGATCGGCATGACGGGCGAGGCGCTGGTGGATGTGGCCCCGGCCCGCCGCCTGGCCACGCTGCAGGCGGCTGCCGTGGCGGGGCTGTGCCTGGCCTTTGGCGCGCTCTTGTTCCTGGCCACCGAACGGCGCCGTACCCTCGCGCAGGCCAACGCCCAACTGGAACAGCGCGTGGCCGAACGCACCGCCGCCCTGTCCGACACCAACGCCCGCCTGCGCCGCGAGGCGGAAGAGCGCGAAGAGGCCCAAACCGCCCTCGCGCGCGCCCAAGAGGACCTGGTCCAGGCAGGCAAGCTGTCGGCCCTGGGGCAGATGAGCGCGGGGCTGTCACACGAGCTGAACCAGCCGCTGATGGCGATCCAGACCTATGCCGAAAACGCCGTCGCCTTCCTCGACCGCGGCGCGCCCGACCGCACCGCCGACAACCTCACCCGCATCTCGGACATGGCGCGCCGCATGGGGCGCATCATCAAAAACCTGCGCGCCTTCGCCCGGCAAGAAAGCGAACCGGCGGTGCGCGTCGACCTGGGCACCGTGCTCAGCAGCGCGGTCGAGCTGATGAGCCCGCGCATCCGGCGCGAGGATGTCACGCTCGACTTCACCCCACCGGGCCACAGCCTCTGGGTGCGCGGGGGCGAGGTGCGGCTGGGCCAGGTCTTTGTCAACCTGATCAGCAACGCGCTCGACGCGATGGCCGACGGCGACACCCGCCGCCTCAGCATTTCCGTGACCGAGGGCGACACGCTCACCGTCACCTTCCGCGACACCGGCCCCGGCATCGACATGCCCGACAAGGTGTTCGACCCGTTCTATTCCACCAAAGAGGTGGGCCGCGCCGAAGGCATGGGGCTGGGCCTGTCGATCTCCTATGGCATCGTGCAAAGTTTCGGGGGCGAGATCCGCGGCACCAATGTCGCGGGCGGGCCCGGCGCGCGCTTTACGGTCGAACTGCGCCGCTGGGACAGCGTGACAGAGGTGGCCGCATGACCACCCACGTGCTGGTCGTCGATGACGACGCCGCCGTGCGCGACGCGCTGGCGCAAACGCTGGAACTGGCCGACCTGACGCCTATCACCGCCGCGTCCTTTGTGGTGGCCAAGGACCACATCGCGCGCGATTTCGATGGCGTGATCCTGTCGGACATCCGCATGCCGGGGCGCGACGGCTTCTACCTCTTGGCCCACACCCGCAAGGTGGACGAGGACCTGCCGGTGATCCTGCTCACGGGCGAGGGCGATATTCCCATGGCCGTCCAGGCGATGCGCGAAGGCGCCTTTGGCTTTCTCGAAAAACCCTGTGCGCCCAGTGACTTGCTGTCTGTTCTTGAACGGGCTCTGAAAACCCGCGCGCTGGTCCAGGAAAACCGCCGCCTGCGCGCCCTGGTCCAAAGCGGCGATCCCGCCGCCCGCATGCTCTTTGGCACCTCGGACCAGGCCGAAGGGCTGCGCGCGCGCGTCCGCCTGCTCGCCCCGCTCGAGACCGAGGTGCTGGTGACCGGCGCCCCCGGCACCGGCATCTCGAAGGTGGCCGAGGTGATCCACCTCAGCTCGCTGCGGTCCAAGGCGGCGTTTGTGAAACGCGCCGCCGCCGATCTGGCGCCGCGCGCCTTGGCCCAGGCGCTTGATGCCGCCGCCGGTGGCAGCCTCTTTCTGGACGAGGTCACGCACCTGCCTGCCGCCAGCCAGCTTGCCCTGCTCGAAGCGCTAGAGGCCGGCACGCCCGCGCGCCTGCTCGCGGGCAGTACCCGCGACCTCGCCGCCGCGGTCGAGGCGGGCGCGCTCAATGCCGATCTTTACTACCGGATCGAAGGGATGCCCGTGCGCATCCCCTCGCTCAGCGAACGGCCCGACGACATTCCGGTGCTCTTTCGCCATTACGTGGCCCAGGCCGCCGAACAGGCGGGCCTTGCCGTGCCCGAGGTGGGGCCGGATCACATGGCGGCACTCATGTCGCAGGACTGGCCCGGCAACGCCCGCTCGCTAATGAGCGCTGCGATGCGCTTTGTCCTCGGTATGCCCGAAGAGGCGGCAGAGGCGGCCGATCTGGGCCTTGTCGAACAGATGGCCCGCGTCGAACGCTCGCTTCTGATCGCCGCCCTCGGGCGCCATAACGGCCACGCCAGCGACGCGGCCCTGGCGCTCAAGCTGCCGCGCAAAACCTTCTACGACAAGCTGAAACGCTATCAGATTCGGGCCGAGGACTACCGGCGCTAACATGTGCGGAAATCCGCACAGTGTTGCGTACCCCCGTGCGGAAATCCGCACACGCGTAGGGGTACAGGCGCAACATCTACATAAAGAGTGCCCGATAAGCTATTGAAACAGCGTACGGATACGGAAAATCCAATCCTTACCGCAAACTAAACGCTGACCCCACCGTACGGTCTGGTTTTATGCCCAAACCTGTCCCCGCGGGGACACCGTGACATCACACCATCTCTGGGAGGAGACATTATGAAATTCCTAACCGCCGCCGCACTGGCCCTCACCGTAAGCGCAGGCGCCGTTGCTGCCGCTTGCGACGATGGCGAGATCGTCATCAAGTTCAGCCACGTCACCAACACCGACAAGCACCCCAAAGGCATCGCCGCCTCGCTGCTGCAACAGCGCGTCAATGACGAGATGAACGGCACCGCCTGCATGGAAGTGTTCCCGCAATCCACGCTCTACAATGACGACCAAGTGCTTGAGGCGCTGCTGCAAGGCGACGTGCAACTGGCCGCGCCTTCGCTGTCAAAGTTCGAGCAGTTCACCAAGCAGTTCCGCATCTTCGATCTGCCCTTCATGTTCAAAAACATCGAAGCGGTGGACGCCTTCCAAATGTCCGAGACCGGTCAGGCGATGAAGGAATCGATGACCCGCCGCGGCCTTCTGGGTCTGGCCTTCTGGCACAACGGGATGAAGCAGATGTCGGCGAACACGCCGCTCGAATCCCCCTCCGATGCGGATGGTCTGAAGTTCCGCGTGCAGAACTCCGACGTGCTCAAGGCGCAGATGGCCGCCATCGGCGGCTCGCCGCAGCCCATGGCCTTCTCCGAAGTCTATGGCGCGCTGCAGACCGGCGTTGTGGACGGGCAGGAAAACACCTGGTCCAACATCTGGGGTCAAAAGTTCTTTGAGGTTCAGGACGGCGTGACCGAAACGAACCACGGCATCATCGACTACCTCGTCGTGACCTCGACCGACTTCTGGGACAGCCTGCCCGGCGACGTGCGCGACCAGCTCGACACCCTGATCACCGAGGTGACCGAGACGCGCAACTCCGAATCCACCCGCGTGAACGAAGAGGCCAAGGCCGCCATCGTCAACGCAGGCGGCGTCGTGCGCCAGCTGACACCCGAACAGCGCGCCGATTGGGTCGCGGTGATGAAGCCGGTGTGGGAGCAGTTTAAAGACGACGTCGGCCAGGAAAACATCGACGCCGCCCAAGCGATCAACGCGGGCCTCTAAGGCGCCATTCGCACATCGCAAAACCTGTCCCCGGGGGGAATGTCACCCCGGGGGCAGGTGCCCCATCCCGGTGCGCGACCGCGCCGGGGTCTTAAGACGTGAAAGGGCCGTCATGGCACATTCTCCGACCCCCACCACCCCGCTTGGCCGCATCGTGAACGAGATCGAAGAGACGGCGATCGCGCTCCTGCTTGCAGGCATGACGATCATCACCTTCATCAACGTGGTGCTGCGCTATGGCTATAATACCGGCCTGATCTGGGGGCTCGAGGCGGTGACGTTCCTCTTTGCCTGGCTGGTTCTGTTCGGGGTCAGCTATGCGGTCAAGGTGACGGCGCATTTGGGCGTGGACGCGGTGATCAACCTCTTCTCGCCGCCCACCCGGCGCGTCATCGCGCTGGTCGCGGCGGCCGTCTGCCTGGCCTATGCCTTCCTGCTGCTGAAAGGCGCCTGGGACTATTGGGCGAACTTTGCCAACCTGCCGCAAACCACGGGCAAGTGGTTTCCCACCGGGTTCGAGGAAATGCGCCGCTCGTCCTATCGCGGCTGGTACGAGACCATCGACATCCCGTTCCCCGAATGGCTGCGCTGGATCCAGCCGATCATGAACGAGGGCGAAGAGTACGAAAAAATCCCGCGCTTCATCCCTTACGCCATCCTGCCCTTTGGCATGGCGCTTCTGCTCTTTCGCTTTGTCCAGGCCACGCTGCGCCTGGTCAACGGCCAGGCCCAAAGCCTGATCGTCAGCCACGAGGCCGAGGAAGAGGTCGAGGCCGTCAAACATATGAACGAAGGCAACTAAGCCATGGAAGTCGCAATTCTTTTCATCATGGTCATCGGCCTGATGCTGATCGGTGTGCCCATCGCTGTCAGCCTCGGCATGTCCTCTATCGTCTTTCTGCTGGTGCTCAGCGACACCTCGCTCGCCTCGATCGCGCAGACGTTTTTTCAGGCCATGGCGGGGCATTACACGCTGCTCGCCATCCCGTTCTTCATCCTCGCCTCGACGTTCATGTCGACGGGCGGCGTGGCCAAGCGCATCATCCGCTTTTCCATCGCTGTCGTCGGCCACTTTCCCGGCGGTCTGGCCATCGCGGGCGTCTTTGCCTGCATGATGTTCGCGGCCCTGTCGGGGTCATCGCCCGCAACGGTCGTCGCCATCGGCTCTATCGTGATCGCGGGCATGCGGCAGGTGGGTTACTCCAAGGATTTCGCCGCGGGCGTCATCGCCAATGCGGGCACGCTGGGCATCCTCATCCCGCCCTCTATCGTGATGGTGGTCTATGCCAGCGCGACAGACGTGTCGGTGGGTCGGATGTTCCTGGCCGGGGTGATCCCGGGGCTGCTGGCCGGTTCGATGCTGATGATCACGATCTACGCCATCGCTAAGATCCGCAACCTGCCTAAGGGCGACTGGCAGGGCTGGGGCGAGGTTGCGTCCTCCGCCGGTGCCGCCTCGGGCGGACTGTTCCTGATCATCATCATCCTGGGCGGCATCTATGGCGGTATCTTTACCCCGACCGAGGCCGCGGCGGTGGCGGCGGTCTATTCCTTCCTCATCGCCAGCTACATCTACCGCGACATGGGGCCCTTTGCCAAAAACGCGCCGCGGGCCGGCAACTTTACCGGCATTACGCTGATGGGCGGGCTGGCCTTGGGCATCTTGATCTGGCTGCTGGCGGGTGGTGCGCTGGACCTGACACTGTCGGTGCTGATCGGCTTTGCCCTGGCGGCGATGTTGGCGGTGGCCGAGCGGCTGTTGCGCGGGCTGGACCTGAACCCGATTGCCATCGTGTCGGACCTGGCGCGGATGCCGCTGGCGCTGGTGCACCGCGACACGAAGAACGCGTTTTTCGAGGCGGGCAAGCTGACCATCACGCTGATGTTCATCATCGCCAACGCGCTGATCCTAAAGCATGTTTTGACGGACGAACAGATCCCCCAAGAGATCGCGGGCGCGATGCTGGATGCGGGCTTTGGCCCTGTGGTGTTCCTGATCATCGTCAACGTGATCTTGCTGATCGGAGGTCAGTTTATGGAGCCGTCGGGCCTGTTGGTCATCGTGGCGCCGCTGGTCTTTCCCATCGCGATCGAGCTGGGGATCGACCCCATTCACCTGGGCATCATCATGGTGGTGAATATGGAGATCGGGATGATCACGCCGCCTGTGGGGCTGAACCTGTTCGTGACGAGCGGTGTCGCGGGCATGCCGATGATGCGGGTGGTCAAGGCGGCGCTGCCGTTCCTGGCGGTGCTCTTTGTGTTTCTCATCATGGTGACCTACATCCCGGCGATTTCCACCTGGCTGCCAACCCTGATGATGGGGCCGGAGATCATCGTGCGCTAGGGCGGGGCGGGCACGAATTTTCGTCGAAAATTCATGCCGGGCCTGCGTGTTTTATGAGGCGGCAAGCGCGTCGATGATCGGTTGGAAATCGGCCGCCTTCAGCGACGCGCCGCCAACCAGCGCGCCGTCGACATTCTCGGCCTGGAAAATTTCTGCCGCGTTGGAGGGCTTGACCGATCCGCCATAGAGCAGGCGGATGGCGTCGCCCTCGGCGTCAAAGCGGGCGACCAGCCTGGCCCGCAGCATATCGTGCGTCTCGATGATCTGCCCCAGCGTCGGCACCTTGCCCGTGCCGATGGCCCAGATGGGTTCGTAGGCGACCACGAGCGTCGCGCCTGTGGCACCGTCGGGGACCGAGGCGTCGAGCTGTGCCGCGATGATGTCGAGCACGTCGGCGCGGTCGCGTTCCGCCGCGCTTTCGCCGATGCAGAGGATCGCGACCAGGCCCGCGGCCCAGGTCGCTTCGGCCTTGGCGCGGACGTCTGCGTTGCTTTCGTGGTGGCCCGCGCGGCGTTCGGAGTGGCCGACGATCACGGCGCGGGCGCCTGCGGTCTTGAGCATGTCTGCCGACAGATCGCCGGTATAGGCGCCGTTGGGTTGCGCGTGGCAGTCCTGGGCGCCGATTTCGACGCCTGTCATGGCCGTGGCCTCAACCGCGGGGGCGATGAGGGTGCTGGGCGGGCAGATCAGGATTTGCGGTGGCGTGCCTACGGTGCCGCCGGTCAGCTGCGCGACCTCGGTCAGCATCTCGGCGGTGCCGTTCATCTTCCAGTTGCCTGCTGCCAGTTTGCGCCGCGTCATCGCTGTCTCCTGCTGATGGTCCGGCTTGGTCCTAGCATCGCCCGCGCGCCTGCGCTAGGGCTGCGCCGCAGACGGAACGGAGGCGGGTATGATCCCCAGACTGGACGCGGCCAAGCTGGCCGCCGGTGAGAGCGACAGCATCGCGGCCCTGGGCGCTGCGGCGCGGGGTGTGGGATTTGCCACCGTACACAACACGGTGCTGGACGCGGCCCGCGTGTCGGCGGTGATCGAGGTGTACCGCGCCTTTTTCAAGCGTCCCGAGGCCGAGAAGCGGGCGGTGGACATGGCGCGCACCGGGTCCAACCGCGGTTGGGGCGCGCCAGGGTCCGAGCAGGTCGATCCGGAGGCCAACCCCGATTACAAGCAGTTCTTTGACGTCGGATTTCAACTGCCCGACGGTCATCCGCTGGCGGGCAAGACGTTTTACGCGCCCAACCAGTGGCCGGATGATCCGCAGTTTTATGAACTGATTACAGACTATTACGACGATGCCTTAACCCTGTCGAAGACGCTGCTGCACGCCATTGCCCGCGGCATCGACATGGACCCTGGCCATTTTGCGGGCGCGTTTGACACGCCCATGGCGCTTTTGCGCGGCAACTTTTACCCCGCGCGCCCGGATTGGGCGGGGGCGAAGGATTTTGGGATTGCCACCCACACCGACTATGGCTGTCTGACCCTGCTGGCCACCGATGGCTCGCCCGGGCTAGAGGTGCGCCAGCGGGGCGGTGGGTGGATCCCGGTCAGTGCGCCGCCGGGGGAGTTCATCATCAACTTTGGCGAGATGCTGGAGTTTTGGTCGGGCGGTGTGATCCAGGCCACGCCGCACCGTGTCGTGGGCGGCGTGGCAGAGCGCATTTCTGTCCCGCTGTTTTTCAACCCGACCTATGACACCAATGTCGCGCCCGAGGGGCATGGGGCGGTGATGCTGGCGGGCGATCATCTGAGTGCGCGGTTTCGCGAGACCTATCTGCATTTGAAAGACAAAACATGAGCTTGCAGAGCGACCTTGAAGCGGAAGTTGCGCGTGTTTGGGCCGAACAGACCGACGGTGCGCATGACATCTGGCACCTGCGCCGGGTGTGGAAAAACTGCTGTGCCATTGCCGATGCGCTCGACAGTTGCGTGGACCGGGACGTGCTGCTGATCGGGGCCTATCTGCATGACATCGTGAACGTGCCCAAGGACGATCCGCGCCGGGCTGATGCCGCCGCATTGTCGGCGGATCACGCGGTGGCGTGGATGGCGGCGCGGGGCCTGCCCGGGCAGGCGGCGGTCGCGCATGCGATCCGGGGCCACAGCTATTCCGCGCAGGCCCCGTGCGAGACGCTGGAGGCGCAGGTGTTGCAGGATGCCGACCGGTTGGAGGCTTTGGGCGCCATCGGCATTGCGCGCTGTTTCACCGTGGCGGGGCAGATGGGGGCCGGGTTGGTGCATGGGGGTGACCCGTTGGCGCGCGACCGGCCTTTGGACGACGCGGCCTATGCGCTGGATCATTTCGCGGTCAAGCTGTTTGCCGTGGCCGAGACCCTGCACACCGCGCCTGCGCGCGCGATGGCGGCAGAGCGTGTGGCCGTCATGCGCCGCTTTGTGGCCGACTTGGCGCAAGAGGCGCAGGTCTAGCCCGGCGGCGGCAGCGGGTCGCGGCGGTCGAATATCGCCTCGCGGATGTCGGCGATGGGGAAGGCGGGGCCGGGGTCTTGCTTGCGCCCCGGAGAGACGTCGCTGTGGCCCAGCACGTCGATGATGCCGGGCTGATCCTGCGAGATCGCCTGTGCCAGGGCCGTTGCCGTGTCGATCTGCGCGTCGGTGAAGGCGTGCCAGCCGCTGCCGTCCTCTGCGATGACCACGTCACCGTCGGGCACGGGCTGGTTGCGCCAGGTTTTCCAGCGGTCGCCGGTGCGTTGCAGGCGCCCGTGATTTTCAAACTCGATCCCGATGGAGTGGTTGTTGAGGCCGCGCAAGTTGCCCCAGCGCGAATTGCCCACATGCCAGGCGCGGTGATCGAGCGGCAGCAATTGCACAAGCGTGCCGTCCTGACGGATGACGAGATGCGCGCTGGCCTTGGCCTGATCCGCGGTCAGCCAGCCGATGACACCGGGGCCAACACTGCCTGTGAAGTGGAAGATGATGTATTGCGGGCGGATGACGTCGCCATGATTTGGGGTCTCGACATGTTGGATGGGCGGACCGGCGACGGCCTGCACCACCCCGTCAGAGATTGAAAACCGGTCGGTCCGCGTGCCCGCGCGGGTGACGGTTTGGGGGTCTTCGATCCGGGCCAGCCGCTCCAGCAGCGGGTTGGTGGCGCGCTGTTGGCCGGTTACGGCGGGCAGGTCGGGGGCGCGGCCCTCTTCGGCAAGCGCTTGGATCTTGCCGCCGGGGTCTTCGAGGATACCCGCCTCGACAAAGAACTTGAGGTTTTCCGAGGCGACGTCGGACTTCAGGCCCTTGGTGGCTTGGATGATGATCTCGAACTTTTGTTCGATCTCGAGCCGGTCGCGGTCGGCTTCGGCCACCAGTTCTTGGACGCGGATCTGGCCCTCGACCTCGGTGCGTTTGATGTCTAGCTGGCCTTGCACCTCTTCGCGGGCAAGCTGCTGCTGGGCGGCATTGTTGCTGGCGTTGTTTTGCAGACCAAAGAGCCCGCCGATGGTGGTGGTGGCCACGGCCGAGCCCACGGCGATGACAGCGCCGATGATCGTGACCGCGCCGGTCGAATAGCGCCCCACCTGCCGTTCATCCAGCGTCATGCGGGCGCGGGCGACCTCGGCCTCGACCTCGATCTTGCGCTCTTCCAGCGCGAGGCGGCGTTCGGCAAGCTCTTCTTCGGTCATGCGAGGCCCCGTTGCGGTGTCTGCGCGGCAGCCTAGCGCAGGCCAGCGGTCACGCAAAGCGCGGATGTTTACAGGTGGCCGAGCGCCTCGCGGGCGAGGGCGGCGACTGCATCGGCGTCGTCAGACGCGCTGTCGGGCAGGTGCCAATAGGGCATTGCGGTGGGTGGTTTGCCGTCGCGGGCATAGGTCCAGCGGACCATCCCCAGCGCCTCGAACCGGTCTTGCATCGCGCCTTGGCCCTTGAGCAGGAGGCGCCCGTCGCGCATCAGCACGGCAAAGATCGTGCCATCCGCATAAAAGGCCATGCCGCCGAACATGCGCCGCGTGGTCAAGGGGCCAACGCCTGCCAGGAGGTCGTGCGCATGCGCGATCTCTTGCGGGCTGACGGCCATGTCAGTCTGCGTTTTGCTCAGCCGTCAGCGTGTCCACATCCTTGAACGAGATTGATTCGCCGCAGCCGCAGGCGTCGGTGACGTTGGGATTGTTGAACTTGAACCCGGATTCCAAGAGCGAGGTTTCATAGTCGATCTCGGTCCCGAAGAGGAACATCTGCGCCATCGGCGCGATCAGCACGCGCGCGCCGTCCTGTTCGACCGCCTCGTCATTCGGATCGGTCTGGTCGACATATTCCATGGTGTATTCCATGCCCGCGCAACCGCCCTTTTTCACACCGATGCGCAGGCCGGAATGGCCCTCTTTCGCCATCAGTTTGGCGATCTGCGCGGCGGCGCGGGGGGTGATGCTGACGGCTTGCTTGCCGGGGATTGCGAACATGATGACCTTCCGGGGTTATCCGACCGTTAAGGTAGGGCTTTGCCCGTCTTGCTGCAAGGGGGCGCCGCGGTCTTCGGGCTGGTGGGCGCGCAAGGCACCGGCCAGCGCGTCGAGTGCGGCACGGATCGCGGGGTCGTGCCGGGTGTCTTGGTGGCAGACAAGCCATTCTTCGGAGGTGAGCGCGTCAATGATGCCCGAGACGCGGATAAGGCCGGGCACCGGATCGGCCGCAAAGGTGGGCAGGACGACGCGGCCAGCGCCCGACAGCGCCAGGGCCATGCGCACCTGAGGGTCGTTGGACACCGCCACCATGTCGGTGCCGTGATGGGCGACGGTCCATGCCTCGGACGGAAGGGCCGCGGTGTCGTCGCTGGGCCCGATCCAGCCGGTGACATCCGCATGCGTGGCGTAGGCCGCGTGTTCGACGGTGCCGGTGCGGCGCCCGGCAAGCCAGGGATGGGTCGGGCGGCGGTTGCGCACGCCGATGTCGACCTCGCGCCGTTCGATGTCGAGGTCGCGGTTGCAGCTGACGAATTCGGGCGTCCAGCGCGCCTCCGGGGACCAGTAGTCCGACAGGTGGCGGGCCAGGAAATCGGTTGTCCAGGTGCCGGCAGAGATGCGCACGCGGGGCGGGCCGGATTGTTCGGCGGACCAGTGGGCGATGTCGCGGGCCGCCGCCTCCATCTTTTTCGCGCGTTCAAGGAGCGCGCGGCCTTCGGCGGTGGGGGTGTAGCCTTGCGCGCCGTGGACAAAGAGCCTGCGCCCGGTGCGCTGTTCCAGCGCGGTCATCCGGCGCGAGAGGGTCGCCTGGCTGAGCCCGGTTTCCCGCGCGGCCCCGGCAAGCGAGGCGTTGCGCGCCACGGCGGTGAAGAGGCCGAAATCTGTCCAGTCGGTGATTTGCATAAATGCAAGTCTAGGCGCGAAAGCGGGGTCTGACAATCGCGTAGATGAGGGCGCATATTGAGGTCAATAGCGAAAGGAATGACCATGCAACATCCCTATAAGTCACTGGAATTGAATAGTATCTATGCGAAAGAGCAGGCGCTGTTTGCACAAATGAAAGACGCAGATGAAAATCGCAAACGCCGCGCGCGCAGACGGCGGGCGTTGATGTGGATTTTGCGGCGGTTGTGACCTCTGACCGCTGTGACCGCCACGTAAAAGGGCCGCCGGGGGTGCGGCGGCCCTGGGCATTGCCTGTGCGGGCGCGGGGATGCGCGGTGTGCGGGGTGCAAAGGCAAGGTACGGTTCACAGTACGCATGCCGGGGTACGCCCCGAACGTGACGGTTTTCCGATGGGTCGGTGATGGTTTTGTAAAAGAAATGTGACGGCTTACATAAAGCCCAGTTCGAGCCGGGCCTCGTCGGACATCATTTCCATGCCCCAGGGCGGCTCCCATGTCAGTTCGACATCGACCTGTTTGACGCCTGCCAGGGGTTCCACCGCATCGGCGACCCAGCCCGGCATTTCGCCCGCGACGGGGCAGCCGGGGGCGGTAAGGGTCATGATGATCCGCACCTCGTTTTCGGGCGAGATATCAATGGTATAGATCAGCCCCAGCTCGAATATGTTGACCGGAATTTCGGGGTCATAGACGGTGCGGCAGGCCTCGACCACGGCCTCGTGCAGGGGGTGATCCGTGGAGGACGGCGCGATCAGCGGCGTGCCTTCAAGCTTGTCATTGGGCTGGTTCATGGGATCCCCGGGGCTGTTCCTGAGTGTTTATATAGGGAAAGCCGGGCGGACGGTAAAGGGGCGCGCGGGATGTGTTCCGCGCCGGGCGTCATTCGAAATATTCGGGGTGTTTGGCGTGCACCGCCTCGATCGTTTCGTTCAGTCGGGTCATGTGGCGGCGCAGCACGGCGTGCGCGGTGTCGACATCGCCCGCGCGGATGGCGTCAAGCAGGTCGGCGTGATCGGCGCACAGCACTTCCATCGCGGCCTGGCCGGTGAGGCTGAGCATGCAGAGCCGGTCGACCAGCGCCTTGCTGTCGGCGATGACCTTGAAGGCGAATTCGACCCCCGCGGCGGCGCAGATCAGTTTGTGAAAGTCGTAATCGAGGCTGTGAAACGCCTCGCTGTCATTGGCGGCGACGGCGGCCTGTTGTTCGGCGATGCAGGCATCAAGCGGCGCGTCATAGGCGGTGTCGCGCCCGGCGCAGAGCCGTCTGAGCACCTCAAGTTCAACGCCTGCGCGGATAAAGCGGGCGTTCTGGATTTCGGTCATCGAAAAGTGCCGCACGATGGTGGGGCGCTGGGGGCGGATGGCCAAGAGGCCCTGTTCGGACAGGCGGCGAAACGCCTCGCGCACGGGCTGGCGCGATAGGTCAAACCGCTTGGCCACGTCAACTTCGGACAGTTTGGTGCCGGGCAGGAGGCTGAGATCGACAATCTCGTTGTAAAGTGCTGCAAAGACCACATCCGCATTCGTCTTGCGTTCGAGTGCCTGGTGCTGAAGTCCCATGTCCTGCCTTTGCCTTTCGTCTTGTGCGCCGTTCGCCCCGCGCCTGTGTCCTTGCGTCACCCTGACCCGCACAGGGCGGGGTGGCAACGGTCAAAGCCAGGCAAAGTGATAGCGATCAGAGCGCGAAAAACCAACATCAAATGTGGTTCTTGATGCAGAGCAGGCACGCAGCGCATGAATTTTCGTCGAAAATTCGTAGGTAAATCAGCATGTTGTTATTTTTTGGGTGACTAGTATCCTAAAATACTTGCAAGTAGGATTACTAGTATCCTAGCTTGACCTCCAAGCCAAAGCGCAGTGCCGGTCATCAGGATCGGCCAAGGGGGGACAGATATGAGTTTTGCTGGAAAAGCAGCGATTGTGACCGGTGGCGGGCGTGATATTGGGCGGGCGGTTGCCGTGGCTTTGGCCGCGCAGGGCGCCAAGGTCGCGATCAGCTATCATGCCAGCGCCGAGGGCGCCAATGCCACCGTGGCCGAGATTGAGGCGGCGGGTGGCACGGCCCTTGCGGTGCAGGCCGATCTATCTGCCCAAGCGGGCGTTGACGCGCTGGTCGGCGCCACGGTCGAGGCCTTTGGCGCGGTCGACTACCTGGTCAACAACGCGGGCGGCCTGGTGGCGCGCAAGACCATCGCCGAGATGGACCTCGCGCATTGGAACACGGTCATGGACCTGAACCTGACCAGCACCTTCATGATGGTCAAAGCCTGCCTGCCGCACATGGCCGCGGGCGGCGGTATCGTGAACCTGGCGAGCCTGGCGGCCCGTGATGGCGGCGGACCGGGGGCGGTGGCCTATGCCACGTCCAAGGGGGCGGTGATGACCATGACCCGCGGTCTGGCCAAAGAGCTGGGCCCCGACATTCGCGTGAACGCGCTGAACCCCGGCATGATCGACACCGGGTTTCACGACACATTCACCGCCGATGCGGTCCGCGCCAAGGTGGCCGCGGCCACCCCGCTGGGACGCGAGGGCCGACCTGAGGAGATCGGTGCCACGGTCGCGTTCCTGCTGTCCGAGGAGGCGTCGTTTATCACGGGCGCCTGCCTCGACATCAACGGCGGCGTCGGATTTTCCTAAGCGCCCCCGGGTCCGCCCGGTGGCACCACGGCATACCCCGAACAGAAGCCGCTTCGGGGTCCAACATTGCATCTTAGGCTTCATCTGAGGGAGGAAGACATGTTCAACTATTCCACGAAAGCGGTCCTGGCCGGTGCGGTCTTTGCCTGCACCATCGGTGCCGCACAGGCGCAGGATGTCACCCTGCGCGGGGCCAGCATGTTCGACGAAGAGCACGCGTTTACCCAAACGCTGCGCAAGTTCGAAGAGCTGGTGGCCGACAAATACGATGGCGAGGTCGCGTTTGACCTGCGTCTGAATGGCGAGTTGGGGGTCGAGTCGGACTATGTGACTTACCTGAACCAGGGTGTCGCGGTCGATTACACCATCCTCGCGCCGTCCAACATGGCCGTGTTCAGCGAAAGCATTCCGCTGATGGACATGCCGTTCCTGTTCCGTGATCTGGATCACTGGGATGCGGTTCTGTCGTCGGACGTGCTGCAACCGTTGGAGGATGACCTGCGCGAGAAGGCGGGCATCGTGATCGTGGGCTATCATGGCGGTGGCGTGCGCAACCTGGCCTCGGCCGCGCCGATCACCAATATGGACGAGCTGGAAGACCACCGCATGCGCGTCATGGGCGCGCCGATCCAGGCGCAGACCTTTGCCGCTGTGGGTGCGGCGCCGTCTGCGATTGCCTATAACGAGGTCTATAACGCCATCCAGACCGGCGTGATTGCAGGGTTCGAAAACGAGGCCGCGTCGATCCAGAACCTCAAGTTCTACGAGGTTGCGCCGCATATCTCGCTGACCCAGCACACCATCACCGTGCGTCCCATCGTGATGTCGGCCAAGATCTTTGACGGGCTGCCCGAAGGGCTGCAATCGGCCATCCTGGAGGCCGGTGCCGAGGCCGGATCGTTTGGCCGCGCGCTGGAAAGCGGGCAGGACGGGCAAAAGCTGCAAGAGATGGTCGATGCGGGCCAGATCGAAGTGCACCCGTTTGAGGGCCGCGAAAAGATGCTGGAACTGGTCGGCCCCGTGCAGGACGCCTATGCCGAGCAGCTGGGCGCGACCGATCTGCTGAGCGCGATCCGGGGCATGTAACCCCCTGCGCAGTCCAGGGCGCGTGATGCGTGCCCTGGCAGCCGCGCGGCGGTGGTGTTCTGCACCCGCCGCGCGTCGTTTCGACCCCTCTTTAGACATGTTGGAAGGCTGCCATGATCGGCGCGACGCTGGAAAGATTTTGTGCGGTGCTGCGCCTGTTGCTGGGTGTGTTGATGGGGGCGCTGTCGGTGCCTGTGGCGATGCAGGTAATCTCTCGCTACACCGATCTGATCCCGAACTATCTTTGGACCGAAGAGCTTTCGACCTTTATCTTTGTCTGGATCGTGATGATCGGGTCGATGGTGGCGGTTTGGGACGGCACGCATTTCGATGTGCGCGTGATCCCCGACGCGTCCTCGCCCTTGATGCGGTTGGTCCAGACGGGGTTCGTGCATCTGGCGATTGTGTTCTTTGGCCTGCTGTTTGCGGTCTATGGCATTGAATACACTGAATTTGGCAACAACCAGCGGTCGGTGATGATGCGGGCGAACCTTGCGGTCACCTATGTCTCTGTCCCTATTTCGGGCGTCATCTGGGCTGTCTTTTCCGGCTATCGGCTGTGGGAAGCGGTTGGGGTTTACCGCCAAGCTGAAAGTACACACCCATGATCGTTGGCAGTGGCCTGGCCTGCGCCCTTCTTGTGGGCACCTTTTTGGTGCTTGTCATCCTGCGGATCCCCGTGGCTTTTGCCCTGGGGCTGTCGACCATCCCGCTGGTCCTGCTGGAGCTGCGGTTGACGCCGTTCATCGTGCTGGACCGGATGTTCCAAAGCTATAACTCGTTCATCCTGCTGGCGGTGCCGTTCTTTCTGCTGGCGGCGAACCTGATGAATTCGGGCAAGGTGACTGACCGGCTGATCGAGCTGGCGCGGGTGATGACCGGCTGGATGCCGGGGGGCCTGGGCCATGTGAACGTGGCGGTGTCGATGTTGTTTGCGGGCATTTCCGGCTCGTCCACCGCGGATGCGGCGGGCTGTGGCAAGATCCTGATCCCCGCGATGCAGCGCGAGGGGTATGACACCAAGTTTGCCGTGGCCATTACCGCCTGTTCGTCGGTGATGGGCGTGATCATCCCGCCCTCGATCCTGATGATCGTGTGGGGCGGGGTCATGCAAGTGTCTGTGGGCGCGCTGTTTTTGGGGGGTGCTGTGCCGGGGCTGATGATCGGGCTGTCGCTGATGGCAACGGTCTATGGCTTTGCCAGGGTGCGCGGCTATCCGATTTCGGGCGTGCCGACGCTGGCCGAGTTCGGGGCGGCCTGCAAGGGGGCCTTTCTGGCGCTGCTGACCCCGATCTTTGTCATTGGCAGCATCGTCGGCGGCTTTGTCACGCCCACCGAAAGCGCGATCATCGCGGCGGCCTATTCGCTGATCCTGGGCATGTTTGTGTACCGCACGGTCAAGCTGCCCGATCTGGGGCATATCCTGTACGACACCGCGCGCTTTGCCGCGATTTCGCTGTTCGCGATTGGGACCGCGACCGCCTTTGGCTGGCTTTTGTCCTTTTACAACGCGCCGCGGCTGATCGTGGGCTTTATGACCGCGATGCAGCTGGGGCCGTTTGGGACGGCGCTGATCATTGCGGCGCTGTTCCTGATCTTTGGCCTGTTCATCGATGCCATTCCCACGATCATCATCCTGGGCACGGTGCTGATGCCGGTGGCGCAGGGGGCGGGGATTGATCCGATTGCCTTTGCCATCATCGGGATCGTGTCGCTGGCCTTTGGTCTGGTGACGCCGCCCTATGGCTTGTGTTTGCTGATCTCGTCCGCGATTGGAGGGCTGAACGTGGTGCAAGTGATTGGCGACGTGGCGATTATCCTGCTGCCGATGCTGGTGATCCTGCTGCTGATCGCGGCCTTTCCCCAGATCGCGCTGTGGTTGCCGCAGCTGTTGATGCCCGCGTCGTTCTAGCGGCGCTTGCGCACGGGCTGCGGTTTGACGCGCGCCTCGATCATGTCATAGACCTTGCCCACGATGTCCTTGCCCGTGGCCTTTTCGATGCCTTCAAAGCCGGGGCTCGAGTTCACCTCGAGCACTTTGGGGCCTGCATCGGCGCGCAAGAGGTCCACGCCCGCCTTGCCGAGGCCAAAGGCGCGGGCGGCGCGGACGGCGGCATCGCGTTCCTCGCGTGTGATGCGCACCGATTTGGCCGACCCGCCGCGGTGCAGGTTCGAGCGAAAATCGCCATCGGCGCCGGTGCGTTTCATCGAGGCCACGACCTTGCCGTCCACCACGAGGCAGCGAATGTCTTCGCCTGCGGCCTCTTTGACGAAATCCTGCACGAGGAAGTTGGCGCGCAGGCCCCGGAAGGCGTCGATCACGGATTCCGCGGCCTTTTTGGTTTCGGCCAGCACGACGCCCTTGCCTTGGGTGCTTTCCAGCAGTTTCACGATCACGGGCGCCGTGCCCACGAGGCCCATGATGTTGGCCGTGTCCTTGGGCGAGGCGGCAAAGGCGGTGGTGGGCATGCCGATTTTTTTCGAGGCAAGGATTTGGTGCGCGTGCAGCTTGTCCCGGCTGGCGGTGATGCCTGCGCTGCCGTTGATGCAATAGGTGCCGGTCGTCTCGAACTGGCGGATGACGGCGGTGCCGTAGGAGGTGACCGACGCGCCGATGCGCGGGACCACGGCGTCATAGCGGGGCAGGCGTTTACCGTCATAATGCACCTCGGGCGCCATGGCGTTGATCGCCATGTAACAGCGGGTTGTGTCGATCACCTCGACCGTGTGGCCGCGCGCCTCGCCGACCTCGACCAGGCGGCGGGTGGAATAGTTCGCCTCGCGGCTCAGGACTGCGATGCGCAGGGCGCGGGCAGGGGCCACTTTGCGCATGGCCGACGAATGGTAGACGTCATAGCTCAGCTCGGGCTGCAGCCGCTTTTCCGAGGCGGTGATGCTGATGTGATCGGCCAGCGCCTGGCGGCCCAAGAGCATGCGTGACGTCATCGAGGACCGGTCGGTCAGCGTGACCTCAATCGGCCAGGATTGGCCCGCGACCTCGAGCCGGGTCTCGATCACATAGCGCAGTTCAGCCTCGCCATTGGACGAGGTGACCTCGCGCCGGTCGAGGATCGGGGCCGAGCAGGTGACCTGCACGTGATCCTTGCCCGCGACGGGGTAGATGTTAAAGCGGACCTTGGGTTTGGTGGCGGGGCCAAATACCTCGATATCGTGGGCATGCAGGGCCGAGGTGCGCGCGCCGGTGTCGACCTTGGCCTTGAGCGCGGGCAGGCCAAGTTCGGGCATCGCCACCCATTCTTCCCAGCCGAAATTCAGTTCTTCCATGCCCCTGGGCCCCTTTTATCATTTCCACCACCTTAACGTGCCGCACCCCACGCCACAACGCGATGGCACGGGGTGGGGTGGTTTTGGGGCCGAAGGATCAGAAGATCAGCGCATCGGCATAGCCGCCCATGTCGCTGCCATCGACCTCGGCCATCAACTCGGCCATCTCTGGCGCGGGCAGGGCCGGGGCCGGTGCGCCAAAGGCGGCGTCGGCGGCTGCGGCTGCGGTGATATCTGGGGTTTCATCACCCGCGGGTGCGCTGGTCGCCCATTCAAAGGCGTCGGCACGGCTGTCTTCGAGGAAGGGGAGGATGATGCAGGGTTTGCCCTCGGCCGGGTTCACGCCAAAGATGGTGCAATTGCGCAGCTCTGCCTCGTCCGTCACGCGGACGTCGTCGGGGGTCACCACGGCCAGATCGTCGCCGATGATGACCACGGGCTTGCGCAGGTCGGTGTCCTCGGGCGTGATCACGATGGGGTGGCGCAGGCCGTCATCTTCGGGGATGAGGACCACGGGTTTGCGCAACTCGGGCTCTTCGGGGATGATCACGATCGGGTCGCGCACATCCGGGTCATCGGGGATGAGGACAACGGGATCGCGCACGTCGTCGGTGGGCACAAAGACCACCGGTTTGCGCAGCGCGCCGTCGTCGCCGATAAAGATGTCCGCAGGGTCGCGCACGGCGTCAAAGTCGTCCAAGATCAGCACGCAGTTGCGGTACTCTTCGCTGGGGACGTTGATCAGCACGCAGTTCGACAGATCGCCCGCATCGTCATAGGTGACGGCACGGTCGCGGCCTGTTTCGAGCGGTTCTTGTGTCAAAACGGAAAGGTCGAAGGCCGCGCCCTGGCCCGAAATCGGGGCCAGGTAGGGCGGCAGTGCGGCGCCGGGGCCCGTTGCCTGCAATGCAGGGCCGGACAGAGCGCCGATGGGTGTCGTCATGGTCATGAGACGGGTCCTGATATGTGTTCTGCTTCAATGAATGCGCCCTCTGAGGAGCGCTTGTGCCTTGGCGGATCACCGTCCGCCTTAGTGCTGTGGTCCTACTTTTACGTAAAGAATGCGGCAAAAAGCGGGCAAAGGTGCAGCGACTGTTGGGAAAAGGGGGGTAATTCCAAAATTTTTACGCGATTGTTTCCGCGATTTGGCCCTTGCGCAGCGCAAAGCACGCGGGTGCGGGCCGCGCGGTTTGTGGCCGGACATGCTTGAATCGGCCCCCGGTGCAATCCCGGGGGCCGTGCGTGTCAAAGGAACAGGACGTTGCCGGTTTCGTCGAAATACTGGGTGTCGGTGACGTTTCCGGCGCCGTCATAGGTGATTTCCTGGACGTGCCAGGCCGCGTTCCCGGAGTTGTCATAGGTGGTTTGGTCGATCAGCGTGCCGCCCGCATAGGACTGCACGATCAGGTCGGTGTCGTCTTGGTGCAGGGTCACCTGGGCCACCTTGCCCTTGTGGTCATAGACCGTCTCGCGGCTGACCCAGTCGAAGCTGTCGGCGGTGCCGTCGACTTCGGTGCGGGTTGCCAGCTTGCCGTTGGACCATTCCAGGGTTTCGCTGCTTTGATCGTCAAAGAGCTTGGTCTGTTCGGTCTTTTTGCCGGTCTGCACGTCGAACTGCATGCTGATGCTGTGCCAGTTCTGGGTGTCGCCGCCATCGGTGATGGTACGGCTGCTGCGGGCGCCGGTGCCGACGTCAAAGGTGATCGTGTCGATGCGGCCGTTGTCATCGACCTTTTCGGTGCCGATTTTGATCTTGCCCGTGGGGTCGAAGAAGGTTGATTTGGAAAACCAGCTTTGGCTGTCGCTGTGGTCGATGTCGATACGCGCGATGCGCTGCCCGGTGGTGGCGTCGTAGTTCTCGGTGCGGATATCGCCGTCATCCTCGACCGTGGTGCGCGCTGTGCGGTTGCCTTGCCAGTCCCATTCGGTGGTGCGCGAGGCCCAGTTGGCATTGTTCGCTGCGGTGTCGGTGACCGTCAGGCTAAGCCGTTGGGGGCCAAAGAACGTCTCTGACTGGGTCGATCCGTTGTCCATGGTCGTGACCTTGGCCACGAGAAAGCCCAGCGGGTCGTGGGTGTGGGCGATGCTGGTCCACCCTTGGGTGCCGGCGGTGTCATAGGTCACGGTGGTGACCAGATTTGTCTGTGGATTACTCATCAATCTATGCCTGCCATTGTCCGTCTGCTCTGCGCCATCGTTGGACGCGGGAAATGCCCGAAGCCGGGCGGGGGTTATGGCGCACCATTAACCAAGACATTGCGGCAGTATCCGGGCGCTGCGGGTACCACTGTTGGGCAAAGCCGGGGTAATTCTGCGTGCGGGGCTGCATTGTTTCCGATCCTGCGGGGCCTTGGCATTTGCGGGCCTGCGCGGCATGAGGGGCGGTATGAGCCAGGTTACCTTTCAGCTGGATGCCACCGACGGGCGCGCGCGCACCGGTGCCATCACCACGCCCCGCGGCACGATCCGCACGCCCGCCTTTATGCCCGTGGGCACCGCGGCCACGGTCAAGGCGATGTTGCCGGGATCGGTGCGCGCGACGGGCGCGGACATCCTGCTGGGCAACACCTATCACCTGATGCTGCGCCCCACGGCCGAGCGGATCGACAGGCTGGGCGGTTTGCACAGCTTCATGAACTGGGACCGGCCCATCCTGACCGATAGCGGCGGGTTTCAGGTGATGAGCCTGGCGGGCCTGCGCAAGCTGACCGAAGAGGGTGTGACGTTCAAATCCCATATCGACGGGTCCAAGCACAGCCTGACGCCCGAGCGGTCGGTGGAGATCCAGCGTCTGCTGGGGTCGGACATCGTGATGTGTTTCGATGAATGCCCCGCGCTGCCTGCGGACCGGGACCGCATCGCCAGTTCCATGCAGCTGTCGATGCGCTGGGCCAAGCGGTCGCGGGAGGCGTTTGGGGACCGCCCTGGCCATGCGCTTTTTGGCATTCAGCAGGGCGGGCTAGAGCAGGACCTGCGCGGCGAGAGCGCGGAGGCGCTGCAGGAGATCGGATTTGACGGCTATGCGGTGGGTGGCCTTGCGGTAGGCGAGGGGCAGGAGGCGATGTTTGGCTGTCTGGACTATGCGCCCGCGCAGTTGCCGCGCGACAAGCCGCGCTATCTGATGGGGGTGGGCAAGCCCGATGACATCGTGGGCGCCGTGGCGCGCGGCATCGACATGATGGATTGCGTGCTGCCCAGCCGGTCGGGGCGCACGGGCCAGGTGTTTACCCGCCGCGGTGTGCTGAACATCAAGAACGCGCGCCACCAGGACGACCCGCGCCCGCTGGACGCGGACTGCAGCTGTCCGGCCTGCACGGGTTATTCGCGGGCCTATCTGCATCACGTCTTTCGCGCGCAAGAGATGATCTCGGGTATGCTGCTGACCTGGCACAACCTGCATTACTATCAAGAGCTGATGACGGGTATGCGCACGGCCATCGCGGCGGGCACGTTTGACGCCTGGCAGGCCACGTTCCACGCGATGCGCGCGCAGGGGGATATCGAGCCGCTGTGACCGGGTGGGGTCAGGAATTCCTCCATCGTTTGTTAACGGGGATCCTTGTACGACTGACGGTGTTCGCACGACCCTGGGGGAAGGAGCCGTCATGCAGTTTGCCTTGTTCACCACGATGTGGTTTGCCGTATCAGTTCTGGCGGTTCTGACCCTGGTCTAGGGACGTTCGGCGCCCAGCACGCGGTCCAGCAGGTTGACCAGCCAGGGGCGCGGGCGCACCACAAAGCTGTAGCGCGATTTGGTGCCTTTGGGCGCAGGCGGGCTGGGGGCTGGTGGGTTGTCACCGGCGATCTGTGCGCCGACGTCGAGCAATTTGTGAATCGTTTCCAGTGGGACGGCGCCTGGCGGATGCCAGGGGGTGTGTAGCGCCTGTTGGCGCATGGTCGCGAGGTCGGGGGCATAGCCGCGCTCGGCGCAGAAGGCGGCACTAGTCTGCGTGAAACGGTCGATCAGGTCGACTTGGTCCGCAGGCGCCAGCAGCGGCATCGGGTCGCTTGGGCGCGGTGCGTTTTCAGCGAAATAGGCCTGCATCAGCCGTTGCCGCCGCACTTGGCTGGCGACCAGCGTGTTCACCAGTTGCAGCAGTTGGATCGCGTCGCTGTCGGGCGTGGGATAGCGGGGCAGGTCGGTTTGCGGCAGGTCGCCCGGCAGTCCAGCCAACGCACAGAAGGCAGGCCAGAGGCCTGGGTCGGCCCGCAGCGTATCGAAGTCGCCCAGGATGACTGGCCGCCCGGTTGCGGCCTCGAACGGGGCAAAGAGGGTGGCCATGTCAGTCAGGTGATCCGCGTGATCCACCAGCGTCTCTGCCAGGCTGCGCGCGCCGCCGGGATGGGCGGAGGTGACCCATTCGGCATAGAACGCCTGGACATAGTCGTGGGGCGCGCGCAGCAGCGCCAGCACGTCGATCTGCGCAAAGGGCCCCAGCCGGGCAAAAAGCTGTGCGATCCTCTCTGCCCGGTCCGGCACGGTCGGCATGGACAGGTTTTCGGCGGACAGGAACACGGTGCGCGCGGGGCTCTTGCTGATTTCGGCCTGCAGGGCGGCCCAGATGGCGTCATCGTCCTGGCGCAGCGCCCGCACCAGCCCCTGATGCCCCGACAGCGCGCCGGGGCGGCCCGTGATGTCGGTGTCAAACCCGGTTTGGGGGATCAGCACGCCCGCCTTGTGCAGGGCGGCGCGGTGATGCAGCAGGTGGTGCTGCAGAAAGGTGCTGCCGGTCTTGTGCAGGCCCACGTGCAGGATCAAACGCTTTTGCGGGTGGCCCTTGGTCGCGCGTGCGGGCGTGGTGGCGGGAGTGGTCGCGGGCGCGCGGGCGTCCATCAGGGCTTGGGCCGCGGGATAGTCGCCGCTGCGCCAGGCCTTGTGCAGGGCGAAAAAGTCGGCGCGCGTGATCTGGCCGCGCCGGGTCTGCATGCCCACGCGGCTGGTGGCGGCGACCATTGGGTCGGCAAAGATGTCCTGGCCAAAGCGGGTGTCGCCCAACAGCGCGGGGATACGCGTGGCCATGTCTGCATAGGCGGGATGCCCTGCGGCGAGGGGGGCGAGGATGTCCATATCCCAGATCAGCCGCGATATGCTGTTGAACAGTTCGCGCTTGAGATAGCGGGCGGGCAGGCGGTGCTGGTGTGTGGCGGCGCGCATGTGGGCCATGCACTTTTCCAGCAGTTGCACTTGCAACAGGTGCGTGTCGGGCGTCGTCGGTGCCGAAGAGATCGAGCCTGCGCGCCTGCGCCAGACGCGCACGCCCTGGCCCAGAAAGGCCACCTTGCGCGCGGCGGTGACGGTATTGAGGACAAAAAGGCGATCCTCAAACTTGCGCTGGGCGATGTCGAACCACAGGTCGTGCTGTGCGAGAAATTCGGCACGGTAGAGGCTGGACCAGGAGGAGACGATGAATTGCGCCTCTTGCGCGGCCAGGCGCCCCGTGACCACGCGCTGCTGCATGTGCAGGCGCGCGTCGCGGGGCAAAAGCGTGCTGTGCACATCGCTTTGCGCGCCCAAGTAGCAGGCGGCATGGGTGATGTCGGCGCCGGTTTGGCGGGCATAGTCGTGCTGTGCCGCAAGGCCGCCGACGGTATAGTAGTCGTCGGCGTCCAGGAACCCGATCCAATCGCCGTTTGCCGCAGCAATGCCGGTGTTGCGCGCCGCCGACAGGCCGCGGTTTTCGCTGTGGTGCAGCACGCGCGCGTCGAACCCGGCGGTGAGGGCGGTCATGTCGGCGGGGGTGAACTGGCTCGGGTTGTCGTTCACCACGATCAGGTCAAGATCGGCGATCCCCTGGTTGCGGATCGACCGCAGGGCCGTGCGCAGAAAGGCGGTTTCGTCGTAAAAGGGGACAATCAGGCTGAGCATGGCACGCGCCGCGGGGGCGGGTCAGAGGCTGACGGGGTCGTCTTGGATCAGGGACAGGTCCTTGTCGGGCGCGTCTGTGGCGGCCGTTTCGCTGTCTTGCATGTCGTCGTCTTCGCTGCTGACCGTCATCGACGCCAGCATACCGCCCAAAAGTGCCATTAAACCGAACAGACCCAAAACTGCACACCCCCCAGGGTAATTCACATTTGAGTTATATCGCTGCGCTTGCCCTTTGGGAATGCGATTCCG
>JBCBHS010000028.1:0-41838 GCA_038525395.1 Pseudomonadota bacterium | reverse complement strand
CCCGGCAACCGCACGCCATCGGGCGCTATCAGTTTATCCCGCCCACCCTGCGCCGCCTGGTCCGCCAGGCCGGGATCCCGCCCAAGACGCGGTTCAGTCCCCAGGTCCAAGACCGCCTGGCCGACATCCTGTTGGCCGAGGCCGGGCTGCACGCCTTTCTTGCGGGTGACATGGGGCGCACGGGCTTTATGAACAACCTGGCCAAGATTTGGGCGGGGCTGCCAAATGACACGGGCCGGTCGCACTATCACGGCTATGCGGGGAACAAGGCGACGATGACCTGGGCGCATTTCGACGACCACATGGCCCGCATCTTTGCCCGCTAGGCCGGGGCGGAGGACACCTCCGCCTTACGCCCGCCGCATGCCGCCCCGGTAAGGCGCACTTACACGTGCGCGTGGCACAAACGAAAACCCCCCGGCGCGCGGGCCGGGGGGGTCATTTGCGGCGCTAGAGTACAGGCTTATTGCGGGATTTCGCCCTCAATCCCCTCGACGTAAAAGTTCATGCCGGCCAGCGTGCCATCATCCGCGACCTCGCCCTCGGCCAGCCAGACGCTGCCGTCCTGCTTGTTGATCGGCCCGGTGAAGGGGTGGTATGCGCCGGTGCGGATCGCCTCGATCATCGCCTCGGCTTCGGCCTTCACCTCCGCAGGCACCGCATCGGTGATCTCGCCAATCTCAACCATCCCGGTGGGGATGCCGTCCCAGGTGTCCACGCTCTCCCACGTGCCGTCCATGACCGCGCGCGTACGCTCGATATAGTAGGGCGCCCAGTTGTCGATGATCGACGACACCCGCGGGAACGGCCCGTATTGCGCCATGTCCGAGGCCTGGCCAAAGGTCACAACCCCGCCCGCTTCCTGCGCCGCCGCCTGGGGGGCCGTGGAATCGGTGTGCTGCAGCACGACATCCGCGCCCTGGTCAATCAGCGTCTTGGCCGCGTCCGCCTCTTTGGCGGGGTCAAACCAGGTGTAGACCCAGATGATCTTGAACGCGACGTCCGGGTTCACCGCCTTGGCGTGCAAATAGGCCGCGTTGATGCCGCGGATCACCTCGGGGATCGGGAAGGACCCGATATAGCCGATGATGTTGCTCTCGGTCATGTTGCCCGCGATATGGCCCTGAATAGCCCGGCCCTCATAGAACCGCGCCGAATAGGTCGACACGTTCGGATGCAACCGCTTATAGCCCGTCGCGTGCTCGAACTTCACATCCGGAAACTTGGCCGCGATGTTGTTGGTCGGGTCCATATAGCCAAAGGATGTGGTAAAGATCAGGTCCGCCCCGTCCAGCGCCATCTGCGTCATCACGCGTTCGCTGTCCGGCCCCTCGGCCACGTTCTCGACAAAGACGGTCTCGACCGCATCGCCAAACTCTTCCTCGACCGCAAGGCGGCCCTGGTCATGCTCGTAAGTCCAGCCGCCGTCGCCCACGGGGCCCACATAGACAAAGCCGACCTTGGTCTTTTCATGCCCGTCTGCCAGCACCGCGCCGCCCAGGCCCAGCACCATGGCCGCGCTGGCCAAAAGTGTCGTAAGTTTCATGATCCGTGTCTCCCCATTAAGGTGCGCCCCTTATCCCGAGGCGTGGAATGTGCGCCCCAGTGAGCCGGGGGCGCGGGATTTGTCTGCGCTCAGAATCACCAGCACGATGATCGTCACGATGTAGGGCGACATTGCCAAATACTCGACAGGAATGGCAACGCCTGCCCCTTGCAGGTTCAACTGCAGCTGCGTGATGCCGCCAAAAAGATAGGCACCCAGCAAAACACGCCACGGCTTCCACGAGGCAAAGACGACGAGGGCGAGGGCAATCCACCCGACGCCCGCCGTCATCCCCTCGGTCCATTGCGGCACCCGGATCAGGCTGATATAGGCGCCCCCCAGGCCCGCACAGGCGCCGCCGAACAGGATGGCCAGCGTGCGGATACGCTTGACCTTATAGCCCAAGGCATGGGCCGCATCGTGGTTCTCGCCCACCGCGCGCAGGACAAGGCCCGCGCGGGTAAACCGCAGCACCGCCCAAGTGCCCGCCACGATGGCAAGGCCCAGATAGACAATCAGATCATGGCCAAAGACGATGGGCCCGATCACCGGGATGTCGGCCAGTGGCCCCAGCGGCGTGGCCTCGGTCCGCGGCGGTTTTATCCCGACATAGCTTTGCCCCATCAGCGCCGACAGCCCCAGCCCAAACAGCGTCAGCGCAAGGCCAGAGGCGACCTGATTGGCCAGCGCCACCTGCGTGAGAAACGCAAATAGCAGGCTCAGCCCCGCACCGCCCACCGCCGCCGCGATGAACCCAACGGTGGGCGAGCCGCTGTTGACGGTGATGATGAACCCGCAGACCGCACCGGTGATCATCATCCCCTCGACGCCCAGGTTCAAAACGCCCGCGCGTTCCACAACCAACTCGCCAATCGCGGCCAGCAGGATGGGCGTGGCTGCGGCAATCATCGCTGCAATCAGCAGCACGGGGTTGATCGACGACAGGTCCATCAGGCGACCTCCCTCTGTGGCAAACAGCGAATAAGGGTCATCCAGGGCCCCGCCTCGGTCAGGTTCAGAACCAGCACGTCCTGCTCCACCCGCTGCGACACGCCCCGCAGTTCGGCCTGCGCCCGGGCGGCGTCTGGGTATGTCTTGGCCCCGATCATCACCACCTGCCGCTCATGCGCCGTCCAGCGGCCAGACCAGCGAAAGTCAAAGGCCCGCCGCCCAATCCGCTCCACCCCCACCGCGTGCAATCGGCCATCCGGCGCCAAGGTCAGCTCGAAAGACACAGGCGTCAGAATGTCCGCGTCCGGCCCCAGGCTCAACGGGCTGGTGCAGGTCCAATGGGTGGCCATCAGCGCCAGGGCCGCCAGCGCGCTCACGCCACTTCCCCTGTTCCGAACCGCACGCGGTAGTTGGTCAGCAGATCAAGCGCCAAGAGGAAAAACAACAGCATCCCCTGAAACACCTGGATCGCCGCCGCAGGCAGGCCCAGCTGCGACTGCGCGATGTCGCCGCCGATATAGGTCAGCGCCATGAGCAGCCCCGCCGCCACAATGCCCAAGGGGTTCAACCGGCCCAGAAAGGCCACGATGATCGCGGTAAACCCATAGCCCACGTTGAAATCAATGCTGATCTGTCCGGCAGGCCCCGCCACCTCGAA
Source organism: Pseudomonadota bacterium (assembly GCA_038525395.1). Classification (GTDB taxonomy): domain Bacteria; phylum Pseudomonadota; class Alphaproteobacteria; order Rhodobacterales; family Rhodobacteraceae; genus Tateyamaria. Next base: position 38,683 of record JBCBHS010000028.1, on the reverse strand, counting down.
CATGCCGGCAAGACCGGCCAGCAGGCCCGACATGCCCAGGCAAAACAGCACCAACCGCGCCGGGTTCACGCCGCCGAACTTCGCCGCCCGCGGCGCCTCTCCCGTGACCCGGATGGCAAACCCCAAACGGTGCCGCGCCAGCAGCACATAGGCAAAGATCACCGCAATCAGCGCCGCAACCACCCCCCAATGCATGCCACTGCCCGCAATGATCTCGGCGTTATGGGCACTTGGGTACTGCTGCAAGTTGCGCGACCCGGGAAAGCCGAAGCCTTCGGGGTTTTTCAACAACCCCAAGGACATAGAGGCCAAAAGCTGCTCCGCCACATAGACCAGCATCAGGCTCACGAGGATCTCGTTGGTGCCAAACCTCACCTTCAGCACGCCGGGGATCATGGCCCACGCACCGCCGCCCAAGGCGCCCGCCAGCACCATGAGGGGAAAGATGACAACGCTCTCAGCCGGATAAAAGGCCAGGCCCACCGCCGCCCCGCAAATCGCGCCCACGATATACTGCCCCTCGGCCCCAATGTTCCAAATGCCCGCGCGAAATCCCAAGGCAAGCCCGATGGCAATCAACACCAGCGGCGCCCCTTTGATCAGCAGCTGCGGGCGGTAAAAGAACGCAAATTCGCCAAAGAGCGGCTCCCAAAAAATCGTCGCAATGGCCTGCAGCGGGTCCTTGCCCAACACCGCAAACAGCACCCCGCCAAAGATCATCGTCAACACCACCGCCAGCACAGGCGTGGCATAGGCCATCACCGCCGACGGCTCCGGCCGCGCCTCGACCCGGATCACGGGCGCACCTCAGGGGCACTGGCGCTGCGGTCCACCCTTCTCTGTTCCAAAAAAATCCCCCCCGGAGGGCCGATCTCACACATGCGCGACCTCCATCCCATGGGCGCCCCCCAGCATCAGGCCAATCTGCTCCACATCCAGGCCCGCCGTGGGCCGCGGTGCGCTCAACCGCCCCTCGTTCAGGGCCGCAAACCGGTCAGAGATTTCCATAAGCTCGTCCAAATCCTGGCTGATCACCACCAGGGCCGTGCCGCCCGCGGCCAAATTCAGCAGCGCCTGGCGAATGGCCGCGGCGGCGGCCGCATCCACGCCCCAGGTCGGCTGGTTCACCACCAATACCTCCGGCCGCTGCAACACCTCGCGCCCGATGACAAACTTTTGCAAATTGCCCCCCGACAGCGCCCGCGCCGCACTCTCCGGCCCCGGCGTGCGCACGTCAAAGTCCGCAATGATGCGCGTGGCAAAGGCGCGTGCCTTGGGCCAGTTCAGCATCCCGCGCACGGCCAAGTCTTCGCGCGCGGCCCCGGTCAGCAGCGCGTTCTCTGTCAACGACATGTTCGGCGCCGCCGCGTGGCCCAACCGCTCTTCGGGCGCCGACAGCACCCCCAGGCCCCGGCGCGCCTCTGGCCCTTCGCGCGCCAAATCGCGGCCCTGAAACCGCACCATGCCCGGCGGCACGGCCAACTCGCCCGACAGGGCGGCCAACAGCTCGTCCTGCCCGTTGCCCGCCACACCGCCGATGCCCAGCACCTCGCCTGCGCACACGTCGAACGACACGTCTTTCAACGCCATGCCAAAGGCCGATGGCGACGCGACCGACAGCCCGGTCACCGACAACAGCACCGCACCCGCCGCCCGGGCGCCGCCCTTGGGCGTGGCCAGCGTGCTGCCGACCATCATCTCCGCCATATCGCGGGCCGAGGTGTCCTTCGGTACGCAGGTGCCCACCACCTTGCCGCCGCGCAGGATCGTCGCCGCATCGCACAGCGCCCGAATCTCCTCCAGCTTGTGCGAGATATACAGGATCGCCGTGCCCTCCGCGCTCAGCTTGCGCAGGGTCTCGAACAGAATGCCCACCTCCTGCGGCGTCAGGACCGAGGTCGGCTCGTCCATGATCAACAGCTTCGGCTCTTGCAGCAGGCAGCGTATGATCTCGACCCGCTGCCGCTCGCCCGCCGACAAATCACCAACGATCCTGTCCGGCGCCAAGGGCAGGCCATAGTTTTCCGACACCTCCCGAATGCGCGCGGCCAGCGTGCGCATCGGCGGCGGGCGTTCCATGCCCAGGGCGATGTTCTCGGCCACGCTCAGCGCGTCAAACAGGGAAAAGTGCTGAAACACCATGCCCACGCCCGCGCCCCGCGCCGCGCGCGGGTCCGGCGGGGCAAAGGGGGCGCCGTGCATCTGCATCTGCCCACTGTCGGGCGCCACAAGGCCATAAATCATCTTGACCAGCGTCGACTTGCCCGCCCCGTTCTCGCCCAGCAGCGCGTGGATCTCACCAGGGGCGATGGCCAGCGTCACATCATCATTGGCGATGACACCGGGATAGGCCTTGGTCAGCCCCTGCAGGGCCAGCAAAGGGCCCAAAGTCGTCGTGGTCACGCGCGGGCCTCCCGCAATGCGCTGGTCTTGGCGTCCTCCAGCAGTAGCCGATGCGCCACCCCAATCGCAATCCTATGCGGCTGCTTGCCCAAGGACGGATCGCCAATCGGGCACTGGATGCGCGCAATTTGGTCGTCCGCATGGCCCAAGGTCGCCAACCGGCTGCGAAACCGCGCCCATTTCGTGGCCGACCCGATCAGCCCGCAGGCGGCAAATCCGTGCGACAACAGCGCGTGACACAGTCCCAAGTCCAGGCTGTGCGAATAGGTCAAGATCAGGTGCGCCGCGTCCTGCGGCGCATGCGGCACCAGGGCCACCGGATCGGCGGCAGGCACAGCGGTGACCGTGGCAGGCACGTGGTCGGGAAACCGCCCCGCATCCGTATCCACCCAGGTCAGACGAAACCCGGGCAGCGGATGCAGCACATCAACCAGCGCGCGGCCCACATGGCCCGCCCCCCAGATCCACAAGGGCCGGTCGGCGGGGCGCACAGGCTCGACCAACCAGCCCTCGATCAGCTGGGTGGGCGGCAGGCTGCCCTGGTTGCGCGCGGCCTTCATCATGCGCTTGATGGACAAGGGCATCGGATCGGGCCCGCGCGCCACCACATCATGGGGCAGCGCCTCGGCCCGTGCCAGGTCGAACACCTCGCTCAGCACCTCAACCGCGCCCCCACAGCACTGGCCCAGATCAGGCCCCAGCGCACGGCGGCTGCGGGTGTCGCGGGTCAGATCGCGCGCCGCGGCTGCCAGCTCGTATTCCAGCGCGCCGCCGCCCAACGTGCCCGCTTGGCCCCCGGCCCACACCAGCATCGCCGCCCCCGCCTCGCGCGGCGCCGACCCGCGCACCGCCGCGATCACAACGCGGACAACGCGCCCATGGGCGGCACAGGCCGCAATCAGACCGGCCCGGTCAAACATCGCCGCGCGCCCGGTGGATCGCCGCCAGCAAAGCCTCGGGCGTGGCAGGCGCATGCAGATCGGGATAGTGCGGACCGCAGGCGCTCACCGCATCGCTCAGCGCCAAAAAGGCAGAGATGCCCAGCATCAAGGGCGGCTCGCCCACCGCCTTTGACTTGTAAATCGTGTCCGCTTTGTTCGGCCCGTCCCACAAGGCGACGTTAAAGATGTCAGGCCGGTCGCCACAAGCGGGGATCTTGTAGGTCGACGGCGCATGGGTCCGCAGGCGCCCGGCGTCGTCCCACACCAGCTCTTCTGTGGTCAGCCAGCCCGCCCCTTGCACATACCCCCCCTCGACCTGGCCAATGTCCAAGGCCGGGTTCAGCGACGCACCCGCATCGTGCAGAATATCGTTGCGCAAAATGCGGTTCTCTCCGGTCAGCGTGTCCAAGACGACCTCGGTCACCGCCGCCCCATAGGCAAAATAGAAAAATGGCCGCCCCTGGCCCTTGATCCGGTCCCACTTGATCTCGGGCGTCTTGTAAAACCCCGTGGCCGACAGGCTGACGCGCGCCATGTACGTCATCGCCGCCACCTCGGCAAAGCTATAGGTGGCCGCACCCGCCGCCACGCGGCCCCCGGCAAACACAACCGTCTCCGGCGCACATTGGTGCAGCGCCGCCACATGGGCGGCCATCCGGTCCCGAATGGTGTCGCAGGCGGCCTTGACCGCCATCCCGTTCAGGTCACTGCCGGAAGAGGCCGCAGTGGCCGAGGTGTTGGGCACCTTCGCCGTGTCCGTGGCGGTGATGCGCACCATCTCGACAGGCACGCCAAACCGGCTGGCCGCCACCTGCGCCACCTTCTGAAACAGGCCCTGACCCATCTCGGTCCCGCCATGGTTCAGATGGATCGACCCGTCGGCATAAACATGCACCAAGGCCCCCGCCTGGTTTAGATGGGTCAGCGTAAATGAAATCCCAAACTTCACCGGGCTCAGCGCGATGCCCCGCTTCAACACCGCATGGCGCGCATTCCACGCGGCCACCGCCGCCCGCCGCGCGTCATAATCCGACGTCTCGACCAAGTGCGCAACCAGCGCGTCCCCGATAAAATCCTCGACCACCTGACCATAGGGCGTCGTTTGTGGCGTCGTCGTCTGTGGCTTCATTGTTCCAGAAATATGCCCGCCGGAGGCGTAAAAATTCGCCTGCCGCACCGCCAGCGGATCGCGCCCTAGATGATGCGCCACATGGTCGATGATCCGCTCCATCCCCACCATGCCCTGCGGCCCGCCAAAGCCGCGAAAGGCGGTGGCCGATTGGGTGTTGGTGCGCAAACGGTGGCTCTCGATGCGGATATGCGGCAGGAAATAGGCGTTGTCGGCATGCAGCATCGCGCGGTCCGCGACGGGCAGGCTCAGGTCCATGGACCAGCCGCAGCGGGCGTAATGGCGCACGTCCAGCCCGCTGATCACGCCGTCGGCGTCAAAGCCCACGTCGTAATCAATGCGGAAATCATGCCGCTTGCCGGTGATGACCATGTCATCGTCCCGGTCATAGCGCATCTTGCAGGCGCGCCCCGTGCGGGCTGCGGCCACCGCACAGGCCACGGCCAGCGCGTTGCCCTGGCTTTCCTTCCCGCCAAAGCCGCCGCCCATCCGCCGCGTCTCGACCCGCACCGCGTGCATGGGGCGGCCAATCGCCTCGGCGACCTTGTGCTGGATTTCCGTCGGGTGCTGGGTGGAGGAGATGACATGCATATCCCCATCCTCCCCGGGCAAGGCCAGTGCGGCCTGCCCTTCGAGGTAAAAATGCTCCTGCCCGCCAATATGAAACGACCCCGACAGGCGATGCTCTGCCGCGCCCAACGCGGCAGGGGCATCGCCACGGGCATAGATGCGCGGGCCGTCTTCGAACCGCGCGTCGGCAGCCAGCGCGTCCGCGATGCTCAGAACAGGATCACCCGCATCAATCTCGATCTGCGCCCGACGCACCGCATGCCGCGCCGCCAGGTGCGAGGTCGCGATGACCAGAAACATCGCCTGCCCGACATAGTGCACATCGTCCTTGGCCAACAGCGGCTCGTCATGGTTCGACGGCGAGACGTCGCAATCAAAGGGCAGGTCGTCCGCCACCAGCACATCGACGACCCCGGGGGCCGCGCGCACGTCCGTCAGATCGCAGGCGGTGATGCGCCCGCAGGGCGCGGGGCTGGTGCCAAAGGCCAGGTGCAGCGTGCCCGCCGGTGCAGGCACGTCATCGACATAGCGGGCCTTGCCCGTCACATGCAAAGGGGCGGCGTCATGGGGCAGGGGGCGCGCGACGCTCATGGCTGCACCGCCAGCACATCGACCGCCGCACCCTGGTCCTCGGACCAGGCCCGCAGCAGCATGTTTTGCGCGGCCTCCATCCGGTAGGGGGCCGAGGCGCGCATATCCGACAGCGGCGTGAAATCCGTCGCCAGGGCCGCCATCGCCGCGCGCACCGTGTCCTCGGACCACGGCGCGCCCAGCAGCGCGGCCTCGGCCGCGCGGGCGCGGGCAGGCGTGCCCGCCATGCCGCCATAGGCCAGGCGCGCTTGGGTCACGACGCCGTCCGCGATGGCGATCCAAAGGCAGCCACAGACGGCCGAGATATCCTGATCGAACCGCTTCGACAGCTTGTAGCACCGCAACGCGTCGCGCTGCCTGGGCACCGTGATGGCCTCGACAAACTCGTCCTCCGCCCGGTCTTGGCGGCCATAGGCGACAAAGAAGTCCTCGAGCGGCAGGCTGCGCACGCCCCGCACGCTGCGCAGATGCAGCGTCGCCCCCAGCGCAATCAGCGCGGGCGATCCGTCCCCGATGGGCGAGCCGTTGGCGATGTTGCCCCCAATCGTCGCCGCATTGCGCACCTGGACCGACCCATAACGCCGGATCAGCGCGGCAAAGGCCGGGTGATGCGTGGCCATCACCGGCATCAGATCGGTCAGCGTCGTGGCCGCGCCGATGCGGATCTCGTCCGCGTCTACAGTCACGCCATTCAGCGCGGGGATGCGGTTGAGAAAGGCCACTGGCTCGAGGTCGCGAAAATCCTTGGTCACCCACAGGCCCACATCCGTGGCCCCCGCAATCAGCGTGCCGCCGGGGTGCGCTGCCAGCCACGTGGCAAGTGCGTCTGGCGTGGTCGGGGGGCTGTCTGCCCCCCGCGCCTCCGGCGCCCCCCCCGAGGATTTTTTGGAACAGAGAAGGGGGGCGTCGCGCATGTGGTCCGGCACAGGCGCAGGGGCCGCGGCGTGGGCGGCGCGGATGATCGGGGCGTAGCCGGTGCAGCGGCACAGGTTGCCCGCCAGTTCAGTGTCGTAATCCGTGGCACCGTTCAGGTGGGCCGCAGCCATCGTCGTGACAAAGCCCGGCGTGCAAAAGCCGCATTGCGACCCGTGATGGGTGATCATCGCCTCTTGCACCGGGTGCAGGGTGCCATCGGGTGCGGCAATCCCCTCGACCGTGCGCACCGCCTTGCCCGCCAGTTGCGGCATGAACAGGATGCAGGCGTTCAGCGCCCGCGCGCCGCTGTCATCGGTCACGATAACCGAACAGGCGCCGCAGTCGCCCTCGTTGCAGCCTTCCTTGGTGCCGGTCAGCCGCTGGTCCTCGCGCAGCCAGTCCAGCAGGGTGGTGGTGGGGGATGTCTCGGCGGTGATCTCACTTCCGTTCAGAAGGAAACGCGTGCGCATATATGTGACCTGCCGCGGTACCAAAGCCCGGTGCGATGCGGGCGGCCTCGATGCGGCGTAGAGGCGGGCCCGGGGGCGGTTCAGACCACAGGCTATGCGCGCCGCGCGGGCGTGGCAAGACCGATCGCGGGCCGGGGCACAGGCCTCGATTTGGTGTGCATAACTTTGCGGCACCACTGGATATGGGGCGCCACCCGGCCTAGCATCAGACCATGACCGACACGCCCCGATTCATTCACCTGCGCACCCATTCCGAATACTCGCTGCTCGAAGGGGCGATGCGCCTGAAAAAGCTGCCGGGCCTCGTGCGCGACGCAGGCATGCCCGCGCTGGCGCTGACCGACACCAACAACATGTTTGCAGCGCTTGAGTTTTCCGTGGGCATGGCCGGGGCCGGGCTGCAGCCCATCATCGGCTGCCAGGTCGATCTGCAATATGTGGCCGCCCGCCCGGGCGAGCGTCCGCGCCCCCCCGCCCCCCTGGTGCTGCTGGCGCAGAGCGAGGCGGGCTATGAAAACCTGATGAAGCTCAACTCGTGCCTGTACCTGCGCCCCGGCTCCGAACTGCCCCACGTGACGCTTGATGAATTGCGCGCACATGCGGGCGGGCTGATCTGCCTGACCGGCGGGCCGGAAGGGCCGGTGGGCCTGCTGCTGCAAGCGGGCCAACGCCCGGCCGCCGAGGCGCTGATGACGGATCTCGCGGCCCTGTTCGGCGATCGCCTCTATGTTGAACTGCAACGCCACCCGGGCGACGGCGGCCAGCCCGAGGCCGAGCGTTTGACCGAACGCGGCCTGATCGAGATGGCCTATGCCATGGACCTGCCGCTCGTCGCCACCAACGACGTCTACTTCCCCAAGCCCGAGATGTACGAGGCCCACGATGCCCTGATCTGCATCGCCGAGGGCGCCTATGTCGACCAGCAGGAACCGCGCCGCCGCCTCACGGCCCAGCATTCGTTCAAAAGCCAGGCCGAGATGGTGGCCCTGTTCGCCGATCTGCCCGAAGCGATCCAGAACACGGTCGAGATCGCGCAGCGCTGCGCGTTCATGGCCTATCGGCGCGACCCGATCCTGCCCAAGTTCGCCGATGACGAGGTCGAAGAGCTGCGCAAGCAGGCCCATGCCGGGCTGGTCGAACGGCTCAAGGTCATCCCACATGCGGCAAGCGTGGAGGCGTATGAAAAGCGCCTCGATTTCGAGCTGGATATCATCGAGGGCATGGGCTTTCCCGGCTATTTCCTGATCGTCGCCGATTTCATCAAATGGGCCAAGGACCAGGATATTCCCGTGGGGCCGGGCCGTGGCTCGGGTGCGGGCAGCCTTGTGGCCTACGCGTTGACGATTACGGACCTCGATCCGCTGCGCTATGCGCTGCTGTTCGAACGCTTCCTCAACCCCGAACGGGTCAGCATGCCCGACTTCGACATCGACTTTTGCATGGACCGGCGCGAAGAGGTCATTCGCTACGTCCAGCAGAAATACGGCCGCGACAAGGTGGGCCAGATCATCACCTTCGGCGCGCTGCTGTCCAAGGCCGCCGTGCGCGACATCGGGCGGGTGCTGCAGATGCCCTATGGCCAGGTCGACCGGCTGTCCAAGCTGATCCCGGTCGAGGGCGTCAAACCCGTTAGCATCGAAAAGGCCCTCGCGGACGAGCCGCGCCTGCGCGAAGAGGCGCGCAGCGAAGAGGTGGTGGACCGCCTTTTGACCTATGGCCAGCAGGTCGAGGGGCTCTTGCGCAACGCCTCGACCCACGCCGCGGGGGTGGTGATTGGCGACAGGCCGCTCGATGCGCTTGTACCGCTTTACCAGGACCCGCGGTCCGACATGCCCGCGACCCAGTTCAACATGAAATGGGTCGAACAGGCTGGGCTGGTGAAATTCGACTTTCTGGGTCTGAAAACCCTGACGGTGATCCAGAACGCGGTGGACCAGATCCACGCCTCGGGCCGCCCGCTGCACGTGGCCGCCGACGGCACCGAACTCTACGCCCCCGCGCCGGGCATGGAAAACGACATCGGCGGCATCCCCCTGGATGACGCGGCCAGCTACCGGCTCTACTCCGCGGCCAAGACGGTGGCCGTGTTCCAGGTGGAAAGCTCGGGCATGATGGACGCGCTCAAGCGGATGAAACCCGACTGCATCGAGGATATCATCGCCCTCGTCGCCCTCTACCGCCCCGGCCCGATGGAGAACATTCCAAAGTTCTGCGAGGTCAAGAACAAGCTGTCCGAGCGCGCGCTGCTGCATCCCACCATCGACCACATCCTGGACGAAACCCAAGGGATCATCGTCTACCAGGAACAGGTGATGCAGATCGCGCAGGACATGGCGGGCTACTCGCTCGGCGGTGCCGACCTCTTGCGCCGCGCGATGGGCAAAAAGATCCAAGAGGCGATGGATGCCGAGCGGCCCAAATTCCTGAAAGGTGCCGCAGAGAACGGCGTGGACGAGGCCAAGGCGGTCGAGGTCTGGAACCTGCTCGATAAATTCGCCAATTACGGCTTCAACAAATCCCACGCGGCGGCCTATGCGGTGGTCAGCTATCAAACCGCCTGGCTCAAGGCCAACCACCCGGTCGAGTTCATGGCCGGTGTGATGAACTGCGACATCCACCTGACGGACAAGCTGGGCGTTTACTTCGAAGAGGTGCGCAAGGCGCTCGGCCTGCCCTGGGTGCCGCCCTGCGTGAACCGGTCGGACGCCACGTTCAAGGTCGAAGGCGGCGCGCTGGTCTATGCGCTGGGCGCGCTCAAGAACGTGGGCGTCGAGGCGATGCGGCTTGTGGTCGAAGGGCGGCGGGTGCAGCGGGCCGGGGCTGGCGGGGGGTCGTCACCCCAGACCGGCACCAGCGCGGGCGAAAAGCCGTTTGCCACGCTCTTTGACTTCGCCCGCCGCGTGGACCTCAAGCGCGTGGGCAAGCGCCCGCTCGAAATGCTCGCCCGCGCGGGTGCCTTCGACCAGCTTGACCCCAACCGCCGCCGCGTCTTTGACGCGCTCGACGCGCTCACCGCCTATTCGGCTGCGATCTTCGATCAAAAGGCCTCGAACCAGGTCTCGCTCTTTGGCGAGGCGGGCGATGATCTGCCCGAACCGCGGATGATGCCCGTGGACGACTGGCTGCCCGCCGAACGGCTGGGTGAAGAGCACAAGGCCGTCGGCTTTTACCTGTCGGGGCACCCGCTCGACGACTACATGGGCCCGCTGAAACGCAAGGGCGTGATCACCCTGGACGAGGTGACGGCAAAGGCCGAAGCCCAGCCGCTGGTGGCCAAGCTCGCGGGCGTGGTGGCCGGGCTGCAGGTGCGCAAATCGGCGCGCGGCAACCGCTTTGCCTTTTGCCAGATGTCGGACACGACCGGCGCCTACGAGGTCACGCTGTTCGCCGACAGCCTGGAAAAATCCCAAGACACGCTTGTGACCGGCGCCAAGGTCATCGTCACGGTCGAGGCAACGATGGAGGCGGACCAGCTCAAGCTCTTGGGCCGGTCCGTGGCCCCCATCGACACGGTGGTGGGCGACGGCGATGGCGGCGGCCTGCGCGTGTTTGTCGAGGCGCCAGGCGCGCTGGCCTCGGTGTCCGCCGTGCTGCAAGGCGCGCAAGCCGCCGCCAAGGGCGCCGGGCGCGGCCCCATCACCATTTGCCTGTCCGATGACAGCCTGCCGGGCGAGGTCGAAATGGACCTGGGCGCCACCTTCCCGGTCACGCCGCAGATCAAGGGCGCGCTGAAATCGCTGTCCGGGGTGCTCGACGTGCAGGACCTGTGACGCACCGGCCAACTGGACGGCGGCGCAGGGACAGGCTAGGTCTATCCCCAAAACGGGGGGAGACGACGGCATGCGCCCAATTTGCGGAGTGTTTGCAGCGCTGTGCGCGCTGGCAGCCTGCGGCGATCCGCTGGCGGGGGTCGAGCGTGTGTCGACGGGCGCGCCCGTGCCCGAACAAGACGCCGCAACCGCCCTGCCGACCGAAGCCGAATTGGCGCGCGAAGACAGCATTCTCGCAGGTCTCTTTGGCAGAACAGATGCGGAGCCGCCCGCAGCAGAGGATACGGCGTCAGACGAGAGCGCAGAGGGCGCTGCACCCGAAGGTGCAGCACCCGAAACAGACACAGCCGACCTCGCAGAAGACACCGGCGCCGCACCAGCGACCGAGGTGATCGCGGCAGAGGCTCAGGCCGACAGCCCACCGCGCCGTGGCCTCGTCGCCTGGCTGCGCAGCGCGGCCGAGGCAGAACGCGCTCCGCTGGTCGAAGCGGACACCCCGACCGAAACACAGACCCCGCCCGCCGAGACCGCAACAGCGACCGGACCCGCCGCCGATCTACCCCAGACACAGCGCGCGTCGCTCGACGTCGGTCCGCAGCCCGCGCCCCGCCGCGGCGGCCTCTTCGGCGGCCCGGCCCGGCGCAGCGGCCCCGATGCCCAGGACGTCCCCATGGGCACGCGCCTGCCCTTTGGCGAAATCGCGCGCGTCTGCGATGCCAAGCGCCGCGACCTGGGCAAGGTCGTCGAACACGCCGCCGGAAAGGGCCGCGGCTACGCCCTGCACGACAGCGCCCCCGACAGCGGCGTGCCGCGCACCTTCTACATCACCGGCTTTGCCGACAACTGCCCGCGCCAGTTTACCGCCTCCCTCGCCCTCTTCGGCACGCCCGCCTTCCACGAACAGCTCCGCTATGGCCTGCCCGCCGACCAATACCCCTATTCCACGACCGACAAAGCCTATGAAAAGGTCAAGTCCCGCATCTGCAACGTGGGCCGCAACACCCCCTGCGGCAGCCGCATCTCGCGTCTCGAACGCACGACAACCTTTGTCAGCGCCTATGAGCACTTCAAAGACAACGCGCGCTGGGCGGACATGCTCTTGCACGACGGCGAGGTGCTGGCCAAGGCCGTCAAAAAACCCTGACGCAGGGCGGCGGCTTACAGCGACCCTCCGGGGGGGATTTTTTTGGAACAGAGAAAGACCGGGTCCAGCCCTTGATCCACAACCGGGACCAAGAGCTTTCTCCGTTCACTCCGGTTCGCATCCCTGCTCCCGAGGCTCCTCTATTCAAGCGCATTAACCTTAACGCCCGGTGAACGAACGCCCGATGAACGAACGTCAGGTGAACGAACGTCAGGTGAACGGGTCCGCTTCTCTGTTCTAAAAAATCCTCCCCGAAGGGCCGCTCTCCGACCGCGCGGGTGGCGTCAGTAATGCGGGGGCCGTTCGTCGCCCACGACCACCCCACCGCCGCCCTGCGCCTCCCGCTCGGCCTCGCGCTGCATCAGCATCTGCGCGCGGCGGGTCAGCAGGGCAATCTCGCCTTCCTGGCGCGCGACGATGTCCGACAGGTCCTCGACCGTGCGGGTCAGGTGGGCGATCTGTTCTTCGAGGGTGTCGATGCGGCTGTCCATGCCCCCCATGTGGGCCAAACCGCGCCCCACCGCAAGCCCGCCGCACCTTGCCCCCTTACCCCGCCTGCGCTAAGCCGCGCGCGAACCGCGATGGAGTGGCGCAATGGCCAAGCCCAAGAAGACCCCCCGCCCCAAGGCGCAGACGCCCAAGGGCTTTACCGACTATTTCGGCACCGATGTCGCGCAGCGCACGGACATGCTGCGCACCATCGCGGACGTCTACCATCGCTACGGCTTTGACCCGCTGGAAAGCAGCGCGGTCGAGACGGTCGAGGCGCTGGGCAAGTTCCTGCCCGACGTGGACCGGCCAAACGAAGGCGTCTTTGCCTGGCAAGAGGAAGACGGCGACTGGCTGGCCCTGCGCTATGACATGACCGCCCCCCTGGCCCGTGTCTACGCCCAGCACCGCAACGACTTGCCCAGCCCCTACCGCCGCTTTGCCATGGGCCCCGTCTGGCGCAATGAAAAACCGGGGCCGGGGCGGTTTCGCCAGTTTTATCAATGCGATGCGGATACGGTGGGGTCGGCCAGCATGGCCGCGGATGCCGAGATCTGCGCGATGCTCGCCGACACGCTCGAGGCCGTGGGGATTGCGCGCGGCGACTACGTGATCCGCATCAACAACCGCAAGGTGCTGAACGGAATTATTGAGAAACTCTTCACTGATGACCTGCACAACAAATTCGCTGATAACCTTGGCACACCGATATATCCTTCAGAGGGCGTGAGAGCCATACAGGCTTCGCGCACCGACGATATATTGCGAACTTTAGACAAGCACGACAAAATTGGCGACACAGGCGTAAGAGAGCTTTTGGGAGCAGGCCGAAAGGATGCATCAGGTGCGTACATTGAAGGACTGCATTTCCCAGAAACGGTTGCTGACATTTGTCTGGCATTTCTTAATGCCAAAGCGGACACGAATACTCACACGATAGCCAACCTCAAAGCGCTGGTCCAAGGCTCCGACATCGGCACCCAAGGCGTCGCCGAACTCGAAGAAATCGCCAACCTCCTTGCCGCAGCAGGCTACGGCCCCGACCGCATCATCATCGACCCCTCCGTCGTCCGCGGCCTCGGTTACTACACCGGTCCCGTCTACGAGGCCGAACTCACCTTCGACGTCCAGAACGACAAGGGCCAGACGGTGCAGTTCGGCTCGGTCGCGGGCGGGGGGCGCTATGACGATCTGGTCAAGCGGTTCACCGGCCAAGAGGTGCCCGCCACCGGCGTCTCGATCGGCGTCGACCGGCTGCTTGCCGCCCTGCGCGCCACCAAGCGCATCGGCACCACCGAACAAGGCCCCGTCGTCGTCACCGTGATGGACCGCGACCGCATGGCCGACTACCAGGCCATGGTGGCCGAACTGCGCCAGGCGGGCATCCGGGCCGAGGTCTATCTGGGCAACCCCAAGAACTTCGGCAACCAGCTCAAATACGCCGACAAGCGCAACGCGCCCATCGCCATCATCGAAGGCGGCGACGAAAGGGACCGCGGCGTCGTGCAGATCAAGGACCTCGTCCTGGGCGCCAAGATTGCCCAGACGGCGACCCACGAAGAATGGAAAGACCGGCCCAGCCAGTTCGAGGTGCCGCGCGCCCAGATGCTGGCCAAAGTGCAGGAGATCCTGAACGGATGACCGACCCGCGCGCCCGCGCCCTGGCCCTGCGCGACCGCTTTGCCGCCGCTGGCGCGCAGGTGGTCGAGCCGCCGATCTTGCAGTCTGCGGACCTGCTCTTGGACCTCTATGGCGAGGATATCCGCGCGCGCGCCTACGTCACGTCCGACGCGCTGCGCGGCGAACAGATGCTGCGCCCCGATTTCACCGTGCCCGTGGTGCAGATGCACATGGCCCACGGGGCAGAGCCTGCGCGGTACACCTATGCGGGCGAGGTGTTTCGCCGCCAGGACGACAACCCCGACCGCGCCAGCGAATACCTGCAAGTGGGCTACGAAGTGTTCGACCGCACCGATCCGGCGGCGGCGGATGCCGAGGTGTTTGCCCTGATCGCCGCCGCCGTAGCACCACTGCAGTTGCGCGCGGCCTCGGGCGACATCGGCGTGCTCATGGCGGCGGTCGACGGGCTGCGCACCACCGACCGACGCAAGGCCGCCCTGCGCCGCCACATCTGGCGGCCCAGACGGTTCCGCGCGCTGCTCGACCGGTTTGGGGGCCGCACGCCGATGCCTGCCAGCCGGGCCGCCTTGCTTGCGGGCGATCCGGGCGCGCGCGCCCCGCATGTGGGCCTGCGCAGCGCGGCCGAGATTGACGCGCGCATCGACGCCTTGCGCGCCGATGCCGCCGAACCGCCGCTAAGTGCGGCAGAGATGGACGGCCTCGACGCCCTGCTTGCGGTGCGCGAAACGCTGCCCTTTGCGGTGCAACAGCTGCACGACCTCGCCGTCGATCTGCCCGCCATTGCACCGGCCGTTGCCCGCGTCGCCGCCCGGGCCGAGGCGCTGGCCGCGCGCGGCATCGACGTCGACGCGCTCGACTTTGAGACCAGCTATGGCCGCACCTCGATGGAATATTACGACGGCTTCGTCTTTGGCTTTTACGCCGAACAGCGGCCCGATCTGCCCCCGGTGGCCAGCGGCGGGCGCTATGACGCGCTGACCCGGCGGCTGGGGCAGGGGGCTGCGATCCCGGCGGTGGGCGCGGTCATCCGGCCCGGGCTGATGGCAGAGCTGGAGGGCACCCCATGACCCTCAAGCTGGGCGTGCCGTCCAAGGGGCGGCTGATGGAGAAAACCTTTGAATGGTTCGCCAAGCGCGACGTGGTGCTGACGCGCACCGGGTCCGACCGTGAATATGCAGGCGCCGTGGCGGGCATCGACGGTGTGGCGCTGGTGCTGCTGTCGGCGGGTGAAATCCCGCGCGAACTGGCGGCGGGCCGCATCCATCTGGGCGTGACGGGCACCGACCTTGTCCAGGACAAGCTGCCGCTGTGGGAACAGCAGGTCGCCCCCGTGGCCGAGATGGGATTTGGCCACGCCGATCTCGTGCTGGCCGTGCCGCAGGCCTGGGTCGATGTCGACCTGACCGATGATCTGGACGCCGCCGCCGCCGCCTTTCGCGCGGTGCACGGTCACCGCTTGCGGATCGCCACAAAATACCACCGCCTGGTGCGCGAGTTTCTGCGCGACGCAGGCGTGGCCGACTATGCGCTGGTCGACAGCCAAGGCGCGACCGAAGGGACCGTCGCGAACGAGACGGCAGAGGCCATCGCCGACATCACCTCCTCGGGCGAGACCCTGCGCGCCAACCACCTCAAGGTGCTGTCGGACGGGCTGATCCTGGCCAGCCAAGCGACCCTGTGGCGCAGCCGCGTGGCAGAGCTGGACACCGACGACCGCGCGGTGCTGGGCGCGCTGTTGCAGCAGCTTGGGGCGGATTGAGGCGCCGGGTTACCGAAAGGTAAACGGCGAGGGTCAAATGGTTAACGCGGCGCCAGGTGTGACTAAGGCGTTAACGGCTGGGGCAGGGGCAAACTGCGCACATTGCCCGGCAAATTGCGCAATCCCATGAAAACCGGGGCAAAACCGCCCTTTTCGCGCGGTGCAAACTGCGCATATCCCACACGAAATCACGCAGTTTCACCTGCGGCCCGGGCCACAGACCCACCGCACGGTGGGTTAACCTTTCTGGGCTTACAAAACACCGATCTCGGCCAGGGCGCGGTTCAATTCGACCGGCAGCGGCTCTTCCTGCGCGCGGCCTTTCGGCAGGTCGGGCGGGCTGTCTTCGGGCTTGAGGTAGCGCCAGCCCTGGAAGGGGCGCTTGAGCGCGGATTGCACGCGGATCAGCTCCGGGTCCGACACGATGGCGCAGCGGCGGATGCCGTCGCTGCCGATCACCTCGTCCAGGCGGATCACCCGCTGGCGGCAGGTCAGCACACCCTTGACCACCCAAAAGATCGACCCGCCGTTCAGGATCTCGGCGTCCCGCTTGGGCCACATCCGGGTGACGTGCCGCGGATAGCCATCGGCGGTCTGGGCGCGCTTGCTGCGCTGCCAGGCGACCAGGTCGTCAAAACTGTCGCTGCCCACGGACAGCTTGATCAGGTTGATGTAGTTATCCACAGACTCGGCCCCTCTCACACACCAGATAGTGTAGGGCGTCGCGCCGCAGATGCAACCTGTTGTGGCTGTCGCACCGCTAGATGTGGTGGCGCAAAGGTCAAGTGCAGCTATTTGTTGTGGTTTGCGTCAGAAATGGTAGTGTATCTGCCTGCACGGCTGCCGACGGATTCGGCGGCCCATGAGGGGACGCCAGGATGACACGCTTTGCCGCGCCAATCGCCGAACAGATCTGGGATATGAAGTATCGCTTTAAAGAGGCCGATGGCAGCTCCATCGACGCCAGCGTCGAAGACACCTGGCGCCGCATCGCCCGCGACCTCGCCCAGGTCGAAGCAGACCCAGAGACATGGGAACAGACGTTCTATAACGCCCTGGAAGACTTCAAATTTCTGCCCGCAGGCCGGATCACCGCAGGCGCGGGTACGGCGCGGTCGGTGACGCTGTTCAACTGCTTTGTAATGGGCACGATCCCCGACAACATGGGCGGTATATTCGAGATGTTGAAAGAGGCCGCGCTGACGATGCAGCAGGGCGGCGGCATCGGCTACGACTTTTCCACCATCCGGCCCAAGGGCGCGGATGTCAAAGGCGTGGCGGCGGACGCCTCGGGACCCCTTAGTTTTATGGACGTGTGGGACGCGATGTGCCGCACGATCATGTCCGCAGGCTCGCGCAGGGGCGCGATGATGGCCACGATGCGCTGCGACCACCCCGATATCGAAGAATTCATAACAGCGAAATCCGACGCCGCCCGCCTGCGCATGTTCAACGTGTCCGTCCTGGTCACCGACGCTTTCATGGACGCGGTTAAGGCGGACGGGCCGTGGGACCTGCAGTTCGACGGCAAGGTCTACAAGACCCTGCAGGCGCGCGACCTGTGGAACGCGATCATGCGCTCGACCTATGATTATGCCGAGCCGGGGGTGATCTTTATCGACCGGATCAACGCCGCTAACAACCTGAATTACTGCGAAAATATCGCAGCCACGAACCCCTGTGGCGAACAACCCTTGCCGCCCTATGGCGCTTGCCTCTTGGGGTCGATCAACCTGGCGCGGCTGGTCCAGAACCCGTTCGAGGCGGGCAGCGCGCTGGACGAAACCGCGCTGTCTGACCTGGTCGCGACCGCCGTGCGAATGATGGACAACGTCGTCGACGCCTCCCGCTTCCCGCTCGAGGCGCAGGCGCGCGAGGCGGCGGCCAAGCGGCGGATCGGGCTGGGGGTCACGGGGCTGGCCGATGCGCTCTTGATGATGGGCCTGCGCTATGGCTCTGACGCGGCGGCGCGTCAGACCGAGCACTGGTTGCACGCCATCGCCCGCGCCGGGTACCTGGCGTCGGTGCAATTGGCACACGAAAAGGGTGCCTTCCCGCTCTTTGACGCGGACGCCTATCTGCAGTCAGGCACGATGCAGGCCATGGACGCCGACGTGCGCGACGCCATTGCCGAACATGGCATCCGCAACGCGCTGCTGACCTCGATCGCGCCCACGGGCACCATCTCGCTTTATGCCGGGAATGTCAGTTCGGGGATCGAGCCGGTCTTTGCCTACGCCTACACCCGCAAGGTGCTGCAAAAAGACGGCAGCCGCACCGAAGAGGAAGTCGTTGATTACGCAGTGCAATTGTGGCGCGACAAATACGGCGACGCGGACCTGCCCGACTATTTCGTGAACGCCCAAACCCTCGCCCCGATGGATCACGTCAAGATGCAGGCGGCGGCGCAAAAGTGGGTGGATTCGTCGATTTCCAAGACCATCAACTGCCCCGAGGACATCAGCTTTGATGCGTTCAAGGACGTGTATATGGAGGCCTGGGACACCGGCTGTAAGGGCTGCACGACGTACCGGCCCAATGCGGTGACGGGGTCTGTGCTGAGTGTGGCGGAGGAGAAGCCATCGGCTGATTTCCGTGACCGAATTCGAGAGCTCCTGAAGGCAAAGAATGTCTCGATGCGCAAAGTCTCGCTGGACGCCGGTTTAGGGCAGGGTTATCTGCACAGCGTCCTAGAGGACGGAAAAGTTCCCAACATCAACAACTTGAAGAAGATTAGCGCCGTATTGGAGGTAGACGTTTCGTCTTTGCTTGACTTAAGCAATGCTGCTTCCGTTGTTGCGACCGACGACGCCGAACCCCTCCAACCCCATGGCGACGTCATCTATATGGCCGAGCCGCTGGACCGGCCCACAGCGCTTGAGGGCAACACCTACAAGGTCAAATGGCCCGACAGCGAACATGCGCTCTATATCACCATCAACGACCTGGTGATCGGCGGACACCGGCGCCCGTTCGAGGTGTTCATCAACTCCAAGAACATGGAAAACTTTGCCTGGACCGTGGCGCTGACGCGGATGATTTCGGCCGTGTTCCGGCGCGGGGGCGATGTGTCGTTCGTGGTGGAAGAGTTGAAGGCCGTGTTCGACCCGCGCGGCGGCGCATGGATGCAGGGCAAATACATCCCTTCGATCCTTGCGGCCATCGGCGGCGTCATCGAACAACATATGGTGGCCATAGGCTTTATCGAAGGCGAGGGGATGGGGCTGAAGGCCGATCCCAAAGCCGAGGTCGTGGGCCTCGACACGCCGCGCGGCAAGGCGTGCACCTCTTGCGGCAGCTACGATCTGCGCATGGTCGAGGGGTGCATGACCTGCGCCGCGTGCGGCTATTCCAAGTGCGGATAGGCCGCGGCGGGCAGGCTGCTAAAAATTAAGGCGGCCGCCCGCGTGCGGAAATCCCAGGATGTGGCACAACGGCACTAGGCAAATCCCCGCCTACCGGTTATCCAAGGGGCGCCCGGGGGGGCACCTTTGGTCAGGATGTCCTGATGCTTCGATTGATGACTGCGGCGCTGATGGCGCTGTTGTGCGTGGCCCCCACCGCGGATGCGCAAGACCGGAAAAAGCTGGGCTATGGCCGCCTGATCACCAACGACCTTTTTGGCGATGGCGAGGACCGCTGGCGCACGGGCGGCCTGCAATCCTCGCGCATTTGGGGGCCGACCTGGCAAGGCGTGGCGCCCGAAGGCTTTGGCCGACTGCTGGAACTGCGGCTGAGCACAGAGATCCTGGCGCCCGACAATATCTCCAAAGTCAAACCGGATGACCGCCGCTACGCCGGTGCGGCCTCGGTCGGGCTGCACACGCATTTTCAGCGCGGCAACACGGAATATGCGCTGGGCGCCGACGTCGTCTTTGTCGGGCCGCAGACCCATCTGGACGAGTTCCAGGATGCCTTCCACGACCTGTTCAACATCGTGCGCCCGTCGGATGCGGTGCGCGAGATGCAGATCGGCAATGCGATCAACCCCACCGCCGTGTTCGAAGTCGGGCAAAGCTTTGCCCTGGGCGCGCAGACGGACGTGCGCCCCTTTGTCGAGGCGCGGGCGGGGAACGAAACGCTGATCCGCACCGGGTTCGACCTGACCTTTGGCCAGTTGGGTGAGGGTGAGTTGATGGTGCGCGACAGCGTCAGCGGCCAGCGCTATCGCACGATCCTGGGCGATTGGAGCGGCTATAGCTTTGTCTTTGGCGCCGACATCGCGCATGTGGCGAATAGTGAGTTTTTGCCCGATGGCGGCGTGACTATGTCGGACACGCGCGAACGGGTGCGGGCCGGTGTGATGTGGCAAAGCGAGGCGGGCATCAGCGGGTTTTACGGCCTCACATATCTGGGTGAAGAGTTCGAAGAGCAAAGCGAAGGGCAGATCGTGGGGTCGGTGCGCATCCGCGTCGCATTCTAGCGTGACGAGAATGCAACATAGATGACCTATCAAGCAGTTGGGTGAGGGTGGTCCCGCAACTCTATGAAATCTGTCACAAATTTGAACTTCCCAGATCGCGTCGGCTTTGTTAACGTTTGGGTAATAAAAAAAGTAAGGCAGGCATACAGGCAATGAAAACGGGCTTTCGTGGCACGTTTGTCATCTCCTGGTCGCAGACGGAATTGGACGGTCTCGGGGCCGCACCTGTGCAGTCACTGGCTGTGGGTGCTGCCTGGGCGTGGCGTGGGGACGCTGTGCGTGTGGACGGGCCGCAGGATGTGTTGCGACTGGACGGGGCAGATGGAGCAGAGGCAATGCGCCGCCGGGCGGCGCGTATGGTACACCGCTTGGTGGGGGCCGCGATGGAGCGCGCGCCACTGGATGCGCCGGTGGACACGGACGAGGCGCTGTTGACCGACAGCAGCTTTGTCGTCACCGATGGGGCACAAAGCTATACCGTCACGCTGATCGACGTGGGCCGTGGCGCGCAGCCGCTCTTGATGTTTTTGAACGAAATTCCGCCGCGCGATACGGATCTGTGGGTGGTGCATCATACGGTGAACACGGCGCCGGGCGATCATTTGGGTGAGGGTTCGGGCGGCGTTATCTGTTTTACCCCCGGCACCCGGATCGACACGCCCGACGGCCCCCGCCTGGTCGAAGAGCTGCGCGAGGGCGATTGCGTGTCCACCAAGGACAATGGCGCCCAAGAGGTGCAGTGGATCGGCAGCCGCCGCATGACCGGCGCGCGCCTTTTTGCCATGCCGCGCCTGCGCCCGGTGCGCATCACGGCCGGTGCGCTGGGGATCGAACAGCCCGACACGCCGCTGCTCGTCTCGCCCGACCACCGCATGCTGGTCAAAGGCGCGGTCGCGCGCGATCTGTTCAACACGCCCGAGGTTCTGGTGGCGGCCAAGGATCTGATCAACGGCGGCAGCATCACTGTGGATCTGGCCGTGCGCGAGGTGACCTATGTGCACCTGCTGCTGCCGCGCCACGAGGTACTGCGCGCCAATGGGATCGAGACCGAGAGCTATCACCCGTCGAACACGGCGCTGTCCACACTGGCCGACGCCGACCGCGCGCGCCTGATCGCGCATCTGCCAAACCTGGAATACGACCCGCACACCTATGGCGGCTATGCGCGGCGGAACCTGAGCGGTAGCGAGGCCGCGATCCTGCGCCACGCGGCGTGATGGGGTTTATCTGACCTGATCCAAAGGCCGCCTGGCGGCGACACGATTTTTTAGGGGGCTTTGCCCCCACGGCTGCGCCGTTCCCCCAGGATTTTTTGGAACAGAGAAAGGTCAGCTGCCGTCGGGGGCGATCAGGGCCGCAATCACCGCTTTGGCACTGTCGGAGGACCAGTCGGCATCGCCGCGCAGGCGGGCAATCTCGCGGCCCTCGGGGTCGATCAGCACGGTGATGGGCAGGCCAAAGATGCCCATTTGCGCGGCCAGCTTTTGTTTCGGATCCTGGTGCCGGGGCAGGTTGTCGACGCCGATCTCGTCAAAGAATTTGACGATGGCCGCCGGATTGTTGCGCCCGGTAGCGATGGTCACCACCTCGAACGTGTCGCCGCCCAGTTCGGTTTGCAGATCGGCCAGCATCGGCATCTCGTGCCGGCACGGCGCGCACCAGGTGGCCCAGAAGTTCACCAGGATATGCTTGCCCTGATAGTCCGCGAGGCTGCCCGTGCCCGCATCGTCGGCCAGTTGGTAGGGCACATCTGGCACTGCCTCGGGCGTGTCGGCAAAGATCAGCTTTTGCATGTCGCCCGTGCGCAGCGCTTGGGCGGCGGTGGTATCGGCCTGGGCCGCGATTGGGGCGGCAATTGCGCCCATGCTCAGGGCCATGTAGAGGGCTGCGGCAAGAATTCGTTTCATGTCTCTTCCTAAGGTGGGCGCACGTCGATGACCGAGAAATCCGCAAATGCCATGTGGGGCGGGCGCTTTGCCGCTGGGCCGGACGCGATCATGGAGGCAATTAATGCCTCGATCGGGTTTGACCAGCGCATGGCGTCCCAGGACATTGCAGGGTCTCGCGCCCATGCCGCCATGTTGGGCGCCACCGGCATCATCGACGATAAGGATGCGGCAGCGATACGGGAAGGGCTGCTCACGGTCTTGTCAGAGATCGACGGCGGGACCTTTGCGTTCTCTGCCGCGCTGGAAGACATTCACATGAATGTCGAGGCGCGGCTGAAGGAGATCATCGGCGCGCCTGCCGGGCGGTTGCACACCGGGCGGTCCCGCAACGATCAGGTGGCCACGGATTTCAAACTGTGGGTGCGCGACCAGTTGGATGCCGCCGAGGGCGCGCTGTTGTCGCTGATTGCGGCACTGCTGGACCAGGCCGCGGCGGGGGCCGATTGGGTCATGCCGGGCTTTACCCATTTGCAGACGGCCCAGCCGGTGACCTGGGGCCATCACATGATGGCCTATGTCGAGATGTTTGGCCGCGATCTGTCCCGGGTGCGCGATGCGCGCGCCCGGATGAATGAATCGCCCTTGGGCGCGGCGGCGCTGGCGGGCACGTCCTTCCCGATTGATCGGCAGATGACGGCAGCGGCGCTGGGCTTTGACCGGCCTGCGGCCAATTCGTTGGACGCGGTCAGTGACCGTGACTTTGCGCTCGAGTTTCTGAACGTGGCCAGCATCTGCGCCATGCATCTTAGCCGCTTTGCCGAGGAATTGGTGATCTGGTCCTCGGCCCAGTTCCGCTTTGTCACCTTGTCGGACCGCTTTTCCACCGGCTCGTCCATCATGCCGCAGAAGAAGAACCCTGACGCCGCAGAGCTGATCCGGGCCAAGGTGGGCCGCATCTTTGGTGCCAACACGGCGCTGATGATGGTGATGAAGGGGCTGCCGCTGGCCTATTCCAAAGACATGCAGGAAGACAAGGAGCAGGTCTTCGACGCCGCCGACAACTGGATGCTGGCGCTGGCGGCTATGGACGGCATGGTGCGCGACATGACGGCCAACCGCGACAGCCTGGCGGCGGCGGCCAGTTCGGGCTTTTCCACGGCGACGGATCTGGCCGACTGGCTGGTGCGGGTGCTGGGCCTGCCGTTTCGGGATGCGCATCACATCACCGGCAGCCTCGTCGCCCTGGCCGAGGCCGAGGGCTGCGATCTGCCCGATTTGACGCTGGCGCAGATGCAAACGGCGCACGCAGGCATTACCAAAGGGGTCTACGACGTTTTGAGTGTGGAAAACTCCGTCGCTTCGCGTACATCTTACGGGGGCACCGCACCTGCGCAGGTGCGCGCCCAAATTGCCCGCTGGAAGGAGCTGCTGTCATGATCCGCGCCGCAACCGTACTTGCCCTCTTGGCCCTGGCCGCCTGTGGCGCCGATGGCGAACCTGTGCAGCCCAATGCGGGCCTGTCCATCGGCATCGGCTCGGGCGGGGTGCATGTGGGCGGCACCGTCGGCGTCACCAAGGGGCCACTGAGCGTCGGCGTCGGGGTGTTTTGATCCATGGCCCCCATTCGCATGATCTATCTGGCGCTGGCCATCTGGGGCGCCATCCACCCGATGTACTATTTCATCAGCTGGTTTAACGCCAACAGCTACGACATCATGGCCATGGTCGACGCCTGGCACGTGAACGCCGCGACCAGCGGGTTGGTCTGGGATCTGACCATCGCCGCCATCGCGCTGACCGTCTGGATCATCTCCGAGGTGGCGGTGCGCCGCAACTGGCTGGCGCTGCTGGCGATCCCCGCCACCTTTTGCATCGGGGTCAGCTGTGGCTTGCCCCTCTACCTCTTTCTGCGGTCGCGCCCGATCAGTTGAACTGACACGCGCCGGGCGCTAAGGGCGGCTAATGGATCACTTTCTCTATCGCGACGGCGCGCTTTACGCCGAGGATGTGCCGCTGGCCGAGATTGCGGCGGCGGTGGGCACGCCCTTTTACGTCTATTCGACGGCCACGCTCTTGCGCCACTTTACCCTCTTTGACGAGGCACTGAGCGGCATGGACCACCTGGTGTGCTACGCGATGAAGGCGGCCAGCAACCAGGCCATCCTCAAGACGCTGGCCCAGGCCGGCGCAGGCATGGACGTGGTGTCGGGCGGAGAATACCAGCGCGCCAAGGCCGCAGGCGTGCCCGGCGACCGCATCGTGTTTTCCGGCGTGGGCAAGACGGCGGACGAGATCCGCATGGCGCTGACCGGCGGCATCCGCCAGTTCAATGTCGAGAGCGAGCCCGAGATGGAGGTGCTGAACCGCGTCGCAGGCGAGGTGGGCGTGCGCGCGCCCATCACCATCCGCGTGAACCCGGATGTCGACGCCAAAACCCATGCCAAGATCGCCACAGGCAAGTCCGAGAACAAATTCGGCATCCCCATCGCCCGCGCGCGCGAGGTCTACGCCCTGGCCGGGCGGCTCGAACACCTCGACGTGATCGGCATCGACGTCCATATCGGCAGCCAGTTGACCGAACTGGCCCCGTTCGAGCTTGCCTATCAAAAAGTGGCCGAGCTGACCGAGGCGCTGCGCGCTGACGGCCACGACATCCGCCGCCTTGACCTGGGCGGTGGGCTGGGCATCCCCTACGCCCGCTCGAACGACGCGCCGCCGCTGCCCACGGACTATGGCAAGATGATCGAACGCACCGTGGGCCACCTGGGCTGCGAGATCGAGATTGAGCCGGGGCGCCTGATCGCAGGCAATGCTGGCGTGATGGTCAGCGAAGTCATCTATGTCAAATCCGGCGAAGGCCGCGATTTCCTGATCCTCGACGGTGCGATGAACGACCTGATCCGCCCCGCGATGTACGAGGCCTATCACGACATCATCCCCGTCATCGAACCCGCCCCCGGTGCCGAACAGGCGCCCTATGACATCGTGGGACCGGTCTGCGAATCTGGTGACACCTTTGCCAAGCAGCGGATGATGCCGCCCCTGGCCGCGGGCGACCTCGTCGCCTTCCGCTCGGCCGGGGCATATGGCGCGGTAATGAGCAGTGAATACAACACCCGCCCCCTTATTCCCGAGGTTTTGGTGCATGGCGATCAATACGCGGTGATCCGCGCAAGGCCGACCTTTGACGAAATCATAAATCGAGATACCATTCCCGAATGGCTCTGACCCTGTCAGAGTGGTCAGGCTTTGGGCGCTATGGTGCGCCGCGCCGCCGGTAAGGGACGCGAGACATATGGCCAACTTCTCGAAACATGATGCGCGCCGCGGGCTGAGCGCACTGCGCTGGCCCCTGTTCTGGACGCGCGCGGGCATGTTGGCCGAGGCGCTGTGGCAGGCCACCTGGCCGCTGGTCACCGTCGTGCTGGCCGTGCTTGCCGTGCTGATGCTGGGCCTGCAGGACAGCGTCGTGGTCGAGGCCGTGTGGGCCGCCGCCGTTATCGCGGCACTCGCAGCGGTCGCCGCACTGATCTACGCCTTTGCCAAATTCCGCCTGCCGACGAAATCCGCGGCCCTTGTCCGCCTGGACGAAACCCTGCCCGGCAGACCGATCCAGGCGCTGATGGACACCCAAGCCGTGGGCGACGCCGACAGCGCCTCGGCCGCCGTGTGGCGCGCCCACCAGGCCCGCATGGCCACCCGGGCCGAGGCGGCGCAGCCCGTGCCCGCCGACCTGCGCATCGCACGCCGCGACCCCTATGCCCTGCGCTATATCGCCGTGCTGATCTTTGCCGTCGCCCTCATCTTTGGCTCCATCTGGCGCGTCGGCTCCGTGTCGAACATGACGCCCGGTGCCGCGGGCCTCGCCTCTGGCCCCGTCTGGGAAGGCTGGGCAGAAAGCCCGCGCTACACCGGCAAGCCCACGATCTATCTCAACGACATCCCCGAAGGCGCGCTCGAAGTGCCCGCAGGCAGCTTGATCACCCTGCGCCTTTATGGCGAGGTCGGCGCGCTGACCGTGGCCGAAACCGTGTCGGGCCGGTTGGGCGAACTGCCCCCAGCATCCGCGTCCGAACAGGATTTCACCGTCATCCAATCGGGCGAGATTGCGATCAACGGCCCCGGCGGGCGCACCTGGTCTGTCGCCGTGCTGCCCGACGCCGCCCCGCGCGTCGCCATCCTGAACGAACCGGACTCTGACGCGCTGGGCGAAATGTCATTGCCCTTCCAGGCCAGCGACGACTATGGCGTCGAGGCGGGCGAGGCGCGCATTTCGCTTGACCTTGATGCCATCGACCGCCGCCATGGCCTGGCCACAGCGCCCGAAGACCGCCCGCTGCTGACCGTCGCCCTGCCCATGCCCTTTGCCGGTGACCGCACCCAGTTCGAGGAAAGCCTGATCGAAGATTTCTCGGAACACCCCTGGGCCAACCTGCCCGTGCGCGTCGTGCTTAGCGTGCTGGACGCCGCCGAACAGCAGGGCCAAAGCGAACCGCGGCCCATCATCCTGCCTGGGCGCCGCTTTTTTGATCCGCTGGCCGCCGTTGTGATCGAACAGCGCCGCGACCTGCTGTGGTCGCGCGAAAACGCGCCCCGTATCGCCCAGATGCTGCGCGCCGTCGCCCACCGCCCGGACGAGGTGTTCCGCAAAGAGGTCGATCAGCTGCGTCTGCGCCGCGTGATCAAAAAGCTTGAGACGCTCGCCAGCTACGGCCTGACCGACGAGATGCAAGAGGACATCGCCCGCGACATGTGGGACCTTGCCATCGGCATCGAAGAGGGCGATTTGTCCAGCGCGCTGGAACGCCTGCGCCGTGCGCGCGAGCGGCTGGAACAGGCGATGCGCGACGGTGCCAGCCAGGCCGAAATCGAAGAGCTGATGCGCGAGTTGCGCCGCGCCACCGACGATTACATGCGCCAGCTGTCCCGCCAGGCGCAGCTGGACGACGAGGCGAACGAGGAAAACCGCCAGTCCGGCAACAGCCAGAACCAGATGCAGATGAACCAGGACGATCTGCAACGCATGATGGACCGCATCCAAGAGCTGATGGAGCAAGGCCGCATGGCCGAGGCCGAACAGGCCCTGCAAGAGCTGCAAGAGATGCTGGAAAACATGCGCGTCACCCAAGGCGAAGGCCAAGGCGGGCAAAGCCCGGGCGAACAGGCGATGGAAGGCCTGGCCGAGACGCTGCGCGAGCAGCAGGGCCTGAGCGACCAGGCGTTCCGCGACCTGCAAGAACAGTTCAACCCCGGCGCGCAAGCGGGTGAAAGCCAAGGCAACGAAGGCCGCGATGGCGGCCAGGGCCGGGGCCAGCAGCACAGCCAGGGCGGCCAGGGTCAAGGGGAACAAAGCGACGGCCAGCAGGGCGGCGAAGGGTCCGAACAGGCCGAAGGGCAGGGCCAGGGCGAAGGCGCGCTTGCCGACCGCCAGCAGGCGCTGCGCGACGAGCTAAGCCGCCAGCAAGGCAGCCTGCCCGGTGCGGGCACGCCCGAAGGCGACGCCGCGCGTGACGCGCTTGACCGCGCGGGCCGCGCCATGGACGGGGCCGAAGAGGCGCTGCGCCAGCGCGACTTTGCAGAAGCAATCGACAACCAATCCCAAGCCATGGAAGCGCTGCGCGACGGCATGCGCGCCCTGGGCGAGGCGATGCAGCAAGAGGCCCAGAACGGCCAGCAAGGCCAAGGCCTGGCCGAGGCAGACCGCCGGGCCGAGGCGCAGGACCCCCTGGGCCGCGAGCCGGGCTCGAACGGGTCCGTCGGCACCGAAGAAGGGCTGTTGCAGGGCGAAGACGTCTATCGCCGCGCGCGCGACCTGCTTGACGAAATCCGCCGCCGCTCGGGCGATGGCGAACGCCCGGATGTCGAGCTCGACTACCTCAAACGGCTGCTTGACCGCTTCTAGCGGTCAGGCCTCCTCGGGCCCCGCCGACAGCGTGTCCAGCCAGGTCAGCAGCCCGGTCACCTGGCCATCCAGCCAAGCCCGCGCCGTGTCCACCTGCGCCACATAGGCGCTTAGATACGGGTCCACCTGCGGCACCGATTGGGCAATGTCAGGCGCGGTCAGATAGATGGCGATCAGGACGATCGTGGGCACCACCATCACCAAAAACCCCCGCATAAAGCGCGAGGGTTGGCGCGGCGCCGCAGCCGTCGAGGGGCTGGTGCCCGTGTCACCGCTGGCGCCCGCCTGGCGGTCACTGGTCGACCGCAGGGTCGAATTGATCTCTTCGATATCCGGCAGCAACTCGCGCCGCGACCCGATGGCGGCCGCGGTCGCCACCGCCTCGGACACACGCTCGGGCGCAGGCTCTTCGCCGCGCATCCGCGCCATCCGCTCGCGCGCCTCGCGGGCGCGGCGGTCACTGGCGCTTTCGCCACTGTCCAGACCCAGCTCTGGCTGGCTCTCTAACCCATCCGCCGCCTGCGCGCGCGCCTGGGCTTCGATCTCGGCCTCTTGGCGCAGAATATCCGCCACCGACGGGTCCAACTGGCGCTGCTGCGGCGCGGGCGGTGCTGCTGCGCGCTCCTCATCCGGGGCGGGCACGTCCTCAGGCTCGGTCAGATCGGGGGGCAGGTCGCCCGCATCCGCCTCGGCAGGCGCGTGATCGGGGTGATGCTGAAACCAGGTCTGACCACAGTTCGAACACTGCACATCACGGCCTTCGGTCGGAATGACATCATCCACAACCTCGTATTGCGCATCGCAATTGGGACAAATCAGCCGCATCTATGGTCCTGCCTCATTCTCAGGCCCTACCATATGTTGTAGCCCACCGCCAGAAAAGTCATAACTGCACAGCGGGCGCGTCGCGCATACAGATTGAAACCCGCATGGTGCTGAGGCACAACAGATGTCACAGGGCGGGGGCAAGCGTGATCGAGCTGGAAAATGTGGCCTACAGTTACGGCGGGGGCGAGCTGTTGGCGGACATTTCCGTCAAGCTGGCGCCGGGGTCGTTCCACTTTCTGACGGGCCCCTCGGGCGCAGGCAAAACGACCCTGCTCAAGCTGTGCTATGGCGCGCTCTTGCCCACGGCGGGCTTTGTGCGCGTGTTCCAGGCCGATGTGCGCACGCTCGAACGCGATGATGTCGCCATGGTCCGCCGCAAGATCGGCGTGGTGCACCAGGACGTGCAATTCCTCGACCACCTGTCGGTCACCGACAACATCGCGCTGCCGCTCACCGTATCGGGCCGCCATGCCGAGGCCGCAGGCCCCGATCTGGATGAACTGATGGCCTGGGTCGGCCTGACCCACCGCGCCGACGCGCAACCCCCCGAACTGTCGGGCGGCGAACGCCAGCGCGCGGCGCTTGCGCGCGCCGTCATCATGTCGCCCGACGTGGTGCTGGCGGACGAACCCACCGGCAACATCGATTGGGAGATGTCGCAGCGCCTCCTGACCCTCTTGGTCGAGCTGAACCGCATGGGCAAGACCGTCCTGATCGCGACCCACGACCTGGGCCTGATCCGCGCGGCCAAGGCGCAGGTACAGGCCCGCGTGCTGCGCATCTCGAACCGGCGGGTGCAACTGGCGGGGGCCGATCTGTGAAGTTCGACCTGGCCACCTTTCGCGCGCTTCTGGCGGGCGACAGGCACGCCGACCGGGTGGTGCCGCCCACCGGCTTTACCGCACAGCTGACCACCTTCGCCGCGGGCGCCATGGCCTTCCTGGCCGTCTTTGCGCTGGCCCTGTCGCTGGCCAGTGGCCGTCTGGCCGACCGCTGGGGCGACGAACTGGCACGCACCGCCACCATCCGCATCGTCGCGCCCGAAGACCAACGCGCCGTGCAAACCGCCGCGGCGTTGCAAGTGCTGCAAACCACCGCGGGCATCGCCAGCGCGCGCGCGCTGACGGACGCGGAACAGCAGGCGCTGCTGGCCCCGTGGTTCGGCCAGGACGTCCCGCTGGATGCGCTGCCCGTGCCCCGGCTGATCGAGATCGTGTCGACGGATCAAGGCTTTGACGCCACTGGCCTGCGCCTGCGTCTGGCGGCAGAGGTGCCGGGCGCCGTGCTGGACGACCACAGCCGCTGGCGCGCGCCGCTTGTCTCCGCCGCCAAGCGGCTGCGGGCGCTGGGATGGGCCGTGGCCCTTCTGATCCTGGGCGCGGTCGCGGCGATGGTCACCCTCGCCGCCAATGCCGCCCTTGCCGCAAATGCCCAGGTCATCGCCGTCCTGCGCCTGGTGGGCGCCACCGACAGCTATATCGCCCAGGCCTTTGTGCGCCGGTACACCCTGCGCGCATTCTTTGGCGCGGTCGTGGGTGCCGCCGCGGGCATGCTGACCGTGTGGCTGATGCCCTCGGGCGGCGACACGCCGGGCTTTCTCACCGGGCTCAGCTTTCAGGGCGCGGGCTGGCTCTTGCCGCTGCTCGTGCCCTTCGTCGCGGCGCTCGTCGCCCTGCTGGCCACCGCCTATGCGGCGGGCCGCGCGCTTAGGACGCTGTCATGATCCAATACCTGCGCTCGCTTGTCTTTGTCGGGCAAATCTATGTGGCCATGCTGGTGATCGGCCTCGCCTTTGCCCCCTACGCCATGATCAGCAAACAGGGCGCCCGCGCGGCCTGCAAAACCTACAGCCGCTGGGTGTTTTGGAGCATGCGCTGGATGGTCGGCATCACCGCAGAAGTACGCGGCACGGTCCCCGATGGCGAAGTGCTGGTGGCGGCGAAACACCAATCCTTCCTCGATATCATGATGATCTTTACTGCGCTGCCGTCAGCCAAATTCATCATGAAGCGCGAGATTCTGTGGACCCCGATCATCGGGCTTTATGCCAAACGTCTGGAATGCGTCCCGGTCGAACGGGGCAAACGTGGCGCGGCCATTGGCAAGATGGTGGCCGATGTCGAGGCGGGGCGCGCCACGCCCGGCCAGTTGATCATCTATTCCCAAGGCACCCGCGTCGCCCCCGGCGTCAAAGCGCCCTACAAGGTCGGCACTGCCGTGCTGTACGAACAGTTGGGCCAGCCCTGCGTGCCGGTTGCCACCAATGTGGGTATCTTCTGGCCGCGCAAGGGGATCATACGCAGACCCGGTCACGCGGTGGTCGAATTTCTGCCCCCGATGCCCGACGACATGGACCGCGACGCATTTCTCGCAGCATTAGAAGACACTGTCGAGGCGCGCTCGACCGCGCTGATGGTTGAAGGAGGGTTCGATCCCGATGGACGTCATTGACGATCTGGACGCGCTGCAGGCGCTCTATCCCGCCGCTGTCCCGTCTGCCTTGCGCAAGGTCGCACCCCAGCTGACGCCCCTTTATCAACGCTGGATCGAGGCCGCGCGGTTCTGCATCCTGAGCACCGTGGGGCCCGACGGCGTGCACGGCTCGCCCCGCGGCGATGACGGCCCTGTGGTGCGGGTCGAGGATGCAGGCACGCTCGCCATGCCCGACTGGCGCGGCAACAACCGGCTGGACTGTTTGCGCGACATCGTGGCGGACGGGCGCGCGGCGCTGCTGTTCATGATCCCCGGCACCAACACGACCGTGCGCGTGAACGGCAGCGCCCGGCTGACCACGGATGCGGCTCTGCGCCAAAGCTTTGCCAAAGGGGACAAGCTGCCCGCGACCGTTATTCTATTCGAGATTTCAGAGGTTTATACGCAATGCGCCAAGGCGCTCATGCGCTCGGACTTCTGGGCGCGCGACGATGCGGCAGGTTTGCCCACGGTGGGCGAGATCCTGGCCGATATGTCGAACGGTGTGGATGGCGGGGCAGAGTACGACCGCACCTATCCCGAATACGCCAAGCCCCGCATGTGGTAATTTAACATAATCGGTCCCCGCGGGGACAGATTGCAGGTTTGGCGGTCTGGATCAGCTGTGGATCGCACCCAGACCGCAGGCCAGCGCCGCCTCGCGCACCGCTTCGGAATAGGTGGGGTGGGCATGGCAGGTCAGCGCCAGGTCCTCGGCCGAGGCACCAAATTCCATCGCCACGCAGACCTCGTGGATCAGGTCGCCCGCCGCCGGGCCAATGATATGCGCGCCCAGGATGCGGTCGGTCTCGGCATCCGCCAGGATTTTGACAAAGCCGTCGGCGGCAAAGTTCGCCTTGGCCCGCCCGTTGCCCATAAAGCTGAACTTGCCCGCCTTATAGGCATGGCCCGCCTCTTTCAGCTGCTCTTCGGTGACGCCGACATTGGCGACCTCGGGGTGGGTGTAGATGACGCCGGGGATGACGCCATAGTTCACGTGCCCATGCTTGCCCGCGATCGTGTCGGCGACCGCCATGCCCTCGTCTTCGGCCTTGTGGGCCAGCATCGGCCCCTCGATCACGTCGCCGATGGCGTAGATGCCAGGCACGTTGGTTTGCCACTGAGCGTCCACCGCAATCTGCCCGCGCTTGGTCATATCGACCCCCAGCGCATCAAGGCCAAGGCCCTCGGTATAGGGGCGGCGCCCCGTGGCCACGAGCACCACATCGGCGTCCATCTCGTGGGCGCTGTCATCCTTGCGCAGCTTATAGTGGACCTTGGCCTTGGTCTTGGTCGCCTCAACCGATTGCACGGCGGCGCCCATGGTAAAGCTGAGGCCCTGTTTTGTCATGATCTTTTGGAACTGGCGCTGCACCTCGGCGTCCATGCCGGGCGTCACGGCGTCAAGGAATTCGATCACCTGCACCTCTGATCCCAGACGGCTGTAGACCGACCCCAGCTCAAGCCCGATCACGCCTGCGCCGATCACCACCATCTTCTTGGGGATCTTGCCCAGTTCCAGCGCGCCGGTGGAGGAGACCACGACCTTTTCGTCGATCTCGACCCCCGGCAGGCTCGCTGCTTCGGAGCCGGAGGCGATGATGATGTGCTTGGCCTCGTGCAGGTCGTCACCCACCTTGACCTTGCCCGCCTCGGGGATGCTGCCCCAGCCCTTCAGCCAGTCGACCTTGTTCTTTTTGAACAGAAATTCGACGCCCTTGGTGTTCTGGCCGATGGTGTCGGCCTTGTAGGTGAGCATCTGTTTCCAGTCGACCGACGGGCTTTTGCCCTTGAGGCCCATGGTGGCAAAGTTGTGCTCGGCCTCGTGCAGCATGTGGCTGGCGTGCAAGAGCGCCTTGGAGGGGATGCAGCCCACGTTCAGGCAGGTCCCGCCCAGCGTCTCGCGCCCTTCGACCACTGCTGTTTTCAGGCCCAGCTGCGCGCAGCGGATGGCGCAGACATAGCCGCCGGGGCCGGAGCCGATGATGATCACGTCGTAAGAAGCCATGGGTTTGGTCCTTTTGTTGTCGGTCGGACCGGGGGCGCTGCCCCCGGACCCCCGAGGTATTTTTGGTCAGAAGAAGATTTAGAAAAGCGTGGCGAGAAGCATGAGCGGGGCGGCAAGAAAGCCCACGAACCAGATCAGCGACCGCCAGGGGATCAGGCCGAAATAGTAGGCGGGAATGTAGAGGACGCGCGCGGCAAGGTAGGCCCAGGCGCACGTGGCGGTGAAGGCGGTGCCCGCGTCGGCCAGGGTGACGACGAACACCGCGATGGTAAAGAGCGCGAGGCTTTCGAAGTGGTTTTCCCAGGCGCGGATCAGGCGGGCGGTTTTGTCGGACACCTGATCTTGGATACTGCCGCCCAGCCGCGTGCGGTCGCGGGGCGAGAGGGTTTTGCCCGGCGAGAGTTCCACGTTGGTGGGGATCGCCATCAGGCAGAATTGCACCACTTGCAGGAGTGCTGCGAGGGCGAGGGCGGTGAGTTCCGGGGTCATGCGGCCTGCACCGCCTGTGCGATCAGGTCGGCCCGGTGGTCATAGCTGCCGATGCGAGCAGAGGGGTGCGGGGCGGTGACGTGGTCGATGCCAAAGTGCTGCAGCACCCGCGCGCTGTCGGTGCCCAGGGCCACGGGGCGGCGGCCCATCAGTTCGTGCCGCCCGATGGCGTCAAAGCTGGCGCGCGCATGGGCGGGTGGGATCGTGCTGGACCGTTTGGGGGTCAGCAGGTGGAACACCGGCGTGATGTAGATGTCGGCCCGGGTGAGGCGCAGCAGCGCCAGCACCCGGTCGATCACCTTGTTGTAGGGGATGTTCGGCAGGTAGCCCGTGCGTCTCAGCGCGTCCTTGTGCGTTTCGGCCGAAGGGGCGTCGAGCCAGTCCTTGGACATCAAAAGCGGGCCGGTGAGGTTGCCGGAGGTCAGCTGGATCCGCGAGACATAGTCGCCGTCGAACCCCGCCTGCGCCAGCGTCGGATAGCCCGGCAGGGCAAAGGCGCGGCGCGCGGCGATGGCGCGGTGGTATGCGTTAGTCAGGCTCATCCGTCTGCCGGTTGGAGGAGCACGGGATCGGGGGGTGTGCCGAACATGCCCAGCACCATGATCACCAGCCCCACCATCGACGCGATCCACGCGACGGACCGGACGAGCGGCAGGCCAGAAGCGTAGGCGGGGATGTAGGCGACCCGCGCCCAGAACCAGAGGGCGGCCCCGAGGGCTGTTGCCTCTGTGTTCAGGTTTGAGACCGAGAGGGCGAGGGCCGTGGCCGCAAACGCGGGGAAGTAGGTGACGTAGTTCCACAGGGCACGTTCGACGCGTGCTGCGACGGCGTTCTGGTCACGCTTTTCATCCTGCGGGCCGAGGGCCCAGCCGATGCCTTTGGACAGGTCGGACAGGGTGGCCTGGATCAGGACGTGGATGATCAGGAGGAGGGTGGCGTATGTGAGGTAGGTGAGTTCGGGGGTCATGTTTTGAGCACCTCGTGCCATTGGAGAAAATCTTTGATCACGCGGACTATGCGTTGCGAGACCTCTTTGAGTTCGTTTCCGTGGCGGTTACCGAGTACGTGGCACGCGTCATCGGGACCAATGCGGTCAATCATGTTTCCTTTGCTGAGAAGGGAGCCATCAATAATGCGTTCTGGCCAAAGATCGGGCAGCCGTTCTGTTTTGATCTCGCTGCGCAGCATGTCTGCCAATTGGCCAAAGCGCATGGTGTGCAACTTGTTGAAGTAGTCTCGCATGCGTTTCTGAGTTGAGCCTTTGTGATTGGAAATGGCCAAGGCGTCGGCTGCGTATTTGTCGTAGAGTGTCCAACCCTTTGGCATTAGGAACCAAATTGCTTTGCTGACGAGCGAAGCAGAGGGTTTTGATGTTATCTGTTCGTCCTGCAACTGCGTTATGATTGAGTCCGCCGTATGCCAGCGGGCCGATAAACCCAAGGGCCAGCTTTGCGCTACTTTGGTCTTGATGACGCGCAATGCATCTGTTTCGCGACCGCGGCGCAGGCTGCGCCCAACCTTGTAACGGGTCACAAATTTGCGGAAACAGTCACCACACATCTGATCGGTCTGGAATAGGTGATAATCCCACGCATCGCCGCCCCACCACCATTTGATATGGTGGAGCGTCCCGTTCAAAACGTGCGTTTCCAAAGACATTTACAAATCCATCAACAACCGCCGCGGATCCTCCAGCGCTTCCTTGACGCGCACAAGGAAGGTCACCGCGCCTTTGCCATCCACAATCCGGTGGTCATAGGACAGCGCCAGATACAT
Source organism: Pseudomonadota bacterium (assembly GCA_038525395.1). Taxonomy (GTDB): domain Bacteria; phylum Pseudomonadota; class Alphaproteobacteria; order Rhodobacterales; family Rhodobacteraceae; genus Tateyamaria. The sequence continues at coordinate 3,074 of JBCBHS010000028.1, read as the reverse complement.
CATGGGGCGGATCACCACCTGTCCGCCGATGGCCATGGGGCGATCCTGGATTTTGTGCATGCCAAGGATACCTGACTGTGGCGGGTTCAGGATGGGCGAGGACATGAGCGAGCCGTAGACGCCGCCGTTGGAGATCGTGAACGTGCCGCCCTGCATTTCGGCCATGCTCAGCTTGCCATCGCGGGCGCGCGCGCCTTTTTCGGCGATCGCCTTTTCGATGGCGGCAAAGCCCATGGCGTCCGCATCGCGGATCACCGGCACGACGAGGCCGGTGGGCGTGCCAGCGGCGATGCCCATGTGGACAAAGTTTTTGTAGACGATGTCGGTGCCGTCAATCTCGGCATTGACCTCGGGCACCTCTTTCAGGGCGTGGACGCAAGCCTTGGTGAAGAAGGACATAAAGCCCAGCTTGACCCCGTGTTTCTTCAAAAACAGGTCTTTGTATTCGTTGCGCAGGGCCATCACCTCGGTCATGTCGACCTCGTTATAGGTGGTGAGCATGGCGGCGGTGTTTTGGCTGTCCTTGAGGCGCTTGGCGATGGTCTGGCGCAGGCGGGTCATCTTGACCCGTTCCTCGCGCGCGGCATCGTCGGCAGCGACCGGCGCGCGCGGCATGGCCGGGGCGGGGGCTGCGGCGGGAGCGCTGGCAGCGGCGGCCACGGCGCGGGCCACGTCATCCTTCATCGCGCGGCCGTCGCGGCCGGTGCCGGTGACCTGGTCGCGGCTGATCCCGGCCTGGGCCATCGCCTTTTTGGCGGCGGGGGCGTCTTCGACGTCCTCGCGGCCCGCGCCGTCGCCGGCGGCTGGGGTTTGGTAGTTGCTGCTGGGATCGGGGTTGCCTTCCTTGGCGGCGGCGGGGACCGCGCCGGAGGCGGAGATCACCGCCAGTTTGGCGCTGGCATCGACGGTGGCGCCTTCGGGTGCGGTGATTTCGGCCAGGACGCCTGCGGCGGGGGCGGGCACCTCGACGCTGACCTTGTCGGTTTCCAGCTCGCACAGCATTTCGTCTTGGGCGACGCTGTCGCCGACGGCCTTGAACCAGGTGCTGACGGTGGCCTCGGTCACGCTTTCGCCCAAGGTGGGGACCATCACGTCAACGCTGTCGCCGCCGCTGTCGGCACCTGATGGTGCGTCGTCTTGGGCCGCGTCCTTGCCCTTGGGGGCCGCGTCCGAGCCTGCGTCGCCTGCGGAGATGTTGGCCAGAAGGGCGTCGACGCCCACCGTCTCGCCCTCGGCTGCGACGATGTCGGCCAGGGTGCCTGCGATGGGGCTGGGGACCTCGACCGTGACCTTGTCGGTTTCCAGCTCACACAGCATCTCGTCCACGGCGACGGTGTCGCCTGGTTTTTTGAACCAGGTGGCAACGGTGGCTTCGGTGACGCTTTCGCCCAGGGTGGGCACGCGGACTTCGGTTGTCATGGTCTTATCCTTCGATGGTCAGCGCATCGTTCACGAGGGCTGCTTGTTGTGCTTTGTGCTGGCTGGCGAGGCCCGTGGCGGGGCTGGCCGAGGTGGCGCGGCCGACATAGGCGGGGCGCTGATGCTTGGCGCCGATCCGGGTCAGGACCCATTCGATATTGGGTTCGATGAAGGTCCAGGCGCCTTGGTTTTTCGGCTCTTCCTGGCACCAGACCATTTCGGCCCCTTTGAACCGTTCCAGTTCCTTGACCAGGCTGATCGCAGGGAAGGGGTAGAACTGTTCGATGCGCATCAGGTACACGTCGTCGATGCCACGCGCGTCGCGTTCTTCGAGCAGGTCATAGTACACCTTGCCCGAGCACATGACGACCCGCTTGACCTTGTCATCCTCGACCAGGGTGATGTCGGAATTGCCCAGCTGCGCGTCGTCCCACAGCACGCGGTGAAAGCTGCTGCCGGTGGTGAATTCGTCGGCCTTGGACACGGCGAGTTTGTGGCGCAAGAGCGATTTGGGCGTCATCAGGATCAGCGGCTTGCGGAAGTCGCGGTGGATCTGGCGGCGCAGGATGTGGAAGTAGTTGGCAGGTGTGGTGCAGTTGGCAACGATCCAGTTGTCCTGACCGCACATCTGCAGGAAGCGTTCCAGCCGCGCGGACGAGTGTTCGGGCCCTTGCCCTTCGAACCCGTGGGGCAGCAGCACGACCAGGCCCGACATGCGCAGCCATTTGCTTTCGCCCGACGAGATGAACTGGTCGAACATGATCTGCGCGCCGTTGGCAAAGTCGCCGAATTGCGCCTCCCACAGGGTCAGCGCGTTGGGTTCGGCCAGGCTGTAGCCATATTCGAACCCCAGGACCGCGTATTCCGAGAGCATCGAATCGATGACCTCGTACTGCGCCTGGCCTGTGCGGACGGCATTGAGGGGGTAGTACCGTTCCTCGGTGTCCTGGTTGATCAGGCCAGAGTGCCGTTGGCTGAAGGTGCCGCGGGTGCTGTCCTGACCGGCGAGCCTGACGGGGTAGCCTTCGGTCAGCAGAGAGCCGAAGGCGATCGCCTCGCCCGTGGCCCAGTCAAAGCCTTCGCCGCTGTCGAACATCGCCTTTTTGGTGTCCAGCAGGCGGCCCACGGTTTTGTGCAGCGGAAAGCCGTCGGGGACGGTGGTCAGCGCCGTGCCCACATCGGCTAGTGTTTCCGGCGCAATCGCGGTTTTGCCGCGCTGGTAGTCGTCTTTGTTCTTGTCCAGATGCGACCACTTGCCGTCCAGCCAGTCGGCCTTGTTGGGTTTGTAGTCTTTGCCGGCCTCGAACTCGTCATTCATGCGGGCCTGAAAGGCGGCCTTCATATCCTCGATCTCGCCCTCGGGGATCAGCCCGTCGCGCACGAGGCGTTCGGTATAGAGGGTGAGCGTCGTCTTTTGCTTTTTGATCTTTTTGTACATCACCGGGTTGGTGAACATGGGCTCGTCGCCCTCGTTATGGCCGAACCGGCGGTAGCAGAAGATGTCGATCACGACGTCCTTGTGGAACTTCTGGCGGAACTCGGTCGCGACCTTGGCGGCGTGCACCACCGCCTCTGGGTCGTCGCCGTTGACGTGGAAGATCGGCGCCTCGACCACCAGCGCGTTGTCGGTGGGATAGGGGGACGAGCGCGAGAAG
>JBCBHS010000027.1:0-41894 GCA_038525395.1 Pseudomonadota bacterium | reverse complement strand
TCGCCACGTTCAGCCGCAAGCCGGTCTTTGGCTACCTGCCCATGGTTTGGGCGCTGATCGCCATCGGCGTGCTGGGCTTTGTCGTGTGGGCGCACCACATGTACACGGTCGGCATGTCGCTGAACCAGCAGGCCTACTTCATGCTGGCGACGATGGTGATTGCCGTGCCCACCGGGGTCAAGGTGTTCAGCTGGATCGCCACGATGTGGGGCGGCTCGGTCGAGTTCAAGACACCGATGCTCTGGGCCTTTGGCTTCCTCTTCCTCTTCACCTTGGGTGGCGTGACCGGCGTCGTGCTCAGCCAGGCTGCGGTCGACCGCTACTACCACGACACCTACTACGTGGTTGCGCACTTCCACTATGTGATGAGCTTGGGTGCCGTGTTCGCCATCTTTGCGGGGGTCTACTTCTACTTCCCCAAAATGACCGGCCGCATGTACCCTGAATGGGCGGGCAAGCTGCACTTCTGGATGATGTTCATCGGTGCGAACATCACCTTCTTCCCGCAGCACTTCCTGGGCCGTCAGGGCATGCCCCGCCGCTACATCGACTACCCCGAGCAGTTCGCCTACTGGAACGAATGGTCCTCTTGGGGCGCGTTCCTCAGCTTTGCCTCGTTCCTGTTCTTCTTCGGTGTGATCGCCTACTCGCTGCTGCGCGGCGCCAAGGTGACCGAGAACAACCCCTGGAACGAATACGCGGACACGCTGGAATGGACCCTGCCCAGCCCGCCGCCAGAGCACACGTTCGAACAGCTTCCCAAACAGGAAGACTGGGACAAACAGCCGTCACATTAGCGCGGCACAGGATCCACGATCTGATCAAGGGCTCCGGGGTATCCCCCGGGGCCCTTTTTGCTGCGCGCCCCTGCGCCCAACACACCCGTGATGCAACCCAGGCCGCTCTTTCCGCGTTAACCCGTCACATACCGCGCAGGCCTATAGGCCCGCGCCGCCCGCCCGGACCCCGGGCGACAGACAGAAAGGAACGCGATATGTTCAAGACGAAATTCACCGCCACGGCCCTCGCGGCCAGCCTTGCCCTCGTGCCCGCCACCCGCGTGGCCGCCGACGCCAAGGACTTCATCGCAGGCGCCGTCATCGGCGGCGTCGTCGGATCGCAAATCCAAAAGCAGCAACAGCGCAACAAGGCCGCCGGCCCCGCCGCACGCGCCACCGTCGCAGCCCCGCAGCCGCGCGCGCAACGGTCCACCAGCCCCAGCATCCCCGCCACCGACGAAGGGCGGCGCCTCCAAACCGCGCTCAACTACTTCGGCTTTGACGCAGGCAGCGTGGATGGCCAGATCGGCAGCAACACGCGCGATGCCATCGGCGATTACCAGGCCTACCTGGGCTATCCCAGCACCGGCCAACTCAACGACTTCGAACAGCGCCTGCTGCTGACCTCCTATGACCGCGCCATGGCAGGCGGCGACGCCACGTTCCAAGAGATTGCGGCCCAGCCCGACGGCACCCGCGGCCTGCTCAAGGTCTACCGCGCGGACATCGCCGATGGGGCGGCCACGGCCACCAGCCCGCAAACCGGCTCCTGACCGCGAAACGGCCCCAAATCAGGGGCTGTTATGCAATATCACACCGCACCGCCCCGGCATGACTTCGCCCATGCCGGGGCACCAGCGGCAGCCCGCCGCCAATCCCGGCCCGGCCGCGCGCAACGCGCTTTCCCGCGCGCGCGATCCCGCCATATGCATCTCACATCATCGCTGCCCCGCGGACCGCACTGCCCGAACAGGCGTCCCGCCCCGCAGGTCCACAGACGAAGAAAGGAGCATGCCATGCTGCCCAAAACCCTCATCGCTGCCGCCATCGCCGCAGCCCTCGCCCTTGTCCCCGCCACGCGCGCCAGCGCCGATGGCAAGGACTTTATCGCAGGCGCCCTGCTGGGCGGCGTCGCCGGCGCCATCATCCAAAGCGAGGTGCGCAAAAGCAAAGAACGCGAGCGGGCCCGCGCCCGCGCCGCCGCCGTGCCCACGCAGCGCGCCTATACCCCGCGCACCCGCACCACCGCGGCGGCCCCGAAAAAGACCTATCGCCCGAAAATCCCCGCCACCGCCGAGGGGCGCGAGATCCAGTCGTCGCTCAACTATTTCGGCTTTGACGCGGGCACCGTGGACGGCCAGGTGGGCCAGCGCACGCGCCGCGCCATCAGCCAATACCAGCGCTACATGGGCTATCCCGAGACGGGCACGCTGACCACCTTCCAGCAGCACCTGCTGACCACGTCCTACCTGCGGGCCGAGGCGGGCGGCACCCAGACGCTGGGCCAGATCGCCGGGCTGCCCGACGGCACCCGCGGCTTGCTTAAGCTCTACCGCGCGGACCTCGCCTCGGGCCGCGCGCAGCAGCGCAGCGTCGCACCGGCGGCCCAGCCTGCCTTCACCGACCTCTAGGCCGCAGGCGGGGGCGCGTCATGCTGCGCGCCTCCGCGACATCCTGCCCTTCGACTCCGCGCGCGCACGGCATATACTCGACCTTATGCCTTACCGTTGGACATCAGACCCGACCGCCGAGACGCAGGAAATGCAGTTGTGGCCGCACAACTCGCTGCCCCAAAAGGGGATGGCGGCCTTTGTGCTGACCACCTTTACCCTGATCCTCATCCCCGCCCTGCCGCTCTTGGGCAGCGTGGTGCTGTGGGGGCTCTTGCCCTTTGTGCTGGGCGCGGTCTGGGCCATGTACTACGCCCTGCGCCGCAACCGCCGCGCCCGTCAGATCATCGAGGTGCTGACCCTCGACCAAGAGGAAACGCACCTGACCCGCACCGACGCCAATGGCACGGTGCAATCCTGGGACTGCAACCGCTACTGGACCCAAGTCACCAAATACGAGGCCGAGGGGCCAGTGCCAAACTACATCACGCTCAAAGGCAAAGGCCGCGAGGTCGAGATCGGCGCGTTCCTCAGCGAGGAAGAGCGTCTGGAACTGTTCGAAGACCTCCAGCGCGCGTTGCGCAGACCGGCCCCCGCGTAACACAGGTTAATGCAGCGCCCGCGCAACGGCCCCTGTGCCAGATGTGAAACGCGCGGTTTGCCCCCCAAACCGCGCAGTTTTGGGAAATCCACCGAAATGAGGGCGAAACAGGCCCGACGCTTTTGTGCAGTTTGCCGTGCAAATTGCGCAGTTTCGCCCGCCTCGGCGCACGCCACTGCGACAGATCGACCGCAATTGGCCTGAATTAACCCTGCTTAACGCGCCGTGCGCTGCCCAGATTTACGAGGCACACAGCCGGTCTTTGACCATCGGCCCGACCGTGCCGAAATCCATCTGACCGGTGTATTTCGATTTCAGCACACCCATCACCTTGCCCATATCGCGGATGCTGTCGGCCCCCACTTCGGCAATCGCGGCATCCACCGCCTTGGTGCGCGCCGCCTCGTCCAGCTGCTGCGGCAGGAACTCTTCGATCACCTTGATCTCGCCCAGCTCCCGCTCGGCCAGGTCCAGCCGCCCGCCCTCTTCATAGGTGCGGGCGCTTTCCAGGCGCTGTTTTGACATTTTCCCAAGGATAGCAAGCACTTCGTCCGCGCCAACCCCGTCGTCCTGGCCCGCGGCCCGGGCGTCGATATCCTTGTCCTTGATCGCGGCATTGATCAGCCGCAGCGTCGACAGACGCTCCGCATCCTTGTCTTTCATGGCCTGCTTTAACGCGGCCGTGATCTTGGTGCGCAAATCCATATCTATGTCCATCCCCATGGGCACGTGTTAAGTCCTTGACCATAAGAGATGCCGCGCCGCGAGGCAAGCTGCGAAAAACCGCGTAACCCATTGATATTGAACGGTTGTGTAAAATATCAAACGCGCTTGACCCGGCCTGCCGCGCACATTAGTTTCCGCGCAATTTGCCGCCCGTCATCCATCCCGTCACCCTTGCCCATAGGTCCGCCCATGCCCGCCCCAGCCACGCCCACCGCCTGCCTTGCCCTTGCCGACGGGACGCTGTTTTACGGCCAAGGCTTTGGCGCCACCGGACAGGTCGAGGCCGAGTTGTGCTTTAACACCGCCATGACCGGCTATCAGGAGATCATGACCGACCCGTCCTATGCGGGCCAGGTGGTGACATTTACCTTTCCCCATATCGGCAATGTCGGCGTGAACCCCGAGGATGACGAGACGGGCGACCCCGTGGCGTCGGGCATGGTGGTCAAGTGGATGCCGACCGCGCCGTCGAACTGGCGCGCGGCGCAGGACCTTTCCAGCTGGCTGGCCAGCCGCGGGCGCATCGCCATCGGTGGCGTCGACACCCGGCGGCTGACCCGCGCGATCCGGCAGGCCGGGGCACCACATGTGGCGCTTGCCCACAACCCCGATGGCACATTTGACACCCAAGCGCTGGTTGCCGCCGCCCGCGCCTTTGCCGGGCTGGAAGGGATGGACCTGGCCAAGGACGTCACCTGCGCCCAGTCCTACCAGTGGAACGAGATGCGGTGGGCCTGGCCCGAAGGCTATGCGCCGCAGCGCGATGCCAAGTACAAAGTCGTGGCCGTGGATTACGGTGCCAAGCGCAACATCCTGCGCTGCCTCGCCTCTGCCGGGTGCGACGTGACCGTGCTGCCCGCCACCGCCACCGCCGACGAGGTGATGGCCCACGCCCCCGACGGCGTGTTCCTGTCAAATGGCCCCGGCGACCCGGCGGCGACCGGCACCTATGCCGTCCCGATGATCCAAGAGGTCCTGAAAACCGACACACCCGTCTTTGGCATCTGCCTTGGCCACCAGATGCTGGCCCTGGCCCTCGGTGCCAAGACGATCAAGATGAACCACGGCCACCACGGCGCCAACCACCCGGTCAAAGACCTCCAGACCGGCAAGGTCGAGATCACCTCGATGAACCACGGCTTTGCCGTCGACGCCCAGACGCTGCCTGCGGGCGTTGAGGAAACACATACTTCACTTTTTGATGGTTCTAATTGCGGCATCCGCGTCACCGGCAAACCCGTCTACTCCGTCCAATACCACCCCGAGGCCAGCCCAGGCCCCCAAGACAGCTATTACCTTTTTGAGCGGTTTGCCGAGGCAATGGAAGCACGCCAAGGCTGAATTGGCCTTTGGCACCACAACCTTAACAGTTCATTAACCAAGCGCTCGCATGCTGGCGTGGTCCCCTGTGACCAAGGTTCGGCCTGTTTATGAGCGATCCACTTCTGCGCCTGACGTCCCCCCGCCCGGTCACCCGGCGGGACAGGCCCGCCATTCCGGTGGGGCGGCAGTTGGTGCATGCGGGGGTGATCGACCAGCCGACCCTGCTGGATGCGCTGACCACGCAGCACCGGATCGACGCGCCTTTGGGCGAAATTTTGGTGGCAGAGGGGCACGCAGACCGCGGCGACGTGATGACCGCGCTCGCGGTGCAATACGACACCGACCGCGTCGATCTTGCCACCGACCCGCCTGCGGCCGGGATGCGCGATGCGCTGCCTGCGACCCTGTGCCAGCGATACGGCATTGTGCCCTGGCGCTGGATCGGGACGACCCTGCTGGTGGCCACGAACCGCCCCGACCAGCTGTCGGCGGTGCTGGCCGCCTGCCCCCCGGACACCCCTGCGCTCTTGCCGGTCATCGCGGATGCCGCGCAGATCAACCACCAGATTACCGCCCTCTACGGGGCTGAACTTGCGCACCGGGCCGTAACAAAACTGCCGGCCGAGATCAGCTGCCGCACCTGGTCGCCCTTGGCGGCCCTGGGCGTGATGGGGCTGCTTGCCATCGGCGCCGCACTGCTGTTGGCCTTTGTGCTGTCGCCTGCCTGGTTTGCCACCGTCTTGATCGGCTGGGGCGTGATCACCCTGGCGATGACGGCGGCCCTGAAAACCCTGTCGCTGCTGACCCGCGTGATCCACCGCGTCCCCATCAAGATCGAAGCGCTGCCATCCCTGCCAGAAAGCCGCCTGCCCCGCATTTCGGTCATGGTACCCCTGTTCAAGGAAGAGCGGATCGCCGAGGCGCTGATCAAACGGCTGGAACGGCTGACTTATCCCAAGGCGCTGTTGGACGTCGTGCTGGTGCTTGAGGCCAAAGATACGGTGACCCGCGCCACCCTGGCCGCCACTGACCTGCCCAATTGGATGCACGTGATCGAAGTACCTGACGACGGCACCATCACCACCAAACCCCGCGCGCTCAACTACGCGCTCGATTTCTGCCGCGGCAGCATCATCGGCGTCTGGGACGCCGAGGACGCGCCAGAGCCGGATCAGCTGGAAAAAGTGGCTGCACATTTCGCCCAAGCCGCACCAAACGTGGCCTGTTTGCAAGGGGTGCTCGACTTTTACAACGCCCGCCAAAACTGGATCGCGCGCTGCTTTGCCATCGAATATGCCAGCTGGTGGCGCGTGGTGCTGCCCGGTGTCGAACGCATGGGCCTGGTGCTGCCCTTGGGCGGTACCACCTTGTTTTTCCGCCGCGACATCCTCGAAGAACTCGGCGGCTGGGACGCCCATAACGTGACCGAAGACGCCGATCTGGGCATCCGTTTGGCGCGCAATGGCTATGTCACGCAACTGATCCCCACCGTCACGTTCGAAGAGGCCAACTGCCGCGCCTGGCCCTGGGTCAAGCAACGCTCGCGCTGGCTCAAGGGCTATGTGATCACCTATTGCGTGCACATGCGCCGCCCTGCAGCGCTGTTGCGTGATCTGGGCTGGGTCCGCTTTATCGGCATCCAAACGATGTTCTTGGCCACCGTGTCGCAATTCGCCGCCCTGCCCCTGTTATGGAGCTTTTGGCTGCCCACATTTGGCATCCCGCATCCGGTGATCGTGACGCTTGGCACGGGCGTCATCTGGCCGCTGGCCGGGTTTTTCATCCTCACCGAATGCCTGAATATCTTTATCGGCCTGCTGGCCGTATCCGACAGCAACCGCAGGCACCTGTTGCCTTGGGTGCCCACCCTGTCGGTCTATTTCCCGCTGGGCGCGCTCGCCAGCTACAAGGCGCTGTACGAGCTGGTGACGGACCCGTTCTACTGGGACAAAACCCAACACGGCTAGCCGTCTTCCTTGCGCGCCTCCGCGTCCTGCTTCAGCCGCGTCATGAACGCGACCGAGATGTGGTCGCGCAGCGCTTGTCCCGCGGCAGCCTCGTCCTTGGCCTCGATGGCCGACACGATCGCGTCATGTTCGCTTTGCGCAATCTCGGTCCGGCCGCGGGCAGCCAGCGATGTGGTCGCCATCAGCGCCATGGTGCGGTGCACCAGGTCCAGTTGCTGCACCAGGTATCGGTTGTGCGAGGCCAGGTGGATCTGCGTGTGAAAGCGCCTGTTGGCCCGCGCCAGCGCCACCGGATCACCGATCAGCGCGTTATCCTCCTCGACCATCTCGCGCAGAATGCGCACCTCTTCTGCCGTGGCATGCCGCGCGGCCAGCGCAGCGGCCAGGCCTTCCAACTCGCGGCGCACGACGTACAGTTCGGACATCTGGTTGTGATCCAGCGAGGCCACGATCAGGCTGCGCCCGTCGCGCGACAGCAGCGACTGCGTCTCAAGCCGCTGCAGCGCCTCGCGCACCGGCGTCCGCGACACGCCAAACCGCTCGGCCAGCTCACTTTCCACCAGACGGTCACCGGGGCGGTAGGTGCCGATGTCGATCGCCTCAAGGATCATCGCATAAGCGTCGGTATTGGCAGGGCGTGGGGCAGGCATGCGGGGCCTCGCAAGTCATTGAATTGGATCATCTTAGGGCCTGATCGCCACAGCGCGCAACCCCGTACGCTTGCGCATGGGCGCACGAGTGCTTAGGCAGGGCCCATGCCTGCTGACGCCTTTTCCCATGTGCGTGCCTGGGTCTTTGACCTCGACAACACGCTCTACCACCCTGCCGCCCGCCTGTTTGATCAGATCGAGGTGCGGATGACCGCCTATGTGATGAACACGCTGGGCGTGGACCAGGCGCAGGCCGATCACCTGCGCGTGCACTATTGGCGCACCCATGGCACCACGCTGGCGGGGCTGATGCGCGAACATGACATCGACCCCGATCCCTATCTGGTGGACGTGCACGATATCTCGCTTGACCACCTTACGCCCGACCCGAGCCTCGCCGCCCATATCCGCGCCCTGCCCGGGCGGCGCATCGTCTATACCAATGGCTCGGCACCCTATGCCGAGCGGGTGCTGGCCGCCCGCGGGCTGTCGGGGCTCTTTGACGCGGTCTATGGCGTTGAGCATGCGGATTATCATCCCAAACCGGACCCGGCGGCCTTTGCCCGCGTCTTTGACCGCGACGGCCTCGACCCCAGCACAGGCGCGATGTTCGAGGACGAGCCGCGCAACCTTGCCGCGCCCCACGCCATGGGGATGAAAACGGTGCATGTGGCCGATGCCCCCGTGCCGGGCGATCACATCCACCATCACACCGACGATCTGGCCGGATTTCTGGCGCAGCTGCGCGGGTAGGACAGGATGCCGCCTTGGCGCCTGCGGACAGCGCCATAGGTTAGGCGTAACGGAGGCACCATGACCCAGATCACCCCCTGCGACATCCTCATTTCCGGCGGCGGCATTGCGGGCCTTACGGCAGCGGCGGCCTTTGGCACCGCCGGCTATCACGTCATCTGCGTCGACCCGACCCCGCCCGTGACCGACCGCGACGCCGAGGGCGCGGATATGCGCACCACGGCCATCCTGCAGCCGGGCCGCGACCTCTTGGACCGCGCAGGCGCGTGGGCCGCCTTGGCCCCGCACGGTGCCGCGCTGGACGTGATGCGCATCGTGGATGCAGGCGGCACCGACGGCAGCGCGCGCGAGATCAAGGCGTTCAAGGCGTCGGACGTGTCCGACCTGCCCTTTGGCTGGAACCTGCCCAACTGGCGCCTGCGCCAAGCGTTGGTGGCGCGGCTGGACACATTGCCAAATGTCGACTTTCGCCCCGGTGTGGGCACGCGCAGCCTGCTCGCGCGCACCGCCGAAGCGCGCGTGGGGCTGAGCGATGGGACCCGCGTGTCGGCCCGGCTGGTCATTGCCGCCGACGGACGCGCCTCGCCCATGCGGCAGGCGGCAGGCATTGCCGTCAACACCCGGCGCTATGGCCAAAAGGCACTGGCCTTTGCCGTGACGCACCCGATCCCGCACGAAAACGTCTCGACCGAGGTGCATCAAACCGGCGGGCCTTTTACGCTGGTGCCGCTGCCCGATCACGACGGCCTGCCTTCGTCTGCCGTGGTGTGGATGGACGACGGCGCGCTGAGTGCGGCGCGTATGCACGCGGATGTCGCAGAATTCGAGACCGAGATGAGCGCGCGCAGCTGCCACGTGCTGGGCCCCCTCACCCTCGCCTCGCGCCGCAGCATCTGGCCCATCATCAGCCAAACGGCGGAACGCCTGTCCGGCACCCGCCTGGCCCTGATCGCCGAGGCCGCCCATGTGGTCCCGCCCATCGGCGCGCAAGGGCTGAACATGAGCTTTGCCGACACCGCAACCCTGCTCGATCTGGCCGAAGGGCGGCCGGACGGCCTGGGCGACGCGCACATGCTCGACGCCTATCACCGCGCCCGCATCGGCGACATTCGCATGCGGGTCACGGGCATCGACCTGTTGAACCGCACCAGCCAAGCGTCGTCCCCCTTGGCCCGCGATGCGCGCGCCTTTGGGCTGAACGCGCTGCACCAGGTTGCGCCGGTGCGCAAAACGCTGATGCAGCTGGGCCTGGGCATCCGCCGCGCAGGGTAAGGCGGACCTGTGGTCCGCGCTTGTCGGCGCAGCACGCTTGCGGCTTACAAGACCTGATCGACCACGCGGCGCAGCCGGGCCACGGTACCGTCCACGTCATACAGCTTGTCGAGGCCAAAGAGCCCAATACGGAACGTGCGAAAATCCGCGGGCTCGTCGCATTGCAGCGGCACGCCCGCCGCGATCTGCATGCCTTCCGCGGCAAAGCGCTTGCCCGTCTGCACCTCGGGATCGGACGTATAGCTGACGACGACGCCCGGCGCGCCAAAGCCTTCCGCCGCGACCGAGGTCACGCCCTTCTCGGCCAGCAACGCGCGCACAGCCCGGCCCAAGGCCCACTGCGCGTCTTTCAACTTGGCAAAGCCATAATCCTGCGTCTCGACCATCGTGTCGCGGAAATCGCGCAGCGCATCCGTGGGCATGGTCGCGTGATAGGCATGCCCGCCGTTTTCATAGGCCATCATGATCTGGTGCCACTTCTTCAGATCAATGGCAAAACTGTCCGATGTCGTCTCTTCCATCCGGTCCACCGCCCGCTGGGACAGCATGACAAGGCCCGCACAGGGCGACGCGCTCCACCCCTTTTGCGGGGCGGAGATCAGCACATCGACCCCCAAGGCGCGCATATCGACCCACGCACAGCCCGAGGCGATGCAATCCAGCACCATCAACGCGCCCACCTCATGGGCCGCCGCCGCCATCTGGGCCACATAGTCATCCGGCAGGATCACGCCCGCGCTTGTCTCGACATGCGGGGCAAAAACGACATCGGGTTTTTGGCTGCGAATGGCATCCACCACCGCGTCAATCGGCGTCGGCGCAAAGGGCGACGGCGCCGCATTGCCCGTCTGGCGCGCCTTCAGCACCGTGGTGTTGGCCGTCAGCCCCCCGGTTTCAAAGATCTGCGACCAGCGATAGGAAAACCAGCCGTTGCGCACCACCAGCACGTCCGCCCCGCGGCCAAACTGGCGCGCCACCGCCTCCATCCCAAAGGTGCCGCCACCGGGCACCACCACAACCGCATCCGCGGCATAGACCTCTTTCAACATGGCAGAGATGTCGGTCATCACCCCCTGGAACGCGGCACTCATATGGTTCAGCGACCGGTCCGTGAACACGACCGAAAACTCTTCGAGCCCCTGCGGGTCCACGGTGTCTAGCAAAGCTGGCATGGTGTCTCCTCCAAATATGCGCCCTTCTTAGGGGCACGGGCGGCAAGTGGCAAAGTCGACTTTTGCATACCGTGCGGCGCCGTTCACAAGCGGGACACTGCCACCGCCGCGCGGAAAAAATGCGGTTGCCACGGACACTCACGACACTTGGTATTTTACGGCAAGAATTACCACCGTCGCGCACAGTGGATAAGTGCCTCACAGGCCCGACATCGCTGCGCCCGCGAAAGCCTGTTTGCCCAGCCCAGATGCCGCTCCACGCACGCGGCAGAGGCCGACGCGCAGGACGCGCCGATGGACATCTTTCCCGGCCTGACCCACCCATAAGAACACGCGCTGCAGGGCGGTGCCTGACCGGGCGCGAGGCTGCCGCCGCGTGCAACCAATCGGCTATGATGCGCCGCCCAACGGTCCCGGGCGGCGCTCTTCGCTCAGCAGCACATTCGCCTCAACCTCCCCCGCCCCCGGCAAGGTCATGATTCGGCGCCGCAGCACCCGCTCGAAATCGGGCAAGTCGCGGGCCACGACCCGCAGGCGGTAATCATATAGGCCCAAGACATGCTCCACCGTCTGCACCTCGGGGATGGCACTGACGGCGCGTTCAAAATCCTCCAGGCTCACCCGGCCCTTGGTGGCCAGCTTCACACCCAAAAACACCGTCACACCAAATCCCAACGCCTCGGCATCCAGGCGCAGCCGTTGACCCCGGATCGCGCCCGCGTCCCGCAACCGCTTGATCCGGCGCCACGCGGCAGGCTGTGACAGCCCGCAGGCCCGGCCAATCGCACCCGCACCCTGGCCCGCGTCTTCGGACATGCACCGCAGAATGGCCAGATCGGTCGCATCCAGATCAATCACAGCGGCAGCGCCTCGTCGCTCTTGATCCGCGCCACATGCATCAGCGCCTCAATGTCCGCAATATGTGGCAAGGTCAGGATGCGGCTGCGGTAGAGGTGCTGATAATGCCCCATGTCGCGCGCAATCACCGACAGGCGCACATCCACCCGGCCCAAAAAGGTCTGTATCTCAATCACCTCAGGCACGGCCCGTGCGGCGGCGATGAAATCATCAAAGGCGCGGGCCTGCGTTTTGTCCAAGGTGACGCGCAACGACACCTCAACCGCATAGCCCAAAACGCCCCAATCAATCACCGCCTGCACACCGCGCACCAGGCCCGCCGCGCGCAGCCTGGCCTGGCGCCGCGCCAATTGCCCCGCGCTGACCCGCGCGCGCTCTGCCAACTCCGCTGGCGCCAGCGTGGGATCCGCCTGCCACTGACGCAAGATACGCCGATCCACATCATCAAGCATGATTTTATCGAAAACCTCAGACTAAACGAATGCCTGACCCTTCATTGTTCCAAAAATATGCAAATAGCAACGCTGACCACGGCGTAAAACGCCCCTATAACGCCCGACAGATACCAAACCGGAGGACACACCATGCGCGTTTATTACGACCGCGATTGCGACATCAACCTGATCAAGGACATGAACGTGGCCATTCTCGGCTACGGCAGCCAAGGCCACGCCCACGCCCTGAACCTGCGCGACAGCGGCGCCAAAAACGTCGTCGTCGCCCTGCGCGACGGCTCGGCATCCATCGCCAAGGCCGAAGGCGAAGGGCTGAAAACCATGGGCATTGCCGAGGCCGCCGCCTGGGCCGACCTGATCATGTTCACCATGCCCGACGAACTGCAGGCCGACACCTACAAGAAATACGTCCACGACAACATCCGCGAGGGGGCCGCGATTGCCTTCGCCCACGGCCTCAACGTCCACTTTGGCCTGATCGAGCCCAAGGCCGGTGTCGACGTGGTCATGATGGCGCCCAAAGGCCCCGGCCACACCGTGCGCGGCGAATATGTCAAAGGTGGCGGCGTGCCCTGCCTCGTGGCGGTCGACAACGACGCCTCCGGCCGCGCGCTGGAAATCGGCCTCAGCTACTGCTCCGCCATCGGTGGCGGCCGTTCGGGCATTATCGAGACGAACTTCCGCGAAGAATGCGAAACCGACCTCTTTGGCGAACAGGCCGTGCTTTGTGGTGGCCTCGTGGAACTGATCCGCATGGGGTTCGAGACGCTGGTCGAGGCGGGCTATGCGCCCGAGATGGCCTATTTCGAATGCCTGCACGAGGTGAAGCTGATCGTCGACCTGATCTACGAAGGCGGCATCGCGAACATGAACTACTCGATCTCGAACACGGCGGAATATGGCGAATACGTCTCCGGCCCGCGGGTGCTGCCCTATGACGAGACCAAGGCGCGGATGAAGGACATCCTGACCGACATCCAGACCGGCAAGTTCGTGCGTGACTTCATGTCGGAAAACCAGGTCGGCCAGCCCTTCTTCAAAGGCACACGCCGCATAAACGACGCCCACCAGATCGAAGAAACCGGTGAGAAACTGCGCGCCATGATGCCCTGGATTTCAGCGGGCAAAATGGTCGACAAGACCAAAAACTAAGGCCATAGGCCACAAAAAAAGGCGCGGCACCCCCGAGGTAATTCGGGTGCCGCGCCCTGTCGCGCCCAGGCTGGTCGCCCTTAGACGTCGATCGGTTTGCCGTCAGAGGCCTTGTCGGCCGCCAGCGTCGATTTTGGTGCGTCGTCATCCGCAAGGCGCTGTTCGGTCTGATATTTCCCGATCAGCGCGATGACGCAGACGCCCAGCAGGGTGACCAGACTGAGTGTTACGATGATGCCTGTGCCGTCCATTCCAAGTCTCCCAAATCAATTGATGTTGGAAAGCAAACGCAGGACGCAGCGATTGGTTCCCGCCTATGCGGCAACCGCTTGTGCAAAGTGCGTGCCAAAGACGATATCCCAGCCGCTGTTGTAGTTTGCGCGCTTGTCTTGGGCCGCATCGCCCCAGACTTCCCACCCGCTGTGGGTCAGGGTCACGCGGGTCAGGTCGTCAGACAGCGCTTCGAACGCCACATCGACGCGCGTGGCATTGTTGGCGTTGTTGCCGGGATACCAGGTCATCGCGATTTTGCGCCCGTCTGTATATTCGACGATCTCGCCCCAAGCGGCCCGTGTTCCGTCGTGCATCGTCTCGTAGACGGCGCCGCCCACCCACGGCTCAATCGTGACATCCAGCGCCGCCTTGCCCGCCGCCGCCGACACCGCGTGCCCGTCCAGGGGCCACCACGCGCCAATCCGGTGAACAAAGACGTCAAAGGCTTGCGCCGCGCCGCACGGCACTTGAATCGTTTTGATGATAGGCTCAGTCATGATCGGTGGCCTTTATCTTGCGGATTTCGTCGGCATAGGCGGCCAAGGCGTCGTCCCAGAACTGATCCAGATAGGCGCGCAACTCGGCCAACCCGAATTGGCGGACCGAATAGATGCGCCGCGTGCCCTTGGCCTGCACATCGATCAACCCCGCATCCGACAGCACCTTGAGGTGCTGCGACACTGCCGGGCGGCTGACGGGCAAGGTTTCGGCCAGCGCGCCCACTGCGGCGGGGGACCGGGCGAGCGTTTCAAACACCATCCGGCGCGTTGGGTCTGCCAAGGCAGCAAGAGAGTCTCCGTAAGCCACAGCTTACGGTAAGCCATGACTTACGAAGGTTCAAGCGACACTACACCGGAAACGTCTCGGCAAAACCCGCCACACCCTTGGGCGTGATGTGCACCACCCGGCTCTGCGCATCGCGCCGGGCCCAGCCCAGATCAATCATGCGCGTCATCATCGCCCGGCCCAGACTGCCCGCCAGATGATTGCGCCGCTCGCTCCAATCCAGGCAGGACAGGCACAGCGGCGCGCGGGCCGCGGCCAGGGCGGCAACGTCGATGCCAAATTCAGTGGCAAAGGCCGCGCCCTTTGGGGTCAGCGTGACCCTATCGCCCTCTTCGACCAACAGCCCGCGGGCCAAGAGGCTGCGATACATCTGCACGCCCATCCGCCCAGCCAGGTGGTTATAGCACACCCGCGCCTGCTGCATCTGCGCATCGCGCGGCCCCGTCCGCACCCGTTTGGCGCCTTGGCGCGTCGCCAGGCCCATCAGTGCCTCCAGCACATGCGCGACCTCTGCATCGGCCAATTGGAAATACTTGTGCCGCCCCTGCTTGCGCGGGCGTACCAGATGGCCGTCGGTCAGTTTCGATAGGTGCCCGGACGCCGTCGACAGCCCCACGCCCGCCTCCTCCGCCAATTCGGACGCGGTCAGCGCCCGCCCATCCATCAGCGCGGTCAGGATGTTGGCACGGGCCGGATCGCCCATCAGGGCAGCGATGCGAGAGATATCGGGACCTTCTTTCATAGTTCGACCGTAACCGAAGCATCCCCGCAATCCAAGCTGCTATCACGCAAGCCAGCACTAAGGAGACCCCCATGCTGACCTGCATCATCCAATACCAGATCGACCCGACAAAGCGCGCCGCCTTTGTCGAATACGGCCAACGCTGGGCCGAGGCGATCCCGCGTTGCGGCGCCGACCTTGTCGGCTATTTCGCCCCGCACGAAGGCTCCTCAACCCTCGCCTACGGCATATATCACATTGATAGCCTTGCCGCTTACGAGGCGTATCGCGCCCGCCTGGCTGCGGATCCCGCAGGGCGCGCCAATTACCTGTTTGCACAATCCGAAAAATTCATCCTCAAAGAGGACCGGACCTGGCTGACATCCGTGGTCCCGCAAGGGAAGGACAAGCAATGATCGCCGTCATCTTCGAGGTGTGGCCCAAGGACGGCCACCGCGCCCCTTATCTGGACCGCGCCGCCGCCCTCAAAGCGCATCTGAACGACATCCCCGGCTTTATCTCGGTCGAGCGGTTTGAAAGCCTGGCAACCCCGGGCAAGCTCCTCTCGCTGTCCTTTTGGACGGACGAGGACGCGCTGGACCACTGGCGCAAGCTGCCGGAACACCGCGACGCGCAATCAGCTGGCCGCGACGTGCATTTCGACGACTACCGCCTGCGCGTGGCGGGTGTGATCCGCGACTATGGCATGACCGCGCGGGATCAGGCGCCGCACGATAGCCGGGCCTTGCATGATCGCTAGCGCCCGCATCACCTGGGCCAGTTGGGCGATGATCGCGACTTTGGGCCTGACCTGGGGCGCCACGTTCCTGGTGACCGAGGTCGCGTTGCGCGGCATCACGCCGTTTTGGCTGGCCGCAGGGCGCATTGGGTTCGCGGCGGTTCTGATGACGGTGATCTGGCGCGCCCGCGGCGGCGCATTGTTCGCCAGCGCACCGCCCTTGGGGGCAAAGGTGACGCTGTGCGCCATCGGCGGGCTCAGCACCGGCATCCCCTTCATGCTGCTGGCTTGGGGCCAGCAATACGTCACCGCAGGGTTCGCAGGCGTGTCAATGGCCTCGGTCGCGTTGATCGTGCTGCCACTGGCCCATTTCCTGGTCCCCGGCGAACGGTTAACCTGGCGCCGCAGCCTAGGGTTTTGCATCGGCTTTGCGGGTGTATGCGTTCTGATCGGCGCGCAAGCCATTGAAAGCACGGGCCAAAGCCTTGAGACCGCAGGCCGCGTGGCCTGTGTGACCGCCGCCTGCTGCTACGGCATCAGCTCGATCCTGATGCGGCGCTTGCCCGCCATCGACCCCATCGGCCTTGCCACCGTATTGCTGCTGGTGGCCTCGGCCATCGTGGTCCCCTTGGCGCTGATTGTCGAAGGGGCACCGCCCCGGCCGGACGGCACCACCCTGCTGGTCATTGCCTTTCTGGGTCTGGTGCCAACAGCCTGCGCGAACCTGCTGCGCGTGCTGGTCATTCGCAGCGCGGGGCCGGTGTTCATGTCACTGACAAACTATCAGGTTCCGCTGTGGTCTGTGTTTCTGGGCGCGTGGTTCCTGAACGAACCCTTGCCCAGCAGCCTTTTGCTCGCAATGACGCTGATCTTGGCGGGTGTCGGGCTCAGCCAATTTGGCGCCCTGCGGCGCCTCTTTGGCCGAGCCTCGTAAGGGTCAGTACTTGCCCAGCTTCATCCGGGTCTTGTCCAGCACCTTGCCGTTGGCGTCCACGGCGCGCACTTCGGCCTCGTAGGAATGGCCACGCCCGCCCGAACAGGGCGGCAGGTACCCGGGCGAGGCGTAGTCGCCGCTGCTTTTGGCGGCGGCCACGACCTGCACGCCGCGTGGCATCTTGGTCGTCATGCCGGGTGCGGCGGGCAGTTTGGCAGACGACCCGCTGACCGCATAGCCGATGGTGCCGTGCCCACCATTGCGCGACAGCGGTTTATAGTTGCGGTCGTTGTATTGGACGATCAACCATACGGTTCCGTCGGGGATACCGGTCGCCTGGAACGGTGGCGTGCCACCCTTGCCGCCGAACAACACGCATTGCTGTCCTGCGGGGACCGTCTTGCCATCCCAGGGCGACAACACCTGCGCCTTTAGATCGGCCAGGGCCGCACCGGTGGTCAGGGCCATGGCGGCGAGTGTCATCGTGAAAAGCTTCATCGTGGAAATACCTCGTCAATTCCTATGCATGCAGGTTACGCAGCAAAGGGATTCGATCAAGGCGCGACCGCGGCCTCGACGGCAGAAACCACATGGTCCACGCTGGCGGACAAGACGGTCTCGTCTTCGCACTCGGCCATCACGCGGATCAGCGGTTCGGTCCCCGACTTGCGGATCAGCAACCGGCCCTTGCCGTTCAACTGCCCCTCCGCCTCAGAGATCGCCGTTTGCACCGACGCGATGTCCAGCGGTGCCTGGCCCGCGGCATAGCGCACATTTTTCAGCAGCTGCGGCACCGGGTCAAAGACATGCAGCACCTCGCTTGCCTGACGTTCGGATTCGACCAGCGCCGCAAGGAACTGCAGCCCCGCCATCAGACCGTCGCCTGTGGTGGCATAATCGGTCATGACGATATGACCCGACTGCTCGCCACCCAGGTTAAAGCCACCCGCGCGCATGCGTTCGACCACATAGCGGTCGCCAACGCCGGTGCGTTCCAGGCCCACGCCCTTGCCTTGCAAGTACCGTTCCAGCCCCAGGTTCGACATCACCGTCGCCACCAGCGCGCCGCCCTTCAGGCGTCCTTCGGCAGCCCAGCGGGCCGCCATGAGGCCCATGAACTGATCGCCATTACCGACCCGGCCCTTTTCATCCAGCAGGATCACGCGGTCGGCGTCTCCATCAAGGCAGATGCCCACATCCGCCCCGTGCGCCACCACCGCCTCGGCCGCGGTTTGCGGATGCATCGAGCCGCAGCCGTCGTTGATGTTGTGCCCGTTGGGCGTGGTGCCCACGGGGATGACGGTGGCGCCCAATTCCCACAACGCTTCGGGCGCGACCTTGTAGGCAGCACCGTTGGCGCAGTCGATCACGACCTTGAGCCCATCGAGCCGCATCTGCCGCGGGAACGAGGATTTGACCCGCTCTACATAGCGGTAGCGGCCGTCATAAACGTGCTTGGCGCGCCCGATTGTCCCCGCGGGGACAGGGTCCACCCCTTCGGCGACCAGCCGCTCGATCTCGGCCTCCGCTGCGTCGCTCAGCTTGAACCCATCGGGGCCAAAGAACTTGATCCCATTGTCATGCGCATGGTTGTGACTGGCCGAGATCATCACGCCCAGGTCCGCGCGCATCGACCGGGTCAGCAGGCCCACCGCAGGGGTCGGCACCGGCGACAGCAGCAGCACGTTCATGCCCGTACTCGTCAGCCCCGCCGTCAGCGCGTTTTCGAACATATAGCCCGACAGGCGCGTATCCTTGCCAATGACCACCCGGTGCACGGAATCGCCGTCGCGCCAAAAGTAGCGCCCGACCGCCGCACCAATGCGCAGCGCCATTTCGGCGGTCATGGGGTGGGTGTTTGCCGTGCCGCGCACGCCGTCGGTACCGAAGAGCTTGGTCATGTCTCGGGGTGTGCCACAGCCGCACGCCACAGCGCAATGGCCTGTGCGTGATCGGCCACATCATGCGCACGGATCACCTGCACGCCCTGCGCGATGGCGGCGAGGGCCACGGCGACGGACCCCGGCGCGCGCGCCGTCGCGTCCGGAGCGTTCCCGATGGTGCCGATGAAGCGCTTGCGCGATGCGCCCAGCAGGATCGGGACGCCCAGGTTGCGAAAAAGGCTGATGCGGGACAGCAGTGCCAGGTTGTGCGCTTGGGTCTTGCCAAAGCCGATGCCCGGGTCTGCGGTGATGCGGGTGCGGTCGATGCCCGCAGCCACGAGCGCGTCGATCCGCGCGGCCAGGTGGTCGTAGACATCGAGCAGTACGTTACCGTATTTTGGATTGACTTGCATCGTCTGTGGATCCCCCTGGGCGTGCATCACGCAGACCGGCACGCCCCGCGCGGCGCATAGCGGGGCGAGGTCGGGATCGAAGGTAAAGCCGGAGACGTCGTTGACATAGCTTGCGCCAGCATCCAGCGCGGCCTTTGCCACCGCCGCCTTGCGCGTGTCGATAGAGATCGGCACCGTGACACCCGCGGCACGCAGCGCACGGATGACCGGCGCGGTGCGCGCGATCTCTTCGGCTTCGGGCACCGGCTGCGCGCCGGGGCGCGTGGATTCGCCGCCAATATCAAGGATATGCGCGCCTTGGGAGACGAGCGCATGTCCATACGCCACCGCATCTTCCAGCTCGTTATGCGCGGCGCCGTCGGAAAAGCTGTCTGGTGTGGTGTTGAGGATACCCATGATCTGTGGCGGCTCCACTGGCCGTGCAAGCCGGGCACGATCGTCGGCAGACAGCTCTGCAGCAGGGATGACGCGCGCAGGCGCGGCGTGCGACAGCACTTCGACATGGGCAAACCAGCTGGCGCCGCAGCACACAGCGCCCGCGGGGCGCGCGGGATCCGTACTCATCAACGGGCGAAGGTAGCGCATCGGTTAAAGCGTGGCAGAGGTCACAGGCATCGCGCGGGATGCCACGGATGTGACGGTTGGCACATCCTGGCCAATCACCAAGATCTCTTCGGCCTCGACCGCGGAGGCGAACCAGGAGGCCAGCGCAACCGCATCCGCGCCCTTGGCCGAGGGGCCATCGACCGCGTCGAGCACGATCTTGGACGGCGCCCAGACACAGATTTGGCCATTGCGCATGGCCCAGTCGATCTCTGTCCTTGTGTCGACGACCTTGCACCGGGCGTCGCGGGCGGCCAGCACCCAGGCGTTTTGTTCGATGGCCAGCAGATCGACGCGCCGCTGCGCGAGCGGGTGGCTTGCCACCGGCGCGGGCACATCCGCAGGGCCGACGCACAGGATCAAGGGGCGACCTTGACCCTCAAGCTGGTCGATCCAACCTGTCAGGTTGGCCGAGGCGATGGCGGTATTCGACAGATAGACAAGTGCCGGGTGCAGCGCCTCATCCTCCAACGCGTCCGCATCCACGGGCCGGGTCGTGCCACGGCTGCGCACGATTTCAACGCCCAAGGCGCCGGGGCCGCGGTCCAGCTTTTCAATCCGCACAAAGACGCGCATCGCCTGTGGTTCGATCAGAATGCGGTCGGCCACACGCTCTGCCAGGGTTTCGAGCAGGTTCAAACGCTCGTCTGCCAACTCAAAGGTGATCGCCTCGGTCACCTTGTCATAGCTGAGGATGCGGTCGACATCGTCGTCGATGGGCCCGGTCAGCGGGCGTACCTCGACCACGATGTTAAAGCAGATGCGCTGGGTCACCCCACGTTCGGCCTGGAAGGCGCCAATCTCGACCTCGACCGTGTGGTCGCGGACCGAGATGCGATCAAGCGGGGCTGTGGTGGCCGTGGCCTCGGCCCGCTCGGACGGGTGAGAAAAGGCGAGACGAATTTCGGATGCCATGGCGCGGCCTTTGCAAATGGGGTCAGCGCCGCCCTTCTACCGCCCGGACCCCACCCGCGACAGGGGCAAAGACGCCGCGCCGCAGGCCGAAAACGTCAAACCTGTTCAGTTGGACGCCGTGCGGAAGGTGTGGCGATAAAAGATGTGCACCCCGATGGCGGCGGTCTTGGTGTAAACGCGGCTCCAATTCGGGCGCACGGCTGTGGTGTGGTAATGCGTGGCCCCTTGGGTCAGGGCGGGCGCACGGCCATCCAGCACGGCGCGCGCAACCTTGGCGACGCGCTCGAACGCGCGGGGTTCGTGGATCGCCTCGGGCACGCCATCGCAGGTGTAGGTGAACTGGCACTGGTACTTGCGGCCCGTGCCCTGGTTGATCACGCCGCAGACATTGCCGGGAAAGCGCGCGCTTTTTACGCGGTTCATGATCACCTCGGCCACGGCAAACTGGCCCTTGACCGTCTCGCCGCGCGCCTCGAAATACAGTGCCTCGCTGAGGCAGCGCCAGTGCGCGTCGCCTTTGGCCTTGGGTTGCGCGTCAATCCAGGCGCGGGCGAATGTCACATCGGTCTGGGGGTCGGGTTCGGTCAGCAGCGCGCTGAGGCGGGCGGCAGGCACGTTGCTTAGCCCGCGCGCCTCGGCCTTGCGCAGCGCGTCGGCGGCGGCTGTGTCGGCTGCGTCTTCGGACGCTGTTGCAACTGTTGCCAGCGTCAAAATAGACGCGAAAACGCATGTGAACAAAGTGCGCATGTCAACCCCCAGGATCATTTCAATCCGGGCCGTTTAGATAAAAACTGTGCCAACGTCCAGTTTTGCGTCATGTGGGCGGCGCAAGGCCGCCATGCCCTTGACCTGCGTCCAGGCTGGCATGTCACAGAATGCTGTGGGTTTAGGGTGGTTTGGCTACCCGATCTTGTCGGCGATGGCCAGCTGTGCGGCGGCAAGTCGCGCCACCGGAACCCGGAACGGAGAGCAGGAGACGTAGTCAAAACCGGCCTTGCGGCAGAAGGCGATTGATTCGGGGTTGCCCCCATGTTCGCCGCAGATCGACAGCGTTACATTCGGCTGCGCCGCCCGCCCGCGGGCAGATCCCAGCGTCAACAGCTCGCCCACCCCGTCGATGTCGAGCGAGTGAAACGGGTCCTCGACAAAGACACCCTGGCGGACGTAATCGGACATGAACCGCCCCGCGTCGTCGCGCGACAGGCCATAGGTCATCTGCGTGAGGTCGTTGGTGCCAAAACTGAGAAAGCTGCAGTGCTGCGCGATGTCCCCGGCGCGCAAGGCGGCGCGCGGGGTTTCGACCATGATGCCCAGGCGGTAGGTGAACTGCGCGCCCGTCTCGGCCGAGACGGCGGCAGCCACAGCGTCAATGCGCGCGCGCACCAGCTCAACCTCGCGCTTGGCGCTGACAAGGGGGATCATGATCTCGGGCACGACGGCGCGCCCTTCTTGGCTGACCTCGACGGTCGCCTCAAAGATCGCGCGGGCCTGCATCTCGTAAATCTCGGGCATGGTCACGCCCAGCCGCACGCCGCGCAGGCCCAGCATGGGGTTGTATTCCATCATCGCGTCGATGCGCCGGGTGACGTCCGACAGGGGCAGGTTCAGCGCGTCTGCAAGCTCGTGTTGGCCGGTCCGGTCGGTCGGCAGGAATTCGTGTAGGGGCGGGTCGAACAGGCGGATGCAGACCGGTTTGTCCTGCATGATGTTGAACAGCTGCGTGAAATCGGCCCGCTGCATGGGCAACAGGCGTTCCAGCACGGCGCGGCGGTCATCGCTGGTTTCGGCAAAGATCATCTCGCGCATGACGGTAAGGCGCCCGGCCTCAAAGAACATGTGTTCGGTGCGGCACAGCCCGATGCCTTGGGCCGCGAAGTTGTGCGCGGTTTGGGCGTCTGCGGGCGTGTCGGCATTGGCGCGGATGTCGATGTCGCGGGCGGCATCGGCCCAGTCCATCAGGTCGTGGAAGGCGTCGTCGAGCGCGGCCTCTTGCATCGCGGGCGCGCCCAGCAGGATAGTGCCGTTGGTGCCGTCGACGGTCACAACCTCGCCCGCGGAGATGATCCGCCCGCCTTTGGTCATCAGCTGGCCCTTGCGGGTCTGGAACCGGATGTCGCCCACACCGACGACGCACGGCAGGCCGATCCCCCGGCCGATCACGGCGGCGTGGCTGGTGATGCCGCCGCGTTCGGTGATCACGCCCTTGGCGGCGTGCATGCCGCGGATGTCCTCGGGCGAGGTTTCGCGGCGCACGAGGATGCAATCCTCGTTCCGGGCCGCACTGGCCTGGGCCTCGGCAGCGGAAAAGACCAGCTTGCCCGTGGCAGCACCAGGGCTGGCCGCGATGCCGGTGCCCAGGATGTCGCGCCTTGCATGGCGGTCGATTTGGCGGTGCAACAGCTCGTTCAGCATGCGCGGCTCGACCCGCATCAGCGCCTCTTCCCGCGGGATGACACCGTCGCGGGCCAGTTGTACGGCAATGCGCACCGTCGCGCGCGACGACCGGGCCACGCGCACACCGTCGAGGATGTGCAGGTGCCCGTTTTCGATGGTGAATTCGACCTGCATCTCTTCGCGCAGCTTGGTGCGCATCAGGCGCGCGTGGGCGACCAGCTGGGCAAAGGCATCGGGCACCAGCTCTTCCAGCGAGGGGCCGCGCTTGTCACGGGTGATGTAGAGGCTGGCCGCGTCCCCCAAGAGCGCGTCGCGTCCCTGGCTTTGCCGCAGATAGCGGCCTGTGATTTGAGGCTGGCCGGTTTTCGAGGACACCAGCTGCAGCACACCAGACCCGCTTTCGCCCTGCCCCACGCCAAAAGCCATGAGTTGCACCACGAGGCCCAGGCCCGCATCCGCTGGCGCACCTTTGGCCTGGCGCAGCAGGCGGGCCGACGTGCCCTCCCACGCGCGGGCCATGGATTTGAGCACGCCCGCCAATTGCGCGGCCCGGGTGGCGGGAAACGGGGTCTCCGTCTCGTCCTCATAGGCGCGCAGCACGTCGGCCAGCGCCTGGGGACCCTCGCCCGTGATGTCGTCGAACATGTCGGGGTCCAGCCTGTCGACATGCACCGCATAGCTTTGCACAAAGCGGGTAAAGAGCGCCGCCGCCGCATCGGTGCCCAGCGTGGCGCACAGCACCTCGTACCGGGCGTCGTTCATCCCGATGTTCAGGATCGCCGACGGCCCACCCCAATCGGGGTCTTCGGAGGATGGGCGCACGCACAGCAGCGCGTCTTGCGGGAACTGGCCCAGGATCGCGTCGATGTCGGGCAAATGGCCGCTGGCGATGCTGTGCACTGCCCCAAAGGACAGGGCGACCGTCGGCGGGACGGGCAGGTCCAGCCGGGTCAGCCGTTGCAGGCATTTGGCCCGTCCCCCGTGCGTCGCCGTGGTGATCGGCGCGGTTGGGGTGACGAGGGTTGTGTTCGGATTATTCTGCACTGCAGCACTGTCCCTTTTGTGGCGCAGCATAGACTGTGACGTTGACGTGACAAGGGGTTAGGTTCGGTCCGTGCGGCCGAGGGTGACAGGGGGGCCAGCCCCCCGGCCTGCGGCCTCCCCCCGGGATTTTTTAGAACAGAGAGACGGGGCCCTAGGGCCGGTGGTGCGCCCTTCGTATTGGCCGTGTATTGATTTGCGTCGGAGCCTTTTGCGTCCGCGGTGTTTACCCGTCGATCTTGGTCAGGTCCGCCACGGACAGGCACAGCGTGCGGATGCGGCTGAGCAGGTTCAGGCGGTTGCGGCGCACCGTTTGGCTGTCGGTGTTGATTTGAACAGCGTCAAAAAAGGCGTCGATGGGGCCGCGCAAGGCCGCCATGGCGGACATGGCGGTCGTGAAATCCTGGGCCTGCATCGCGGGGGTGATTTTCGCCTCGGCCGCATCGAGTGCCGCGAAGAGGGCCACCTCTTGCGGTTCTTCCGCGAATTTAGGGTCGGCGCCGTAGGAGTATTCGACGCCGTCCGCCTCTTCGGCTTGGGTCAGGATGTTGTTGGCGCGTTTGAAGCCCTGGATCAGGTTTTCGCCGTCGTCGGTTTTGAGCGTTTCGGAGAGGGCGCGAGCGCGTTTGACGAGGAGGGTGAGGTCGTCGTTGCCTTCCATCGCGATGCAGGCGTCGATGATGTCGTGGCGGATACCTTGGTCGCGGAGGTAGACCTTGAGGCGGTCGTGGAAGAAGGTGAGGAGGTTTCTGGAGAGGTTCGGAACCCGCTTGTTTGCTTCAACGACGATGTCTTCTTCGATTTCAGGGGAAATTCGTTCAAAGTAGCCGACGATTTCTTCAGAGATGAAGTCATATCCGGCGTCATACGCTGACCTAGCGAAACGTTGGAAAGGCATCATCTCGTTGCCAATCTGCGAAGCTCCGAAGCGGAACGCTACTTCCTGGGTCAATAGAGCGCTTAGTTTCACACTGGCGTTAACTTCTAGCACCAACCGAATAACGCCCAACGCCGCCCGCCGCAGCGCGAACGGGTCCTTCGACCCGGTTGGCTTCTCATCAATCGCCCAGAAGCCCGTCAACGTATCCAGTTTGTCCGCCAACGCCACGGCCACAGACACAGGCGCAGTTGGCACATTGTCCGACGGACCCAGCGGCGCGTAATGCTCTTCCGCCGCTGCGGCAATCGCGGCATCACGGCCTGAGGCTTCGATGTAATACCGGCCCATAAGCCCTTGAAGTTCGGGGAATTCGTAGACCATTTCGGAGCTTAGGTCAGCTTTGGCGAGGCGGGCTGCTTCTTCTGCGTCATCGGGGTCTGCACCAACCACCGGGGCCAGTTCTCGGGCGAGGGCTGCGATGCGCTTGATCCGGTCGGCTTGACTGCCCAGCTTGTTATGGAACGTCACGTTTTCAAGGGCTTGCGTCCAGACGCTCATGTCGGACTTGGCCACGCGCAGGTCGTTCTCCCAAAAGAATTTTGCATCCGCCAGCCGCGCGCTCAGTACCTTTTCGTTGCCTGCGAGGATCGTTGCACCACCGTCCGCGGTTTCCCGGTTCGCGACCGTGATAAACCGTTCGATCCGGCCCGTTTTGGGGTTGCGGACAGAGAAGAACTTTTGATGCTCTTTCATCGAGGTTTGCAGCACTTCAGGCGGCAAGCCCATGAAATCACTTCCGATTTTTCCCATCAACACCACAGGCCACTCGACGAGGCCCGCGACCTCGGCCAAAAGGCCCGCGTCCTCGACCACCTCGAGCCCGCTGGCGAAGGCCGCGTTAGTGGCGTCGTGCCAGATCGCGTTGGCGCGTTCCGAGGCGTCCAGCACCACGTGCGCCCGCTTGAGTTTGCGTGCGTAATCGTCGAAAGACGCAACAGAAAACCGGCCCGGCGCCATAAAGCGGTGGCCTTCGGTCGTGTCGCCAAAGGTGATGCCGTCGACGTCGCCCGGCACGATCTGCGTGCCCGCCTCGTCCGTCAGGATGCACAGGATCGATTGCAGCGGCCGCACCCATTTCAGCGCCCCTGTGCCCCAGCGCATGGATTTGGGCCAGGGGAAGTTGCGGATCGTTGCCTCAAGCACGTCGGCAATGATGTCCGCCGCTGGGCGCCCGGGCTTTTCGATCACGGCGAACAGGACGTTGCCCTTGGGTGTCTGGCGTTCCTCGACCTGATCGCGGGTCAGGCCTGCGCCGCGCAGGAACCCTGCGATGGCCTTTTCGGGGGCGTCGGCCTTCGGGCCTTTGCGTTCTTCGCGGATGGTTGGGCTTTGCGCCAGCAGCCCCTCGACCGTCAGGCACAGGCGGCGCGGCGTGGTGAAGGCGGCGGCAGAGGCGTAGGTCAGCCCCGCCTCGACCAGACCGTTCGTGATCAGCTTTTGCAGATCCTCGCTGGCGCGTTTCTGCATGCGCGCGGGGATTTCTTCGGAGAAGAGTTCGATCAGAAGGTCAGGCATTAATTCGTGTCCCGTCTTGGGCATTCCTCGCCCACAATCGTGCCGTCATAGGCTTTCTCGCCGCAGTCGTTCAGCTCGTGCCAGACATAGCCGCGCCCGTCCTCGGTGATGGCGACGATGCGGTCGACGCCGAAATCGACGTTTTTTTCGCCCAGAAATGGCAGGGCGGTGCCTGCGTCCAACTCGGCTGCGATGGCCTCGGCGTCAAAGCAGTCGAACCAGCCGGGTGCGTTGCGCGGGGTTGCGGTGTCGAGGCCGACATAGGTTTCGGTGAGCAGCGCCAGAGACATCGGCGTGGTAAAGCAGGCGCGGTAGCGGATGGGCGAACTGTCGGCGTCGATGGCTTCGAACGTATCAAAGGGGATCGGTTCGGGCGCGTCGGACACGACCGAGGTCAGTTGCACCTCGGCCACCTCGACCGGCTCGTAAAAGCCGTAGACTTGCAAATAATAGAGGGCGATGCCGCCGATCAGTGAGCTGAGCAAGATGACGATCCCTACGATTTTGCCGCTCATGGCGCGTCTTGCCCAAAGCAGAGGATGTTGCCGTCGGGGTCGGTGACCTCGACCTCGCGCATGCCATATGGCGTGACCTCGGGGCCCTTGTAGGGCTGCTTGCACGCGTCGAGATGGGCGATCATCGCCTCCATATCCGGCACGTAGAAATAGGCGCGCCAATTGTCCCAGGGTTCTCCGGCGCCGTCCCAGCTGTGCAGAAAAATCTGGGCGCTGCCAGCACGGAAGATGCCGAAGCCCACGACAGGATCGCCCGCCTCGTTCACCACCGTGTCAAAGCGCAGCACATCCATATAGAACGCCTTGGCCCGCTGGTAATCGGACACGCGCAGGACAGGTGTGGCGTTGAGATAGCTCATGGGCGGCACATCACGGGTTGGAGCATGGGGGAGACTTGGGTCACGTCTGGACGTCCTGTGCCAAGGTTCCCGTGGGGCGCGCTGTGCGGCCCCAGTACAGGTCGATGTAGGGGCGCGCGCAACGTTCGGCCAATCGGTGCAACCTGTTGGCGACAGGGATGATCGCCGCCGGGTCAAACCGTTCATGTGTCTCGACAAAAATGCTGTCGACCCGGTCAAGCTGTGGCGACGCGACCAGTTTTTCCAACAAGTCCCATTCGGAGCCTTCGATGTCGACCTTGAGGATGCGGACATCGCGGTCAAGCGCACGCAGGAACGCGATGAAGTCGATCACCTCGACCTCGACCCCATTGGCGGTGTCGATTTTGTAATCGCGCCGGACAAGAGAGGCGGCCACGGAATATTGCACCGGGTCCTCGTCATATTTGGCGGATCGATAGAGGGTCAGTGTCGCCGCATCGGCCGCCGTCGCCTTTTGGTGCAGCGTGACTGTCGGCATGTCGCGCGTTGCTGCGCGCAGGCGTTCAAAGGTTTCCGGGTCCGGCTCGAACGCGATGACGTCCGCGCCTTGCTGCGCGAACCGGGTGGTCATCTCGCCGACATTGGCGCCCAGGTCGATGCACAAATCACCAGGCCGCAGATCGGCGATGAGGGCGTCGTAGTAGTCCGGCAACCGCTTGCCGCGCCGCCGCTTGAGCTTGCGATAGCTGATATGGCCCAGCTTGCCCGGCAGGCCTTGGCTCCAGGTCAGCGCATGTTCGAACAGGCCAACCGGTGCGACCGCCGTCATTGTCGGCAGCGGGCGCGTCACGCAGCATCCTCCGGCGCCCAGCCGCCTGCGCGGGTTTGCACAAAGGCGTCGGCGCATTGCTTGGCCAGCGCGCGGACGCGCCCGATATAGGCCTGCCGTTCGGTGACAGAGATCACGCCGCGGGCGTCCAGCAGGTTGAACATGTGGCTGGCCTTGATGCACTGGTCATAGGCCGGGTGCGCCATGACGATGCGCTTGCCGGTTTTCGGGTCCTCATGCGCCAGCGACAGGATTTTCCCGCATTCGGCCTCGGCCTCTTCGAACTGGCGCAGCAACACCTCGGTGTTGGCCACGTCGAAATTCCAGCGCGCGTACTCTTCCTCGGTCTGCTTGAAGATGTCGCCATAGCTGAGCGGGATGGGTGTTTGCGGGTCGTTGAAAGGCATGTCCATCACATGATCGACGCCCAGCACATACATCGCCAGCCGCTCAAGCCCATAGGTCAGCTCGCCCGAGACGGGGTGACAGTCGTGCCCGCCGACCTGTTGGAAATAGGTGAACTGCGACACTTCCATCCCGTCGCACCACACCTCCCAGCCCAGGCCCCAGGCGCCCAAGGTGGGGCTTTCCCAGTCGTCCTCGACAAAGCGGATATCGTGCAGGGCCATGTCGATGCCGATGGCTTCGAGCGAGCCGAGATACAGGTCTTGCAGATCGGGCGGCGAGGGTTTGATCAGCACCTGGTACTGGTAATAGTGCTGCAGCCGGTTGGGGTTCTCACCATAGCGCCCGTCTGTCGGGCGGCGCGAGGGTTGCACATAGGCTGCGGCCCAGGCTTGCGTGCCCAGCGACCGCAGGGTGGTGGCGGGATGGAACGTACCTGCGCCCACCTCCATGTCATAGGGCTGCAACACGGCGCAGCCTTTGGACGCCCAATAGGCCTGCAAGCGCAGGATGATCTCTTGGAACGAACGGGGCGTTGTCGGGGTGTCGGACATGGGTCACCGGGCCGGAATGGGATGCGCGCCCTACCTACGGCCCGCCCATGGGATGGTCAATTGCGCGCGAGGTCCCTTTTTGCCGGTATTCCCCCATTTTCATTGCAGCAGTTTCTGGCTTATCTTGCCACGAAACAATCGGCAGCAAAGCCAAACGAGGGGATTTCGGGTGTTTTTCAAACGGGTAGTGCTGGTGTGGGCGATGGTTGTCGCCTTGGCAGGTGCGTTGGCGGCGCAGGACGATGTGGTGTGGATCCAGGTCGAGGCGCAGCCAAATCTGAACATCGCGACCGAACGCGCGCGCGCCTATGCAGCCGAGTTGCCGGATGTGAACGGCTTTGCCCTGGGTGGCGGTTGGTACGGCGTGGCCTTGGGGCCGTACAGCCGCGACGACGCGACCCAAGTGCTGCGCGTCTACCGTGCCGAGGGTGTGATCCCGCGCGACAGCTATATCGCGCTCAGTTCCAGCTTTCGCCAGCAGTTTTGGCCCGTGGGCGCCAATGTGCTGAACCGCGGCGTGGTGCAATCGCCCGTGCCCTCGACCCAACCCGCGCCACAGGTCACGGCCCCTGCCCCGCCCCCCGCGGATGAGACCCCCGCCGAGGCGCAGCGCAGCGAACGCCAGCTGAGCCGCGCCGAACGCGAGGCGCTGCAGATCGCCCTGCAATGGGCCGGCACCTATGCGGGCGGTATCGACGGCGCCTTTGGCCGTGGCACGCGCAATGCGATGGCCCGCTGGCAAGAGCAAAAGGGCTTTGACGTGACCGGCATCCTGACCACGCAACAGCGGGCGGTGCTGCTGCGCGACTATAATGCGGTGCTTGAGGATCTGGGCCTTGAAACCGTGACCGACGCCACCGCGGGGATCGAGATGCTGCTGCCGCGCGCGGTCGTGCAGTTCGAGAAATACGATTACCCCTTTGCCCATTACACGGCCAAGGGTGACATCCCGGCCACCGTGCTGCTGATCAGCCAAGAGGGCGATCAGACGACGATGTTTGGCCTGTATGACATCATGCAGACGCTGGACATTGTCCCGCTGGACGGCCCGCGCGAGCGGCGCGACCGGTCTTTCGTTCTCATCGGCGAGGATGCGACGCGGATTTCCGAGACGCGCGTGACGCTAGCGGACGGGGCGGTCAAGGGTTTCACCCTGATCTGGCCCGCGGGCGACGAAGAGCGGCGGCGGCGGTTGATCACCGAGATGGAGAAGAGCTTTACCCGCTTGCCCGGCGCCATACCGCCTGCGCAAGTGAGTGACGCGCAGGCGATTGACCTGGTGTCGGGCTTGCAAGTGCGCACGCCACGCCTGTCGCGGTCTGGCTTTTTCGTCGACCGGCGTGGCACCGTGCTGACGACGGCGGCAGCGGTGCAAAGCTGCACGCGCGTGACGCTGGACAACGAGACCGAAGCTGACGTGACCGTGTTGGACGCGGACAAGGGTGTGGCCGTGTTGTGGCCCAAGACGGCGCTGGCACCGCTGGCGGTCGCCCGCTTTAGCAACAGCGCACCGCGGTTGGGCTCAGAGATTGCGACCTCGGGCTACAGTTACGAAGGTGTACTGGGCGCGCCGTCCATGACCTTTGGCACGCTTAGCGATCTGCGCGGGTTGCAGGGCGAGCCGGATCTGGCGCGGCTGGCGTTGGAGACGCTGCCCGGTGACGCGGGCGGGCCGGTGCTGGACAGTGGTGGCGGTGTGCTTGGGATGCTGATGCCTGCGCCGTCCTCGGGCCGGGCGTTGCCCGAGGGCGTGCGCTTTGCCCTCGACCGCGAGGCGCTGCAGGATGTGCTGGCCCAGGCGGGCATGGCCGCGGCGGGCACCAATAGCGGTGTGCCGATCGATCCGGTCGATCTGACGGCGGCAGCGACGGGGATGACGGTGCTGGTCAGCTGCTGGGACTGACCCCGTTCGACTAAAATTGCTGGTTTAGCGCCGCGCGCTGTTAGCCCCGTGTTAACGGCGCGCGTGTCTTTTGGGGGCGTCGCGTGGGGGCGCTGACCGTCTTTGTAAAAGACATGTGATTATCAGTGATCGGAGTACCGCAATGTTGAAATCCCTTATGAAAACCGCCGCAATTGTTGCCACCGCAGGGGTCGTGCTGGCGCCTGCCGCACCGGCTGTGGCCGCAGTGGCCAAGCCGCCCGTGTCCTATCAGGGCCAATGGTGGACGCATCCCTTGGGCTGTGAATACAGCCGCGCAGGCCGCCCGGGCGAGACGATGTGGTTCTTGATCATCAACACCCGCAAGAAGGGCTGCCCCAGCTATATCGCTGGCACCACCTGGGGCGGTGTCTACCGCGCGGAAGGCAGCAAGATGTAAGGCACGCGCACCACAGGTGCGCCTTACGCTGTCAGGATGTGCATGACCGTAAGGCGCACTTGCATGTGCGCGTCAGCCTGCGATCTCAGGTGTCAGGTAGATCAGCGTTGGGCCGTCTGCGTCGAAAGCGGCGCGGACGGTCTTTTGCATCTCGTCCAAGCTGCCGGGTGCTGCTGCATTTGCGCCAAAGGCCCGGGCCAGTTGCACAAAGTCAGGATTGCGCGCCACCACCGCGTTGGGCGCGATCTGCGCGCGCACCATGCTGTCCTCAATCTCTTTCAGCTTGCCATTGTCCCACAGGATGATGGGCAGCGGCAGGCCCAGTTCCACGGCCACGCCCAGCTCGGCCATGGTGTAGTGAAACCCGTAATCGCCGATGATCGCCAGTGTCGGTTTGCCCTGGCGTCCCACCGCCCCGCCGATCGCCGCCGGAGTCGCGTAGCCCAGCGTCCCAAAGCCCGTGGGGTGGTGCCAGTGGCCAGGATAGTCCATGTCCCAGACCTCTTTCGCAGTGTAGGCGAATTGGGTCATGTCGGAATAGATCATTGTGCCCTTGGGCAGGCAGTCGCGCAGGGCATCGCAGACCAGGACGATTCCGGGGCGTTCGGCGTCGACCTCGGCGCGGGCCCTGGCGCGGAAGGTGCGAACGTCCTCCTCTGACCAGCCGCTGCTTTGCATGTTGCCTGCACAACGCTTGCAAATATTGTCCATCGCAAAGCTGGCATCCGCATGGACCTGCATGCTGGCGTGATGGTGATCAGACAGGACGGACGGGTCGATGTCGATGCGGATCATCTGGGCGGAGTGGCCCAGATGTTGGCGCCAGAGGTCGACTTCGTCGAGGCTGGTGCCCACTGCGACAACCAGATCGGCGGAGGCGATGACATGCGCGCTGTCCGGGCGAGCAAGTGTCGCACCGAAGTGCAGCGGCGCGTCGCCCGGGATAATCCCGCGCCCCGCATAGGTGGTGAAAGAGGCCGCGCCAAGTTTGATGAATGCGTCGACCCAGCCGGGTTGGTCCAGCATGATATCACTTGAATCCGGGTTCAGCCGCGCGTGTGCCGCGCCGCCACCGAAGATGAACAGGGGGCGCTGCGCCTCGGTGATCCGTTGAGCCAGGAGTGGGCGATTTACCGGGGAATCTTCGATCCCGGCTGCATATTCCGGTGAGGGTGGCGCGGGTTCGGCGGGCCCTTCCAGCAAGGAAATCGGGACCTGAATATGCTTTGGGCGTTTGCGTTGCGCCATGAATTCGCCAAAGGCCTGATCGATCAGCGTGTAGGCACCCGCGGCGGTGCGCGCCTCTTTGGACCAGTGACAGACGGTGCCCGCCGCGCCGCGCTGATCCTTCATCTGGTGCAATTGCCCTGTTATCGACGTGTCATCAAGGCAGGAGGAGATGACCAACATCGGGACGGAATCCGAATATGCCTGGCCCATCGGCGTCATGATATTGGTCAGCCCCGGGCCGGTGATCACATACGCGACCCCGGGCTTGCCCGTTGCGCGGGCATAGCCGTCGGCCATGAACCCCGCGCCCTGCTCGTGCCGGGCCAGCACGTGGGTGATCCCGGCCTCTTCGATGCCGCGGTACATTTCCTGATTGTGCACGCCTGGAATGCCAAAGATGACATCGACGCCACGGTCTTTCAGCATGTGGGAAATCTGTGCGCCCAGCGGACGGGATTGCGACATCACGCTCTCCAAAACTGTAGGGTAAAGATGACATAGACGGCCATCAGCTCGAGCCGCCCGATCAACATCGCGGCGGCCAAAAGCCACTTGGCGGTGTCGTTGAGGCCCGCGAAATTGCCCGCAGGCCCAATCTGATCGCCCAGGCCCGGGCCGATATTGGCCAGCGCCGTGGCTGCACCGGACACCGCCGTGACAAAGTCCAGGCCGGTCATGGCCAGGCCGACGGCCAAAAGCCCCAAGGTCACGGTGAAGAACATGAAAAACGACATGACGGAGTTCAGCACATCCTCGCCCACGGCGCGGCCTGCGTAGCGGGGAGTAAAGATGCCATGCGGGCTGCGCGTTTTTTGCAGCTGCGCGCGGATGGAGGCAAAAAGAAGTTGGTAGCGGAACACCTTGATCGAACAGGCCGTGGACCCCGCGCAGCCGCCAATCAGGCCGGTGAAAAACAGGATTGCGACGGCAAAGCTGCCCCATTGCATATAGTCCGCGTTGGCATAGCCTGTGCCCGTCATCAGCGACACGGTGTTGAAAAGCGCGGTGCGCAGGGCCGGTTCGGTCACCGCCTCGGCCTGGGCGACGTTCCACAGGGCGATCAACGTGACGATGACAAAGGCGGTGATCAGAAAGGCGTGGATTTGCGTGTCGCGGAGCAGCGGTTGCGCGGTCCCCGCGCTGAGCTGGACAAAACGCACAAAGGGCAATGCAGCGAGGACCATAAAGACGGTGGCGACGTAGGAACTGGCCGGTCCAAAGGCGCCAAAGGAGGCGTCGTAATTGGCAAAGCCGCCCGTGGCGATTGTCGTCATCGCATGCACGGTCGCATCAAAGGCCGTCATGCCAGAGGTGACATAGGCCAAGGCGCACAGCAGCGTCAGCCCCACATAGATGACTGAGATGCGGCTGGCGATTTCAGTGGCGCGGGGCAGGATTTTACCAAAGGTATCAAAAGCTTCGGTGCGAAAAATCTGCATCCCGCCGACCCGCAGTTCGGGCAGAAACACCATCGCCACAACGATGATACCAATGCCGCCCAGCCATTGCAGAATGCCCCGCCAGATCAGCAGGCCCTTGGGCATCTCATCTAGGCCGGAAAACACGGTAGAGCCTGTGGTGGTCAGCCCCGACATCGCCTCGAAAAACGCATCGACAAAGCGGGCCTCGGTCGCGCCAAAGACAAAGGGCAGTGCGCCGAAGACAGGCAGGGCAAGCCAGACGCCCGTGGTCAGCAGAAAGGTCTGCTGGATGCTGAGCCCCTCGCGTAGGCCGTTTTGGCAGCTAAGCGCGATCATGCCGCCCGTAAGGACGGTGATGATCGTGCTTTGCGCGAAGGCGGGCCAGTGGCCGCGCCCTTCGGCCAGATCAACGGCCAGGGGCAAGAGCATGGCCAGGCCAAGCACGGCGACCAACAGGCCGATGACGTATCCAACTGGGCGCAGGTCAAACATTGCGCCCAGCGTTGGAACGGTCCGCGCGGGCTGTCAAGCAGGTGGGCACGGTCCGGGGTCCGTGCCCTTAGGTCGTTCGCGTCAGATGTGCATCATGTCGCGGAAAACGTACGCCGGGATGTCTGCGCGGCGCAGGTTCATCTCGAACAGCTCTTCGTCGGTTTTGGCGTTCAGCGCCTCGATGCGGCGCATGCGGGCGTCCATTGCGGCGGACACGGTCAGCGCGCGGCTGAACAGACCAAAGAAGTTGGTGATGCCACCCCAGATGGTGGACAGGATGTTGGGCTGGGACTGTGAAAGATAGGCCATCGGATACCTCGTGGGTCTTGAATTTTCGTTCCTCCCGATGGGATTAAGATAGGATGCTGCGGTGCAGAACACCAATGCCGATGCAGCATGGCCGGGTTGCGGGTGGCGGGTAAGGCGCGTGGGGTGGACGCGCAAAAAAGGCGCGCCGGTGAGGGCGCGCCTTGTCAGGAACGTATTGCAGTGGTGTCCGACGCCTGTGGTTAGCCCACGTGGAACAGCGTGGCGAACATGCGCGGGTCGATGCTGTCTGTGGCAAAGGTGTCGCCCTCGGTCAGGACCGACACGGCGTCGTGGCTGTGCAGGCTTTCCTGGTGGCTGGCCACCACGCGGAAATCACCCACGCGCACATCGGCGAGCAGTTGTTCGCAGAACAGGCGCGCCGCATCCTCGACAAAGATCGGATTGGCGGCGTTCAACTCGGCAAAGGCTTGTTCGTCTTCGCGCTTCACCATCACTTGGGTCTCGGTCGGTACCGCGCGGCGGCATGCTTCGATCAGGTCCTCGAACCACAGCACATCCGCGCTG
This sequence comes from Pseudomonadota bacterium, assembly GCA_038525395.1. Classification (GTDB taxonomy): domain Bacteria; phylum Pseudomonadota; class Alphaproteobacteria; order Rhodobacterales; family Rhodobacteraceae; genus Tateyamaria. The sequence continues at coordinate 6,498 of JBCBHS010000027.1, read as the reverse complement.
TCGTCCAGAACGACCGATACCCGCGCGACAGAGCGCTGCGAATGGGGCGTGGCCAACTGGCCCCGTGTGGCGCGCGCATGTTCGCTGAGTTCCAGCGAGCAGGGGCAGGTCGACGAATAGACGTAGTCGAGGTGCATGATCTTTTTGCGCACACCCGCCTGTTCGACCAGTTCGAGCGCGATGTCGTAATACTGATAGCCCGACAGCCCAGACCGCAGGCTGTCCACCTTCATCGGGAAGGAAAACCGCATCTGGATGCGCGCATCAAAGCTTTCGAGATCGGATTTGTAGTCGTCCAGCGCCGCCTCGATCACCTGAAAGCTGAACGTTTCCTCGGCATGCTTGTAGAAGGACCGCATGATGCGGGACATGTTGATGCCTTTCTTGTCCGCCTCCAGGCTGACAGTGCCTGTCACGGATGTCTCAAGCGTCAGGGCCGCGCCATCGCGCGATTGCACGCGCAGGGGCAGGCGGAAGTTCGAGATGCCGACATGTTGGATTTGCTGCTTGGCCCCGCGGATCAGGCTGGAAGGGCCGTTTTGCAGGTCGGGCAGCGTGTTTTTGTACGCGGCGTCGACGGAAAACTCCTCGGGGTAGCTGCGCGTAAAGGACGGATAGTTGGCCGCGTCCCCGCCGGGCACAAGCCGCGCGACCGATGGGTCCAACTCGAGAATATCTGTGGTTGAGGCGGTTTTGGCCCAGCGGCGCAGCACGTTCAATGCGGCCTCAGCCTCGTCGCGTGCGGGTATTGCAGTGATGTCGGGCGTATGAATGTTCATAAAGTAGCCCCCCTTTCTTTTTGCGTGTGGAGCAGAGGTAATACCTGCGCCGCACATTTCCAATTCTGCTAACACTTACGTGTGACGCTGCAACATGGATGAAAAAGAGTGGGGGAAAATGACGGCCCACCGCAGCGGGCCGGTCATGCATTATACTGCCTTTTCCAAGGCTTGGGTGATATCCGCGATCAAATCGCCCGTGTCTTCCAGCCCCACGGACATGCGCACAAGGCCGGGCGTAATGCCCAGCGCGTCCTTTTGATCCTGGGGCAGGCGTTGGTGCGTGGTGGTGGCCGGGTGGGTCAGGATCGACTTGGCATCGCCCAGATTGTTCGAGATCACGGGGATGGTCAGCGCGTTGAGAAAGGCAAATGCCGCCGCCTGCCCGCCAGCAAGGTCCAGTGACAAGACCGTGCCGCCTTGCCCGTCCATCTGACGCTGTACCAGCGCGTGCTGGGCGTGGCCGGGGTGGCCGGGGTAGAGCGTGCGCGCAAGCGCCGGGTGCCCCTGCACCGCCTCTGCCAGCTTGGACGCGGTCGCCGCCTGCGCCCGCACCCGCAGATCGAGTGTTTCCAGCCCCTTCAGCATGACCCAAGCCGTAAAGGGCGACATCGACCCGCCGGTGTGCTTCATATACGGCTCGACCGTTTTGCGGATAAAGTCGCGCGTGCCCAGGATGATCCCGCCCAGCGCGCGGCCCTGGCCGTCGATATGCTTGGTCGCGGAGTAGATCACCACATCGGCGCCCTGCGCGATGGCCTGGGAAAAGACCGGCGTGGCAAAGACATTGTCGACCAGCACGGTTGCCCCCACCGCATGGGCCAGGTCAGACACCGCGGCGATATCCACGACCTCTAGCGTCGGGTTCGAGATGGATTCGAAAAACACCGCCCGCGTGCCCGGCGTGATGGCCGCAGCCCACTGATCCAGATCGGTGCCGTCGACAAAGACGACCTCGACCCCATAGCGCGTCAACACCTCTTCGAGCACGTAAAGGCACGAGCCGAACAAGGCCCGTGCCGACACCACCCTGTCGCCCGCCTTGAGCATCGCCGTCAGCGCGCCCGACACGGCGGCCATGCCGGATGCGGTGGCAAAGCCGTCCTCGGCCCCTTCCAGCTGCGCAATACGATCCTCGAACATGCGCACGGTCGGGTTGCCATAGCGGGCATAGATGAACTCGTCCTCGCCCGCGGCCTCGAACCGCTGGGCGGCGGCCTCGGCAGTGTCATAGACAAAGCCCTGGGTCAGAAAAATCGCCTCGCTCACCTCGCCATATTGGCTGCGGCGCGTGCCGGCGTGCACGGCGCGGGTGCGCGGGTTCCAGTCGTCGGACATGGTCGTCTCCAATCGCGGGCCTGGAAAGGGGTCAGGCCACAAAAAACCCCCAGACGCGGGTCAAGCGAAAGGGGGGCTTTCATCCTGACCTTTTAGCGGAAGTATTTAACGTGGCCCGCAATCCGGTAACAAATCGCCACGGCAAACCGGATACGCAAGGGGGTGTTGCGCGTCAACACCGTCACGGTGCTGTAACTTAAATTTCATCCCTCCGTCATATGCCTGCGCCATAGGAGCCCCACAAAATGTGGTAGGAGGTGCTGTGATGCCGATCCTGAGACTGAATGCAGGTCCTGCGGGCCTGGTGCTCCACGGCTCTCCCGCTCCGGCCTTGCCCGCCATCCGCACTGCCGCGCGCGGCAGTGGGCCGGTGATGATCCTGGTTCATGGCTTCAAATACGATCCCGACTGCACGCCGTGTTCGCCGCACACCACCATATTTCGCCCCGCGACCGAGACGACCAAGCAAGATCATGTGCAGTGGCTGCGCCACCTGGGCTTTGGCACGGGTGACGCGGACGAAGGGTTGGCGGTGGCCTTTGGCTGGCGCGCGCGCGGCAATCTGTGGCGCGCCGAACGTGCGGCCCGCGCCGCAGGCCAGCATCTGGCGCAGGTCATCGCAGAGATTCGCGCCCTGGCCCCACACCGGCCCGTACATGCCATCACCCATTCGATGGGGTCCGAGGTGATCTTTGAAGCGTTGCACAGTCTGCCCGCGGGCGCCGTTCAGCGCATCGTGACCCTGACAGGTGCCAGCTATGCCAGCCGCGCCGTGGCCGCGATGGAGACCGAGGCCGGGCGCACAGCGGAATTGCTGAACATCACCAGCCGCGAAAACGACCTGTTCGACTTTCTGTTCGAACGGTTGATCGCGCCGCCGGTCAAGGGCGACTGGGCGATGGGCATCGGCCTTGATCTGCCCAATGCCGTGAACATCCAACTGGATTGCCCGCGCACGCTGGCGGTGCTGACCCGCTTTGGCGGCCATATCGCCCCGCCCCAGCGGCGCATCTGTCACTGGTCCAGCTATACCCGCGCAGGTGTGCTGCGTTTTTACGCGCGCGCCCTGCGCCAGCCGGACAAGGTGCCGCTGCACCCGATGCAGCAGGTGCTGCCCGCCGCCGTGGCGCCCCGCTGGTCACGCATGTTTGCGCGCCCGCGCCTGACCCTTGGCTTGCCGCCGGTGCAAAAACCCGCATCATAACCCCCGGACACACGCCCGGAGGCCCACATGATCGACCTGTATTTCTGGCCTACGCCCAATGGCTGGAAAGCTTCTATCGCGCTCGAAGAGTTTGGCCTGCCCTACCGCGTGCACTTGATCGACATCAGCGCAGGGGACCAGTTCGCGCCTGAGTTCCTCAAAATCTCGCCCAATAACAGGATGCCTGCCATAACCGACCCGGATGGGCCGGACGGCGCGCCGATCTCGATCTTTGAAAGCGGCGCGATCCTGCAATACCTGGCCCGCAAAACGGGCCAGTTTGGCGGCGCGACCGAGCGGGACCGGGTGGCCGTCGATCAGTGGTTGATGTGGCAGATGGGCGGTGTGGGGCCAATGGCAGGCCAAACCCACCACTTTCTGAAATACGCGCCGCAGATGGGGCACGACATTCCCTACGCCAAGGATCGCTACCGGGCTGAGACTGCGCGGCTGTACGGCGTGCTGGATCGACAGCTGGCGCAACACGAGTTTGTCGCGGGCGACTATTCCATTGCCGACATGGCGATCTGGCCCTGGGCGTCGCTGTGGAAAGGGCAAGACCAGACGCTGGATGACAAGCCGCACCTGGCCCGCTGGCTGGACACCGTGGGGAGCCGCCCGGCAGTGCAGGCGGGCCGTGCGCTGCATGCCGAACTGCGCCAGACCAAGGTTGATAAGGACGCCCAAGCACGCCTGTTCAAACGCGACTGACCGCGTCGCTGGCTCCGGGTCGGGTCGAACGGGACGCGTGCGTTTTTTCCTTTGCGTTGTCGGCGGCTTGTCGCGCAGTCTGCCGCGTGAAGCTGTCAGAGAGACCACCCGCCCATGGACGCATTTGTCTTGACCCCAGAGTGGCTCGTCTACGCGGCGGGCGGATTGTACATGCTGGGCCTGATCGTGCTGAACCAGCTGGTGCTGCGTCTGTTTGTGCTGACCGGCACAGGGTTTTACATTGTCTACTACTTCACCGTGGGTGTGGCGCCGCTGTGGGAGGCGATCTATATCAGTGGCCTGATCGCTGTCGCCAACATTTCCGGCATCCTGGCCCTGTTGGCGCGTCGGTCGCGGCTGGCAGTGCCTGCGGCGCATGCTGACCTGTTCGACCGCTTTCCCGCGTTGCCGCCCGGGGATTTCCGGGTGCTGATGCGCGATGTACGTCGGTACACGGTGACCGAGCGGGTGCAGACGACCGTCGAGGGCGGGACCGGAGAGAAGCTGTATTACGTGATCGCGGGCACGACCTATGTGGAAAAGGGTCAAGATCGGTTTTCGCTGCCCCCGGGCCTGTTCCTGGGCGAAGTTGCGTACCTGATCGGCACACCCAGTTCGGCCAGCACCTGGTTAGAGCCGGGGGCCGAGGTGCTGGAATGGCGCTTTGACACCCTGCGCCGCCAGGCTGCGCGCAACACGCGGTTCAAGCTGGCGCTGGATGCGATGTTGTCGGTGGACCTGGCGACCAAGGTGGCCGCCGCCATTGCGCCCTCGCAATCGGAATGGCGCTATGTGCCGCTGCACGCGCCCAGCGCGGCCCCTGCACCGCGTTAAGGCGTGTCGGACGGATCGCCCTCTTCGATCAGGTACCCTTGCAATGCGGTGATTTGCCAAAAGAGGAAGGCCACGAGGGCAATGGGAAAGCCAAAGGTTTCGATCTTGACCCAGGTGTCCGTCGACATGGTGCGCCAGATGACTTCGTTGGCGATGGCGAGCGCTGCAAACATCGCGCAGAGCCGCCGGGTGAGGATCATCCACCCCTCGTGCCGCATGGGCATCGCATCGTTGAGCACATAGGCCAGCCAGCTTTGCCCGCGCAGCAGCCCGATCCCGAGCAGAAGCGCAAAGAGACCGTAGACGATGCTGGTTTTCATTTTGAAGAACCGTTCGTCATTGAACCAGGCGGTGAGCGAGCCGAAGAAGATGACCATGAAGGCGGTAAAGATCTGCATCCGGCTGAGCTTGCCCGTCAGCGCCCAGAGCGCACCCATGGCAACCAGAAGGATCGGAACAAAGATGAGGGTGGCCACGATAAAGCCGGAATAGTCCGTCCCGCCCCAGCTATAGGTTTCATCCCTGATGCGCAGGTAGATCAGGAAGAAGACCAGCGGCGGGCCCAGTTCCAGCACCTGTTTGAGGATCGGGTTGATGGTATGTGTCTCGCGCATGCTCGTGACCTTTGCTATCCGCCCATCTCGACAATCACGGCGCCTGCCGCGATCAGCGCCATCAGGGCGATCCTGCGCGGTCCTACCGTTTCTTTCAGGACCAGCCAACCGATAATGGCGGCAAAGACGGTCGAGGTTTCGCGCAGCACCGCGGCCTCGCCCACCTTGTCCAGGCGCGTGGCCATCATGATCGAACCGAAGCTGAAAAAGGCCACAAGCCCGCCGATCACGCCGCGCAGCATGAGGGGGCCCGGAGCGGGTGCATCTTGCATCCGCCGCCACCGCGCCAAGGCGATGGGCGGCATAAAGAGCCCGTCGATCATGAAGAACCAGGCGAGGAAGGTGAACGGATTTTCCGTGGCGCGGATCCCGTAGGCGTCATAAGTGGTGTAGAGCGCCACAAAAAGCCCGGTGAGCACCGCAAGGCCCAGCGCCATGTTCAGCGTGTCCCGCTCGGCCTCGAGATAGCGCAAGTTATAGAGCGCCAGCCCAAAGATGCCCGACAGCAGCACTGCGACGCCCAGCCATTGAGTGAGCGTGAACGTCTCGGAAAAGAGGAGATAGGCGCCGATGACGGTAAAGAGCGGGCCGGTGCCGCGCACGACAGGGTAGACGACCGTGTAGGCGCCTTTGGTATAGGCCCAGGCCTGCAGGCATTTGTAGATGACGTGGATGACAAAGACCGTCGCAAAGATTGGCCACATATGCGGCTCGGGCCAGGGCACGACGAAGAGGGCAAAGGGCGCGGCCATGAGCCCGTAGGAGGCGTCGATCGCTCCGCGCGTCAGCCAGGGGTCGTGGCGGCCCTTTTGCAGGGCGCCAAAGACGGCGTGCAGGAAGGCCGCGAGCAGGGCCAAGGCCAAGGCGACCTGGTGGCCGGTTTCCGTGCCTTCGATGCTGGCGAGCCAGGCTGTCATTCGGTGCGTGTGGCGGGGTGCGCACGAAATTTCGTCGAAATTTCGTGGGGGGCCAGCCCCCCGGCCTGCGGCCTCCCCCCGGGATTTTTTTGGAACAGAGA
>JBCBHS010000026.1:0-43533 GCA_038525395.1 Pseudomonadota bacterium | reverse complement strand
GGACCACACTGGTGGTGCTGATCACTCCGCACGCAGCGCCGCGGACCGCCCCGCGCATCACTGGGGCCAAACCTCACAAATTCGGGTCGTAATCCCGCAACCGTTTGCCGGGCTCGTCTACGAACATCTCTGGCAGGGCCTCGGCCGACTGGATCAGGTCGACGCGGAAGACGCGGAAATCTTGGCGCAGTTCGCACCAGCTGGTCAGCGTCCAGACCCGGCCCCAATATTCCATATGCAAGGGGCGGATTGTGCGGGTGGTGATGCGGTCGCCTTTGGAATGGTAGGTCAGGCGCAGCTTTTGCTTGGCGCGGATGGCGGCGCGCAGGGTGGGCATCTGGGCAAAGCCGCGCACGGCATCGGCAAAGGGATAGACGGCGAATTTCCATTGCTCAGCCTCGGCCACGGTGCGTTCGGGTAGCACCGCGTCCATCTTGGCGGCAAGCGTTCGGGCGGCGGATTTGAGCGTGTCGTCGGCGGCCTCGGCCACGATGGCCATGCCGAGGTTGAGCGCCTCAAGCTCTTCGACGGTGAGGGTGAGCGGCGGCAGGTTGATCGCTTGGGTGATCATGTAGCCCACGCCGCGCTCGCCCTGCACGGGCACGCCGGAGGCCACCAGCGTGTCCATATCGCGGTAGATGGTGCGCACAGACACCTCGCAGGTCTCGGCCATCTCCTGCGCGGTGTGCAACTTGCCGTCGCGCAGGATCTGGATGAGGTCAAAGAGGCGGTCGGTGCGGCGCATTCTAATCCGGTGCGAGGTGAATGCTTGCGTGGCGCATGTGCATGTCGTTTTGGTCGATCAGCGCCATGAATGGCGCGGCCTCGGGCCGTTGGAACATCGCACGCGCCGCGGCATCTGCGGCGGCGCGGCTGGTCCAGATGATGTGATCGGTCCAAAGCCCGGTGTCATCGCAGCTGAGCGTGCGGGCGTGCATGTGGCCCGTGCTGATGAGGAATGGCATCATCCCTTGGGCCGCGGTGGCAAAGGCCTGGGGGTCTGCGCCAGGTATGAGGCGGAAGGTGACGATTTCGGCGGTTGCGGTCATTTTCTGGTCTCCCATCTGTGGATGGGGCGGGTATGGCAGGGTGCAACTGACACTAACCTGTCAGTTGGCTGCGCGCCACACGAATTTTCGACGAAAATTCGTGGCACGGGCGGGGTGGGGTGCTGGGTTGGCCTTTGCGCACGCGGCTGCAGCGCGTAGAACCAGGTCCGACCGGCGGTGCGCTACCGCCATGGATGGGAGAATTTCGATGTTGAACAATATCGGTTTGCCGGGCCTTCTGCTGATTGCGGTTGTGGTTCTGGTGCTGTTTGGCCGGGGCAAGATCTCGAGCCTGATGGGCGAGGTGGGCAAGGGCATCACCAGCTTTAAAAAGGGCGTGAACGAAGGCAAGGACGAGTTGGAGGCGGCCCAGGTCGACGAGGCCAAGGACATCACGCCCCAGCCCACGGACGCGGGCACGCACCCCAAGACGGACCTGAACGTCGAAAAAGACAAGGTCTGATCCATGCTGGACCTCGGGTGGACCGAGCTGCTGGTCATTGGGATCGTGGCGCTGATCGTCATTGGCCCCAAGGACCTGCCGATGGTGTTTCGGCAAGTGGGCCGCTTTGTCGGCAAGGCTCGGGGCATGGCGCGTGAGTTTTCGTCGGCCATGAACCAGGCCGCGGATGAGGCGGGTGTCAAGGACCTGCAGCGCACGATCAAGACGGCCACGAACCCCGTGGGCTCTGCCATGGATGGGGTGAAGGATGCCGCGCGCGATGTGACCTCTTCCCTGACCAACCTCGATCCGGACAGCGAGACTGGCAAGCTGGCCGCGGAAAAGGCCGAGCGAGCCGAGAACGCGCGCAAGATCCAGGCCGCGACCGCCCGGGCCCAGGCCGAACGCAAGGCCAAAGAGGCGGCGGATGCGCTGGCCAAGGCCGAGGAGTTGGAGGCGCAGGCCCCCGCCGCGGCCCCATCGAAAGACGCATAGATGACCCAGACCGACGACATGGATGACAGCACCGCGCCGCTGATCGAACATCTGGCCGAGCTGCGCACGCGCCTGATCCGGTCGGTCATCGCCTTTCTGGTCGGCATCATCCTGGCCTTTGCGGTGGCCGAGCCGATCCTGCAGTTCCTGTTGGAACCGATCGAGGCCACGCTGCGCGATCTGGGCGATCCGTCGCCCACGATGCAGTACACCAGCCCACAGGAATACCTCTTTACGCTCTTCCGCATCTCGATGGTCTTTGGCTTTGCGTTGGCATTTCCGGTGATCGGGTTTCAGATGTGGCGCTTTGTGGCGCCGGGCCTGTACCGGCAGGAAAAGAATGCGTTTCTGCCGTTTCTCATCGCCTCGCCTGCGATGTTCTTTCTGGGCGCGGCCTTTGCCCATTTTGTCGTCACGCCCCTGGCGATGGCGTTTTTCCTGGGCTTTGCCGATGTGCCGTCGATCATTGCCGACCTGATGAGCGGGTTTGCCGCCAATGTGCCCGTCACGGCCCCGGATGTGGCGGTGGTGCCCGAGACCCAAGAGGGCATTCGCATCACCTTCTTCGGCAAGGTGAACGAGAGCCTGGATATCACGCTGAAATTCATCATGGCCTTTGGCCTGTGCTTTCAACTGCCCGTTCTGCTGACCCTGATGGGCAAGGCAGGGCTGGTCAGTGCCGAAGGGCTGGGCAATGTGCGCAAATACGCGATGGTCGGCATTCTGGTGCTGGCCGCCCTGGTCACGCCGCCCGATGTGATCACCCAAGGTATCCTGTTTACCGTGGTCTACGGCCTTTACGAGGTGTCGATCTTCCTGGTCGCCCGGGTCGAGAAAAAGCGCGAGGCCAAGCTGCGGGCGGAGGGGTATTACGACGACGAGGATGACTTTGGCGATCTGCCCGAGGATGACGCCAAGTGATCGACGACCCGATGGACCGCATTGCCGCCGCGTTAGAACGGATGGCGCCCGCCCCTTTGGCGGCGCCGGATTTCGACGCAGCGCGCGCCTTTGTCTGGCAGACGGGGCCGGACCGGTTGGACCCTGTGGACCGCGTGGCGCGGGTGCCGTTGGACCTGCTGTTGGGGGTGGACCGGTCGCGTGACACGCTGCTGGCCAACACGCGCCAGTTTGCCGCCGGATTGCCAGCGAACAACGCCCTGTTATGGGGTGCGAGGGGCATGGGAAAATCCAGCCTTGTCAAGGCGATACATGGTGCACTTGAGGCAGATTTTCCGCAGCTGAAGATTGTCGAGTTGCACCGCGAAGACCTGCCATCGGTGGGTCGGTTGCTGAACGTGTTGCGGGCTGCACCCGCGGCGCGCTTTGTGCTCTTTTGCGATGATCTAAGCTTTGGCCATGATGACACGCATTACAAATCGCTCAAGGCGGTGCTGGATGGCGGGATCGAGGGTCGGCCCGAAAACGTGATTCTTTATGCCACGTCGAACCGGCGCCATCTGATGCCCCGCGACATGATCGAGAACGAGCGTGGCAGTGCCATCAACCCGTCCGAGGCGGTGGAGGAGAAGGTGTCGCTGAGCGACCGGTTTGGGCTGTGGCTGGGCTTTCACGCCTGTGACCAGGACCAGTATCTGGCGATGATCCGCGGCTATTGCGACGCCTACGGGGTCGAGATTGACGAAGACACCCTGTGGGCCGAGGCCATCGAGTGGCAGGCCACGCGCGGGTCGCGGTCGGGCCGCGTCGCGTGGCAGTTTTTCTGCGATCTGGCCGGGCGGCGGGGCGTCAGCCTATAGCTTAGGCGGCGAGCAATCGCGCCTCGTACCCCCGTGCGCAGGGGGCGGCCATAGGACCGTAGCTGTGCAAATCCGGGAACAGCTGTGCAATTTCGGCCTGGGCGGCCGGGCCGACCGCGCCCATGGCAACGGCCCCGGGATAAAGCGTCTCGCTCCACAGCCCGTGGGCCTGTACCAGGTGGTGCCGGTCCAGCAGGATATGGCAATAGGTGACCCGCCCGCCGGGTTTGCGATACACACCGTCCATGCCCGCAAGATCACAGGCGCGCACGAGGATCTCGTCCTGACCAAAAAGCAGTTCGGCCCGCCAGTCGCTGAGCAAAAGGGCGTGGTTTGGCGACACGACCAGGTCGCGCGTGTTGCCCAAGGTGCCCGCGGTGATCACCACGGGGGCCAGATCGCGCGTCGCTGCAACAGTGGTGGCACCGGCCCAGCGGATGGGTTGTGGCCCGCTGTCGGCGGTGATGACCAGATCGCCGGGCTGCAAATCCTCGACCGGGGTAGGGCCATGTGGCGTTTCGATCAGGCTGCCCGCGGCAAAGCAGACGACCTGCGCACCCAGGCCCACATGCGGCGTGCTGTCGTCGTTTTCAATGATCCCGCCGGTGCTGAGCGCCGTGTTCGGCGGCGGCAAGCCGTCGGGAAAGACCAGGAAATAGCCGTCTTCGCCCGCGTCGTTCAGGTCGTTGTCGTTGTTCAGGTCGACGTCGATGACGCCGATGCGCCAGGTTGTCGTGCCGTCTGTCACCTCGAACGTGTAATCCCAGATGATCTGCCGTTCGACCCCGTCGACAAAGGCGGTCTGTTCCCACGCGCCGCCAAAGCGTTCGTTGGTGTCGACAAATTCGTTGGTATCGCCATCGCCGTTAAAAACGGTCGCGCCATCGTTCTCTTCGACCACGAAATAGGTGGTGTCGCCGGAATATTCCCAGCTGCCATTGGGGGCAAAGGCATAGTTGACCTGCCCCCCGTTGATGGTGGTCTGCGTGCCGCGCAGGGCGAAGGTATAGGCGTAAAAGACGGCCATGGGGTCGAACCAATCCAAATCGTTGACTTGGATTGTTTCTGAATTGGCAACAGGGCGTGGTTAGGGCCGTTTGCCTGCATTTGCGTAAAATGCGAGGTCATTTTTAGGCAAACATGGCGCCACTGCGCCCGCTAACCGGGGCGTGCCGCGATGCTGCCTTATTCGAGGTAGGGGTTCGGGTTCACGCTGTCAAAGCCATCGCGCACCTCGAAATGCACATAGGCCACGTCATCGCTGTCGCGCAGGCGCGCGATGGTTTGGCCGCGTCGGACGGTGTCGTCCTTGGCCACCTGGACCTGGTCCACGTTGGCGTAGACGGTCAGCAGGTTGCCGGGGTGGCGGATGACGATGATCGGCACGCCCTCGGCGCTTTTTGTGATGGCGGCGACGGTGCCTGCGGTGGCGGCCTTGACCGGGCTGCCGGGTGCCGCCTTGATATCGATGCCTTCGTTCCGGCCTTTGGCGTAGTCGCGGATGATGCTGCCCTGCACCGGCATCGCCATGTCCGAGGTGGCTGTGGCCGTCGGCGTGCCCACGTCAGCCACCGGTTCGGATGTGTCTGCGGGGGGCAGGGGTGCGGCGGTGTCGTCCTGCGGCAGGGGCTGTGCCGCACTGGGCGGCACGGGCGTGGGCGAGCCTTGGCCCGGGGCGGTGGTCGTCGCCGCGGCCGCGGCGTTGCGGTCGGGGGCGGCCACGCGGGCCACGGGGATCAGCAGGTACTGCCCCTCGCGCACGGCGAAATCAGCGCCCAGGCCGTTCCATTCGGCCAGCGACTTGGCGGGCACCTGATAGAGGCGGGCGATGGTAAAGGCCGTCTCGCCCCGTTCGACCTGGTGGCGGATGGGTTCCTGGCCCGTCTCAGGCAGCGGTGTGCGCGTGGTGGCCGTGACGGGCGTGGGGGCGGCGTTGTCGATGGCGCTGCCGGCAAGCGTGGTGACATCCACGGTGCTGGGTTGGATCGGGCCGGTGGTGGCGGCGCCCGTGGCGGGCGAGGGTTCAGCCACGCGGCGGGGCAGGGCGATCACCTCGCCCGCGCGCAGGGATACGTCGGTGTCGATACCGTTAAAGCGGGCCAGTTCGTCCGCAGGCAGGCCCACGCGGGTGGCCACATCGGCCAGGGTGTCGCCACGCCGGGCCACGGCCACCTGATAGTTGGGGTAGGAAATCACGCCCCGGTCATCGGCGTCGGGCCTGTCGGCGGTGGCGTTGCGCGCGGCATCGGCAGTGGTGAACCCGCCGCCCAGGCCCCGCAGATCGAAATCGAGCGGTTGGTCACAGGCGGCCAGGACCGTCAGGCCCAGCACCATCAAGGTGAGCGGCCCACGGGCGGTGCGGCGTATCTGGTTCATCTGCGTCGTCCTCTTCCGAACCCCTCGTGGATGGGGGCATTGCCGGGATGGCAGGCTTTTACACCAGATTTACTCTTTGCCCAAGCCCTCGAGCAGGGGCACGAAGCGTACGTCGCGCAATTCGTCATAGTCGAGCCCTTGGGCGGTTTTGTGCACCCGGATGAGGCTTTGCACCGTGTCGGACTGGCCGACGGGCAGCACCATGATCCCGCCCTCTTTCAGCTGCGCAAGCAGGGGGCCGGGCGGGTCCTCGGCGGCGGCGGTAACGATGATGCGGTCAAAGGGCGCCTGATCGGGCAGACCAAAGGATCCGTCGCCGGTGATCGCCGTGATGGTGTGCAGCCCGAGGTATTCGAAGATCAGCCGCGCCTCGTGCACCAGCCGCTTGTGCCGGTCGATGGTGTAGACGCGGCGTGCCAGCTTGGCCAGGATCGCCGCCTGGTAGCCCGAGCCGGTGCCCACCTCGAGCACCTTGTCGCGCGGCGTGATGTTCAGCGCCTGGGTCATCAACCCCACCACCGACGGCTGGCTGATCGTCTGCCCGCAAGCGATGGGCAGGGGCATATCCTCGTAGGCGCGTTCCGAGAAAAGGCCCCGGATAAAGGGGCCGCGGTCGATCTCTTCCATCGCGTGCAGCACACGTTTGTCGGTCACACCCTTCGAGCGCAGGGCGTAGAGGAACTGCATCTTGCGCGTGGCGAGATCGTCCTGGCTCATGTGGCGATGCCAGAGAGCTGCGTCAGCATATCGTGGGCGGTGAGGTCGGCGCGCATCGGCGTGACCGAGATCGCGCCGTCGAGGTTGACGGCGGCATCGGTGCCGGGGGCGGTGTGCACCTGCTGGTTGCCGCCCTTGATCCAAAGATAGTTGCGGCCCGTGGGCGAGGTTGTCGCCTCGGTATGAAACCCGGTGCCGGGGCGCAGGCCCTGAGGCACCAGCGCGATGCCTTTGACGTCCCCTGCGGCCACCGGCGGGACGTTGACGTTGTAGAAAAGCTGATAGCCCGGCTGCACCGCGGGCGTGGCGGCCAGGATGCGGCTGATCACCTGGACGCCGTGGGCTGCCGCGGCCTCGAACGGGTTGTCCAGATCGCGGTTGCCGGGGCCGAAATATTGCGACAGCGCAATGGCGGGGATGCCCTGCAACGCCCCCTCGATCGCGGCCCCCAGCGTGCCGGAGTACAGCGCGTTTTCCGCCGAGTTATTGCCGCGGTTCACGCCAGACAGGATCAGGTCGGGCGGGCCGTCAAGCACCTGGTAGAGGCCTGCGAGCACGCAGTCGGCGGGGCTGCCCTCGACCGCGAAGCGCTGCGGGCCGATCTCTTGGATCATGAAGGGGCGGGAATAGCTGATGCAGTGACCGACGCCGGATTGCTCGAAGGCGGGCGCGACGGTCCAGACCGTGCCGTCTGGCCCGGCGAGGCTGTGGGCGATGTCCGACAGGACCGCGAGCCCCGGTGCCGAGATACCGTCGTCATTGGTGATGAGAATGCGCATATGCTGCCCCTTTCGCGCCTTACTATGTGCCGCAGCATGACGGGGCAACCGGGGGAGCCTCCGGCGGGGATTTTTTTGGAACAGAGAAGGAGGACCGTTGCGCACCCGCTACGCGGCGTCTGCCTTAGGGGCGGCGGGCGATATAGCCGTGCGAGACGCGGGAGGGCGGGCCGCCTGGAAAGGGGTGCGTGGTGATCTGCGTGAAGCCTGCGTGCCTTAGCATCGCGGTGGCCTGGGCCGGGGTAAAGGCGGCGTTGCCCCAGCGCCAGCGGACCAGCGCCGTGCACCAGTGCGGTTTCGACAGCGCCAGGATCAGCGTGCCGCCGGGCGCCAACCGGTCGTGCAGCCAGCTGAGCGCGGCCTGCGGTGCGTCGAGATGTTCGATGACATGGGCGCAAAGAAGCACATCTTGGGCCGGCACGTCCGACAGGTCCGCGCCGATGGGGGCCTGCACCGCGCGGCAGGGCGCGAGGCGGCGGCTGGCGGCAGTGAGCATGGGGTTGGACAGGTCGGTGAGGGTCAGCTGGTCGGGGCGTCCCTGCGCGTCGATCCAGGCGCGGGCGAAGGCGCCCGTGCCGGTGCCCACGTCCAGCACCCGTGCTGCGGGCGGCTGGCGGTGCGGCACGGCCTGCATCAGGTCGGCATAGGCGCGGTCAAAGCCCAGCTTGGTGATGCCGTCCTGCCAAGAGGTGGCGGCGGCGTCATACACCGCCTGCAGCGCGCCCGGGCGGGCCGCGGGGCGGGGTTTGTCAAAGCGGATGAGGGCGCGCAGCATGTGGATCATGTGGCCACGGGCGCGCTGTGATTTCAAGCGGTAAGGTCGGCCAGTATGCGCGCGGCCTCGTCCGCGGGGGCGGTCAGCACGCTGCGATCCTCGCCCGGGTGAAAGCGGGCGCGGGTGGCGGTGGGCATTGGCCGTGGCGTGGCGATGTGCACCTGCGGACCGGTGCGGGCGGTTTCGGCCTGCCAGCTGCGGGCCAGCGCGATTTGCGCAGCCTTGGTGCTGCCATAGGCACCATAGAAGGGCTGGCCTGCCTGCGGGTCGTCGAAGAAAAGCGCGGTGCCGTCGGTGCCCAGGACCGGCGCGATATAGGTGATCAGCGTGGCGGTGGCGGTGACGTTGCAGGCGACGGATTTGGCCATATCCTTGGCGTCGACCATCGCGGCGGGGGCCAGCGGCGGGGCGTGCACCGCGGCATGCACCCACAGGTCGAGCGTGCCCCAGCGGTCATAGATGCCGCGGCACAGCGTCTGCATCGCGGCCTCGTTGGTGATGTCCATGGGCGCGAGCGTGGCGCTGCCGCCCTTGGCTTTGATCTGGTCGTCCAATTCCTCAAGCGCGCCGGTGGTTTTGCCGACGGCGATGATGTGGTGCGTGGGCGCGAGCCCCAGGGCGAGGGCGGCGCCGAGGCCGCGCGAGGCGCCGGTGATCAGTGCGGTTTGGGTCATGGCCTGCGTCTTGCCTGCTCTGCCCCTGAGGGTCAAGCAGGGTCAAGCAGGGTCACGCGGCTGCGGCGCCCTCGGCCAGCGGGGGGAGGTGCAGCATGCGCGTGGTTGCGCCGCGGTGCAGGGTGACCGCGGCGTCAGAGATCGCGACGACCGTGCCTCGGCGCAGCTGATCGCCCACGCCGACCTGTCGGATCTGCCCCGCGGGGCTGCGCAACAGCGCGCGCCGCGCCTCGGGCGTGCCGAAGATGCCGATCACTTGCAAGCTGCGCAGGGGCAGCGCGCCGCGCTGGGTGGCGTGATCGGCGGTGGTGGGGTTTGTGGTCTGCTCGGCTGCGTCGGACATGGGGGGCCTCTGATCGTTTTTTTGTGCGAACGCGGGCGGTATCACGGGGGCGATAGGGGGAAAAAGCGGGCGCGTGTCCCCTGCGCTGGGTTTTGCCGATTGACGCTTGGGCAATGAGCCAAGCTGCGCTTACGCAGCCCGTTTCCGGCGGTGGTAGGTCAGGGTGAGCTGTGCCAACTGCCACAGCGCCGCGTCGGGCAGCGGACCATCCAGGGCAAAGGCCAGCGCCCGGGTGCCGTCATTGTCGAACTGCTGCGGAAACCGCAGTGCCATCTGCGCGGCAAGGTCGGTCTTGCAATCGACAAAGGTTGCAAGATGCCCGGGCGCGTCTGGGGACCAACTGGCGCGCAGGGTCGACCCGGTGCGCGGGCGCGCGGGGCGCCAGGCGGGTTGGCCCCATTTCAGCGCGATGTGCAGGCGCCCGACCTCGTTGGCCAGCGCCACCGCGCAGCAGGTCCGGTGCAGCGTCAGGAAGGCCTTGCGCGCGGGCGCGGGCCAGGGGGCGATATGGGTGGCGATGGCGGCGGGCAAATCTGTCATGGGGTCACGGTATCCGCGCCTAATGACACGCCCTGACAGCAGCGGCGCCTATTCCGCCGCCTTCATCTCGAACCCTTTTTCGATCATATCGGCAGGTTCCACCGGGTATTCGCCCGAAAAACACGCATCGCAATATTGCGGGGCAGAAGGGTCGCGGCCCTGGGCCTCGCCCACGGCGCGGTACAGGCCGTCGAGAGAGATGAACTTGAGGCTGTCGACGCCCAGATGCTCTGTCATCTCGGCCTCGGACATGGTGGCGGCCAGCAGCTTTTCCCGGTTGGGCGTGTCGACGCCGTAGAAACAGGGCCAGGCGGTGGGGGGCGAGGCGATGCGGAAATGCACTTCGCGCGCGCCTGCGTCCAGGATCATCTCTTTGATCTTGCGGCTGGTGGTGCCGCGCACGACGCTGTCATCGACCAGGATCACCCGCTTGTCCCGGATCAACGCGCGGTTGACGTTCAGTTTCAGACGGACACCCATGTTGCGGATGCTTTCCGTGGGCTCGATGAACGTGCGGCCCATGTACTGGTTGCGGATGATGCCCATGGCATAGGGAATGCCCGAGGCGAGGCTGTAGCCGATTGCGGCGGGCGTGCCGCTGTCGGGCACGGGGCAGACGAGGTCGGCCTCGACCGGGCTTTCCTTGGCCAGTTCGCGGCCAATGGCCTCGCGCGTCTCGTACACGCTGCGCCCGCCCAGGATGCTGTCGGGGCGACTGAAATAGACGTGTTCAAAGATGCAGAACCGCGGCTTTTGCGGGCGGAAGGGAAAGCGGCTGTCGATACCCTCGGCGGTGATGACGACCATCTCGCCCGGGGCAATCTCGCGCACGAACTCGGCGCCGATGATGTCAAGCGCGCAGGTTTCCGAACTAAGCACATAGCCCGTGGGCAGCTTGCCCAGCACCAGGGGGCGCACGCCCAAGGCGTCACGCACGCCAATCAGCTTGGTCCGGGTCATGGCCACGACCGAAAACGCGCCTTCGACCCGGCGCAACGCATCCTCCATCCGTTCGGGGATATTGCGCTGAAGCGAGCGGGCCATCAGGTGGATGATGCATTCGCTGTCAGAGGACGATTGAAAGATCGAGCCGCGCTCGATCAACTCGCGCCGCAGGGCATCGGCATTGGTGATGTTGCCGTTGTGGGCAATGGCCGCGCCACCCATGGCAAATTCGCCAAAAAACGGCTGCACGTCGCGGATCGCGGTCTGTCCTTTGGACCCAGCCGTGGAATAGCGCACGTGGCCAATAGACAGCGAGCCGGGCAGCGTTTCCATCACCGCCTGGCTGGTGAAGGTGTCGCGGACATAGCCAAAGCGGCGGGCCGAGTTGAACCCGTGTTCGGGGTGGTGGGCCACGATACCGCCCGCCTCTTGCCCGCGGTGCTGCAGCGCGTGCAGGCCCAGCGCCACAAAATTCGCCGCATCCGCGGTGCCCAAAACGCCAAAGATCCCGCACTCTTCCCTGAGCTTGTCATCGTCAAACGGGTGCGCGGGGGGCATCGCCACATGGGCATCAAGGTCGGACAAGGGGCAGCTCCGAATCCGTGGAAGGGGTGTGGGCGGTGTAGCAAGCCCGGCTGCGGCTGTCACGAAAGGATCACAATCGGCGGACGCCCTGTGCCGCTAGGTCACGGGGGCCGCAAGGCCGCGCTGTCAAATGCGGCATTTACTCGGCACACACACCCACAAGCGTCTCGTATTGCTGGGTGATCCAGCCAAGCGCTTGTTCGGGGTTTTGCTCTTCGATCTGCGCGGTGAAGCGGCCAAAGACGGCGGCCGAGCGGCTTTCGTCGACCATCGTGAATTCCTGGCCCGTGATCACCGTGTCGTAGACGAAAAACGCGATGGCGATCAGCAGGACGCCGCGCGCGACACCAAAGAGAAAGCCCAGGCCCTGGTCGACCCCGCCCAGGGCAGAGCGTTGCACAAGCGACGAAAACAGCGGGGTAAACAGGGACACCACGATCAGCGCCACCGCAAAGACGAGGGCGAAGGCGCCGATGATGCTCAGTTCGCAACTGTCGGCGATGAAATCGCCCACCACGGGGATCTCGCGCACCAGCGGTTCGACCCGCGGCGCAAACAGAAAGGCGACGATTGCTGCGGCGATCCAGCCTGCGATGGCCATGACCTCGCGCACCAGGCCGCGGCCATAGGCCAACAAGGCCGAGAGGATGATGACCACGGCCACAACGCCGTCGATGATGGTGAACCCTTCCATGGTCCTGCCCCTTTTCTTGCCCCGTTTGCGCTAACCCGCGCCAAAGACCTCGCCCACGAAACCGGTCAGATCGCTCATCTGGTTCAGTGCCATGCCTGCCGCACCCTGAGCTTTGCCGCCCTTGGGTGCGATGGCCGAGGTGAAACCAAGTTTTGCCGCTTCTTTCAACCTGTTTTCCGTTTGCGGGGCAGGGCGCAGGGCGCCAGAGAGGCTGATTTCGCCAAAAACAACGGTGTCGGCGGGCAAAGCACTATCTTCGCGTGCAGAAAGCAGCGCGGCGGCCACCGCGAGATCGGCGGCGGGTTCGCTGATCTTCATGCCGCCCGCCACGTTCAGATAGACGTCGAGCCCCGCGAACGGGATGCCGCAGCGAGCTTCGAGCACGGCGAGGATCATGGCGAGCCGTCCGCCATCCCAGCCCACGACCGTGCGGCGCGGTTGGCTGTGGGGCGTGGGGGCGACGAGCGCTTGCAACTCGCACAGGACGGGCCGGGTGCCTTCGATTCCGGCGAACACGACCGACCCGGGCGAGGGCGTGCCGCGTTCGGACAGGAACAGGGCCGACGGGTTGGTGACCTCGGCCAGGCCCGCGCCGGTCATTTCGAACACGCCGATCTCGTCGGCGGGGCCAAAGCGGTTCTTGACCGCGCGCAGGATGCGGAACTGGTGGCCGCGCTCGCCCTCGAAATAGAGAACGGTGTCGACCATGTGTTCAACGACGCGGGGGCCTGCGATTTGCCCTTCTTTGGTGACGTGGCCGACCAGGACGACGCTGATGCCCTTGCGCTTGGCGAATGTGGTCAGTTCGTGCGCCGCGGCGCGGACCTGAGAGACGGAGCCGGGCGCGCTGTCGACGGTGTCGAGCCACATGGTCTGAATCGAATCGATGATGGCAAGACCGGGGGCCTCGGCCTCGAGCGTGGTGAGGATGTTGCGCAGGTTGGTGTCGGCGGCCAGTTGCACGGGCGCGTCGGCCAGGCCCAGGCGCTGGGCGCGCATGCGGACCTGGGCGCTGGCCTCTTCCCCGCTGACATAGATGGTTTTCAGCCCCGATTTGGCGAAATGTGCGGCGGCTTGCAGCAAAAGCGTGGATTTACCGATGCCCGGATCGCCGCCCACAAGGATGGCCGAGGCGGGGACCAGCCCGCCGCCAAGGACGCGGTCAAGCTCGGCCATGCGCGACTGGGTGCGGGGCGGCGGCGTTTCTTCGGCCCGCAGATCGGTCAGGGTGATCCCGGTGCCGCGCTTGGCGCCCAGGGATTTGCCGCCCGGGCCGGTGGACAGCCCCGGGTCTTCGGTGATCGTATTCCACTCGCCACAATTGTCGCAGCGGCCGGACCATTTGGTGAACGAGGACCCGCAGGCCGAGCATGTGAAGGATGCGTTTTTTGCCATGGCCGCGGTGTGCCCGAGCCGCGGCGCGGGGTCAAAGCCTTATTCCGCGCGGCGCTGGGTGGCCCAGCTGACCCAGAGTGAGGTGAGGATGCAGGTGGTAAAGAGGTAGAGGCCCCAGGCGACCTCGATCCGGCCCACGCCGATGCCCTTGGCGAGCGTGATGTAGAGCGCGATGAGGAAGATGTCGGCCATCGCAAGCTTGCCCAGAATGCCGATGAGGGGCGTGGCGCGCGCGCTGAGCAGGTTCCAGTGGATGAGGGCGAGGGCCACGGTTTTGGCCAGCGGTGCGACGAGCGCGAAAAGTGCGACGACCAGGGCGAGGAAGATGTCGGTCTGCCAGAGCGATAGCAGGCCGGTGAGGACAGAGATTTCCTTGAGGTTAAAGAGCGGCAACAGCCCGGCGCGCATCAGCGGCGCCCACCAGGACAGCGGGAAGAGCAGGAGAAGTGCGAGGTTGATCCAGCGGTGCATGTCGTCCTTGTCGCCGGGCCGGTCTGTTTTGCGCGACCGCGCAAAAGGCGCCCGCCCGCCGACCCTTTCTTTGGTACTTTAGGGATCATCTGTGTGGCTGGCAGCTTTTGCTAGGGCAAAAGCAGCCCTTGCCACCGGGCGCGTCTGCCTGCGCAGCCGCGCCCTGCAAAAGGCGCCCGCCCGCCGACCCTTTGATTGGTGCTTAAGGGATCATCTGTGTGGCTGGCAGCTTTTGCTAGGGCGAAAGCAGCCCTTGCCACCGGTCGCGCCTGCCTACGCAGCCGCGCCCTGCAAAAGGCGCCCGCCCGCCGACCCTTTCTTTGGTGCTTTAGGGACCATCTGTGTGGCTGGCAGCTTTTGCTAGGGCAAAAGCAGCCCTTGCCACTGGGCGCGTCTGCCTACGGAGCCGCGCCCTGCAAAAGGCGCCCGACCAGCGATCCCGATTCTGCAGCTTTATCCTGTCCGTATTTTGGCCCGTTATCTGACGGCTTCGATGGGGCCGGTCGCGCGACCGTGGATGAATTGATCGACATAGGGGTCGCCCGCGGCGTCCATGTCGGCCACGGGACCGGTCCAGCGGATCTTGCCCGCGTGCAGCATGGCGACCGTGTCGGCGATGGTGCGCACCGAGCTCATGTCGTGGGTGATGGTCATGGTCGTGGCGCCCATTTCGGTCACGATCTCGCGGATCAGATCGTTGATGACGCCCGCCATGATCGGGTCGAGCCCGGTAGTAGGTTCGTCGAAAAAGATGATCTCTGGGTCGGCGGCGATGGCGCGGGCGAGGCCCACGCGCTTTTGCATGCCACCTGACAGCTCTGCCGGGAGCCGGTCGGCGACGTCCTCTGTCAGGCCCACGCGGCGCAGCTTGTCGACGGCGATGGCGCGCGCCTCGTCCCGCGGGCGCGCCAGGCTGCCGCGCACAAGGCGGAAGGCCACGTTTTGCCAGACGGGAAGCGAGTCGAACAGTGCGGCCCCTTGGAACAGCATGCCGAAGCGCGCCAGGAACGCGTCGCGGTCGGTTTTGGTGATGTCGGTGCCATCCACGGTGATCGTACCGCTATCGGGCGTGACCAGGCCAAGGACAGATTTGATGGCGACGGATTTGCCGGTGCCCGAGCCGCCGATGATCACCATGGACGTGCCGCGCGCGACCTCGAGCGTGACGCCGCGCAGGACGTGGTTGTCGCCAAAGGACTTGTGGACGTTGTCGAGTTTGATCATCGGGCGGGGCCTGTGGCAGCGGTTGGCCGCCTCCCGCGGGCATATTTTGGGAACAATGAAAGGTGCGTCATAGGGAGAAAAAGACCCCCGTGAGCACGAAGTTGGCGGCAAGGATGAGGACGGCGGCGGCCTCGACCGAGCCTTTGGTGGCGCGGCCCACGCCCATCGCGCCGCGGCCCGATTGCATGCCGAAGTAGCAGCCCATAAGGGCGGCGAGGCAGCCGAAGACGGCACCCTTGGCCAAGCTAGAGGTGATGTCGCGCAGTTGCAGGAAGTCGACGGTGTTTTGGATATAGGCCGCGGCATTGAAGCCCAGCGTGCCTGTGGCCACCGCGTAGCCGCCGAAGATGCCGATGATGTCGCCCACCGCGACCAAAAGCGGGACGGCCAGCGTAGCGGCCAGGACGCGCGGGGCGGTGAGGTATTTCATGGGGTGGGTCGACAGGGTAACCAGCGCGTCGATCTGTTCGGTGACCTTCATCGTCGCAATCTCGGCCGCGATGGAGGAGGTGACGCGGGCGGCGATCATCAGCCCCACAAGCACCGGGCCCAGTTCGCGCACCATGCCGATGGCGACGATTTGCGGCACCACGGCCTCGGCATTAAAGCGGGCGCCGCCGGCGTAGATTTGCAGCGCCAGCGCGCCGCCGGTGAAGAGCGCGGTGAGGCCCACGACCGGCAGCGACAGCCAGCCGATGTTCAATAGCGCCAGGCCAAATTCGCGCGGATAGAACGGCGGGCGGACCATATGGCTGAACGCGCTGCCCGCAAAAAGGCAGACGCGGCCAATGGCGGCCAAGACGCCCAACACGGCGCGGCCCAGGGCGGCGAGCAGCCTCATTCGATATAGGACCGGTGATAGCGGGCGCCGAGGGACGTCAGCACCTCATAGCCGATGGTGCCTGCGGCCTCTGCGATGCTGTCGACCGACTGGTGGCGCCCCATCAGTTGCAGCTGTTGCGGGTCGCGACCCACATCAGTCACATCGGCGGTGATCAGGTCCATCGAGACGCGGCCCACCACGGGGCAGGGCGTGTCGCCCGCATATAACGTGGCGCGGGCGCCCATCGCGCGGATCAGCCCGTCGGCATAGCCGCCCGACACAGTCGCCACGCGGCTGTCGCGCGGGGCGGTCCAGGTGTTGCCATAGCCCACGGTTTCGCCCTGCAGCACGTCGCGCACCTGGATCACCGGCAGATCAAGCGTGACCGCAGGCACCGCATCCACAAAGGGCAGCCCGCCATAAAGGCCCACGCCGGGCCGCGTCATATCGAAATGGTAAGGCCGCCCCATCAGCGTCCCCCCGGTCGCGGCAAGCGAGCGGGGGATGTCGAGCCCGTCGGTCATCGCGCGGAATTCGCCCAGCTGGTGGGGGTTCATCGGGTGGTCGGGTTCGTCCGCGCACGCCAGATGCGACATGATCAGCTGGGGGCCTTGGGCGATGGCGATGTCGCGCACGGCGGACCATTCGCCCGGCTCCATCCCCAGGCGGTTCATGCCGGTGTCCAGCTGGATGCCAAAGGGCGCGCCCGGCAGCGCCTCGACATGGCGCAGCATCTGATCGACAGAGTTCAAAAGCGGGATCAGCGCGGCCTCGCGCATGGCCTTGGTGTCACCGTGCATGTGGCCAGAAAAGACATAGATGTCGGGCCCTTGGCCCAAGGCGGCGCGCAGCACACTGCCCTCGTCGGCGGTCGCCACGAAAAAGCTGCGCGCGCCTGCGCGGGCCAGGGCGCGGCCCACGACCGGGGCGCCCAGGCCATAGCCGTTGGCCTTGACCACCGCGCCGGTTTCGGCGTCCGAAAGGGCATCCAGCGCTTGCCAGTTGCGCACCACGGCGCCCACGTCGATAGAGAGGTTCCCAGAACTCATGCCGCTGTTCATGGCAGGCCTGCGCCGGTTGGTGAAGGGGGAAAATCACTGCGACCTCTGGGCTCTGACCCTCAGGGTTCGGCAAAGATGGCGCGGTTGCGCTCCCAGATCTCCTCGCCGATGCGGCAATTGTAGGGGGCGGGGGCCTGGGCGCGGTAGATCCGGGCGGGCAGGCCTGCGATTTCCAGAACCAGCTTGCGCCGTACCGCGTCCTCGAACTCGGTCCAGTCGGTCACCGGCAGCACAAAGGCGCCGGTGCCGCCGATCACGCAGCGGGTGTAATAGACGTCGAGGTCGGGGATATTCCAGCGGGCCATGAACCCTTCGTCCTGGGTCATCAGCGGCAGGCCGTTGATGGTGATGCCACGGGCGAGCACCCGGTCGCGGGCGACGGTCACGTCGCGGCCCATGTTGTTGGGGCCATCGCCCGACACATCGATCACCCGGCGCAGGCCATCATAGGCGTTGTCCTCAATCGACCGGGCCGCATAGTCCAGCGCGCCCGAGATCGACGTGCGTTGCAGCCCTTCGGCATAATGCGCGGTGATTTGGGCGGCGATGGCGCGCGCGTCTTCGCGGCTTTGCATCAGGGTCCAGGGGACGATCACGCGCTGGGCGCGCAGGCCCGCCCATTCGACATAGGTGATGGCGATGCGCCCGATCATGCCGCCGTTCAGCGCGGCAAACACCTCGTCCGACTGCAGGGCGGCGGCATAGCCGCGCCGTTGGATCTCCAGCTCGTAGGGCTGCATCGAGCGGGAGACATCGACGGCGAGAAACAGCTCGACATCCACCTCTAGGCGGTCTTGCGCCACGGCGGGCAGACACCACAGACAAAGAAGAATGGCGAAAACACGCATCCCATCAGTGGGCCGCAAATGGGGCGGCCTGTCCAGTCACAAGCGGGTTAGAGGCGGCGTTGCGGTCGCCTGCACGGAAAATTCGTAGGATTTTCATGCGCAGGGGCGCGCTAGAACCCCACGTCGCCGCCGCCACCGTTTTGCCAAGGCTGGATGAGGTTGCCAAAGCGGGTAAACCGGCCCTCAAAGGACAGATCGACCGTGCCGATGGGGCCGTGCCGCTGCTTGCCGATGATGACCTCGGCCCGACCGTGCAGGCGCTCCATCTCTTCTTGCCACTTGGCCATGGCTTCCAGATCGTGGTCGCCGGGCTTTTCCCGCTCTTTATAATACTCTTCGCGGAAGACGAACATGACCACATCCGCATCCTGCTCGATCGAACCGGATTCCCGCAGGTCGCTCAACTGCGGGCGCTTGTCTTCACGGTTTTCGACTTGGCGGCTCAGCTGTGACAGGGCCACAACGGGAATGTTCAGCTCTTTGGCGATGGCTTTGAGGCCCATGGAAATCTCGGCGATTTCCTGCACGCGGTTTTCCGCCCCGCCGCGCACCAGTTGCAGATAGTCGACGATCAGCACGTCCAGCCCGTGGGTCCGTTTCAGGCGCCGGGCGCGGGCGGCCAGCTGGGCGATGGGGATGGCGGGCGTGTCGTCGATAAACAGCGGGCAGGCTTCGAGCTGCTTGGCAGCATCGACAAAGCGCCGGAACTCGCCCTCGGTCATGTCACCGCGGCGGATCTGTTCGCTGGGCACCTCGGCGGCCTCGGACAGGATCCGGGCGGCCAGCTGTTCGGCGCTCATCTCGAGCGAGAAAAAGCCCACGACGCCGCCCTCGATGGCGCCCTCGGCCCCGTCGGGTTTGACGCCTTTTTTGTAGGCCTTGGCGATGTTGAACGCGATGTTGGTCGCCAGCGACGTCTTGCCCATCGACGGACGGCCCGCAAGGATTAGCAGGTCGGACGAATGCAGGCCGCCCAGCTTCTTGTCCATGTCGATCAGCCCGGTCGAGATGCCCGCCAGCCCGCCTTCGCGCTGATATGCGGCATTGGCCACGTTGACCGCGTCTGTGACAGCCTTGAGAAAGCTTTGAAAGCCGCCCTCGGACGTGCCCTGCTCGGCCAGCTGATACAGCGCCTGTTCGGCCTCGACGATCTGCTCTTTGGGTTCAGAGGCCACATCGACCTTGGCCGCCTTGGCGCTGATGTCGCGGCCCAGCAGGATCAGGTCGCGCCGCACCGCGAGGTCATAGATCATCTGCGCGTAATCGCGCACCGCAAAGGCGCTGATGGCCGC
The DNA here is from genome assembly GCA_038525395.1 of Pseudomonadota bacterium. GTDB lineage: Bacteria > Pseudomonadota > Alphaproteobacteria > Rhodobacterales > Rhodobacteraceae > Tateyamaria. The sequence continues at coordinate 24,245 of JBCBHS010000026.1, read as the reverse complement.
CCCCGCAAGGCGGGCCAGATAGGCCGGGCCGCCCAATTCCTTCAGGCCCTCGTCATCTTCCATGAACGCCTTGAGCGTGACGGGGCTGGCCAGGTTGTTCTTGGAGATGCGGGCCGCCGCAATCTCGAAAATGCGGGCGTGGACGGGGTCGTAGAAGTGTTTGGGCCCGATGATGGCGGCCACGCGGTCATAGACGTCATTGTTGGTCAGGATCGCGCCCAGCAGTTGCTGTTCGGCCTCGATCGAGTGGGGCATGGTTTCGGCGTCTTGGACGGCAACGCCGGTTGGATTGATATGCGTAATCTCGTTCATGGCCCTGTCTTCCCTCGCCCGCGCTGCCCCGTGAGGGGGCTGAGTGCCATAGAGGGGGCGGTGTGCAAACCCTCAATAAAACTGTGGATATGCGCCGGGATAAGATTTAGGCCCGATGCGTATGGTCCATATGTGACGGTGCGTTGGGCCTGAAATACCACATCTTTGCCCCGCGAGGCAAAGGAATCGTTTCTGTCCACAAGTTATGCGCAGGGGTGACGCGGCGGAAATCGGCCCCGACGCCCCCGTTTGGGGGCCATACGCCTACGTTCTGTCCGCCTGCCACCCGCGGGGGTCGTTCAGAAACGCCTCCACTCCGTCCAGGGTTGCAGCGTCGAAGGCGCCGCTGGCCTTGGCTTCGGCCAGCACGTCCCACCAGGTGCACAGGTGGTGCAGCGCCACGCCGTGATCGCCCAGGGTCTTTTCGGTCTCGGGGAAGATGCCGTAGTAAAAGATCACCGCCGTGTGCCCGCAGGTGGCGCCGGTCTCGCGGATGGCATCGACAAAGCTGAGCTTGGAGCCGCCATCGGTGGTCAGATCCTCGACCAGCAGCACGTTTTGACCCTCGGTCATCACGCCCTCGATGCGGGCGTTCCTGCCGTAGCCTTTGGGCTTTTTGCGCACATAGGTCATCGGCAGGGCCATGCGTTCGGCCACCAGCGCGCCAAAGGGAATGCCCGCCGTCTCGCCACCTGCGACATTGTCAAAAGCCTCGAAACCGGCATTGCGCATCACGGTCACGGTCAGAAAATCCATCAGCGTCGCACGGATGCGCGGGTAAGAGATCAGCTTGCGGCAGTCGATATAGGTGGGCGAAGGCAGGCCCGAGGACAGCGTGAACGGCTGGTCCGCGTTAAAGTGCACGGCCTGGATTTCCAAGAGCATGCGGGCCGTGAGGCGCGCCATTTCGGCGGCGGGGGGATAGCTGGTGGGGATCATGGTGCAATGCTTTCGGGCGTTGGCCGCCTGTGGCACGTGCGGGAGCCTCCGGCGGGGATTTTTTTGGATCAGAGAAAGGGGACGGGTGCGCCCTGACGGCGGCGGTTCGGGTTAGGGAGTTGGGGCCTGGACCGACCAAGTAAGATCGAAGCCGGGGTCGAAAACGGTGACGGGGCCCTCGTCTGTCGCGATCTGGCCCGGCAGGGCGGGGGCGGTTTTGCTGAGGGTGATGGTGGCCGCGTTCACCGGCAGGCGGTAAAAGCGCGGCCCGTTTAGAGAGGTGAAAGCCTCGAGCCGGTCCAGCGCGCCATCCGCCTCAAACACCTGGGCCAGGATCGGCAGCGTGTTTGGCGCGGTAAAGCAGCCCGCGCAGCCGCAGGGCAAAAGCTTGTTAGCATCGGTGTGCGGGGCGCTGTCCGTGCCCAGGAAAAACCGCGCCTCGCCCGAGGTGGCAGCCGCGCGCAGGGCCAGGCGGTGCTCTTCCCGCTTGGCGACGGGCAGGCAGTAGTAATGCGGCTTGATCCCGCCTGCCAGGATGTGGTTGCGGTTGATCACCAGGTGATGCGTGGTGATCGTGGCGCCCAGGTCGTCCCCTTGCGCGCGGGCATAGTCCACCGCGTTGGCAGTTGTGATATGTTCCATCACCACGCGCAGGCCGGGCGTGGCGCGGCGGATGGGGTCCAGCACACGGTCGATAAACACCGCCTCGCGGTCAAAGATGTCGATGTCATGGTCCGTCACCTCGCCATGCACGCATAGCGGCAGGCCGATCTCGGCCATCTTTTCCAGCACCGGGCGCACCGCGTCGAAATTGGTCACGCCAGAGGCAGAGTTGGTGGTGGCGCCTGCGGGGTACAGCTTGACCGCTTTGACCAAGCCGCTGGCATGGGCGGCGGCGATGTCATCGGGGTCGCTGTCTTCGGTCAGGTACAGCGTCATGAGCGGCTCGAACACCATGCCGTCGGGCAGCGCCGCAAGGATCCGGTCGCGATAGGCGGCGGCCTGGGCGCCGGTGACCACGGGCGGCACCAGGTTGGGCATGATGATCGCGCGGGCAAAGTCGCGGGCGGAATAGGGCAGAACGGCGCGCATCATGGCGCCGTCGCGCAGGTGCAGGTGCCAATCGTCAGGGCGGGCAAGGGTCAGCGATGTCATGGCCCGGGCGTTAGCACGGGCGCCCGCCTGCTTGCTAGCCCTCTGCCGCCTCGGGGTTGGCGTTTTCCGCGGGCGCGTCGGTGCCTGCGTTGCGCTCTGCCTCGATCTCGGCCAGGCGGCGCTGAAAACGGGGCGCTTTCATCCGGCTGGTGACGTTGCGGGCCATCATATAAGTAAGGTCGGTGCGTTCCGCCGTGTCCAGCGCCGCCATCACCCGGCGCAGATAGCCCGGATAGGTGCGCCGCGCGCGGTAGGCCTGGGCAAAGCTGAGGTCATCAAGGCTGCCCTCCGCAGCCTGGCGGATCAGGGTGGTCAGCACCTTCATTTCCATCAGATCGCTCTGCAGCGCGTCGCCCATATTGCGCAGGCGGAACTGGGTCACGCCGCTGCGCGCAAACAGGGCCGCGTGCATCGCATCCAGTGTCTCGGTCGGGTCAAAAAGCACGTAGGCGCCCGCGCTGGCATCCAGCATATCGGGGGCAAAGCCGTAGCGGGTGGTGAAATCGGTGCGCCGCATCTCGGTAAACCGGTCGTCCCATTCGGTGATCCGGGGGTCCAGCGTGGCCTGTGGTTGGATCGCCAGCACGCGCGCCCCAGGCGCTGCCACGGAAAAGGCCGCGGCGGCATATCCGCAGGGGCCTGCGCCGTAGAAAAGCACGGTTTCATAGTCGTCAAAGAAGCCCTCGTCGATCATCTGATCGAAAAAGCCAATCACATGGCGGTCGCGGAACCAGGTGTCGCGGTCAGAGGCGATGCACAGATGCGACCAGTCGTCCTCGCGCACAAAGGACCAGCCCAGCGGCTCGGCGCTGGGGGTCAGCGCGCGCATGCCTTGGATCGTCTCGAACGTGACCAGCAGCGTGTCGCCGCGGCGGATGTGGGCGGCAAAGTGCTTGCGCCCCAGCGGTTGAAAGAACCCGTTGTCCTGCGCGGTGGCGGCCAGCCGGGTCAGCCATTCGCCCTTGGGCAGTTCTGCCAGATCGGGCTCGAAACGTTGTACTGCGTCCTGCATCGCATCATCCTCATTGCCCCGCCGTTGGCTGCGCGGGTTTCGCTGTTGGATATTGGGGCAATGCGGCAGAAATAAGAAAAATTTGAGCGACTGTTGAGGAGGGCGGGCCTATCCGGCGGAATGCCGCGCTTTGTTGGCGTAGCCGATCATAAAGGCAGCGCCCTTGGCCGGGACAGGCCGTGTGGGCGGCGTCATCAGCAGGCGGCCAAACAGGGCGCGAAACGGCTCTTGCAGCATCAGTGTGTCGAACCGGGCACGGCGCCAGGCCACGGCATCGGCGTGCAACTGGGCCAGGGCCACGTCGCTGCGCATCTCGGCCAGGTGGGCGTCGCGGGCCGCGTCATAGCGGCGGATGCTGTCATCGGCTTCGGCCTCGAAATTCCGTTCGACCCAGTAATCCAGGCCCAGCATGTCGTCGGAATGCACCGCGCGACCCCGGTCGGCCTTGAGCACATAGCTTTCCATCGCGCCCAGCGGATAGTGGTTGAGCTGCGCGATGCCGTAGTTGTCGCGCCCAAAGGTGGAAAACAGGCGCCGGGTCTTGAACTGATCGTCCAGCAGGCGGCCGTGGCTGTCATACCAACGGGCCTGCGCCAGGCGGGCCTGATCGGGGCTGCGCGGGCGGTGCACGCCGGGTTTTTCATAGGTACCGTCATTGGCATAGAGCGTCTTGAACATCGACGCGCGCCAGGGCCAGTGCAGCACCGATGGCGCGCCACGCACGAACGTCTCGGTCACCGGCTTGTCGTGATAGCGGACCTGGCCGTTATTGCCGAACAGCCGCCAGGTCAGCGTGATCGCGGTCGCATCGGGCAGCGCCGCGTGCAGGGCCGCCAGCGTGCCGTCACCTGCGTGGATGTTCACGAACTCGTCCACGTCCAGGGGCAGGATCCAGTCAGCCCGGCGCACAAGGCCCATCTTGGCCGCGTGTTTCAGGGCGGTGAACTGGATGCCGCCCTTGTCATAGGGGCCGTTATTGCGCTTGTGCGTCAGCCAGCCGGTCTGGGCCAGCCGGTCCAGCATCGTGTCGGTGCCATCCTGGCAATCGTTTGAATAGACAAGGAAATGATCGAACCCAACCGCGCGGTGATGCGCCAGCCATTCCAGTAGAAAGGCGCCCTCATTGCGGACGCACAGGATGGCCAGATGGCTCACGCGGCGACAAATCCGACGATACGGCCCGCGCTGATGCGGGGATCATAGGACAGGCCCTGGGCGCCGAGCGCGTCAAAGACGCGGGCGATACCGGCCTGGCCGATCTGGCTGGGGTGCAGCTTGACCACCACCTGGCGCACGCCCTTTAGGGACAGACCGTCGAACAGGTCCGCCTCGCCCCCTTCGATGTCGCATAGGATCACGCTGGGCTTCGTGGCGCTGAGGACGGATTTGGCGTTGTGCATCTCAACCTTGATCTCTTCGGCGCCATCGCCCTCGACCGGGACCAGCGACGAGGCGGCAAAGGGTGCGCGCAGGTAAAACGGCACGGTGGACTTGCGCTTGCCCAGCACGCCTGGCGTCAGCGTCACGGTGTCGATCCCGTTGGTCGCCAGCATCGCCTGCGCATAGGTCAACAGCGTCGCGTTGCCGTCATAGCCGTGCACATGTTTCAGCGCGCGGCGCTTGGCCAGCATCCCCGCGACAAAGCCGATGCCGCAGCCCAAATCCAGCACCACATCATCCGCCCGCGTCGCCTTGAGGGCCGCGGCCACCAGATCGCGTTCATATTCGCCCGCACGCAGCAGCCCACGCACCTTGCCGGTCAGATAGGTCCCGTCCTTGGGCAATTTCAGGCCGCGCGACTTGATCACGCCGGTCGGGTTGATGGTGCCAAACTCAGTGCCAGTGCCGTCCATGTCAGCTCTCCATATCAAGGGCGAGGGCATAGGCCACACGCTCCGTCTCGGTCAATTTGACCTTCAGCGCTTGGGTGTAGAGGTCTTTGAACTCGGGGTTCGCGTGCAACTCGTCCGCCTTGGCGCGGTGCCATTTCAGCCCCGTCTCGTGCCACTTGCGCAGCGTGGCGTCCTGCATCAGGCTGTCGTATTCCGCCCGCATGCGCGGCAGGTTCCGCTTGATCGTGATGTCGCGGAAATCGGACCAATCCATGCGGATCCAGTAGTTGATCCCGATCGACCGATCCACATGCAGCGCGCGACCCCGTTGCCGCTTGATCAGAAACGATTCCGCACTGCGCAACGCATAATGGTTTAACTGCAAGAGGTCATAGCCGATTGACTTTTTCGAACTTCTCCACCCGTTCTCAGCCACTTCCTTGGTCATATCCTTGCCGGATCCATTCACCCACTTCACTTTGTTGGAAAATTTCGGGTCCAGCTTGTTGGGGCGGTGGCAACTGATCTTTTCATAGGCGCCGATGTTCTTGAACATCGTCTTGAACCCCCAGACCGTGTGCGGTTTGGGGCAGAATTTCGGGGCGCAGTGGTCGAACTGGTCGATGACGAAATCGTCCTTCAACTCGGTCACGCCGTTGTGGCCAAACAGCCGCCAGGTCATCGCCACATTGGTCGCATCCGGCACCGCGTCAAAGAAATCCTGCAAGGTGCCATTGCCGGTGCGCACGTTCATAAATTCATCCACGTCGATGTGGATGATCCACTCGGCGTTCTTGATCACCGGTTCCTTCAGCGACTGGTTCAGCGCGTATTGCTGGGGCGAATTGCCCTTCCAATTGTCGTTGTTGCGGTGCTGCAGCACGCCCATCTCTTGCAGCCGGTCCAACAGTTCAGACGTCCCGTCCTCGCACCCGTTGGTATAGATCAGCAGGTTATCGACACCCATGGCGCGGTGATAGGCGACCCACTCGATGATATAGGGGGCCTCGTTCTTCATACAGCCGACGATCACGTTGCCGCTGCTGTTCTTGGGCAGGTTGCGCGGGGACAGGGGGGTATAGGCGGCGGCCAGCTCTTCCTCGTTCACCGCGCCCAGCTTGTTATGCGGGGCAAAGGACGATGTGCGCAGCTTTTCAAAGTTTTGGACGGCCAGCGGCGGCATCAACGCGCGGGCGCTGTCGGTCAGCCCGTCCTTGGGCGCGGATGCGGGCGTGGACGCGGGCAGCGATGCAGGCACAGGCGCCGCCGTGCCGTTCAGGCGGGCCAGATCCGCGGCCTTGGTCTTGCGTTCTTCCTGCGTGGCCTTGTCGATGCGCCACATGAACCCCAGCAGATATTGCGAGGCGCGAAAGCCCTTGGTCGGGTCGGCCTCCTGCCAGGCCTTTTTGGCGCGCGGCGCTTTGAACAGGGTGGCGGGCAGGTCATGCGCCTTGGCCAGCGCCTTGTTCTGCTCGGCAAAGGTCTTTGAAATCTCGGACAGGCTGGCCGGGTCAATCGGGTCACCGTCCACCTGGATTTCGCTGACGAAACTGCGCCACAGCTGGCGCGGCAGGATACGCTTTTGCGCCTTCAGCACTTGCAAGATCAGATCGTTCAACTGCCGGCCCCGCGCCAACCACGCAGCCGACGGTTGCGCGGGCACATCCGCAGGGGTCGCCTTGCCAATCGCGCTGTCGATCTCAAAGGCCGCGCGGATTTCATCCGTCACCGTGTCGGCGGCAAAGGCCGCGGCGTCATAGGCGCGGAAATGCAGCGCGCCGGGCCCAAACACACTGTTCCAGTGCCGTTCCAGGGCGGCATAGTCCAACCAGAACGGCGCGGCCTGGTTTTCGATGAACATGCCCGCCTGCGGTGTAACCTTGGGCGCCTCTGCCAGCGCATCGGCCCACCACGTGTCGGTGCCCGCCAGCGCCAGTTCCTGCTCCAGGCTGCGCCCGCGCCCCTCCATCACCTGCTCGGCATAGTGCCGGGTCAGCAGGCGGGCGGGCTCGTCCACATGGGCGATGATGCGGATGTCGTCCGACAGCGGCGTCAGCAGCGCCTTCAGCGTCTCCAGCTCGGACCGCGCCACCAGCGACACGCCCAGTTGCGAGGCGGACAGGATCAGGTGATCGGGGCCGTGCTGTGCGACCTCTTTGGCCAGATCACCGGCCAGCGCGTCGCGCAGCACCTTTTGCTTGTCCCCGGTGATATAGCCGCGATTGTACCGCAGCGGGTCGATATGCGCGGGGTCCGTCACCGCCATATAGAGGCGCGTGTGGTTCTTGTTGCCCGGGCTGCGGGCATAAAGAACACCCTTGGTGATCAGCTGGTCCCGCTTGGTCGCAAGCACCGATTGCAGACGGTCCGCGCCCACCTGTTCCAGGCCGATATGCAGGTGGATTTTCATCACGCAACCTCGTTCAACTTGTTCACATTCGTCTTGCCCCACCAGTTGATCGGCATCTCGAGAAAGCCGCTGATCAGGTCACGGGCATTGGGGTCTGCCACGTCATATTCCAGAAAATCGTCGTCATCGGCAAAAAGCGCGCGCAGATGGGCGTAATGCGCGCCAATCCACTGCATCCGCTCGCCGCTGGTCTCGCCAAACCCGTCCGGCAGGCCCGGCACATTGGCGCCAGGCAGGCGCGCCGTGCCCAGGTCGGACCAGGCCAGCATGCTTTGCGAGATCGCAAAGGCGTCGCGGGACGAGGCGAGGAACTTGACACCCGGATGGTGCGCCTTGATCGCCATGATCAGCCCGAAATCCATCTGCGGCCACAGCGACCGCTCTTCGCGCAGCACGCTCATCTCGGACACCGCGTCGAAATCGGTCAGATAGGCGCCCGGATCACCCGTCTGGTAATAGCCCCGGTACAGCAAGTCCGCGACAAAGGCGCCGTGCAGCGCGGTGTTGCCCGTCTGCTTGGCCCGAATGCGGTGGTCAGCCACATGCAACCCGGCGCGCCGCAGCGCCCGCGCCAGCGTCGTCGTGCCCGTCTTGGGCAGGCCCAGATTGACGACCTTCAGGGTCATGCCGCAGGCTCCAACAGGCCCAGCTCGATCAGCATCGCCTCTTCCTGCGGGGGCAGGGTGCGCGCGGCACGCAGTTGCGCCTGCATCTGGCTATAGGCCGGCTGCGCCAGCAGCGCGTCGCGCTTGGCCAGGTGCCGCTTGACCGCCTCATCGTGCAAGGCTTTGATCTCTTTGTCTTTCTTCAATTCCGCCAGCGCCTTTTTCAGGTCAGGCAAATAGCGCTGGATCGACAGATCCTCCCACGCGGGATCGTTCCGCTCGCGCCAATAGGTGTCGTCAAAGGCCCGGTTTTCGCGGTTCACATCGCCCCGGTCATTCTTGACCAGATAACTGTCGAGGCTGCGCAGTGCATAGTGGTTCAGCGTCGCCATCTCGCGCGCGCCATGGGCGGGAAAGCGGCGGATGCGGCGCGGGTTGGCGGCAACCAGAAACTTGTGCGGCACCTTGCGGCCCGACCCGTCGGTCCAACTGGGCCGCGCCTTGCCCTTCTGAAACGGCCGGTGCGCGCCGAAATACTGCAGGGGAAAATCGTGGCGCACAAGCGACTTGACCTCAATCGCCGCCTCGCCACACCACAGGTCCGGGTTGTGGCTGCGGGTGAACTGCTCGATCACCGGCTTGTCTTCAAACCCGTCCACACCGCCATTGGCAAAGAACTGAAAATTCACCGATATCGCCTGCGGATCGCCACAGGCCGCGATCAGCGCCGGGATTGTGTGATCGCCCACATGGATGTTCAAAAACTCGTCCACATCCGCAACCCAAACCCATTCGGCCTGCATCACAACGTCCTGGCGGCGCGCGTCCTTCAGCGCCTCCATCTGATAATTGCGCCCCTCGGCAGGGTTGGGCAGGTGCTGGCACAGCCCCCGCGCGGCCAGCGCATCCAGCAGCGTATCGGTGCCGTCGGTGCAGTCGTTGGAATAAAACAGATGGTCCGTCACGCCGATCAGCCGGTTGAACGCGATCCACTCCAGCAGGAAGGGCCCCTCGTTCTTCACGCAAGTCACAGCCGTTACGCGCATACCACGTCCGCCTTTTTGATGGGGTCCATTGCCCGCCGCCTCGTCTTTAGGGTTCGAAGTGCTTGTGCCCCAAACCTCTTGTTATGTGGTGAACGCATGCCGCGCCCCCACATGCGCACCATGCCATTTTGCGCGAATCACGTCAACGACTAGCACTTTGGCAGCCCTTGACGGCGCGGGCAGGGGGTGCAGGTTGGTGCCCAGACGAAAAGGACACCCGCATGCCCGACCATTCCTCAATCGACGCCGTCCAGACGATGCTGGCTGACCAAGGCTATGTCTGCGACCGCGCCCTGGGCACAGTCGTGTTCCTCAGCCTGTCGCTGGGCCGCCCGCTCTTTTTAGAAGGCGAGGCCGGCGTGGGCAAGACCGAGATCGCCAAGGCGCTCAGCGCCGCCCTGGGCCGCCGCCTCATCCGGCTGCAATGCTACGAAGGGCTGGATGCCTCCACCGCCGTCTACGAATGGAACTTCCCCGCCCAGATGGTCGCCATCCGCACGGCCGAGGCCGCAGGCGGCGCCGACAGCAAAACGCTGCAAACCGAACTCTTTTCCGACGACTACCTCATCGAACGGCCCCTGCTCGACGCCATGCGTCCGGACGCAAACGGCGCCCCCGTCCTGCTGATTGACGAACTGGACCGCACGGACGAACCGTTCGAGGCGTTCCTGCTCGAAGCGCTCAGCGACTTCCAGGTCACCATCCCCGAACTGGGCACGATCAAAGCGCCCGAGCCGCCCATCGTCATCCTCACCTCCAACCGCACGCGCGAGGTGCACGACGCCCTCAAACGGCGCTGCCTCTATCACTGGGTCGACTACCCCAACTTCGACCGCGAGATGGAAATCCTCCAGGCCCGCGCGCCCGAGGCCGCCGCCGAACTCAGCCGCGAGGTCGTGGCCTTTGTCCAACGGCTGCGCACCGAGGACCTGTTCAAAAAACCCGGCGTCGCCGAAACCATCGACTGGGCCAAATGCCTGCTCGCCCTCGACATCATCACCCTCTCGCCCGAGGTGATCGCCGACACGCTCGGCGCGATCCTCAAATACCAGGACGATATCCAAAAACTGCAAGGCTCCGAAGCCAAACGCCTCCTGGACGAGGCCAAAGCCGCCCTCGAACCGGCCTAGGTTTTTCTCTGTTCCAAAAAATCCCGGGGGTCCGGGGGCTGGCCCCCGGGTACACCGGCACCACCCTCGACACAGCCGCCGCGTCAAACAGGACGTCCCACCAAACGATGCCAGACTACGCCCCGCTCGACTTGCCCGACGACCCGAAACTCGCGGGCAACATCACCCACTTCGCCCGCGCCCTGCGCCGCGCGGGCCTGCCCATCGGCACGGGCCGCGTCATCGACGCGATCGAGGCTGTGACGGCAGCGGGCTTTACCGAAAAGCGGGACTTTTACTGGACCCTGCACGCCTGTTTCGTGTCCCGGCCCGAACATCGCGCGGTGTTTTCACAGGTCTTCCGCCTCTACTGGCGCGACCCGCGCTATCTGGAACACATGATGGCCGCGATGCTGCCCGCAGTGCGCGGCGTGCAAGAGGACCGTGGCGCACGCGCCGCGGAAAAGCGCGCGGCACAGGCCCTGCTCGACGGGGCGGACGCCGATCTCGACCTGCCTGAACCCGAAGCGGGCGGAACCGAGATCGAGATTGACGCCTCCCTGACCATGAGCGGCGAGGAACGGCTGAAAACCCTCGATTTCGAGCAGATGAGCACCGAAGAGATGGCCCAGGCCCGCGCCATGCTGGCGCGTATGGCGCTGCCGGTCGATCCGCTGCCCACCCGGCGGCGCCAGGCCGCACAGGCGGGCCAGGTGGACCGCGCGCGCACCCTGCGCGCGGCGATGCGCAATGGCGGTACGCTTCGGGCGCTGAAATGGTCAGCACCCAAGGTACGCTATCCGAACCTTGTGGTGCTCTGCGACATCTCCGGCTCAATGAGCCAATATTCCCGCGCGGTGCTGCATTTTGTCCATGCGGTGGCGAATGCCAAGGGCGCAGGCTGGGCCCGCGTGCATGCCTTCACCTTCGGCACCCGGCTGACCAACATCACCCGGCACCTCTATCAGCGCGACGTCGATGCCGCCCTTCAGGCCGCGGGCGCCGAGGCGCAGGATTGGGAGGGCGGCACGCGGATCGGCAGCTGCCTTGAAGCGTTCAACCGCCACTGGTCGCGCCGAGTCTTGGGGCAGGGCGCGGTCGTGCTGTTGATCACCGACGGGCTCGACCGCGACGACGCCGATGCGCTGGCGCGGCAGATGGAGCGTTTGCACCTCTCCGCCAAGCGCCTCATCTGGATCAACCCACTGTTAAGATGGGATGAATTCGCACCCAAAGCCCGCGGGATCGCAGCGATGCTGCCCCACGTGGACAGCTTCCGCGCAGGCCATTCCATCGCATCACTCCAAGACCTCGCCGCCGTAATTTCCAAGCGCGACGACGTGGGCGACCGCGACCGGCTGTTGCGCATGATCTCCTAGGCCGCCGGGACGGTCTGTTTGCCTTTGGCAAAGACGCCCGCCCGCCGAGCCTTTCTATGGTGCTTCATGGATCGACTGTGTGGCTGGCAGCTTTTGCTTAGGCAAAAGCAGCCCTTGCCACCGGGCGCGTCTGCCTGCGTAGTCGCGCCCTGCAAAAAGCGCCTACCCACCGACCCTTTCTGTTAGGCTCTTTGCATGAACGGTCTCGTGCGCGGCTTGGCGCGTCCACAAGAGCAGTCGCGTTGCACAGCAGCGCGCACCGCCAACTGGTCCAACAGCGCCCTTAGGCAAATGTGGCGGCAAAGCTCTCGCGGTAGGTGGTGCGCAACTCGGCCAAAGGCGCGTTCGCTTGGCCCAGCCAAACGGTGTCACCCATAAACTTGCCCACCGATTGGATCGGCACACCGGCTTGGCCCGCGGCGATCATCAGCGCCTCGGCCTTGTCAAAATTGCAAGCCACGAGATAGCGCGCCTGGTCCTCGCCAAAGAGCGCGCCCATATCGCTGCGGTCGATCCATACGCCAACGTCTGCTGATTCCGCCAGCTCAAACGCGGCCAGCGCTAGGCCGCCGTCGCTCAGGTCCGTGCAGGCGGTGATCAGATGCCGGTTGGCGCGGATGAAATCACCGTTGCGCTTTTCTGCTTCAAGATCAACGGATGGTGCATCCCCTTCGACGCGCCCATAGACCTCGGCCAGGATGGCGGTCTGCCCCAGATGCCCCGCGCAGTCGCCGATCAGCAAGGCCACATGCCCGTCGCGCACGTCACAGCCGATGATGTCTTCGGGGCTCGCGATCAGGCCCACTGCGCCGATGGTGGGGGTGGGCAGGATGCCGGTGCCATCGGTCTCGTTATACAGCGACACGTTGCCTGACACGATGGGCATGTCCAGAGCGGCGCAGGCCTGGCCGATGCCGTCGAGCGCGCCCACGAACTGGCCCATGATCTGCGGCTTTTCCGGGTTGCCGAAGTTAAGGTTGTCGGTCGTGGCCAGCGGCGTGGCGCCGGTGGCGGTGAGGTTGCGATAAGCCTCGGCCACCGCTTGCTTGCCGCCCTCGACCGGGTTCGCCTTGACGTAGCGCGGGGTCACGTCGGACGTGAAGGCGAGCGCCTTGTCGGTGCCGTGCACCCGGATGATGCCTGCGCCCAGGCCCGGGGTGCGGGCGCTGTCGGCCATGACCATGGTGTCGTATTGTTCGAACACCCAATGCTTTGAGGCATAGTTGGGACTGGCCAGCAGCGCCTTGAGCCCGTCGATGGGATCGACCGACGGCACGTCGTCCAGCGGGGCGGCGGGGGGCGTGGATTCCCAGGGTCGGTCGTATTCGGGCGCTTCGGAGGACAGCTTGGACAGCGGCACATCGGCTTTGACCGTGCCGCCATGTTCGATGATGAACCGGTCCTCGGCGATGGTCTCGCCCACGACGGCAAAGTCGAGGTCCCACTTGTCGAACACCGCCTTGGCTTCGGCCTCCAACTCGGGCTTGAGCACCATGAGCATGCGTTCTTGGCTTTCCGACAGCATCATCTCATAGGCGGTCATCGCCGTCTCGCGTACCGGCACGGCATCGAGGTTTAGCTTGACACCCAGACCGCCCTTGTCGCCCATCTCGACCGCGGAGCAGGTGAGGCCCGCGGCGCCCATGTCCTGGATCGAGATCACGGCGCCGGTTTGCATCAGCTCGAGCGTCGCCTCCATCAGCCGCTTTTCGGTGAACGGATCGCCGACCTGCACGGTGGGCCGCTTCTCTTCGATGCTGTCGTCGAACTCGGCCGAGGCCATGGTCGCGCCGCCCACGCCGTCGCGGCCGGTTTTGGCGCCCAGGTAGACGACGGGCATGCCCACGCCAGAGGCGGCGGAGTAGAAAATCTTGTCCGCGTCCGCGAGGCCCGCGGCGAAGGCATTGACGAGGCAGTTGCCATTGTAGGCCGGATCAAACCGCACCTCGCCACCGACGCAGGGCACGCCAAAGGCGTTGCCATAGCCGCCCACGCCCGCAACGACGCCGTGCACCAGCTGCTGGGTCTTGGGGTGGTCGGGCATGCCAAAGCTGAGCGCGTTCATCGCGGCGATGGGTCGGGCGCCCATGGTGAAGACGTCGCGCAGGATGCCGCCCACGCCGGTGGCGGCGCCTTGGTAGGGTTCGATGTAGGAGGGATGGTTGTGGCTTTCCATTTTGAAGACCACGGCCTGGCCGTCGCCGATGTCGACGACGCCCGCGTTCTCGCCAGGGCCACAGATCACCTGGGGGCCGGTGGTGGGCAGCTTTTTCAGGTGAATTTTTGAGGATTTATACGAGCAGTGTTCGTTCCACATGGCCGAGAAAATGCCCAGCTCGGTAAAGGTGGGAACGCGGCCCAGGATGTCCTCGATACGGTCGTATTCCTCTGGGCTGAGGCCGTGGCTGGCGATCAGGTCTGGCGTGATCTGTGGTTCTTGCATGCGTGTCCCCCGGGCGGCTTTCGCGCTCTTTAGAGCAGCGGGCGCGGCGGGGGAAGGGGTGTCCCCGCGGGGACAAAGGGCACGTGTCCCCGCGGGGACAGATTATGTTAAACTTCCCGCAAGGCGTATTTGGACATGTTCGAGACAGCGTCGCGCACGATTTTTCGTCGAAAAATCATTTGGATCGAAAAAAGCCGCCCTGCGCAATGCAGAGCGGCCTAAACATCGGGTTAAGTGCCCGAGTGCTGTCTTTGGACGATCTTAAAAGTCGACCTGCACGGCACCGCCACGGGCGCCTTGTGCGTCAAACAGCTCTTCCTCGCTGGCGTTCAGCGCGATGGCGCCGTCCAGCACGGCCACGTTGGCAGGGTCAATGGTCAGATCCATTGTGTCGCCCTGGAACAGCAGGTCCGCTTCGAGGTCGACCATCACGTGTGCGCGGCCTTCATCGTTGATTTTGAACTCTTCGATGGTGCCCAGCAGCTTGCCTTCACGGGTCACGATCTGGTCGCCCACGGTGGCGCCGACAACGGCTACGTCGTCAACTTGGCCTGCCAGTGTCTTGGTGGCGTCGAACATATAGTCCGTGGTGTTGGCCAGCAGGGGAGCAGCGGTCAGAGCCACGGCGGTCGATGCGATCAGTGCAGTCTTGCGAAGTGTCATTTTCGTTTCCTTTCGTCTCGATGACATGTGCCTAGACAACGCCAGCCCGACAGATTTGGTTCAAATTATTCCGTCAACTGATCGTGAAAAAACGCAAGGAACCAACAGCTTGCCCATGTGTTAAGGTGTGTCCGTTTACACCAAACACATGCACCAATTACACAGCCCGCGCGCGCCACCGGCTGACTGCCATCGGCGGCGTCAGTCGCCCGGTGCGTCCGACTTGGCCGCGGGCTGCGCCATCTCTTGCGCAGCTTGCGCGGCGGCGGCGGCGATGGTCGATTTTTCGTCCTCGGTCAGCTTGTGCCCCTCGCCCGCGCCGGGCAGCGCTACGCGCACCTCGCGGCGGGCGAATTCCAGGCCGTTTTCCTCGAACGCCTGGTTGACGCGGTTGTAGATTTCTTTGCGCAGCACGAACTGCGTGCCCGGCTTGGCCATGAACTTGCCCCGGATCACGATGCCCACATCGTCAAATTCGAACACGCCCTGGGATTTGAAGGGCTGCAAGAAGTCGTCCTTGAACTGGTCCAGCGCGGCCATGTCCTGGCCGATCTTCTTGAAGATCTTGCGCACCTTTTCGGGGTCGGTGCCAAAGGGCACGGTAAAGCGCAGTTTCATGATGACCCAGTCGCGGGAAAAGTTGGTGATCTTGGGGATCTCACCATAGGGCAGCGTGTGCACCGGGCCCTTGTGGTGGCGCAGCTGCATCGACCTGATCGAGATTTTTTCGACCGTGCCCATGGTGCCGTCCACCTCGACATATTCGCCGGTGCGAAACGCGTCATCGACCAGAAAGAAGATGCCCGAGACGACGTCGGTCACCAGCTTTTGCGCGCCAAAGCCGATGGCGAGGCCGACGATCCCGGCCCCGGCCAAGAGCGGCGTGGTGTCGATGCCGATATTGCCCAGCCCCAACAGCAGGAACACCACGACGATCATCGCCCGGCTGACGCCGAGGATCAGCGGTAGCACGGTGGACAGGCGCGAGCCGCCCGCGCCGCCGCCGTCGCCGGTGTCTTCGGTATCGGGGTCATAGCCTGCGGCGGTCTGTTCCGCGGCCAGCTTGCGGTTGATGAAGAGCGAGACAACCTCGTAGACCAGATAGCCCACGGAGATGATCATCAGGAACTCGATCACGTGGCCCGCCACGCGTTCGCCCACGCCAGCGGAGGCGATGCCATTCGGGCTCATCCCCCAAAAGCCTGCGACGACCATCAGCACCACGCCAAAGACCAGCACGCGCCCGATGCGCACATAGGACCGGCGCGTGGCCTCGTAGGCGCGTTCGGCCACCGGCCCTTCGCCGGTCATTGGCGGGACCAAGTGGCGCACGAGGCCGCGAATGCCGGTGTCCATTGCCGGGGCAAAGGCCAAGAGCGCCATGGTTTTGTATTGTGGGAGCGTTTCGAGAATGCTGAAGCTGCCGTAGCTGACCAGGATGTTCACCAGCCACCAGGTCAGCCCCGCGACGGCGATGCCGAAATAGGGGAAGGCGCGGGCAATGCGTTCTTCGGTCGGGCTGAGGTCGTTGTGGCCGCCGCGCATCATCTCGACCGATTCCTCGCGGTAGCGCCAGAACACCAGCGCCAGGTAGAGGTGGACGGCAAAGTTGAGCCAGGCGCCGATGCGCGTTTCGCCAACCGGCACGCCGTTGGCGTTGTTGAAGGGCACGATGACCTGGCCGATGCCGACGACGACCGATAGCCAGAAGAAGTGGAACACCATCGCGCGGGCCGTAGCGTCGGTGCAGGTGACGATCCGGTAGTCGGGCGCGTTGGGCGCCACAAAGAAGCGGATCACGGCCACGGTCATGCGCGGCAGCCCGATGAGCCAGGGCGCGAAGAGCAGGATGAAGGGGTGGTAATAGTCTGGTACCGCCAGTCGCGTGATCTGGATGGCGGCGATGATGAAGAGGGCGACCGAGACGATCTCGCTTGTCAGCCGTTTGAGCAGGGGGACAACCGCGCTGCGGATGCTGGCGGCGTCGTCGGATTTCGGCGGCAGGACCAGCCAGCCCTGCAACAGCCGCCGGAACGCAAATTCGATGGCGAAGGCGCCGAGGATGACCATGGCGAAGTAGCCCGCGAGCGACACGAGGCCGTTTGCGCCTACGAAATTGGCGAAGTTGGAAAAGGCGCGGGCCTGTTCGCTGAAGAGGATCGGCAGACGCTGGAGCGCGATGACCACCTGTTCAAAGGCGCCGACCGTGGCGTGGTAGATAAAGTCGTCCAATTCGGCCGCGTCGTCATCCCCGGTTTCGGACGCTTGGGCGTTCAGCTGGTCCAGTAGCAGCGCGCGCACCTCGCCGTCGCTGAGCCGGGAGATGAGCGCGTTTGCGGCCTCTTCCGTCAGCGGGTCGGGCAGGGAGGGGACGGCGCTGTCGGTGCTGGAGGTTGTGCTGGTCGAGGGGACAAGCGATTGGGCCTGGGCGGTGCCTGCCGTCAGCCAGAGCGAGAGAGCCAGCAGCAGAATGTGCCAGTAGGATGGGCGCGTGCGCATATCGACCCCTTTGCGAAATATGTGCCGCGATGGTTTGTTCGAATGCGCGCGATTTGCAACATTTATTGCATTTGACATAGCGCGGCGGGTCGGGGGCGGAAAAAGGGACGGAGGCGATAAAAAGGAACGGGGGCTAAAAAAAGGCCGAGCGCGAAGCTCGGCCAAGTCCAACAGGGAGGTATGAAGATGGCGCGGGGCGCCGTCTCTTCACCGCTCGAATTAGTGGCGGGGTTGCCGTCGATCAAGGCAGTTTCTGCATGTGCAAAGGCATGGCCGCTATGCAGCGGCTGCATAGCTTAGGAGTTTTCTTTTTCTCTCAGCACTTTGCGGTAAGCGATAATCTCTTCTTGGACAAAGTCGCGGAAGGCGGCGATCCGCTTGGACTGCCGCAATTCCTCCGGATAGGCCAGGAACACGGGCACATCCGCCGACTCGATATCCGGCAGGACGCGCACCAGGCGCGGGTCGTCGAGGGCGACGTAGTCGGGCAGGATGCCGAGCCCGAGGTCCTGCAGCACCCCTTGGAGTACGCCGAAGTAGTTGTTGACCGTCAGCAGGCTGCGCACCTCGTAGGTCAGCAGGTGCTGCACCAGGCTGGAGCCTGCACCGACCTGGGCGGCGGTCACGTTCTGGCAGATCAGGCGGTGGTCGATCAGGTCCTCGGGGTCTTCGGGGATGCCGGAGGCGTCGAGATAGGCGCGGGTGGCAAAGACCTGCATTTTGACCGTCATCAGCCGTTTGCGGATCAGGTCGGCCTGGCTGGGTTCTTTCATGCGGATGGCCACGTCGGCCTCGCGCATGGGCAGGTCGAGCACGCGTTCCTCGAGCATGAGGTCGACGCGCAGGTCTGGATACTGCTCGTAGAGCTTGACCAGGCGGGGGGCGAGCCAGAGCGTGCCGAAGCCGATGGTGGTGGTCACGCGCAGGTCGCCGAACACCTCTTCCTCGCTGTCGCGGATGCGGGCGCTGGCGGTATCGAGCCGCTTGTTCATCGCGGTGGTGGCGTCAAAGAGCAGCTCGCCCTGTTCGGTCAGGATCAGCCCGCGGGCGTGGCGGTGGAAGAGCGTTGCGTTCAGCGATTCCTCGAGCCCACGGATCTGGCGGGACACGGCCGATTGGCTGAGGTTCAGCTTGTCCCCGGCATGGGTCAGGCTGCCTGCGTCCGCGACCGCGTGAAAGATACGTAACTTGTCCCAGTCCATCATCGTCACATCCGTAAGGTTCGCCTGACACTACTCGATTTGATGTATTTTCACAGCAGGTCAGAGAGAGGAACCGCTCACTAAAGAAAATTTAAGTAGGCGGGTCAGTATTTGTGACCTATTATTGGGCGCAAGATATGCAAGACTGACGGTGGCAGGGAGGCCATGGCATGAGCACGCAGAAGATTTCGCTGAACGACCGTTACGATCTGGACAAAAGCCCGGTGCTGCTGAACGGCACGCAGGCGCTGGTGCGGCTGATGCTGATGCAAAAGGCGCGTGATGTGGCGGCAGGGCTGAACACCGCCGGTCTGGTCACAGGCTATCGCGGATCGCCGCTGGGCGCGGTCGATCTGCAGATGACCAAGGCGCTGAAACATCTGGCCGCAGCCGAGGTAACCTTTCAACCCGGGCTGAACGAAGACCTGGCCGCCACCGCCCTGTGGGGCAGCCAACAGGCCGAGCTGCGCGGCGAGGGCAAGTTCGACGGGGTTTTTGGCCTATGGTACGGCAAGGGGCCGGGCGTGGACCGGTCGGGCGACGTGATGCGCCATGCCAACATGGCCGGGTCGTCCAAGCATGGCGGCGTGATCATGGCGATGGGCGATGACCACACCGGCGAATCCTCGACCGTGCTGCACCAGTCGGAATTTGCGATGGTCGACGCCTATATGCCTGTGCTGTCGCCTGCGGGTGTGCAGGAAATCCTGGATTTCGGGCTTTACGGCTTTGCGCTGAGCCGCTTTGCCGGGGTCTGGGCGGGGCTGAAGACGATGAAGGACACGGTCGAGGTGACGTCCGTAGTGGATGGCGACCCGATGCGCCTGTCCTTTGTCACGCCGGATTATCCGGTGCCCGAAGGCGGGTTGAACATCCGCCTGGTCGATGACCGGATCGAGCAGGAGGCGCGGCTGATTGATCACAAGCGCTATGCCGCCGAAGCCTTTGCCAATGCCAACAAGATGGACAAGCGGGTGTGGGGCAAGCCCGGCGCCAAGATCGGCTTGGTGGCCGCGGGCAAGAACTGGCTGGACCTGGTGCATGCCCTGTCGCTGCTGAACATCGACGCGGAAGAGGCCGAGCGGCTGGGTATTACAACATATAAGGTGGGCCAGACCTGGCCGCTGGATATGCGCGGGTTCAACGACTGGGCCGAGGGCCTGGACCTGATCATCGTGGTCGAGGAAAAGCGCAAGCTGATCGAGGTGCAGATCAAGGAGGCGCTGTTTGACAACCGGGGTGGCCGCCGGGTCTATGGCGGCACGCGCGCGGGGCAAGAGTTCTTTACCGCCAAATGGGCGTTGGACCCGGTCGAGATTGCGACCAAGCTCGGCCAGGTGCTGATCGACGAGGGGCGCAACACCGACGGCATTCAGGCGGGCATGGCCACGCTGGATGCGGCACGCCGGTCGGACAATGCCGAAGAGATCGCGGCGCGTCTGCCCTATTTCTGCTCGGGCTGTCCGCACAATTCATCGACCAAGGTGCCCGAAGGCAGCCGCGCCTATGCGGGCATCGGGTGTCATTTCATGGCGCAGTGGATGGACCGCGAGACGCTGGGGTACACGCATATGGGGGCCGAGGGCGCGAACTGGATCGGCGAGGCGCCGTTTTCGACGCGCGATCACGTGTTCCAGAACCTTGGCGACGGCACCTATAACCATTCGGGCGTGCAGGCCATTCGCGCGGCTTTGGCCGCAGGTACGAACATCACCTACAAGATCCTCTATAACGATGCCGTTGCCATGACCGGTGGGCAAGGGAACGAGGGGGGGCTGGACCCTTACCGCATCGTGGATGAGGTGCGGGCGATGGGCTGCGCGCATGTGAGCGTGGTCTATGACGACAAGGAAGACGTGGATGTCGCCCGCTTTCCCAAGGGCGTGGCCGTTCACGAGCGGGCCGAGTTGCAGCTGGTGCAAGAGCGTCTGTCCAAGACGCCCGGCGTGTCGGTCATTGTCTATGTCCAGACCTGTGCGGCGGAAAAGCGGCGCCGGCGCAAGCGCGGCACCTTTCCCGACATCGACAAGCGCGTGTTCATCAACACCGAAGTGTGCGAGGGCTGTGGCGATTGCGGGGTGCAGTCGAACTGTGTGTCGATCGTACCCACAGAGACCGAGCTGGGCCGCAAGCGGGCGATTGACCAGTCGTCGTGCAACAAGGATTTCTCCTGCGTCAAAGGGTTTTGCCCGTCTTTCGTGACATTGGAAGGGGCGCAGGTGAAAAAGGCGGCGACGGCGACGCTGGACCTGCCGGATTTGCCCATGCCCACCCTGCCCGAGATCAAGGGGACCTGGAATGTGGTCATCACTGGGGTGGGCGGCACCGGCGTCGTCACCATCGGTGCGGTGATGGCGCAGGCGGCCCATATCGACGGCAAGGGGGCCGGCATGATGGAAATGGCGGGCCTGGCCCAAAAGGGTGGGGCGGTGCATATCCACTGCCGTCTGGCCAATGACCCCAGCGACATCAGCGCCATCCGCGTGGCCACGGGCGAGGCGGACGCGCTGATCGGTGGTGATCTGGTGGTGAGTGCGGGGGCCAAGACCCTGGGCCTGACCAGTGCCGGGCGCACCGGCGCTGTGGTGAACAGTCACGAGATCATCACCGGTGATTTTACCCGCAACACGGAATTTGCGCTGCCCTCGGACCGGCTGGCGCTGGCGCTTGAGGCGCGTATGCGCGACCGCGTGGACATGTTCGATGCCTCTGATCTGGCCAAGGCCACGATGGGCGACAGCATCTTTTCCAACATGATGATCTTTGGCGCGGCCTGGCAGCGGGGTCTGGTGCCGCTCAGCTATGACGCGATCCAGCAGGCGATTGATCTGAACGGGGCGGCGGTCGACAAGAACCGCCGCGCCTTTGACATCGGGCGCTGGGCGGTGCTGCACGCGGACGAGGCGGCCCGTGTGGCCGCGCCCAAGGTGGTGCAGCTGCCCAAGACCCTGGCCGACAAGATCGCGTTTCGCGCCGATCACCTGGTCAAGTATCAGGGCAAGCGGCTGGCCAAGCGGTATCGCAAGCTGGTGGACGGGATCGACACTGCGGCGGTGCAAGAGGCCGTCGCCAAGGGCTATCACAAGCTGTTGGCCTATAAGGACGAGTACGAGGTCGCCCGCCTGCACCTAGAGACCGAAGCCAAGGCGCGCGCGCAGTTCGACGGCGATTTCAAGATGACCTTTCATCTGGCCCCGCCGATGCTGACCAAGACGGGGCCGGATGGCCGCCCGGTGAAGAAAGAATACGGCGCCAGCATGCTGCGCGCCTTTGGCCTGCTGGCGCGGCTGAAGGGGTTGCGCGGCACCCCGCTGGACCCCTTTGGCCGCACGGCCGAGCGGCGGATGGAGCGCGCGCTGATCAAGCAGTATGAGGCGGATATGAAAGAGGTGCTGCCGCTGCTGAACGCGGACACTCAAGAGGCGATTGTGGCGCTGGCGGTGCTGCCGCTGGACATCCGCGGCTTTGGTCCGGTGAAAGAGGCGAACGAGGCCAAGGCCGCCAAACGGCGCGAAGAGCTGTTGGCCGTGATCCGCGGTGGCGGTACGGGTTTGGCGCAGGCGGCGGAGTAATGGCGTCACACCCCTGTCATAGAGGCTAGCCAGATGCGCGGCGCCTAACTAAATGTATTAAAACATATCGCAGCCCGAAGACCCGAGTCGTTCATGCCAAACACGCAACGCCAGACTGCCCGTGAAATCTCTTACGCACATTCGGCCGAGACCAAGGGCGGGCGCGCGATGATCCGGCTGATGGAAAACACGACCGGACGGCTGCGTCTGATCAAGCGCGCCAAGGGGTATGAGGACGAGGTCGCGGCGGGCCGTGACTTTTGGCAGGTGATGGTCGAACGCTACGGTCTGACCTTGGATGTGGTGGACGGCAGCCTGGACAACATCCCCAAGGACGGCCCGCTGATCCTGATCGCGAACCACCCCTACGGCATCCTGGATGGGCTGATGATGGGCCATATCCTGTCGACCGTGCGGGGCGATTTCCGCATTCTGGCGCACCGGGTGTTCCGCAAGGCGCAGGACTTGAACCGCATCATCCTGCCCATTTCCTTTGACGAAACCAAAGAGGCGGTCAAGCTGAACATCGACACGCGCAAGACCGCGCTCAACTACCTCGACGATGGCGGTGCGATTGGTATCTTTCCCGGCGGCACGGTCAGCACCGCGGTGTCGCCCCTGGCAAAGCCGATGGACCCGAACTGGCGCGGGTTTACCGCGCGGATGGTGGCCAAATCGAACGCGACCGTGGTGCCTGTGTTCTTTGAAGGGCACACCAGCCGCCTGTTCCAGATCGCGAGCCACATGCACTATACCCTGCGCATGGGGCTGATGATCCGCGAGTTCCGCGAGCGGGTGGACACGCCCGTCAAGGTCGCGATTGGCCAGCCGCTGAACCGCGCGGTGCTGGACCCGATGGCGAAAGACCCCAAAGCGCTGATGGAATTCCTCCGAAAAAGCACCTATGAGCTGGCACCGGGTCCGGTCAAACGCTTTGACCTGGGCTATGAATTCGAGGACACGCGCTGGCCAGGGGCCTGACGCGCATCAGGGCCCAAGGAGGCCCGCGGCACATGGCAGTAGGCATTTTTGATTCCGGTCTGGGCGGTCTGACCGTGCTGGACGCCGCGCAAAAGCGGTTGCCCGAGATGGAGTTTGTCTATCTCGCGGACAGCGCCAATGCGCCTTACGGCGTACGCACATCCGACGATATCTATGGGCTGACCTGTGCGGCGGTGCAGCGGCTGTTCGATGCGGGCTGTGATCTGGTGATCCTGGCGTGCAACACCGCCTCTGCCGCGGCGCTGCGTCGGATGCAAGAAGGCTGGGTGCCTACAGACAAGCGGGTGCTGGGCGTGTTTGTGCCGATGATCGAGGCGCTGACCGAACGGCAGTGGGGCGACAATTCGCCCCCGCGCGAGGTTGGCGTGCAGCATGTGGCCCTGTTTGCCACGCCTGCCACCGTCGCCAGCCGCGCCTTTCAACGCGAGCTGGCGTTCCGCGCCATCGGCGTCGATGTCGAGGCGCAGGCCTGTGGCGGTGTCGTCGATGCCATCGAGGACGGCGATATGATCCTGGCCGATGCGCTGGTGCGGTCCCATGTGGACGCGCTGAAGCGCAAGATGCCAGACCCGCAGGCCGCCATTCTGGGCTGCACCCATTACCCGCTGATGCAGGACGCGTTCCAAGAGGCGCTGGGCGCCGACGTGGCCGTGTACAGCCAGGCCAACCTGGTGGGCGACAGCCTGGCCGATTACCTCGACCGGCACCCCGACAAGATCGGCGCGGGCAGGGGCGGCTATCTGACCACGGGCGATCCCAAGACCGTCAGCCAACGCGCCACGCAGTTCTTGCGACGACAGATCAGCTTTGACGCCGCTTGATCTGACACCTTATCCAAGAAGACAAACATGACATATAACATCGCCATCCTGGGCGCCTCCGGCTACACGGGCGCCGAACTGATCCGGCTGATTGCCGGACACTCCTTCATTGAAATCAAGGCTTTGGGCGCGTTCTCTAAAGCTGGGCAGACGGTGGCGCAGGTCTATCACATCTGCGTCACCTGGACTTGCCGCCGATGGTCGCCTTTGACCAGATCGACTGGTCCGGCATTGACCTGTGTTT
>JBCBHS010000025.1:0-48647 GCA_038525395.1 Pseudomonadota bacterium | reverse complement strand
CAAGCAGGCGATCGACAACGACATGAACGCCACCGGTCAGATGCTGTCGGCCCTGCTGGGGTGGAGCCAGGCAACCTTTGCCTCGGACGTTGAGGTTGCGGGCGACACGGCCAAGGTGACGCGCGAAGTTGACGGCGGTCTACAGACCATCGAGGTCAAGATGCCGACCGTCATCACGGTGGACCTGCGCCTGAACGAGCCGCGCTATGCGTCGCTGCCCAACATCATGAAGGCCAAGAAAAAGCCTTTGGACGAGAAAACCGCCGCGGACTATGGCGTTGACGCCGCACCGCGTCTGGAGATCGTCAAGACAACGGAACCCGAGGCGCGCGCCGCGGGGATCAAAGTGGGCTCTGTCGAAGAGCTGGTTGCGAAACTTAAAGAAGCGGGGACTGTGTAATGGCTGTACTACTTCTGGCAGAGATCAACGACGGCGAACTGGCGATGGACGCCACCGCCAAGGCCGTGACCGCCTGTGCGGCACTGGGTGACGTGACCGTGTTGGCCGCTGGTGCGACCTGCGCCGATGCCGCAGCAGAGGCTGCGACGATCACCGGCGTGGCACGGGTACTGTGCGCCGAAGATGCGCTTTATGGCAAGCGGTTGGCCGAGCCCGTGGCAGACCTGATCGTGTCGCTGGCCGGCGATTACGAGCACATCGTCGCCCCCGCCACCACCGACGCCAAGAACGTGATGCCCCGCGTGGCGGCATTGCTGGATGCGATGGTGATCTCGGACGCGACGGCGGTGACTGATGCCACCACGTTCGAGCGTCCGATTTATGCGGGCAACGCGATCCAAACGGTGAAATCCGGCGACGGCAAGAAGGTCATCACCTTCCGCACCTCGACCTTTGACGCGGCCCCGACGGGCGGCAGCGCATCGGTGGAAAACATTGCCGCCGCGGCAGACCCGTCGCTATCGTCCTGGGTCGAAGACAAGGTCGCCGAAAGCGACCGGCCCGAGCTGACCTCGGCCGGGGTGGTTGTGTCCGGTGGCCGCGGTGTCGGGTCCGAAGACGACTTTGCGCTGATCGAAAAGCTGGCGGACAAGCTGGGCGCCGCCGTCGGCGCCTCACGCGCGGCGGTCGATTCCGGTTACGCACCCAACGACTGGCAAGTGGGCCAGACCGGCAAGGTCGTTGCCCCGGACCTGTACGTTGCGGTTGGCATTTCCGGTGCGATCCAGCACTTGGCCGGTATGAAAGACAGCAAGGTGATCGTAGCGATCAACAAAGACGAAGAGGCCCCGATCTTTCAGGTTGCGGATTACGGCCTGGTCGCAGACCTGTTCGACGCCGTGCCAGAGATGATCGAAAAGCTCTGATCACCTACGACACGCTCTAAATGAAAAGGCCCACCGCAGTGACGCGGTGGGCCTTTTTCATTGGATCGCCTCGGACAAAACAGGCGTTAGGGCCGCCGCGATGTCGTGGTGCATCTGCGGTCCCAGCATGGTCTGTGCGGCAGGCGCCTCCATCTCGGTAAAGACCATGCCGTCGGTGCCCGCCTCGACCGCGTCGGGGGTCGCCACAACCTCGACCCGTTGCGTAGCCATGGACGACACCGCCGTGATCATGTCGCGCGTGACAAAGGACGGATCGGCATCGTCGATGGCATCTGTCCGGTCCTCTGGCGCCCGTGCGCTGGCCCACAGCAGGACCGTGTGGCCCGATATCTGGCTGAGCACGAGGCGCATGCGTGCGACCCAGGCTGTGCGCAACTCTTCCAATACCGACTCAAACCGGTCGGGCGACAACAGGTGCAGCCGCGTCAGCATGTGGTTGGTAAAGTTAAACTCGGCAAAGTCCACATCGCGGTAGATCGCGCGCAACAGCGCCGACGCCTCGACAAAGCGGTCATTGCGGCGCGGATGCACGCGGTAGAACCGGTTGGACATGTTGCGCGGGCTGGTGATCTGAATGACCGTCACCCGAGCCTGTTTCGTCACCTCGCGCAAGAACGGATCGGTGGCCATCACATCGACACCGCCATTCACCGTCCCGAAGTTGATGCAAGGCGTGCCAAGCGACGCCTCGACCAGATCGGGATATGGTGCGCGGATAAACTTGCCATATGTGGTCGTGCCCCCGAAACACGCCACAAATGGCGCATCCAGCGACCGGCGCGGCCCGCGAAACAACACTTTGGAACTGCCGTAGCGACACGGCAAATAATCGAGTCCTCCCGGACTCAGCACATCAAAACTCATGAGACCCACTCTCAAATTTTCACCCGGGGCCGAGCATGGCAGGCTTGCCTTTCAAATCCCCTAACCGAAGAAGGCAAAAATACGGCGGTGCGCACCTTGCCCCGGTCAGCCGGGTGCCCCTATGGTGCAGCGGCTGTCAGAAAGGATCATCATGGACATCAAAACCGTCGGGATCGTAGGGGCCGGGCAAATGGGCAACGGGATTGCCCACGTGATGTCACTGGCGGGCTATGACGTGATGCTGAACGACGTGTCCGATGAGGCACTGCAGGCGGCGCTGTCCACCATCGACCGCAATCTGGAACGGCAGGTGAGCCGGGACAAGATCACGTCCGATGACAAGGCTGCCGCGATGGCGCGCATCGCGATCACCAAGACGCTGACCGACCTGGGCCAGGCCGACCTGGTGATCGAGGCCGCGACCGAACGCGAGACGGTGAAACAGGCGATCTTTGAGGACCTGGTGCCACATTTGCAGCCGCATACGATCCTGACGTCCAACACCTCGTCGATCTCGATCACGCGGCTGGCGAGCCGCACGGACCGGCCCGAGAAGTTCATGGGCTTTCACTTTATGAACCCGGTGCCGGTGATGCAGTTGGTCGAGCTGATCCGCGGCATTGCGACGGATGCCGAGACCTTTGACGCCTGCCGCGCGGTGGTCGACAAGCTGGGCAAGACCGCGGCCACGGCCGAGGATTTCCCCGCCTTCATCGTCAACCGCATCCTGATGCCCATGATCAACGAGGCGGTCTATACCCTGTATGAAGGGGTCGGATCGGTCCAATCCATCGACTCGTCCATGAAACTGGGGGCGAACCACCCGATGGGGCCGCTGGAGCTGGCCGATTTCATTGGTCTCGACACCTGTCTGGCGATCATGAACGTGCTGCACGATGGGCTGGCGGATACCAAGTACCGGCCCTGCCCGCTGCTGACCAAATATGTCGAGGCCGGGTGGCTGGGCCGCAAATCGCAGCGAGGGTTTTATGACTACCGGGGCGACACGCCGGTGCCGACGCGCTAGTCGTTTTTCAACGCCATCGTATGGGCTCGCAGCCAGGCCATGAAGCCGCGCGGGTCATCCCTCCACTTTTCCACCTCGGCCTGCGGCAGGGGGTGGCCGACGATGGGGCCTTGTGGCTTGTTCAGCGCATACACGATCTCGTGCAGCAGCAGGCCCTGGCGCAGCATCGGCGACAGCTTGTTTGCGATCTGGTAAGCGCGGCTGTTCTGGCCGGGAAAGCGCATGGGCACGACCGTGGCACCGGAGCGGCGGATCAGCTGGGCGGTGAACACGTTCCACTCGCCCTCGATCGCGGGGCCCCACCAGGTTTCGGACGTGGCGACCACGCCCGACGGGAACAGCGCCACAACGCCTCCGTCCTTGAGGTGCGCCATCGCCTTGGCCCGCATTTCGACGCCTTTGCGCTGCGCGTCCCGGTCGTGCGGGAAGGGCACCGGGATCATGTAGCTGCCCGCGACCTCGTCGATCACGGTGAGCAGCGACCGGGTGAGGATGCGGTAATCGGGGCGCACGCGGCCAATCAGATCGGCAAAGATCATGCCGTCCACCATCCCGTGCGGGTGGTTGGCCACGACGATGATCGGCCCCTCTTTCGGAATGCGGTCCAGCTGGACCTGGGGCGTCGTCAGTTCGATGCCCATCACGTCCAGGCACGCGCGCCAGAACGCCTGGCCAGTGGGCGCGCCGCGCCGCTCGAACTTGCGGATCAGACGCAGGATCGTCAGCTTGCCGGTGAACGCCTCCATCACGCGGATAAAGGACGCCTTCCAAGGGTCTTCGAAGGTAGAAGCGTAAGACAGGCTGCGGCGGTCATACTTGGCAAAGGACACTGTCTCGGGCTTGGACAGTTTTGCCATGTTATGTGTGCTTTCGACCAAGTGATGTCACCCTTGTTTGGCGCAGCGTCCGGCAGTGTACCGGCCTTAGGCCTCTTCCCCGAATTTGTCGGCCACGAGGGCCGCCAGGGCCTCTACAAGCGCATCCGCATCTGGGCCCGACGTTTCAACGTCAATAAAACTTCCCATCGGCGCTGCCAACATCAAAAGCCCCATAATGCTATCGCCTGATGCAGACATGCCATCCTTGTTCACGGTGGCCCGCGCGTCAAAGGCTTCGACCACCTCGACCAGTTTGGCCGAGGCGCGGGCGTGCAACCCCTTGATGTTTACGATTTCCAAAGTGCGGTGCGTCATAATTTAGTTTTCTGTGCTTATATTCTGGCTGTCGATATATTTCTTGCCGGCGTCCAGGGCGTGCCGTACGGCGTCGGGGATATCCATCTGGCGGCTTTTGGCCAGTTTGATCAGCATTGGCAAGTTGGCGCCGTATAAAATGCGTCGGTCCTGCTGGCGGCAGGCCAAAAGGCTGAGGTTCGAGGGCGAGCCGCCAAACAGGTCCGTCACCACAACGACCCCATCGCCGGTATCGACGGCATCGGCGGCCTGGCAAATTTCGATCTCTTTGGCCTTGCGGTTGTGATCAGCCTCGATCGCGATGGCCCGCACACCGGATTGGCGCCCGACGACGTGTTCAATCGCCTTCAGGTATTCGCTGGCCAGCCCGCCATGCGCCACGATCACAATTCCGATCAAGCTGATGCCTCTTCGCGTTTGCGGCGATCCAGTTCGCGATGCCGAATAGACACCCGCCAGCCTGCCTCTGCAAGGGCGGCGGCCAAGGTTTCAGCCATCGCAACGGACCGGTGTTGCCCGCCGGTGCAGCCAAAGGCGACCGACAGGTGCGATTTGCCCTCGTCCAGATAGGCGGGCAGCGCCCACAGCAGCATATCGCGCAGCTTTGCCTCGAACTCGGCCGCGCGCGGGTCGGACCAGATATGCGCGCGCACCGCCGCGTCCTGGCCTGTGCCGCTGCGCAAGGACGGCTCCCAAAACGGGTTTTTGAGGAAGCGGCAGTCAAAGACCATGTCGACCGAGCGGGGCAGGCCGCGCTTGTAGCTAAAGCTTTGGACCGACACCGCAAGCTGGCTGTGATCACCGGGCGAGAACCAGTGTTCGACCTCGGCCCGCAACTGGTGCACGTTCAGCTGCGTGGTGTCGATCAGCACATCGGCGCGGGCACGAAGGGGGGCCAGCAACTCCAGCTCGCGCTGGATCCCAGCCTCGACCCGGTCCGCCTCTGCCATGGGGTGGCGGCGGCGGGTTTCGGAAAAGCGGTTGAGCAGCACATCGGTGCTGCAATCAAGATAGAGCAGTTCGGGCACCAGATCGGGCAACGCTGCGATTTGGCCCAGCGCGTCGGTGATCGCGGTGATCGAAAAGTCGCGGTTGCGGGGGTCGATGCCCAGCGCCACGGGCTTGTCGGGCATCGGGTTGTCCAGCAGGGGCCGGATCAGCCGCAGGGGCATGTTGTCAATGGCCTCGTACCCCAGATCCTCAAGCACGCGGATCGCGCTGGACCGCCCGGCGCCCGAAGGGCCAGTAACCAGCACCAGGCGGCGCGCGGTTGGGTCGGTGTCGGTCATTGCGGCTCCTGCCTTCCGCGCTTGAGATATTGCAAGATCGCTGCGGGCCAAGCCGGTGCGTCGACTTTGTACAAACACGGGATCGTGAGGCCCAAGTAGCTGACGTGGTGCAGTGCGGGCAAGCGCTGGGTTTCGGTGCGATCCAGATCGACGACAAGCGTTACCGGTGCGGCACGCGAATGGGCGTTCAAAAGGCCCACGCCACGCGCCTCGATCAACCCCGCGATGGTCGGCGGTGCCTGTGCCCAGAGCCGGCCTTCCTCGACATACAGCGCCGTTTGGTCATCCGCGACCAGGTCGGCGCCATAGGCCATCAACTGCAAGGCCAAACTGGATTTGCCACTGCCCGCGGCCCCGCGGATCAACACGGCACGGTCCCCCACCGCGATGGTGCTGGCGTGCACGAGATGGGGTCGCATGGGTGGCTTAGACCGGCAGGCCCACGACAAAGCGCGCGCCCAGCGGTTCCGACGTGATATCGGCATCGGTGGGGCGGATGTTTTCGGCCCAGATCACACCGCCGTGCGCCTCGACAATCTGTTTCGAGATCGCGAGGCCAAGGCCCGAATTGTTGCCGAAATGCTCTTCGGGCCGCTGGGAGTAGAAGCGTTTGAAGATCTTGGTCAGCGCCTGGTCGGGGATGCCAGGCCCGGTGTCCTCGACCACGACCAGCACGCGGTTTTCGCGCTTGCGGGCCCAGATGCGGATCGCATCGCCATCCTCGCAGAACGAGATGGCGTTGGTGATGAGGTTGACAAAGACTTGCGCCAGACGCGCCTCGAGGCCTTGCACCTCAATCGGGTGCGGCGGCAGGTCGGTGATGAACTCGATCCCCTTGGTGCGTGCATCCTCGCCCAGGTACTGACCCAGATTGTCCAGCATCTGCAGCAGGTTGAACGCCTCTTCCTCTTCCTTGACCAGTTCGCTGTCGAGCCGGGATGCGTTCGAGATGTCGCTGACCAGCCGGTCCAGGCGGCGCACATCGTGGTCGATCACATCGAGCAGCTTTTCCCGCTGGTCCTCCCGCTTGACCATGCGCAGGGTGCCCACGGCCGAGCGCAGAGAGGCGAGCGGATTCTTGATCTCGTGCGCGACGTCGGCGGCGAACTGTTCGTTGCCGTCGATACGGTTGTACAGTGCGGCGATCATGCCGCGCAGCGCGCCCGAAAGGCGCCCGATCTCGTCCGGGCGCGCGGTCAGGTCGGGGATGCGGATGCGGCCCGGATTGACCTTGCGCGCGTTCTTGTCCCGGCCCAGTTCGGCCGCGGCGGCCAGGTCGGCCAATGGGTTGGCGATCGTCGAGGCCAGTACGAGGCTGAGGCCGATGGACACCAGCGTGGCGATCACGAACATCTGCAGCACGCGTTCCCGTTCGCTGCGCACCATCGCGTCGACCTCGCCCGAGGCGCTGGTCAGGGCGACCACACCGACGGCAGAGCCGCCTTGCTGGATCGGGGTCACAACGCTGAACACGGCGCTGCCCGCGCTGTCCAAGCCTTCGCTCACCTGCGTCTCGCCATCGAGGCTGCGGGCGACCAGCGGGCGCAGCTGCTCTTCGACCGTGGGCGTGTCGTCTGCGCTGGACCCGGCAAAGGGCCGCGAAATCATGCGCCACACCCAGCTTAGCCCGTCGGTCAGCAGCGCCATGTCTTCGCCTTCGGCGCTGTTGGTCAGATCGGTGTCGAGCGTGCCGCTGCTTTGAGCAATCACCACCTCGGCAGTGTCAAAGACGTAGACCGCGTGGCCCGCACGCAAGTCGAGCCCTTCGAGTGTGTTGGGCACATCGACGCCATCGCCTGTGGCCAGGTTGACCGGCGCGCCCGCGGGCAGCTGCGCCTCGATCACGTCCGCGACCAGTTCGGCCTGGGCCACGAGGGCGGCGATGCGCTGCACCGCGAGGCTGTCGCGGGTCGAGTTGAGATAGAGTATCCCGGCCACCAGCACGTTCAACGCGATCAGGTTGAAGGTGATGATCTTGCGCGCCAAAGGCGAGCCGCGCAAAGAGAAGAGACCGCGCCGCGCGCGGTCATCCCTTAGCTCGGACGCGGTTGCTGTGTCGGGCGCAACCCAGTCCTCACCCAGCACAACGTCGCCGTCGCGCGATGGTGGGGTGCTCATATCTCGCACGAAAGTCCCTTCGGCCAGTGCCATATCAGGCGGCTTTACTCTTCGTTGTAACGGTAGCCGATGCCATAGAGCGTCTCAATCGCCGAAAACTCATCGTCGGCGCTGCGCATCTTCTTGCGCAAACGCTTGATATGGCTGTCGATGGTGCGGTCGTCCACATAGACCTGGTCGTCATAGGCCACGTCCATCAGCTGATCCCGCGATTTGACAAAGCCGGGACGCTGCGCGAGCGCCTGCAGCAGCAGGAATTCGGTCACGGTCAGGGACACATCCTTGCCCTTCCATGACACCGCGTGGCGCAGCGGGTCCATCCGCAGGTCGCCGCGTTCCATCACCTTGGTCTCTTCTGTATCACCCACGATGTCGCCCGCGACGGCATCCTGGCGGCGCAGCAGCGCGCGGATGCGTTCGACCAGAAGGCGCTGAGAAAACGGCTTTTTCACGTAGTCGTCGGCGCCCATGCGCAGGCCCAAGACCTCGTCAATCTCATCATCCTTGGACGTGAGAAAGATCACCGGCATCGTCGTTTTCTGACGCAACCGCTGCAACAGGTCCATGCCGTCCATGCGCGGCATCTTGATGTCGAGCACGGCCATATCGGGCAGCCGTTTGTTGAACGCATCCAGCGCGGCCTGCCCATCATTATAGGTCTCTACCTCGAACCCTTCGGCCTCGAGCGTCATGGACACCGATGTCAGGATGTTCCTGTCATCGTCCACCAATGCAATTTTCGACATTGCCTGTTTCCTTTTTACTGCTCGTACATTTTTTTTGATTTTGGCGCCACTCTCTCGGTTTTGGCGTTTCGAATCAATCCATAAGTGCGAATCAGGTGGAGATTGCGCCCTCACTCTCGCCAGAAATTGGTTAGTAATGGCTAAATTGCCGCACATTCGCGTCAGGAGTGTGCCCATCGGAAAGCCTGTTTGCGCAACCGGTCGCCATGATGGCGCAAACACCCCTACCCCTGCCTGTTCATGTTTAGAATCTGCATGTTAAGACGACGGAATGGGGCGGCATGATGTCGTTTCCGGGCCGTGTGCCCATCCTCTGAAACCAACGCCACAGCGCGACATCAGGAGAGTTCATATGACATTTGGACGGGTCAACCCGCAGTTCCGCCTCGAAGATCAAGGGATCACAGGGCTGGGCGATGTCTATTACAACCTCATTGAACCCGCGCTGATGGAACGCGCGCTCGAGCGTAAAGAGGGGTCTCTGGGCAAGGGCGGCACGTTCCTGGTGACCACCGGCAAGTTCACGGGCCGGTCGCCCAAGGACAAGCATGTGGTCAAGACACCCGATGTGGCCGACCACATCTGGTGGGACAACAATGCCGAGATGTCGCCCGAGGGGTTCGATACCCTGCATGCCGATATGCTGGAGCATATGAAGGGCCGCGAATACTATGTGCAGGACCTGACCGGCGGTGCCGATCCCACCCATGCCATAAACGTCCGCATGGTGACCGAACTGGCCTGGCACGG
This sequence comes from Pseudomonadota bacterium, assembly GCA_038525395.1. GTDB lineage: Bacteria > Pseudomonadota > Alphaproteobacteria > Rhodobacterales > Rhodobacteraceae > Tateyamaria. Next base: position 39,313 of record JBCBHS010000025.1, on the reverse strand, counting down.
CCTGTTCATCCGCCACATGCTGCGCCGTCCTGATGCCGAGGACCTGGCCGATTTTGTGGCCGATTTCACCGTGATCAACTGCCCGTCGTTCCAGGCGGACCCCGAGCGGCACAACTGCCGGTCCGAGACGGTCATCGCGATGAACTTTGACCGCAAGCTGATCCTGATCGGTGGCACGGAATATGCGGGCGAGAACAAGAAGTCGGTCTTTACGCTGCTGAACTATCTGCTGCCCGAAAAGGGTGTGATGCCTATGCACTGTTCGGCCAACCATGCCCATGGCAACCCTGTGGACACGGCTGTGTTCTTTGGCCTGTCCGGCACGGGCAAGACGACGCTGTCGGCCGATCCGGGCCGCACGCTGATCGGCGATGACGAACATGGCTGGTCCGAGCGGGGCACCTTCAACTTTGAAGGCGGATGCTATGCCAAGACGATCAACCTGAGCGCCGAGGCCGAGCCGGAAATCTATGCCACGACCGAGAAATTCGGCACCGTGATCGAAAACATGGTCTACGACCCCGATACCAAAGACCTGGATTTCGAAGATGACAGTCTGACCGCGAACATGCGCTGCGCCTACCCGCTGCACTATATCTCGAACGCGTCGTCCTCGGCTCTGGGTGGTCACCCAAAGAACATCATCATGCTGACCTGCGATGCCTTTGGCGTACTGCCCCCCATCGCGCGGCTGACACCGGCGCAGGCGATGTATCATTTCCTATCCGGCTTCACCTCGAAAGTAGCGGGGACAGAGCGGGGCGTGACCGAGCCTGAGCCCACATTCTCGACCTGCTTTGGAGCGCCGTTCATGCCGCGCCGGCCGGAAGAGTATGGCAAGCTGCTGCAGGACAAGATCGCCAAGCATGGCGCCACGTGCTGGCTGGTCAACACCGGCTGGACCGGGGGCGCTTATGGCACCGGCAGCCGGATGCCCATCCGCGCCACACGCGCCCTGCTGACCGCGGCGCTGGACGGCACGCTGGCCAAGGGCGAGTTCCGCAAGGATGCGAATTTCGGCTTTGACGTGCCGGTGTCCGTGCCGGGTGTGGCCGACATCCTGCTGGACCCGCGGCGCACCTGGAACGACGCGTCTGCCTATGATGCGCAGGCGGCAAAGCTGGTCGATATGTTCTCGAACAACTTTGCCCAGTACCTGCCCCATATCGACGACGACGTCCGCGCCGCCGCCATCGGCTAGGCCATCACGCAGCCGCGGGCATCGCGTCGTTCAGCGGAATATCCAGCAGGTATTCCAGATCCTCGCGGCTGTTATAGGCCAGGAACGTGTCAATGGGCGCATCGCGCCCGTCGACCACCCATTTGAGCGCGCTCGGCTCAAGATGCAGGTACCCGATGCGCGCGCCGAAGCCTTTGTAGGCGACGACGTTCAGGATAAAGCCATAGAGCCAATCCGCATCCCAACGTTGCAGCATCTCGAGCATGCCGGTACGGCCAAAGACGGGCGCGAGGCCGACGCCGCGGTACTTGCCCTTTTCCGGGGCCACCCAAAACTCGCCGTGATAGGCAACCGTGCCGCTGATCCGGTGCATACCGGGTGTGGCCCGAAACCGCGAACGGGTCAGATCGACACCCGGCAGCGGCGGCGGAAAGGACCGGAACTGCCGCAGCAAGTAGCTGCTGAGCGATCTGTTCCCCAGATTGATGCGCCGGGCAGCCTGCGTATGGATCAATTCACCGTCTTCGTTGCGGCCAATCATCCAAAATGCATTGTCTTTAGTTAAATTGTGAATCGTTGGGTCAAAGGGCGCGCCCAGCTTTTGCATGGGACGTTCTTCTGCGACGATTTCGCTGTATTCGGTAAAATCACTACCGATAGTTAGTCGGATGCCCTGCGCAACCAATATATCGCGGCTGGTCGCAATAAATGGGGCTGCGTTCCCCGGAAATTGAATCGTCATCAGGCCTTCTCCTTTGCCACACAAGGACAAAGTTAGAACAAACAAAACAAAATTGCCCGCAAATAACTCGCCACATGGTGGTAAATCAGAGAACGTCCTTAAGGCCCATCCGTTGCAATGATTTCAAAATAAGCATGTGACGCATCGAACTCGGGCGGATCAATGTCGGTGATTGCGGCGCGCTGTTCGTCGTCTAAGTCTTTGATGTTCACCTCGGCCGTGGGCAGCACCAAGGTCAGAACCGCTGGGGACCGGTCGGGAAAGAAACCGGCCATCATCAGGCGCTGGTAGACCAGCGTGGCCTGGGTCTGACCTTGCAGCTTTGGCATCCTCGTAAACACATGATCGAGGCGCGCCAGTTGGTTGGCCTCTATGTCATGAAAGGACTGGTCCAGCATGCGACCGAACTCTTCGCCCGCGGGCAGTTTGGCGATGGGGCGCCCGATGCTTGACCGCGCATAATCCAGCCCGAACCAGTTCACATAGGCGGATTTTTCACCAAATTCGACACAAATCCAACCGGCATCGGTGTGGCGATAGACCATCAGATAGGGCCGCACGTGACCCAGGCAGGGGCTTTCAATCTCGTAACCTGCCATCATCCAGGCGCGATACGTCTCGCGCAGCAGCACCGATTTGTCGGTCCAAATGGTGCCCATGGGCTGCTGCTGCTGATAAAACACCCAATCGCCTTCGCGCGCCTTGAGGTATTGCAACGCCCCGTGAGAGCCCGTTTGCCCCCGCGACCAGGCGTGCGCACGGGCCATCATATCCTGGGCCTCGGGCAGGGCCGCGTGGCCCGCATCGGTCAGATCATAGCGCCGGTCCTTGACCTGAAACAGCGGCTCGCCCCGCATCGCCTCAAGCTGTGCGATGTGGCGGCGCACGGTTTGGCGGGTGCTGTTCAATTCGCTGACCGCGTGGGACAGGTTCAGCGTCCGCGCCAGCGTGGTGAAGGACCGGATCATTTCGAACAGCAGCGGCTGATTCTTTGTCGACAGATGTCCCAAGGGGGCGTTCACTGGCCTTCTCGATGTATGATCAATAATACGGTGATGTTAAACAAATCACCCCTCAATGCAACATTGACGTGTGCGTAAAGTACACATTCGATCAATTGAACCTGTGCGTGTACTGGGCGATCACCCTTCAAGAAACAACCGGAGGTAATGAGGTCATGTCGCACCCTGTCGATGTTCACGTGGGAAAACGTCTAAAACAAATCCGTACGCTGCGTCGGATGTCCCAAACGGATGTGGCCAAACAGCTGAGCCTGTCGTTCCAGCAAATCCAGAAATACGAAATCGGGTCGAACCGCATTGCGGCCAGCCGCCTGTTCGAACTGTCGCGCATTCTGGATGTGCCCACCTCGTACTTTTTCGAAGGGCTGGTCGAGGCAGATCAGTCGACCCAAACCGACAACGGCCTGGACATCGTCACCGCCCTGGCCGCCATTGAGGACGAGCGGATCAAATCCCGCATCGTGACCTTTATCGAAGATGTCTCCGGCCTGACCGTCGCCCGCCGCGCGTCCTAACCCGCCAGGGATCGGCGGATCAGGTTCAGCCCGACGACCAGCAAGACCAGGAGCGTCGCCTTTTTGAACAGCGCCTGGTCGATCCGGTCCAGCACCTGACCGCCCAGCCACTGGCCCAGAAGGGCCGGGGCAATCAACGCAAGGCTCAGCGGCAGTGTTTCGGCGCGCAGCACCCCCGATCCGACATGCGCGCCCACGAGGGCCACGGCGCCAAGGCCGTAGATCACACCTTGCGCGCGCATCTGTTCGGTCTTTTCGGTGCCAAGTGCGGTCAGATACATAACTGTGGGCGGTCCCCAAATGCCTGACATCCCGCCCAGAAATCCGGCAAAGGCGCCAATCCCGGCCTCAACATCCGCGCGTTGACGGCTGAGCGTAAAGCGCAGGCCTGCCAGTTGCAGCAGCGCAAACAGCGTCACGGGCACGCCGATAAAGCCCAAGAGCACACTGATCGGCAGCACCCGCACCAGTTGCGCACTGGCGATCAGCACCAGCCCCCCGACGGACAGATAGACCCAAAACCGGCGGGCCGAGGCCACAGCGGGCCGCACGCCTTGGCGCAGCGCTTGGGTTCCGTTGGCCACCAGCGTGGGCAGGATCAGACCGGCAAGGGCCAGTTCAGGCTCGATAAACGATGACAGGCCCGAGATCACGACCATCGGCATGGCAAAGCCTACCACGCCCTTTACAATGCCCCCAACCATTGCAACCGCGCATGCAACAAGCCACAAATTGATCGGGAGCAGCCCTAGTACCGTATCCATTGTGCAGTCTTATCGCCTCTCGCGCTGCACTGCAAAACTGGGGTGCGAAAGATTAGAACAAATAGCCGCAGCCAAACGTATATTTGTTGCGCTGCACCTGCGAACTAGATAGTCAGTCACGGAATCGAAAAAGAGGAGCCGCGCAATGGCACATGACGGACAGGAGTTGGGGGGGATGACCCCTGTGTTACTGGATGACTTGCTGGCTCTGACGGGGGCGGCGGTTGCCCCGGTCGAAGAAATCACCGAGCTTGCCCGCACCAAGTTGCGCGCGCAGCTGAGCGTGGATGGCCGCGTGTCGGGCGCCCTGGTGGAAGAGCACCAGACCGCCGCACACGGCCTGGCCTGGCTGGCCACCTACTGCGAATCGCTGCGCCAGATGCAGAAATGGGCCGAAGCGCTGGACGCACAATCCAAGTTTGGCGAGGTCGAGGCGCTGATCCTGCAGATCACCTTTGGTGAATACCTGTGGCAGGTCTATGGCGGCATCCAGATGAACCAAGGCGAGGTGCTGCGCTTACAAGACATGGGCCTGACCCAAGACGACATGCGCGGCATGATGGCCCCTGCCGTCATGGCCCTGACCCAAGGCGGCAACACCCAAGCGGCCCGCGTCCGCCTGGTCGAGCTGATGCAAGAGCGCAGCGCGGAAATCACCGTCGGCGCCTCTGGCCTTGATGAAGAGCTGGAGATGATCCGCGAGCAGTTCCGCCGCTATGCCATCGACAAGGTCGAACCGTATGCGCACGAGTGGCACCTAAAGGACGAGTTGATCCCGATGGAGGTCATCGAGGAACTGGCCGAAATGGGCGTCTTTGGCCTGACCATCCCCGAGGAATATGGCGGCTTTGGCCTGTCCAAGGCGTCGATGTGCGTCGTGTCCGAAGAGTTGTCGCGCGGCTACATTGGTGTCGGCTCGCTTGGTACGCGCTCGGAAATCGCCGCCGAGTTGATCATCGCGGGCGGCACCGAGGAACAGAAACAAAAATGGCTGCCGCAACTGGCCAGCGCCGAAACGCTGCCCACGGCCGTGTTTACCGAGCCAAACACAGGCTCTGACCTGGGCGCGTTGCGCACCCGCGCGGTCAAGGACGACAACGGCGACTACAAGATCACGGGCAACAAGACGTGGATCACCCACGCCACGCGCACGCAGATCATGACATTGTTGGCCCGGACTGATCCGAACACAACGGATTACAAAGGCTTGTCGATGTTCCTGGCGGAAAAGACACCCGGCACCGACGAACACCCCTTCCCCACCGACGGCATGACGGGCGGCGAGATCGAGGTGCTGGGCTATCGCGGGATGAAGGAATACGAGCTTGCCTTTGATAATTTCCACGTCAAGGGCGAGAACCTGCTGGGCGGCGAAGAGGGCAAAGGCTTCAAGCAGCTGATGGAGACGTTTGAGTCCGCCCGCATCCAGACCGCTGCCCGCGCCGTCGGTGTGGCGCAATCGGCGCTCGATATCTCGATGCAATACGCACAGGACCGCAAGCAATTCGGCAAGTCCCTGATCAACTTCCCCCGCGTCGCCAACAAGCTGGCGATGATGGCGGTCGAGATCATGGTAGCGCGTCAGTTGACCTATTTCTCGGCCTTCGAGAAGGACGAGGGGCGCCGCTGTGACGTCGAGGCCGGGATGGCAAAGCTGCTGGGCGCCCGCGTGGCGTGGGCCGCCGCCGACAATGGTTTGCAAATCCACGGCGGCAACGGCTTTGCGCTGGAATACAAGATTTCCCGCGTGCTCTGCGACGCGCGTATCCTCAATATCTTTGAAGGGGCTGGAGAAATCCAGGCCCAAGTCATCGCGCGCCGCCTGTTGGGCTGACGCCCCGCCGCGCCGATTGACGCGCTGATAAAAACGATGACAGTGGCGGCATGCTGACCTTTGCCGCCGCTGTCTTTTTTCTGATCATCACACCCGGCCCCGGCGTTCTGTCTGCGGCAGGGGTGGGCGCGGCCTACGGGATGCGGTCGGGCCTGCGCTATGTGCTTGGCTTGTTCATCGGCAACAACCTTGTGATCCTCGCCGTGATTTCGGGCCTCGCCGCCCTGGTTCTGGCCAGCCCGCTGGTGCGCACGGTGCTCTTTGCCCTCTCCACTGCTTACCTCCTCTACCTGGCGCTGCGCATCGCCCTGGCCGGGTCCAACCTTGCCTTTGCGCCCGCACAGTCCGAACCGGGCGTCGTCGCGGGCGTGTTGCTGCAACCGATCAACCCCAAGGCCTATGCGGTCAACACCGCCCTCTTTTCCGGTTTTGCCCTTTTCCCCGACGCACTGGTCGTCGAGGCGGTGTGGAAACTGCTGATCGTCAACGCGATTTGGGTGCCGATCCATGTGCTCTGGGTCTGGTTTGGCGTCCGCCTCAAGGCGCTGAACCTTGCGCCCGCGCGCCAAAGGTTGGTGAATTTTGCCATGGCCGGGTCGATGCTGCTGGTCGTTGGCCTGGCCGTTTGGTCCGAACTGGGCCGCTAGACCGCCCGCCCGATGCATGGGCACGGCGCCCGCCGCATGTGCGGCAAAGCGCCGATTGCTGCTGTGCAGCACGGTTTTGCTTGCGCCGCAGCATACTCAGTCGTATCGCGGAAGTATGGCCAAAGCACCTCTTTCCCCCGCCGCCTGGATCGAAGCCGGGCTAGATCAGCTCACAGCCGCAGGCCCGATGGCGCTGAGGGCAGAGCCTTTGTCGCGCCATCTGAAGACGTCCAAGGGGTCTTTTTACTGGCATTTCAAGGATGTACCGGCGTTTCAGTCGGCGTTGCTGGACACCTGGCAAGCCAACGCGCTGGCGCAATTGGCCGAGGATGCGGCCCAAGACGGCACGCCCACCGACAAGATGATCCGCTTTGGCCAGTCGGTGCAGGGCGATGCGGCGGGCCCGGCCTTGCGCGCCTGGGCCCATGCCGACCCGTCTGTCGCCGCCAAAGTGGCCGAGGTCGACGCCGCCCGGATGGACCGGTTGATCGGCCTGATGACCGACATCGGCGTGACCAACACCGACTTTGCCAAGGCCGCCTATGGCGCGCTGGTCGGGCTAAAGCAGATGAAATCGGATGACGGCGACGCCCTCGTGGCCTTCGCGGCCCTTGTCGATCTGGTAATGGCCCTCAAATGACCCGGGCGCTTGCGGCCCTTATGACCCTCACCACCACACTGGCCCACGCCCAGACCCAAGGAATCGACACCGTCTGGACCTTGACCGAGCTGAACGGCACGCCCTTTCCGGCCACAACCACGCTTGTCTTTGATGCCGAGGGGCGGTTTTCGGGCCAGGCGCCCTGCAACCGCTACAGCTCTGGCACCGCCGTGCCCCCGCCCGCCTTTCAGGCCGAGCCTATTCTTTCGACCCGTATGGCCTGCCCCGATCTCGACGCCGAAACCGCCTATTTCCTGGCGCTGTCGTCCATGACAGAGGTCCGTATCACAGGCGATGTGATGACGCTGACCAACCCAGACGGCGACGCACTGACCTTCACAGCGACCGAGTAAACCGGTCCACGAAACGCGCCCGCGCCTCGGGCAGCGGCCGGGTGCCAAGATCCGGCGCCAAATGCGTGGTCAAGAAATAGCCCGTCGTCTCAAACCCTTGCGCAATCTCTGCATCCGGCGCATCCCCGGCGCCGCGCAAAACAGGCGGCAGCGGCAACAACCGATCCGCCCACACCCCAGCACCCGCAACAGACACCGCACGCCCCGTCTTGGGCGAGACATAGGCCAGATCATCCTGCGCGCCCGTTACGGCACATGCGCTCAGGTCCAGGCCAAATCCCATATCCTCGAGCAGCGCCAGCTCCCACCGCAAGTAGGCCAGCGGCCACAGGTCGTCTTGCCCCAGCAGGTCCAGCAATTGCTCCGTGCGCGCATATAGCGCCGGATACGCCTCCCGCTCGGGCAGGCAAAAGCCCAGCAATCCCGTCACCGCGTTCAACCCGGCCAGTGCCAGACGGTTGTTCATCACCAGCGCGGCCCGGCTGCGCACCGGCTCGACTGAAAAGCTGCCAATGTGATCCTCCAACCGCGCGCGCCAGGCGACGTCCAGCTGCGCCCCCGGCTGCAGGATCGGCGCGATCTTGCGGCTGGTCCCGCCGCGCACGACCCCGGCATGGCGCCCCTTGTCGGCGGTAAAGACCTCGATAATCGCACTGGTCTCGCCATGGCGGCGCACGTTCAGCAAGATGCCCGTGCCGCGCCACTCCATCTTAGGCCAACCCGTCCTGGTCCAGCAAATGGCGCCCGGCTCGGTCCTCGACCTCGATCACCCACAGATCGGGGTCAAAGCCGCGCTGCCGCGCCACTACGGCATCCACCTCCCGCTCCGGCCCCGCCGTCAGTTCCGCCCACACGCGGCGGTCTGACATCAGGTCAAACGACCGCTGATACAGCACCGCCGCCCCATCCAAGGTGTTCAACTTCACCAACACAGCGCCGCCCGTGTCATCGCCATGTGCCACCACAAAGGCAGGGATATCCGCAAACCGCAATCGCGCCAAATAGGCATCCACCCAAAACCGCGCTGTGAGCCTAGGCGCCACGTCCAGCTTTCTCTGTTCTAAAAAAATCCCCCCCGGAGGGTCGGGTGGCCACAGGCTCAGGCGTTGCCATCTTTGAAATCCAGCCCCATCTCGGCATAGCGCGCTGCCTCTTCCTGCCACTTCTCCCGCACCTTTACCTGCAAGAACAGGTGCACCTTGCGGCCCAGAAATTCCGTCAGCTCTGCGCGGCTGGCTTGGCTCACCGCCTTTATGGTCTCGCCCTTGTGGCCCAGCACGATGCCCTTGTGCCCATCGCGGCTGACATAGACGATCTGGTCGATCCGCGCCGACCCGTCCTTGCGCTCTTCCCAGCTCTCGGTCTCGACGGTCAGCTGATAGGGCAACTCTTGGTGCAGGCGCAGGGTCAGCTTTTCGCGGGTCATCTCGGCGGCGATCATGCGCATGGGCAGGTCGGCAATCTGATCCTCGGGGTATAGCCACGGGCTTTCCGGCACCTCACCGGCCAGCCAGGTGCGCAGCGCCTCTACCCCATGCCCCTTCTCGGCCGAGATCATGAACGTCTCGGCAAAGGCAAAGCGTGTGTTCAGGTCTTGGGTCAGGCCCAGCAGCACGGGCGCCTCGACCCGGTCGATCTTGTTGATGGCCAGTGCCACGGTGCGGCCCTGCCCGATCTCGGCCATCCCTTCCAGGATGCGCTCCACCCCTTCGGTCACTCCGCGATGGGCCTCGACCATCAGCACCACCACATCCGCGTCCGCGGCCCCGCCCCACGCGGCGGCCACCATCGCGCGGTCCAGGCGGCGGCGGGGTTGGAACAGACCCGGTGTGTCGACAAACACGATCTGGCTCTCGCCCTCCATCGCCACGCCGCGGATGCGGGCGCGGGTGGTTTGCACCTTGTGGGTCACGATGCTGACCTTGGCGCCGACCATGCGGTTCAGCAGGGTGGATTTGCCGGCGTTCGGCTCTCCGATGAGGGCGACAAAGCCCGCGCGGGTGGTCATGTGTCCTGCTCCAATTGCGCCAGCAGGGCCTTGGCCGCACTTTGCTGCGCATCTCGTTTCGACCCGGCGGTCGCCGTGGCCTCGGTGCCATTGCCCAGCCGGGCGGCGATGGTAAAGACGGGCGCGTGATCCGGGCCCGACCGCGATGTCTCGACATAAGACGGCGGCGCCAGCCCGCGCGCCTGCGCCCATTCCTGCAGGGCGGTCTTGGCGTCGCGCGCGTCATCCGCCACCCGCGTGATCCGATCACCCCAAAGGCGCAGGATCATCGCCCGTGCCACGGCAAAGCCGCCATCGAGGTAGACGGCGGCAATCACCGCCTCAACCGCATCCCCCAGCAGCGCTTGCTTGCGCCGCCCGCCCGAGATCATCTCGGACCGACCCAGGCGCAGCACGTCGCCCAGGGCGATCTCGCGCGCGACATCGGCACAGGCCTCTTTGCGCACCAGCGCGTTGAACCGCGGCGCCAGCGCGCCCTCGGCGGCGGCAGGGTCGGCCTCTAGCAGCGCCTCGGCCATCACCAGGCCAAGCACCCGGTCGCCCAAAAACTCCAGCCGCTGGTTGTCGCTGCGCGTGGGCGAGGACATCGAGGCATGGGTCAGCGCCTCGATCAGCAGGTCGGGCTTGGCAAAGCTGTAGCCAATCCGCTCTTCAAAGGCCCGCACCTCCGCGCTCAGCTTCATCTCAGCCCCCAAGGCCCGAACGGGCGGGATGACGGCGCCGAACGCAAGCCTACTCCACAGCCTTAAAGAAGCGGTCACCGCGCCATGTCCAGAAAAACAGCATCGACCGCCCGCCCGAGGAGAACATGATGCGATCGGCCCGGCCGATCAGGTTTTCATAGGGCACAAACCCGACGCCGTTGGCCAACTGCGACATGCGGCTGTCAGAGGAGTTGTCGCGGTTGTCGCCCATGAAAAAGTAGTGCCCCTCGGGCACCCGGAACACGGACGTGTTGTCCGAATTCTGCAGCCCCGTGTTGAGCACCACATGGCTGCTGCCATCGGGAAAGGTCTCGACAAAGCGCGACTTGGTGCAGGTTGCGCCCTCGCCCACCGCGCCGCTTTCACAGCGGGGGCGCAGCCCTTGGGGGCCCTGACGTTCAAAGGTTTCGGTAAAGGTGCCCGCGGGCTCTTGGGGCAGCGGATCACCGTTCAGGATCACCACGCCGTCACGCATCTGCACCGTGTCACCGGGCAGGCCGACCAGGCGTTTGATGTAATCCGCCCCAGACACCGGATGACGGAACACCACCACGTCGCCGCGCGCAGGCTCGCCCGCCAGGATGCGGGTGTTTTCGCCGTCGATGAACCCGCAGATCGCCTTGGCATCCACACCCAGAAACGGGATCGACGGACAAGAGGCGTAGGAATAGCCATAGGCCATCTTGTTCACGAACAAGAAATCGCCGATCAGCAGCGTTTCTTTCATCGACCCTGACGGAATCCAAAACGGCTGAAAAAAGATGGTGCGGAAGACGCCAGCGATCAGCAGGGCATAGACAACGGTTTTGATCGTCTCGATCACGCCGTTCTGGGATTTTTCCTTGGCGGCCATTGGGCGCTCCTGCTGGGTCGGTTTCAGGCTACATGCGGGCGCGCTGCTGGACTGTCAAGGCGCAGGCACGGGCGCCGCCCGCCTTATGCCAGGGGTCGCGCCTCGATCACGACAAAGGCCTGCGCCCAAGGGTGATCATCGGTCAGCGTGACGTGGATAATCGCCTCGTGCCCGGGCGGCGTCATCTCGGCCAGCCGCTCGGCCGCCCAGCCGGTCACTGCCATCACGGGCTGGCCCGTGCGCAGGTTGCTGACGGCCATGTCCTTCCAACTGATCCCCATACGCAGCCCCGTGCCCAGCGCCTTGGAACAGGCCTCTTTTGCGGCCCAGCGCTTGGCATAGGTGCCTGCGGTGTCAGCCCGCCGGTCCGCCTTGGCCTGCTCGGTCTGGGTAAACACGCGGTTGCGAAACCGGTCGCCAAAGCGGTCGAGCGTGCCTTGGATCCGCTCGATATTGGCCAGGTCGGTGCCCACGCCCAGGATCATTGCAACCGCGCTGTCAGGATTTTGAAACTGGCAAAGCCAAAGAACCCGGCAAAGGCCAGGTCAAACCACCGTCGCGCCCGGCCATAGGCCGCGACCACGCGCGGGTTCGAGAACATGACCGCATAGCCGATAAAGATCAGGATCGACCCGGCATAGAGCAGAGCAAAGCATTGGAATACCATGCCCGGCCCCGCACCCGCGGGCAGCGCGATGGCATAGATCGACCCCCAGCTTAGGATCGCCTTGGGGTTGGTGATGTGGATCGCCGCCCCTTTCAGAAACAGGCTGCGGGCCGAGCCTGCAAAGGGTGTGCCTGCTGCCGCGGCCCCACCCGCCCACGCACTGCGCAGCGCCTTCAGGGCCAACCAGCCCAGATAGGCAGCACCGGCATAGCGGATGACCTCGAACACCCAAACATGCGCCAGCATGATCGCCGACAGGCCCAGGGCCGCGGCGATGCCCCAGCTGGCGGACCCCGCAAGAATGCCCAGCGCAAAGGCAAGCGCTGATGCGCGCCCTGCCGTCATGGCCGTGCCCGCGATGCCCATGGTCGCAGGCCCGGGCGAGCCGCCCGCCAGCACCCAGGCAACCCAAATGGCTGCAAACTCAAGGCCCATCCGCGCCCTCCTCAAGGTCGTAGACCACAATGCCGCGCGCGCCGCCCTCGCACAGGGCCACCAGGCGCGCGCCCAATTCTTTATGGCGCGGGTCCTCGGCATAGCGGGCGAGCGTGGGCGCATCGACCGCGTCCAGGGTAAAGCCATAGCCATGATCGGGCGACTTGTTTTCGAAATCGCGGTTCGGGCCGCACACAAAATCGCTGCAGCCCGCCAAATCTGCCACCAGGTCCGACAGGCCTTTCATGATGTCGCTCAACTCGGCCTCATCCACCGCGCTTGACAGGCGCAACATCACACAGTGGCGGATCATGCGCGGGCCGCGTCCATCAGGCGGCGCATCTCGCGGATGGCCGGGTCGAGGCCGAGAAAGATCGCCTCGCCGATCAGGAAATGCCCGATGTTCAGCTCCATCGCCTCGGGAAAGGCCGCGACCGGCTGCACCGTCTCATAGGTCAGCCCGTGACCCACATGGACCTCAAGGCCCAGATCATGGGCAAAGGTCGACATCTCGCGCATCGCCTCCAACTCGCGGTCGCGGTCGTCAAAGCGGCCCTCGTGATGGGCGTCGCAATAGGCGCCGGAATGCAGTTCGATCACTTGGGCGCCGATGCGGTGCGCGGCCTCGATCTGGCGCTTGTCCGCAGCGATAAAGATCGACACGCGGCAGCCTGCATCACGCAGGGGGGCGATGAAGTGTGCCAGCCTGTTTTCCTCGCGCGCCACTTCCAGGCCGCCTTCGGTTGTGCGTTCCTCGCGCTTTTCCGGCACGATGCAAACGGCGTGGGGCTTGTGGCGCAGTGCGATGGCCTGCATCTCGTCCGTGGCGGCCATCTCGAAATTCAGCGGCACCTCAAGGACGTCCATCAGCCCCTCGATATCCGCGTCCGAGATATGGCGGCGGTCTTCGCGCAGGTGTGCGGTGATGCCGTCGGCGCCCGCAGCCTCGGCGATCTTGGCCGCGCGCAAAGGGTCCGGCGTGTCGCCGCCGCGCGCGTTACGCACGGTCGCCACGTGGTCGATGTTGACGCCAAGGCGCAGTTTACCAAGCGGAGCCGTCATGCAAGTGATCCTTTTGCGTGTGTTCTGAGCAATCTAGTGCGGATGTGCTGTACTGGAAATGCGGACAAAGCGGCAAAATTGTACCAAGCGTGGATGGCGCAAGGCGCACGTATCCGTGCGCGGGCCTCACTCCACCTTGTTCTTGATCTCGGACGCTTTCGCCGCAGCTTTGGCTTTGATCGCGTCGAACTTGGCCTTGATCACGCCGCGGCGGCGATGCTGATAGGCGCGGATCAGGGGCACGGACACATAGTAACAGACCGTCGCCGCAATGATCCCGGGCACCACGCCGCCGATCAGATAGGGGAAAAAGATCTCGTCATAAAAGATCTGCAGCTTGGTCCAATCGCGCGGCTCGCCCAGCATCATATGCTTGAGGTTCTGCCAAAGGTCGCCGCCCGCATCGACGAACTTGCCGCCAAAGGACCGCTCGGTCTCTTCGTTCATCTCGGACCCCAGCAGCCAATGCCCGGTCTGCAGGGAAATCACGCCGATGGGCACATAGGTCAGCGGGTTGCCGAAAAACGTGGCCATGAGCGCGGCCAGGATATTGCCGCGCATCACCGTCGCCAGCAGGGCGGCGACGAAAAAATGCAGGCCGTAGAAGGGGCTAAAGGTCGTGAACACGCCCGCCCAGATGCCGCGCGCAATCTTTTCCGGCGTGTCGGGCAGACGCCGGACCCGGTGTTTGACGTATTGAAAGGCACGCGCCCAGCCCCCGCGCGGCCAGAGAAGCTCTAGCATCGCCCGCACAAACGGCTTCCGGTCGCGGCGCTTGAAAACCACTATCTGCCTTCCCTATGCGCCCTGAACCGCAAGCTCGGCCTGCCCAGGGGCGGGCAGGATACGGCGGTGACGGTCAATGGCGGCCACGTCGCTTTCCGCTTCGAGCGCACCCATCAGCGTGTGCAAATGCTGGGCGTCTCTCAGTTCGACACGGATCAGAAGCCGGTAAAAGTCCGGCTTGCGATCCATGAATTCCAGGTTCGAGATATTGGCCCGCGTCTCGCCGATCAATGTGCAAATACGTCCCAGCACGCCCGCATCGTTTCCGATGGTCACATCGAGGGTCGTGTCATAGGCCACAGGGTGCGATCCGTCGTGCCAGTGCAGGTCCAACCAGCGGTCCGGTTGGCTTTCATACTCGGCCAAGCGGTCGCAATCGATGGCGTGCACCACGACCCCCTCACCGCGAAAGGTGATGCCGACGATGCGCTCGCCCGGCAGCGGCTCGCAGCAGGTGGCGCGTTGAAACGACTGGCCCGGCAGCAGGCCGATAACGGCGCGACGCGCGTCGACCTCTTTGCCCGGTTTCGGTGTCAGATCGGGATAGATCGCCTGCACCACCTCGCGCCCTGTCAACTCGGCAGACCCGAGCCGCGCCAGCACCTCATCCGCGCTGCCCAGGCGCAACTGCTTGGCCGCGGCCTCAAGCGCCTTGTCCGTCGCCTTTTTGCGCACGTGGCCAAAGGCCGACCGCGCCAGTTCGCGCCCCAGGGTGATGAACCGCTCGCGGTCCGCCTCGCGCAGGGATCGGCGGATCGCCGTCTTGGCCTTGCCGGTGGTTGCAATCTCTAGCCAGGTGGCCTGCGGCGCCTGGCCCTCGGCCGTGATAATCTCGACCGACTGGCCGTTCTTGACCCGTGTCCACAGCGGCACGCGCATGCCATCGACCTTGGCGCCGACGCAGGCGTGCCCGATCCGGGTGTGGATGGCATAGGCAAAGTCGATGGGCGTTGCCCCGCGCGGCAGCTTGACCACCTCGCCCTTGGGGGTAAAGCAGAACACCTGGTCGGAATACATCTCAAGCTTGACCGCCTCGAGGAAATCCTCGTGGTCATCCTCGCCATCAAACTGCTCGGACAGCTGGGCGATCCACTTGGCCGGGTCCACGGCAAAGGGGTTTTGCGAGCGCACACCGTCGCGATACGACCAGTGCGCCGCCACGCCGGTTTCGGCCACATCGTGCATCTGCCGCGTCCTGATCTGCACCTCAACCCGCTTGCCATCGCGGCCCGACACGGTGGTGTGGATGCTGCGATAGCCGTTCGATTTGGGCTGGCTGATGTAATCCTTGAACCGCCCCGGCACCGCGCGCCAGCGCTGATGGATCGCGCCGAGCGTGCGATAGCAGTCTTCCTCGGTCTCGGTGATCACGCGAAAGCCGTAGATGTCGGACAAGCGGCTAAAGCTTTGATCCTTCTCCTGCATCTTGCGCCAGATCGAATAGGGTTTCTTTGCCCGACCAAACACCTCGGCCTCGACGCCGGTATTCTCCAACTCGTGCCGCATGTCGCCAGTGATGCGCTGGATCACGTCACCGGTTTCGCGTTGCATGGTGATAAAGCGGCGGATGATCGACGACCGGCCTTCGGGGTTCAGCACGCGAAAGGCCAGGTCCTCCAGCTCTTCGCGCATCCACTGCATACCCATCCGACCCGCGAGCGGGGCAAAGATATCCATCGTCTCGCGCGCCTTTTGCACCTGCTTGTCAGGCCGCATCGATTTGATCGTGCGCATGTTGTGCAAACGGTCGCTCAGCTTGACCAGGATCACGCGCATGTCCTTTGACATCGCCATAAACAGCTTGCGAAAGTTTTCGGCCTGCTTGGTCTCGACGCTCGACAGCTGTAGATTGGTCAGCTTGGTCACGCCATCGACCAGCTTGGCAACCTCCTCGCCAAACTGGTCGGACACCATCGCATAGCTGGCCTTGGTATCCTCGATCGTGTCGTGCAGCAGCGCGGTGATGATCGTGGCGTCATCCAACTGTTGTTCGGTCAGGATCGCGGCCACGGCCACGGGATGGGTAAAATACGGCTCGCCCGAATGGCGGAACTGGCCATCGTGCATGTCCATGCCAAAGGCATAGGCCGCGCGCAGCTGCGCCTCATTCGTTTTGGGATTATAGTTGCGGACCAGTGCGATCAGATCGTCGGCAGAGATCATCCGGTCCGCACCTTCGGGCAGGGGTTAGCCTTGGCCTTGCGCCGCCATCAGCTGCCGCAAGAGCATCTCTTCGGACATGCTGTCTTCTTCGGGCTTGTCCTGTTCGGCACCCATCAGCAGGGCCATTGCGTCATCCTCGGCCTCATCCACCTCGATCTGGCTCTGGTTGCTCTCGATCAGGCGCTCGCGCAGTTCGTCCGCGCTTTGTGTCTCGTCCGCAATCTCGCGCAGGGACACGACGGGGTTCTTGTCGTTATCGCGGTCCACCGTGATCGGCGCGCCCGAGGAAATCTCGCGGGCGCGATGCGCGGCCAGCATCACCAGCTCAAAACGGTTGGGCACTTTGTCAACGCAGTCTTCAACGGTTACGCGGGCCATGGTCTGCTCCAGATCAGCAAATGGGGGTAGAAGACGCCTATCTAGGCCCGATTTCCAAGAATGACAAGGCGCTATTCCAGCGGTGCAATCCCTGCACGCGCGTCATCTGGCAAGGCGTCACGCATCTGGACAACGGTGCGGCGCAGCACCGGGTGCACCCAGTCCGGTGCAACCTCGGCCAAGGGCGTCAGCACAAAGGCGCGTTGGTGCATGCGCGGGTGCGGTAGGATCAGTTGCCCCGGCGCCTGCGACATCTGTTCGTCAAGCGTCAGGTCCATCCAAGTGCGCAGCGTCGCCACATCGGGGCGCACCACGTGGTCATAGGCCAGCAAATCCAGGTCGACCACGCGCTGTCCCCAGCGCACCGTACGCCTGCGCCCCATCGCGGCCTCGATACCGTGCAGCACCGACATCGCCTCTGGCGCGGACCACGCAGCCTCTAGCGCGAGAGCGCCGTTAACGAAATCGGGGCCACTGCCCGCAGGCACTGCAGGCGTCCGAAAAAACCGGCTTTGCGCCCGAATCACCGCGCCCGCGTCGGCAACGCGTTTTATGGCAAATTTTAATGACTCAGCGGGTGACCCTAAGTCAGATGACATGTTTGACCCAACGGCAACCAGCAGATTTGCCCGGATTTGAGGCGGCTTCTCGCCGGTTTTGCCCTGATCTTTGTCTTGCGACATATTTGAAATGACCTATTTTCAGCAGACCGTCTTTTCGCGCTTTTTACGCACTCACTCACGGAAATCACAGACGGTGCCCCGAATTTTCGGAAGGACATTTTATGTTTTACAAGGACGAACGGCTTGCGCTGTTCATTGACGGATCGAATCTATATGCCGCAGCCAAAGCGCTTGGGTTCGATATAGACTACAAGCTGTTGCGCCAAGAGTTCATGCGTCGCGGAAAACTGTTGCGGGCCTTCTACTACACCGCGTTGCTGGAGAATGACGAATACTCACCCATTCGCCCGCTCGTGGACTGGCTCAACTACAACGGCTTCACCATGGTCACCAAACCGGCCAAGGAATACACCGACAGCATGGGCCGGCGTAAGGTCAAAGGGAACATGGACATCGAACTGACCGTGGATGCGATGGAACTCGCCCCGCGCGTCGATCACATTGTCCTGTTCTCTGGCGATGGCGATTTTCGGCCGCTGGTCGAAAGCCTGCAGCGCCAAGGCGTACGCGTGTCGGTGGTGTCAACCATCCGCAGCCAGCCGCCGATGATCTCGGACGACCTGCGCCGTCAGGCCGACAACTTTATCGAGTTGGACGAGTTGAAAGACGTCATTGGCCGCCCCCCGCGCGAGGTTGCCCCGCAGCGCGAAGAACGCGTGTCGGCCCAAGGATAGGCCTGCGCCCTCCGGCGGGCTGGACCCGGCCCGCCGAACACCTTACCGCTGGGGTACAGACCCCCGGAGATGACGCATGTCCAAACCACCCCTCACCCTCTATCTCGCCGCCCCGCGCGGGTTCTGCGCAGGCGTGGACCGCGCCATCAAGATCGTCGAGATGGCGCTCGAGAAATGGGGCGCGCCGGTCTATGTGCGCCACGAGATCGTGCACAACAAATTCGTAGTGGACGGGCTGCGCGCCAAGGGCGCCGTCTTTGTCGAAGAGCTGTCGGAATGCCCCGATGACCGCCCGGTGATCTTTTCCGCCCACGGCGTGCCCAAATCCGTGCCCGCCGCGGCCCAAGCGCGCGAGATGGTCTATGTCGACGCCACCTGCCCCCTGGTCAGCAAAGTGCACATCGAGGCACAGCGCCACGCGGATGCGGGCCTGCAAATGATCATGATCGGCCACTCAGGCCACCCCGAAACGGTGGGCACGATGGGCCAGTTGCCAGACGGTGACGTGCTGCTGGTCGAAACGGTCGAGGATGTGGCGCAAGTCACCGTGCGTGACCCCGCGCGCCTGGCCTTTGTGACGCAGACGACTTTGTCGGTGGATGACACCGCCGACATCGTGGCCGCCCTTCAGGCCCGGTTTCCCGGCATCATCGGCCCACACAAGGAAGACATCTGTTACGCCACCACCAACCGCCAAGAGGCGGTCAAGGCCATGGCGCCGCGCTGTGACGCGATGCTGGTCGTGGGGGCGCCCAACTCGTCAAACTCCAAACGCCTGGTCGAGGTCGGCGCGCGCGCAGGCTGCGCCTATGCCCAGCTGGTGCAGCGAGCGACAGATATCGACTGGCGCAGCTTGCAAGGGATCGCGTCGGTGGGCATCACCGCAGGGGCCTCGGCGCCCGAGGTGCTGATCAACGAGGTCATCGACGCCTTCCGCGACCGCTATGCGGTGACTGTCGAGATGGTGGAAACCGCCGTTGAAAACGTCGAGTTCAAGGTGCCGCGTGTCCTGCGCGAACCCGCCTAGGCTTGCACCGGCACAAATCTTCGACGAAGATTTCCGCCAGGCGCCGTCCTGACTTTTAGCATAAAAGTCGTCCACCGCGCCGCAGGCCCAAGGAGACACCGATGCTATCGATCCAATTCTTGCTCACCGCCTTTGTGGTGGTCATTGCCCCCGGTACCGGTGTCATCTACACCCTTGCCCTCGGCCTGGGCCAAGGTAGGCGCGCCGCCCTCTGGGCCGCACTTGGCTGCACCTTCGGCATCGTGCCACACCTGGCCGCCGCCACGCTTGGTCTGGCCGCCGTGCTGCACACCTCTGCCTTGCTCTTTAACATCGTGAAATATGCCGGCGTCGCCTACCTGCTCTACCTCGCCTGGGGCAGCCTCAAATCCGGCGGCGCGCTGAACATCGCGTCCGAACGCACCGCCGAACCCGGCTGGCGCATTGCCCGGCGCGGCGCACTGATCAACATCCTGAACCCCAAGCTGTCGATCTTCTTCTTGGCACTCTTGCCCCCGTTCCTGTCGGGCAACCCCGCGACCGTCACCGCCGAAATGACGCTGCTGGGCCTTGTGTTTATGCTGATGACCTTTGCCGTCTTTGTGGCCTACGGCCTCTTTG
The DNA here is from genome assembly GCA_038525395.1 of Pseudomonadota bacterium. GTDB lineage: Bacteria > Pseudomonadota > Alphaproteobacteria > Rhodobacterales > Rhodobacteraceae > Tateyamaria. The sequence goes on along the minus strand of JBCBHS010000025.1, from coordinate 19,555 downwards.
CCGCTTCGGCGCGCGACTGGGTGCTTGGGTCCGAGCGTGTGATGCGCTGGCTCTCGCGCAGCTTTGCGGGCCTCTTTGCCGCCCTCGCAGGCCGCCTCGCGCTTGAACGGGCATGACCGACGACTGGCACGCATTCGAGGCAGTGATTGAGCCGCTGGAATGGGGCGCCAGCACCTACACCATCCTGCGTTTGCCCGACGACATCTTGGCCGCCCTGCCCAAAGGCACCAAGCGGATCGAGGGCGAGTTTGCCGACCACCCGGTCAACCTGGCCCTGACCAAAGCGCCCGTGATCAACGGCACCTTTGTCTACACCGGCAAGGCTTTTCTGCGCGACACCGGCCTGACCGTAGGCGAGCCGTTTGAGGCCCGCATCCGCCCCGTCGATCCAAACCTGGTCGAGGTGCCCGCCGATGTCACCGCCGCCCTTCACGCCGCCGGGCGCAGCACGGATTGGGCAGCGCTGACGCCTGGCCAGCAGCGCGGCAAGTTGCACCTTGTCAACAGCGCCAAAAGGGCCGACACCCGCGCCAAACGCATTGCCAAACTGATCGCCGAGCTATGACACAGATCCCCCGCGCGCCCCTGATCCTTGGGCTGGCTGGCCTGATCCCCTTCCTCTGGGGCGCCGCCACCCTGTTCAGCGATCCCCTGTCGCTTTGGGGCCAGCAGATGTTCGGCCCGCGCTTTATCGGGCCGTATATCCAGCTTTTCTACGGCTCGGTCATCTTGTCGTTCATGTCCGGCGTGCTCTGGGGTTTTGCCACCCGGGCCGAGGGCGCGCAGGCGGCCACGGGCTATGCCCTGTCGGTCCTGCCCGCGCTCTGGGCCTTCTTCATGACCGGCGGCGGGCCTACGGGGGCGGCCACCAACCTCATCTTTGGCTTTGCGGGTCTGCTCATGCTCGACTTCGCCTTCTTCCGGTGGGGGCTGACGCCGCCCTGGTGGATGTCGCTGCGCCTTTTGCTGACGGCGATCGTAGTGGCCTGCCTTGCCCTTACGGTGATTTGAATGAGCGACCCTGAAACACTCTCTGTCTACGCCGCCAAGGCCGGCGAATATGCGGAACTGACGCGGGCAGAGGCCGAGCACCCGACGCTGCAGCGCTTTATCCAAGGGGTGACGCCCGGTGGTCGCGTCCTCGACCTCGGGTGCGGACCAGGCGCCGCGGCCGGTGCCATGGCTGCCGCAGGGCTGCAGGCAGAGGCCTGGGATCCGGTGCCCGAAATGGTTGCCCTCGCCGCCGCCCGGCCAGGCGTCGCCGCGCGGCAGGCGGGATTTGGGGATCTGACGGGCGCGGATGTCTATGACGGCATCTGGGCCAACTTTTCCATGCTGCACACGCCGCTGGCCGACTGGCCCGACCAGCACCGGCGCATCGCCACCGCCCTGCGTCCCGGCGGCATGTTCCACATCGGTACCAAGCTGGGCACGGGCGAGGCGCGCGATAGCATCGGCAGGCTTTACAGCTATGTGACCGAGGACACGCTGCTGGGCCTCATCACCGACGCAGGCCTCACGCCCGATTACACCACCCATGGGCGGGAAAAGGGTCTCGACGGGGTTTATGCCGATTGGATCGTGGTCCAAGCCCATGCCTGAGCTTTTTGCCTATACCGACGGCGCCTGTTCCGGCAATCCCGGCCCCGGCGGCTGGGGCGCGCTGCTGCGCGCGATGGACGGGGCCGACGTGGTCAAGGAACGCGAGCTGAAAGGCGGCGAGGCGCAGACCACCAACAACAAGATGGAGCTGATGGCCGCCATCTCGGCCCTCGAAGCGCTAGAGCGCGCCAGCCAGATCACGGTGGTGACCGACAGCAACTACGTCAAAAATGGGATCACCAGCTGGATCCACGGCTGGAAGCGCAACGGCTGGAAAAATGCGGCGAAAAAGCCGGTGGCCAATGCGGACCTCTGGCAGCGGCTGGACGCGGCCCAGGCCAGGCACACGGTCACCTGGAAATGGGTCAAAGGGCACGCAGGCCACCCCGAAAACGAACGCGCCGATGCCCTGGCGCGCGCGGGCATGGCGCCGTTCAAGCCAAAATAGAGTGTCCGTTCACGGCGATTGTTACAGCTGTGTCGCGGCATAAGTCGTTGTTTTCAGTACAACCCTCCACCCGACAGCACTAAAACCCTAACAAACCCCTCGCAACTGCATGACAGTTTGTGACCGTTCGGTCCCTTATTGTTACAGCCCCCCTGTGCTACCTCTAGGCCAAGACACATGCCTAACACAGGAGACGCATAATGAACTTTGCCACCACCAAAACCCCGCTGCTGATCGCCGCCATGGCCACCGCCGTCACGCTGACCAGCTTTGGCCCTGCCAGCGCCAAATCCTATTGGGCCAGCGCCCCGGTCGAGGCCGCGCAGGTGCACGAGGCCAAGTTCACCATCAAGGTGAAAAAGCACCACAGCTTCAAACACCACGGGGCCAAGAAACATCACGGCCTGAAACACCACCACCACGGTGCCAAAAAGAAAAAGCACATCTCGAAATCGGATGTCCGCAAAAAGCTGCTGCTGAAAAAGCTGTTTTGAAGGTTCAGCGCTTGCGCCAATGGGTGGGCACGATGACCAGCGCGCCGATGGACGCGGCAATCGCGTTCAAGCCGGGACTGGCAAAGCCAAAGCCGAACATCAGGCGGACAAAGTAAAACAGGAACGCGCCGCCGATGCAGATGATGATGGATTGCAGGATGCCGTTGCGGGTAAAGCCCGACTTTTCCGACACATAGCCGACGATCCCCGCAATCACGACGGTGCCGATCAGGGTTGGAAACATGCCTGCGCTCCTCAGTCCAGGACCGTGCCGCGCGTCAAGGCCATGCCGCGCAGAAACACATCCGCATCCTGCGCGCCTTTGCCCGCCCGTTGCAAGCGCGTCAGGCGCACAGCGCCCGAGCCGCACGCGATGGTCAGCCTGTCATCCAGGACGGTACCCGGCGCACTAGCACCGTCGGCCAGCTCCGATCCCAGCACTTTGATCCGGACGCCGTCCTGCTGGAACCACGCGCCGGGAAAGGGCGACAGGCCACGGATCAGGCGATCCACCTCTGCCGCTGGGCGGGCCCAGTCAATCGCCGCTTCGGCCTTGTCGATCTTTTGCGCATAAGTCACGCCAACCTCAGGCTGCGGCACGGGCGTCAGCGTGTCGATCTGGCCCAGCACATCGACCACCAGCCTTGCCCCCATATCGGCCAGCCGGTCGTGCAGCACGGCGGTCGTATCCGTCGGTGCAATGGGCGTGGCAGCACGCATCAGCACCGGCCCGGTGTCAAGGCCCGCCTCCATCTGCATGATACACACGCCAGTCTCGGCATCGCCCGCCATGATCGCGCGGTGGATCGGCGCGGCCCCGCGCCAACGCGGCAGCAGGGACGCGTGGATGTTCAAACACCCGCGCGCAGGGGCATCGAGGATCGGCTGCGGCAGGATCAGGCCATAAGCGACGACCACGGCAATCTCCGCCCCCAGCCCGGCAAACTCCGCCTGTGCCTCGGCGTTGCGCAGCGACACCGGGTGGCGCACCTCTACCCCCATGGCTTCGGCCCGCAGGTGCACCGGGCTTGGCCTGTCCTTCTTGCCCCGTCCCGCTGGGCGTGGCGGCTGGGTGTAGACACAAACGATCTCGTGCCCTGCGGCATGCAACGCGCCCAGTGCCGCGACCGAAAAGTCGGGCGTGCCCATGAAAACGATCCGCATCCTACCGCGCCTTGCGCGCGCGGCGCAGCAGCATGTCGCGTTTGACGCGGCCCAGGTTGTCAAAATACATCCGCCCCGCCAGATGGTCGATTTGGTGCTGGATCGACCGCGCCTCAAGCCCGTCGAAATCGCGCCGGTCGATCACGCCATCCGCGTTCAAAAAGCGCACCGTGACGGTCTTGGGCCGCGCAATCTCTGCCGTGACGCCGGGCAGGCACGGGCTGCCCTCGGTGCTGGTGTCCAACTCATCGCTCGCCGCGAGGATCTCGGGGTTGGCAAACAGCAGGCGCCGGTCGCGCATCACGGTCGCGTCCACTACCGAGAGGCGCAGCATCACGCCAATCTGCGGCGCGGCCAGACCGACGCCCGGCATTGCGTCCATCGTCGCGACCATGTCGGCCCAGATCGCGCGTACCTCATCCGTAATCTTTGCCACATCCGCCGCGGGCGTGCGCAGCCGCTTGTCTGGCCAGCGCAGGATCGGGCGCACCGGCATCAGCGCGCGGCCTCATAGGCCGCCAGCAGGCGGTCACGATCGGCATCCGCCAACCGGTCCAGCGTCATCAGCCCGTCCAAGTGATCGATCTCGTGCTGCGCGCAAAGCGCGGCAAAGCCGGTCAGTTCCGCCTCTTGCACCACGCCGTCCAGGTCAGTCCACACCATGCGCACCGTCTCGGCGCGGGGGACGTCCGCGGTGACGCCGGGCAAGGACAGACACCCCTCGGACGACACCACCGTCGCATCGCTGTGCCACACAAGGTTCGGATTGATGCAGACCACGGGCGCTGGCGTGCCTTCTTTCCAGCTTGGATCCATTACAAACAGCCGGGCCAAAACTCCAACCTGTGGCGCGGCGAGACCGCGGCCCGGTGCCGCATACATCGTGTCGAGCATATCCTGCGCCAAGCCGCGCACATCCTCGGTGATCTCGCCCACGGGCGTGCACATCTGGGACAACCGGTCGTCCGGCCACAGCACGATCTCGCGCAGGCTCATGCCTTTTCCCGCGCACGTTCCCGTTTCAGCTTGACCATCTTGCGGGTGATCATCTGGCGCTTGAGGGGTTTGAGGTAGTCGATGAACAGCTTGCCATCCAAATGGTCGATCTCGTGCTGCACACAGGTGGCCCACAGGCCATCCATAGCCTCGGTCTGTTCCGCCCCGTTGCGGTCGATCCAGCGCACTTCGACCTCGGCCGGGCGGGTCACGTCGGCATATTGCTCGGGGATCGACAGGCACCCCTCTTCGTAGACATTTGTCTCGTCCGAGGCGGCAATGATCTCGGGGTTGAACATGATCAACGGGCGCGGCGCCTCGCCCTCGGCCTTCACGCAATCCAGCACGATCAGGCGGTGCAGCTGCCCCACCTGTGGCGCCGCCAGACCGATGCCCGGCGCGTCATACATCGTCTCTAGCATATCGTCGGCCAGGGCCCGCAATTCATCCGACAGATCGCCGACAGCGGCGCTGGATTTCTTCAGGCGGGGGTCAGGGTGCAGAATGATCGGACGTTTCATAATTCTCGACATAAGACAACTCACCAAGGGTCGCAATGTCCCCTTGCGCTTGGCCCGCGCGGCGCTAGCCTGTCGTGCGGCCCTTACAGGAGAGACCCAATGAGCTTTGACGACATCATCGACCGCCGCGGCAGTAATTGCGTGAAATGGGACATGATGGAAAAACGCTATGGCGTGCCCGCCGATACGGGGCTGGCCATGTGGGTGGCCGACATGGATTTCCGCCCGCCACAGGTGGTGCTGGACGCGGTGCAAGACCAGCTAGACCATGGAATCATTGGCTATTTCGGGGATGACAGCAAATATCGCGCCGCAGTGCAGTGGTGGATGGCCGAACGTCACGGTTGGCAGGTCGAGGCCGACCACATCTTTACCACCCATGGGCTGGTCAACGGCACCGCCATGTGTGTCGATACCTTTACCCAGCCGGGCGATGGCGTCGTGCTGTTCACGCCGGTTTACCACGCCTTCGCCAAGGTGATCAAAGCCAACGGGCGGCGCGTGGTTGAATGCCAATTGGTCCAAAAGGACGGGCGCTATCAGATGGATTTCGACGCCTATGACGCGCAGCTTGACGGGTCAGAGCGGATGGTCATCCTCTGCTCGCCGCACAACCCCGGCGGCCGGGTCTGGACGCGGGAAGAATTGCAGGGCGTCGCCGACTTTGCCAAGCGGCACGATCTGATCCTCGTTTCGGATGAAGTCCACCACGACCTTGTGATGCCCGGTCACACTCACATCCCCATGACCCAGATCGCAGGGGTCGAGGATCGTCTGATCATGATGACGGCCACGACCAAGACCTTCAACATCGCAGGTGCCCACAGCGGCAACGTGACCATCGCCGATCCCGACCTGCGCGCCCGCTTTGCCGCGCGGATGATGGGGCTGGGTCTGTCGCCGAATTCGTTCGGCCTGTTTATGGCGACCGCCGCCTATTCGCCCGCAGGCGCTGCGTGGGTCGATGCGCTGGTTGAATACCTCGACGGCAACCGCCGCCTGTTTGACGACGCGGTCAACGCGATTCCTGGCCTGCGCTCGATGCCGCTCGAGGCGACGTACCTGTCCTGGGTCGACTTTGACGGCACCGGCATGGACCGGTCAGAGTTCACACGGCGGGTCGAGCAAGACGCCCAGATCGCCGTCAACCATGGCCCGACCTTTGGCACCGGTGGCGAAAGCTGGCTGCGGTTCAACATCGCCATGCCGCGCGCACGGGTGCAGGACGCGGTCGACCGGCTGGCCAATGCCTTTGCCGACCTTCAATAACATACGCTGTCGCATGGTAATTGCTGCGCTGCAGCAAAATTAGTGCTCAACCTCGATCAAAGCCACAGGCGCATCCACGGGCCGTTCAAAATCCAGCGGCGCGGTGGGTGACACTGCTGTCAAGCGCTTGAACTCATACCGCATCTCGCCTGCATCCTCATCGGACGCCACGATCAGGCACTGAAACAGATGGATCGACCCGTCATAGAGATCAACGTACCCCCGCAATTGCGGCGCGGCCTCTGCCTGCAGCGAAAACCCGGTCTTCCACATGCGCAGCACAGGATGCGTCGCGCCATCAACGGACAGGCGCAGCCGCGACTTGGATTTGAGGGCGTTCAGACGGGCGCCGTCCAAACCAGCTTGCACTTCCTTCGGTAGAAAAGTCGACATCGCAGACGGTCCTTTGTACGTCCCCCGGGTCAACATGATCTAAACGATATGTATTTCTAGTAAATTTTGCAGCGCATTAGGCGAGTCTTTGCCGCTGTGTCTATGAGGTGACTCGGCCCGGCCTGTGCACCCGCGCAGGGACCATGCGCGCGCACCCCTCTTTGCACGTAAAGGCGCACGCATTACCTCACTCATAGCAAGCGGACCGGAGGCGCATATGGGACTACTGATTGACGGCGAATGGCACGACCAGTGGTACGACACCAAGTCGTCCGGCGGTGCCTTCAAACGCAAGGACGCGGTGTTCCGCAACTGGGTCACCGCCGATGGCAGCGCCGGACCATCCGGCACCGAAGGGTTCAAAGCGGAAAGCGGGCGCTACCACCTCTATGTCTCTTACGCCTGCCCGTGGGCGCACCGCGCGCTGATCTTTCGAACACTCAAAGGACTGACAGACCACATCGACATCTCGGTCGTCCACCCCGACATGTTGGGCGATGGCTGGACATTCCAGACGGATACGCATGGCGCGACGGGCGACAGGCTTTACGACCTGCCCTTCGCCCGCGACATCTACACCCGTGCGGACCCTGAATTCACCGGGCGCGTCACCGTCCCGATCCTGTGGGACAAAGACCAGCAAACGATCGTGAGCAACGAAAGTTCTGAGATAATTCGCATGTTCAACAGCGCCTTCGATGCGATCACCGGCAATGCGGACGACTACTGGCCCGAACCGCTGCGCGACGCCATCGCGCCCGTGAACGACCGCATTTACGACACGCTGAACAACGGCGTTTACAAGTCAGGCTTTGCCACCACGCAAGAGGCTTACGATGCCGCCGTGCACCCGCTCTTTAACACGATGGACTGGCTAGAGGCACGGCTAGCGGACAATCGCTACCTCATGGGTGAGACGCTGACCGAGGCGGACTGGCGGCTTTTTACCACTCTCGTGCGCTTTGACGCCGTCTATCACCTGCACTTCAAATGCAACCGCAAGCGAGTCATCAATTATCCCAACCTTTGGGCCTACACGCGCGAACTGTACCAGGTGCCCGGCGTGGCCGAGACGGTGAACATGGCCCATATCGTGCGCCACTATCATTTCAGTCACGAAAGCATCAATCCGCACCGGATCATTCCGATCAATCCGCAGCTCGACTTTGACGCGCCGCACGGGCGCGGTTAGCTGACGCCGTAATGCTCGACCATCGCCGCCAGATCCTCTGGCGGCGTGCCTGCGGGCACAAACGCGCAGGCGTTGCTGGCGTGATTGAAAATCGATCCGTCTGAAAAGAATGACGTATCCGTAACAAAAATAACCCGCGCCTCTGGCCGCCGAAAATTAGCGAAATCCGCCACAGCCAGCGCGCTGCCCTGATCCAGGACCAAATCTAGTACGATAATATCCGCATGATTGCGCGACAGATGATCCACTGCGTCGTCCTGCGTGCACACCTGCGTAACAGACAAACCCTGACGTTCAAGATGACGCTGCCAAAGCACCCCAAGCTCATGGCGGCTTTCTACAATCAAAACTTCCATAGTTACTCCGAGCCACCCTAACGCGGCAGAATACCGGTCAGATGCGTCTTAATGTGTTAACAAAGGATTAACATGTCATACAATGTATTAACGGCACCAAGGAAGCTTGCAAAACGCGCGGTAATCCGCTTTCTGCAGGCGTCATGCTGCCAATTGAGGCAGCGGTTTGGGCAAGGATAACGCACTTGGTGCAGAAACGCGATCACGGTGGCGGGCTGGATGCAGCCGTGGCCCGCTATGGCGGCACACGGGCCGATTGGATCGACCTGTCCACCGGGATCAACCGCGTGCCTTACCCTGTGCCGTCCCTGCCTGCGGGCGCTTGGACTGATCTGCCCGATCAAGGGGCGACAGACGCTTTGTGCACCGCCGCACGCGCGTTTTGGAACGTACCTGACAACGCGGCCATTCTGGCAGCCCCCGGCGCATCCGCGCTGATCGCCCAAATCCCACGCCTCGCGCCTGCGGGCGGCGTCCACATCCCCACCCCCACCTACAACGAACACGCGGCCAGCTTTCACATGCATGGCTGGGTCGATGCACCACTGACTGCAGCACGTGCTCAAGTGCTCGTACACCCCAACAACCCAGACGGCAGAGTATGGACCCGGTCAGACATTACCGCTCCCCTCGCGATCATCGACGAAAGCTTTTGCGACGTTACGCCCGATGCGAGCCTGATCGACGCCAGCACGCGATCCGGCACGATCATCCTCAAAAGCTTTGGCAAATTCTGGGGCCTCGCAGGGCTGCGCCTGGGCTTTGCCATCGGAGACCCCGCGTTGATCGCTCAACTGGCCGAGATGCTCGGCCCTTGGCCTGTGCCTGGCATTGGCCTGCACATAGGCGCCGCCGCTCTGCGTGATACCGCCTGGGCGCAGACCACACGGCACCGACTTGATCAAGACGCGAGCCGCCTCGACACCGCAGTCACAAACGCAGGTGCGAGGCTGCTGGGGGGTACCGCCCTCTTCCGCCTCTACCAGGTGGACGACGCCAGCGCCTGGCAAGACCGCCTGGCCCAGCACCACATCTGGACCCGCACCTTTCCATACGCATCCGACTGGATAAGGATCGGTCTGCCCGCCCCGCATGAATGGGACCGGGTCGAGGCCGCGCTGTGACAGCCTTTGCCCTCGCCGCCGCCTTGTGCATCGACGCGGTGCTGGGCGAGCCGCGCTGGCTATGGGACCGCGCCCCACACCCCGCGGTCCTTATGGGCCGCGCCATCGCTGCATTGGACCGCCGGATTAACACCCCGCCGTTCGCGCGGCTCAAGGGCACGCTCGCCCTCGCAGCACTCGTACTTGCCGCCGGACTGCTTGGCTGGGCCCTGGCACAGTTGGGCACTGGCGTCTCCGTCCTCGTCGCCGCTATCCTGCTGGCCCAACGCTCTCTGGTTGCGCATGTTGCGGACGTCGCGCACGGCTTGCGCCAATCAACAACCGCGGGCCGCCACGCCGTCTCGATGATCGTCAGCCGCGACGTGCGCGACGCCTCACCGTCCGCCGTCACCCGCTCCGCCATCGAAAGCCTGTCCGAAAACTTCAGCGACGGCGTCATCGCCCCGGCCTTCTGGTTCCTGATCGCCGGGCTGCCGGGCATCCTGGTCTACAAAACGGTCAACACGGCCGACAGCATGATCGGATACCTCACGCCGCGCCATGCACAGTTCGGCTGGGCCGCCGCCCGGCTTGACGACGTGCTAAACTGGGTGCCCGCGCGCCTGTCCGCCCTGCTGATCGCCAGTGTCGGCGGCGCGCTGCGACACTGGCCCGATATCCGCGCCGATGCCCGCCTGCATCGCTCGCCCAATGCAGGCTGGCCCGAGGCTGCAATGGCACGCGCGCACGACATCGCGCTGGCGGGTCCCCGTGTGTATCACGGCACGCCCCAAGACCTCGCCTGGGTCCACCCCGCAGGCCGCCGCGACCTGGCGCCACCTGACATTGACGCAAGCCTGGCGATAGTGTGGAAAGCGTGGGCGGCTGCCCTGGGCACGACTTTTGGATTAGGAGTATTAATTTGGATATTTTGAAACGGGCCGCAATCGCCGCCGCCCTTTGCGCCTTGCCTCTGAGTGCGGTTGCACAATGCGGCGGGTCTTTTTCCAGCTTCAAGGCCGGGCTGAAAGCCGAAGCGGTCTCGCGCGGGATCTCCCCCGGCACCGCTGACGCTTTCCTCGCCTCGGTCCGCCAAGATCCTGCCGTGCTGCGCGCAGACCGTGCCCAAGGTGTCTTTCAACGCCCGTTCATCGACTTTTCCCGCCGCCTGATCTCGCAAAACCGTATCGACACCGGGCGCGCGAAGGCCCGTCAATACGCCTCCGTATTCAACCAGATCGAACGGGACTACGGCCTCGACCGCCACGTGCTGCTGGCCTTTTGGGCGTTCGAGACGGACTATGGCGCCTTCCAGGGTGACTTCAACACCGCGAACGCGCTTGTCACCCTGTCCCACGACTGCCGCCGCCCCAACCTGTTCCGCCCACAAGTCTTTGCCGCGATGGAACTGTTCGCTATGGGCGACTTTGACCCGCGCCGCACGACAGGCGCCTGGGCGGGTGAGATTGGGATGGTGCAGATGCTGCCCCAAGACATCCTGACCAACGGCGTCGATGGCGACGGCGACGGCCATGTGCGCCTCAAGTCCTCAGCCCCCGACGCGCTGATGTCCGGCGGCAAGATGCTGCAGCATCTGGGCTGGACGCCGGGCCAGCCGTGGTTGCAAGAGGTCACCGTGCCCGCCACGATGGACTGGTCGCTAAGCGGCCTTGCCACCACCCTCTCGCCAGCCGAGTGGCAGCGCCTGGGCGTCCGCGCGCGGCAAGGCCAGCTTGGCAACCTTCCCGCCTCATTGATCCTGCCCCAGGGCCACAAAGGCCCGGCCTTTCTCGCCTACCCGAACTTCAACACGTATTTCGAGTGGAATCAGTCCTTTACCTACGTCCTTACCGCCGCCTATTTCGCAACGCGCCTCGCTGGTGCACCGGTTTACAACGCGGGCAACCCCGACCCCGGCCTATCCCCCGATCAGATGAAACGGCTACAATCCCGACTGCAGGCCCGCGGCTATGACGTGGGCAATATCGACGGCATCCTGGGCGCGGGCACCCGCGCCGCGGTGCAGGCCGAGCAAAAGCGCCTGGGCCTGCCCGCAGACGCCTGGCCCACCCGCGCGCTGCTTGACCGACTGTGAGGGATAATTTGTCCTTTGGTAAGATTTGGAGTGCACCAGAGGTTAGCGGAAGGTGTGGTTCAGGTCATCACTGAACGAAAGACCTGGCAGAGTTGCACCTCTGCCGGGTCGCCCTTTTTCAAGCTATAGCCCAATCAAGAGCAGGATGATTGCAACGCAGAGTGTCGCCACAGCGATGGCAACCATCCACGTGCGAAAGGTGTTTCCGACAAGGTCATCACCGCCTTCCACGGCCCAAAGATGGTCCGTGGACACAGGAAACGCCGAAGACTTTAATAAAATCTGAAAGGGCGTCAGCGGATTGGAAAACGCTCACCGCGCGCCGTCAGCATCACGACCCGATCACCGCTGCGCACATACCGATCGCACCTCGAGAACCCGTTGCGATAGGCGATACATACGGTTCCGTCGGCGCCAACCTCAAACACACCAAAAGCCGTACCGCCGCCATTCGCATAGGTATAGGAATAGGCCCCGCCCGGTGAAAACTTTGACTGACCGTCGTCAAAGAACACCAGCGTGTTCCCTTCGACGAATGCCACGACCTCGGCACGGTCCATCAACCTGTCGCCGCTCCGCAGCGCCCAGTCTTGTGCCGCTGCGGGCACCGCCGACATCAAAAAAATGAAAACCCATCTCATAGCGCAGAACGATAGACCACACCGCGCGGCCCGTCGCATCACGATCACGCCACCAGCGTTTCGGCCTTCTTCAGATCCACCGACACCAGCTGGCTGACGCCCTGTTCCGCCATTGTGACGCCAAACAGCCGGTCCATCCGCGCCATCGTCACCGCGTGGTGGGTGATGATCAAAAACCGCGTATCCGTGCGGCGGCACATCTCGTCCAGCAGGTCGCAAAACCGCGTCACATTCGCGTCATCCAGCGGGGCGTCCACCTCATCCAGAACACAGATCGGTGCGGGGTTGGCCAGAAACACGGCAAAGATCAGGGCCATCGCGGTCAGCGTCTGTTCGCCCCCCGACAGAAGGCTCAGCGTCGACAGCTTTTTACCCGGCGGCTGGCACATGATCTCTAGACCGGCCTCCAGCGGATCGTCGCTTTCCACCATTACCAGATTGGCCTCACCTCCGCCAAACAGGTGGGTAAACAGCAGGGAAAAGTTCGAATTGACCTGCTCGAACGCGGTCAACAGCCGTTCGCGGCCCTCGCGGTTCAGGCTCGCAATGCCGCTGCGCAGGGTCTTGATCGCCTCCTCCAGGTCGGCCTTTTCGGTGACCAAGGTGTCATGCTCGACCTGCACCTCTTTGGCATCTTCCTCGGCCCGCAGGTTCACGGCACCCAGGGCGTCCCGCTGGCGCTTCAGGCGGTTCACATCCGCCTCCAACGTTTCGGCCGACGGAATCGCATCAGGTGTCATATCCAGCGCCGACAGCAACTGGTTCGGCGTCACCTGCTGCTCATCCGCGATGCGCTCGGCGGCAAAGGCAACTGTCTCGCGCGCGGCCTCGGCCCGTGCCTCGGACGCTGCCCGGGCCGCACGGGCATCCGATGACAACCGCTCCGCCTCACGCTCGGCACCTGTCGCATCGCGCAAACGACCCTCGGCTTCGGACAACGCATTCGCCGCCCCCGCCTTGCGCGCCTCGGCGCGGGCCAGTTCCTCGCTCAGGGCCGCGCGTTTCGCGGCCAACTCGGCGGGCGCTGCCTGCGCGGCCGCCAGTTCGGTTTCCGAGGTCGTCTTGCGGTCCACCAGTTCGGCACTGCGCCGCTCGGCGGTCTCCAACCGGTGCTTCCAGCCGCTCACATCCTTGGTGATCTGCTGCGCGCGCTTTGTTCGCGCCTCGCCCGTGCGGCGCAGATCGTCATGGGCCGACCGGCGCGACATCATGGTGATGCGCGCGGCCTCGACAGTCATGCGCACATCCTCGACCTCTGCCCGCGCGGTGTCGAGGTCCGGCAGGTCCGCCAACGCCGCCTCGGCCTCCGACACCCGGGCACGCGCGGCCATTGCATCCTCTTCGTGTCGGGTCACGGCCAGGCCCAGCGATTCCAGCCGCCCCTGCGCCAGGTTCCGATCCGCTTCTGCCCGGCTGAGCGCGCGCGCGGCCTCGGCCTCCATCCGGTCAGCCTCGCGTCGGGCGTGGCGGGCGCGCTTGTCGGCCTCGGCCAGCTCGGCCATCCGCGCGGTCAGCGCCTCATGCGCCTGGCGCGCGCCATCGGCCCGGGCGGTCGCCTGCTCCAAGGACTGCTTTAGCTGTTCCAACCGGTTCAATTGCTGCAAGCGCAGGGCCGCCGCACTGGGCGCATCCTCGGCCCAGGCGCGATAGCCGTCCCAACGCCACAAGTCCCCCTCGGGCGACACCAGGCGCTGCCCGGGCTGCAACAACGGCTGCAGGCGCGCTGCGTCATCCGCATCACATAGGCCAATCTGCGCCATCCGGCGCTGCAAGACCTCGGGCACCGACACGTGTTGGCTCAGCGGCGTTACCCCCGCGGGCAGGGCCTGTGCCTGCGGATAGTCCGGCAGGATCGCCCAGCCCGATGGGCCATCAGCCGCGACCTCAGGGGCACGCAGATCGTCGGCGAGCGCCGCACCCAGGGCCTTTTCAAACCCCTGCTGCACCTGCAACCGGTCGAGGATCTGACCGCCCTCTGCCGTGTCGCGCTCCACCAACTTGGCCAGGGCGCCCGCCTCTGCCCGCAGGGCGTTCATCTCGCCCTCGGCTTCGGACCGTTCGGCCCGCGCATCGGCCTCGCGCCCCTGAGTCTCGGCCCGGGCCGCCTCGGCCGCAGACAGCGTCTCGTCCGCGCGGCGCGCTGTGGCCTCTGCGGTCACCACCGCCGCTTGCGCCGCCTCAAAATCCGCGCCCGCCTTGTCGAGAGCCGCCTGGCTCACCGCCACCGCATCGCGCGCCTTGGCCGCTTCGGTGTCCGAGCGTTGGGCGACCTTGCGGCTGTCTTCCAACAACCGCTGCGCCGACCCGTGGCGGGCCGCCAGGCGGGCGACATCTTCGGTCTTGTCGGCCTGATCCGCCTCGCGGGCTTGCAAGACCTGCCCTGCCTCGCGCGCGGATGCGGCTGCCGCCTCCAGCAGGTCGGCATGGCCGTCGCTGGCTTTGGCGATCTCGGCGGCCTCCCACTCCAGGCGGTCAATCGTCTCGCCCGCGTCGCGGTTCAACCCGCCCTCGCGTTCGATATCGCGGGCCAGTTGGGCAATCCGCTGGGTCAGCGTCTCGATGGTCTGCGCCGCCTGCGCTTCTTGATCGCTCAGCGTGTCGCGCTGCACCGCAAGCCGTTGCAGGACTGCTGCCGCAATCGCCTCTTCCTCGCGCAAGGCGGGCAAGGCCTCTTCGGCGGCCACCCGCGCTTTGGCCGCGACGCGCACCGCGCCCTCGGCTTGGGCGGCTTCGGTCGTGCGGGTGCGCAGGGCCTCGTCGGCGGCGGCACGGGCATCGTCCGCCTCGCGCCAGCGACGGTACAGCAGCTGCCCCTCGGCATGGCGCAACTGCGTCCCGATCTCGCGATACCGGGCCGCCTGCCGTGCCTGGCGCGCCAATTGCGCCAACTGCGTGGCCAACTGTTCAATCACATCATCGACGCGAGCCAGGTTCTGCTCGGCCCCTTTCAGCTTCAACTCCGCCTCGTGCCGGCGTTGATACAGGCCCGAAATCCCGGCCGCTTCCTCTAGGATCCGCCGCCGGTTCCTCGGTTTGGCGTTGATCAGCTCAGCAATCTGCCCCTGGCGCACCAGCGCGGGCGAATGCGCCCCGGTAGAGGCGTCGGCAAACAGCATCTGAACATCGCGCGCGCGCACGTCCTTGCCGTTGGTCTTGTACGCACTGCCCACATCGCGAGTGATGCGGCGCACGATGTCCAGCGTGTCTTGGTCGTTGAACCCCGCCGGCGCGAGCCGTTCGGAATTGTCCAGATGCAGGCTCACCTCGGCAAAGTTGCGCGCGGGCCGCGTGGCTGCCCCGGCAAAGATCACGTCCTCCATACCACCGCCGCGCATCGCCGTGGGGCGGTTTTCGCCCATCACCCACCGCAGCGCCTCCAACAAGTTCGACTTGCCGCAGCCATTCGGCCCCACAACGCCGGTCAGACCATCGGCGATGATCAAATCGGTGGGATCGACAAAGGATTTGAACCCCGTCAGCCTGAGTTTGGAAAAGCGCAAATTGGCCCCGCCCGGTTAAGCGTATCAACCTCTATCGTGCCGCCTTGGCCGCCACTCTGTCAACGGCGCGGCCCCACAAACGGGGGCATGGCCAGGGTTATCCACAAGATATTGCGGTCAGTGGCGTCAGATCACCGTGCAATCCAGGTCCAACACCAGCTCGTTCGTGGCCGGGCTGATATAGCTGTCGATGGTGAAACAGTCGTATTCCCCCTGCGGGCGCAGCCGGTCGATCACCGGCCCGCCATCGCCGCAATCCAGGATGCCCGTGGCCTGCGCCTGGTCCCCGCGCATCTCCTTTACTTTGCACCCGCTTACCATCTCAATCGCCCGCCGCGCGCGGTCGCGCACCGGGCCAAAGCGGGGGGCATATTGGGGGTTGGTGCGGATCGCTTCGGCCAGGCCGGTATTGACCCGCACGTCAAAGGTCGACCCATCAATGGTCACCGTCGTCGCAGGCAGCCCGCGAAAATGCGGGCCCGCCGTGTTGCAGGCGGCCAAAAGAATCAGCAAGGGCACAAGCAGGCGCATGATCCCATCCAAACCGCCCCTTGGTTAAAGCGGCGTTAACCAAAACAACGCCGCTGCCAATTGCGCCCCGTGTGTATTGGTCATATGATTTTACCAATTCAACCCGGATGCCCCATGCCCTTTCGCCCCGTCCAACCCGAAAAACTGTCCGCCGCGGTGATCCGCCAGATCGAGCAGTTGATTCTGCGCGGCATCCTGCGCCCCGGCGAACGGCTGCCCCCCGAACGCGAGCTGGCGGAACGCATGGGCGTCTCGCGCCCCTCGCTGCGCGACGCCATCGGCACACTGCAGGACAGTGGCCTACTGGCCGCGCGGCCCGGTGCGGGCATCTACGTGGCCGATGTGCTGGGCTCTGCCTTTGCGCCCGCGCTGACGCAGCTTTTTGCCCGCCACGACGACGCGGTGTTCGACTATCTCAGCTTTCGTCGGGATATGGAGGGGTTGGCCGCCGAGCGCGCCGCGCGCCTTGCCTCAGACACTGATCTGGCTGTGGTGCAGGCCGTCTTTGAAAAGATGGAGGCCGCCCATCCCAAGCGCAACAGCGACGAAGAGGCCCAGCTTGATGCGCAGTTCCACATGGCGATTATCGAGGCCAGCCACAACGTCATCATGCTGCATATGATGCGGTCAATGTACCAGCTGTTGCGCGACGGCGTGTTCTACAACCGCCAGATCATGTTCAAACAGCGCACCACGCGGCAGGCCCTGCTGGACCAGCACCGCGCGATCAACACCGCCCTACAGGCCCGCGACCCCGACGCCGCGCGGGCGGCGGTGAACGCGCATATGGACTATGTCGAACGGGCGCTGCGCGACCAGCAAAAGGCCGATCATAATGAGGATATCGCTCGCCAGCGCCTCGATCACGAAACCAGCGCCTAAGGTGACTACCCCACCTTACCCGCCACAAAGGCCCGCGCCTGCGGCGTCTGAGGGTCGTTGAAAAACGCCTCCGCCGGGGACAGTTCCAGCAAGCGGCCCAGGTGGAAATAGGCCACCCGGTCCGCAATGCGCTGCGCCTGCGCCATGGAATGGGTGATGAT
This sequence comes from Pseudomonadota bacterium, assembly GCA_038525395.1. Classification (GTDB taxonomy): domain Bacteria; phylum Pseudomonadota; class Alphaproteobacteria; order Rhodobacterales; family Rhodobacteraceae; genus Tateyamaria. Next base: position 2,207 of record JBCBHS010000025.1, on the reverse strand, counting down.
GACCACCGCATGATCCAGCTTCAGCTCCAGCAGCAGCGCCTCGATCCGCTCGGTCGACACCGGGTCAATCGACCCTGTCGGTTCGTCCATCAACAGCACCTCCGGCTGCGTCGCCAGCGCACGGGCGATACACAGACGCTGCTGCTGGCCCCCGGACAGGTCCACGCCCGACCGGGTGTGCAGCGCATCCGCCACCTCGTCCAAAAGACCTGCACGGTGCAGGCACGCCTCGACATGGGCGTCCATCTCGGCCCGGTTGCGCATCAACCCGTGGATGCGCGCGCCATAGGCCACGTTTTCATAGACAGAGGACGGGAACGGGTTGGGCTTTTGCGCGACCCAGCCAAAGCGGCGGCGGTGCAGCGGCGGGTCCACCTCAGCGGCATGAATATCGGCGCCCTGCATGCGGATATCGCCGGTGATGCGGACATCGCGGGTGGCATCGTGCATCCGGTTCAGACATTTCAGCGCGGTCGACTTGCCACAGCCCGACGGGCCGATCAGCGCCAGGATCTCGCCGGGATAGAGGTCAAAGTTCACCTCTGCCAACGCCTGGGTGTCGCCGTAAAACAGCGACAGGTCACGCACGGTGATCAGCGGGGCGGCGTTGCGGCGGGGCCCGCCGGTGTCCAGTGGGGCGGGGGCAGAGGACGTGTCGAACATGTGGCACCTCGTGGGTTGGCAGCAGGCGGTATGCGCAGCGCTATCCTGGCCCGGCACGGCCCCCGCGCCTTTGATCCAGCGCAAGCGCGGTGCAGATGTCACAAAACCTTCACGCAGAAACCCAGCCGCGCCGGTGGGGCAAGGCTGGGTTCAAAGTCTTGGACCAAGCGGCCAAGGTCAATGCAGCTTGGCGTCCACTTCGGTGATGGCCGCGTCGATCAGCGCGTTGCCGTCATCGGCGGTCATCTGCTTGGCAATCACGTCGCGCGCGGCCTGGACGGCCACGACGGCGGCGGTATCGCGCACCTCTTTCACCGCACCGGCCTGGGCCGAGGCGATCTGCTCTTCGGCGGCAGCCACACGACGCTCGATCGAGGTCGCGAGGTCCGCACGGGCCTGGGTTGCCGCAGCTTCGGCATCCGCCTTGGCCTGGGCCACGATCTTGTCGGCTTGAGCTTGGACCTCTTTCTGCTTGCGCTCGTAGGACGCCAGCAGCGACTGCGCCTCTTCGCGCAAGGCACGCGCCTCGTCGATCTCGGATTGGATGCCCTTGGCGCGGCTGTCCAGCATGCCCGACAGCATCGTCGGCACCTTGAAATAGACCAGCACACCGATGAAGAGGATAAAGGCGATCAGAACGATAAAGTCGGTGTTCGCCAGGCTAAAGAACGGGCCCTTTGCGGCCAGCGCGGGGCTGGCCAGCAGGGTCAGGACCGCAGCGGATGTCAGGGGGGTCAGACGCATCCTCTTATCCTTTCATCCGGGCGTTCACGGCGGCCGTGACGCTGCGCGCGTCGGCCTTGCCACCCATCATGGCCACGATTTCCTTGGCGGTGTCTTTGGCGACCTCTTTGACGGCCTCCTGCGCACCGGCGCGGATTTCTGCAATGGCGGCCTCGCTCTCAGCGGCCTTGGCGGCAATCTCTGCGTCCGCCTTGGCAATGGCCACATCCAGGTCGCCTTGGATGGCGGCCTTGGTCTCGCCTGCGATGCGCTGCGCCTCGGCGCGGGCATCGGCCAGCGCCTTGTCATAGGCCGCTTCGGCTGCTTCCGCCTTGGCCTTCAGGTCCTCGGCGGCGGCGATGTCGTTGGTAATCGTGCCTTGCCGTTCGGCAAGAATGCCCGCGATCCGCGGCAGGGCCACGCGCGACAGCACGAAATAGATCGCGACAAGGGTCACCAGCAACCAGAAGATCTGGTTGTCGAATGTGCCTATGTCGAGTTGGGGCATGCCCGGCGGGGCGCCCACTGCCACCTCTGCGGCGACGTTCGTCTCGGTTGCCATATCGGTCGTCCCCTAGATTGCTCTGGCCCTTACCACCGCCCTGAACGCCAGGGCGCATGTGCCAGCCGTTACACCGGGCAGCGTGATCCTATCACGCCGCCCGACCGTAAGGAATGCGTCGCAGGGTGACTTAGACGGCGAACATCAACAGCAGAGCGACGAGGAACGAGAAGATCCCCAGAGCTTCTGCAAAGGCGATGCCGATGAACAGGGTCGCGGTCTGACCAGCTGCGGCCGAGGGGTTGCGCAGAGCGCCGGC
>JBCBHS010000024.1:0-51720 GCA_038525395.1 Pseudomonadota bacterium | reverse complement strand
GAAGGTGCATATGCAAGTTTGCGCGCACATCGCGCCCCGCGTGCCTCATTTTTGCGCCAGCGTTTGTCGAAAAGGAGTTCGCGGGCGCCGTAGGGGCAGGCCCAGGCGCACAGGCCGCAGCCGATGCAGTCGGATTCGTTGACGAGGACAATGCCGTCTTCGACCCGTTTATAGCTGGCACCTGTGGGGCAGACGGTGACGCAGGGCGCGTCCTCGCAATGCAGGCAGGATTTGGGGAAGTGGATGAGTTGCGCCTCGCCCTGCTGCGGCTGCACCTCGTAACTGTGGACGCGGTTGAGGAAGGTGCCCGAGGGGTCCGCGCCATACGCATCCGTGTCGGACAGCGGGGCGCCGTAGTTTTCGGTGTTCCAGCCTTTGCACGAGATCACGCAGGCGTGGCAGCCGACGCAGGTGTCGAGGTCGATGACGAGGCCGAGTTTTTTGGTTGTGCTTGCGGGGAGCGTTGTCATGCGGTTGTCCTCGTTGAGAGGGCAGGACTGGGGCTTTGCCCCAGACCCCAGAGTTTATTTGGCAAGATGAAAGGAGCTGTATCGTTTATCATGCCGATGGGTTCGGCCTTGGTCGCGTCCCAATTGGCGATGAAGTAGATGAAGCTGCCCAGGGCGATTGTGACGAAGGCCGCGATGGCCAGAAGGGTGCGCTGGATGGGGGTCATTTGCCGACCTTCCAGGATAGGGTTTTGGGGCCTTTACCGACGGGAGATTTGATCGGGCCCATGGCCGGTTGGGATTCGGTGGGCGCCTCGGCCTTTTCGAGGCGCACCTTGAGGTCGAACCAGGCCGCTTGCCCCGTGATCGGGTCGGAGTTGGCCCAGCGGAGGCCGTCGCCCTTGGGCGGCAGCAATTCGTGGATCAGATGGTTCAGGAGGAAGCCCTTGGTCGCCTCGGGCGCGTTTTCGTCGAGCGCCCAGGCGCCTTTGCGCTTGCCGATGGCGTTCCAGGTCCAGACCGTGTTTTCGTTGAGCGCGGCCATTTCCAGGACCGGCACGGTGATTTCGCCGTGGGGCGAGGTCACGCGTGCCCAGTCGCCATCGCTGAGGTTGCTGTCGCGCATCAGCTTGGTGGGCAGGTAGAGCGGGTTGTGCCCGTGCAGCTGCCGCAGCCACGCGTTTTGGCTGCCCCAGGAGTGGTACATGGCCATGGGTCGCTGGGTGAGCGCCGTGATCGGGTAGGCGTCGCCGTGATTATTGGGCGAGGGGTCGTACCAGATCGGCAGCGGGTCCATCGTTTCCTTGATCCGGTCGCGCAGATGGTCCGGGGGCTGGCGGTCGCCGTGCCCTTCGGCTGCCAGCTGGAAGCGGCGCATGGGTTCGACGTAGAGTGTGAAGAGGTAGGGCTGGGGGCTGTCGAAGAGGCCCATGCCGACGGCCCAGTCCTGGTACGCGGCGTTCCAGGGTTTGTAGTAGTTGGCGCCTTCGGGGATGTGTTCGACAAAGAAGCCGCCGTTTTCGATATAGCGGTTCAGCTGATCCAGGTTCACGTCGCCGCGGCCTGTGTCGCTGCCATCGCCGCGGAAGCCCGCGAGGGGGCCGATGCCGGGTTTGCGGATGTGGTTGACGATGTAGTCGCCGTAATCCGCGTATTTCTGGCTGCCGTCGTCGTTGGTGAACCCGGGCAGGCCAAGTTTCGCGCCAAGCTCGCACAGCACGGACTGGAAGCCGCGTACGTCGCGGTCGGGTTCGATCACGGGCCAGCGGATCGCGTCGGCGGCGGCGTCGGCCTCGCAAATCGGGCGGTCGAGGAGAGAGATGCAGTCGTGCCGTTCGAGGTATGTGGTGTCGGGCAAGATCAGATCGGCGTAAGCGACCATTTCCGAGCTATACGCATCCGAATAGATGATCCGGGGGATGACGTAGTCGCCGTTTTCGTCCTTGTCCGTCAGCATGTCCATGACACCGCGCGTGTTCATGGACGAGTTCCAGGACATATTCGCCATGTACATGAAGAGGGTGTCGATCTTGTACGGATCGCCTGCGTGGGCGTTTGAGATCACCATGTGCATCAGCCCATGCGCGGACATGGGGTTTTCCCAGGAAAACGCCTTGTCGATGCGGGCGGGGGTGCCGTCCTCTTTCAGCGCCAGATCGTCGGGGCCGTGGACAAAGCCCAGGTGTGGGCCGTCAAGCGGAGCGTCGGCCTGCACGCCGCAATGTGGTTTGGGGTGCGCCGTGGCAGGTTTGGGATAGGGCGGTTTGAAGCGGAAGCCGCCTGGCACCTCGACACTGCCCAGCAGGATTTGCAGCACGTGCAGGGCGCGGCAGGTTTGGAAGCCGTTGGCGTGGGCAGAGATGCCGCGCATCGAGTGGAAGGAGACGGGGCGGCCCTGCATCGTCTTGTGGACCTCGCCGCGGAAGTCGGTCCATTCCTGCTGCAGCTCGAACGCCTCGTCAAAGGCGACGCGGGCAATCTCGGCAGCGAGCGTACGGATGCGTTTGGCGCTGATGCCCACGCGGTCGGCCACGGCCTCTGGCGCATAGTCGTCCGACAGATAGCGGTCGGCCATGTGCTGCATGACGGTGCGGTGGGCGATGCCTGCGACCGTGTGTGTCGCGGTCAGGTCTGGTTTGACGCCCTTTTGGTCAAAGGGGGTCAGCTTGCCCGTAGCGCGGTCGATCACCAGTTCCTTGCCTGCGTCGTCGCGCAGGATCAGGCCAAACTCGGGTGACGCCTTATCACCATTGATCAGGCAGGGCGCGTTGGTGAATTGGGCCAGGTAGTTCACGTCGATCTTGCCCGCCTTCATCAGGCAGTGGACGAGCGACAGGATGAACAGACCGTCGGTACCCGGCGTGATGCCGACCCAATCGTCGGCCACGGCGTTATAGCCCGTGCGGATCGGGTTCACCCCGATGACGCGGGCGCCGCGGGCCTTGATCTTGCCAATCCCCATCTTGATCGGGTTGCTGTCGTGGTCTTCGGCAACGCCGAACAGCATGAAGAGCTTGGTGTGGTCCCAATCGGGCTGGCCAAATTCCCAGAACGCGCCGCCCATCGTATAGATGCCTGCCGCGGCCATGTTGACGGAACAAAAGCCGCCATGGGCCGCATAGTTGGGCGTGCCAAAGTTTTGGGCCCAGAAGCTGGTGAAGGATTGCGACTGGTCGCGACCGGTGAAGAAGGCAAGCTTGGACGGGTCGTTTTTGCGGATGGGTGCGAGCCAATCGGTGGCGATTTGCAGGGCCTCGTCCCATTCGATCTCTTCAAACGCGCCCGCGCCGCGTTCGCCCACACGCTTGAGCGGCTTGCGCAGACGGGAGGGCGCGTTGACCTGCATGATACCGGCAGAGCCTTTGGCGCAAAGCACGCCCTGGTTCACCGGGTGGTCGCGGTTGCCTTCGATATAGGCGACCTGTTTCTTGCCGTCCGGGCCGTTTTTCATATGCACGTTGATGCCGCAGCGGCAGGCGCACATGTAACAGGTGGTTTTGCGCACCTCGTCGGACACCTTGGGGGACAGATCAAGCTTGGGCTGGTTCATGGTGTCTCCTTGCGGGCGGCGGCCTGCAGCGTGGTGATCGCGATCATGTGCAGTACATCATCGGCGGTGCATCCGCGGCTAAGGTCATTTGCGGGTTTGGCGAGGCCTTGCAAGATCGGGCCGATGGCGGTGTAGCCGCCCAGGCGCTGCGCGATCTTGTAGCCGATATTGCCCGCGTCGAGGTTTGGGAAAATCATGATATTGGCCAGACCCGCCACATGCGAGCCTTTGGCCTTGCTGGCAGCGACCTCGGGCACGAAGGCCGCGTCGAACTGCAATTCGCCATCTGCGGCGAGGTCGGGATGGGCCGCGTGCAAGAGGCTGGTGGCCTCGGACACTTTGGACACGGCCGAATGCCGCGCGCTGCCCTTGGTGGAAAAGGACAACATTGCGACCTTGGGGGTGTCGGCGGTCAACGCCTGAAAGGACGCCGCCGATTGGGCCGCGATGGCGGCCAAGTCGGGTGCCGTGGGGTCGATAACGAGGCCCGCGTCAGAGAAGATGAGCGCCGCGCGACCCGCATCGTGGCCGCCCGGTGGCACCATGAGGAAAAAGCTGGAGACAAGCGGGGCGCCGGGTGCCTTGCCAATCGCCTGAAGGGCGGCCCGTACGGTGTCGGATGTGGTGGCCACAGCGCCCCCGACGGTGCCATCGGCATGGCCCAGCCGCACCAACATAGCGGCAAAGAGCATTGGGTTGCGCACCTGGTCCGCCGCGTCGCTGGCGCTGACGCCTTTGTGCTGGCGCAAGGCATGCCAGGCCTCTGCCACCTCGGTCAAATGCGGCGACGTGGCGTGGTCGGCGATGTTCAGGCTGTCAGAGGGTGCGGCACCTTCGGCGGCAAGGGCCGCCGCGATCTGGTCGGTGTCCCCCACCAAGGTGATCGTCGCGGTGCCATGCGCGACGGCACGCACGGCGGCGGCCACGACGCGGGGGTCGTGGCCTTCGCTCAGGACAATATGAGCGGGATGGGCCGCGGCGCGGGTCTGGAGTGTCTCCAGAATGCTCATGCGGCCCATCCGGTTGCTGTATGGCCAAGGCCCACGCGGGTTACGCGCCGACCTGAGGTGTCATGTCGTCTGCCGAGATGCCCGCGACAGACACCGGTTTCTTCATCGCGTCGCGGCGGAAGGGATCGCCCAGTTCCTGGTTGATCATCGCCTCGATCAGCGTGGTCTTGCCGTGGTTCATCTGATCGTCGATGGCCTTGTTCAGCGCGGCGGTCAGTTCGTCCATGGTGCGGGCCACGACGCCTTCGAGTCCGCAGGCCTTGGCGATACCGGCATAGGACACTTCTTCGTCCAGTTCGGTGCCGACAAAGTTGTCGTCGAACCAAAGGGTGGAGTTCCGCTTTTCCGCGCCCCACTGGTAGTTGCGGAAGACGATCTGCGTGACCGGGGGCCAGTCGCCCCGGCCAATCGCCGTCAGTTCGTTCACCGCGATGCCAAAGGCGCCGTCACCGGCAAAGCCTACGACGGGCACGTCGGGCTGGCCGATCTTGGCGCCGACGATGGCGGGCAGGCCATAGCCGCAGGGGCCAAAGAGGCCCGGCGCCAGGTATTTGCGGCCCGCGTCAAAGTCGGGATAGGCGTTACCGATGGCGCAGTTGTTGCCGATGTCGGACGAGATGATCGCCTCGCGCGGCAGGGCGCTTTGGATTGCGCGCCAGGCCATGCGGGGGCTCATCCAGTCGGGTTTGGCCGCGCGGGCGCGTTCGTTCCAGGTGGTGCCGGGATCGTCCTCTTCATGGTCCATCGAGGCCAACTGCTGTGCCCAGGCCGATTTGGTCTGTGCCACCTTGGCCTTGCGCGCGTCGCGCCCTGCGTCGCCTGCATCGGCGCTGAGGCCGTTCAGGATACCCTTGGCCACTTTGGCGGCGTCGCCCACGATGCCAACGCTGACCTTTTTGGTCAGGCCGATGCGGTTGGGGTTGATGTCGACCTGGATGATCTTGGCGTCCTTGGGCCAGTAATCCATGCCATAGCCGGGCAGGGTCGAAAACGGGTTCAGGCGGGTGCCGAGGCACAGCACCACATCGGCGTCTTTGATCAATTCCATGCCCGCCTTGGACCCGTTATAGCCCAGCGGCCCAGCAAAGAGCGGGTGCGAGCCGGGGAAGGCGTCGTTGTGCTGGTAGCCCACGCAGACGGGCGCATCGAGCCGCTCGGCCAGGTCAATCGAGGCTTGGATCCCGCCCTCGGACAGGACAACACCGGCGCCGTTCAGGATGACGGGGTTTTTCGCCTCGGACAGGATTTTGGCCGCTTCTGCGACGGAGTTCTCGCCGCCGGGCGAGACCTCAAAATCGATGGGATCGGCGATTTCGGTGTCGATCACCTGGGTCCAGAAGTCGCGGGGGATGTTGATCTGTGCGGGGCCGGACAGGCGCTTGGCCTGGCTGATCACGCGGGTCAGCACCTCGACCACGCGCGAAGGGTCGCGGACCTCTTCTTGGTAGGCGACCATGTCTTCGAACAGCTTCATCTGCTCGACCTCTTGGAACCCACCTTGACCGATTGTTTTGTTGGCGGCCTGTGGGGTTACCAAAAGTAAAGGTGTGTGGTTCCAGAATGCGGTTTTAACGGCGGTGACAAAGTTCGTGATGCCGGGGCCGTTCTGCGCGATCATCATCGACACCTTGCCCGTCGCGCGGGTGAACCCGTCGGACATGAACCCGGCAGAGCCTTCGTGGGCGCAGTCCCAGAATTTGATCCCCGCTTGCGGGAACAGGTCAGAGATCGGCATCATGGCCGATCCGATAATGCCAAAGGCGTGTTCGATGCCGTGGCGCTGCAGCGTTTTGACGAAGGCTTCTTCGGTGGTCATCTTCATGGCGGCGCGCTCCAAATAAATAGAGGGGCGTCGAATCGCCCCGTTTAGGTATTGCACGACGTTAGAGGTCTGTGCGGGTTGGTGTTAGGGCCAGATGTAATGCTGATTTAAGGCCAGACTAGGCGGCGAGTGTTTCTGCGATCAGGCCAATGCCTGGGGCGATGCGGTCAGCCCGGATTGAGGAGTAGCCGAGGCGGAAAAAGCTGCGCGGCGGGCTGTCGCCGCAAAAGAACGCGTGGCCGGGTTCGATCAGCACGCCCTTGGTTTGCAGGTCCTTGGCCAGGCGGGCGGTGTCGGCGCCGTCGGGCGCGCGCATCCAGAAGGACGAGCCGCCAAAGGCGCCAAGGCCCGCGATGTCGAGGCCGTGCGCCTCGATCGCCTGTTGCATGATCGTCCGGCGGCTGTGCAGGGCCGCGCCCATCTTGCGAATTTGCGCGTCATAGTGGCCCATCGACAGGAAATAGGCGGCGGTGCGCTGGATATGGCCGGGGGGGTGGCGCAAGACGGACGTGCGCAGGGCGCGTGCCTCGCGCACGAACGGCTCTGACCCCACCAGATAGCCCAGGCGCAGGCCGGGAAAGAGCGATTTGGAAAAGCTGCCCACATAGATCACGCGGCCATCGGCATCCATGGATTTGAGCGCGGGCGAGGGCGGCTCGAGAAAGGACATCTCGAACTCGTAATCATCTTCGACGATCAGCGCATCCAGGGCGCGGGCGCGGTCCAGCAGGTCCTGGCGGCGCGCCATGGGCATGGTCGCGGTGGTCGGACATTGGTGGCTGGGCGTGGTGAAAATCACGTCCGCCTCGGGCGGGATCGCCGCGGGCGGCAGGCCGTCGCGGTCCACGCGCACAGGCGCCATATGGCAGCGGGCTTGGGTCAGCACCTCGCGCAGGGCGGGGTAACAGGGGTCCTCGAACGCGGCGGTGCGGCGCTGGGTCAGCAGCACCTGGGCCGCCAGCCACAGCGCGTTCTGGGCGCCAAGCGTGATCAAAATCTGATCGGCATTGGCGGCGATCCCGCGGCGGGGCAGGGTGTTACGCTGAATGAACTCGATCAGTTGCGGGTCGTCCTGGTCGTAGTAATCCGCGGTCAGCGCGGAAAAGTCGCGCTGCCCCAGAGCCTGGACCGCACATTGGCGCCAGTTGGCGTGATCAAAGAGCTGCGGATCGGTCTGACCGTAGATAAACGGATAGCGGAACTGCGCCCAGTCCTGCGGTTTGTTCAACGTCAGCCCGCCGGAATAGCGCTGGCCGATGGCGCGGTTCCAATCCACCGTTTCGGATGTGGGTGCCTGCGGTTGAAAGACCGGCGGCACGGGCGCATTGGCCGACACGAAATAGCCGGACCGCCCGCGCGCGGTGAGGTAATCGGAGGCGACAAGTTCGGTATAGGCCAGCGTCACAGTGATGCGGCTGATGCCCAGGTGCGTGGCAAGCTTGCGGGTCGAGGGCAGCTTCTCCCCCGTGCCGAAGCGTCCCGACAGGATGCCGTGCGCGATCATTTGCTGCACCTGGCTTTGCAGCGTGCCCTGGTGGTTGGGGGACAGAAAGAAGGTTTCGACAGGAAGCGCCATGAAGGCACGGTAAATTGGTCTTATGCAAAGATCAATCTGGTCTTAAATGGAGGCGAAACCATTTGGCTTAACAAAAAGGGTACATCGTTTGCGGACAGTTTTCAATATAAAATGAGACGAAAAGTCTCAATAATAGAGATTTTCCGAGGACTGTGACGGCGGCAGCGGGTGATCTGGTGACGCGGGGCGCTGGGTTGTGTTTCTTTCGAGTTGGAGGTCACAGTTTTGACGGGCTCTTTGATGGTCAAAAGGGGTATTTGCCGCACGCTGCCCGTTTTGGCCTTCAAGTCGCCGAAGACTGCCAGTGCCCTCAGGCGTCAACATTGCCGGTCTGCAACAGTCCGGGGCAAAGGCCCTGCCGGTTGGCACCTTTGACAGCGCCACTTTGCGCAAACCGAACGAGGATTTATGACCTGTGCAGTCCTGGGCGCAGGTCGGCATCCGCGCCCGTGCGGGCCAGGAGGTGCGATTTAAGGCTTAGCCGGAGGTGTGGGGCGGCAGTGTGCTTGTGTCCGCCGATTACGCGTCAGGTCCCGCGATAAAAAAAGCCCCGGGTGTGGTGCCCGAGGCTTTGGTCTTGGCGATGGCGCGGAGCTAGCCAAACACGTCTGTCAACGCGCGGTCGACGGCGTCGGTGATGTGGTCGATATCGTCCTTGGTTGCGATCAGCGCGGGCGAGAAGCACAGGGTGTTGTTCTTGCCCGGCAGGGACCGGTTGGTTGCCCCGATCACCACCGCCTGTTTCATGCAGTGCCCGACGACCGCTTGGACCTTTTTCTCGTCCGCGGGGTCGCGGCTGTCGCGGTCGGCGACCAGTTCGGCGCCCAGGAACAGGCCCTTGCCGCGCACGTCGCCGATGACCGCGTGCTTGTCCTTCAGCTCTTCCAGCTTGCCCAGCATGTAGTCACCCATGGCGACCGTGTTGCCCAGCAGGTCCTCATCCTCGATGATCCGCATGTTTTCGAGCGCGGCCGCCGGGCCTGCCGTGCAGCCGCCGAAGGTGGAGATGTCGCGGAAGTAGTTGAGGTGGTCGGACGTGTCGTCCTTGAACATGTCGAAGACGTCGTTCGTCGTGGCAAGGCACGAGATGGCGGCGTAGCCCGAGGCGACCCCCTTGGCCATCGTGACCATGTCGGGCTGGATGCCGTAGTGCTGGTAGCCGAACCATGTGCCGGTGCGACCCACGCCGCAGACAACCTCGTCAATGTGCAGGAGGATGTCGTATTTCTTGCAAATCTCTTGCACGCGCTCCCAATAGCCTTCGGGGGGCACGATGACGCCGCCGCCAGCGGTGACAGGTTCAAGGCAGAGGGCGCCGACGGTGTCGGGCCCCTCGCGCAGGATGACCTCTTCGATCTGGTTGGCGGCCCATTCACCGTAGTTCGCGTCAGGTGCGCCGTCCTGTTCGTGCTTGCGGTATTCGAGGCAGTGCGGGACGCGGACAAAGCCGGGGGTGTAGGGGCCGTATTGTGCGTTGCGTTCATCCTGGCCGCCCGCCGACAGGCACGCGATGGTGGTGCCGTGGTAGTCGCGGTCGCGGTAGAGGATCTTGTGTTTCTGCCGCCGTGGCGCTTGTGCGCGATCTGGCGGACCATTTTGAAGGCTTTCTCGTTCGCCTCCGACCCTGAGTTGGCGTAGTAGATGCGGTCGAGGCCGGGCATCTTGGTCAGCAGCTTTTCGGCAAAAAGCGCGCCGGGGATCGAGCCGACGGTGCCGCCGAAGAAGTTCATCTTGACGATGGCGTCGCGCACGGCGTCGCCCATGCTCTCGCGGCCGTAGCCCACGTTGACGGTCCACACGCCGCCCGACACGGCGTCGATATGTTCAATGCCTTTTTGGTCCCACACGCGCAGGCCCTTGCCCTCGACGATGATTTTTGGGTCAGCGCCGGTGAAAAAGGGCTGGTGCTGGATCAGGTGGTGCCAAACATTTGCCCGATCCGCTTCGATCACCCTGCTGATGTCGTTTTCGTTGAACGTTCCGTCCATGGCATAAGCCCTTTCGAATGTTGGGAGACCCAATGAAATAAGGGCGCCAGGCGCCCGCTGCCGTGCACAATCGCTGAGAATCTGGTCACAACAGTAGGGCCAGTTTGCGCGTGTAAGTAAAGCCAGTTGCGTATGGGTGGAATCGTGATTGGTCGATCAGATCGGTGAAAATTGTTTGTTTTCAGATGCGTGGCATGAATTTCAAATTCCTTATACCTTACTTTGACACGACAGGAATGTGACAGAGCGCCTGATTAAACGTTGATCCGTGCCGCATTATCGGCTCGGATCACGGCAGCGCCGCGACGTCTCGTCGCGTGCGATGCAGGGCGGCCCGCCGCTCGACCTGATCCAAAGAACGTGCAGCGTTGTGACTGCGCGAAACACGGGAGAAACAAATGACCTTCAAATCCAAGCTGATGGGGGCCGTCGCTGCCACCGCGATGCTGGCAGGCGCGCAAGGTGCCGTGGCCGCGGGCCATGGTGGCGAGATCACCGTCGCGTATTTCTTGGAGTGGCCGATGCCGTTCCAGTTCGCCAAAGAAACCGGCATGTACGAAGAGGCCATGGGCACCAAGATCAACTGGGTGAGCTTTGACACCGGCACGGCGATGTCTGCCGCCATGGCGTCGGGCGACGTGCAGATTTCGGTCAGCCAGGGTGTGCCGCCGTTCGTCGTTGCGGCCTCGGCCGGTCAGGACATCCAGATCGTGGATGTGGCCGTGTCGTATTCCGAGAACGACAACTGCGTTGTCGCCTCGGCGCTGGAGATCGACAAAGACTCCGCTGACGAGTTGGCCGGCAAGAAAGTGGCCGTGCCGCTGGGCACCGCCGCGCATTACGGCTTTCTCAGCCAGATGAACCACTTTGGCGTGGACCTGGCCAGCCTGGACGTTGTGGACATGGCGCCCGCCGAAGGCGCTGCTGCCCTGGCACAGGGTGCGGTCGACATGGCCTGCGGTTGGGGTGGTGCGCTGCGCCGCATGAAAGAGTCGGGCAACGTGTTGCTGACTGGTGCGGAAAAGCAAGCGCTGGGCATTCTGGTCTTTGACGCGACCACTGCGCCTGCCAACTTTATCGCCGAAGAAGGCGAGCTGCTGAGCCAGTTCCTGGCCGTCACCGCCGAAGCCAACGCGATGTGGAACAGCGGCGAGAACACCGCCGAGATGCTGCCGGTGATCGCCAAGGACGCAGGCATGGATGAAGACGCGACAGCCGAAACGCTGGCCGGTTTCGTCTTTCCCTCGGTCGAAGAGCAGCTGAGCGACGCCTGGCTGGGCGGTACCGCGGCGACCTTTATGAAAGGTGTGGCGGACGTGTTTGTGGCCTCAGGCTCCATCGACGGTGCGCTGGAAAGCTATGAAGGCACTGTGAACACTGGGCCTTTGGCAGCGATCCAGTAACACCATTGAACGGGGGCTCGTGTGCGATGTGCGTGCGGGCCCCTTTTCCTTTACGCGGCGGGATGACGCCCCGCCCTACCGGGTGCATCCGCACCTAAGCGACAGGTGGGATCCCATGTCCGGACTTTCTATTCAAAGTATTTCGATGCGCTTTGACCTGCCTGGGGGCGGTGCGGTGCAGGCCTTGCAGGACGTCTCGCTTGAGTTGAAGGCGGGCGAGTTGATGAGCGTGCTGGGCCCGTCGGGGTGCGGCAAGACGACATTGTTGAACATCGTCGCGGGTTTTCTGGCGCCGACCGATGGCAAGATGATCCTGAACGGGCACGAGATCAACGGACCCGATGCCGAGCGCGGCATGGTGTTTCAGCAAGGTGCGCTGTTCGAATGGATGAGCGTGCGCGAGAATGTGGGGTTCGGCCCGTCGATGAAGGGCATGCCCAAGACCGACAAGGCCGAGATTGTGGACCATCTGTTGGACGTGGTCGGCCTGCAGGATTTCAAGGAAAAGGCGGTTTACGAGCTGTCGGGCGGCATGCAGCAGCGTGTGGCGCTGGCCCGTTGCTTGGCGAACGACCCGGATGTGATCCTGATGGACGAGCCTTTGGGTGCGCTGGATGCGCTGACCCGCGAAAAGATGCAAAGCCTGGTGCTGAAGCTGTGGAAAGAGACGGGCAAGACGATCATCCTGATCACCCACTCGGTCGAAGAGGCGCTGTTGCTGGGCGAACGCCTGCTGGTCATGGCGCCGCGACCTGGCCGCATTCACAAGGAATACCGGCTGCCCTTTGCCGAGATGGGTGTGGGACAGGACCTGCGCGAGGTGAAAAAGCACCCGGAGTTCGGGGAGCGGCGCGAAGAGATCCTGGGCATGATCTGGAACATGGAAGAAGAGATTATGGGCCGCACGGAGGCGAGCGTATGACCCGTTTTGACCCCCGCGCAGCCATGAAACACTTTGCGGAGGCAGCGACATGATCCCGTTTCTGATTTACGTCGCGATCTTTGTGGTCGCCTTTTTCGTTGTCACCAAGATTGCCCAAGGGGCTGCGGTGTCTGATTATGGGTCGCTGAAAACCGTGACCTTCGGTGATGAAAGCGCCGTGACGCCGAACCGGGCGGCCAGCATCATTTCGATCCTGACCATCTTTCTGCTGTGGGGCATGTTTACGGGCTCGTCCCTGCTGCCCCGGTTCTTGCACGCACCGGGCCCGTTTGAGGGGACCGGCACCTTTGAATACACGGTGCAGGCGGGGAACGCGCGTGACACCGCCACGGTGACGGTTGTGGTACATCCCATCGACGTGCCCACTGACGCGCCAGAGGTACCGCCTGGCGAAGGCTGGGCCAAGGATGACAGCATCGCCATCGGCGTGTGGCGGTCGGGCCTGTTGCGCGTGGACCGCAATGACGAGCTGGGTCGCGGCGACGGCGCCGAGGTGATCGAGATCAACGGCGAGAAGGTGCAGCCCGGCGGCAGTGTCGATGTCGGCTTTGGCACCGTCACGATATCGGACAAGGGCACGCCCAATATCGCCCCCGACAAAGGCTGGCAGATGGAGCCCATCTGGCTGCCCTCGCCCGAGGCGGTGGTGGTGCGCATCGGCGAGATCGCAAGCGAGGGATTTCGTGGATCGACCCTGTGGGAGCATCTGGGCTATTCGCTGTTCCGCGTTGTCGTCGGGTTCTTCTTTGGTGCGCTTGTGGGCATTCCCTTGGGCTATGCCATGGGTTTGTCGAACTGGTTCCGGGGCTGGTTTGACCCCATCGTGGAGTTCATGCGGCCCGTGCCGCCACTGGCCTTGATCCCGCTGGTCATCATCTGGGCGGGGATTGGCGAGACCGGCAAGATCATCCTGCTGTTCCTGGCGGCGCTTTGGATCATGGCGATTGCGGCGCGGTCCGGTGTGTCTGGGGTGAAGATTTCCAAGGTGCATGCGGCCTATTCCTTGGGTGCCAGCAAGGCGCAGATCATGCGGCATGTGATCGTGCCCAATTCCCTGCCCGAGATCTTTACCGGTGCGCGCGTCGCCATGGGGGTCTGCTGGGGCACCGTGGTGGCAGCCGAACTGGTGGCCGCGGAACAAGGGGCCGGTATGATGATCATGGTCGCGTCAAAGTTTCAAAACACCGATATCGTCATCATGGGCATCATCCTGATCGGGGTCATCGGCTTTGGCATCGATATGCTCATGCGCTATGCCGAGAAGCTGTTGGTGCCGTGGAAAGGCAAGGGCTGACAATTTCTTGGAAAAGAAATTGGGGTAAATTCTGAAAGAGAATTTGGGGGCAGACTTTTTATAAAGTCTGCCTTTTCCTGTTCAGGTCAGGAGAAGAACGCTGCGCTCGACCAACCACAGAACGCCGACGACCGCCACGCCGCCGCTTAGGCCGGCGCGCACCGTCCACGCGGCTTGTTCGCCGCCTACGCGCGACAAGACGTGGATCAGGCCGAGTGCCGCAAGAGTTACGGCCACCAGACTGAGTGCGGTTCCCATGCCAAAGCTCACGAATGTCACAAGCGATGGCGGTGTCGCGCCGGACAGCAGCTGAAAGGCGTTGGTTAGGCCAATTCCATGGATCAGCCCGATGGCTGCCAGTATGGCCAAGCGTCCCGAAACTGCGGCTGTGATGGGTTTGGCGCCTGGCGCCTTCATAATCCGCCGCAGCGTGTCGCCCCCAAACAAAGCTACCGTCAGGCTGATCGCCCATGCGATCCAGGCGGCGTTGGGTCCCGGTATGGCGAACGGGAGGGGGATGAGCAGTGCGACGGCAAACACGCACGTGTCGCGCAGGCTGGATAGAAGCACCGGCGTCGCGAGCGCGATGAGAACGGCGATAAGTGCGTGGTGCCATCCCCTGGCTACGCCGTGCATCGCGCCCTCGGCGACATAGGCGCCAAAACTGCGCCATCCCGACACGCCGCCTGCGCGGGTCAAGGCCAAGAGCGGTTCGGACGGCAGGCCAGGTGGCAGAAAATAGAGGGCCTGAGTGCTGCCTGGTATCGCGATCCTGAGGGTTATTGCGCCGAGCAGTTCGGGCAGATGCAGAGCGGGACTGGCCATCTTTGCCACGTCGGCGCGGTCGAAGGCGAGCAGAATGGGCAGTGCATGTTCGGCACCCGCAGCGGCGTCATCGACGTAGCCGCGCAGCAGGTCCGGCGTGGGCATGCGGATCCGCAGTGGCGCGCTGCGCGTGCCATCCTGATCGACAAACGCGACACGTTGCAGCAGAAACGTGCCGGCGCCGTTGATGTAATCGGACAGTTCCCCGTCACGCATTCCTTGCACACGCGCAACCAGGTCTTCGGGGGTGTGGCCTGCCGGTGCGCGGAGCACAAAGGCCGCGGTTTCGATGTCGAGCGTCAGGATCAGTGTGTCGGCGCCATCAATCGTGATGCGCGCCGTACCAACAGCGTCAGTGTGCGCCTGGGCGGGACCAGGCGATCCGGATGCGGCGATACAGACCAAAAGCGCCAAACCAATGGCGCGCGGGCGCCGCAGCACGGGCCATAGCCCGACCAAAGCACCGCCGATGGCGCCGTAAAGGTGGCTCTCTAACAGGATAAGACCTCCAATGGCCTCGGTCGCACCGGGGGTGGCGCCCATCAGGCTCTCCCACCCCAGCTTGATCGACAGCCCCACCAGCACGATGGTCGCAAAGGGGCGTCGACCGACCTGCCACAGCCGCAGGCCGCCCCAGGCCACCACGCCATGCGTGATACCGGACCAACCGACATAGGTCGTGAGGTCCGGTAGGAACACCAAAATGCCGAACGAGATCGCCAGAGCTGAGGCAAGGCAGGCCGCGATGAGGCCTACCGGATCAAGTGCGTCCCATAAAAGCACGGTCATAAACACCAGCCCGAGGATGTTCATATAGGCGTGCGCCGCGGTGAGGTGGGCGACATGGCCGGTCAACAGCCGCCAAAATTCGCCCTCTTGCACCGCGCTGCGGGTCATGCCCAAGGCGCCGCGCCCGGTGTCGTCCAGTTGTGCAACGAGGGCGATCACGATGCCGATCACCACAAACACGGCGACCGCGTGCAGATGTCTGTCGTGCCAGACGGCCCATCGCGGAAGCCAGGAAAGCATCACAGCACTCTTGCTAAAACCCAAAATCTATGGTGCGCTGCTAGCAGATTTTCCAAGGCAGAACAATCGTCTGCTCGATATTGCGATTTGCGGAGGCGGATGGATGTCCAACTCTGATCCCCTGTTTGACGCGGGCCCGACCGCGCCCTGTTCCGCAGCGCGCGACGCAGGATTTAGCCTGATTGAACTGATGGTTGTGACGACGATCATTGCCACGCTGTCGGTGTCTGCGGTGCTGAGCCTGCGCATGTCGCCTGGGGCCACGCCGGTCGCGCGGATGGAGGAATTTGCCCGTGCGGTGCGGTACTTGCAATCCGAGGCACTGTTTGCTGACCGGACCTTTGCCCTCAGCTTTGCCGAGACGGGTTGGGAGGTTTTGACATATCAAGAGCCGTCACAAGGCTGGGTGCGCAAGGCGGAGGGCACGATTTATGCACGGGCTGCGTGGTCGTCGGACATCCGCG
This sequence comes from Pseudomonadota bacterium, assembly GCA_038525395.1. Lineage (GTDB taxonomy): Bacteria > Pseudomonadota > Alphaproteobacteria > Rhodobacterales > Rhodobacteraceae > Tateyamaria. The sequence continues at coordinate 35,868 of JBCBHS010000024.1, read as the reverse complement.
CGCAATTGGAGATCGAAGGCCGCGATGCGGCACTGCGCACAGCCTTTGACGAAGCGCCGGAGCCGGATGTGATCCTGTTGGCGAGCGGCGAGACAACGCCGTTTGTTCTGCGCCTGGGCGATGATCGGGGCCGGGGGGCGCGATGTGATGTGTCCGAGTTTGGAGAGCTGTCATGCGTGCATGGCGAGTGATCCGGCGACCAGCTCGCGCATGCGAGGGCGAGGCAGGATTTACCCTTATGGAGGTGCTTGTCGCTGTCGCGGTCTTGGCCATCGCCCTGGTGGCCAGCTTGCGCCTAATCTCGCAACAAACGCGCTTTGCCTCGGCGCTTGAGACCCGCGTGTTTGCGCATTGGGTCGCCGCCAACGCGTTGGAAGAGCGCCGCTTGGGCCTGACCCAGGGGTTCGGGGGCGACACGGTCGAGATGGCGGGGATCACCTGGCGCATCGACAGTTCCGACAGTGCCGGGCCTGTGGGCCTGACCCGCACAGAGGTACGCGTGCGGGGCGAGGATGGCACGGGCGCGGTGCTGATCGGCTACTTGCGGCCCAGGGCGCGCGCGCAATGAGCCAAGACGTATACCGCAATTCGCGCGGCTTTTCCCTGCTTGAGCTGCTGGTGGCCATGGCCATATTTGCCGGTCTCGCGGTTGTGGCGCAGCGCGGGATGCTGGCGTCGATGCTATCGGCGGACCGGTTGTCCCAGCGGGGAACAGAGGTCGCGGCCCTGCAATTGGCGGTCAGCCAGGTGACCCAAGACATTCGCAATGCCGTGCCGCGCCCTATCCGCACCGGCGGTGCGGCGCCCGGGCCTGCGCTGCTGCTTGGGCAGGGCGGTCAGGTGCTGACCTTCACCCGTGCGGCAGTTCACGACCCCACGGGTCGGGCGCGCAGCCCGTTTCAGCGGGTGATCTATGCCCCTTCCGACGACGCAGAGGATCGGCCGCAGCGGGGCATATGGACCCATGTGGATCAGCCCGACGGGCGTGCGCCACGGATGTCGGCCCTGGACGCGGTGGTGACGGGGGTGCGGTTCGAGGTTCTGTCGGATGGCGCCTGGCAGACCGCATGGCCGCCTGCACAACAGACCGATCCTGCAGCCTTGCCAGAGGGGATCGCGGTGACGTTCGACACGGCCCGGTGGGGTGCGGTGCGTCGCGTGGTGGCCCTGCAATGAGGCGCGCGGCGGCGGCGCACGGGGCGCGGGATGGCGGCGTCGTTTTGCTGAACGCGTTGATCATCATCAGCGTGGTTGCGGCCATCGCCACCAGTCTGGTGCGGTCAGGGCTGGAGGGACGCAACCGCTATGCGCTGATGCAGCGGTCGGACCAGGCCCACATCTATGCCCGCGCCGCCGAGGCTTTGGCCGCTGAGCTTTTGGCGCAGGACTCGGAGGCGAACGAGACGGACCATTTGGGCGAGGCCTGGGCCGAAGATCGCGGGACGCTGACCATCGAGGGCGCAACGCTGACGGCGACGTTGACCGATTTGCAGGGCCGATTGAACGTCAATCAGATCCTCCGCCGTTCGGTGCCTTCAGAAGAGGGGGCGCCGGTGACGGTGTCCATGTCAGAGCCGGAATATGACCTTTTGCGCCAGCTGATAGAGGACGCGGGCGGCCCCGACACCCTGGCACTGCGTGTGGCCGAGTGGTTGGCGCCCAGCATCGATGGGCTGCCTGGCCCGGTGGGCGATGTGCCCTATCAGCGGGGCGATGCGCCCTATCTGCGTCCTGCCGCGCCGGTTCTGTCGGTGCGGGACTTGCGGCTGGTCGAGGGGATGGAGGCGCCGGTGATGGCTGCGCTGGAGACGTCCGTCGCGGCCCTGCCGGGTGAGACGGCGTTGAATATAAACACTGCCCCGCGTCCGGTGTTGCAGGCATTGATGCCGGGGCTAAGCCCCGTTCAGATGTCGCGGTTTCTGGCGCACCGGGCCGAGACACCCTTTGCGGCACGCTCCGACTTTGAAAGCTATGCCGCCAAGATCGTGTCGCCTGCCACTATGGATGCGCTGGCTGCGCTTGATATTGACGTCAAGACGAACTGGTTCTTGCTAGAGACGCAGGTCGATCATGAATTGGGCCGTGCGCGGCTGTTTTCGATCATCCTGCGCCCGGATGGCGGTGGGCGCGCGACGGTTCATTTGCGCAGCGGGGCACCGTTGTGAGCGCGCCACGGATCGTGCCCATCCACGCGCCAGCGCGCGACTGGCCCACCCGGGGACCCTGCTATGTCTGTGTGCCGGGTGAGGATGTGAGCGCAATGGTCTGCGCGGTGCCGGAGGGTTTGCGCGAAACGGCGGCGCGCAATGTGGCCTTGAACGCGGCGCGCGACATGGTGGCGGCGCAGGCGGATCAGGTACACTTGGTGCCTCTTGCCGGGTCCGGGGCGCGCCGCGTCGTTTTGGCTGCGGACAGGGCGCGGATCACGGATTGGGGGCGTGTCGTGGCCGCGCGGCGGGCGCGCGTTCTGGGGGTCGTGCCCGACTATCTGTGCCTGGGCTGGACGCCTGGATCTATCAGCATCTGCGCGCCCAACCCAAAGCGGCTGGTGGTGCGCACGGGCCTGACGCAGGGATTTGCCGGAGAGCGCGATCTGGGTCTGATGATGCTTGAGCAGTTGCGCCGTGAAGCCGCGCTGGAGACCGAGGCGATCCTGCTGGCACCTGATGCCGCACTTGACGATGCAGAGTTGGTGGCCGCGTTGCGGGCCTGGGACCGGCCCTTGCGTCAGGCCCCTGCGCCGGACCGCCCGCCTGACGTCAACCTGCTGGGCCGGGGCGCGCAGGGCGTAAACGTTGGTCCGCGTGGCCGCGCGCGCGGTGCGTTGGTGACCGCATGTGCTGTGGCTGCGCTGGCATGGGCGGCAAATATGCAATCCGACGTGCGTGATCTACGGCTTGCGCTGGATCAGCAGCGCGCCGCGAACCAGGATATTGCGCGCAACACCTTCGGGCTGACCGGGCCCATCGTGGACATGCAGGTCCAGGTGGCGCGCGTGCTGGAAGGTGCGCAGGCAGCGCAAGAGGACAGTGGCGTGCGGCTTGGCTTTCCCGAGTTATTGGCGCGTGCAGGCCAGATCATCGCCGCTGAGGGCTATGACGTGACCGAAATGCAATATCGGGATGCGGCCCTGCGGTTGCTGGTGCGCGTCGATGACTTCGCCACTCTTGAGACGCTGCGCGCGCGGCTGGCGGTGGACGGTGTCACCGCGGAAATCCCGCGATCTGTGGGGCGCGGGGCGCAGGGCGTTGAAGCAGAGGTGCGGGTGACCGACGCACGTGGGGCTGCGCCATGATCGCGCGCGTGTTGGATCGGTTTTCGGCGCGCGAGCAGGTGTTGTTGCTGGCTGCCACCGCACTGCTGGCGGCAGCCGGGTTCTATACCCTCGTGGCGGAACCGCTGATCCAAGACCGCGCCCGCTTGCGCGAGGCTGTTGCACGCGAAGCGGCTGTGGGCGCGTGGCTGCAAGACCAAAGCGCGGCCTTTACTGCCCTTGGTCGGGTCCCTGCGGGTGTACAGCCGGCGGCGGCTTTGCCAGAGGCCCCGCGTGATGTGCCCGCGTTGGAGACTCGGCTGCGTGAGGCGGGGTTGGATCAGGCGCTGACCCGGCTGGCGCCCCAGGGCGCGGGGGCGGTCGATCTGTCTTTCGAAGCGGTGTCCTATGTTGCGCTGACGGAATGGATGCTGCGCGAGGGCCTTGCGCATCGCCTGACCAGCCTGAACATGCAAGCGACCGATGCGCCGGACCGTGTGGATGCGCGCCTGACCGTGTCTTTGGCGGCTGTGCCGTAATGGGGCGGGGCGCTGTGGTCTTTGGCGTTCTGGCCTTTGCTGGCGCCGCGGCAGTCGGGTTTGGGCTGCGACTGCCATTGTCCGTCCTTGCGCCGGACGCGGTGGCCGAGGCTGCGGCGCGCGGCGTGACCCTGGACCCGCAGAGCACTTTGGCCCAGGGCAGCGCTGCCGCAGGCGTTGGCAACAGTGCAAAAACGGCGATTGACTGGCGGCTGGCTGGTGTGTCGCTGCGCCCCTTGGGTGTGCGCGTGCCATTGCGGTTTCAGGGCCTTGCCGACGGGCAATCCGAGGCTGTTATCGGTGCCTTCGGCGCGCTGGTGCGCGATGCCGTGGTGACGGTGGATGCCGTCGATCTGGGCCTCTTGCCTGTTTTGGCCCCCGCAGGTCTGGTGCGTCTGCGCCTTGACCAGGCCAGTATTGACCGCGCGGGCCAGCTTGCGCCGGGTCTGGCCGCGCAGTTGGCTTGGCAGGGCGCGCAGGTCACCTTGGATAAGCCGATTGCGCTGGGCGACATCAGCGGTGCTGTGGTTAGCGCGCGCGCGACGCGCTTGCGTTGGGACGTGACGAACCAGGGTGGTGACGTCGGCATTGGCGGTACAATTGCGTTGGATCTGGCGCAGGGCCGACGGGTCGATATCGACGTGCTGATCACCCCGCGTGCGGGTGGTTTCGATCCGGCCTTTGCTGCGCTGCTGGCCCAGTGGGGCGTGCAAGAGGCTGGTGGCTACCGCATACGACGGTCGGTGCGCGGCTAGGTTTTCGACACCTGTGGTAAAAAGAAAATGGCCAGCGTTCGGCTGGCCATCTTCGTTCGTCAAATATGCGACGGGTCAGCTGTGCCGACGACGCCGCCCAATCAGCCCGGCCAGGGCCAGCAGTCCCAGACCGCCCAGGCCGATTGGGCCTATGGCCCCGCCGCCTGTGGTCGTCGTGCCGCCACTGACCGGTTTGTCAGACACCAGCGCCGCGCCTGCGCTGACGCTAAAGCCGCCGCCGACATGGGCCGCATCGCTGTCCTCAACCAAAATCACCAGGCCGTTGGTATCGATGTCCGCCGCTGCGATTGTGGTAAAGAGCGCGCCGTTGGACGGTGCCGCCGTTGCAGGGTCCGCGCTGGCGATCTGCGTTGTGCCGTCCGCCGCGAACACGGTGAACTTGGGCTCTGCCCCCACCGCGTTGTTGAACGTTCGCACGGTCAGATCACTGGTGTTGGGCACGGGACCTGCGATGGCAAAGCAGTCTGCATCGCCGGCCACGTCGATACGCCCATCGATCGACACGTTGTCGGCCGTGAGTGCGGTGCAGGCACCGCCCGTGGGATCGTTGGCGTGGTCATCCGGTTGGACGCCCGACACGGTGATCTGCGAGGACGCAAAGCGCTGGAAATTGCCGGCAGGCAGCACCGGATCGGCGACGGTTTCGTTCGGGTCAAGGCCCGCCATGGCGGCATAGTGTGCGTTGGTCACACCTGTGCCGGTATACGCCGCGTTGCCCGCGTCGTTGTCCATGGTGATCCGAACCTCGTAAACGCCGTTGGCACCGTAGCTGGCCCAAGCCGAGTAGAACCCGTCATTGGCATATTGGTCCGCGCCCACGCCATCGTCGTTCAGGTCGATGGTGCTGACATTGCCCGATGGGTCGGTCACGGTTGCTGTCACGGACACGCCGGTGATCGGCAATTCCCGCGCCAGAACGGCCGAGATGGTGATCGGGGCCGGATAGGACACGTTGGGCCCGTCCAGGGACGCCACATCGAGGTTGTAGCCACCGCCGGACGTGCTGTCCTTGGTCTCTGCCACGATGTTGAGGCTGGTGACGATGTCACTTGTGCTGTTGTTCACTGCGCTGACTTTGAACGTACCCGTCCCCAGGGCCGTGACCGCTGCTGCATCCAAGTTCAAAACGCAGCTGACCGCGCCCGAAGCTTCGTTGCAGGTAAAGGTCTGACCGGTATCTGCATCGTTGTTGTCGAGCAGGGCGAGGGTAAAGTCGGCGACCGCACCGCTGTAGGTGAACAGGATCGAGATCGCGTCCAGCGTGTCGTCGATCACAAAGGTCTGCACATCCGTGGCACCCGCCGCGGCACTGACCGAGGCCGACCCCAGAGGCGCAGAGCCGCTGACATCGGCAAAGGCTTGGGCAAAAGCGTTTTGGATGTCCGTCACCGTGGTGGGCGAGAAAAAGTAGCGCCCGTTGGTGTTGGCCGCGAGTGCGGGCAGGTTCGGGTCCGACGCGCTGCCATAGCCGAAGCCGATGACCGGGATGCCGGCAGCGACGAACTTGTTTGTCGCCGTGGCCAACGTTTCGGTCGAGGCATTGTCGCCGCCGTCGGTCAGCAGGAACACCAGTTGCTGTGCGTTGGTGCTGTTGGCGCTGGCGTAGTTCAACAGCTTGTTCAGGCCGAACACGGCACCGTCAAACATGGCTGTGGACCCACCTGTACCGATGCTCGACACCGCATTCTTCAGCGTCGTTTTTTCCGCAGCGCTGGCGATGGCCGTCATCGCGGCGTTCGACGTCACCGAGGACGAGAACGAACTGACGCCCGCGGCGGTCGTGCCCTCGGGCAGGGTGTCGATCAACGCGGTGGCCGCCGATTTCGCATTTGCGATCCGCGAGCCGCCCATCGACCCCGAACGGTCCAGGACGATGTCCAGTTCCAGGTTGTCGACCCAAGCGATGTCCAGCTTGTCCCGGCAATCGGCTTGGCCAGCAGGCAGTTGGATCTTGAACCAGCTGTCGGCCGCGGTTGGTTGTTGACCCACGAGGTTCGAGTAATGCGTGCGCTTGGGGGCTGCGTATTTCCCGATCGTGGTCGGGTCGTTGTTGGTGGTGGAAATCAGCGTGTCCCACCCGCTTTTGCCGAAGACACGACCCTGGGCCGTGTTGGCCAGGTCGATGTTGTTCGAGGTCGAGTGGTTGAGCCAGGAAAAGTCGCCCGAACTGACGGCGGTCCGGCCCGAGTTCATGATCGCCTTATCCGTCGGCTTGTCGCTGTCGATGGGTTCGAAATCCTCACCTGTCAGCTTGCCCGCTTCGCGATATTCGTCCCAGACGCCCAGCACATAGTGGCCCCATTCGTGGCCGGTGATGTAGCCCAGGCGCGTCAGGTCATCGCCGCCGTCAGAGACCTTGATGCTGCCGAACGTGTCGTACATCTTGATGTTGCCGGTGCCGCCAAAGCCCGACACGCGCGCCGAGGGGCGTCCGCTGGTACCCCAGACGATGTTGGCGTTTTTGGCTTGTGCGCCTTTCTTGAACACGCTGATCTTGCCCAGCTTGTGCACACCGTTGGACTGTTCGCAGACCGAGTCCGCGAAGTGCTGGAAAATCGTTTCGTATGCGTTCTGTTCGTCGTCCGACGCGCCTGCGTCGACCTTGGAATCGTTGTCGCCGGCGGGGTCGGCCACGATAGACACCGACACATCAAAGACCGCGGTGGTCGAGGTTGCGCGGCTAAGATCGAGATCGGCACCGATGTTTTTGTTGGATGCCAATTCTGCCGCCGACACGGTTGTGTCACCAATATGGACCCGCGAAAAATACGAATCTGCGCCAACCGAGACTGTGGATGCGCCGAAGGCGAATGCGGCCAAAGCCGATGAGGTCAACAACCTCGATTTCAAATTATGTAGCACGTCAATTCTCCAAATAAATTTAGCTACTTTCCCAGATCGTATCGCGTGATCGCAAAAAGCCGGCCCCGCCAAGTGACAAGGTGCGAACGCCCCTTCTCAAGCTGAAGCTCCGGTGCGACTTGTGCGTTCTCCTCCACAGCCCCCACGCGATGAAAGGCAAATGGTTTCTCAAATAGCGTTTTTAGAACTGGATTTTGTTCAATCGTGCGGCCGTTCAGGTTTATGGCCCGGTTCGACGCGGCCCCCTGGGGCAAAGCACGCAGTTGCCAGTATTGGCCGGGTTGCGCTTGGCCGTCCCGGCGGCCTGCGCGAGCGCGCAAGGCCCTGTCGAATGCAGCAAACGCAGCCGTCACTTCGGTGGCGCCCGCGGTCTTGTTTTCCACTTCGCGCACGTCAATGCGGGCGATATGCGTGCCTGCGGCAACAACCGCCGTCGGGCCCATCCCGCTGCTCAGCTCGAACGGATCTGCGTTATCCGCGGGTTCTTGAGGAAGGGCAAGCGATGGCCCCGCGCTGGCACTGTGGCGTGTGAGTGACCTTAGAACGCCCGCGGCCGTGACCGTGGCCATCTCGACCCGGTTGTCACCGAGGTCAACGCGCACTGTACGACGGTCAAAATTGTCTCCGCCCATATGCGCGTCGCTGATCGAAGAGTAGCGGAAGTCTGACACCTTTGCGCTCATGTTCGCACCGCATGCGCTGGCCAAAAGGATCAGGCTGAAAACAGAAGCGACAAAATGTTTTGCCATGGAAAAACCCACCGGCGCATTTGAATAAAAAATGATTGTTCGCGTATATGGTTATACCAATGCCGCCGAGTCTACCAAGGATTTTTGCCACTGATATGCGCCGCAGCGCGGCATCTTGCGCCCCGGGGCGTGTCGGGCCTTAGCCCCTTAAGGCCGTCGTCTGGAGCAGTTGCGCGTTTTCCTGCACGATCTGCGTGTCGCCGAATTCCAGCTGAATGTATTGTGCACGTTGGGAGGCCGTTGCCCGGTCGCCGCGCGACCGTTCGGTCCGCATCTGGCGGAGTTCCAGCTTGGCCAGCGATTCGCGCAAGACGCGCAGCCGTGCCGGAATCACCCCGTCGACGTCGTACTGAAGATACTGTCCATACGTATCGACCATCAGCTGGTAAACCTCGCGCGCCCGATCACGCCCGGTTTCGTAGGTCTGATTGGTTTTCAGGAAGGCCTCAACTTCGCTATGTGCAACGACGGCGCGCAGGACTGCGGCCTGGCCTCGCACGTCCTTATTCCGGCTGAGCGCGGTCGCCTCGTCCAACACCTCGACCGCGCGGTTGGTGCGGTCTGCGTATAGCAGCACGGTTGCGTATTCGAGGCGGACCTCAGCGCCATCTTTGCCGCGCGGGTATTCGGCCAACACGCGTTCGTAGTTCACGATCGCCACATCGAAATTGCCGTCTTCGGCCGCCGCGCGGGCCAGCGTATAGTTGTCCACGCCGCCTGGAACGCTAGGGGCGGACGATGTTTGAACCGCGGGAAACCCGTCGCAGCCTGCCAGCAGGATCAGACACAGCAGTGCGCCGCAGTGAAGGCTGAAATCCCGCAATTTGCGCCGCCAGCTCATCATGATCCAAACGCCCCAACCCATCTTGCAGGGCAAACTAGCCAAAATCCCAAGGCCATGCTAGCTTTAACCAAGGGTTTAAGAATATTCGAATTTCTCACGGTGGCGGGCGGCAGCGATCAACATGCGCTGGGATACCTTAGGCAGATTTGAAGCGGTTTTTGTGTCGGCAGCCAGTGTTGCGGTGCTGGGCTTTGCGGGCTTTCACGCGGGATCTTTGGCGGCCAAGGTGGCCTATGCGCCAAGTGCCGCGCCCGAGGTTGCGCGCGAGGCTGCGCCGGATTTTGCCGCAGTTGGCGACACGGGAAATGATGCCCCGCGCAACGTGGTTGCACCGGTCTTTGGCGTTCCAGATGCAGCGGCCCCGGTGGCCGCACCGGCCACCCGCAACGCGACCTATGTACTGGAAGGCGTGACGGTGACCGGATTGGGCCGATGGGCGATGCTGAGCGTTGATGGCATCAGCCAATTGGTGCGCGAGGGCGACGCGCTTGGCGAAGGGGAACTTGTCAAGGCGATCAATACCACGCAGGTGGTCATCGAAGCGGGTGGTGCGCTGACGGTTGTGAGCTTTGATGCGGATGAGACGCCCGAAGAAGACAGCGCGTTGCAAGCGTCGCTGCGGGCCGATTTGAGCGGTGTGGAGGCCGCGCCAGATCAGCCGCGCGTGACGGTCATCACACCGCCTGACACGCAAGCCGCGTCCGCCGAACCGGTGCAGACCGAGCGGCCCGCGATTGACGTCAAAAGCCTGCGCCGCGCGTTTTTTGCACCCGACGCGCTGAGCAAGCTGCGGTTTGTCCGGGCGCGGTCGACGGACGGTGGTATCGGGCTGCAGCTGAAGTGGTTCGAGGAAAACCCGATCACCAAAGCAGCAGGGCTAGAGCGGGGTGATGTGCTGGTGTCGGTCAACGATGTGCCGATCACGGACTCGACCGGGTTGCAAGGTTTGGCGGCCGGGTTGAGCAAGCTGGACAGAATTGTATTGAAATACGAACGCAAACAGCAGCCAATCGAAGTTGTCATTCCAATCGTACGATCATGAGGCGGGCGCCGATGCTAAGGACTATTTGGAACACAGCACGGCGGGCCGTGCGGCTGCAGGGCGCGGTGCTGATCATTGCCCTGTTCGGCGCGGTGCCGATGGGCGCGCAAGACGGTCGGTTGAACCTGCGCGACGCGGATCTGTCCGTTTTTGTCGAGCTGGTGTCCGAGCTGACGGGTCGCAACTTTGTGGTCGATCCGCGCGTGCAGGGCACGGTTACGATCTATGCACCGGCGGCGATTGATCCTGACGAGGTCTTTGGCATTTTCTTGAATGTGCTGGAGTTGAACCGATTTACCCTGGTCGAAGGTGACGGGGTGGACCGTATCGTGCCCAGCCAGCTTGCGCGCGAGTTGTCGCCTTTTGACGGGCGGACGGCCAAGGACGGTTTCGTCACCCGCGCGCTGCGCGTGCGCAACGTTCCGCTGAACGAAGCGGCCGAGATTATCACACCGCTGATGGCGCCAGAGGCCGTGATCTCGCAATATCCCATCGGGGGGCTGCTGATCGTGTCGGACCGCGCCGCCAACATCGACCGCGTTGCCGCGCTGATCGAGCGTTTGGATGCCATTCGACCCAGCCGGATCGAGGTCATCAACCTGCGCAACGCCGCCTCGCCCACATTGGCCGAGACGCTGCGCGCCCTGGAACTTGCCTCGCCCGGGTCGAGCATCGTGGCAGATCAGCGGTCAAACACCCTCGTGGTCAGCGGATCGGACGAGTTTCGTCTGATGGTGCGCACGCTGGTGTCGCAACTGGATCGCCCGCGCAATGTGTCCGATGCGGTGGTGGTACATCTGAAATATGCGGACGCCGCAGAAATCGCGGATATCGGCACGAAACTCTTTGCCTCGCAAAGCAGTGAAGGCGATGCGGGCGGCGAAAGTGCGATCGTGGCGGATGAGACCACCAATTCAGTCTTGATCTCGGCCAGCCCAGATACGTTGCAATCCATTGTGCGCGCCGTGCGCAACCTGGACCGGCGGCCCAATCAGGTGCTGGTCGAGGGGATCATCTTTGAAATGAGCGCGGACAGTTTCGCCACTTTGGGCGTGCAGTTCGGCGGCGTGGTGAACGAGGTTTTTGCCGGTGGCGTGCAGTTCGACGTGGGCGGTGTGCCCAGCCTTGGCTCTTTGGTCACGACTTTGGCGACCGGTGGGACGCCGTCGCTGGGCGGGGGGCTAAATGTCGGCGTGACAACCAAGGATCAGCTTGCCTTGGGGTTTCTGTCGGCGGTCGCGCGAGACAGCACGACCAATATCCTGTCGACCCCGTCGCTGCTGACCCTCGACAACGAAGAGGCCGAAATCACTGTGGCCCAAAACGTGCCTTTCGTGACCGGTCGGTTCTCGACCGTTGGTGACGACGCAATTCCGAACCAGCCGTTTCAGACCATTCAGCGCCAAGATGTCGGCCTGATCCTGAATGTGGTGCCACAGATCACCGGCGATGGCACAGTGCGTCTGCGTGTGCGCCAAGAGGTGTCGAACCTGACCAATGCGGCCGCTGCCTCGGGCAGTGAGATCACGCAGCGCCGGGCGATTAACACGTCCATCATCGTAGGTGACGGAAATGTCGTGCTGCTGGGCGGTCTGATGGAGGATTTTTCCAACGAGGTGAAGGAAAAGGTGCCGGGCCTTGGCGACGTGCCGATCCTGCGCAAGCTGTTTTCGGCCAAGTCGGCGGATGGCAGCAAGCGTATCCTGCTTTTGCTGCTGCGCACGCACGTGATCTCGGACGACGATGCCGCCAGTGCTGCGACAAACCAGGCTTATGACCGGGCCTTGGCCGAGCAGCGCAAGCTGTTTTTGAACGACGATGACAGCTATCCCAACGCACCCACCGGTGGCTTGCCCGCCAGCCTGCCCAAGCTGGGCCGCCCCTTTACACCCGGCGGTGCGTCGGCCCCCAAGAGCGGGGCGCTGCTGCCGTCGCTTGGCAAGCCATTGAACCTGAAGAAACGCTGATGGCTGAGGGCGGGGCCGCAGGTGACACGGCGTCACAAGGTCCGTTGCTGCCGGTGGGTTTTGCCCGCCGGTTCGGCATTGTCGCACTGCCCGATGGCGATGCGCCCCCCCGGGTGACGGCCAAACGCGATGTGGATGTGGCCGCCTTGCAAGAGGCGCGGCGCGTGCTGGGGCGCGACATCGCGCTCGAGCTTTGCAGTGCCGATGCATTGTCGCATTTGATCGAAGAAAGCTATGGCGCCGCCCGCGACGGGGACGCGATGCAAGAGATCGATGGATTGGATTTGGCCCTATTGGGTCAATCCGATGCGCTGTCGGACATTCTGGATGACGAGGCACAGGCGCCGGTCATCCAGCTGATCAACACGCTGTTCCGCCAGGCCCTGCGCAGGCGCGCGTCCGACATGCATATCGAGGCGATGGAAAGCGGGCTGCGCGTCCGCATGCGGATTGACGGCGTGTTGCAGGCGGTTTTGGAACGCACGGATTTGCCCACGCCGATGGTGGTGTCGCGCCTGAAGGTCATGGCAGGTTTGAACATTGCCGAGACGCGGTTGCCCCAAGATGGCCGCATCGCGCTGACCTTTGGCGGTCGGTCAGTGGATGTGCGGGTTTCGACCATGCCCAGCAAGAACGGCGAGCGTGTCGTGCTGCGGATCCTCGACAAAAGCCTGGGTCTGCTGTCGCTGGATGCCGTCGGGTTGGAACCTGCGCAGAAAGAGACGATCATCCGCATCGCCAAGGCGCAAGATGGTCTGCTGCTGGTGACAGGGCCCACGGGCAGCGGCAAGACGACCACGCTGTATTCGATGATCGACCACCTCAATAAAATCGGGACCAATATCCTGACCGTCGAAGACCCGATCGAATACGATCTACCAGGGGTCGGGCAGACGCAGGTCAACAGCAAGATCGACATGACCTTTGCCAAGGCCCTGCGCGCGATCCTGCGCCAAGACCCGGATGTCGTGCTGGTGGGCGAGATCCGGGATGCCGAAACAGCCAAGATGGCGATCCAAGCGGCGCTGACCGGGCATCTGGTGCTGTCGACCCTGCACACCAATACGGCGCTGGGCGCAGTGACGCGGCTGCGGGATCTGGGGGTCGAGCCGTATCTGCTGTCGTCGACCTTGCGCGGGGCCATCGCACAGCGGCTGCTGCGGCGCTTGTGTGCGAATTGCAAAGCGCCCGCGCCCGTAGACGATCACACGCGCGCGATGTTTGCCCGCAACGGCGTTGCGGCGCCGGCGCAAATCTTTGCGGCGCAAGGCTGCAGTGCCTGCGGCGATATCGGCTATACCGGTCGCATGGGCTTGTATGAGATTGTAGAGAACACACCGGACCTGCGCAGCTTGATCTATGCAGACGGGTCCGAGGCGGACATGATCGAGGTTGCGACGGAGCCCAGCGCGCGTTTGTTCGCCGCCGGTCTGCGCGCGGTGGCCGCGGGTCGGACAGACCTGGACGAAGTGCTGCGCGTCGCGAGCGAGGCGGAATGAGTGCCTATCAATACGTGGCCTATGACCAGTCCGGCGCGCGCGTCAAAGGGGTGCTGGTTGCCGATGGCGAGGCGCATGCCCGCGCTCTGCTGACCCAAGAGGGGCTGTTTCCTGAAAAGGTAACCGAAACCCGCGCGCGTCCTCAACGTCAACGCATCGGCACATGGCGCAAGGCGGCACTGAGCCCGGAAGACCTGGCTATTTTCACGCGCCAAATCTCGGTCCTTTTTGCCGCGCGCATTCCGGTCGACGAGGCGCTGCAAGCTCTGATGACAGGGCAGGCGGGTGGTCAGATCAACCACGTCGCCGCCGAGTTGCAGGCCCATGTCCGCGACGGGCTGCCGCTGTCCGCGGCCATGGGGCGGCTGCCCGGTGCCTTTCCCGACTATTACCGCGCAGCCATCGCCGCTGGCGAAAACAGCTCTGAGTTGGAAAAGATATGCGATGTCCTGGCCGAGTTTATCGAAGGGCGGCTGACTCTGCGGGACCAGGCGGTTAATTCGCTGTTCTACCCATTGTTTGTCGGGGTGGTGTCCCTGATCGTTGCTGCGATCCTGCTGATCAATGTGGTGCCGGAGGTGGCGCTGTTGTTTGAACAAACGGGTCAGCCTTTGCCTGCGCTGACACGGGGGTCCATCGCGCTGGGTGACTTTCTGGCCGCGCAATGGCCGGTTTTGGCGGTGGCCTTGCTGGTCATCGGGGGTGGGGTCCGTGCCATTTTCACGCTGCCCGGCCCACGCTTTGCATATCATCGCGCAGTTCTGCGGTTGCCGCTGTTGGGTCCGCTTGCGCGGTTGAAGGGGGCCGTGCTGTACCTGCGGACCTTGCATCTGGTGTTGGCGGCCAACATGCCCGCCGTGCAGGCGATGACCTATGCGGCGCAAGCCATCGACAATCTAAAGCTGCGCGCGGACGCCGCGGGGTCAACCCAGATGGTCGAAGAAGGCCAACGCCTGGCCGCCGCCATCAGATCGGTCCCCGGCCTGCCGGCGATTGCCCTACAGATGCTGGACAGCGGCGAAAAGTCAGGCCGTTTGGCTGAAATGGCCGAACGCGCCGCGCAACTGGTCGAGTTCAACCTCGCCTCCCGCGCTCAACGCCTGGCGAGCCTTTTGGAGCCTGTCCTGATGATGGTCGTGGGCGGCATGGTCCTGACCATCGTTCTGTCCGTGCTGTTGCCAATTTTCGAGCTTCAAACAAGCTTTGTGAACTGACAGCGCGCGGACGAGAGGCGGTTGCAGACGTCCGCGTTCCAAAACCTAAGATGTTTTACGCGCGCTTTGCTCTGCGCTGCACAGATGTGGCATGGTATGCGATGCGGCAGCCGACAGGTCTCATCATGCAGTGCGTGCCTGTGGACGCAGTGAGGTTGCCATGACGCATGACGCATACCCTACTCACGACGTCCGATAGCGGTCGAGCCACTTTGAAACGGCGCGGTCGACCAGAGCGCCGTTCAATCCTCACCCACACTTCCGCGCACTCTCCTATGCCGTCACAGCCTTCTCCCCAACCTCCGTCGCCGGCTGCTCCGCGCGCAGGCACAAGCGCAACAAGGGTGGCACGGTCAGCAGCGTCAGAAAGGCCGACATGGACAGGCCGCCCACCACCACTGCGCCGAGGCCGCGATACAGTTCGGAGCCTTCGCCGGGGAACACGATCAAGGGCAGCATGCCCATCACAGAGGTCAGTGTGGACATGAAAATGGGGCGGATGCGGTTGCGGGTTGCTTCCTCGATGGCATCTACGGGGGGCATCCCGTCGGAGCGCAGGTGATAAAGCGCCTGGTGCACGATCAGGATCGCGTTGTTCACCACAATGCCCACAAGGATCACGAAGCCCAGCAAGGTCAGCATATCCATCGGCTGGGTCTGATAGAGGTTCAAGAGCGCCAGCCCACCGACCCCGCCCGCCGCCGCGACGGGCACCGCGATCAGGATGACGAGGGGCAAGACAAAGCTTTCGAACAGGATCGCCATCACGAGGAACACGATGATCAGGGCCACCACGAGGTTGATCTGAATGGCGTTCCACGTCTGGCTCAGCTGATCTGCCGTGCCAGAGACGGACAGGCGGATGTCCGAAGGCAGGCCTTGGGCCTCCAGAGGCTGGACCACTTGGGTTTCCAACAGCTCAACCGCCGCTTCGAGGGCAAGCGCGTCTGACGGGCGGACTTCGAGCGTGACTGTGCGCAAGCGGTCGCGGTGGCGGATTTCGGTTGGGCCAGCGGTAAGGATGACGTTCGACAGGGCAGAGACGGGCACGATCTGGCCATTGGGTGTCACGACGGGATAGTTGCCCACATCCTGCGTGCGTAGGGCGCGCTGCACCGTGCGGTCGCCGCGCAGGACGAGGTTGATGCGTTCCGCCCCGACGGTCACCTCGGCCACGCGCAGCCCGTCGTTAAAGGCGTCGACGGTCGCGGCCAATTCCGAGCTGTCGAGGCCCGCATCGGCCAGGCGTTGGCGGTCCGGGATCAAGCGGACCTCGGGCGCGCCAAGCTCTAGCCCGGGGATAGGCCGGAATTGGTGCCCTTCGGCGCGCGGCAAGAGGCCTGCGACCATGCCTGCGGCCTGGCCAGCGACGGCGAGGATTTCGTTGAGGTCTTGGCCGGATACGTTCAGTTCGATCGTGCGGCCCCCGCCCACGCCGCGCCCAAAGAGCGACGGTTGCGTCATGAACCCGAACGTGCCCGGTTCGGCAAAGATCGGGCGGGACAGGACCGGGATCAGCTCGGACGCGCGGGTGCCGTCCACGGCGCTGGCGCCGACAAAGGAATTGCCGGGCGTGGCGACAAAGAAAAAGTTGTCGACCGTCGGTGTGCCGTCTTCGGTCTGCGGCTCTGGCCCCGCCTCCCACAGCGGTTCTGCGACCCGTTCGATCCGTTCGGCGATGGTTTGCGTGGTGTCGAGGTTGTAGCCCGGCGGCGGGATAATCAGGCCAAAGACGAGGTTGCGGTTGCCCTCGGGCAGGTATTCGAGCCGGGGCAGGAAGGTGATGCTGGCAAAGGCAGCGCCCCCCGCGATCAGCCCCACCATCATCAGCCCCAAGACACGCGACCGCACTGTCCAGCGCACATAGATCATCACCAGCGCGCGGAACCCGCGTGCGATATGGTCAAGACCCCAGAGCGGCGTCGGTTTCTGATCCTTTTCGCTGAGCAGGCGGGAGGCGAGGGCAGGAATGACCGTCACGGCCACGACCAGCGACAGCAGGACCGACACGGAAATCGCCACGGCGATGTCACGGAAAAGCTGACCTGCCTCAAGCTGCATGATCAGGATGGGCACAAAGACAAGCACGGTCGTGAGCGCCGACACGAGGATCGCGCCCCAGACCTGCCGCGCGCCTTCATAGGCGGCCTCGCGCCTTGATTTGCCCTCTTCCCGCAGGCGAAAGATGTTTTCGAGGACGACGATGGCCGCGTCCACGATCATACCCACGGCAAAGGCGATGCCCGCCAGCGAGATGACGTTGAGCGTGCGCCCGGTCAGCGCCATCACCACGAAGGTGGCCACGATGGACACGGGGATGGACAGGGACACCACCAGCGTGGCGCGCGGACTGCGCAGGAATAGCATCAGGATCAGGGCGGCAAGCGCGCCGCCGATCCAGATGTTTTGCGTCACCAGGTCAATGGCCCCGTTGATATAGATCGTCTCGTCATAGACCTGTTCCATGACCAGACCGGCATCAGCGACCGGCCCGTCGCTTAGATCGGCCAGCACCACGCGGATGTCTTCCATCACGGCGATCACGTTGGCGCCCGCCTCGCGCACGATGTTGAAGGCAAGGCCCGGTTCACCGCGAAAGCGCAGCCGGGTGGTGGCGTCTGTGTAGGAAAAGGCGACATCGGCCACGTCTGCCACGCGCACTTGGCCGACCCCGCCCGACGCCGCACCCGAGCGCAGCACGACGTCGCGAATGGCGTCTTCGGTGTTCAGGTTGCCTTCGGTCCGCACCACATAGCGGCGCTTGCCCTCATCCAGGTCCCCGGCAGAGATCGAGATGTTCTCGGCCCGCAGGATGCGCACGACCTCGGGCACCGTGAGGTTGTAGCGGGACAGGCGCAGCGGATCGACGATGATCTGCAATTCGCGGGTCACACCGCCAAAGAGGTTGACGGCCGACACCCCTTCGACCCGTTCGACGCGGTCCTGCACCGTGTCTTCGATGAAGTCCCGGTAGGTGGCGATGTCGCCTGTGTTGCCTTCGGCCGCCGTCAGGATCACCCAGGCGATGGGGCTGTCATCCGAGCCTGAGGTGTTCAGCGTCGGCTCGTCCGCCTCGTCCGGGTAGCCGCTGACCCGGTCCAGCCGGTTCGACACCAGCAGCAGGCTGTCGCCCATATCGGTGCCAACCGCGAATTCCAGCGTCACCTCGGCCTCGCCCGTGCGCGACCGCGAGGTCATGATTTCCAACCCTTCGAGGCCGCGCAGCGCCTCTTCTTGCAGGTTGACGATCTCGCGTTCAATTTCCGATGGCGCCGCACCGGGCCAGGATGTTTCGATCACCACAATCGGTTTGCGCACATCCGGGGCCAACTGGATCGGAATGCGGCTGAGCGCGATGGCTCCGAACAGCAATGCGATCATGACCGCGGCGATGACCGCGACGGGCCGTTCAATGGCAAAGCGGATCGGGTTCATCAGTTTGTCTCGACAAGGGTTGCGGTGATGTCTTGGCCGGGGCGCAGGCGTTCATTGCCGCGCACCACGACCTGATCCCCTGCCGCCAGGCCGCTGAGGACTTCGTACCGATCGCCCGAAGGCACGCCGATTTGCACCTGGCGGGGCTGCGCCTTGCCATCTGCGGCGACAAACACCGTCCAACCGCCGCGCGCCTGGACAAGCGCGTCCTTGGGCACCGACAGCACGTCGCGCGCGGTGCCGACGGGGATGTCGACCGTCAGTGACTGGCCGACTGCGACGTTTGCAATGTCTGCCAGGCCAGGCGCGCGGAACCGCACGGCGCGGGTGCGTGTCGACGGATCCTCGACTGGCAGGATGGCGCGCAGTTCCAGATCCAGATTGGACCCGGTTTCCAGCGTGGCCACCATGCGTTGTCCGGGGCGCATGTCGATGACAAAGCGGGCCGGCACGCTTGCCTCGACCTCGAACGAAGCGGTGTCGAGGATGCGGACAACCGGCGTTCCGGCCTGGATGAACGCGCCCGGGATAGTCTGCACCTCGAGCACGACCCCAGAAAAGGGCGCGCGGATTTGGCTGCGCTCAAGCTGGTATTCAGCCTCGGCCAGTTGGGCATTGCTGCTTTCCAACCGCGCTTGCGCCTCGGCCAGTTGAGTGCGCGCCACCTGCACGTCCGCCTGCGCGTCATCAAAGCGGCCCTGGGAAAAGGCACTGGATTCGCGCAAGGCGTTCACCCGCTCAAACGAGGTCTGGGCGCTGTCCAGCCGCGCCCGTCCGGTCGCCACACTCGCCTCGGCCTCGATAATCCGCGCGCGGGCCTGGCGGACGCGAATGCTCAGCAGCTCTCGGTTCAGCTCGACCAGCACATCGCCCTCTTGCACGTGGGTGCCTGCCAGAACGTGGACCTGATCGACGCTGCCTGCGACACGGCTGGCCACGGCGCCGTTGCGCGGCGTGACGATCTCGGCAAACACGACAACGGTTTCAGAGAGCGTCTGCGTCTCGACCGTTTGCACCCCGACCGCGGCGGCCCGGCCTTGGGCCAGCGCCGTGGACGCAGAGGCCAGCGTGATGGTGAGCGCCGCCAATCTTAGGAAGGTTCGAAACAAGGGTATTCTCCAAACATCGCAGGGCCGTGGCGTGGCGCGGGGGTGCAGTTGGGCGGGATGAGGGTAGGGCCGTCACACCGTGTTAGACCTAGTCCATCTTCATCGCTTCGGTTTCGATATTGATCCGCACCTCGTCCCCGACAAGCCCGTTGTCCACGCCATAGGTCATGCCGAAGGCGGTGCGCTGGATCGTTGTGGACATCGACAGGCCCAGCACCTCGCGCCGGTGGCCAAAGGGATAGGGCGCGACCTTGTTCAGGGTCACGTCGAGCGTCACCGGCAGGGTCGTGCCCAGGATCGTCAGGTTCCCGGTCACGGTGCCGGTCGTGTCTCCGGCGGGCGTGCCGCCATTTGCGACGAACGTGATCTCTGGGTGGGCCGAGACATGCAGGAAATCGCGGTTACGCACATGGCCATCGCGGGCCTCGTTGAACGTGTTGACCGACGCGGCCTGGATGGTCACCGCGACATCGCCCAGCTCTTGCGTGTCCACATCATAGGCAAACCCGCCGCTGAGGTCGGTGAAGATGCCAAGCGTTCTGACATATCCGATATGCTCGACCGTGAAGTACACGTTGGTGTGCGTGGTATCGAGTTCATAGCGTGCCATATCCGCCTGCGCGGTCGTGGCAAGGATCGTGAAACAGGCAGCGGCGGCCAGGACTGTGCGCATGATGCGGTGTCTCCGTTTTGCGCGTTGACGTCTGACCGGGCGAGACCGTGGCCGTCAGGGGTGCGCGATTTAACTGTGGTAGCTGTGATGTAGGGCGACAGCGCCGTAAGACAGGGTTCATCAGATGCAGGGGCAACAGCTGCGATGCGCAACATGGAACGTGCACCGCGCCAAGGGCGGCGATGGCAGGGTTGATCCCGTGCGCGTGGTGGATGCCATCGCACAGGTGTTGGCGCCCCTTGGCCTGGACATTCTGGCCCTGCAAGAGGCGGACGGGGACGGCCCGCCCCATGCAGGTATCTTGGACATCCACCGGATCGCCGAGGTCACGGGGCTGACATATGTGCACGACCCCGCCTTGCGCTGGGGGCCGCACAGCGACGGGTTTCTGGGGACCATCCTATTTCTGTCGCCATCGCTGCAGCGCACACATGCGGACATCATTGATCTGCCGGGCCATTGTCATCGCGGGGCCGTGTCTGTGGAAACCCTGTGTGAAAACCGCCCTTTGCGCATCATCAGCACGCATTTGTCGCTGTTTCAGCCGTTGCGGATCGCGCAGATGCGCATCCTCGGGCAATATCTGTACCGCCGCAAACCGATGCAGACGATCCTGCTGGGCGATCTGAACGAATGGCGCCCCTGGGGTGGCCTGATGCTGCATCGCGCGCTGGTCGGCACCCGGTTTCGCGGCCCCGTGCGCCGCACCTTTCCGGCCAAGCAACCGCTTTTGCCGCTGGACCGCATTCTAACGGACGCACCGGGTGCGGTGCAGCAGATGCGGGCCGTCACTGCGCCCGAAACAACCGCCGCGTCCGATCATTTGCCGCTTGAGGCGATTGTCACAGTTCCGTGACATGCCCGCATTTTCTGTGCGCCGCGGTGTTACCCCAACTGTCAGACCGCACGCGCAGACCTAGGTACCGGAGCTAAATGAGTGAAAAATCTATGTTTCGTAGCACCGCGCACACCGTTGCGCTGAGGATCGAGAGCCAGACACCGTTAAGCGGGTTTCTGACTGTCGCCGCCATCTTGGGCGTTGGTTTGGCGCTGGCGTCATTCCATGCCTTTGGCACAGCGACTGTGCCGCTAACGGTGTTCACCGCCACGGTCATGGTCGCCGCCTATGGGCTGATGCACAGCTACGTCCACCCGGCGCTGGGCCTGTGCAATGTTGTCACCCTGTTGCGGGCCGCCATGGTTGCCTTTCTCGCAGGCGCTTTGGTGATACCAGCCGTCTCTGCCTGGTTGGTGTTTGGCGTGGCGCTTGGTGCCTTCGCATTGGACGGCGTTGACGGATGGCTGGCGCGGCGTGCGGGCCTGGTGTCTGACTTTGGCGCGCGGTTTGACATGGAAACGGATGCAGGTCTGGGCGCAGTCATCGCGGTGTACTTGCTGATCAGCGGCACGACGGGACCCGAGATCCTGGTTCTTGGCTTTGCCCGGTATGCGTTTGTCGTGGCCAGTTTCGTCTGGCCCGCATTGGCGGCGCCCTTGCCAGAGACGTTCCGGCGCAAGGCGATCTGCGTGGTTCAGATCGCGGCGCTGATTTTGTTGATCTTTCCGCTGACGCTGCCGGTCTTGGCAGCGCCTGTCGCGGTCCTGGCCGCGCTGTTGCTGGGCTGGTCGTTCCTGATCGACATCCTTTGGCTGACGCGGCGCGCTGCATGATGCGGCTGGCCGCCCTGGCGCTTGCAGCGGCGCTGATCTTTGCCGTTCTGGTCCTGCCGAACCATCCGGGCACGATGAGGTGGGGCGCCCTGAACCGCTGGCCGTTGGAACTGCCCGTATTGCTTTTGAGTGCCGTCGCGATTGGTCGCCGGTTTGGCGTCACTTACGTCTTGGCGTTGCTGTTGGTTGTGGCGGTCGTGATCAAGGTTGCGGATTATGCGATGTTCAGCGCCTTTAATCGGACGTTCAACCCGATCCTCGACACGTTCCTGATCGGTGCGGGCCTGTCGCTGTTGCGGGACAGTATCGGCGGTGTGTTGACGGTTTTGGCCGTTGTCGCCACCGGCCTCGCGCTGGCCCTGCTGTTTCTGGCCCTGGAACGCAGCTTGCGCGCCTGGGCCAACCTGTCGCCGCCCGGCCCGGTGCGCGCGTGCGCCGCGGCTCTGGCGGTCGTGGGTGCAGGCTGGGCCGCTGCCGATGCGGGGCACCACCTGGAATACTGGCGCTTTGACAAAAGCCCGCCGGGCACCGCGTGGACCACGCGTTTGACGGTCAAGCGTGGGGTCGAGGTGCAGCAAACGGCCGTCCAGTTGGCGCGTTTCGCCACGGACGCCCAGGCGGACATCTATGCGGATGCGACTGGCCTGCTGGACGCGCTGGAAGGGCGCGACGTGATCCTGATCTGGATCGAAAGCTACGGGCGCGCCAGCTTTGACAACCCGTTATATGCGCCCACGCACCTGGGGACGTTGCGGCGGGCAGAGGCGGAGATTGCGCAAAGCGGCATGGCGATGCAAAGCGGCTGGCTGACCTCGCCGACCTCTGGCGGGCAAAGTTGGCTGGCCCATGGGGCCTTTGCCAGCGGGCTGTGGACCTCGGACAACGGGCGGTACAACGCGATGCTGGCCAGCGGGCACAAGTGGCTGTTCCACTTTGCCCAGGACGCAGGCTATCGCACGGCTGCGATCATGCCTGCGATCACGGTCGGGTGGCCGGAAAGCCTGGTGATGGGGTTCGACCACGTCTTTGCCGCGGCCGACATCCCCTATCGGGGTGTGCGGTTTCGGTGGGTGACGATGCCGGACCAGTTCACGCTGGCGGCCTATCCGGCGCTCTTGCCCGAGGACCCGCGGCCAGATTTCCTGCAGATCGCGCTGATCTCGTCCCACGCGCCGTGGACGCCCATCGCGGACATGGTGCCGTGGGACAGCATCGGCGACGGGACGGTCTTTGACGACATGGCCGCGCGCGGACCGGCGCCCAAAGATCTGTGGCGCGACTATGATAACGTGCGCGATGCCTATCGCCGGTCTGTGGACTACGCCCTGCAGGTCACGTTTTCCCATGTTGCGCGGTTGGGTGAGGCCGCACCGCTGGTGATCGTGGCGGGCGATCACCAGGCCGCAGGCTTTGTGGCGGGCAGCGACACTATGGACGTCGCCGTGCACATGATCGGACCGGCAGAGGTTTTGGACCGCATTGACCACTGGAACTGGACCGATGGCCTGATCCCCGCGCCCGACGGGCCGGTGCGCCGAATGGACAGTTTTCGCAACGACTTTCTGGACGCATTTTCAAACGCGCGCGTTGCAGAGACTGTGATGCGATGATCATGCGCGGGATCAAAGTTGGGGTATCTGCGGGCTGTCTTGCCATCCTGTTGTGGTGGACGGGTGCCGCGCGGGTGCTGGTGCGCCTGCAAGATGCGGACATGACGTGGATCGCGCTGGCCCTGCTTGCGGTCACGGTGGCCACGTGTGCCATGGCAAGCCGGTGGCAGATCACCGCGCGCGCCTTTGGGGTTGAGATCACGTATTGGACCGCCTTGCGCGAATACTACCTGGCGCAGATGGTCAACATGGTGCTGCCGGGCGGGGTGGCGGGCGATATCACGCGCGCCGTCCGGGCCCGGCATGCCGCAGACCTTGCGCGCGCGGCGCAGTCGGTGATGGCTGAACGGCTGCTGGGTCAGATCGCTATTTTGGGGCTGTTATGCGCGGGCTTTGCCGTTGCATTGGTCCTGCCGGGTGGGCCGGAATGGGGTGCGATCGGGATGGCGGTGCTTGGGGGGCTCGCAGGCTGCGCGGTTGCTGCGCTCGTCCTCTCCAGAACTCAAACGGCAACGGGTCGGTTCATGCGCGCGACGCTAACGCTCGCGGGCCAACCGGCACTGTTGCTGCATGGCGCGGTCACGGCCGCCTGCCTGATCTTTGGATTTTACGCCTGCGCCCGTGCGACGGGCACCATCCTTCCACCGCAGGCTTGGGCAACGCTTGTCCCGCTGGTTCTATGCGCCATGCTGATCCCGCTGTCGGTCGGTGGCTGGGGCTGGCGCGAAGGGGCCGCTGCGGCCCTGTTTCCGGTCATCGGCGCACCGGCCAGTGCCGGTGTTGCCACCGGTATCACCTACGGCCTGGTGCTGTTCGCTGCGGCCTTGCCTGCGGTGGCCATCCTCCTGGCGCAATCCCTGTCAGACACGACCTCATCCAAAAGGAAAATGAACCTGCCATGACGCAACCTACACATCTTACCCGCCGTTTCTTTCTGCAAACCAGTGCCGCAGGCATGGCCGCCGCCACGACGGGCGTGCCCGCATTTGCCGCCACATCCGTCAACTTTCAGCTGTCTTGGCTGCATTCGGTGCAGTTCGGCGGCAGCTATATCGCTGCGAACAAAGGGTATTGGAGCGACCTGGGCCTCGACGTATCGTTGGCCCAGGGGGGGCCAAACGCGCCGGCCGAACCGCCTGTGGTGTCGGGCGCGGCCCTTGTCGGGATTTCCGCCGCTGACTACACGGCCTCTGCCGTTGCCCAAGGCGCGCCGTTCAAGATCATTGCCGTGGCGATGCAGAAGAACCCCTTTGCCATCGCGTCCCTGGCGGGCAACCCGGTGAACACACCTGCGGATCTGGTGGGCAAACGGATCGGGATGGCGGTTGCCAACACGCCCGTGCTGCAGGCGCTGTGCACGCTGAACAACGTGGACATCAACGCGATTGAGATTGTACCCACGCAATACGACCCCGCCCCGCTTGTCAGTGGGCAGGTGGATTGCTTGCTGTGTTGGGAAACCGATCTGCCCGTGGCGATGACCGTGCAAGGGGTGGACAACACCACGATGCTGATGGCCGATCACGGCTATGCCCTGCACTCGCAGACCTACATCGCGACCGAAGACGCCATTGCCAACCGCCGCGCCGACCTGATTGCCCTGTTGAAGGGCGAGGTCATGGGGTGGAACGACTATGTCGCGGACACCGATGCCGCGGCTGCTCTGACGCTCGACATGTTCCCGGACGCAGGCCTCGACCTAGAGGCGCAAAGGCTGCAGGCCGCGCGGCAGGTGCCGCTGATGTTCAGCGATCTGACGGCAGAGAACGGGTTTGGCTGGTTTACCGATGAAACCGTCGCGGCCAACATCGAAACGCTGGCCTTGTTGGGGCAGGACGTGCCGGCAACCCTGTGGGACCGGTCCCTGCTTGAAGAGGTCCATGGCTGACCTGGGTCCAAGGGTTGCATGGGTATGGTCAGCCTAGACATCCACTGCACCGACATCAGCAAAAGCTTTGGCGCGACCAAAGCCGTATCGCCGTTTTCCATCACACTCACGGGGGGGCAGACCACCGCCCTCGTGGGCCCGTCGGGCTGTGGCAAGTCGACGATATTGCGGATGATCGCGGGGCTGGACGCGCCGGATACAGGCACCATCCGTCTGGGCGACGCGCCACCGCGCGCGGTGGCCAAGCGGGGCGGCCTGGCGATGGCCTTTCAGGACCCGTCGCTGCTGCCCTGGCGCTCGGTCCGGGCGAATATTGCTTTGGGGGCAGAGCTTGCCCGCAAATCGGCGGACGGCGTCGACGCATTGATCGACCTTGTCGGCCTGAGCGGGTTTGCCGACCATCGCCCGGCAGAGCTGTCCGGCGGGATGCGGCAACGCGCAGCAATCGCGCGCAGCCTGATTTCCGCGCCGGATGTGTTGTTGTTGGACGAACCTTTTGGCGCGGTTGATGCGATGACCCGCAGGCGGTTGAACACCGACCTGCCGCCGCTGTGGCGGGCGCGGGGTGCGACGGTTGTCCTGGTCACGCATTCCGTGCAGGAGGCCGTCTTGCTGTCCGACCGGGTGCTTGTGCTGTCGCCACGGCCTGCACGCCTGGTTGCGGACATCCCGGTTGTGTTGTCGGGCGTTCGGGACAGCAATCTGTTTGAGACGCCGGAGTTCCTGATGCTGTCCCGTCAGGTGTTTTCAGCGCTGGAAGACGCCTGATGGGGGCGTGGCGCCCTGTTGGCTGGGCGCTGTTGGCCCTCGCGCTTTGGGAACTGGGTGTGCGCGCCGTTGCCGGTGGTGTCTTGATCAGCAGCCCGACGGCCATAGCGGCCTATGTGGGCAACAATTCCGGCCTGCTTGCCCGCGCGGTGTTTGAGACGTCAGTCAACGCGCTATGGGGTTTCATGTGGGGCAACCTGGGCGCCATCGTGCTTGCCGCCGCCATAATGCTTGTACCGCGCAGCGAACGCGCGCTGTCTGCCCTCGCGTTGCTTGTCTTTTGCATCCCCCTGATTGCCAGCGGGCCGATCTTGCGCGTTCTGTTTGGCCCCGGGACAGGGCCGCAGATTACGCTGGCGGCGCTGGCCGTTTACTACAACACCCTCTTGGCGCTTTTGGTGGGGCTGCGGGCGGTGTCGCAGAACTGGACCGATCTTATGCGCATTTACGGGCGGGGTCGCGTGTCGACCCTGCTCAGGGTGCGCGCGCGCGCGAGCCTGCCTTATCTGTTTGTGGGCCTTCAGATCAGCGCGCCTGCCGCCTTCCTTGGTGCCATGATTGGCGAGTTCACGGGGGCAGAGCGGGGGCTGGGTGTGCTGACGCTGCGCGCCATGCGCGGCCTGGACACGGACGCCACGTGGACACTCGCGATTGTGGCGGCGGTGATCGCGATGGCGGCCTTTGTGCTGCTGGGTTGGATGGGCCAGCGCATGGTCGGGTACACGCCGGTCATTTTGCTATCGGCGCCCGCCGCATCGGCGCCGCGACCGCTTTGGGTGCGGCTGGTCGAGTTGGCGTTTATCGCCGCATTGGTTCTGGCCCTGTGGCAGGCGTCGATGGATGCGTTCGACCTTAACCGTTTCTTCGCGAAACGACCGGGCGATGTCGGGGCCTTTTTGATGGATGCGCAAAACCGAAACACGCTGGTGTCTGCACTGGCAGAGACACTGTCCTTTGCCGCGCCGGGTTACCTTGCCGGGTTGGCCTTGGGCGCCGGGTTGGCCGCGATGTTGGCCGTATCGCCGGGGTTAACCCGTGCCACGATGCCGGTTGCTGTCGCCCTACGCGCGGTGCCGATCATCACCACCGCACCTCTCTTGATCCTCGCGTTCGGGCGGGACCTGATCGGGACGATGGTTGTGGTCGCGGTGATGATCTTTTTCCCGACATTTGTTGCCTGTCAGCAGGGTTTGCGGCAGACGCCCGGCCTGATCGTGGACCTGTTCCAAAGCTACGGTGCCGGGCGCTGGCATTTGCTGCGCGCGGCGCAAATCCCGGCGATGCTGCCCGCCTTTTTCGCCTCTGCCCGGATGGCCGTTCCGGCGGCCCTGTTGGCCGTGACAACGGTGGAATGGCTTGCCACGGGCAAGGGGATCGGTGTGTTGATGGCGATGACGGCCAGTACCTCAAACTACAACATGCTGTGGTCCTGCGTGGCGGTTCTTGCGCTTGTGGCGACGGCATTTTACGCGGCTGTGGCCGCATTGGAACGCGTCGTTCTGCGAATGTACGCGCGCGAGCAGGTGACATGACCCAGGCCGTATTCGCCATACCGGGCGACAAGGACCGGCGCACCGGCGGCTTCATCTATGAAGCCCGCGTGTTGGCGGAATTGAACGCGATGGGCTGCACCACCGCGCATGTGCAACTGCCGGATGGCTTTCCTGACCCGACGGCGGCGGATATGGACGCGGCTTTTGCCGCCCTGAACGCGGTGCCGGACAACCAACCGATCATCCTTGACGGTCTGGTCTTTGGCGCCATCGATCCCGACCGGCTTGGGCAGGTGCGCGCGCCGGTCATCGCGATGGTGCATCATCCGTTGGGCTTGGAAACCGGCTTGACCGCCACACGCTCCGCCTTTTTGCGAAGGAACGAAGCAGCGGCGCTGCGCCACGTCGCCCACGTCATCGTGCCCAGCCCCGAAACGGCCAGGGGTCTGTGTCGCGACTTTGGGGCCGATGCCCGCCACATCACCGTCGCACCGCCCGGGTTCGACAGACCGACGGTCAACTGCCGCCCAGCTGACCCGCCGCTCATCCTGTCCGTCGGGCTGCTGGCCCCGCGCAAGGGGCACGACGTGCTGCTTGCAGCCCTGGGGCACCTCAAGGACCTGTCCTGGCGCGCCGAAATCGTAGGTAAGGCGCACGACGCTGGTTATGGCGCCGCTCTGCGCCAGCAGGCGGATACACTTGGCATCGCTGCGCGCGTGACTTTCGCAGGAGAGGTTGCGCAAGACGCGCTAGAGGCCCGTTTCAACGCCGCCACCGTGTTCGCCCTGGCAACGCGGTACGAGGGCTATGGCATGGTTCTGAGCGAGGCCATGTTGTACGGGCTGCCCGTAGTGTCCTGCCGCGTTGGTGCCGTTCCCGATACTGTGGGAAACGCCGCCGTCCTTGTCCCGCCCGACGATCCGAACGCCTTTGCAGATGCGCTGAGACGGTTGATCGAAGAGCCGCATGTGGCGCAAACGCAGTCGCGATTGTCTAAGGCACATGCCGCCACGCTGCCCCGTTGGGACGACACGGCCAAGATTTTTGCAGATGTGATTGCGCGGTTTCGCGGTGGTTAAGCACGGGACAGTTAGATCGCTGCAGATCATCCGCCCAGGGACGGGCGCCCAAAGCTAGCCAGGAAGACCGCGATCGCAACGGTTTGCCAGGCGCTGCCTTGAAACAGCGGATTATGGATTAGCTTGTTCCGTAACCCGAAAACACGGTGCGCCGCGCACGCTGTCCGGCAGCGGTGAGAGATCACCCCATCACGTCACCCGACCCAGAAAGGTCTGATATGGCAAAAGAAAACCAACCGACCGTCGCCCCCAACCCGAATGATCGGCAGGATGGACCGGGCATTGTCGAACGCAGGATGGATTTGCCTTGGAGTACCGAGCGCAAACGCGGGGCACTGACGCTTGAGAGGGACGGCGCGCAGCATCGTCGGTTTGCGTCGCTTTATGAGGGTTTGTTGAATTGACGAAACGCATCCTCATCCTTGGCGCGACCTCGGGCATAGGCGCGCTGACCGTCGATGAAGCGGTCTCGCGCGGGTATACCGTGCGCGCATTTGCCCGGAGCGCAGGCGATCTTGAGGCGACAGAGCAGCTTGAACCCTTTGCAGGCGACGCCTTGGTCGCGGACGATCTGGACAAGGCGCTGGGCGGTGTCGATGCCGTGATCTACGCGCTTGGCATCAAGGAAAGCATCGCGATACTTTGGCAAGAGGTGACGCTGTTTTCAGACACGACCCGCGTTCTGCTGACGGCGATGCAAAAGCAGGATGTCAAACGCCTGATCGTCGTCACGGGCTTTGGTGCCGGGCGCAGCCGGGCGGCGATGAGCAAAATCGAACAGATCGGACATCGCGCCCTTTTGGGCAAACCCTATGCCGACAAGGACAGGCAAGAGGAGCTGATCCACGAAAGCACGCTGGATTGGACGATTGTCCGGCCTGTCATCCTAACGAACAACAAACAGACGGGGAAATACCGCGTGCTGCGTGACGAAACCCAGTGGCGCAACGGCCTAATCTCGCGTGCGGATGTGGCCCATTACCTGCTGGATGCGGTCGCGGATGGCACGGATATCCGGCGGGATGTTGTGCTGGCCCGGTAGGGTTGTGCCCCTGCTGTTTCGGACCCAAGGCAGGGCGCCCAATGGGCCCGATATACAGCACGTCTGCGCACCGACACGTCCGGCGCGCCACGCAACCTCGACGCGGCCCCGGGACCGGCTCGGTACGCATTGCGAAAGCACCAAAGTTAGAACAATCGCCAGTCGGCCACGCGCGCTTTGCGCCAAAGGGTCGCGTGCAACTGGCCATCGAAGGATCCCCCAATGAAAGCCTCAGACCTCTTTGTGAAATCCCTCGAAGCCGAGGGGGTCGAACGGATTTACGGCGTTCCCGGCGAAGAGAATGCCGACTTTATGCAGTCGCTCGCGCACTCCTCTATCGACTTCATCCTCACGCGGCACGAACAAGGTGCGGCGTTCATGGCGAGCGTTTACGGGCGCTTGACCGGCAAAGTGGGCGTTTGCCTAGGCACGTTGGGCCCAGGCGCCACAAATCTGATCACGGGCGTCGCGGACGGCAACATGGACCGCGCGCCCGTTTTGGTGATCACCGGTCAAGGGGCCCTGACGCGGCAGCACAAGGAAAGCCACCAGGTCATGAACGTGGTCGAGATGTACCGCCCCGTCACCAAGTGGACCTGCAGCGTCAATCATCCCGACAACATTCCCGAAATCGTGCACAAGGCGATCAAGCTGGCGGTCGCTGAAAAGCCGGGTGCGTGCCACATCGAACTGGCCGAGGATGTCGCGGCGATGCAGACGGATGCCGCGATCTTGCGCCCCTCTCGGGCCCGCCGCCCGGTCCCGGATGAACGAACCATTGATGAGGTTTGGGACAAGCTGAAATCGGCAAAGTCACCGCTGATTATCGCAGGAAATGGAGCCATACGCACCCGCGCCAGCAAGGAACTGCGTGCGTTGTGCGCGGCGACGGGGATTGGGGCGTTGATGACGTTCATGGCCAAAGGGGCGCTTGATCTCGACGATCCGCGATGCTTGTTCACCGTGGGCATGGGCCAGCGCGACTTTCCTCAACTGGCGATAGATCAATCCGATCTTGTGCTGACCATCGGGTATGACCCGGTTGAATACGGCCCCGCCAAGTGGAACGCGAATTGCCATGCTGACATCATTCACATGGATTTCGATCCGGCGGAAAGCGACCTGCATTACCAGCCCGTCATCGAAGTCGTTGGCGACCTTGCCCATGGCCTCGCGGCCTTGAACGACCGCATTCGGCGCGATGGTGCGCCAGACTACGATCTGGCCGTACAAAGAAAACTGCGATCAACCATGATCGAAGAATTCGAACGTTACGCAGATGACGATACCGAAGGGGCGATCCGGCCCCAAAAGGCGATTGCAGATGTCAGGGCGGTATTGGGGCCCGATGACATTCTGCTGTCCGGGGTCGGCGCCCATAAAATGTGGGTGGCGCGGCACTATCAAAGTCATGCGCCAAACAGATGCCTGATCTCGAACGGGTTTTGTTCCATGGGCATGCCATTGCCCGGCGCCATTGCGGCAAAACACGCCGTCCCGTCGTCAAAGGTGCTGGCAATTGTCGGGGACGGGGACATCATGATGAACGTCCAGGAAATGGAAACGGCCTCGCGCCTTGGCGCGGACATCACCGTCCTTGTGTGGGAGGACAAAGCCTATGGGCTGATTGCGTGGAAGCAGGAACAGGATTTCGGCACGCATACCGACCTTTCGTTCAACAACCCGGACTGGCCACAGCTTTGCGCCGCCATGGGATGGCATCATCAATCCTGCACCGCGTCGTCCGACCTTCAATCAGCCCTGAGGGCAGCCTTGGATCACCAGGGGCCCGCAATGGTGGTCATTCCAATTGATTATCGCGAGAACATGGAACTGACCCGAAGGCTGGGCAAGATTGATGAAACGTTCTGAGCGAAACAGCGCCAGTTTTTCAGAAATCTTTGCAACCAAATTGCCGCTGATGCGCTGTTCCATAGGCCGCAGCTGAAAAGGATTTCTGACATGAAAACGGACCACGCGCAATTCTGGGACATACTGGAAAAAACGTCGATTTGCATGGTGACGACCGAAGATGACGGCCTGTTCCGTGCGCGTCCCATGGCGCCCTATATAGATGCCGACGCCAAAACGATCCGCTTTATGACGGACGCCGCCAGCGCAAAGGTGTTCGAGGTCGCGGCGAACAAAAACATCGGGCTGACCTTCGCTGACCAAGGCAGCATGGTTTTCGCATCCGTGTCCGCCAAGGGCGTTGTGAGCTATGAAAAAGACCTGATTAAGAAGCTTTGGGGGCCTTACGCCCAAGTGTTCTTTGGGAGCGATCCCGAGAGCGCCGACGTTGCAATCCTGACAGCTGAGCCAGAGCGCGCGGAGTTCTGGGACAATAGCGGCAGCAAGATCGCAATGGCGTTTGAATTGACGCGCGCCTACTTCTCCGACGACGGGCCTAATCTGGGAACCAATGCGAAATTAGAGCTTTCATGACATCAACGGAATACAGCCGAACGCCCGGCAAGGTGACCAGACAATGAGTTTTTCACTCAGCCCGACCCACGACAGCCTTGCCGCTTTCCTGGACGCCAACGCGCCGAACGAGGCGGAATTTCACCAAGCGGTTACCGAGGTGACGGGGTATATCAAACCGATCATCGATCAGTCTGACCTTTATAAGGCCGCGAACATTTTTGAACGCCTGGTCACGCCCGAGCGCGTCATTTCGTTTCAGGTGGCGTGGCAACGGGACGACGGTGCAATCGAGGTGAACCGGGGGTATCGCGTGCAGTTCAACGGCGCGATTGGCGCGTTCAAGGGCGGATTGCGCTTTCATCCAACGGTAAATCTTTCGGTGCTGAAGTTCCTCGCATTCGAGCAGACATTTAAGAACGCACTAACCGGATTGCCGATGGGCGGGGCGAAGGGTGGATCGGATTTTGACCCTGCCGGACGGTCAGATGCTGAAATCATGCGGTTCTGCACCGCGTTCATGCAAGAGCTGCACCGCCACATCGGACCCGATATCGACGTGCCCGCCGGCGACATAAATGTCGGCGCCCGTGAGATCGGATATCTATTCGGCGCATACCGCCGCATCTCGGGACGGTTTCAAGGCGTTCTTACCGGCAAGGACGAGGCCTTCGGTGGAAGCGCCATGCGCACGGAGGCGACAGGATATGGCGTCATGTACTTTCTCTCGGACATGCTAGAGGCCCATGAAAATGGCCTCGAAGGAAAGTCGGTCATCGTGTCGGGCGCCGGAAACGTCGCCACCTATGCCGCTGAAAAAGCCATAGCGATGGGGGCCAAAGTCATCAGCCTGTCTGACAGTTCAGGTTTCGTCCACGATCCAGATGGGATGACGCAAGAGAAGATAGATTGGGTGCGTGCGCACAAGGCGAAATCTGGCACAAGCCTCGCCGCTTATGTCGAAACGTTTGGTGGGGAATGGAGAGAGGGTGAAACGCCGTGGTCTTTGAAAGCTGACATTGCCGCACCTTGCGCCACGCAAAACGAGCTGAACGGCGAAGATGCTAAAATGCTTGTCAAGAACGGCACGATAGCGGTCATTGAGGGTGCGAACATGCCAACCACGGCGCAGGCAAAGAAGGTGTTTGAGGATAACCAGGTGCTCTTTGCCCCTGGCAAAGCGGCGAACGCAGGCGGTGTTGCCGTATCTGGTTTGGAAATCACTCAGAACCGGCGGCGCCAATCCGATGAAGCGGCTGACGTTGACGACGCTTTGCGCGCCATCATGTCCAATATCCACGCCGCTTGCGTGTCCGAAGGGTCTGCGGACGGGACAATCAATTACGTCAAAGGCGCGAATATCGCAGGTTTTCGGAAAGTGGCGGACGCCATGGCCGCCCAAGGCGTGGGCTAGTCAAGTCTTTGTGGCCTTTGCTGACCGTTACGGGGTCAGCAAAGGCTTAGGCAGATTGCCGGTTGTTGTCCAAAACGCGCGCTTTGCTGTCGTTGGCGCGCTGAGCGCAGGAGGTTCGCTCAGTTCAGCAGGTCCTCAAACAGGCTGTGATACCGGCGATGCTGAGACTTGTCCTTTGCTGCGTGATCCACGTTATCGTGCCACGGCGCATGCTGCGTGTTTTTGGAAACGATGTGTTCGCTTGGACGGTCATAGATTGGCGCGGGGGACGCATCCGTTTTTCGCTCGGTCATTTTGTTATGCCTTTTATGGTGTTTGCCTACGTGAGGTGTACGCTTGGAACGGGCGATCGGTTCCATAATTCGTGAACTGCGCCAAGGGGCAGACTGCAGTGCGCAACGGCGCGTGTGACGGGCGCTGGCCAAGCTTGGCGCATGCGTCCGGGGCCATGTGTGGTCCCCCGCACGCGACTACGAAAGAAATATCGGACCCAATCCGGTGACTTTGGCGCGGCGCACCGAATGGCGGGTCGTGCCTGTTTACCTGCAGCGCGCTGCAACCCCAGAGCGCGCGATCACCTAGCCTTGAGACACGCAGCGGCGCGACTGGATAGACGGTCGCGACAGACTATCTCCAACCCAAGCGAGAGAAGGCAGTCGGGTCATGAAATCAGTTGGGTCATTTCTGCGTCCGACGCAAATCGTCCTGGTCGGCATCGTTGTTACGGCCATCTTAGGGGTCGGCGCCCAGGCAACCCTGGCGCATGTCCGCTGGTTCGTTGACGCAGACGTAACCATCGAAAATTTTGAGGCCTATAGCGTCACAGACCCCGAGGTGCTGATCTGGATCGCAATCTCTATTGCTCTCGTGGCGACTTCGATAAAATTGGATACTGTTTTGCCAAATGTGCGGATCGTTGGCAGCGAAACGCGCCACGATTTCATTGAAATCTTGCGCATCTTTACCGGGATGTCGCTGCTGTTGACGGCCTATGAAGGGGCGATTGTCGCCCCGCATTTGGTGGCTTATGGCGCCTTTGGAACCAAGCTGGTGTTCCTACAGGCCGTCATTGGAATTCTGTTCATTGCAAATCGTTTTGTGCGCCATGCCGCGATCTTGTTGGTCATCTTGCACCTTGGGCTAACCATTCAATTCGGCGTTCTGGCTGCGCTTGAATATCTGATCATGGTCGGAATTGCGATCTTTCTCCTGATCAACAATCTGCCCACGGCTGAGTTACGCGAACAGTTCAAGCTGTATTCGGTGGCGATCATGCGCATTCTCACAGGGATTTCCCTGATCACGCTCGGACTTGCCGAAAAACTGTTTGGCGCGATCCTCGCTGAAAGCTTTCTGGCCGCCAACCCGTGGAATTTCCTGCCCGCGCTTGGCTTTGAGTTTTTCACCGACCGTCTTTTTGCGCTGTCGGCGGGGTTCACAGAGGTGATCTTTGGCGTCATTCTGGTGCTTGGCACAACGACCCGCCTAAACGTGTTCGCGCTGTCCGTTGTCCTGTTTGCGTCCAACGTTCTGTTTCTGATCGAAGGCAATAACGCGGCGGCGCTTGTCGAGTTTGTTGGTCATATGCCCGTCATCGGCGTCGCGCTGGTTCTGCTGCTTTTGGGTGCGGGGCAGCGTTGGAAGCTGAGAAAGCTGTTTCCCGACTGGCGCAAGAATACAGAACTCAAAACCATTCGGGTGCCCAGCGATGTCTAATATTTCCCTCCGGTTTCCGTACTTGATCTATCTCAGCATTGCGTCGATTTTGATTGGCGTCCTCCTCGCCCCTTGGTTTCGTGACATTCCCGTTCAGGGCGGCGGCGTGGATATGATGGCCCACGAAATGCAGCACGGCACGCGCGACGTGCCTGCCATCGGCGCCCCGCAAGTCGCGATTGCAGTTGAACAGGATCCGGTGAACGGGTGGAACGTCACAGTCACAACCGAAAATTTCCGCTTTACGCCGGAGTTGGTGAACGGCGAACACGTCGACAATACGGGGCACGCCCATCTTTATATCGATGGTGTAAAGATCGCGCGCCTTTACGGCCCGCATTTTCACATACCGCGGCTGCCGGCCGGTGATCACGAGATATCGGTGAACCTAAGCAGCAATGACCATTCATATTATATGGTCAACGGCAACTGGATCACTGCGCGCACGACCGTGACGCAGGACGTGCTGGAAGCGGAAATTTAAGAGTATGGGCAGGTGTCATCGGACGCGCTGGACGCCTGAAGAGGCTGCGCGCCAGCATGAAAGAGGGAACGGTGGAGCATAGCCGGATCGAACCGCTGCACTCAGCGTAGTCGCGCCAGCGGATGCGCGTAAGTTAGCGCCCGCGTGCGGCGGGAGTGCAGACAGTTCAGCGGAAAAGAGGGAATGGTGGAGCATAGCGGGATCGAACCGCTGCACTCAGCGTAGCCGCGCCAGCGGATGCGCGTAAGTCAGCGCCCGCGTGCGGCGGGAGTGCAGACAGTTCAGCGGAAAAGAGGGAACGGTGGAGCATAGCGGGA
>JBCBHS010000023.1:0-53153 GCA_038525395.1 Pseudomonadota bacterium | reverse complement strand
ACCATGACCGCGTTGCCTTCGGCGGTGATGTCTGCGACCACCCGTTTGCGCGCCTCAAAAACGGTCGAGGCCGCGATAGGCGTCGGGCACCAAGTTCATCGCGGCGACCATCGCCTCGTCGAACTCTTGTGCGCCGTTGGCGATGGCTTGGGCCACTGCAGCCTCTTCGGCATAGGGTTTGCCGTCGGCGCGCATGTGGGCCTTCGTGTCCATCAGGTTGTACATCGGGATGCCGCCACGCTTGGCGACCTGATAGTCGTTGAAGTCGTGCGCGCCGGTGATCTTGACCGCGCCCGAGCCGAAATGGGGGTCGGGGTATTCGTCCGTGATGATCGGGATCAGGCGGCGGTGTTCTTTCGGACCCACCGGAATTTCACAGAGTTTTCCGACAATTGGCGCATAACGTTCATCGGATGGGTGAACGGCAACGGCCCCGTCGCCCAGCATGGTTTCGGGGCGCGTTGTGGCGATGGAGATATAATCGCGTTCCTCGGTCAGCGTGACGTTGCCGTCTGCGTCTTTCTCGACATAGGTATAGGTCTCGCCGCCCGCGAGCGGGTATTTGAAGTGCCACATGTGGCCGGGCACTTCGATATTCTCGACCTCAAGATCAGAGATTGCGGTTTCGAAATGCGGGTCCCAGTTGACCAGCCGCTTGCCGCGGTAGATCAGGCCCTGGTTGTACATCTCAACAAAGACTTTGATGACGGCGTCGTGGAAGTTGCCCTCGTTCCCTTCGGGCGCGCCAGGGGCACCGGACATGGTGAAGGCCTCGCGCGACCAGTCGCAGCTGGCGCCCAGCCGCTTGAGCTGGTCGCGGATCGTGCCGCCGCTCTCGGCCTTCCATTCCCAGATCTTTTGGGTGAACGCGGCGCGTCCCAGTTCCGTGCGCGAGGGCTGTTGGGTTTCGGCCAGGCGGCGTTCCACGACCATCTGCGTCGCGATGCCGGCATGGTCGGTGCCGGGCTGCCACAGCGTGTCAAAGCCGCGCATGCGGTGCCAGCGGGTCAGGACATCTTGCAGCGTGTTGTTGAACGCGTGGCCCATGTGCAGCACGCCCGTGACGTTGGGCGGCGGGATCATCACGCAATAGGTGTCGGGCCGCGACGCGTTGGCACCGGCGGCAAAGCATCCGGCCGCTTCCCAGTCGGCATAGATGCGGGCTTCGGCCTCTTTTGCGTTGAATTTACCCAGTGCCATGGCGCTGATCCCTTCGATTGATTGCCGCGTGAGATAGCGGGGCGGGGGTGTGAAGGGAAGGGGGCTTTTGGCGCGGGCGGGGCAGTGTTGGGCTGCCTTGCGGGCCTTTGGGCCGCTTCGATTTATGCCTGAGCCGCGGGACGCTCGCCGCCTTGCCGGGCCTGTGCCAAACCGCGTCGCGCACGGGGCTGGACATGGCCCACCCAACCGCTAGGTTCGCATCCAACTGATGCCCCTCCAGCCATAGGAGAGACCCCATGGAAAAGTTTGGTAAATCCCAGCCCGTGAAGCGCCGCGAAGACGTTCGGTTTTTGACCGGGGAGGGGCGTTATGTGGATGACATTGCGCCTGGCGATGCGCTGCAGTGCTTTGTCTTTCGCGCGCCTGTGGCCCATGCAGTGATCACCACGCTGGACGTGGCGGATGCGCGCGCGGCCGAGGGTGTGCATGCGGTCTATACCCTGGCCGAGCTGGAGGCGGCGGGCATGACCGTCGCGATGCAGGGCACCACGGTCAAGAACCGCGATGGCAGCAACGGTGCGGCACCCGAGCGGCCCATCCTGGCGCGCGACCGCGTGCGGTTTGTGGGCGAGCCGGTGGCGGTGATCGTCGCCGACACCCTGGCCCAGGCGCGCGATGCAGCTGAGATGATCGTGCTGGACTATGACGACCTGCCGGCCAAGATGGACATGGCGACGGGCGGGGAAGCGCTGCATGCAGAGGCGCCGGACAACGTGGCCTATGACTGGCACATGGGCGACGCGGCTGCGACCGACGCGGCCTTTGCCAAGGCGGCGCGGGTTGTCTCGCTGGATGTGGGCGACAACCGCGTCATCGTCAACTCGATGGAGCCGCGCGGCTGCTATGCCGAGCCCGAGGGCGACCGGCTGCATGTGGCGATCAACGGCCAGGGCGTCTGGGGGCCGAAGGACCAGCTGGCCGCGGCATTGAACATCCACGCGGACGACATCCGCGTGACCAACCCCGACACCGGCGGCGGGTTCGGGATGAAGGGGATGATGTACCCCGAATATTTCGTCCTGGCCCATGCGGCGCGCGATCTGGGCCGCCCGGTGCGCTGGATGTCCGAACGCACCGAAGCGATGCTGAGCGACAATGCGGGCCGCGATCTGACCTCGCTGACCGAGCTGGCCTTTGACGAAAACCACCGCATCATCGGCTACCGCGTGTTCACCGAGGCGAATATGGGCGCCTATAACTCGCAATACGCGCAAGCGATCCAGACGCAGCTGTTTTCCCGTGTCCTGACAGGGGTTTACGACATGCCGACGGCCTATCTGCGGTCGGTCGGGTATTACACCAACACCACCCAAGTGGACGCCTATCGCGGGGCCGGGCGCCCCGAGGCGATTTACATCCTTGAACGCGTCATTGACCGGGCGGCGCGTGAGCTGGGCGTGGATCCGCTGGAGCTGCGGCGCATCAACTTTATCAAACCCGACCAGTTCCCCTATGACACGCTGGTGGGCGAGACCTATGACGTGGGCGATTTCGACAAGGTGCTGTCGCGCGCCGAGGACGCGGCTGACATCGCGGGCTTTGCCGCGCGCAAGGCGGCCGATGCCGCAGAGGGGCGTCTGCGGGGCATTGGCCTGTGTTACTATATTGAAAGCATTCTGGGTGATCCTGCGGAAAGCGCGAAGGTTGAATTTACGGAAGCGGGCCGTGTGAACATCTATGTGGGCACCCAATCGAACGGGCAGGGGCACGAGACGGTCTATGCCCAGTTCCTGGCCGATCAGACCGGGATCCCGGTCGAGATGATCGATGTGGTGCAGGGCGACAGTGACCGTATCAAGCAGGGCGGCGGCACCGGCGGGTCGCGGTCCGTGACGGTGCAGAACACCGCGACGCTGGCGACGGTTGGCGCGATCACGACGGCCTTTACCGCCGTTCTCAGCGATGAGACGGGCGTGCCCGCGTCCGAGATATCCTTTGACGACGAACGGTTCCGCATGGACGGGTCGAACATGACGCCCACTATGCTGGAGGTCGCCGAGATGGCCCGTGAAAAGGGGCGCGGCGACCTGATGGTGCATGAAGAGCGCACCAAGCTCGCGGCGCGCAGCTTTCCCAACGGGTGCCATGTGTCAGAGGTTGTGATCGACCCCGACACGGGCGTCGTGACCGTGGATCGCTATGCCGTGGTTGACGATTTTGGCAACCTTATCAACCCGATGCTGGCCGAGGGCCAGGTGCATGGCGGGGTCGCGCAGGGCATTGGCCAGGCACTGACCGAGCATGTGCAGTTCGATGACGAGGGCCAACTGCTCACGGCAACGTTCATGGACTATGCCTTGCCCCGTGCCGACGACGTTCCCATGATTGGGTTCACGTCAGAGCCTGTGCCATCGACGGCCAACATCATGGGGATGAAGGGCTGTGGCGAGGCGGGCACCGTCGGCGCGCTGGCGGCGGTGTCCAATGCGGTGCAGGATGCGCTGTGGGCGCATGGCGTGCGCCAGGTGGACATGCCGTTCACCCCGCTGAAGGTTTGGGAATTGCTTGCGGATGATGCGATCGCGGCTGAATAGGACCATTGCAGGCTGGCTGCAGCGCCGGTTCGGGCGCGGCACGCCAGAGACGGCGCCGCCCGTGCGCGGGCCTGCGATCCATGTGATCATCATCGATGGCACCATGTCCACCCGCGCAGCCGGAGACGAGACCAATGCGGGCCTTACCGCCAAGTTGCTCGAAGAGATGGGCAGCGCGGTGTCGCTTTATTACGAGCCGGGCTTGCAATGGTCGCATTGGCGGCGCGGGGGCGACGTGATCTTTGGCCGGGGGATCAACCGGCAGATCCGCCGGGCCTATGGGTATCTGGCGTCCCGCTATCGCCCTGGGGACAAGATATACCTTTTTGGCTATTCGCGCGGGGCCTATGCGGTGCGGTCCCTGGCGGGCATTATCGACCGCGTGGGCCTCTTGCGCGCCGACGCCGCGACCGAGCGGAACATCCGCGATGTGTACCGCCATTACGAGTGCACGCCGGACAGCGATGCGGCGGTGATCTTTGCCCGCAATCACTGCCATGGCGCGGTCGAGATAGAGATGATCGGGGCCTGGGACACGGTGAAGTCCTTGGGTCTGAACATGCCTTATCTGTGGCGTCTGAGCGCGCCGCGCCATGCGTTTCACAACCATCAGCTGGGCCGGTCGGTCAAGCGCGGGTTTCATGCGCTGGCCCGCAACGAGACGCGGGTGGCCTATGCGCCGGTGATGTGGGACGCGGCGGGCGACTGGGACGGGCATCTGGTCCAGATGTGGTTTCGCGGCACCCACGGGGATGTGGGCGGGCATTTGACCGGCTATCACGCGGCCCGGCCTTTGGCCAATGTGCCGCTGGTGTGGATGTTGGAGCAGGCGGCGGGCTGTGGGTTGCCCCTGCCCGAGGGCTGGTCCGCGCGCTTTCCCCAGGACGCGCAGGCGCCGTCGGTGGGCACCTTTCGCGGCTTGGGCCGTTGGTTCATCACGCGGCGGCCGCGGCCGGTGGGGCTGGACCCGTCCGAGCGGGTGCACCCGTCGGTGGCGCTGGCACCTGCGCCGCGGTCGTGGTTTGCGGACCTGTGGGGCCGCGCCTCTGGCGCGGTGTGAGGGACGGGGACGGCGCTGTTTGGCTGTCGCCAAAGGCGCCCCGCCCACCGTCCCATTGTTTTGGCTCATTGTCCTGGCCCATCGTCTTGGACCGTCGTGTTGGCCCGTCGTGTTGCCCGTCGCGCCGGATTTTAGCGTAGTTTCATGATGATGCAGGTGGTGGAGCCGGTGGCGTAGAGCTTGCCGTCCTCGACGCCTCTGATCTCGCCCGTGGCGACGCCGGTCGAGCGGCCTGCGTGATCGACGGTGCCGGTGCAGTCGATCTGCATCCCCACGGGGATGCCGCGGGTGATGTTGATCTTGTATTCCAGCGTTGTGTAGACCGACCCTGCGGGCACCTTTGTCATCACCGCGCAGGCCATCGCGCTGTCGAGCAGCGTGCCGTACCAGCCGCCATGCACCGTGCCCATCGGGTTGGTGGTGTTGAAGGCGGGCGCCCCGCGGAAGGTGACGCGGCCATCGGCGACGCTGTGCAGGCTATAGCCCATCGTCTGTGCGATGGGCGGGCCGGGCAGGGTGCCGTCGAGCATCCCCTGCATGAAGGCAAGGCCGGAGAGGGACAAGAGCGCGTCTTGGTCCAGCAGGTCGGCGGGGGAGGTGGCGATGCGGGGCATTTTGCGTCTCCGGCTTTTGTTTGACGTGACGGTATCGGAGGTGGACCGATTGGTCTAGTGGGAAACGGTGTTGGGGGGCCAGCCCCCTCGGCCTGCGGCCTCACCCCCGGAGTTTATTTGGCAAAGTGAGGGGGGTTTGGGGGTGTCGGGCAAGTGTATGGCTTTTGTGCGGGAAGCTGTTGGGGTTTTGTGTGGGTTTGGTTGCGCGTTTTTGGGTGAGGTGCGGAATTTGGTAATGCGTGGGATGTGTTTGAGGTGCCTGACTATGTGGTGGTTTTGCGTTGGGATCGGCGTGGGTCTTGGCGTTTGAGATTGGATGGCCGCGCGCTTGCATTGTTCATCGCGATCGCGTGAGGAATTGTGAGTCTGTTCCGCTGGCTGGGTGCGCGCGGTCGTAGGGGGTTTGGGGCGACGGTAGGAAACAGGGGGGGCGTTTCGATTATTGAGAAGCGAGTGACTCTGGTCTGCGCGACCGGATGGTAAGCGCGTTATCGCTTGGGCGAAGGGGTTTTCCCGGGCTACCGACGGACCTGGGCGCATTGGCTTAGGTGCATCTGAGTGAGATGGGTCGCACTAGGGCGAGGCGTTGGCGCATGGAAGGTCGCCTGGCGGATGTGGTGACTGGTTCGCGTTGTTGAAGCGGGTTTTGATCGTTTTGTTGGTGCGATCCTGCGGCGCCGCTGGTTCGATCCGCGCCTTTGCTTTGGCGTTTGGCTGCATATACAGCGGATGAAGATGCCCCTGGTGCTGTTCTCAATCAAACAACACCACTTTGATGCTCTTGGTATCGCCCCTAAGCCCTAAGCCACGTTGCGCATTTGCGTGGGCCGCACCAGGCCCAGGGCGCGGCAGACTTTTAGGGTCAGGTCGGGGCGGTTCAGGGTGTAGAAGTGCAGCGCGTCGACCCCCTCGGCGACCAGCGTGTCGCACAGATCGGCGCAGTGGGTGAGGGCAAAAAGCTCGGCCCGGTCATCGCGTTCGGCGCGGTCGAACCCGGCGGCGACGGCGGCGGGGATCGGCGTGCCGCAGCGCTGTGCAAAGGATTTGGCGCGCGTCCAGTTGGCGACCGGCAGGATGCCGGGGGTGATGGGGGCGGTAATCCCCGCCGCCGCACAGGCATCGCGGAACCGGAGGAAGCTGTCGGCCTCGAAGAAGAACTGGGTGATCGCCTCGGACGCGCCTGCGTCGATCTTGGCCTTCAGCCAGTCGATGTTTTGCTGGGCCGAGGCCGCGTCGGGGTGGCCGTCGGGATAGGCGCCGACGCGCAGGGTAGACGTGCCGCGTTTGGCCAGGGCCGCGACCAGATCGACGCTGTTGGCAAAGCCGTCGGCATGGGCGGCAAAGGTGCTGCCGCCTGGGGCGTCGCCGCGCAGCGCCACGATGTCGGTGATGCCGGCCGCGGCATAGCGGTCGGCGGTGGCCAACAC
The DNA here is from genome assembly GCA_038525395.1 of Pseudomonadota bacterium. GTDB lineage: Bacteria > Pseudomonadota > Alphaproteobacteria > Rhodobacterales > Rhodobacteraceae > Tateyamaria. The sequence continues at coordinate 46,297 of JBCBHS010000023.1, read as the reverse complement.
CTCCTGTCGGCTTTGGCCTGTGCAGGTGAGGTGGGCCGCCACGCGCATGCCGGAGGTTTTGCGCAGCGTTTGCGCGGCCTCTTGCGTCAGCGCCTGGGTCGTGCCGCCCGCGCCATAGGTCACCGACACAAAGCGCGGGTTGATCGCGGCCAGCGCATTCACCGTGTCCCAGAGGTGAAAGGAGGCATCGAGCGACTTGGGCGGGAAGGTTTCGAAGGATAGCGTGGGGGCAGCAGCGGGCATGGGACGGCTCCTTTGGGTTGCGTGCAGGATGGACTGCGGGGTATCTTGAAGCAAATTCATAACGCTCAAGATAAACATGAGGTTTCTTTGCATATCGAATTTCGCCATCTGCGCACGATCAAGGCCATCCACGAGGCGGGCGGGCTGGCGCGGGCCGCGGATCGGCTGAACATCACCCAATCGGCGCTAAGCCATCAAGTGAAGGGCCTGGAAGACCAGGCGGGGGTGGAGCTGTTTGTGCGCCGGTCCAAGCCGCTGAAGCTGTCGGCGGCGGGGGTGCGCCTGTTGCGTCTGGCCGAGAAGATCTTGCCCCAGGTGGAGGCCGCGCAGGCGGAGTTTACCGCGCTGCGCGATGGGTCCACCGGGCGGCTGCACATCGCCATCGAGTGTCACGCCTGTTTCGAGTGGCTGTTTCCCGTGCTCGAGGCCTTTCGCAAAAGCTGGCCGGATGTGGATGTGGACATTCGCCCCGGCCTTGCCTTTGACGCGCTGCCTGCGCTGATGAAGGAGGAGGTGGACCTGGTCGTGTCCTCGGACCCCGAAGAGCTGGCGGGCGTCGAATTTGTCGAGCTGTTTGACTATGCGCCGGTCTTTGTGGCGGCGCGGGCACATCCGCTGGCGGACAAGCCGTTTATCGAGGCCGCGGACTTTCGCGGCGAGACGTTGATCACCTATCCGGTGGAGCGGACGCGCCTGGATGTGTTCAGCCAGTTGCTGATCCCGGCCAAGGTGGAGCCTGCGGCGGTGCGCCAGGCGGAGCTGACGGCGGTGATCTTGCTGTTGGTGGCGTCGAACCGGGGGGTGTCGGTCCTGCCCGATTGGGTGGTGCGCGAGGTGAAGTATTCGAGCGATTACGTGACCCGGCCCCTGACCGAGGCGGGGTTGACCCGGCGGCTCTATGCGGCGGTGCGCAGCGATGAGCGGGACAAGCCGTATATGCAGCGGTTGATCGCGTTGGCGCGTGTGGAGGCGCGGCGGTTGCAGGAGGTGTGAGGTTTGAGGTCGGTGGCCGGTCTGTTTGCCTTTGGCAAAGGCGCCCGCCCACCGACCCTCAATCGGCGCTTTATGGATCGACCGTGTGGCTGGCAGCTTTTGCTTGGGCAAAAGCAGCCCTTGCCACCGGGCGCGTCTGCCTACGCAGACGCGCCCTTGATCAGCCTTACCATCTGCTTGCCGACATTCTTCCCCTCAAGCAGCCCGATGAACGCGGCGGGGGCGTTTTCCAGGCCGTCCGCGATGTCCTCCAGCACTTTGATCTCGCCGCTTTGCACCTTGGGTGCGACCTCGGCCAGGAAGGTGGGGAAGCGGTCCCAGTGGTTCGAGATGATGAAGCCCTGCACGCTGAGGTGCTGGACCAGGATCGTGCGCCAGAGCGCTGGGACGGAGAGGGCGGCCTCGGCGCCCGCGCCTAAGCCCCCGGCGTTGTACCACGAGATCATGCCGCAAAGCGGGATGCGGCCATGGGGGTTCATCAGGGGGATCACGGCCTCGAGCACTTTGCCGCCCAAATTTTCGAAATAGATGTCGACGCCGTCAGGCGCGGCCTCTGCCAATGCGGTGCGCAGGCTGCGGGCGTCTGCGTGGGCGCGGTGATCGAGGCAGGTGTCAAAGCCGAAGGTGTCCGTCGCCAGCGCGCATTTGTCGGGCCCACCGGCGATGCCCACGGTGCGCAGGCCGAGCGATTTGGCAAGCTGGCCGACCATCGCGCCCACCGGGCCGGTGGCGGCGGCGACGACCAGGGTTTCGCCGGGCTGCGGGCGGCCCAGTTCGTGCAGGGCGTACCAGCCGGTGAAACCGGGCATGCCCAGCATGCCGAGGCTGGTGGTGATTGGCGCGGCCTCGGGGTCGACCTTGCGGCACTGCTGCGCGGGTGCCACGGCGTGGGTGGCCCAGCCGAAGGGGCCGAAGGCGATATCGCCGGGTTGAAACCGGTCGGACTGCGACGCGATCACCTCGCCCACGCCGCCGCCTTCCATGGTGGCGCCGATGGGCACGGCGGCGGCGTAGGATTTGCCGCCGTCCATACACCCCCGCATATACGGGTCGAGCGACATGTAGTGCACCCGCACCAGCACCTCGCCCGCGCCGGGGGTGGGCACGGGCGCGGTCTGCAGGGCGAAATTGTCGGGCGTCGGCGCGCCCTCGGGGCGGCTGGCGAGGGTGATGTGCTGCATCTGGTCGGACATGGGGACACTCCTGTGAGGTGGGGTCAGAGGAACAGGTCCGCGCCCTCTTGGCAAGCTTGCCCCGGCGGCGTATAGCGCGCCCTTGATCCTCAGTCCGGCCCGGAGCGACCCCCATGCAAGGCAGCGCAAATCTCAACATCATGATGAAGGCCGCGCGCAAGGCGGGGCGGTCGCTGGTCAAGGACTTTCGCGAGGTCGAGAACCTGCAGGTGTCGATGAAGGGCGCGGGCGATTTCGTGTCCAAGGCCGATCTGGCCGCCGAAGAGATCATCCGCGACGAACTGCGCACCGCGCGCCCCACCTATGGCTGGCTGGCCGAGGAGGGCGGGGCCGCCGATGGCGAGGACCCGACGCGCCGCTGGATCGTGGACCCGCTGGACGGCACCACCAATTTCCTGCATGGCCTGCCGCATTGGGCCGTGTCCATCGCGTTGGAGCATAAGGGCCAGGTTGTCGCGGGCGTTGTCTATGATGCGGCCAAGGACGAGATGTTTTTTGCCGAGAAGGGCAATGGCGCCTTTATGAACGACCAGCGCCTGCGTGTGTCGGGCCGGTCGAAGATGATCGAGGGGCTGTTTTCCACGGGCCTGCCCTTTGGCGGACGGGCGGATTTGCCCGAGACGTTGAAAGAGCTGGCGCGCCTGATGCCCGCCTGTGCGGGTGTGCGCCGTTTTGGGGCCGCAGCACTTGACCTCGCCTATGTGGCGGCGGGCCGGTATGACGGCTATTGGGAGCGGCGCCTGAACGCGTGGGACATCGCCGCAGGTCTGCTGATCGTGCGCGAGGCGGGCGGGCTGGTTGAGCCGCTGACGCCCGGCAACGACATTCTGGAAGACGGCGAGATCATCTGCGCCAACGAGCCGATGTTCCCGCAGCTGGCCAAGATCGTCCGCGCCTAGTCTGGTGCGCGCCTAGTCGTTGGCATCCGACGGGTGGTTGATCCCGTCGGTCCAGCGGATGGGTTCGTGCCTGGCGGGGTTCACGCCGTCGAGCGTGCCCATGTTCACGCCAATCTCGTTCGGGTCGGACCGGCGGTTGTGGAACATGTAGATCCCGCAAATCTTGCAAAAGTGGTGTCGCGCCGTGTGTGTGCCCCATTGATAGAGGGTGAGCGCGTCGGCGCCTTTGACGATCTGCACGCCGTCCTTGGGTGCGGTGACCGCGGGCGCCGCGCGGCGGCGGCAGAACGAGCAGTCGCAGCGCCCGGCTGTCGCCAGCCCGTCGGTCAGCGTGACCTCCAGCTCGACCGCGCCGCAGTGGCATGTGGCCCTCATCGCCGCACCTTGGGGATGCGCGAGGTGTCATAGCGCGCCTCGGGGTGGGGCGGGTGGCCGTCGGTGCGCCGCCAGAACCCCGGCCCCCCCAGCCGCAGCCAGAGCGGCAGCGTGAGGATCAGCCCCGCGACAAAGCCGCCCGCATGCGCCCAATAGGCGACGCCACCGGCCTCTGGGTCGCTGCCGACGCCGCCCACGAACTGCATGGCGAACCACACCGCCAGCATGATCCAGGCGGGGATCGGGAAGACGCGGATGAAGATGATCAGGATCAGCAGAATATCGACCCGCGCCTTGGGAAAGAGCAGCAGATACGCGCCCATGACCCCCGCAATCGCACCGGAGGCGCCCACCGTGGGCACCGTGGAGTAGGGGGCAGAGATCACGTGGATCAGCCCCGCGGCCAGCCCTGCGGCGAGGTAGAAGAGCAGGTAGGGCCCGTGCCCCATCTCATCCTCGACATTGTCGCCAAAGATCCACAAAAACAGCATGTTGCCGATCAGGTGCATCCAGCCCCCGTGCAGGAACATCGAACTGAGCAGCGTGCCCAGCCCGTCGCCCGTGCTGATCCGGGCGGGGATCGCGGCGTAGCTTAAGAAGAAGCCGTTGAGCGCGCGCGCGTCGTCGAACAGGCCCACATAGCTGAGGAAGATGGCGATATTGGCGGCCATCAGCAGGTAGGTCACATAGGGCGTGCGGCCCGAGGGGTTGTGATCACGGATCGGAAACATGGGCGCACGCTGTGCCATGCGCCGGGTGGGGTCAAGGGGCCTGTGCGCCTTGGTTGGCGGCTTGGCCCGTGCGCCGGTGGCGCCGGCGCTGGTTTAGGCCCCAAAGCGGTGGCAGCGCCGCCCCCAGCAGCATGGTCGCGATGCCCAGGGCGGCGAGGCTGCCGATGGTGGTGTCGAATATGATGGCCGCCGCGATGGCGCCCACGCCCGGTGCGCCTGCCGCCAGCAGCCCCAGTGTGGGCGTGGTCAGCCGCGAGAGCGAAAAGTTGTACATGAGATAGCCCAGCGACGTCATGCCCAGGATCAGGTAGGCGAAGGCGGGCGCCTCGGCCCAGAGTGCTGCGGGATCGACCGGTGCGCCTGTGACCCGTACGCCGATCCAGCACAGCGTCGCCCCGCCCGTGACCTGCAACGGGGCCAGCACGAACCAGGGCAGCACCGCGCCGGTGTTCATCGCCCGCCCGGCGATCATGGTGGCGCTGGTCACCCCGAGGCCGATGACCCCGAGGACGAAGCCGAGGCCGGTATTGGCGCCCGTAGACTCACGTTCCGACACCAGCACGGTGAGGCCTACGAGGCTGACCGCGATGCCCACGAGGATCACGGGGCGCAACGTTTCCTTGAGCACCAGGCGCCCGGCTATGGCGATGAAGGCGGGCGCGAGGGCCAGCAGCAACACTGCCGTCACACTGTCGAGCCGGGCGGAGGCGGCGGTGTAGATCACCATGAACCCGCCGGGGTGCAGTGCACCCAGCGCGAGCCCTTTGAGGACGGCGGAGGTCGGTACGGGCGCTTTGGGAAAGGCGCTGTAGCGGATGGCCCACAGGACGAGCGCCCCGCCTGTGGACTGGATTGCGACGATCACAAGGGGGCTGAACGACGCCACCAGGTGTTTCTGTGTGACGACGCCAATGGGGCCGAGGCTGAAGCAGACAAGGGCCGCTGCGATGCCGAGGGCGACGCCCGGGGCGATGGCGGGCTGTGGGCCGGATGGGTTGGACATGGGGGCGCCTTGGTTGGGAGAGGAGGTGGCTTTGGGGTCGCGTATATGCTACTATGGAAGTATCTTGATAATAGCAACTGATAAAGTAGCGTGACATTGTGCACGTATCGGAGGGATCTTTATGAAACGCAACTCTCGCCTGTCGCTGGCCTTGCACACGCTGGGCCATATGGCGGCGGACCCCGGCCAGCCGCGCACCTCGGCCGAGATCGCGGGCCACAGCCAGACCCACCCGGCCTTTGTGCGCCGGGTGTTGGGGCTGTTGAAGGATGGAGGGCTGTTGCGGTCGGACAAGGGGCATGCGGGCGGCTGGTCGCTCGCCCGCCCGGCGGAAGAGATCACGCTGGCGGATGTTTATGTGGCGCTGGGCGAGCGGTTTCTGCGCGCCGAACCTGAGGGCGAGGACAACCCGGTCACCTGCCTGGTCGAGAGGGCGTTGCGTGGCACGGTCGAGGTGGCGCTGGACCGGGCAGAGGCCACGCTGATCGAAGAGCTGCGCCGGACGACCATTGCCAGCCTGGCGGTGGCTGAGGCGTAAATGCCCGCGCCTTGCCCGCGCCTTGTGCGGGGCGCTGTTGGCGCTGGGTTGGCTTGCGGCGACCGTTAAAGGGCGCGTTCCGGTGTTTGACCCTCGCCAGCCTGCATATGGGCGAGGCGGTGATATCTGCGCAATCGGCGGTGCATCGGCAGCGCGAGGCTTGGCGTCGGCGACGGCTTATCGACAGACTGGGTGGCACGTCCGTCGCCGCCTTGCCTGTGGGGCAGGCGGCGATGCCTGCGTCATGGGTGTTTCGCCGGTGACTTTGGCCCGGGCGCAGGTAAGCCGTGATCGGTGCGGTCCGTCCTATGACCCTCGCCAGCCCGCCTTTGCGTGATCCTTCGGTGCCCGAACCGCTAGTGCCTAGCTGGTGGCCCCCAAGAGGGCGGCGTTGCCGCCTGCGGCGGTGGTGTCGATACAGATGTGCCGTTCGGTCAGGACATGGGCACGGTCGGGCTGGGTGACGATCAGCGGGATGAGGGCGCCGGGGCAGGCAGCGAGGGCTTGGTCCAGTGCGCGGGCGGTGTCTGTGGCACCCCACCACAGGACGCCGCCATAGCCGGGGCCGGTGGTGAGGTCGTCTGGTGTGACGGCGCCTTGGGCCATGACCGCCTGGCCGCCAAGCGCTGCGACTGCCGCTGCTTGGGCCGCGATGGCCTGCGGGCCTGGGCCTGCGCACAGAAGGGCGGGGCGGGCCTGCAGGCTGAGCACGTTGGATTCGCCGGTGGGGCCGGGCAGGGCGGTGCGGTGCAGGTCTGCCCTGTCTGGTGCGGGCAACGGCGGCAGGGGGGCGGGTGCGCGTGGGTCCGGGGCTGCCGCGGGCGCGGGGTCTGGCGCGCGAAAGCGCAGCATATAGTCCGGGCCGCCCGCTTTGGGCCCTGTGCCCGACAGGCCCAGACCGCCAAAGGGCTGGCTGCCGACGATGGCGCCGATTTGGTTGCGGTTGACATAGATGTTGCCCGCCTGCACCCGGTCCGACACGTGCTGCACCCGGTCGTCGATGCGGCTGTGGAGCCCAAAGGTCAGCCCGTAGCCGGTGGCATTGATGGCGTCGATCACCTGGTCGAGCGTGCCTGCCCGGAAGGTGGCGAGGTGCAGGACAGGGCCAAACACCTCGCGCCCGATCTGGGCGATGCCGTCCACGCGGATCAGCGTGGGCGCGACATAGCATCCATCCTGCGGCGTGGGCAGGCGGTGCAGCACGCGGCCCTCGGCCTGGGCGGCGGCGATATGCGCGTCGATCCCCGCCCGCGCCGTGTCGTCGATCACGGGGCCGATATCGGTGCTGAGCGGCCAGGGCGCGCCCACCTGCAGCGCGTCCATCGCGCCGGTGAGCATGTCGGTAAAGGCGGGGGCGATGTCCTCTTGGACATAGAGGCAGCGCAGGGCGGAGCAGCGTTGGCCTGCGGATTGAAAGGCGCTTTCGATCACGCTGCGCACGGCCTGTTCGGGCAGGGCGGTGCTGTCGACGATCATCGCGTTCAGCCCGCCGGTTTCCGCGATGAGCGGTGTGCCAGGGCGGGCGTGTTGGGCGAGGGCCGCGCGGATGCGCTGGGCCGTGGCGGTGGAGCCGGTGAAGGCCACACCGTCCACCCGCGCGTCTGAGGTGAGGGCGGCGCCCACCGCGCCATCGCCGGGCAGCAATTGCAGCGCAGCACGCGGCACGCCCGCGGCGAGCAAGAGCGTCACGGCAGCGTGCGCGATCAGCGGCGTCTGTTCGGCGGGCTTGGCCAGCACCGCATTGCCCGCGGCGAGGGCGGCGGCGATCTGGCCTGTGAAGATCGCCAGCGGGAAATTCCAGGGCGAGATGCAGACAAAGCGGCCCAGCGGGGCGGCATCGCCCGCCTGGCCCGCGTAGTAGCGCAGGAAATCCACCGCCTCGCGCAGTTCGGCGACCGCATCGGGCAGCGTTTTGCCCGCCTCGCGGGCGAGCAGGGCAAAGAGAGTGCCGAACTGCGCCTCGTAGGCGTCGGCGGCGGCGTTCAGGACGGCGCGCCTGGTGGCTGCAGGCGCGTCCCAGGGTGCGGCGGTGGCCAGGGCCGCGCGGGCATCTGCGGGCGCGGCGGCGATGACGGTGCCGACCTGATCCTGCGGATCGGCGGGGTTAAGGACCGGGTGAGTCGTGCCCTGCGTGTCGGCGACGGTCAGCGGTGCGGCGGCCCATTGGTGGCTGCGAAAGGGGCCGCGCGCGGCCTCGATCCGGGCCAGCGTCGGCAGGTGCGCGAGGTCAAAGCCCGCCGCATTCACCCGGTCGGGCGCAAAGAGTTTTGGGCCGTCGGGGATGGTCACCGCGCTGCCTGCCAGCGCGTCAAAGGGATCGGCGGCCACGGTTTCGGGGGGCACGGTGCTGTCGACGATTTGGTTCACAAAGCTGGAATTCGCCCCGTTTTCCAACAGCCGCCGCACCAGATAGGCCAGCAGATCGCGGTGCGCGCCCACGGGCGCGTAGATGCGGCAGCGGGTCTGGTGCCGGGCCAGCACGATGTCGTGCAGCGCCTCGCCCATGCCGTGGAGCCGTTGAAACTCAAAGGCTTGGCCATCGGCCATGTGCAGGATCGCGGCCACGGTGTGGGCGTTATGCGTGGCAAATTGCGGATAGATCCGGTTGATCATCCCCAACAGCTTGCGGGCGTTGGCGATATAGGACACGTCCGTCGCCGCCTTGCGCGTGAAGACGGGAAAGCCCGGCACGCCCGCGACCTGGGCGCGCTTGATCTCGGTGTCCCAATAGGCGCCCTTGACCAGGCGCACCATCAGCCGCCGGTCGTGCCGCACCGCCATGTCGTAGAGCGCGTCGATGACCGCGCCCGCGCGGGGGCCATAGGCCTGCACGACGACACCAAACCCGTCCCACCCGGCCAGTGCGGGGTCGCGCAGCACCGTCTCGATCACCTCGAGCGAGAGCGACAGGCGGTCGGCCTCTTCGGCGTCGATGTTCAGGCCCATGCCCGCCGATTTCGCCAGCAGCGCCAGCGACCGCAGGCGTGGCACCAGGTCGTGCAGCACGGCGCCCTCTTGGGCGCGGGCATAGCGCGGGTGCAGCGCCGACAGCTTGACCGAGATGCCGGGATTGGCGCGGATGTCGCCATGGGTGCAGGCCCGCGCAATCGCCGCGATCGCGCGCGAATAGCTGAGGTGATAGCGCCGCGCGTCGGCGTCGGTCAGCGCCGCCTCGCCCAGCATGTCGTAGGAGTAGGTATAGCCCTTGGCCTCCATCCCGGCGGCGCGGGTCATCGCGGCCTCGATATCCTCGCCCAGCACGAACTGGCGGCCCATCTCGCGCATCGCGCGGCTGACGGCGGTGCGGATCACAGGCTCTCCCAAGCGTTTGATCGCACTGCGCAAATGGCCGATGGGGCCGGGCTGTGTGTCCTCGAGCACGCGGCCGGTGAGCATGAGCGCCCAGGTCGAGGCGTTGACCAGGCTGGAGGTCGATTGGCCCAGGTGTTTGCCCCAGTTCGAGGGCGCGATCTTGTCCTCGATCAGCGCGTCGATGGTGCCTGCGTCGGGCACGCGCAAGAGCGCCTCTGCCAGGCACATGAGCGCGACGCCCTCGTCGGTCGAGAGGCCATATTCGGCCAAGAACGTCTCCATCAACCCCGGGGCGGCGTGGGTGCGGATGGCGGTGACCAGCTGCGCCGCTTGGGCGCTGATCTGCGCGCGGTCTTCGCGGCCGAGCGCGGCGGTTTCGATCAGGCCCGTGAGGGTCGTGTCCGGGTCGGCATAGGTCTGGGTGTCGAGCGCATAGGCAAGGTCGGCAGGCAGGTCACGGGCCATATCGGGTTCCTTTTCCAGTTCGCTTAGTGTAGCAGGTGTAAGGCGGTGAAATTCTCTGAATTTATCGGGTCAGGCGGGTGAAATGACTTTTGAAACGGCAGAAACCCGGAAAACAGGCATTGCGACCCTCGACCGGTTTGATGCCGCGATTCTGACGGCCTTGGCAGAGGATGGGCGGATGAGCATCACCGATCTGGCCAGCCGCATCGGTCTGTCCAAATCCCCGACCCAGGCCCGGTTGCGGCGGCTGGAAGCTGCGGGCGTCATCCAAGGCTACCGCGCGCTGCTGGACCCGATTTCGCTGGGCCTGGATCATGTGGCCTTTGTCGAGGTGCGCCTGAGCGACACGCGCGCGGCGGCGCTGGCGGCGTTCAACGCGGCTGTCCAGCAGATCGCCGAGATCGAGCAAGCCCATATGATTGCAGGGAATTTCGACTATCTGCTGAAGGTGCGCACGCGCGACATGGCGCAGTACCGCCGGTTTTTGGGTGAGGTGATCTCGGGCCTGCCGCATGTGGCGGCGACGTCGACCTATGTGGCGATGGAGGCGGTGAAAGAGGTGATGTTGCCCGGGGTGGAGCCGCCAGCGGCTTGACCTGATGACGCTTTGACGCATCTTTGGACGATGCGATACGCGATCCTTTTGGCGGTTCTGGCCGCGCCCGTTTTTGCCGACACCTGCCCGCCGGGGCCTGACCGGTCCGCGGCCCTGTCCGACCTGCGGGCGGCCTTGCAAGCAGCCCCTGATGCGGGCGCCGCGGGTCCTATTTCGGCGCAGATGTGGGAGCTGTGGTTAAGCGCGCCCGACGCGGTGGCCCAAGAGCTGCTGGATGAGGGCCTGCGCAAGCGCAACAACTTTGATTTCTTCGGGGCGTTTCAATCCTTTGATGCGCTGATTGCGTACTGCCCGGACTATGCCGAAGGGTTCAATCAACGCGCCTTTACCAGCTATCTGCGCGAGGATTTCGCGGCGGCTTTGGTGGATTTGGACGCCGCACTCGCGCTTTTGCCCGACCACGTGGGCGCGCAATCGGGCCGCGCGCTGACGCTGATGAACTTGGGCCGCATTCCAGAGGCGCGCGCGCAGATGTTGGCGGCGTTGGAGAATAACCCCTGGCTGTCGGAACGCGCGCTCTTGGCCGATGGCGGGCCGCTGGCGGTGCCGGGCGAAGATATCTGATCCGGGCTTGAGTAGCGCGGGGCGATTGCCTAACACGGGACGGACGCGGGCGTGATGGAATGGTAGACATATCGGACTTAAAATCCGAAGGGGGCAACCCCGTGTGGGTTCGAGTCCCACCGCCCGTACCATTCGCATTTGCGTTGCAGGCAGGGGACGTGTTTTACGAGCTTTGATCGCTGAAGCGCCGGTCGGGCGTTGCAGTTTTGGACTTCGGTGCCGAACTCTGGCGCAAAATTGTGGTGTCCGGTTGCATGGGCCGTGTATCCCCTCGCACCCGGAGGCAGCAGGACATGGACGCGCGACGATGCGGTAAATTCACGCGAAGCTGCGGATGAATTTTGGCGTTTCTGACCTCTCTGCATCACCTTGAAAACACGTCACTTCTTCTTCGATGTGCCCAAAACCTACGCACACCTGCGCGGCTCAACCCGCGTCCATGCAAGGACACCGTGGGCTATTTTTCTTGCCCCAGGGTCAACTGGGTGACACCATTAAGTAGAATTTTTTGAGTCGTTTGTTTTATTTTATCCGTTTCCTGGGGGGGACGCCGTTGCCCGATACACAAGACAAATCCGCATCCACGCCCGACAAGAAATCAAGTGCTGCCAAGGCCAAGGCAGATGCGCCGGTGTCTGACCTGAGCACCGCGATGGAGGCGGCGCAGCAGAAGGATGCAGCGGAGGCGGAGGCGGTTGCGGCGCTGGATGCGGCGACCAAAAAGGCGGTTGCAGCCAAGGCGCTTGCCGCCGCGCAGGAGCAGGCGGCGCTGGATGTTCTGGCAGCCGAGCGCGCCTATACCACGACGACGCAAGCGGCTGAGGCCGCCGAAACCTCTGCGGTCGAAGCGGCCGAGGCTGCGGCTGCGGCGAAATCCGAGACCGAAGGCGCCCTGACCAAAGCTGAAAAGGCGCAGGCGACGGCGCTGACGGATGTGGAGGGCAAGGCCAGCGATTTGGACGATGCGCGTGTGGCTTTGAAAGCGGCGGAGGTGGCGGTTGCAGAGGCGGCGGCGGCCCTGAGTGCCGCGCAAGCCGCGGCACGGGCCGCAAAAAGCGCGGAAGAGCGGGCGCGGGCAGAGCGGGCCAAAGCGGCGGCGGCGGCCCCCATCGCCGAAGAGGCGCGCAAGCGGGCCGAAACCCAAGCGGCTGCAGACAAAGAGGTCGCAACCGCGACGCGGGCCGCCGCCGTGGCCGCGGCACAAAGCGATATCGCGACGGCGCAGGCCGCCTATTGGACGGCTGTGGCTGACCTGCCCGACACCACGACCTAACGCAGCGGAGACCCATAATGGATCAGTACAAGACCCCTGGCGTCTACATCGTCGAAAAGAACGCCTTTCCCAACTCCGTGGTCGAGGTTGCGACGGCTGTGCCCGCCTTTCTGGGCTATACGCAGACGGCGCTGCGCGGCAAGCAGATCCTGACCAACGTGCCCACGCGCATCACGTCGCTGTCGGAATTTGAGATGCTGTTTGGCGGCGCGCCGCAGACACGTTTTGCCCGCGGGACCGATGATGCGGGCAACCCGGTGATCGCCCCGACCGATGACACGCGGTTCTTGCTGTACAACAGCATGCGCCTGTTTTTCGACAATGGTGGCGCGGCCTGCTGGATCGTGTCGGTGGGCCCGTATGTCGATGGCAACAACGCCGCGACGACAAAGGCGCGCGACGATTTTCGGGTGGGCCTGGACCTGCTGGAAAAAGAGCCAGAGCCCACGATGCTGGTGATCCCCGATGCGGTGGTGTTTGGCCGCGCGGATTGGGAGACGCTGTCGGGGTGGATGTTTCAGCACTGCACCAAGCTGCGGGACCGGGTCGCGATTTTCGACGTCTATGACGGGCATCTGCCCCGGGTGCGCGGCGATGGGGATGTGATCCGCCTGTTCCGCGAGGCGATGAAAGAGGACCTGCTGAGCTATGGCACCGCCTATTACCCGTGGGTGCATGCGACGGTCGTGTCGGGGTCCGAGCTGGATTTCCGGGCGCTGGACATGACCTTTGCCGGGGAGCTGGCGACCGAGATCACGACCGAGTTGAAGCTGGCCGATATGGAAGATGGCGACGACAAGGACAAGCTGACCGAGATGGTCGCGGCGATCACGAACCCGCCGGACACCGAGGTCAAAATCACCCGCGCCCATAACAGCCTGCTGCAACTGAGCGAGACCTACCGCCACGTGATGGACGACACGCTGCGCGCGGCCAACCTGCTGCCGCCCGCGGCGGCGATGGCCGGGGTCTATGCCCGGACGGATGCGACGTTTGGGGTGTTCAAGGCGCCTGCGAATACTGGGCTTGCCTCGGTCTCGGCCCCGTGCGTGACGATCAGCCAGGAAGAGCAGGAGGATCTGAACGTGCCGGTCAGCGGCAAGGCGGTGAATGCCATTCGCACCTTTATGGGCCGCGGCGTGATGGTGTGGGGCGCGCGCACGCTGGACGGCAACAGCCAGGATTGGCGCTATATCTCGGTCCGCCGCACGATGATCTTTCTGGAACAGTCGATCAAGGGGGCGGCACAGGCCTATGTGTTTTCGCCCAACACGTCCAGCACATGGATCACGGTGGCCAACATGATCCGCAACTTTCTGAACAACCAATGGAAGGCGGGCGCGCTGGCGGGGGCCACGCCGGACGAGGCCTATCAGGTGACGGTTGGCCTGGGTTCGACCATGACGGCGCAGGACATCCTCGACGGCTATATGCGCATCAGCGTGCGCGTCGCCGTCACCCGCCCGGCCGAGTTCATCGAGATCACGTTCCAGCAGAAAATGCAGACCTCCTGATCGGGCGGGATGCGCGCAATGTCACTAACACGGAGGGCCGAAGATGGTCGGTGAAGTACAGGACAACACGTGGCCGTTGCCCAAGTTTTTCTTTTCGGTCGACATCACGGATGTGGGCGAGAACCTGGCGTTCCAAGAGGTCAGCGGGCTGGATGTCGAATCTGACGTGATCGAATACCGCGCGGGCAATTCAAAGATCTTTTCGACCATAAAGATGCCGGGCATGCGCAAGAGCGGGAATGTCACCCTGAAAAAGGGCGTCTTTGCCAAGGACAACGGGTTTTGGGACTGGTTCAACCAGACCAAGCTGAACACGATCAAGCGCCAGACGGTGACGATCAAGCTGCTGGATGAAAGCGGGTCGGCCACGATGGTTTGGACGCTGGCCAATGCCTTTCCGGCCAAGATCACCGGCACCGACCTCAAGTCCGACGGCAACGAGATTGCGGTGGAAAGCGTCGAGCTTGCGCATGAAGGTTTGACGATTGAGAACGGATGATGCGGCAAGCCTATCCCCCTGTGGCGTTTTCCTTTGCGGTGTGGATCGCGGGCGCGCCTGCTGTGGATGCGGGGTTTTCCGAGGTGTCGGGCCTGACCACCGAATGGGAGGTGGCAGAGATCCGCGAGGGCGGCGTGCCGACCCCGCACCAGGTGCCGTCGCGGGCCAAGGTGGGTCCGCTGGTTTTGTCGCGGGGGATCATGCTGGCGTCCTCGCCGCTGTTTGACTGGTGTACCGAGGTGATGGAATCGGTGCTGGTCAAACCCATTGCGCCGCGCGACATCGCCGTCGCTTTGCTGGGGCCGATGGGCGAGCCGGTGATCGCGTGGAACGTCGTGCGCGCCTGGCCCATCCGCTGGACGATCGAGCCGTTCAAGGCTGACACGTCAGAGGTTGCCATGGAAAAGATCGAGTTTGCCTGCCACGCGGTCATGCGTGCGCGTCAGGCCGATCTGCCAGGTTTGGGGTTGAACCGGAATGCCGGTTGAGATCCGCGAAATCGTGATGCGCGCCCGCGTCACCGATGACGAGGCGCCCGCCGCTGGGGCGGCAGAGCCGTTGGATATCGACACGCTCAAACGCCAGATCTTGCAGGCGTGCGAGGCGCGCATCCGGCAGGAACTGCGCCGCCAGGCGGAGCGTTGAGATGGCCGACAAGCTGATCCTCAAGGCCTATGCCGACCCCGAGTTGGACATCGAGGTGGGCACGTTCGAGGCGCAGATCAATCCCGAGGGGTTGTCCGAGGATTTCGCCAACGCCTTTGTCACCGACGACGGCATCGAGACGGGCGGCAAGCGCCTGCAATACAAAAGCCAAGAGCCGCGCACCGTCAGCTTTACCCTTTATCTGGACGGCACCGGCGTGGTGCCGGGAACGTCCAGCGTCAGCGAGGCGATCACGAAGTTCGAAGAGGTCACCTATGCCTTTAACGGCGAGCCGCACAGCCCGAACTTTCTGCTGCTGATCTGGGGTGGGTTCATCTTCCCTTCGCGGCTGACCAATCTGTCGATCTCGCACGAGCTGTTCAGCCCCTCGGGGGACTCGTTGCGGGCCAAGCTGGACGTCACGCTGCGCGAACACCGGACGGCCAAGCAGATCGTCGAGCGGGCGGGCAAGAAGTCGGACGATCTGTCCAAGGTGCGGCGCGTGGTGGATGGCATGACGCTGCCGATGATGTGCCAGCAGGTCTATGGTGACGCGGCCCTGACCGTGGCGCTGGCGCGGGCGAATGATCTGGACGATCTGATGCACCTGACCCCGGGCCAGGTCCTGGCCTTTCCGCCGGTGACGGAATGACCGTATCGCCCAATACGCTGGTCGGCGACGTGGTGTCGATTGACATCAAGGTCGATGGCAAGGCGCTGGACGACGCCATTTTCGTGACCGAGATCGAGGTCGAGACCGCGGTCAACCGACTGCCCCACGCCCGCATCTGCATCGCGGACGGGTCGGCGCGCGAAGAGGTCTTTGCCGCCTCCAACAGCGGGGATTTCCTGCCCGGCAAACGGATCGAGGTTGCGCTGGGCTATAACGCCAAGACGCAGCCGGTCTTTGCCGGTGTTATCCGCAGCCACAGCGTGCGGATGGGCGCGGATGGCGAGACCGCGCTGGAACTGGGCTGCGCCGATCCCGCGCTGGTGCTGACCCTGGCGCGCAACGCGCGCCTGTTTACCGAGATGTCGGATGCGGACTGTGTGACCAACATCCTGCAAGACGCCAAGCTGAAGGCGACGGTCAAGATGGACGGGGCCAAGGCCGAACACAGCGTGCAATATGCCGCGAAGGATTGGGACTATATCCTGGCCCGTGCGGAAGCGAATGGCTGTGTCATCCGCGTGCAAGACGGCGCCGTGTCCGTGGCGCCCCCGGCGTTCGAGACGCCGGTGCTGTCGTTGCGCGTGGGCGAAGCCGTTTCGGTCATGGAGTTGGAGATTGACGCCGCCCAGCAGGTGCCCGAGGTCACGGCACACAGCTGGGACCCCACCAAACAGGTCATGGCCGACGGCCAGGGCGTTGCGCCACGCATCACCCTTGGGGGCACGCCGGACGGTACCGCCTTGGCCAGCGCGATTGCGCAACCGGGTGAGGTGCTGCGCACCGATGCCACGCTCGCGCCCAAGGCGCTGGAAGGCTGGGCCGCCGGTCGTCTGCTGAAATCGCGCCTGGCCCGGTTGAAGGGGCGCGTGGCCTTTCCCGGCTATGCGCAGGTCAGCGTGGGCGATCAGGTGACCCTGGGCGGGCTGGGCAAGACCTTTGACGGTGATGCCTGGGTCAGTGGTGTGCGGCACCGCGTGACGTCGGGTCGGTGGGACACGGAGGTGCGCCTGGGCCTCGACCGCCGTGCCTTTACCGACGCCAAGCGCGATGTCAGCGCCGCGCCCGCCGCGGGGTTGGCGCCGGGGGTCGCGGGCCTGCACATCGCGAAAGTCCTGCAAATACATGACGACCCGCAGGGCCAGGACCGCATCAAGGTGGCGCTGCCCCTGGTCGCGGGGGGCGAGGCGGGCCATTGGATCAGGGTCGCAACCCCCTTTGCCGGGGCCGGGGCGGGCATCCGGTTTCTGCCCGAGGTGGATGACGAGGTGGTCCTTGGCTTTCTGCAGGGTGATCCTAATGCCGCCGTGATGCTGGGCGCGCTGCACAGCGGCAACCGCGCCGCACCCACGCCTGCGGATGAAAAGAACACGGTCAAGGAGATTGCAACGACGGCGGGCCTGAAGGTCCAGTTCGATGAGGAGAAAAAGACCCTGACCCTGGCCACCCCCGGCGGTCACATGGTGACGCTGGATGATGAGGCAAAGGCGGTAAAGATCACCGACAGCACCGGCAACGCGGTGACGCTGGACGACAAGGGCATCACCTTGGACGCCAAGGGCGACCTGGCCCTGGCCGCCAGCGGGGCGGTCACAGTTAAAGGCCAATCCGTGACCGGCGAGGCCAAGACCGACCTGTCGCTGAAAGGCACCAATGTCACGGTCGAGGCGCAGGCGGCGTTGACCGCCAAGGGCACGGCCAAAGCGGAATTCAGCGCGTCGGGGCCGGTGACGGTCCGCGGCTTGCCGATCAATCTGAACTGATGCCCCCCGCCGCGCGCCTCACCGATATGCACACCTGCCCGATGCAGACCCCGGGCGTGCCGCCAATCCCGCATGTCGGCGGGCCGATCGTGGGCCCGGGCGCGCCAACCGTTCTGATCGGCGGTCTGCCTGCGGCGGTGATGGGCGACACGGCCGTCTGCGTGGGCCCGCCCGACAGCATTGTGAAAGGGTCGGCGACCGTGATGATCGGCGGCAAGCCCGCGGCGCGCATGGGCGATACGACCGCGCATGGCGGGGCAATCGTCGCGGGCTTTCCCACCGTGATGATCGGAGGCTGACAGATGGATGACGCACACCGCTTTCTGGGACGCGGCTGGGCCTTTCCGCCCCGGTTTTCACCGGACGGCGCGCAGATGGTCGGGGCAGGCGACGACATCGCGCAAAGCTTGCATGTCCTGCTGTCCACCCTGCGGGGCGAACGGGTGATGCGGCCAGACTATGGCTTTGGCCTGCAAGAGCACAGCTTTGCTCATATGGACCGCACGACGCTGACCGAAATCCGCTATCTTATCGAAGAGGCCGTGCGCGCCCACGAGCCGCGGATCGTGCTGGAGGTCGTGCACCTGACGCCCGCCACGGATGGGGCAGGCCGCCTTGATATTGAACTGACTTATAAAATTCCGGCCACCAACAGCCGCAGCAACATCGTTTTCCCGTTTTATTACCAAGAGGGCACCTCTGTTCCGACGCAGGAGCGGATTGCTGATACGTCATGGACACCCGACCGCATACCTGGCGCGCCGGGCTGACGCCTGCGGCGTTGGACACCGGCCACATCGCCCTGGAGGAACGCGACCGCGCAGCGATGATCGCGCAGTTGGCTGCACTTTCGGGCCATGTCGCCTATGACGACGGCACGGCGCTGCGCCCGGGCGGTTGGGCGGCGATGTGGCGTGACGATTTGGTGTTTCTGCTGGCCGAGATGTGCCAAGTGGACGCCCGCGTCGAATACGCCCGGCACCGCAACGATCCCAAAGGCGCGATGGCGCAGACCCTTGCAGGCGCCCTGGCCCGCGTTCAGACGTGGCGGGGCCGCGCCCGTGCCCTGCCCGGGGCGCTGGCGGGGCAGGGGATTGAGGCGGCGCTGTACAAGACGCTCGACGACGCCATCACGACCGAACTGGGACCGGCGCTGAGCGAACGCACGCAGACGCCGCGCGCGTCCTTTTCACTGTCCGCGCTGGCGACGGCGGCGGCTTGGGACGACAAATCGTCGGCCACCCTGTCGCTGGCCTATTCCACTGCCAACCGGGCGACGGGGCGTTTGGTGGCGGTGGCGCGCGACTATTTGGACCGTGCGCTGCGCGAGAAATCGGACCACGCCCCGCATGTGGGCCTCGCCCTTGGCTTTCTCGAAAGCTACCGCATGCTGCAGGCGGACTTTGCCGCCCTGACCGAGCGGCATCTGCTGTATCACTACAAATCCGTGCTGCAATTGCATCCCGCGCCGCCTGTGCCGGACCGGGCCGAGGTTGTCTTTGACCTCGCGCCGGGTACGCGGACGCTCACCTTGCCCAAGGGCACGCGCCTTGTGGGGAACGCGCCGGAGGGGGCGGTGCCGCTGCACTATGATCTGGTGCGCGACACGCACCTGTCCGCGGGCACCTTGGCCGCGCGCCGCGTTGTGCGGCTGCGGCGCAGCCGGGTGCCCACGCCAAAGGACCCCGCCGCGACCTGGATCCGCGCCGTGCATGCGGGCGTGATCGCGGGCGATGGCCCGTGGCATCCGTTCCGTGCGCCGGACATGGCCCCGGTGGACATCGGCATTTCCTTTCGCGACCCATCCCTGCTGATGGCGGGCGGGGCGCGGCAGGTGCGTGTGCATCTGCGCTTTGACCCGCACGCGACCGTCAGCCTGTCCGTTGCCCTTCGCCGCTTTCACGGCCAAGCGCAGCGCGACCTGGGTGGCCGCGTGGGCCGGACTGATTTGCACCGGTTGGGACGGGATGCGTTTGATGTGCGCCTGGACGGCCAGCCGATGGCGGTGGATGGGGCAGCGGTTGCAGCGGGCACGCTGACCCTCTACCTGTCCCTGCCGCCAGAGGCACCGCCGGTTGCGGTGCCAGAGTTGAAGCTGAGCCTGTCGCACAGGGCAAAGGTCTATGCCGCCTCTGCGATGGCCGGCTTGGTGCTGGCGGGCGTCGAGTTGGAGGTGTCGGTCACGGACCTCCGCCCGACGCAGGCGACGGGTGCCGACCTGCCGCTCGACCTGAACGCGCCGGCGCCCGTGTTTGGGCCCGCGCCCAAGGTCGGCGCGGTCTTTGCGATAGATGTGGGCGAATTGGCGGGTAAACACGTGACCAGCCTGGCCCTGTCACTGGATTGGGCGGGCCTGCCGCTGGATGCGGCACAGTGGTCTGACATCTACGCGCCATACGATCTGGCAGGGATCGAGGATTTCGAGGGTACGCTGGCGCATGGCAACGGCAAGACCGCCAAGGTGCTGCCGCCAGAGCCGCTGTTTCAACGCAAGCGCGGCGGGCAGATTGGCAAGCGGCGGACCTGGCGCGTGGTGGGTGCGGGTTTGGGCCATATCCTGCAACTGCGCCTGACCGCGCCCGAGATCGGGTTTGGCCACGCGCGCTATCCCGCGGTGCTGACCCAGGCCGCCACGCCCGCCCGGCGCAGGTTCGAGGCGCTGCGCGCCCCGCCTGCGCCGCCCGTATTGCCCGCCCAGCCGCCGGTGCCCATGGCGGCCAACATCACCGTCGATTACACCGCACAGGCCACGGTGCCGATCTCTGCCATTTGGCGCTTGCCGATGATGGCGGACATCCCGCACGGGTTTCAGCCCTCTGCCAAGGGGTTGCGGCTGGACATGCCTGCGGCGGATGCGCTGCTCTATCTGGGGTTTGACGGGCTGCCAGAGGCGGCGCCGCTGTCGATGCTGATCGATATTGAGCCGTGCTATGCCCCGCAATGGACCGCGGACAGCACCCACCGCCGTCCGTCGCTGAACTGGTATTTCCGCCTGAAATCCGCGTGGGACACCCTGCCGGACGAAGCGCTAGAGACGGATTTGACCCGCGGGTTGGTGGTGCCAGGAGTGATACGGATGCGTATGCCGCGCGATGCGGATGGGGCGCGCAAGTGGGTGGTGGCGGCGATCGAGGGCGATCCCGACCGCTATGGCACGATCAAGGCACTTCACATGCGCGCAGGCCTGGTCGCCCGCGTGTTGCCTGAGGACACCGCGCCCGCATCGGAGCCGAACGAAGAGGCGCAAGCGGTTGCGCCCGATCCAGACGCGCCCCCGGCCAATGTGCCCCTTGGCACGATTCGCGCGCTCGAGGTGCCGGTGCCGGGGATCAAAACCCTGTCGCAGCCGCGCGCCAGCGACGGGGGCCATTGCCGCGAGACCGAAGCCGCCTTTCGCACCCGTGTGTCGGGGCGGCTGCGCCACCGGGGCCGAGCCATCACCGCGCGTGACTACGAACGGCTGGTGCTGGACCGGTTTCCGCAGGTGGGCCAAGCACGGCTGAGCCAGGTGTCGCCCGGCCATCTGGTCCTGGCAGTGACCCCGCAGCGCACGGGCCGCGTCACCGGCGCGCCGCCCGAGCTGCCGATGATCACCCGCTATGACATCCACCAGTTTCTGATCCAGCACTGCGCGCCCTCGGTCACGCGCCTGTCGGTGCGCGCGCCGCAATGGGAACCGGTCGAGGTGCAGGCGATGGTCCAGCCTTTGCGCGACGCGCCCGCCAGCCTGCTGGGTGATCTTGAGGCCTATGTCGCGCGGCACATCGCGCCGTGGCTGAACGACCCCGACACGCCCATGAACATCGGCACCGGCCAGGCTGATGCCGACAGCGTGCAGGCCCTGCTGGAGGCGCATCCGTATGTTGCGCGCGCCGATGCGGTTGGTCTGTTGCACGCCTATGCGCAGCCTGGCGTTCAGGGCGATCTGCACGGGTTGAAAGACACCGCGCGCGGGCCTGCCGGGCGGATTGCCTGCGCCACGGCCTGGTCGGTTCTGGTGCCTGTGCGCCCGCTGGCGCTGCGCCTGTTGCCCCGCCGCGTGGGCATTGGTGATCTGGGCGTGCGCACCGATTTGCAGGCCTTTACGCCCGATGACCGCGCGATCTTTGCCGCCACACCCCAGCGTATCCCGCTGCGCGCGCGCCCCTTTGGGATCGGCGGCCTGCGCATCGGCGCCAGCTTTGTCATCACCGACCCGTCCGACGCCATTCCGCCGAAGGAGACCCCGCTATGATCGACACACGCCACGCCCTCAAGGCCTATTTCAGCGATGGGGAACTGCCGACCGGCGACAATTTTGCCGAGCTGATCGACAACATGGCGCTGGACGAAGAGCTGGCGCAGCACAAGGACGCCTTTGAGACGTTCAAGGCGCGCGAGGCCATGTCAGTGGGCACCGGCGATGGTGTCTGGCGGCTGTCGCTGACAGAGACGGGGGCCGAACTGGGCCCGCTTGGTCCCGACCTGACCGAGGCGCTGACCGTGACCGCGCCTGTGCATGCGGGTGCGGCCCGCGGCATGCCCTTGGCGGTGGATGCGGTCGCGGGCGCGGAGGCGCGTATTGTCAGCGCCGACCTGCCCGAGTTGGTCAGCGACGGCACCTGGCAGAAACTGTTGGACCCGCCGGGGCGGCCCGTGGCGCTGCACCTGACCGCAGCTTCGGCCTTGCCACCAGGGCAAAAGGTAACGGTGCCCAACCGGGTGTGGCGGCTGATCGGGCGTGTCGCCCGCGGCCCCGCCTTGCTGCACGCGACCGCGCTGACCAGTGGGCATGGCAGCCGGGTGCATCCGGCCCACCACATCGCGCGCCCCGGCATCTTTGGTGCCTACGTGCTGCCCGCACTTTTGGCGCTGTTTGCGGTTGCGCTGGTCCTGTGGGGCATTTGGGCTAGCGACTACCACAAAGAGAAAAGGTGGCGCGCCGAAGCGGCGGCCCAAACGGTCGCCCTGGCGCGGATCGAACGCGAGACCCGTGTTTTTTCCAACGCGCGCGAGCAGCTGGGCCAGATGGCGTCGGTGGTTGCGAATGAGGGCACGTTGTTCCAGGCACTTGCGATGGCAGAGGCGGAGCAGCTGCGCCAGCAGATGATCAACCTGCGCGAAGAGCAGGCCGCACTTGCCGCCGCGCGCGCGGATACATCGCAGTTGGACGCCTTGGAGATCGCGGTGGCGGCGGCCGCCAAGAGGTTCACGCGCGCCGAGGCGTCGCTGGCGCAGTTGGAGGCGATCCGCGCAGGTGCCACGACCGCGGTGATCGACGAACGGCTTTTGGTCGCACAGACCCGGGATCGGGACGCTGCGGCCCAGGCCTATGAGGATGCCGCGGCTGACCTGCAGAGCTTTGAGGAGGATGGGGCGGCACCCGAGGTGGACCGCATGTCTGAGATCACGGCTGAGTTGCAGGCCCTCGAGGCACGCACCGAGGAATTGGACGTACAGATCAATGTGTCGGTGGACGAGGACACGTTGCTGCGCGAACGGGAAAACCAGAGCGCGTTGCGCGAGCGCCAGCGCGAGCTGAGGGCCGAACTCGACGCCTTGGAAGAAGAAAGACGTCAGATCAACGCCGAGCGTGTGTATGATTTCACGGACGGCAGCAGCCTGGTCCCCGGCATTTCCGACGCGCTGCTGCTGATCGCGATCTGCGCGGCGGTATCCCTTGTCCTCTTGGCCACGGCGTTGCGGTTGCTGGTCGGCGGGATCAGCCGGCGGGCCGCTGTGGTGGACCTGCGTTGGAAGCAAACCGATGACGGCCCGGTCTTGCAGGTGCGCGGCCCGCGCTATGGCAAGGCGCCGGGGTCGGTGCGCGTGCACGGCACGTTGATCTGGGGCTAAGGCAGGTGGCCATCCAACGCATCCCGCCCCCAGGCGCCCAGGACCACGCGCAGGTGATGCGCACCGCCCTTGCGCGGGTCCAGGCGCTGTCGGGCGAGACGTGGACAGACTATAACACCCACGACCCCGGGGTGACCCTGCTTGAGGCGCTTAGCTTTGGCATCAACGATGTCGCCTATCGCTGCGGGCATCCCTTTGCCGATCTGATGGCCTCGTCTCTGGCCCAGACGGGGCTACAGCCGCAGGACCTAAGCATCGAGACGGGCGACAAGGCCCTCACCGGCGCGCCCGTGACGCTGAATGACTACCGCAAAGTGCTCTATGATCGGGTCTTTGGCCTCAAAAACGTGTGGCTGCGTGCGTCCGGGCGGCCGGGGCGCTATGACGCGCATATCCACACCTATAGCGAGCCGCTGAGCGGGCCGCGGACGCAGCCGCCGGTGGACGAGATCGTGGCGCAGGCCCGCCAATGCCTGCTCTCTGCCCGGCAGATGGGCGACAGTATCGGCGCGGTGGGGCTGGTGCCGACGACGCCGCTGTGCCTGCAAGGCACGGTCGAGATCGCCGCGGGCAGCCATCCCGAAGACCTGATGGCCGAGGTTTTTCTGGCTATCGAAGAACGGCTGAACCCGACCCCGATGATCCAAGACCTCGACAGCGCCCTGCGCAGCGGCGCGTCACCGGACAAGATTTTCGAGGGCCCCGAGCTTGAACTGGGCGTGATCCCCGATCACAGCCTTGCCCCGATGAACAGCGAGATTTCGCGGCCCGTCGTGATGCAGGCGATCCTGTCGGTGGCGGGTGTGACGGGCGCGCAGCTGTCGCATCTGCCCAAAAGCAGCGACAGCCTGCCCATCGCGCCACGTGACGCGGCGGGGCTACAGGGCCTGGTCCTGACCCAGGCCGGGCGCGTGCAGCGCGTCGATCACAGCCGCGTTCTGCTGATCATGCGGCACAAAGAGCAAACCAAACGCTACCGTGTGCTTTATCAGATGAAGACCCTGCGCGATCAGGCCTATGCGCGGCTGCCGCTGGGCCGCGTGCGCCCCGTATCCCGGTATCGGTCGGTGCAGTACATCCTGCCCGCCGCCTACGGGCTGGGCCCCCAAGGCCTGTCGGCCAATGCCGTGCGCGTGGTTCACCCGCTGTCGCAGGTCATGCCACGGCAGGACGCGCGCGCCCGGCTGGCCGAGATCAACCAGTTGCGCGGCTATCTGCTGCCCTTCGAACAAATCCTGGCAGATGCCTTGGCGCAGCTGGCCGAGATGGCAGAGCTGTTTGGCACGCGCGCGGCGCAGACGTCCTATGCCAGTGCGCCGCTGGCCGGTGCGGCGTCGACCGCGTCGCTGCCGCCGGGGGCGTCCGACATCCTGTTGGAAGGGACCGATCCCGCGCAGCGCGCCAAGGATCACGCAGCGCTGGTCGCTGCCTTCGATCCTTGGGCCGACAGGAAAGAGCGCGCCTATGATCACCTGCTCGCCCGCATCGGCGAGCCCTTTGACGACGCGGGCCTGACCCGCCTGGCATTGCGCGACACCGATGCACCCAGAGACGCGCAGCGGGCCGAACTGAAGCGTCGGTTCCTGAGCGCGCATCGCGCCCTGCAGGCGCATCGCGGCGCGGGGGTTTTGCTGGACGAGATCGACGCGCCTGCGCACGCCCCCGCGCAAGTGCGCGCGCAGTTGCTGTCCGGCCTGGACCAGCCCCCGATCGTCATTGAAAACGCGCTGCTTACCGATCGTGCCGCTGAGATGGCGATACCGGATTTGCAGATCGGAACCTCCTTCGAGATTGTCGATGGCCGCGCACAGTTTCGTGCGCGCGATGCGTTTTCAGATGTGTGCACCTGTGCGGGCCCGTGCGAACACATGCCGGACCCCGTGTGGGGCGTGCAGTTGGGTGCGGGCCTGCACGCGGTTGTGCGCGACGGCGCCTGGCCCAGCCTGATGGCCCCTGTCGCGCAGGCCCTGGTGCAAGGCGCGTGTTGGCACGTCACGCCCGCCGATGGCTACCGCTTGCACCTGACCCTGCGCGCGCCCGGCGCGACCCTGCACCTGATCGAAACCGCCGCCTGCCGCGCGGATGCCAAAGCGTTGGTTGCGGGGCTGGCGTCCGATGCGCGTGCCTGGCTGGACCGTGCGGGTGCAAAGCCGGCGTTCATGCGCCCCGTCGCGCTGCCACCCGACCTTACGCAGCACCGGGTCACAGCCGTGATTGCCGCCCGAGACGGCGATCACGCGGCCTGGTCGGCGCGCAACCTGGCGGATGCCTTGCCCGCGCATCTGACCCTCGACTGGTATCACTTGGACGCACCGCAGGCCGCGTGCTTTGCAGCCCATCACGCCGCTTGGCTGGCCGCGCAGCGCAAGCGCCGGGCGCCGGATGCGCGCACGCCCGAGGCGGACGCGGCTGTGGAGACCGCCGCGGCGGGGGAGTCGGCGCGCATCGGCCTTTGGTTGCACCGCCTCTACGGGCAGCGGCACCTGAACCGGTTCCCACCATGACACCCGCGCATCGCATTCAAACCGTCACGTTCGACCTGGATATCGCCAGCGGTCTGGCGCCGGATGCCGTTTTCGACCTTGTCTCGGCCACCTGCCAAAGCGCAATTGAACAGGCGGTCGGGACGTCATTCTCCGGCTCTGACACCGGCACGATTGAACGGGTCGAGGTTGATCTGGGCACCCTGCCTTTCCGCCGCCTGCGCGAAGACCTGCCGCGTGCGATCCGTCGGGAATTGCCAGTGGCGCTGCACGGCGCGTCGGTGCGCGCGCGCGATCCGGTGGAGGTTTTCGACGGATGGCTGGCCGGGCGTGAGCCGGCTGCGGCGATGATGGACGCGCTGCCGGACGTCGCGCCACAGAAGCGGCAGGTGTTGTTTGCCACCCCAGCTGCGCTGCGCCGGGCGGCTATGTTGCCCGATGCGGTTTTTGCTGAGTTGATGACGCAGTTCGGCGTGTCTGCGGCGGCACTCAAAACGCTAGAACGCGTTTTGGCTTTGCCGTGGCAGAGCGATATGTCCGTACCTGCGCGTATGGAGTTCTTTCGTTTGGCGTTGCGCCGCGCTGTTGATGTGCCGGACGTCTTTAACGTCGCGTCAAAGGTCACGGGCGTCGCCCGCGATGAGATCGAAGATCGGTTAAACGATCAAGTCGCCGCCGATCCGGGAACACCCACGACGCCAGCAGAACACGGGGGTTTCAAAGACTTCTGCGCGGCCACGGAAGGTCATGCATGTGCAGCGCCCATGCGCGACGCGTTGCTCTACTTAGAACCTGCAATCGAACACAGATGGGGTCCGCGCCAAAGACGCTTGGTTTCTGCAGCGCGTCGCATACTGGATGCTAGCACCCCTCCAACAGACGTCGCCGGTTGGATCGAGGCCCTTGCTACGACCGTCGGGTCATGGCGTCGGCCCACCGATCCCGAAAACCCACCAAGCGCAGAAAGCCCGAAGGCGTTGCTGCAAGCATTTCAAATGCATCTGCCGCGCCCACATCAACTATACGCCGCCGTTTGCGACACGCCCTGGGACACCCACGAACAGGTGCTTGAACTGGCGGCACCCGGGCGCGCTGGGCTTTTGTTGACCGCAATCCGCGCCGCCGAGGCTGAGGGCGTGCCGCCCGCGATAGGGGCTGCGTTGTGGCGGCAGATTTATCCCGTGGTCCTGGACGGGGCTGCCTCGAATGCAGCGGATGCGCAGTTGCACGCGCTACTGGCCCGGGCCGCGATTGTCCTTGGCATTGGGCGAACGGATGTCGCAGGTTGGCTCCGCGCCGGGGCGCGCGCGCAGCACGGGGCAGGGGATGCGGCGCGGTTTGGTCCGCTGCTTCAGATGTTACCGGCAGAAGCTACAGGCGCACCGGCGCAGCCTTCGGGAAACCAGACTGAGGCAGAAGCTGCACCGCCCATGTCGCAGGCTGCGATGGCACTCCACTATGGTACAGCGGCACAGGTCGCTGCGGCACTGCGCACTGGATCGCCACCCATCTCTGACACCCTGCAGGATGCGCTGGCCGACGGCACGCTCGACACACCGGAGGGCACTCGCGCCCTGCGCGATGCGGTACGGTCCGCCCGTGGGCGGGCAATGCTTGCGTCGGTGCAGCCGGATGATCTGCGCCATGCGCTGTTGGTCCGCGTGCTCGGCGCTGATGTCGCGCAGGGTGTGCAGACGATTCTAGGCCTCATGGCCCACATCGATCTGCCAATAAAACCCTCGGCTGTCGCGCTCGTCGATCAAGCACTACAAGCCCACGCACAGGGCAAAGCCGACATAGTGCTCCCCGCTCTCCGCAGCGTCAGCGCAGCCTCTGGCGTCGCCTTGCCCGCGCTCCTCGCCCTGTTGCGCAGCGTCGCGAGCGGGCCCATGGCGCGCCGTCTCAAAATCCTCTCGCACCAAGCTTGGCGCGATGCGGTCTTGGTCCCGGACCCCACCATACTGGCTGACAGCACAAGGGACGTAGCCGCAACGGACACAGCAACCCATACCGACGCCCACCTCGCCACGGCCATCGCAGGCGCAGTCCTTCTTTGGCCCTTCCTGCCGCATTACGTGGACAGGCTCGCCACCCTGACCGGGTTGCAGGACCTGCCGTTGCGCGCCCAAGCGGTGGCTGAGATCGACATGCTCTTGCACGATGGCGCGCGGTCGGGGGATGAGGACACGGCACTCCTGAAACTGCTGCTGGGCGTGCCGCTGGCGCTGCCCACGCCGCTGCCGCTGGACGAAACCGAGGTGACGGCGGTAGGGCACGACATGCTGCAAGCGGTCCTCGCAGCCTGGCCCAAACTGGACGGCACATCGGTGCCCGGCCTCATCGAAAGCTTTTTGCGCCGCCCCGGCCTTTTGGACATCGAGGACACAGGCCGCCAACTGCGCGTGGAAAAGCGGCCCTATGACATGCTGCTCGACCACCTGCCGTGGACGCTGTCGACCCTGCGCCTGTCGTGGATGACCGCGCCGTTGACGGTGGTGTGGCGATGACCCCGGACAGTACACATGACGCGCTCGCCGCGGAAATGGCGTGGATCGGCGCGCTGGTGCAGCAGGCCATGCGCCGCTTGCTAGAGAACGACCCGTCGCCGCCACCGGACCCGCCCGCAGGCCCCGGCCCCGGCGGGACAGAGGATCAGATCGCCCGCATCGCCGTCGCACTGGCCTTGGCCCCGCACCTGGCGCCCGAGGCGTTGGACCCGCTGTCGGTGCGCAACCCGGTGTTGGACCGCCCGTTCACCCAGGTGGGGTTGACCACGACGGGCGCTGTCACCGCAGGCACCGTCGCGTTCCTGCTGGGCGGCGGCACAGCCCAGCGGTTGGCGGTTGCCGACGCGGTCGCGACAGCGCCCTTGCGCGACGTGATCGTCGCACCGGTCCCGACGCTTACTGGCCCGCTCGACCTTACGCCCGGCGCGCTGGCGCGGCTGACGGGGGGCGTGTTCCGGTCGACGCCGACCATCCCCGCCACCCGGCTGCACACGCGGATGACCTGGGACGATCTGGTGCTGCAGGACAGCACGAAAGAGCAAATCGAGGACCTGCTCGCCTGGCTTGACCATGGGCCCGCGATCCTGGCCGATCCGCATCTGGGCCGAGCCTTGCCCACCGGCTATGCCTGCCTGTTCCACGGGCCGCCGGGCTGCGGCAAATCGCTGACGGCGGCGCTGCTGGGCCAACGGACGGGGCGGGACGTGTGGCGGGTGGATCTGTCGCGCACCGTGTCGAAATGGATTGGCGAGACGGAAAAGAACCTGGCCGCCCTGTTCGACATGGCCGAGGCGGATGAGGCGATCTTGTTTTTTGACGAGGCCGACGCGCTGTTTTCCAAGCGGACAGAGGTGGGCGGCGCCAATGACCGCTTCGCGAACCAAGAGGTCGCCTATATCTTGATGCGGATCGAGGCGTGCCGGGGGCTGGTCATCCTGGCCAGCAATCTGCGCGCCAATATCGATGCCGCCTTCAACCGGCGCTTTCATGCGGTGGTGCCGTTCCCAGCGCCAGGCCCGGCAGAGCGGCTGCGGATTTGGCAGGGGCTGTTGGGGCAGGGCGGACGCCTGGCGCCGGACGTTGATCTGGCGGCCCTTGCGCAGGACTGTGACCTTGCCGGGGGCGGCATCGTGAATGCGGCCCGCCACGCCGCGCTGTCCGCCGCGCGGGCGGGGCGCGCGCAGATCACCGCCGCCGACCTGCGTGCAGGCATCGCGCGCGAGCACCGCAAGGCGGGCCGTTTGGAAAGGGCAGGGGGATGATTGACCAGGCCATCACCTTCCTGACGGACCAACTGGACCAGCATTTGCAAAGCGCCTTCGTGTTCTCCGGCCCGGCTGTGACGCTGTCGACACCCGGCAAATCCCCCGCGGGCACCGCCCCGCCCGAGGGCCTCGTTCTCAGCCTTTTGCAAGTCTCCCGCGATCCGATGGCGCCCCATGGCGGCACCCAGCCCGAGGTGCAGGGCACCCAAGTGATCCAGCGCAAGCCGCCGCTGTCGCTGACGCTGCACCTGCTGCTGTGTGCGAATTATGACGAACGCTATGACCAGGGGCTGTCTGTCCTGACCAGCGCCATCAGCTACTTCCACAGCCATGCGCTGTTTGCCGAGGACACCGCGCCCACACTGCCCGCTGGGATGGGCAAGCTGAGCATCGAACTGGCGTCGGTCAGCCTGCAGGACCTGACGGGCCTATGGTCGGTGATGGGCGGGCGCTTGCAGCCGTCTGTTGTCTATCAGGTGCGTCTTGTTGCGATAGAAACCGCGCAGGTGCTGCGCGTGGACGAGCAGGTGCAGAGCATCGAGGTGGATGTGCAGCGCAGCGACAGGTAGGGCAACGCCGGTTCTCTAGCACAAAAACCGTCGTGCAATTCCTGTATCGCAGACTGATTCGTGGGCCGGCGGTGGTGCCTGCACGGTCAAATGCCCAAAAGTCGTGCACATGGTCGCGCAGAGTTCCGACATCAGCCGCGGCGCTTAACGCGCTGAATTTCCTACCGTTGCCGCGCGCGCCGGAGGACCCACAAAAAACCGACGGCCAAAAATAACTTCAAGCCTAAAATATTTTTACTTGAAGCAAATTTTCTCCAGCCCTAACGTTTTCTTAACGACACACGCATCCCACCCCAAAGGAGGTCACATGCGCGCAGTCTGCCTGGGCGGGGGTCCCGCCGGTTTGTACTTTGCCATCTCGCTCAAGCTGCGCGATCCCGCAGCCGAGGTAACCGTGATCGAACGCAACCGGCCCGACGATACCTTTGGCTGGGGCGTGGTGCTGTCGGATGAAACGCTGGACAACCTGGCGGCAAATGATCCCACAAGTGCGGCCGCCATCCGCGAACACTTTGCCTATTGGGACGACATCGCGCTGCATCACAAGGGCGAGGTGATCACCTCCTCCGGCCACGGGTTCTGCGGCATCGGGCGCAAACAGCTGTTGATCCTGCTGCAGGCCCGCGCCCGCGACCTGGGCGTCGACCTGCGGTTCGAAACCGAGGTGCACAGCGCCAGCGCCTATATGAACGACTACGACCTTGTGGTGGCCTGCGACGGGCTGAATTCCAAGACCCGGTTGGAGTTCGAGGATGTCTTTCGCCCCGACATCGACGTGCGCCGCTGCCCCTTTGTCTGGCTGGGCACGCATCAGAAATTCGACGACGCCTTTACCTTTATCTTCGAGGAAACGCCGCAGGGCTGGGTCTGGGCGCATGCCTACCAATTCGACGACAACACCGCGACCTTTATTGTCGAGACGTCGCAGGCCACCTATGACGCGATGGGCCTGGCCGATATGAGCCAAGAGGAAAGCATCGCCACCTGCGAGGCGATCTTTGCCAAGCATCTGGGCGGGCACGCGCTGATGTCGAACGCCGCCCATGTGCGCGGGTCGGCCTGGATCAAGTTTCCCCGCGTGCTGTGCGAAACGTGGCACCACGAAAACGTCGTGTTGCTGGGCGACGCGGCGGCGACGGCGCATTTCTCCATCGGCTCGGGCACCAAGCTTGCGTTGGAAAGTGCCGCCGCCCTGGCGGATCACGTGGTGGGCAGCAGCGATCTGGTCCAAGCCTTTGAACGCTACGAGGCCGCGCGCAGGCTCGAAGTGTTGCGGCTGCAATCGGCGGCCCGCAATTCGCTGGAATGGTTCGAGGATGTCGAGCGGTATCTGGACATGGACCCGGTGCAGCTGAACTATTCCATGCTAACCCGGTCCCAGCGCATCAGCCACGAAAACCTGCGCGCCCGCGACGCCGATTGGCTGGGCGGGGCCGAGGCGTGGTTTATGCGCCAGGCCGGTGCCGGCCACAATGCACCGCCCCGCGCGCCGATGTTTGCGCCCTTTCAACTGCGCGACATGCGGCTGGCCAACCGCGTCGTCGTCTCGCCCATGGCGCAGTACAAGGCGGTCGATGGCTGCCCCACCGATTGGCACCTGATCCACTATGGCGAGCGGGCCAAGGGCGGGGCGGGGCTCGTCTATACCGAGATGACCTGCGTCAGCGCCGCGGGGCGGATCACGCCCGGCTGTCCCGGCCTTTACACCCCTGCCCACGAGGCTGCCTGGCGCCGCCTCGTTGATTTCGTACATGCCGAGACAGAGGCCAAGATCTGCTGCCAGATCGGCCATGCGGGGCGCAAAGGGTCCACCCAGCTGGGGTGGGAGGACATGGACGCACCGCTGACAGACGGCAACTGGCCGCTGATCTCGGCCAGTGCGATCCCTTGGTCAGACCGCAACGCCGTGCCCCGCGCGATGGATGCGCAAGACATGGCGCAGGTGACGGCGGATTTCGTCGCCGCCACGCAGATGGCGGACCGCGCAGGCTTTGACATGATCGAGTTGCACGCAGCGCACGGGTACCTTCTGTCCTCCTTCATCTCGCCCCTGTCGAACCAGCGCGGCGATGCCTATGGCGGGTCGCTGGAAAACCGCCTGCGCTTCCCGCTTGAGGTCTTTGCCGCCATGCGCGCCGTCTGGCCGCAGGACAAGCCGATGGCGGTCCGCATCTCGTCGACCGATTGGCACGCCGATGGCGTCACCCCGACCGACGCGGTCGAGATCGCGCGCGCCTTTGCCGCCGCGGGCGTGGACATCGTGGATGTCAGCGCAGGCCAAACCTCGACCGCGGCGCGGCCGGTTTATGGGCGCATGTTCCAGACCCCCATGTCCGACCGCATCCGCAACGAGGGTGGCGTGGCCACCATGGCCGTGGGCAATATTTACGAGGCCGATCACGTCAATTCGATCCTGATGGCAGGCCGGGCGGACCTGGTGGCGCTGGCGCGTCCGCACCTGGCGGACCCTTATTGGACCCTCCGCGCAGGCGCCGATATCGGCGACCGGCACGCCGCCTGGCCCTTGCCCTACACCGCCGGGCGCGACCAGCTGTGGCGCCTGTCCGACCGCGCGGCAGAGGCGCAACAGGCATGAGGCGGGTCCTGGTCACCGGCGGCGGCTCTGGCATCGGGCGCGCCATCGCGCGCGACTTTGCCGATGCAGGCTGCGCCGTCACCATCACGGGCCGCCGGGCCGATGCGCTGGCCGAAACAGACGGCGGGCGCGGCATGGCCTGCGTGACCGCCGACGTGGCGGTCGAGGCCGAGGTCGAGGCGCTGTTTGACGCGCCCTTTGATGTGGTCATCGCCAACGCAGGCATGGGCGAGGCGCACAAGCTGGTGGACACGCCGCTGGATGTCTGGACGCGCACGCTGAACGTGAACCTCACCGGCACCTTCCTGACCTTCCGCGCGGCCCTGCGCGGCATGCCCAAAGGCGGGCGGCTGATCGCCATCGCCTCGACCGCCAGCTTGCAGGGCGGGGCGAACCTGTCGGCCTACGCGGCCTCGAAACATGGTGTGCTGGGCCTTGTCCGGTCCGCAGCACACGAGGTCGCGCGCCAGGGCATCACCTGCAACGCGGTCTGTCCCGGTTTTGTCGACACGCCCATGGCTGAAACTGCGGTGGCCAACGTGATGCGCCATCACGGCCTCGACCATGCCGCCGCGGTGGCCGAGATCACCCGCGACAACCCGATGCGCCGCATGATCGCACCCCAAGAGGTCGTGGCCGCCGTCCGCTTTCTTGCCTCGCCCGAGGCGTCGATGGTCAACGGCCACGCCATGGCCGTGTCGGGGGGCGAGATATGAGCGCGTCAAAGGACCGCCTGCGCCTCTGGCTGCGCCTGCTCAAGGCCACCCGGCTGATCGAGGCGCGGCTGCGCGAGCGTTTGCGTAGCGAGTTCGACACGACCTTGCCCCGCTTTGATCTGATGGCTGCCCTGTCGCGCCACCCCGACGGGCTGAAGATGAGCGCGCTGTCGGGCGTGCTGCGGGTGTCCAACGGCAACGTGACGGGCATCGTCGACCGTCTGACGGTCGAGCGGTTGGTCGAACGCGTGCCCGTGCCCGGCGACCGCCGCGCCATGGTGGTGCGCCTGACACCCGCAGGGCAGGCCGAGTTTGCCCGCCAAGCGGCAGACCATGAACGCTGGGTCGACGAGCTGCTAGCTGGCTTTTCCGCCGACGAGGCGCGCCGCCTTGCCACCCGCCTCGCCGCGCTGGCCGAAGAGAAGGAGGCCGCCCATGCGCACTGACGTCACGCATTTTCAGTGCGCGATCAGCGACGGCATCTCCACCGTCCGCCTGGACCGGCCCGACCGCAAAAACCCCCTGACCTTCGACAGCTATGCCGAACTGCGCGACTGGTTCCGCGATCTGGCCTATGCCGATGACGTGCGCGCGGTGGTTTTTGCCTCGAACGGTGGCAATTTCAGCTCGGGCGGGGATGTGCATGATATCATTGGCCCTTTGACGCGGATGAGCATGAAGGAACTGCTGGATTTCACCCGCATGACCGGCGATCTGGTCAAGGCGATGGTCCATTGCGGCAAGCCCGTCATCGCCGCCATCGACGGCATCTGCGTGGGCGCGGGCGCGATCATCGCCATGGCGTCGGACCTGCGGATCGCCACACCCCAGGCCAAAACGGCGTTCCTGTTTACCCGCGTGGGCCTTGCGGGCTGCGACATGGGGGCCTGCGCGATCCTGCCCCGGATCATCGGGCAAGGGCGCGCCGCCGAACTCCTCTATACCGGGCGCAGCATGCGCGCCGAAGAGGGCGCCGCCTGGGGCTTTTTTAACCGCGTGGTGGACGCAGATACGCTCGAGGCCGAGGCCGTCAGCCTGGCCCGCGACATCGCGGCGGGCCCCAACTTTGCCCATATGATGACCAAGACGATGCTGGCGCAGGAATGGTCGATGTCCATCGACCAGGCGATCGAGGCCGAGGCCCAAGCCCAGGCCATCTGCATGCAGACCGGTGATTTCGAACGCGCTTACCGCGCCTTTGTCGCCAAAGAGCGGCCCGTGTTCGAGGGGGATTAAGCAGGATGGCCGACCGTTCCTTCCTCGACTGGCCGTTTTTCGCGCAGGATCACAAGCGCTTGGCCGATGCGCTCGAGGTGTGGTGCGCCGCACATCTGCCGGTGGATCACAGCGATGTCGACGCCGCCTGCCGCGGCCTTGTCGCGCAGCTGGGCCAGGATGGCTGGTTGCAACACAGCGGCGGCACGCTGGATGTACGCAGCCTGTGCCTGATCCGCGAAACCCTGGCCCGCAATGACGGGCTGGCTGATTTTTCCTTTGCCATGCAGGGGCTTGGCATGGGTGCTGTCACCCTCTTTGGCACCGACGCGCAGCAAGATGCCTGGCTGCCCCGCACCCGCAGCGGCCAGGCCATCGCCGCCTTCATGCTGACCGAACCGCAGTCGGGGTCGGACGTGGCCAACAGCACGATGCAGGCACAGGCCATGGGCGACGGCTATGTCCTGAACGGCGACAAGACCTGGATCAGCAATGGTGGCATCGCGGATGTTGCCACCGTTTTTGCCCGCACGGGCGAGGGGCCGGGCGCACGCGGGCTCAGCGCATTCCTAGTACCCACCGATCTGCCGGGGATCGAGGTGGTAGAGCGGTTGGATGTCATGGCACCGCACCCGCTGGCCACCTACCGCTTTGCGGATGTGACACTGCCCGCCGCCGCCCTGATCGGCACGCCGGGGCAGGGGTTTTCGATTGCGATGGGTGTGCTCGACGTATTCCGGGCCACGGTCGCCGCCGCCGCCCTGGGCTTTGCCCGCCGCGCGCTGGACGAGGCGACAGCCCGGGTCACCACCCGCCAGGTGCAGGGCGCGCCGCTGGCGGACATGCAGATGGTGCAGGGCCACATCGCCGACATGGCCGTCGATATCGACGCCGCGGCCCTGCTTGTCTACCGCGCCGCCTGGGCCAAGGACAGCGGCGCGCCGCGCGTCACCCGCGAGGCGGCGATGGCCAAGCTCTTTGCCACCGACCACGCGCAGCGCGTCATTGACACGGCGGTACAACTGCACGGCGGCGATGGCGTGCGGCAGGGCCAGGTGGTCGAACAGCTGTACCGGGAAATCCGCGCCCTGCGCATCTACGAGGGAGCCTCGGACGTCCAAAAGATCGTCATCGCCCGCCAAGTGCTGAAGGGGGCCGCATGCTAGGCCCCAGCGCGCATATCGACAGCTTTGCGCGCGACAACCTGCCGCCCGCCGACACCTGGCCCGACTTTCTGCTGGACGGGTTCGACTATCCCCAGCACCTGAACGTTGGGGTCGAGTTGACGGATGCGATGGTGGCCAAGGGCTTTGGCGACCACACAGCGCTGATCGGCAACGGACGCCGCCGCACGTACAAAGAGTTGACAGATTGGACCAACCGCCTCGCCCATGTGCTGGTCGAGGATCTGGGCGTAACCCCCGGAAATCGCGTGCTGATCCGGTCCGCGAACAACCCGGCGATGGTGGCCTGCTGGCTGGCCGCGACCAAGGTGGGCGCGGTGGTGGTCAACACCATGCCAATGCTGCGCAGTGGCGAACTGGCGGCGATTGTCGACAAGGCGCAGATCACGCACGCGCTTTGCGATATGCGGCTGATGGACGAGATGACCGCCTGCGCCCGGGACAGCGCGTATTTGCACCGGGTGGTGGGGTTCGACGGCACCTCGAACCACGATGCAGAACTGGACCGCCTCGCGCTGGAAAAGCCCGTGCAGTTCGACGCGGTGCAAACGGGCCGGGACGATGTGGCGCTGCTTGGCTTTACCTCGGGCACCACGGGGGCGCCGAAGGCCACGATGCACTTTCACCGCGATCTGCTGATCATCGCCGACGGCTATGCGCGCGAGGTGCTGGGCGTCACCCCCGACGACGTGTTCGTGGGCTCACCCCCCTTGGCCTTCACCTTTGGCTTGGGCGGCTTGGCCGTGTTCCCCCTGCGCTTTGGCGCCGCCGCCACGCTGCTCGAGGCTGCATCGCCGCAAAACATGATTGAGATCATTGAGAAATACCGCGCCACCGTCTGCTTCACCGCCCCCACAGCCTACCGCGTGATGCTGCAAGCGATGGAGGACGGCGCCGATCTGTCCTCGCTCCGCGCCGCGGTGTCGGCGGGCGAAACGCTGCCCGCGCCGATCTATCAGGACTGGCAGGCCAAGACGGGCAAGCCCATGCTTGACGGCATCGGCGCGACCGAGATGCTGCACATCTTCATCTCCAACCGCTTTGACGACCACCGCCCAGCCTGCACCGGCCGGCCCGTCACGGGATACGAGGCGCGCGTGGTCGATGCCGCAGGCGCCGAGGTGCCGCGCGGCACGGTCGGGCGGCTGGCGGTGCGGGGGCCAACCGGGTGCCGATACCTCGCCGACGACCGGCAGGCGGGGTATGTGCAAAACGGCTGGAACATCACCGGCGATAGCTTTTCCATGGACGAGGATGGCTATCTGCACTTTGCCGCGCGCAATGACGACATGATCGTCAGCGCAGGCTACAACATCGCAGGCCCCGAGGTCGAGGCGGCGCTGCTGCACCACAGCGCTGTGTCGGAATGCGCGGTTGTGGCCAAGCCGGATCCCGAGCGTGGGCATATCGTCCAAGCCTTTGTCGTTCTGCACGCAGGCATCGCCCAAGACGCCAATCAAATCAAAGCGTTGCAGGATCATGTGAAAGCGACGATCGCCCCCTATAAATACCCCCGTGACATCCAATTCGTGGACGCCTTGCCCAAAACGGCCACCGGCAAAATCCAGCGCTTCGCGCTGCGGGAGGGGTCATGACAGGCCACCACGACGCCAAGCTCGATTTCGCCCAAGACATGTCCTATGGCGATTATCTGGGCCTCGATGCACTGCTGAGCGCGCAAAGGCCGCTGTCGACGGCGCATGATGAGATGCTGTTCATCATCCAGCACCAAACCTCCGAGCTGTGGATGCGCCTGGCCATTCACGAGTTGCAGACGGCGCGGCAAGCCATCGCCGCAGGCACGCTGGCGCCCGCGTTCAAGATGCTGACCCGCGTCGCGCGCATCTTTGAGCAGTTGAACGGCGCCTGGGACGTGCTGCGCACCATGACGCCCAGCGAATACACGGCCTTCCGGCCCAGCCTGGGCAACTCATCCGGCTTTCAGTCGCATCAGTACCGCATGATCGAAATTATCCTGGGAAACCGGCAGCTTGCGCTGACAGCGGTGCATGCGCATCGTGATGCGGCGGCGGCGGCCCTTGCGGCTGAATTGGCGCAGCCCAGCCTGTATCAGGTCGCGTTGCGCCATGCTGCAACCCAGCTGGGCGCACCTGACCCCGCAGGTGGCGCAACCGATCAACCCTGGCAGGCGCAACCGGATGTGCAGGCCCTGTGGCAACAGGTTTACGAAGACCCCACAACCCACTGGGATCTATACGAATTGGCGGAAAAGCTGGTGGACCTCGAGGATTACTTTCGCCGTTGGCGCTTTAATCACGTCACCACCGTCGAACGCATCATCGGCTTCAAGCGGGGCACCGGCGGCACGGCGGGGGTGGCATATTTGCGCAAGATGCTGGAAGTTGAGTTGTTTCCCGAGCTTTGGCACGTGAGAGGTGCACTGTAGATGGTTTTGAACAAAGCGTTTTTCGATCTGCCCGAGGGCGTGATCTACCTCGACGGCAACTCGCTGGGTCCGCTGCCCAAGACGGCCAAGGCCCGTGTGGCCGCGATGATGCAAGACGAATGGGGCGCGCAGCTGATCAAGGGGTGGAATGGCGCAGGCTGGATGGCACAGCCGTCGCGGGTGGGCGACGCGGTGGGCCGCCTGATCGGCGCGCCCGCGGGCAGTGTCGTGATGGGCGACACCCTGTCGATCAAGGTGTACCAGGCGCTTGCCGCCGCGCTCAAGTTGCGGCCTGATCGGCGCGTCATTCTCAGCGATTCCGGTAACTTCCCCACCGATCTTTACATGGCCCAGGGGCTGATCCAAACGCTGGACAAAGGGTACGAGCTGCGCGTGGTGGCGCCCGAAGCGGTGGCCGACGCCATCGACGACAGCGTCGCGGCGGTGATGTTGACCCAAGTCGACTATCGCACCGGGCGCATGCACGACCTGGCCACCGTGACCGAGCTGGCGCATAGCGCGGGCGCGGTGATGATCTGGGATCTGGCGCACAGCGCAGGCGCTGTTCCCGTCGATCTGGCGGGCACGGGCTGCGAATTTGCGGTGGGCTGCACCTATAAATACCTCAACGGTGGCCCCGGCGCGCCTGCATTCATCTATGTCCGTCCCGATCTGGCAGACGCTGTGGACCCGGCGCTGGCCGGATGGCTGGGCCATGATGCGCCCTTTGCCTTCGACCTCGACTACCGCCCCGCACCGGGGATCGAACGGATGCGCGTGGGCACACCGCCCGTCCTGCAACTGACCGCGCTCGAGGCCGCATTAGAGGTTTGGGAGGCTGTGGATATCTCGGAATTACGAGCGGAATCAACAGCCTTACAAGAGCTCTTTATCAAAGAAGTTGAAGACCGCGTGCCCGCCCTGACACTGGCCAGCCCGCGCGACAGCCGGGTGCGCGGCAGCCAGGTCTCCTTTGCTTTCGAGGACGGCTATGCCGCCATGCAGGCCCTCATCGCGCGCGGCGTGATCGGCGATTTTCGCGCGCCCGACATCATGCGCTTTGGCTTCACACCCCTTTATATCGACGCAGACGATGTGCGCGCCGCGGTTGATCATATCGCCGAGGTGATGAACCATCGGCTGTGGGATCGGCCGGAATACCGAACGCGCCAGCGCGTGACGTAAAAGACCCAAAACAAACAACACCGATAGGGAGACGACAGATGATGATGAAGACACTGATGGCCTCGGCCGCCATAGCCGCCTTGAGCGGCGGCGCACTGGCAGACGGGCACGGCGACAAGATCAAGGTGGGGATGATCACCACCCTGTCCGGCGGCGGCGCGGGCCTGGGCATCGACGTGCGCGACGGCTTTCTGCTGGCGGCCAAGGACAGCGATATGCTCGACATCGTGGTCGAGGATGATCAGCGCAAGCCCGACATCGCGGTGCAACTGGCCGACAAGATGATCCAGTCGGAAAAGGTCGACGTGATGACCGGCATCATCTGGTCCAACCTGGCGATGGCCGTGGTGCCGGCGGCCACCGCGCAGGGCAAATTCTACCTCAGCCCCAATGCCGGCCCCTCGGCGCTGGCGGGCAAGGGGTGCCATCCGCTCTACTTCAACGTCGCCTGGCAGAACGACGCCTATCACGAGGCCGCGGGCAAATGGGCCAGCGAGAATGGCGTCGAAAAGGCGTTCATCATGGCCCCCAACTACCCCGCAGGCCAGGACGCGCTGACCGGGTTCAAACGCGGCTTCGGCGGCGACGTGACCGAAGAGATCTTTACCCAGCTTGGCCAAACCGACTACGCCGCTGAAATCGCCCAATTGCGGGCAAGCGAGGCGGACACGCTGTTTTTCTTCCTGCCCGGCGGCATGGGCATTTCGTTTATGAAACAGCTGGCAGGTTCTGGTGTGGACAAGACCATCGTCGGCCCCGCCTTCAGCTTTGATCAGGGCATCCTCGGCGCCATCGGCGACGCGGCCCTGGGCGTCAAGAACACCGCCCACTGGGCCAAGGACACCGACAACGCAGCCAACACCAAGTTCGTGGCCGATTTCCAGGCCGAATACGGGCGCTTGCCGTCGATCTATGCGGCCCAAGGCTATGACACCGCGCTGCTGTTGATGAGTGCGGCAGCCAAGGCGGATGTGTCCGACGCCGACGCCTTCCGCGCGGCCCTGGCCGAGGCAGAGTTCGACAGCGTGCGCGGCGACTTTTCCTTTGCGCCCAACCAGCACCCGGTGCAGGACATCCTGATCCGCGAAGTCGTCAAAGAGGGCGACGTGGTCACCAACCGCACCATCGGGGTCGCGGCCACGGCCTATAGCGATCCTTATGGGGCTGACTGCCAGATGTGATCCAGCAGGCCCCGGCGCTGTGCCGGGGCCGTTTTCTTTTTCCAATTCAGGGGCTTGTCGGCGGGACGCGCGCGACGAGGCGGGTGGATGACAACCATTTTGCTGATCGAACAGGTGCTGAACGGCCTGCAATTCGGCGTCATGCTGTTCCTGATGGCGGCGGGCCTGACGCTGATCTTTGGGGTCATGGGGCTGATCAACCTCGCCCACGGCTCGCTGTATATGATCGGCGCCTTTGCGGCGGCGGCGGTGGCGGGGGCCACGGGCAGCTTCGTGCTGGCGCTCGCGGCCAGCCTTGCGGCGGCCGCCCTGGCAGGCGCAGTGATCGAGATGGCGGTGATCCGGCGGCTCTATGACCGCGACCACCTTGACCAGGTGCTGGCGACCTTCGCGCTGATCCTCATCTTTTCCGAAGGCACGCGCTGGGTCTTCGGCTCTTTCCCGCTCTACCTCGACGTGCCCGCGGCGCTGGCTGGCCCGGTCAGCTTGCCCGGCGGCATCCAATACCCGGCCTACCGGCTGCTGATCATCGCCGTGGGCCTGGCCGTGGCAGTGGGCCTTTTTCAACTGATCGGCCGCACCCGGATCGGCATCCAAATCCGCGCCGGTGAAAGCGACCGCGAGATGATTGCCGCCCTTGGCGTCGATATCTCGCGCCTCTACACCATCGTCTTTGCGCTGGGTGCGGCCCTTGCGGGCCTGGCAGGCGCGCTGGTGGGGGCGATCCAGTCGGTGCAGGTCGGCATGGGCGAGCCTGTGCTGATCCTCGCCTTCGTCGTGATCGTCATCGGCGGCATCGGGTCGATCAAGGGCGCCTTTGTCGGCGCGCTACTGGTCGGGCTGACCGATACGCTGGGTAGCGTGCTGCTGCCCATCGCCTTTGGCGCTTTCCTTGACCCCGCAGCCGCCACCGCCGTCGGCTCGGCCCTGGCCTCGATGTCGATCTACATCCTGATGGCGCTAGTCCTCATGTACCGGCCCACCGGCCTGTTCGGAGCGGCCTGATGCAGCGCGAGACGGTCATCAACACAGCCATCTTCCTGGCACTGCCCGCGGTGGCCCTGGCCGCCCTGGTGCTGGACGAACCCTTTACCATCACGCTCGCCACCCGCGCGGCGATCCTGGCGCTGGCGGCGGTCGGCCTGAACCTGGCCTTGGGCCTGGGTGGTCTGGTCAGCCTGGGCCACGCGGTGTTCTTTGGCCTCGGCGGCTATGCCATGGGCATCCTCGCCAGCCACGCCCAGACCTTTACCCCCATCATCGACGGCTGGATCGTGATCGACGGCACCAAATCCATGCCGATCATCTGGCTGGTCGCCACCCTGGTCAGCGCGCTGGCGGCCCTGCTGATTGGACTGTTGTCGCTGCGCACCTCGGGCGTCTATTTCATCATGATCACACTCGCCTTTGGGCAGATGTTTTACTATTTCGCCATTTCCTGGCCCGCCTACGGGGGCGAGGATGGGCTCAGCATCTATGTCCGCAACGGCTTTCCCGGGCTCAACACCCTCGATCCCATCCAGTTCTTCGGCCTGGTCTTTGCCCTGCTGGCGCTGGTCCTCTGGGGGATGAGCCGCATCGCCCGCGCGCCCTTTGGCCTGGCGCTCAGTGCGGCGCGCCAAAACGCCGAGCGTGTGGAAACCGTGGGCCTCACACCGTTCCGCCTGCGCCTCGTGGCCTTCGTCATCTCGGGCGCTGTGACGGGGCTTGCGGGCGCGCTCTTTGCTGATCTCAACCGCTTTGTCTCGCCCACCATGTTCAGTTGGCAAATGTCGGGCGAATTCATCGTGTTCATCGTGCTGGGCGGCATTGGCCGGCTCTTTGGCCCCGTGGCCGGGGCGTGCCTGTTTGTGCTGCTGGAACACTGGCTCAGCGGGGTCAGCGAGTTCTGGTTGATCTATGTGGGCGCGATCCTGCTGCTGGTGGTGCTCTTTGCCCGCGGTGGCCTGATCGGGTCACTTGCCGGGCGGGAGGTGGCCCATGACTGAGCCTGTGCTGGACATCCGCGGCCTGTCGAAATCCTTTGGCGCGCTCAAGGCCACCGATGACGTCAGCCTGACCCTCCGACCGGGCGAGATCCACGCGCTGATCGGACCCAATGGTGCGGGCAAGTCGACGCTGATCAAGCAGGTTGCTGGCGGGCTGGCGCCAGATGCGGGGCAGGTGTGGTTTGCCGGGCGCGACGTGACGGCCCTGGGCACCGCGCAGCGCGCACAGGCGGGGCTGGGGCGCACGTTTCAGATCAGCTCGCTCGCCATGGAATACACCGTCTTGCAGAACGCCGTGCTGGGCGCCTTGGGCGCGGATGGCCGCGTCTGGCGCTTTTTCGCGCCCGTGATGCGCCGCGGCCCCCTGCGCGACCGGGCCGAGGCGGCACTGGCGCGCGTCGGGCTGGCCGATGTGGGGGCCAAGCGTACCGCCGATCTCAGCCACGGGCAGCGGCGGTTGCTCGAGGTCGCGGTGGCCCTGACGCTCGAGCCAAAGGTGTTCCTGATGGACGAGCCGATGGCGGGCTTGGGTGCGTCAGGCTCGAAACGCATGACCGGCTTTCTCGACGGGCTGCGCGCCGAGGCGCCGATCTTGCTGGTCGAACACGATATGGACGCGGTCTTTGCCCTCGCGGACAGGATATCGGTGTTGGTCTATGGCCGCATCATTGCCACCGGCACCGCGGATGACATCCGCACCAACCCCGAGGTGCGCACCGCCTATCTGGGCGAGGAGGCAGTGGCATGACCCTGGTCGCGCTGGAGGGGATCGAGGCCTCCTATGGCCCCAGCCAAGCACTCTTTGGCGTCGATCTGAGCCTTGAGGCAGGCGAGGTTCTGGCGCTGATGGGGCGCAACGGCATGGGCAAATCCTCGACCGTGAAGGTGCTGTGCCGCCTGCTGCGCCAATCCGCAGGTGCTGTGCGCTTTGACGGCAAGCCGCTCGACCGGGTGCCGCCCCACGTGGCGGCGCGCTGTGGCATCGGGCTGGTGCCCGAGGGGCGCCGCTGTTTTCCGAACCTCACCGTCTACGAAAACCTGATCGCCGCTGCGCGCCCCGGCCCCTGGGACCACGCCGCCGTCACCGATCTGTTCCCGCGTCTGGCCGAACGGCGCGACCAGCGGGCGGCCAGCCTGTCGGGGGGCGAACAGCAGATGCTGGCCATTGGCCGCGCGCTGATGACAAACCCGCGGCTGCTGGTGTT
The DNA here is from genome assembly GCA_038525395.1 of Pseudomonadota bacterium. GTDB lineage: Bacteria > Pseudomonadota > Alphaproteobacteria > Rhodobacterales > Rhodobacteraceae > Tateyamaria. The sequence goes on along the minus strand of JBCBHS010000023.1, from coordinate 2,665 downwards.
GGACGAGGCGACCGAGGGGTTGGCCCCCGTCGTCCGGCAAGAGATCTGGGCCGCGCTCGCGCAGCTGAAGGCACGTGCCGGGCTGTCGCTGATCGTGGTCGACAAGTCGCTGGCCGAACTTGGCCGCATCGCGGACCGCGCGGTGATCTTGGAACGCGGCCGGTCGGTCTGGCACGGGGCGATGGATGCGGTGCCCGGCGCGGTGGCCGATCAGTATTTGGGCGTGTGAAGGAAGAGGCAGGTATGGCACATCGGATCATCCAACCACAGGGCTGGGCCCCGGCCAAAGGCTATGCCAACGGCGTGCTGACGGGCTCGGGCACGCTCTATGTCGGGGGCCAGATCGGCTGGACCGGGCAACAGCAGTTCGAAGCCCATGATTTCATTGGCCAAATGCGCCAGGCCTTGGCCAATATCCGCGCCGTGGTCGAGGCCGCGGGGGGCGTGCCAGACGACGTGGTGCGGCTGACCTGGTATGTGACCGACAAGGCGGAGTATCTGGCCCGCCAGTCCGAGATTGGCGCTGCCTACCGCGAGATCATGGGCCGCCACTTTCCCGCCATGACGATGGTCGTCGTGGCCGACCTGATCGAAGACGCCGCCCTGGTCGAGATCGAGGCCACGGCCGAGATCGGGTGACGCCGCGCGGACGCTCTTTGGCTGCGCCAAAGACGCCCCGCCCGCCGTCCCACAGGCCTCACTCTGCCGCCGTGAGCCCGTGCAATTGGCCCAGCAGTGTCGGGATCTTGTCCTTGAACCGGAAAAACCCATGCGTGGCGTGCGGCCAGGCCGCGCTGTCATAGCTGCGGCGGATGCGGCGCAGGGGCGGGGCGTCGAGATGGGCCGCGATCCGGTCCAGCAGTTCGGCATTTGGCCCCACGGGGGCGTAGGGCACCACGATCTGATCCAGCCCCGCGTCCGCCGCCCAGGCCGCCACCGCCTCTGCCGTCGCCTCGACCTGCGCCACGTCGCCCAGCCGCGCGCCATAGCGCGCGGTCACATCCTGCGCCGCCGCTTTGGCAAAGTGCGGCACATGCGGCGCGACCTCCCACGGGGACAGGCCTGCGCGGGTGGTCACGCACGCGGTGGCCACAGGCGCCAGACCGCTGTCCAACAGATACCCCGGGCTTAGGTCATCATCATGCAAGATCAGCCCGCTGCGCGCCGTCGGCACCAGCATATCCGCCTCTGGCAGGTCGCTGCGCGCGGGCGCACGTGGCGCGTTGACCGCCGTGGCCTCGCCCGCCAACTGCCATTTGGGCGCAAACCGCCCTTCAGTGTATTTCGAGATGTTCGAGGTGCGCGCCAGATAGGTCTTGCCCGGCGTCTGAATGCCCGCGACCCAGCGCCAACCCAAGGTGTTGGACGCCGGATCGCCATCTAAAAGGTGGCGCAAAAAGAAATCGGCGCCCAATTCCCACGGCAAGCGCAGCGTGAAAATCCAGATCGAGGCGAACCACATCCGCGCATGGTTGTGCAAGTACCCCGTCTCGACCAGCTCTTGCGCCCAGGCGTTGAAACAGGCGATCTCGGTCTCGCCCTTGCACGCGGCCTCCCACTGCTGGCGCAGGCCGCCCTGGGTCTGCACATTGTCGACCTGCACCTTCAGCGCCGCCTTGTACTGCGCCCAGACCGACGGACGCATTTCCAGCCACCCCTTCCAATAGGTCCGCCAATAGACCTCTTGCACGAACTTTTCCGCCGCGCGCGCACTGTGGCGGCCCAGCACGGCGCGCAGCACGTCCTCTTCGGTGATCAACCGGGCGCGAATGTAAGGCGACAGGGTCGACACCCCGTCGTGGCCACCGCGGCCCAGATCATAGTTGCGGCGGCTGGCATAATCGCGCCCGGCATGGGGGACAAAGCGTTGCAGGCGTTCAAGGGCGGCCAGGCGGGTCGGGGGGAAACGGGTCAGAGCGTCTGTCATGCGCGTGCACCTAGCGGGCAGGAATGGCGGATCAACCTGCCGGGTGCCCTTGCAGGTCCCCAAAGCCGATACTAAGACTCACGTAACTTCTTTGCGGGTATGGTCTCGCAAACGTGTGACGAGGCAGGAACCCATGCGCGATCCAATCGAACAATATGCACATATCACCAACAACCTGGTGCCCATGGTGGTCGAGCAGACCAGCCGCGGCGAACGGGCCTATGATATCTTTTCGCGCCTGCTGAAAGAGCGGATTATCTTTATCAACGGCCCCATCCATTCGGGGATGAGCCACCTGGTCGTGGCCCAGCTGCTGCACCTTGAGGCGGAAAACCCGTCCAAAGAGATCAGCATGTACGTAAACTCGCCCGGTGGCGAAGTGACGGCAGGCTTTTCGATCTACGACACGATGCAGTATATCAAACCCAAGGTGTCGACACTGATCTGTGGCATGGCAGCCTCAATGGGCTCGGCCATCGCCATCGGGGGCGAGCCCGGCATGCGCTTTGCCCTGCCCAATTCCGAGGTGATGGTGCACCAGCCCTCGGGAGGGTCGCAAGGGATGGCCGCCGACATCCTGATCTCGGCCCGCCATATCGAGCGGACGCGCGAGCGGATGTACCAGATGTATGTCAAACATTCGGGCCAGGACTATGACACCGTGCAACAGGCGCTGGACCGCGACACCTGGATGACGCCCGAAGAGGCGAAAGAGTGGGGTCACATCGACGAAATCGT
>JBCBHS010000022.1:0-54920 GCA_038525395.1 Pseudomonadota bacterium | reverse complement strand
ACCCGGCTCGCCAATCAGCACCGGGTTGTTCTTGGTCCGGCGGCTCAGCACCTGCATCGCGCGGCGGATTTCCTCGTCCCGCCCGATGATCGGGTCGATCTTGCCCGCCTCGGCGCGTTCGGTCAGGTCCTGGCTGTACTTCTTCAATGCCTCATACCCATCCTCGGCGCTGGCACTGTCTGCCGTGCGCCCCTTGCGGATGTCATTGACGGCACCGTTCAGCGCCTGGGGGTTCACACGCCCCGCCTCCAACGCGTCCTTGGCACCGGATTTCACCATGCCCAGCGCCATCAGCACCCGCTCAACAGGGACAAAGCTGTCGCCCGCCTTCTTCGCCAGCGCCTCGGCCTCGGCCAGCACCTTGGCGGTTGCGGTGTCCAGATAGACCTGAGCCGCATCGCCCGACACTTTGGGCTGCTTGGCCAGGGTTTGATCGACATGGGTCAGCACCCGCGCCGCATCGCCACCCGCACGGGTGATCAGATTGGCGGCCAGGCCCTGATCATCATCCATCAGCGCCTTCAGCAGGTGTTCGGGGGTCAGCCTTTGATGGCTCTCGCGTGTCGCGATGGTCTGCGCGGCCTGCACGAACCCGCGCGACCGCTCCGTGAACTTCGACAAGTCCATGGCTCTTCTCCTCTATCAGCGCCCGCCTTCGCCGCGCCCTCTTCGAGGCACGCGACCCTCCGGGCCTACGCTGAAAAAATGGGCACGGCGGCTGCGTTTCGCAAGATGGCCGGGCCGCAAAATTCCAACACCGGGCGCGCGCCCTGCGCAGTATGGAAGCGACGGGATACCCCGCCGCAGCCGTCCTTTTCCCGTGCGATTCCAGCGGATTACGGCGAAAATCCGCCGAGTGGCAGCCGCATCCGTATGGCTCTGGAAATACCACACCCTCAAAATTTAACACGTATTTTCAGCAGGTTATGCCAAGTCCACAAAACCCATCGACGCATTTGTGAGGTTTCGTGACGCCCATTCCCCCTTTATTCGAGGAACCCATTGCCCATCTTGAGTGTTGTACGAGCATAAACACAAGATACAGGTATTCACATGCAGACCGTCCCGTTGCAACTGACCGACGTGATCTACAATCCAACCACCCAAGCCTTTGAGGCACTGGTGACAGTGCACGAAACACACGGCGCCCGCAGCTATGCCTGCGCGATTGATGCGCCCATCACCATGGAATTCGAAGAGGCGGCCAAAGGCCTCGCCACCCAGGCGATGCGCCGGCACACGCACGGTCGCGTGGACCGGGTGCACATGCCCGCCGCCGCCGCACCGCGCAGGCCCAGCCGCCTGGCCGGGTTGCGCCGGATGACCATCGACCGTTTCGCGGCCCTGCGCCCCCGCGCGGCCTAGCGACCCCTTTCTCGTCCGCTGGCCCGTGCGCTTTTCTGTCCCCCGCGCACCGGGCCGCGGTCGAGCTGCCAGAGACAGCTGCCTGCCTGCTACGTCTCTGAAACCTGGCCCGGGTGTTGTCGCAACATCCGGGCTTTTTTCCGCCCCGCCACAGCGCATGGACAAAACCCCGCCACCTGCCGTATCACCGCCCCGCACAGACCAGGGGCGCAGGCATGGCAGATGACAGATTGATCGTTGCGATGGATGTGCCCCATGCCGTCGCGGGCCTGCAACTGGCCGATACGCTGGGCGACGCCGTCAACTTTTACAAGATCGGCCTCGGCATGCTGACCGGCGGTGGGCTGGCCCTCGCCAACGAGCTAAAGCAAGAGCGTGGCAAGCGCATCTTTCTCGACATGAAACTCTTTGACATCGGCGCCACGGTCGAGGCGGCAGTGCGCGGCATCGCGCAGTTCGATCTGGATTTCCTGACCGTCCACGGCGACCCCCACGTGGTGCGCGCGGCCAAGGAAGGCGCGGCAGGCACCAACCTACAGATCCTCGGGGTGACCATCCTTACCTCGCTTGACCGCGCCGACCTCGACGCTTGCCTGATCAAGGACGGCGATGTGCCAGCCATCGTCCGGGACCGGGCCGCGGGTGCGTTGGCCGCAGGCGCCGATGGCGTCATCGCCTCCCCGCACGAGGCTGCGGCCATCCGCGCCCTGCCCGAGGCCACAGGCCGGCTGATCGTGACCCCCGGCGTGCGGCCCGCAGGCGCCGCCCTGGGCGATCAAAAACGGGTCGCAACCCCCGCCAATGCCATCGCCAGCGGGGTCGATCACATCGTCGTCGGGCGTCCCATCTGGCAAAACGATGATCCACGCGCCGCTGCCCACGCCATTCTTTCCGAGATGACAAGCCCACAAGCCAAGTCGCCAAACCGCTGATTTTGCCCGCCTATTAGACTTATACACAAGGTTGTCCGACAAAGTTGACACATCAACAGATTGTGCCAATCACGCAACAGACCACCTCATATCGCCAGGTATGGGATTCCTGACTTCGCCAAAACCCGTCCAGGTGGTAAGTTGACCCTAGGTGATACTCCCCGACGAACCGGCTCTTCCTGAGGTTCGTCACCTCCCCCCGCTGCGATGCGGGGGGCCTTTCATGGGGAAGGCTCATGAAAACCCCGCACTTTGCACCCCGGCCAGATAATCCCGCAGCCGTGGTTTGAACTGCGGCACGACCATCTCGTGCTCCAGAAACTCGGCCACCTCCATCAGCGCCCACGCCTGCCCTTCGTCGCCCAGAACAATGTCCGCCTCGACCGCCGCAGGCACATGGGCGGCAAAGAACCACGAGATATCCCCGCTTGACGCGCCATAGTCGCGCCCCCAGGTCACCAGGGTCGGATCAATGCGCAGCGTCAGCTCTTCAAACGTCTCGCGCAGCACGCATTGCAACGGCGTCTCGCCCGCCTCGCGCCCGCCGCCGGGCAGGTCCCAGTAATCGGCCCACAACAGGCCGGGCGTGTTGTCGCGATGCAGCGTCGCCAGCTTGTCACCGACGAAAAGCGCCAGTTTAGCCCCGATCACATGGCCCGCCATGGTCTATCCTCGCCGTCTGTTCTATGATGCGAGCCATAGCCAAACTGCTTGCCCATGCCCAGCCTTTGCCGCGACTGCCTCTCGGATTTCGACCCTGCCCCGCGCTGCCCCGCCTGCGGCAGCCCCCGCGTCGTGGCCCATGACGAGCTGTTCGATCTCTCCATCGCCCACATGGATTGCGACGCCTTCTACGCCTCGGTGGAAAAGCGGGACAACCCCAGCCTGGACGGCAAACCGGTGATCATCGGCGGGGGCCGCCGCGGTGTGGTGTCGACCGCCTGCTATGTGGCACGCATCCGCGGCGTCCGCTCGGCCATGCCGATGTTTCAGGCGCTGAAACTGTGCCCCGACGCCGTGATCATCAAACCGCGGATGGACGCCTATGTCGAAGCGTCCCGCGCGATCCGCGCCATGATGGAAGAGATGACGCCCGCCATCGAACCCTTGTCGCTGGACGAGGCGTTCCTTGACCTGTCCGGCACCACCCGGCTGCATGGCCGCCCGCCCGCCGTGATGCTGGCCCGCCTGATCAAGCGGATGCGGGAAGAGCTGGGGCTGACCGGCTCCATCGGGCTCAGCCACAACAAATTCCTGGCCAAGGTCGCCTCGGACCTCGAAAAACCGCACGGGTTTTCCGTGATCGGCATGGCCGAGACGCAGGATTTCCTGCGCGAAAAACCCGTGCGCCTGATCTGGGGTATCGGCCCCGCCGCGCAGACCTCGCTGGACAAGGCGGGCATTCGGACCTTTGCGGACCTGCTCAGATGGGATCACGGCGACCTCGTGGCGCGCTTTGGGTCCATGGGCGACCGGCTGTGGCATCTCGCCCGTGGCCAAGACCGCCGCCGCGTGTCGCGCAACGCGCCGATGAAATCCATCAGCAACGAAACCACCTTTGGCGAGGATACGGCGAACCCCGATATCTTGGACGGCCACCTGTGGCGGATGGCGGAAAAGGTGTCGGACCGGGCCAAGGCCAAGGGGCTCGCCGGGCGCGTGGTGACGCTCAAGCTCAAGCGGCACGATCACTCCTCGCTGACCCGCCGCGTGTCCCTGCGCGACCCCGCGCAACTGGCCGACACGATCTATCGCACGGCCCGCGGACTGTTTGATCAGGTCCAGGGCGAAGGGCCGTTCCGCCTGCTGGGCTGCGGGTTGAGCGATCTGTGCAGCGAGGCGGACGCGGAAACCTCGGGCGATCTGCTGGACCCGGACGCGCGCAAACGCGGTCAGGCCGAACGCGCCGCCGACGCGATCCGCGACCGGTTCGGCACCAACGCCATCCTCAAAGGCCGCGCCCTGCGATAAGGTGAAACGTGCTGTCCCCGCGGGGACTACTCGGCCGCCAGCGGCATGCGCATCTGACCGATCGTCGAAATCTCGGCCACCACCGACCGCAACCGCGCGCGCATCTCGTCAAAGGCGGCGCTGGGGCGGATCAGCCGTTCGTTCATGTACAGCGACCGGTCAATCTCGACCTGGATGGCGTGCTGGTTGCGCGGCGGGCGCCCGTAGGCTTGGGTGATATAGGCCCCGGCAAAGGGCGCGTTGCGCACCACGGTAAAGCCTGCGCTGGCAAAGGCCGCCTCGACCAGGTCCACCACCTCGCCCGAGGCCGCCGCGCCAAAGCGGTCGCCCAGCACCACATCGGGGCGGGCCATGCCCTTGCGGGTGATCCCATCCATCGCCTCGTGCGGCATCGAATGGCAATCGATCAGCACCGCCTGCCCATGGGCGTGATGCGCGCCATCCAGCAGCTTTTGCAGCATCTGGTGATAGGGTCGCCAATACAGATCAATCCGCCGCTCGGCCTCGCGCATCGTCAGCTTGCCGCGATAGATCACGCGGCCATTGGCCACCACGCGCGGAATGACACCCAAGCCGCTGGCCACGCGCGGGTTGTGTCCCTGCCGCCGGACACCTTCGATCAGGGCGGGGTCCAGTTCATCCGCACTGCGGTTCAGATCGACAAAGGCACGCGGCGCGCCAGCCTTCAGCAGCGGGGCGCCATAGATCGGGGCCATGTCAAAAAGCTGGTCGACAAAGGCATCTTCGGACGACCGGATTGTCTTTTCATCCAAGACGGTCCGCCGCAAAAAGCTCCACGGATAGTCGCGGCCCGAATGGGGCGACGCGAACACCACGCAGCTGGTGCGCTTTTCCGGGTGCAAGACGTCATAGGCGACCTTGGGCATTTACGTTCCTCCGACCCGCAACATAGCCCATGAATGGACAAAGCCAAAAGCCCTTGATCATGCCACCGACTCCTTTTATACGCCCCTCACCCGGCGCGGATTTCCGCGCCCACTTTTATTGTGGGCAGGCCATTTTCGTTGGGACAGTGGGCGATTAGCTCAGCGGTAGAGCACTTCGTTGACATCGAAGGGGTCACAAGTTCGATCCTTGTATCGCCCACCACCTTTTTCCGCCAAACGGGGGCACCCCGCGCGGCACCAGACACCGGCACATCCGTGCCAAAACGCAACCCCGGCGCTGCTTCGCGCCATGAAACATGAGGAAGAAGCGCCATGAAGGTTCGCAACTCGCTCCGCTCGCTGAAAAACCGGCACCGCGACTGCCGCGTTGTGCGTCGCAAGGGCCGTGTGTACGTCATCAACAAGACGCAGCGCCGGTTCAAAGCACGCCAGGGCTAAGCCCGCAGCGACATTGGAATTGAAAGGCCGCTCCGACCTCGGGGCGGCCTTTTTCGTTGGCCCGGGCGCGGTGGTTCCGTTGGTCCGCGGCACAGGCTTTAAGCTGTTGTGCCAAGCGCGATCCCTCGCCATGTCATGCGGCGTGCCCGCCACGCGGGTCTGTCCCCGCGGGGACAGAAGGAATATCAATGGGTTAGGTGTTCGCATTTTGAAGGCGTGCGGCGCGACCTGACGCAACAAAATCCCGGCGCGCACGCCATGACGCCCCCGCCTTTCCCAACAGCGTGACCCGCACGCGCCTTGCAAGCGCGGCGTGAGGGCATAGGTTCGTCAGCAACGCAGACAACCAAAAGGCCGCGCCATGACCGACCCCACCTACACCCCGCCCGCCAAATGGACATGGGATCAAAGCAGCGGTGGCAAGTTCGCCTCGATCAACCGGCCCATCGCCGGTCCGACGGCGGACAAGGACCTGCCGGTGGGCAAGCATCCCTTTCAGCTCTACTCCCTGGCCACGCCGAACGGCGTCAAGGTGACCATGCTGTTCGAAGAGCTGTTGGCCGCAGGCGTGACAGATGCGGAATACGACGCCTGGCTGATCGACATTGGCGAGGGCGATCAGTTTGGGTCGGGCTTTGTCGCGGCCAATCCAAATTCCAAGATCCCCGCGCTGGTGGACCGGTCGGGAGAGACCGACCTGCGCGTGTTTGAAAGCGGGTCGATCCTGATCCACCTGGCGGAAACGTTCGGGATGTTCTTGCCCGCCTCTGGCCCGGCCCGGACCGAGGTGATGAACTGGCTGATGTGGCAGATGGGGTCGGCGCCGTTCTTGGGCGGTGGCTTTGGCCATTTCTACGCCTACGCGCCCGAGAAATACGAATACCCGATCAACCGCTATGCGATGGAAAGCAAGCGCCAACTTGACGTGCTGGACCGCGAATTGGCGGACAAGCCGTTTATCGCGGGTGACGAGTACAGCATCGCCGACATGGCGATCTGGCCGTGGTACGGGCAGCTGTGCCTGGGTCGTCTCTATTCCGCGGCGGAGTTTTTGGATGTCGAAAGCTATGCCAACGTGCTGGCCTGGGCGGAAAAAATCGACGCGCGGCCTGCGACGCTGCGGGGCCGTATGGTGAACCGCGCCTTTGGCGAGCCCGCGTTGCAGCTGCACAACCGCCACGATGCGTCGGATTTTGACACGCAGACGCAGGACAAGATCGGGGGCGACACGGCCTAGGGGCCCTCGTAAGGCGGAGGTGTCCTCCGCCTTTCCCCGACACTGTGCCGCGCTAGGTCTTTGCAGGAACAACCGGAGAGTTCCCATGCGCCTGCCCGCCATCCTGCTTGCCCTTGCCTGCGCCAACCCCGCCTTTGCCGCCGGGTTGACCGTCAATTTTCAGGACGGCGCGCCCAAGGACAGGTTTACGCTGCGCTATGACGGGACCTGTGCACTGGGGGCCGAGCAGGTGGTGATCGACCTGGGCACGGCGCCTGCTGGCCTGATCTTTGACATCACGGCCAGCGGTGCGGGTGTCGATGTGTTTCAACCCTTGGAATGGGTGCAAGGCACGGCCGAAACCTCTGCCGTGACCGATGGCGATACGTCCCTGACCATCGGGTTGGAGGGGCTGGCGCCCGGTGACGTTCTGGCCTTTACCGTCGATATCGATGACACAACCAGCACCCGCCAGATCACCGTGAACGGGTCCGAGATGGTGGGGGCGACGGTCAGCTTTGCAGGGGCCACAGGCACCTTTGACGCGACGGGCACGGCCCAAGTGCCACTGGCCCCCTGCACGTCGTAACGCGGATCTTGATCCGCCTTACCTGCGCCCGACCTGGCGGCAGATCAGGATCACCGGCAGCAGGCCCACGGCCACGATCACCAGGCTGGGCACCGCCGCCCCGTCCAACCGTTCGTCCGAGGCGAGGCGGTAGGCCTGCACCGCGAGCGTGTCGAAGTTGAACGGGCGCATGATCAGCGTTGCCGGTAGTTCCTTCATCACATCGACAAAGACGATCAGCAGCGCGGTGAGCAGGCTTGGCGTCAGGATCGGCAGGTGGACCCGGCGCAGCGTGGCAAAGGGCCCTTTGCCCAGCGACCGGCTGGCGGCGTCCATGTTCGCGTGCACCAGCGCCTGCCCCCCTTCATAGGCGCCCAGGGCGGCGGCCAGAAACCGGACCATATAGGCAAAGACCAGCAGCCAGATCGACCCGGTCACCAACAGCCCCGTCGAGATGTCGAAGGTCGCGCGCATCCACGCATCCAGCGCGTTGTCGAAGGCGGCAAAGGGCACCATCAGTCCCACCGCAATCACGCCGCCCGGCACCGCATAGCCCAGCCGCGCCACATAGGTCGCCGCAGCCGAGGATGCGCCGGGCCTGGCCCGCTGGAAAAAGCCCAGCAGGATCGCGGCCAGCACCGTGACCCCCGCCGCAACGGATGCCAGCAGCAGCGAGTTGCGGATAAATCCGAGGTAGCGCGCGCTGAGCAGGTCCTGTTCCGACCCGATGCCGAGGGTGAGCAAGGCCAGCACCGGTACCACCGCGCCGAACACCACCGGCAGCCCGCACAGCACCACGGCCAGGGCCGCGCGCCATCCGGTCAATTGCAAGGGCGGGGCCTGCGTGCTGCCGCGGCTGGGGTCGTGGTATTTGGCCTGGCCCCGCTGCATCCGTTCCAGCATGGCCAAGAGCAAGGCAAAGCTGAGCAGGCACAGCGCCAGTTGCGCCGCCCCCGTCCGGTCGCCCAGCGAGAACCAGCTGGTGTAGATGCCGGTGGCAAAGGTCTGCACCCCGAAATAGGCGACGGTGCCGAAATCGGCGATCGTCTCCATCACCGCCAGCAAAACGCCCGCCGCAATGGCCGGGCGCGCCAGGGGCAGGCTGACCCGCCAAAAGGCCACCAGGGGGCGCGAACCCAGCGCGCGGGCGGCGATAAAGGTCGACCCGCTTTGCTGCAGGAACGACGCCCGCGCCAGCAGGTAGACGTAGGGGTAAAGCACCAGCACCAGCATCGCCGCAGCCCCGCCCAGCGACCGGATCTCGGGGAACCAATAGTCGCGCGGGCCCCAGCCCATCAGAGCCCGCAGGCTGGATTGCACGATGCCCGGGTGATCCAACACATGGGTATAGCCATAGGCCAGCACATAGGCCGGAAAGGCGAGCGGCAGGACCAACGCAATCTCGAACAGCCGCACGCCGGGAAAGCGTGTCATGGTCACCAGCCACGCAGCCCCCACGCCGATGGCAAAAGTGCCCAGCGACACCAGCAAGACCAGCAGCAGCGTGTTGCCCAGATAGCGGCCCAAGACGGTTTGCGCCAAGTGCAGGATCGTGTCCGCCCCGCCAGTCACCGCAGCGATGGCAACCGCAAGCATCGGCAACAGGCACAGGCCCGCGACAAGCCAGCTGAGCGCTGGCAGGGCCTGCACGCGGCCAGCCCGGCGGGGGGCGAGAGAGGGAGGGGCGATATCGCTCATAAGTCCTACGCTTTATGTCAGGTACATTGTGCCGACGCCAGAACCATTGCCGCCCGAAGGACCATCCGGGCCGCGTCACATGACCGCCGTCCACCTGTGCGATACCATGCCGCATCATTGACGACGGAGGACCCGAACATGCCCTATATCGACGGTTTCATGGCGGCCGTGCCCGCCACCAACCGCGACGCCTATCTGGCGTGGCTGCAAGACCAGCACGCGATTTTCAAGGAATACGGCGCCGACACCATTGTGGACACGTGGGAGGATGACGTGCCCACGGGCGAGGTGACATCGATGCACAAGGCGGTGGCGGCGCAGGACGGCGAGCGCGTGGCGTTTTCCTGGATCATGTGGCCCGACAAGGACACGCGGGACGCAGGCTGGGCCAAGATGATGGAAGACCCCCGCATGTCGCCCGAGGCCGCGCCGATGCCCTTTGACGGCAAGCGGCTGATCTATGGCGGCTTTGCCCCCCTGCTGATCACCGACTAGTCATAGCTGCGCTGGTCCTCGATCACCAGCCCGTCTTTGGGCAGGCTGCCGGGGGCCACAACCTCGACCGCGCCTTTCAGCTTGAGCGTCTCGACGACCGAGGCCGCATAGGCGCCCGCATCGCCGCCGGGGCTTTCGATTTGCACGGTCATCACGTCCTGTTGCCCGTCGCGCCCGGCAATCACGCGGGCGCGCGTGACCTCGTCATGCTTGGCCACCAGGGCGGCCACCTGTTCGGGGCGCACGAACATGCCCTTGATCTTGGTCGTCTGGTCGGCGCGGCCCATCCAGCCCTTGATGCGCATATTGGTGCGCCCGCAGGGGCTGTGGCCTGGCAGCACCGCGCTCATATCGCCGGTGGCAAAGCGGATCAGCGGGTAATCGGGGTTGAGCGAGGTCACGACCACCTCGCCCACCTCGCCCGGCGCCACCGGGTCCCCGGTGCCGGGCGTCACAATCTCGACCACCACGCCCTCGTCCACGATCATCCCTTCCAGCGCGGGCGTCTCGTAGGCAATGTTGCCCAGATCGGCGGTGGCGTAGGACTGCATGCAGGTGATGCCCCGGTCGGCGTATTCCCGACGCAAGCTGGGAAAGAGCGCGCCACCACCGACCGCGGCCTTGGACACGCCCAAGGTCACGCCCATCTCGTCCGCCTTGTCGAGGATCACCTTGAGGTAATCGGGCGTGCCCGCATAGGCGGTGGTGCCCACGTCGCGCGCGGCGGTGACTTGCAGTTCGGTCTGGCCGGTGCCCGCGGGCAACACCCGCGCACCCACCGCCCGCGCCCCGTTTTCAAAGATCATGCCCGCAGGCGTCAGGTGGTAGCCAAAGCAGTTCTGTACGATGTCCTCGGCCCCGATGCCCAGCGCGTGCAGAAACCGCCCCATGCGCCACCAATCGTGGCTGATGCCACCGGGTTCATAGATCGGGCCGGGCGACTGAAACACATGGGCGATGTTCGACACCGGGATGCCGCCAAAGGGCGGTTTTTCCGCCTGCCACTTGGCCAGTTCGGATTTCCGCAGCACGGGCAAGTGGGCCAGATCGTCGAGATATTTCAGTTTGCCGATATCGGGCAGGCAATTGCCCGACGCCGCGGCCACGCGCGCCAGCTGGGCATTCACCGCGTCAAGCTGCGCGGCGTGCCGCGCGTCTGACGAGCGGGTTTCCAGATCGTCGTAATACACTTTGTCCAGCATCTGTTCTAAACCGCCCTGATCTGTTGCGAACCCGCCAGATGCGGGCCCGTTATATCCACTGTCGCCCACGCCCGCAGCGCAACGCCCGGTCCCACCTCAGTTCACCGGCGTGCTGAGCGGCGCGTCACCGCGCACCACCTGCGTTGTGATCGCCACCATGTTACTGTCGCCGATATTGGTGAGCCCGCCATGCGCCTGGCCTTCGGGAAAGTAGAGGGTGGCGCCAACGGGAAAGTCCAGCACATTGCCATTGGGCGCGCGGGCCTGCGTGGGCGTGATTACCACCGCATGCTCGTCCCCGGCATGAGTGTGGATGGGGATCGTGGCACCGGGTGGCACAACCAGCTTGGACACCACCACAATCATCGTGTCGAAGCCGGGCACCGCAGTGCGCCGGATCTCTTCGCGGCTGACATCACCGGCCCAAACGCCACTGCCAAGCAGGCAAGCGCCCACGGCAAACACAAGTCCTCTCATCGCGCGCACTCCTTGTCGCTCAGCTCAACCACCGCTTGCGGCGGCGATAGGACCGCACGTCGCGGAACGACTTGCGCCCCTCGTCCGACATGCCCAGGTAGAACTCCTTTACATCCGGGTTCTCGCGCAACTCGGCCGCGGGGCCGTCCATCACCACGCGCCCCGATTCCAGGATGTATCCGTAATGGGCAAAGCGCAGGGCGACGTTGGTGTTTTGCTCGGCCAGCAGGAATGTCACGCCCTCGTTCTCGTTCACCGATTTCACGATCTCAAAGATCTGCTCGACCAGTTGCGGCGCCAGCCCCATGCTCGGCTCATCCAGCAGGATGGTCTCGGGCCGCGACATCAGCGCGCGACCAATGGCCGTCATCTGCTGCTCACCACCCGAGGTATAGCCCGCCTGGCTTTTGCGTCGCTCGCGCAGACGCGGGAAATAGTCATAGACCATCTCGAGGTCCGCCGCGATCGCGCCCTTGCCGTCGGACCGCGTGTAGGCGCCGGTCAGAAGGTTCTCTTCGACGGTCAGATGCTCGAAACAGTGACGGCCCTCCATCACCTGCACCACGCCGCGCTTGACCAGGTCGGCAGGGTCCGCATCCGCCGTGTTCTGACCACGGTAGAGGATCGAGCCCTTGGTCACCTCCCCCCGCTCGCTGGCCAGCAGGCCCGAGATCGACTTGAGCGTGGTCGTCTTGCCGGCCCCATTGCCGCCCAGCAGCGCCGTGATGCCACCCTTGGGCACCTTCAGGCTCACGCCCTTCAACACGAGGATGACGTGATTATAGATCACCTCGATATTGTTGACCTCTAGAACGGTCTCGGTCTGCACCTCGGCATCCAGCATGGGCCACCTTCATTGTTCTAAAAATATGCAAATCCCCGGCGGCAACGGGTGCTGCCGCCGGGGCAAGGGCTTAGCAGCCCGCTTCGATGCCGTTCTCGCTGGCATAGGACGCGCTGTCCTCATCGATCAGCGGCTGGATCACTTCCATGTCGGTCGCCGCGAACTCGGAGATCAGCGACCATGTGCCCGCCGACGCGTCCCACTGGGTCATGCCGATCAGGCCCGGCCCACCGTGGTTCTCGCACGACACGCTGAACGACGGGCCAAAGCCGGGCAGGCCCAGCTCGGTCATCTTGGCCTCGGTGATTTCCAGCGCCTCCATGCCGTCGCGCATCATCGCGGGCGTGATGTCCGCAGTGCCGTGGATGCCCTGGGCCGTCTTGGCCGCCTCGGCAGCGAGCATCGCGGCATAGAGACCGCGGTTGTACAGAACCGTCCCGATCTGGTCGCCCGCACCCGCGGCCTTGCCCGCATCGATGACATATTGCTGGATGTCGTCGAACACGGGGAAGTCGCTGCCCACACCGTGGAACGTGAGCGCCTTGTAGCCGTTGGCCGCGTCACCGGCGGGCAGCACGTCATTCTCGGACCCGGACCACCAGATGCCGATGAAGTTTTCCATCGGATAGCGGATGTTGGCGGCCTCTTGGATCGCCACCTGGTTCATCACACCCCAGCCATACATGATGACATTGTCGGGACGCTCACGACGGATCTGCAGCCACTGCGACTTCTGCTCCTGACCCGGGTGATCGACGGCCACCAGCATCAATTCGAACCCGTGCTTTTCCGACAGCTCTTCGAGCGTGCGGATCGGTTCCTTGCCATAGGCGGAGTTGTGGTAGACGAGCGCGATCTTCTTGCCCGCGATGTCGCCCTGGCTCATCAGATAGTTGATGGCGCCCGACGCCCCGTTCCAATAGTTGGCGGGGTAGTTGAACGTGTGGCTAAAGACTGCGCCATTGGCGGCAGAGGTCCGGCCATAGCCCATGGTGTGCATGGGGATGTTGTCGGCGGTGGTCTTGGGGATCAGCTGATAGGTGATGCCGGTCGACAGGGGTTGATAGACCAGGCTGCCCTCGCCCTTGGTGGCCTCATAGCATTCCACACCTTTTTCGGTGTTATAGCCCGTCTCGCATTCCAGCACGCGCGCAGGCACGCCGCCGATGCCGCCGTCGCGTTCGTTCAGCAGGGTGAAGTAATCGGCATAGCCGTCGGCAAAGGGGATGCCCCCCGCCGCATATGGCCCCGTGCGATAGCTGAGCGATGGGAACACAAGGTCCGCCATCACCGGGCTTGCCGCCATCACGCCCGCGACGGCCATCGTTCCTAGTTTCATCTTCATCGGTAATTCCTCCCTATGGTTTTGTCCGATGTGCGGTGCGCGCAAAGCGCACACCCTACGCGTAGGGTGCGCATTCACTGCGCACCTTGGGCCGGCCCCTAATGCGGGAACGGCCATAGTCTCAACTTTTCCTTGGCCAGGCGCCACAGCTGCGCCAGCCCGTGCGGTTCCAGGATCAGGAACAGGATGATCAGCCCGCCCACGATCACCAGCTGGAAATGCGCCACGATATCCGTGGGCCAGCCCATCAGGTCCACGCCCACGATCTTGAGCACCACGGGCAGCACCACCAGGAACGCGGCCCCGGCAAAGGCGCCAAAGATCGACCCCAGGCCGCCGATGATGATCATGAAAAGCACCAAGAACGACTTTTGAATGCCAAAGACCTCGCCCACCTCGACCGCGCCCAGATAGACCGCAAAAAAGAGCGCGCCAGAGACACCGACAAAGAAGGACGAGACGGCAAAGGCCGTCAACTTGGCCTTCAACGGGTTCACGCCAATGATCTCGGCCGCGATGTCCATGTCCCGGATCGCCATCCACTGGCGCCCGATGGACCCCCGCGTCAGGTTCCGCGCCAGGATCGCCGCACCAACGGTAAAGACCAGACAGAAAAGATAGGTGGCCCAAGCCTCGGTATTGGGGCCTGTCACCTCGATCCCGAACACCGACCGTTCGGGCGCGTTGATCTGGCCCGAGGCAGAGTAGTTGTAGAACCACGACACCTTGTTAAAGAGCCACACGAGGAAGAACTGCGCCGCAAGCGTTGCCACAGCCAGATAGAACCCCTTGATCCGCAAGGACGGCAGGCCAAAGGCCGTGCCCACCAGCGCGGTGATCCCCCCGGCGAGGATCACGTGGAAAAAGATGTTGATGTCGGGAAAGGCCGTCATCAGCTTGTAACAGGCATAGGCGCCCACGGCCATGAACCCGCCCGTGCCCAGCGACACCTGCCCGCAATAGCCCGTCAGGATGTTCAGCCCAATCGCAGCGATGGCGTAGATCAAAAACGGCAGAAAGATCGAATTGACCAGATAATCCGTCATCACAAACGGCATGATCACAACGGCCACAGCCAGCACAAAATAATATCGATAGCGGTCGAATTTGATCGGGAACGTCTGGCTATCCTGCGGATATGTCGTCGAAAAATCGCCCGCCTCACGATATAGCATGCTGCATTCCTTCCCTCGTCCGGCTGATCCGCACGGCGTTAACCACTGCGTCAGCTTTCTGTGTTTCGCCACATTTCCCGCCCGGTCCCGTGGCATCCTGGCCATGGGAAAATGGAGTGGGTTCAATGACCGCAATTCTGGATGGCATCCGCCGTCTCGATGCCGCGCATGCGCGTGGCGAGATTAGCGCCGTCGATCTGGCGGCGGCCAAGGCCGAACTGATGGACACGGTGCCCGAGGCCGATGAGGCGCCGGTGCCACCGCCCATCACGGCCACGCCGCCGCGCGCCCATGCGCGGCTGGGGCAGACACTGCTGCTGTGCGTGTTCGTGCTGGTGCTGTGCGCGGGCACGACCGTTTTGCTGACCGGCGACCTCATGCTGGCGATGACACTGTCCATCACCGTTCTGGCGGCCCTGACCGTCACGCTGTTCCGGCAGTTGGATGGATAGCCGCGGCGCCGCTCACACACGCTCAATGATCTTCTCCCCGAACAGGCCCTGCGGGCGGAACACGAGGAAGATCAGGGCAAGCACATATGCAAACCAGTTCTCGGTCGCGTTCATGGTAAAGCCAAAGAGCGCCCCGGCCAGATCGCCCGAAGACATGAAGAACTCGAACAGCTTTTCGCCCACGCCGATGATCAGCCCGCCGACAATGGCGCCGGGGATTGAGGTAAAGCCGCCCAGCATAAGCACCGGCAGCGCCTTGAGCGCGATCAGCGACAGCGAAAACTGCACACCCGATTTGGCGCCCCACATGATGCCCGCCACCAGCGCGACAAAGCCTGCGACGGACCACACCAAGATCCAGATATAATTCAGCGACACACCCACGCTGAGTGCTGCCTGGTGGTCGTCGGCCACCGCACGCATGGCGCGGCCCTGCTTGGTATATTGCGAAAACGCCACCAGCGCGCCCACCAGCAGGATCGCGATGATCGTGGCCGTGATGTCCAGGTTGTCGATGAAAAAGCCGTAGCCAAAGATGTTGAACGTCGCCTCGTCGATGGCGAGGTTGATGCCCTGCGGAAGGCATGTGCCGTCGGTCAGGCACACGTCCAGCTTCTTGATCTCGGAATTCCACATCAGATCGGCCACGCCTTCCAGCAGATAGGCCAGACCGATGGTCGCCATGAACAGGATGATCGGCTCTTGCCCCACCAGATGCCGAAAGATGAACCGCTGCACGGCCCAGGCCAGCAGGATCATCACCCCGACGGTCAGTATAATGGCGAAGATCGAATGCACCTCCCACCCGAAATGGTGGATCTTGGTGCCAAACACCGCGTTGATGAGGTGGGCAAAGGGCACCTGCCCGTTCTGAATGCCCACCAGCGTCATCGCCGCAAAGAGCGCCATGACACCCTGGGCAAAGTTAAAGATGCCCGAGGCCTTAAAGATCAGGACAAAGCCCAAAGCCACCAGCGCGTACATCACCCCGGCCATCAGGCCATTGAGGAACACTTCCATCGCAAAGATCAGTTGGTCAGACATGCTGTCCGCTCCTTTTGCTGTCGCCCGTGTGCATCATTTCAACGCCACCCCCATCAGCTCTGCCGTATGGTCCCGCAGCGGCTGGTAACTGACCCGCAGCCGCGTGAGCCCCTCAAAGGTGAGGTTCCAGTTCAACGTGACCTCGGTCACCCGCCCATCGCGCCGCGGGGCGGCCATAAAGGTGGCGGCATAGGCGCGGTCCATTGTGACCCGGCTCAGCGGCTCGAACTCCGACGTGGCGACAAAGCGCGCGCCAGGCCCCGCGCGCCACTGCGTCCAGATGGGCAGCAGATCGGCGTAGCCATAGCCATAGGTCAGCACCTCGCAGGCGGGCACGTCATACATGAACACCACCATCGTGCGCGGCAGGTCCGTCTCTTGATACCCGATGGCGTACCCGTTCAGCGCGCTCTCGAAATAGCGGCGAAAGGTGCGCGGCACCTCCATCAGATCATTGGGCGACAGGCTGGCTGGGGTGTCCAGGTAGGGCAGGCACTGCCGCTCGATCACGCCGCACAGGCCCGCCATCCCCGGCACGCTGCCATCGCAAATGGCAGGCTCCTCGGTCCAGGCGGCCCCGGCCCACAGGGTGGCCATCAGCGCCAAAAAGTGGCGCACCTTAATCATGCGCAACCCCCAGATAGGCGTCGATCACGTCCTGGTTGCCCCGCACCTCGTCCGGTGTGCCATCCCCGATCTTTTTGCCATAATCCATCACGACCACCCGGTCGCTCAGGTCCATGACCACGCCCATGTCGTGTTCAATCAGCGCGATGGTCGTGCCAAATTCGTCATTCACGTCCAGGATAAAGCGGCTCATATCCTCCTTCTCCTCGACGTTCATGCCCGCCATCGGCTCGTCCAGCAGCAACAGCGACGGCTCCGCCGCCAGCGCGCGCGCCAGCTCGACCCGCTTTTTCAGACCATAGGGCAAACGCGCAACGGGCGTCTTGCGGATGGCCTGGATTTCCAGGAAATCAATGATCTTCTCGGCAACCTCACGGTTCGCCGTCTCCTCGGCCTCGGCCTTGCCCTTCCACAGGGCCTGCGCGAACATGCCCGAGGTCATGTGCGTCAACCGGCCGGTCATGACGTTGTCCAGCACACTCATCCCCTCAAAGAGCGCGATGTTCTGAAAAGTCCGCGCAATCCCCTGGCGCGCAACCTCAAACGGCTTCATCGGCGGGCGCGGGCTGCCCTTGTAAAACACCTGGCCTTCCTGAGGGACATAAAAGCCGGAAATCACGTTCAGCATCGACGACTTGCCTGCCCCGTTGGGGCCAATGATGGCGCGGATCTCGCCCTCGCGGATGTCGAAAGAGATGTCCTTGATCGCCTCCACACCGCCAAAGCGCAGGGTGATGTTCTTCATCTCCATCACCACGCCGCCAATCTTGCGGCCGTCCGCCGTCACATATCCTTCGGCTTGATCAAGCATGGCCCGCCTCCATCGCCCGCCCGGTAAGCGGCCTGTTAACCCTTTTATGCGCAAGCTCATGGCACAGCCGAAAGGACGCACCATGTTTGACGCACTTGAACGCCGCTACTTGCTGAAACTCGCCTTCACCTGCCGCCGCAAGGGCCTGAGCGCCGCGGACACGCGCAAAATCATGCGCCACGAAATCGGCAACTTCACCGGCGACAACCGGCTTACCTGCGCCGTTCGCCACGTGTTCCCGGACGTATTCCAAAACTAGCGGCAAGGGCGCCCAACGCCCCAATTTCTCTGTTCCAAAAAAATCCTCCCCGAAGGGCCGATCCGCCACCAAATCGCCGCAAGCCGTATATCGCGCCCTGCGGGAGGGTGGGCGGGGCGATGGCGCAGCCGAGCGTCGTCCGACCGCACGCGCCCCAAACGGAAATCCTGCGCGCATCATTCCGCCGCCATCTTGGTCACCACGGCCGAGGTTTGGGCCGCCCGCACCTCTAGCGTTGCCGAAATCGCCCCCTTGCGCCCATCTTCATAGGTCACCTCGGTGGTCGTCGACACCGTGTCCGACCCATCGTACAGTGCCGCGATAATGTCGGCATATTTCTCCTCGATGATCCGCCGGCGCACTTTGCGGGTGCGCGTCAGCTCTCCGTCATCGGCGTCCAGCTCTTTGTGCAGCACGACAAAGCGGTGGACCTGACAGCCCGACAGCATCTCATCCTGCGCGATGCTGGCGTTGACCTCTTCGACATGGGCCTGGATGGTCGACAGCACCTGCGGGTGCTGCGCCAATTCCTGATAGGACGCGTATCCGATATTGTTCCGCTCGGCCCAGTTGCCCACAGCCGTCAGGTCGATGTTGATAAACGCCGTGCATTCCGCGCGCCCGTTGCCAAAGACCACGGCCTCCAGAATGTTGGGGAAAAACTTCAGCTTGTTCTCGACATATTTCGGCGCGAACAGCGCGCCCGACGCCATCTGCCCCACATCCTTGGCGCGGTCGATGATGCGCAGGTGCCCGGTGTCTTCCTCGATAAACCCCGCATCGCCCGTCGCCACCCAGCCCTCGGCGTCCTTTGTGTCGGCGGTGCTTTCGGGGTTTTTGTAATACTCAACGAACACGCCGGGCGAGCGATAGAACACCTCGCCATTCGGCTCGATCTTCAACTCCACACCAGGGCATTTGACCCCAACCGTGTCACTGCGCACCTCGCCATCGGGCTGCGCAGTGATGAACACCGTGGCCTCGGTCTGGCCATAGAGCTGCTTGAGGTTGATGCCCAAAGACCGATAGAAATCAAAGATTTCCGGCCCAATTGCCTCGCCCGCCGTGTAACCGACACGCACACGGCTGAACCCAAGCGTGTTTTTCAGCGGCCCGTACACCATCAATTCGCCCAGCGCGTATTTCAGCCGGTCCATGGCGCTCACGCTGTGCCCGTCCAGGATGGCGGGGCCCACCTTGCGGGCGTGGTCCATGAAATAGTGGAACATGCGCTGCTTGAACCGCCCGGCATCCTCCATGCGGATCATCACATTGGTCAGCTGCCCCTCGAACACGCGCGGCGGGGCAAAGTAATAGGTCGGCCCGATCTCGCGCAGGTCCACATGCATCGTGTCCGCGCTTTCCGGGCAATTGGTGCAAAACCCGGTCCACAGCGCCTGGCCCACGGAAAAGATGAAATCGCCCACCCAGGCCATCGGCAGATAGGCCAGGATGTCATCGGTGCGGCGCAGCCCGTCAAACTCGGACGAGGATTTCGACGTCTCGATAACGTTGCGGTTGCTCAGCACCACGCCCTTTGGCTTGCCCGTGGTGCCCGAGGTGTACAGCATCACGCAGGTGCTGTCGTAGTCCAGCTTTGCCACCCGCCGCGCCATCTCGGGCGACAGGGCGTCCCGCTTGGCCCGGCCTGTGTCTTGGACATGGGAATACTGGTGCAGCTTGGAATGGTCGTATTTCCGCAAGCCGCGCGGATCGAGGTAGATCATCTGCTCGAACTGCGACAGCTCGGCCTGCACCTCGATCACCTTATCGACCTGCTCTTGATCGCCCGCGATAACAAAGCGCGCGCCGCAATGACCCAGGGTATAGGCCATCTCTTCGGCTGCGGCGTCCTGGTACAGCGGCACGGGCACGGCGCCACACATCTGCGCCGCCATCATCGACCAATACAGATATGGACGGTTGCGCCCGATCACGGCGACAAAATCGCCCTCTGCCACGCCCAGATCGATCAGACCCAGGGCCAGCGCCTCGATCTCGTCGCGGGTTTCGGCCCAGGACCAGCTTTGCCAGATCCCGAACTCTTTTTCCCGGTACGCAGGGGCGCTGCCAAACTCGGTCGCGTTGCGGTGCAAAAGGGCGGGCACAGACACAAGGCCTGCCGCGCCCATGGGCGTATCAACCAACTTCTATCCTCCCAAACGTGCCGCCTGTCGCGGTCGGTCACGCATGATCGCTCAGGCGATTCTATGTCCACCTAAGGATGTAGCCCACAGGCTCTACGTCAACTTTTTCCTGATGTTTTCCCAAACCTTACGAATTGTAACAGCGCCCGACTGACCGTTGAACGGGCAGCCGCCTCGGTGGTAGCCATGCCACATGCCCCGCGCTCAGACCTCATCGCTTACCGCCTCTGGCCTGAACCTGATCGCCCAGGGCATGACGATTTTCGACCGCGACCTGCGTTTGGCGGTGTGCAACGCGCCATTTCAGCAGATGTTCGACCTGCCCGATGCGCTGGTCACCCCCGGGGCCACGTTCCACGACACCATCCGCCATCTGGCCGAGCGTGGCGAGTACGGTCAGATCACCGACATCGACAGCTTTATCCAAGAGCGGGTGGACCAGGCCCTGGCGTTCGAGCCGCATTATATGGAGCGCACCCGCGCCAATGGCCGCACCATCAGCGTCGAAGGGTCCCCCCTGCCCCAGGGCGGCTGGGTCACCGTGTACACCGACATTTCCCACACCAAGGCCCAAGAGGCGCTGCTGCGCGCCCGCGCCAGCGAGTTGAGCGATCAGGTGCTGGAGCATACCGAAGCGTTGGCCGCCACCAACAGGCAGTTGGCCGCCACCGTCGCCGCCTTGGAAGAGGCCAAGCGCCAGCTGACCGAGACCGAGGCGCGCACGCGGCTTACGACCGAGATGATGCCCGCCCACATCGCCCATGTGGACAGCACCGGGCACTATACCTTTTCCAACCGCAAGCTGAGCACGGTGATCCCGGGCCGCCCCTCGGACATCGTCGGCCGCCCGATTGCGCAGGTCTTGGGCGACTTTGCCTTTGGCCGCATCGCGCCGTCGCTGACCCGCGCCTATCAGGGTGCTGCGGCGGTGGCCGAGTTCACCGACAATGCCAGCGCCCGCCGCATCCGCGCGGCCTTTACCCCCGATGGCGCGGGCGGCGTCTATATCCTGTCGATGGATATCACCGAAGAAACCCAAGCGCGCGTGGCCCTGCAACAGACCCGCAGGCGCACGCTTGCCGCGCAGATGACCTCGGGCCTGGCGCATGATTTTTCCAACCTGCTGACCATCATCCTCGGCCTGCAATCGAAACTGTCCCGCCTGCCCGGCCTGCCCGCCGATGCACCGGGCCTGATCGACGGCACGCTGTCGGCCACCCGGCGCGGGGGCGAGCTGTTGAACGCCATCGCCGACATGACCGCGGGCCGCCCGATGCGCCCCGCTGCCACCGACATCACGGCGCTGCTGGGGGATGTCGACACGCTCGCCCGCTCGACCCTGCCTGCGGGCCTGGCCCTCGATATCGCTGCCCCTCAGGTGACGGGGCAGTACATGCTTGACCCCGGAATGGTGCAGGACAGCCTGTTGAACCTGATCCTGAACGCCCGCGACGCCTGCGGCCAGCGCGGCCAGATCACGGTAGACACACGGGCGGTGCATGACACCTGGCTCGAATTTATCGTGACCGACAGCGGCCCGGGCTTTTCCGCCGACGCGCTGGACCACGGGTTCGACCCGTTCTTTACCACCAAGGGCAGCGAGGGGTCGGGCCTGGGCCTGCCGATGGTCTACGACATGACCAAACGCGCGGGCGGCGATCTAAAGCTTGGCAATGGCCCCACCGGCGCGCGCGTCCGCCTGCGCCTGCCCCTGCGGCCCGCCCCTGCCGTCGCGGGTGCGCTGGTGCTGCTGGTCGAGGATGAGGCCGCCCTGCGCCAGCATTATCGCGATATGCTGATCGACCTGGGCCATTCGGTGATCGAGGCCGAGGGCGTGGACGAGGCCATCGCCCTGACCGCCGATCTGCCCGACATCCGCCTGGTGCTGTCGGACGTCAACCTGGGCACCGGCCACCGCACCGGCGTGGACCTGGCGCGCCATATCGGCACCAGCCTGCCGGTGATCCTGATGACATCGCTACCTCCCGGCGACACGCTCTATCAAGCGGCGGCGCAAACCGCGCCTGTGCTGAAAAAACCCTTTGCCGCCCAGGACCTCACAGCCCTGTTGCAACCAGAGGCAGCGGCATGACCGCACCTCTGGTCACCATCCTCGACGACGAGCCAGAGATCAGGACGATCTTGTCCGACGCGCTCGAAGACGCCGGTTTTCGCACCCTGTCATTTTCCCGCGCCGCCGCGTTCGAGGCAGCACTGCGAACGCATACGCCAGATGTCTGCCTTGTCGATCTGGGTCTGCCCGACACCGACGGCCTGGCCCTGGTGCACCGCCTGGCGCTGGAACAGGGGGCCACGGTCATCATCATCTCGGGCCGCGCGCAGGTGCAGGACCGGGTGACGGGGCTGGAACTAGGCGCCGATGACTACATTATCAAACCCTTCGATCCGGCCGAGGTGGTGGCCCGCATCCGCGTCCGCCTGCGCGGGCCAAAGACATCCGCACAGACCGGGCAGGTGGCGCGGTTCAATGGCTGGACTGCGTCCTTTGACAGCTACACGCTGACCGATGCCAACGGCACCGACACGCCGTTTTCCCATGCCGAGGGCGAGGTGCTGCGCCTGTTCCTCGACGCGCCCAAACGGCTGATCAGCCGCGCCCATATGCAGGAAAGCCTGGGCGGCGCGGCAGGCGACAGCTTTGACCGGGCGATGGACGTGCGCATCAGCCGCCTGCGCACCAAACTGCGCGAAGACCCCAAGAACCCCCGGCTGATCAAAACGATCTACGGGGCGGGGTACATATTTTTGGGCGACGTGGACTGGCAATAGCCGATGCGCCCCACCAAACGCTTTTGCCACCCGCCAAAACCTGCTAGCTTCGCGCTATGGTAGAGGCTTTGCTATATCGCACCTGTCGCACCCATGTCCGCTATTACCGGATCGAAATCGTGTGGAACCTCTTTACCGAAGCGTCCGTGATGGTCGAATGGGGCGTGCAGGGCGGGGCGGCCCAGCGCAGCATCTCGTGCCACAGTGACCTGCGCTGCGCCTCGGCCACCGCCGACCGCTTGCGCACCCGCGCCCTTAAACGCGGCTATCAGATCGCGGGCGACAGCCCCGCGGCATGGGCCAGCACCTGCAGGCCCGCGACCAAGTCTGCCGCGTCAGTATCTTCCTCAAACGCGTGACTGATCCCGCCAATCGACGGCACAAACAGCATGGCCACCGGCATCACCCGCGCCACGTTCGTCGCATCATGCAGCGCGCCGGACGGCATCCGCCGCCACCGGCCTGGCGCCACCTGCGCGGCCCCAGCCTCCAGTCGCGCGCGCAGCTGCGGGTCCATCGCCACGGGATCAAGGCCCAAGAGCGGGCCCAGCGCCACCTCCAGCCCCATCTCTGCGCAGATCTCGGCCAGTACGGCCTCAATCACCGCCTGCATCCGGTCCAACCGCTCCGCATCCCCATCGCGCCACTGCATCGAAAACCGCACCTGGCCCGGCACGATGGACGAGGCGTTGGGCGCCACCGCCACATGCCCGATGGTCCACACCGATTGCGGCGTGACCACATTGCGCAGCCGGTCGTTCAGCCGCGCGTTAAAGGCCGAAAGCCCCTGAAACGCATCCCGCCGCAGCGCCATGGGCGTGGTGCCCGCATGGTTCTGCTGCCCGGTCAGGGTCACCACCCGGTCGCGAATGCCAACAATGTCGGTGACAACCCCGATCTGCTCTCCTGCCGCGTCCAGCGTCGGCCCTTGCTCGATGTGCAACTCGACAAACCCGGTAAAGCGCGCAGCCTCCACAGGTGGCCCAACCCGGTCGCCCAACGCGCGCCGCGCATCTGCCAGGGACACCCCGTCGTGGTCCTGCAACAGGTCTGCTGCTGCCTGCGACACCCCCCCGGTCCACACATTCGACCCGGTGGTCACGCCAAAACGGCCCTCTTCATCCTGAAACGACACCACCGAAATCGCAGGCCCACCTGCCGCGCGCGCCGCCCGTGCGACTTCCAGCGCGGCAACAACACCCAGCGCACCATCGAGCCAGCCACCCTGCGGCTGACTGTCCGAATGCGATCCCAGCAACAACGACGGCCCCTCAACCAGACCAAAGAGGTTGCCCATCCCGTCAAACCGCGGCACCAGCCCCGCCTGCGTCATGCGCACCGCCAACCAATCCCGCGCCGCCAGGTCCGCCTCGGAGTAGGCGGGGCGGACCACGCCCTTACCGACACCCGCCGCCCCGAAACTGCGCAGCTGGTGCAAATCCGCCAAGAACCGCTCTGGATCAAGCGCCATCCAAATCCCCTTCTTCTGACCAAAAATACCTCGGGGAGCGCGAGGGGCAGCGCCCCTCGTTCACAAAAATGAATCGCGTGCGCCGTCAGGCGCGCCTTTGGATCACTCCGCCGCCACTGCCCCGGCGACCGCCTCAACGCGCACGGCGGAAAACTTGAACTCCGGGATCTTGCCGTAGGGGTCCACCGCCGGGTTGGTCAGGATGTTGGCCGCAGCCTCGACATAGGCAAAGGGCAGGAACACCATGTCAGGCGACACGGCGCGGTCTTCGCGCGCCATGATCTCGATCGACCCCCGTTTGGTGGTCAAGCGCACGACGCCCCCCGCAGAAATCCCCAGCTTGCGCAAGGTGCTTGGATGCAACGAACAATTCGCCTCCGGCTCCACCGCGTCCAGCACCGATGACCGCCGTGTCATCGACCCGGTATGCCAATGCTCCAACTGCCGCCCCGTGGTCAGGATCATCGGATAGTCTGCATCCGGCACATCATCGGGTGCAATAACGGATGCAGGCGTAAACCGCGCCCGCCCCTCTGGCCGGGGAAACCCATCTCCGAACACAATCGCTTGGCCCGGGTCTTCGGGCGACAGGGACGGATAGGTGACCGCATTCTGCCCCTCCAGCCGGTCCCAGGTAATGTTGTCGAGCGACTTCATGTTCAACTTCATCTCGGCAAACACATCCGCCGGACTTGCATAATCCCAGCCCAGGCCCAACCGCTTGGCCAGTTCCACCTCGATCCACCAGTCTTCCTTGGCCTCGCCGGGCGGCGGCACCGCAGGGCGGCCCATCTGCACCTGGCGGTTGGTGTTGGTCACGGTCCCCGTCTTTTCGGCAAAGGCCGAGGCAGGCAGGATCACATCCGCATAATTCGCCGTCTCGGTGATAAAGATGTCCTGCACCACCAGATGATCCAGCTTGGCCAGCGCATCGCGCGCATGTTCCACATCCGGGTCCGACATGGCCGGGTTTTCGCCCAGAATATACATCGCCTTGATGGCCCCGGCATGCACCTCGTCCATGATCTCGGTGACGGTCAGCCCCTTTTCATTCGAAAAGTCACCAGACCCCCAAACGTCCGTGAACGCAGAACGCACGCCATCATCCGTCACCGTTTGATAATCCGGCAGAAACATCGGGATCAGCCCCGCATCAGAGGCCCCCTGCACATTGTTCTGGCCCCGCAGCGGATGCAGCCCGGCACCGGGGCGCCCCACCTGCCCGGTCATCAGGGCCAGCGAAATCAAACAGCGCGAATTGTCGGTCCCGTGAATGTGCTGGCTGACACCCATGCCCCAGAAAATCATCGCCGACTTGGCCCCGGCAAAGGTGCGCGCCACATCGCGCAGCACCTCCGCCTCAATGCCGCAAATCTCCGCCATCTTTTCGGGCGCAAAGCCCGCCAGATGCGCCTTCTCCGCGTCCCAATTCTCGGTATAGGCGTCGATATACTGCTGGTCGTACAGACCTTCCTCGACGATCACATGCATGATCGCGTTCAGCATCGACACATCCGCCCCGGGCCGGAACTGCAGCATATGAGACGCAAAGCGCTTCAGCGCTTGCCCCCGCGGGTCCATCACGATCAGCTTGCCGCCGCGCTTGGTGAACTGCTTGAAATAGGTCGCTGCCACCGGGTGGTTCTCGATCGGATTGCACCCAATCGCAATCGCCACATCCGCATTCTCGATCTCGTTAAAGGTCGCGGTCACAGCGCCCGAGCCCACATTCTCCATCAATGCGGCGACAGACGACGCATGGCACAACCGCGTGCAGTGATCGACATTGTTGTGGCCAAAGCCTTGCCGGATCATCTTCTGAAACAGGTACGCCTCTTCATTGGTACACTTCGCCGACCCAAAGCCAGCCACCTCCCGCCCGCGCCCCTTCAGACCGTTGGCCGCAAAATCCAACGCCTCGTCCCAGGACGCTTCGCGGAAATGCGTCGACCAATCGCCAGGGTCCACATTCAGCCCCTTCGCAGGCGCGTCCTCGCGCCGGATCAGCGGCTTCGTCAGGCGATGATCATGGTGGATGTAGTCAAAGCCAAAGCGGCCCTTCACGCACAGCCGCCCCTCGTTTGCGGGCCCATTGATGCCCTCGACATATTTGACGCGGCCATCCTTCACCTTCAGCGACACCTGACACCCAACGCCGCAGAACGGGCAAATGCTCTCGACTTCGCTGTCGTAATCCTTGCTGTCGCCAACCTGCGCATCATCAACAACGGTCGAGGGCATCAGGGCACCAGTCGGGCAGGCCTGGACACATTCGCCACAGGCCACGCAGGTGCTGTCGCCCATCGGGTCTGCCATATCAAAAGTCGGATAGCTGTCGTGCCCCCGCCCCGCCATGCCGATCACATCGTTGACCTGCACCTCGCGACAGGCGCGCACGCACAGCCCACACTGAATGCAGGCATCAAGGTTCACCGACATCGCCACGTGGGAGTCGTCCAGCAGCGGAATGCGCCCCTCCTCCAGCTTTGGAAAGCGGCTCTCGGACACGCCGTTCATCTCGGCCATGTCCCAAAGATGCGCCGACTTGTCATGCGCCACATCGCGCGCGGGCTGGTCGGCCACCAGCATCTCGACGACCATCTTGCGCGCGGTCTCGGCGCGCGCCGAATTGGTGGTCACCACCATTCCCTCAGACGGTTCGCGAATGCAGGACGCGGCCAACACCCGCTCGCCCTCGATCTCGACCATACAGGCGCGGCAGTTGCCATCGGGGCGATAGCCCGGCGCAGGCTTGTGGCACAGATGCGGGATCACCAGGCCGCGGCCGTTGGCCACCTCCCAGATGGTCATCCCAGGCTCGGCCTGGACGTCCTCGCCATCCAGCGTGAATGTCACCTTGTCCGTCATCGCGCACGTCTCCCTGCCATTCCCGACTGTCTAGCCCAGCCCGCGCGGGCAGAGGACTCCCAATCCCGACATGGCCGACGGGTTTTGCGCCACCCAGGTTTCCGATCCGCAACCATTGCCCCGCCCCGGCAACGGCGATAGCGATGCGCCCATGCTCGCCCGCCCCACATATGCCAGCCTGCGCATCACCGCCCAGACCCTCGCCGTGGGGGCCGTCGGCGCCGCCCTGGCCGAGGCGGCGGGCGCCCCCATCGCCGTGCTCACCGGCCCGGCCCTCGTGGTGGCGCTGGCCGCGCTGGCGGGCCTGCGCACCGGCATCGACGACACGGTGCGCAACCTGGTGTTCCTGCTGGTCGGCGTCAGCATCGGCAGCGGCGTCGATGCCGCCTCGGCCCAGGCGATGCTGCGCTGGCCGGCTGCCTTTGCGGTCCTGGGCGTCATGCTGCTCGCCACCCTGTGGCTGTGCGCGCGGGTGTTGCAACAGATCTTTGGCATGGACCGCAGCAGCGCCTACCTCGCCGCCGCCCCCGGCCATCTCAGCTTTGTCGTCGGGCTGTCGGCGGGCCTGGGCCTCGACACCACGCGCATCGTCGTGATCCAGTCGGTGCGGCTCTTGGCGCTCACGCTCACCGTGCCCGCCATCGCCCTGGCCTTCGGCTTTGAACTCACCGGTCAGGTGCTGCCCACCGGGTCCGGCATGGCCTGGTTCGACCTGATCAAATTGCTGATCGCAGGCTTCGCCCTGGGCTTTGCACTGGACAAGATCGGCCTGCCCGCGCCGCTGTTGATCGGTGGCATGGTCGCCTCCAGCTTTGGCCACGCCACGGGCCTGACCCCGGGTGTGATGGCGCCCTGGCTCGCCTATGCCGGGCTTGCCGTCGTGGGCACGCTGATCGGGGCGCGCTTCAACGGGCTGACACGCGCGGCTCTGGCGCGCTCGTTGCTGGCCGGGCTGCTGGTCACGGCCCTCACCGTCCTGATGGCCCTCGCCGCCGCCCTGCCGGTGGCCCGCGCGCTTGGCTTTGACACGGCGCACGTGCTGGTCGCCTTCGCGCCCGGCGGGCTTGAGACGATGATCGCCATGGGCATCGTGCTGGGCGCCAATCCGGGCTTTGTCGCCGCCGCGCACGTCGCCCGGCTCCTCTACCTCACCCTATTCCTGCCGATGTTCGTCGGGCGCCTGCCCAAACGCTAAGCGCTACCCCTCCCTTTCTCTGTTCCAAAAAAATCCCCGCCGGAGGCTCCCGCACTTTCCACAGGGCAAGCGCTGCCCTAGAACCAGTGAAACACCAGCCAAAGGCGCCCATGTCCCACATCACCCTCATCCGCCACGGCCAGGCCAACACCCACGCCAAAGACGAGGCAAGCTATGACCAGCTCAGCCCCCTCGGCCACCAGCAAGCGGCCTGGCTGGGCGACCACATGCGCGCGGCCCAGCAGCATCACACGCGGCTTTATACCGGCACGCTGCAGCGGCACCGCGAAACCGCACAGGCGATGGACACCGGGCTGACCGCCACCGAAGACGCGCGGCTGAACGAGCTGGAATATTTCACCATGGCCCAAGCGCTCGAGGCCGAGCATGGGATCAAGGCACCGACCGAGCCGTCGGAGTTCGTGCACCATTTCCCCGTGGTCCTGGCCCACTGGCGCGATGACAGGCTGGAAGGCGCGCCCGAGCGGTTCTCACAATTCGAGGCGCGCATTCGCGATGCCCTGACAGAGATCAGCGAGGGCGTCGGCCCGGCCCTGGTCGTGACCTCCGGCGGGCTGATCGCGATGACCATGCGCATTCACCTGCAACTCGACATTCCCGCCATGGCCAATGTGGCGCTGGCGATCATGAACACGTCGATGCACCGGCTGCACCCCATCGGCGGCACCTGGTCGCCAGTGATGTTCAACGCCATCCCCCATCTTGAGGCGCCCGACCGGCACTATGCCCAGACCCACGTCTGAGGGCAGCCACCCCACCAACCCAAGCGAGGTTCGATCATGAAACTGCACTATGCCCCCGGCACGATCTCGATCGCTGTCGCCATCGCTTTGGAAGAGGCCGGAATGGCCTACACCCCTGCCAAGGTCGATTTTGCCAGCGGTGCGCAAAGCGGGCCGGA
Organism: Pseudomonadota bacterium; assembly: GCA_038525395.1. Classification (GTDB taxonomy): domain Bacteria; phylum Pseudomonadota; class Alphaproteobacteria; order Rhodobacterales; family Rhodobacteraceae; genus Tateyamaria. The sequence continues at coordinate 25,700 of JBCBHS010000022.1, read as the reverse complement.
CTATGCCAAGATCAACCCCAAAGGCCGCGTGCCCGCGCTGGAGGTGGGCGAGACGATCCTGACCGAAACCGGCGCCATCCTCGACTATATCGCCAGCCAAACGCCTGCCTTGATGCCCCAAGACCCGCTGGATGCCGCACAGGCACGCGCGGTGATGTACTACCTCGCGTCCACCATGCACGTGAACCACGCCCACAAGATGCGCGGCCACCGCTGGGCGGATACCGAGGCAAGCTGGGCCGACATGACCGCCAAGGTGCCGCAGACGATGGCCGCCTCGGCGGCCTTTGTCGAAAGCGACTGCTTGACGGGGCCCTACGTGCTGGGTGACGCGATCTGCCTGGCCGATCCCTACCTCTTTGTCGTGTGCAACTGGCTGCCGGGCGACGGCGTCGACCTTGCCCCCTTCCCCAAGATCACGGCCTTTATGCAAGCGATGGAGGCGCGCGCGTCGGTTCAGGCGGTGCGGGCCAACGGCATGCTGCCATGACCCACCTGTGGGTCCGCGCCGAACAGCGCGCGAACGAGGACCGCGTGGGCCTGACGCCCGAGGGCGCGGCCCAGCTGATCGCCGCGGGCCTAAGCGTCACGGTCGAAGACAGCCCCACCCGCTGCATCCCGACCGACCACTATGCCACCGCAGGCGCCACCATCGCCCCCGCGCACAGCTGGCCGGACGCGCCTTCGGACGCGATTGTCTTTGGGCTGAAAGAGCTGCCGGAGGACGGCAGCCCGCTGCACCACCGCCACATCATGTTCGGCCACGCCTACAAGGGGCAGCCTGCAGGCCAGGTGCTGTTGCAGCGGTTCAAGGCGGGCGGCGGCGCGCTTTATGATCTGGAATACCTGGTGGACGAACAGGGCAAGCGCGTCGCCGCCTTTGGCTATTGGGCCGGCTATGCGGGCGCGGCGGTTGCGCTGATGTGCTGGATCGCCCAGCAAAAGGGGCAGATCGCGGGCCCGGCCCGCGCATATCCCAGCGCCAATCACATGCTTGCCGATTTGCAGGCGGCGCTGGTCAGCACAGGGTCGCACCGGCCCACCGCGCTGATCATCGGCGCGTTGGGGCGCGTGGGCCACGGGGCTGCGGACCTGTGCACCGTGATGGGCGTGCCCACCACCCGCTGGGACATGGCCGAAACCGCGCATGGCGGCCCGTTCCCACAGGTTCTGGCACATGATCTGTTCTTTAACTGCATCCTCGCGCGGCCCGGTACGCCGGTATTTGTCCCCGCGGGGACAGCCCACCAGCCGCGCAAGCTGAGCGTGATTGGCGACATCGCCTGCGACCCTGACAGCGACTTTTCACCGATCAAGGTCTACGACCGCACCACCACATGGGATGCGCCCGCGCTGCGGGTGCACGACGCCCCGCCGCTGGACGTGACGGCCATCGACAACCTGCCCTCGATGCTGCCGCTCGAAAGCTCGGACGACTACGCCACGCAGCTGTTGCCCAGCCTCATGTCGCTGACAGATCTGGATGCAGGCGTTTGGGGCCGCGCCAAGGCGCGGTTTGACGCCGCCATCGGCGCGTGATCCGGCCGCAATACCACTTTCGCCCCAGCCCAAACGGGTTTTACGCCTGGGATATCGTCAAACTGCTGCGCACCCACGCGCATCTGGTGCCCAAGGCGGTGCCCCTTTCGGCCATTGCAGAGCTGGACGAGGATTGGTGGTTCGGCACGGGCGCAGCACCCACGCCCCGCGCCCTGGCCGCACACATGGCACAGGTGGCAGCGGTCGACCGGTCCTATCCCATCCTGCTGGACGCGGAGGGGCGGTTGATGGACGGGATGCACCGTGTGGTTCAGGCGCTAATGGCCGGGGACGACACGATCCTCGCGACCCAACTGCCGCAGATGCCCGCGCCGGACTATACCGATGTGGTGCCAGCGGATTTGCCCCATGCCGACATCGAAACGGGCTAGGCCGCGTCAGGCGCCCAGCAAATCACCCTCATCCGCGCCAATCGGGATGCCCAGGGCGTCCATCCCTGCCTCGATATGATCCGAAAAATGTGGTGCCCCGATCAGGTAGTCGGCGCAGGGCGTCGTCGCCTCGGCCTGGGCGGTGGCATAGGCCTCGGCCCAATCCGCAGGCTCGAACGCGCCGCGGCCAATCCACATGACGGCGACCAGTGCCGCCTGCTCGTCCCGGCCCAGCCGGTCGATCAGACCGCGAAATTCAGGCTCTGCCCGGTCCAGTTCGCGGCCCATCAGGACGGCCTGCGCCAGGACACCCTTGTCGATCTCAAGTTCCATGTGCTGTCCTCCTGCCCGCCATGAAACAGGGGACCGCGCGGACGCACCTTGATCTCGCGCAAATGCGCGGGCTTTAGGCGAAGATGCGGTAATACAGCCAGTCGGGCAAAAACTGCGACCCGCGGAAGATGAGCGAAAAGAAGGTGGGAAAGCTCTTTTTGAAATGGTCGGTCAGCATCAGCTCGAACATCTCGCGCGCGGCCTGTTCCGGCTCCATGATGAACGGCATCTTGAAATCGTTCTTTTCGGTCAGCTGCGTCTTGATAAAGCCGGGGTTGGCCACCTGCACGCGCACGCCGGTATCGTGCAGATCGGCGTAGATGCATTCGGCCAACGACATGGTCGCGGCCTTGGACGCGGTATAGCCGATGGACCCCGGCAGGCCCCGGAACCCTGTGAGGGACGAGGTGATCACGATGTGCCCCGTATCCTTGGCCACGAATTGGGGCACGACCTGGCCCAGCACGCGGACAAAGCCGGTAAAGTTCACGTCCGCCATCGCCGTTGCCTGGTCTGCGTTCCACTCTTTGGCAGAGAATGGCCAGTAGACACCGGCCAGCAGGACCAGCCCGTCAATCTCGCCCACGGCCTCTGCCGCGGCTTTGACGCTGTCATCGTCTGCAATGTCGACCACCTGGGCCGAGGCAGGGCCGGGCAGCGCGTCGGCCAGGGCCTGCAACTTGTCCTCGGACCGCGCCGACAGGATCACCTCGACGCCCGCGCGGCTCAGGTGTTCGGCCAGGGCCTTGCCCAAACCGTCCCCCGCCCCCACAAGCCAATACCGTTTTCCTGCCAATTCCGTTGTCATGCCGCTTCTTTCAGTTCCTGTGGTGCCGGGCGCATCGTGGCGACCAGCTCGGCCACCTTCAACCCATATTTGCGAAACTGCGAGCGGTTGATAATGGTTCCGTTCGGCGCCAGATACATCCAGTCGACGGTATCCAGAACATGCCCGCCCGAGGCCTCTGGCAGCTTGAACTGGTACTTCAGCTGCACCGCATTGCCCGCCTGCTGGCCGGTGCCCTCGCCCACGACATCGTCGGCCAGCGCCCGGATCGCACCGTCATTGCCGACCGTCAGATGCCAGGCGCGTGTCTGTTCCGACCCGTCGTCATAGCGAAAGACCTCGTTCATGGTGCCGCTATTGCCTTCCCACACGCAGTCAAATTCGCCGACAAAGCGTGACGATACGCGCCCCGTCGGCCCGTAAATCACGCCCTCGCAGATGATCGGGCCGTTTAGATGCGTGCGAATGTCCATCACCGCGTCCGTCTTGGCGTAATCCTCGGGCGCTTGCGCGACAAAGCTGGCGTAGCGGACGCGCGCCCAGTTCAGGCCAAAGACGACAATCGCGCCAATGAGGGTGTAGATCAGTCCGTCCATCTCAAGTCTCCTTCAAGTCGGTCGTGGCCAGCAAAGCGATGGCAACGACTTTGAGCCCACAAGGCACCGCCGCATAAAGCAGCGTGAGAAGCGCAAGCGCTTCGGGCGGATTGCTGGCCGCGGCGCTGTCAAAGCCCGTGCGTTCCAGCGCGGGCAAAAGAGTGACAGCGGCGAAGGCCAGCGTGAATTTCGATACAAAGGACCACAGCCCAAACCCCTCGGACGCCGAGGGACTGATGCGCGCCATGCGGGTGGCAAAGACGGCAGGCAATAGAGTCAGGTCCGCGCCCAGGGTGGCACCGGATAGGGCGCAGATGACGGCAAAGGCGACCCAATCGCCCGGGCCCAGCATCAGCGCCCCGCCAAAGGCAAAGATGGCCAGGACCATCGCGCTGAGCAGCACAGGTTTCGTCCCGAACCGTTCGGCCAGCTGCCCCCAGAACGGCGCGGCAATCGCGGCGCTGAGGAAGAAGAGGAGGAGCAATGGCCCCTCCATCCCCGGGCTTTCCAAGCGGCTTTCGACAAAGAACAGAAAGAGGGTCGAACTGACAGCGACAGGGGCCGCGTTCACCAACGCGATCAACAGCAGCTTGCGCGCCAACGCGTCCTGCAGCACCGCGCGGAACCCGACCGATGGGGGCAGGCCCGCGCTGACCCACTCGCCCCGCATCATCACGATGGCGGCCAGGGCCAGCACGGCAAACCCCACAGCAAACCCGGCAAAGGGCGCGCCCATCACGGCCCCCAGCATCACCGGGGCGATGGCCGCGACGCAGACACCCAGCAGCGCGCCGGTCTCGCGCCAGCGGGCCAGCAGCAGATGCCCCTGGCCGGGCAGGCGGTCGGCCTTGATCACCCCTTGGGCGTAGAAGTTGATGGTCAGAAAGCTAAAGGCGGAAAACACCCCCGTCAGCATCAGCGCAAACCAGATCAGCGGCGGCAGCAGCGGCGGCACGGCAAATAGGCCCAGCATCGACACCGCCATGACCGCGCACCCAATCACGACGCCCGCCCCGCGGCGGCCGCGCAAGGCCTCGCTAAGGCGGCCGAACAGGGGGTCTTGGACCACGTCCAGCAGGCGCAGGCCGAACAGGACGGCGCCCAGCGCGGCCAGCGACACGCCATATTCGTCGACGTAGAACTTTGGCGCGTGGATATAAATCGGCAACCCCGCCGAGGCGAGCAACGCGGCAAAGACCGCGTAGGCTGGCAGGTTTCGGGGCTGCGCGTTTGTCACCGCGACACCTCTTTGGCGGGCGGCACGGGGCGGGCGCGAAACGTCGCGCGTTTCCACCACAGTTTGATCGCTTGCCAATGGATCAACGCCAGCACCCGGCGCGACCCGAACGGGCGTCGCAGCACAGCGCGCAGGACCGACGCATTGGTCAGCGGACACCGCTGCCCGGTGAGGGTGGCGATCAGCCCGCCTTGCCCGCGGGTGTAGTCGATCCAGACGCCGATCCGGTCATCGCGGATGTCGAACCGAAATTCGTACCCGCCGTCGATGGGCTGAAAGGGCGAGACGTGGAAAATCTTGGTCGCCGTCATCCGGTCATCCGCCGCAATGGGGCGCAGATCGGCGTGGTTCACGAGATAGCTGTGGCGGTCGCCAAAGGTGTTTGTGACCTCGGCAATCACCGCGATCAGCGCGCCATCGGCGCGGCGGCACAGCCAAAAGCTGACGGGGTTGAACACGTGGCCCAAGACCTTGGGCTGGGCCAGCAGCTCGATCTTGGTCACGCCGGTGACCTGGTGGGCCTGCAAGACCTCGCGCGCCCAGGGCGCCCCGCGCCCCGCCCTGGGCGCGCCACCGTGGTCGATATCATCCAGCGCCATGACCGCACGGCCGTTGCGGGCAAACAGGCGCGGCGTCGTCACCTCGGCCTCGGCATCCAGCAGCATGTAGTCCACCGAATAGCGAAAGGCATTGGCAATAGCCCCCTTGCGCCCGTGATAGGTGACCCCCGCGATATGATCGACGGTGGATGTCATTCCGCGGCCACCTGCGCCATGGGGGCCCCTTGGATCGCGCGCGCGACGTCCAGACCGGCGGTCAGCCCGTCCTCGTGAAAGCCGTGGCGCATCCAGGCGCCGCAGAACCAGGTGTTGCGCGCGCCGTTCATCGCCCGCACCGCGTCCTGCGCAGCCAGGGCCGCCAGGTCATAGACCGGGTGGCGCAGCACCGTCTGGTCATAGATCATATCCTCGCGGATCGTGCGTTTGGTGTTCAGGGTGACGAAATGCATGTCGTCCATCGGCACCGGCTGCAGCGAGTTGATCCAATAGGTCAGGTCGATCCGGTCGGATTGCGCATTCTTGTCCTCGGTATAGACCCAGCTGGACCAGGTCTGCCGGTGCTGTGGCATGATCGCCGCGTCGCGGTGCAGCACGATGTTGTTGGGCTGGTACTTGACCGCGCCCAGCGTCGCGCGCTCGGCCTCGGTCGGGTCGGCCAGCAAGGCGAGGCTGTCGTCGGAATGGGTGGCAAAGACCACCTCGTCAAACCGCTCCCACGCGCCGCCCCAGGCCTTGACCTCGGCCCCGCCGGGCACGCGGCGCACCGACTGTACGGGCGCGCCCAGGCGGATGTCGACACCGTTGCCCAGCATCGCGGCCTCGATCCGGCTGACATATTGCACCGACCCGCCATCGACGGTGTACCACTGGTGCTGGCCCGCATGGCTAAGCAGCGCGTGGTTTTCAAAGAACTGGATCAGCGCATGGGCCGGAAAATCCATGATCTTTTCCGTGGGCGTCGACCAGATCGCCCCGCTGAGGGGCAGCAGGTAATAGTCGCGGAACCACGTGCCGGTGCCCAGCACATCCAGGAACTGCGCCAGCGTGCGCGTCCGATCCTCGTTCGCAACCCGCACGGCGTTTTTGTTGAACCGCAGGACATCCCGCACCATGCCCAGAAACCGCGGGTTCAGCGCATTGCGCCGCTGGGCAAAAAGGGCGTCAAGGCTCGCCAGCCCATATTCCAACCGACCCCCGTCGATAGAGGCGCCAAAGCTCATATTCGATTTGACGACCGGCACATCCAGCTCGTCGAACAGCCGCGCCATGTTGGGATAGTTCGCATAGTTAAAGACCAGAAACCCGGTATCCACAGGCTGATCGCCGCGCTTGCCCGCCATGATCGTACGGGCGTGCCCGCCCAGGCGTGGCTCTGCCTCGAACAGGGTGACGTGGTGACCCGGCGCCAGCGTATGGGCCGCGCCCATGCCCGAGATGCCACCGCCCACGATAGCAATACGTTTGTGTGCGGTGTTTGGTGTTTCGAAAGGCATAAAATCAAGCGTCCCCGTGCGTTATCCGTGCTTTCTTGTCTACGGGCGCCCGCGCCGTTTGGATGCACATTGGGTGCAAGTTTATTTTTGATCCAAATCGCAAGAGGTGCCGTAGACGATGTATGTTTGCGGGTTTAGACACAACTGAAACGGCGAAACAGCCGCTGTCGGGTATTGTCCCGCTGGCTGTGTCAGGACCATCAGGCATGCGCGACATGGACGGTAAACGGATGATGTGGGTCGACCACATGGTGCGGATCCGCGACGATCAAGACCAGGCGGCCTTTGCCGCCCTATTCGAGCATTTTGCCCCGCGGGTCAAAGGGTTCTTGATCAAATCGGGCGCCGACGCGTCGCTGGCCGAAGAGGTCGCGCAGGAGGTTATGGCCACCTGCTGGCACAAGGCACAGATGTTTGACCCCGCGCGGGCCTCGGTGGCGACCTGGATTTTCACCATCGCGCGGAACCGCAAGATTGACGTGCTGCGCAAGCAGCGCCGCCCCGAGCCAGAGGATTTGACCTGGGGCCCCGAACAAGAACCAGACCAGGCCGATGTGATGGCCTTGCAACAGGAAAGCGAACAGCTGGGCCAGGCGATCTCGGAATTGCCCGCGGCGCAGCGGGAACTGATACAAAAGGCGTATTTTGGGGACCTGTCCCACAGTGAAATCGCCGCACAAACCGGTCTGCCTCTGGGCACGATCAAATCTCGGATTAGGTTGGCGCTGGAACGGCTGCGCCACGCAATGAAATGAACGGAACGATGGAACAAAAGATCAAACACCATCTGACGGACGATATCCTGATGGGATACGCGGCAGGCACCCTGCCCGAGGCGTTCAACCTGATGGTCGCCGCCCACGTGTCGCTGTGCGACACCTGCCGCGCGCAGGCCGAAAGCTATGACAGCGTCGGCGGCGAGGTGTTGAACCAGACCCCCGGCAACGCGGTCGCGATGGACGCAGGCAGCCTCGCGGCAACGCTGGCGCTGATCGCGGGCGGCCCGATGGACACGCCCCCGGCCCCGGCCCGGACCGCAAACGCCGTATTGCCCGGCCCGTTGCAGGATTACGTCGGCGGCGATCTGGACAGCATCGACTGGCGCGGTGTCGGCATGGGCGTCAAGCAAGCGATCCTGCCCACCTCGCGCGATGCCTCGGCCCGGCTGTTGTTCATCCCCGCGGGCGCGGCCATGCCCGATCATGGGCACAAGGGCGTCGAGATGACGATGGTGCTGCAAGGCGCGTTCCAGGACGACGACGACTATTTCGCCCGCGGCGATGTCGAGGTCGCGGACAGCGATATGCACCACACGCCCGTCGCCGACATTCACGAGGACTGCATCTGCCTGGCCGTCACCGACGCGCCGCTGGAATTCCAGGGCCTGCTGCCAAAGATCGTGCAAAAGTTCGCCCGCATCTGACCCCGGATCAGGCCGCGGCGCGTGGCCTGATTTCGACGCCACCCATGTCGTGGCTGAGACAGACGCGCACACCCACCTCCGCATGCTTGACCGCACCGGCCAAATCAGCGGAGGCGCGTCATGCTGCCCACTCTCCCCCTCGCTCGGAACCGCCTGTCCCAGGCCCAGACGGACCAGTATTGGGCCGATGGCTACCTGTTCCCGCTGCCCGCCCTTACGCCTGATGCGGCCCACGCCGCACGGGCCGCGCTGGAAGAGATCGAGGCCAACTGGCGCGGCGCAGACCTGCCGCACCCGCTGAACACCTACAAGCGCGTGAACGCCCATGTCGTCCTGCCCATGGCCGCACGCATTGCCCAGGACCCCGCCATTCTGGACTTGGTCGAGGGCATCTTGGGCCCAGACATCCTGATCTATTCGACCGAATTCTTTATCAAAGAACCGAACACCCGCCAGATCGTGTCGATGCACCAGGACCTGACCTATTGGGGCCTCGGCGCCATTGACGGGCTGGTCACCGCGTGGATCGCCCTGTCGCCCGCGAGACCGGCCTCGGGCTGCATGGACTTTGTCGCAGGCAGCCACAAGAACGCGATCCTCGAACACAGCGACAGCTTTGATCCCGACAACCTGCTGTCGCGCGGGCAAGAGGTGAAGGTTGACGTCGCCCCCGAGGACAAGACCGCCATCGAAATCCACCCCGGTCAGATGAGCCTGCACCACGGGCTGACGATCCACGGGTCCGGCCCCAACCGGTCCGACGACCGCCGCATCGCCTGCGTTGTCCGCTATGTGCGCCCGGATATGGCGCAGCAGGTGGGCGGCAAGGATTATGCCATGCACGCCCGCGGAACGGACCGCTTTGGCAACTTTATACACGTGCCCGCACCCACTGCGCCCTTTGCGCCAGAGGCCCTGGCGCTGTACGATGAGATCAGGACCGCCCAGGCGCAGGTCATGATGAAAGGCGCCAAGGGCGATGCGGAGATGTACGCATGATGGATCAGGTCAAGTTCACCGCGATGAAGGACGGCGACAAGGAAGACTACGACTTTCTCACCGCGCACGAGGTTGCCTATACCAGGGGCACAGCCGACCGGCTGCTGACCGCGCTAGAGACGTTGGATGAGGGGCTGTCGGGCTATCAGATCACGCGGCTGGGCCATTCGCTGCAGTCGGCCACCCGCGCCTGGCGCGACGGGGCGGACACCGATTGGCTGGTCTCGGCCCTGTTGCACGACATCGGCGACATCTTTGCGCCCTATAATCACGACGAATATGCGGCCAGCATCCTCAAACCCTTTGTGCGCGAACAGTGCACGTGGGTGGTGGAGAAACATGGCGATTTCCAGATGATCTATTACGGCGCGCATGTGGGCGCCAACCCGCACAAGCGGGACGCCTATCGCGGGCACGCCTATTTCGACGATTGCGCGACGTTTTGCGAACGCTGGGACCAGGCCAGCTTTGACCCCGACTACGACACCCTGCCGCTTGACCATTTTCGCCCGCTGGTGCACGCCGTCTTTGCGCGCGATCCCTACGATCCTGCGGTGATCCAAGCCGGGCAGCGCGCGCCCCTGGTTGACCCGGACACCGCAGCAACGCGCATCTAGATGCGCCTTACGTAAGGCGCAGGTTCCTGCGCCTATTCCGCCGCGGGGGCCGGGCGCGCAAGCGGCACCGGGGCCTCGGCCTCCAGCTCTTCGAAATCGAAATTGTCCAGCTTGGCCGCCCGTTTGCCCGCCCGCTCGGCCGCGGTGGTGATCCCCTCGACATCGCGGCGCGCCTGGTCGAAATGCGTCTCCAGCTTGCCCGCACGCTCCACCACCAGCTCCACATCCCGGTGCAGGTTGCGCAGCATCTTGCGGATCTCGCCCGCCTGCTCGCGCATCCGCGCGTCCTTGAGGATCGCGCGCATCGTGTTCAGCGTCGCCATGCAGGTGGTCGGCGACACGATCCACACCCGCTTGTCAAACCCCTCGCGCACGATATGGGGCAGCCGCGCGTGCAGCTCGGCATAGATCGCCTCGGACGGAACAAACATCAGGGCGCCATCCGCCGTCTCTCCATCCAGGATGTACTTGTCGGATATCGCCTTGATATGGACCCGTACCGCGTTGCCAAAGGCCTTGAGCGCGCGCTCGGCCTCTTCCTCGGTCCGCGTCGCGGCCAGCGCCTCAAAATCCTCCAGCGGGAATTTGGCGTCGATCACAATGGGCCCAGGCGGGTTGGGCAGATGCACCAGACAGTCGGGCCGCTTGCCGTTCGACAGGGTCGCCTGCCAGGCATAGGCGTCCGCAGGCAGCGCCTTGCTCACGATGTCGCGCAGCTGCACCTCGCCAAACATGCCGCGGCGCTGCTTGTTTGACAGGATGTCCTGCAGGCCCAGCACGTCGCCCGACAGCTTGGTGATGTTGTCCTGCGCCTTGTCGATGGCCGCCAGCCGCTCTTGCAACTGGGTCAGGCTGGTGGTCGTCTGCTTTGTCGAGCCATGCAGCGTCTCGCGCATGCGCTCTTGCATTTCGGCCAGGCTGCGCTGGCTGCGCAGGGCGTTGTCGGCCAGCCGGTCCTGCATCTGCTGCTGGACAAAGGCCAGCCGCTGTTCGACCGTCTGCGCCAGTTGCGCCTGCCCGTGCGTCGCGGTGTCGGACACCACTTGCAGCGACGCGCGCAGCCCCTCTTGGCCCTGCGCCAGGCCCTGCACGTGCTGACCCAGATAGCCCAACTGCTGCGCCAACGGCTCTGCCGCGCGCGCCGACCGGCCCGCCGCACGCAGCGCCAGGATCAACAGCACGACGATCAAGCCAACAACCGCCGCACCGATCAGGCCCGCCACGACCAACGGATCGTTCAGGGCGAGTGTGATGTCACCAATCTGGATCATGTGCGGCCGAACAGACGTTCGATGTCGGCCAGCTTTAGCTCGACATAGGTGGGGCGGCCGTGGTTGCACTGGCCGGAATGGGGCGTCGCCTCCATCTCGCGCAGCAGGGCGTTCATCTCTTCGGCCCGCATCCAGCGGCCTGACCGAACAGACCCGTGGCAAGCCACCCGGCTCAGGATCGCCTCGATCCGCGCTTGCACCGATTGGCTGCTGCCCAGGTCGCTCAGCTCGTCTAGGATGTCGTGGATCATCGCCTTGGCATCGACCTCGCCCAGGATGGCGGGCGTTTCACGCACGGCGATGGCGTCACCGCCAAAGGCTTCGATACCCAGGCCCAGGCGGTGCAGGTCCTCGGCAATCTCCAACAGCCGGTCACGGTCGCCGGGCGACAAGGTGACGATGTCGGGGATCAGCAGCGCTTGCGCCGGCACGCCGTTTTCGGCCATCTGCGCCTTGAGCTTTTCGTACACCAACCGCTCATGCGCGGCGTGCTGGTCGACGATGACCATGCCAGTGTCCGTCTGCGCGATGATATAGTTTTCGTGCACCTGCCCGCGCGCAACGCCCAGGGGCAAGGATGCCTCTGCGCTGACAGGCGATGCAGGCGCGTCATCCACAACCTGCCCGCTAAACTCTTGCGCCATATCGGCAAAGCCCGCGGGCGCGGCGCGCGGGCCAAGGCTGGGCCGGTCCATCTGATAGACGCGCGCGTCGGTCGGCTCGGGCCGCATCGCGCCCAAGGTGGCCCCCGCCACCGTGGTCGACGCGCGATGCCCCGCCTCGGCCAGGGCGTGGCGCAGGCCCGACACGATCAGCCCGCGCGCAAGGCCCGGATCGCGAAACCGCACCTCGGATTTCGCCGGGTGCACGTTCACATCCACCAGCAGCGGATCGCAGTCCACGAACAGCGCCGCCGCCGGGTGGCGGTCGCGGCTCAGGAAATCGAAATAGGCCGCGCGCAGGGCGCCGGTCAGCAGCTTGTCTTTGACCGGGCGCCCGTTAACGAACAGGAACTGCGCCACCGCCGCGCCGCGCGAATAGGTGGGCAGCGCGGCAAAGCCGGTCAGGTGCAGCCCGTCGCGCTGGGTGTCGATGGCGATGCTGTTTTCCGCAAACTCCGGGCCCAGCACGTCCGACAGCCGACCGCGCAGCGCGGTCATGGGATCGCCGGTCTGCGCCTCGACGCAAAAAACGCGGCGCGGTGCGTCGGACACATCGCGCAGGGCAAAGCGGATGAACGGCTCGGCCATCGCAAGGCGCTTGACCACATCGGTGATCGCCTGCGCCTCGGCCCGGTCGGTGCGCAGGAATTTCAGCCGCGCGGGCGTGGCGTAGAACAAATCGCGCAGCGTGATGACGGTGCCCGCGTTCAGGGCCGCAGGCTTGACCGCGCTGGCCACCCCGCCCGCCACGGTGATCTCGGCCGCACCTGCGCCCGGCACGCGGCTGGAAATCGTCAACCGGCCTACCGCGCCCAGGCTCGGCAGCGCCTCGCCCCGAAAGCCAAAGGTGTGGATGTTCAGCAGGTCAGAGCCGTCGATCTTGGACGTCGCATGCCGGCTGAGCGCGAGTGGCAGATCATCCGCCGCGATGCCACAGCCGTCATCGGTGACCCGGATCAGCGTCTTGCCCCCATCGGCCACATCAATCGCGATGCGGCGGGCGCCCGCATCGATGGCATTCTCCACCAGCTCTTTGACGGCAGAGGCGGGCCGCTCGACCACCTCGCCCGCTGCGATGCGGTTTACCGCCGCCTCGTCCAGCTGTCGAATTACAGGTCGTATGTTGGGGGTCTGGTCGTTCATCCCACAACACTTAGCATGGTGTGCGGCGATTCGACCATGCCTGACCGCGTAAGGCGCATCTTGATGCGCGCCCTAGTTGCTGACCGCGTTGCGGTACCAGGCGACGATGGCGGCGCGTTCGCTGTCTTCCATATAGCTTAGGTTTGCGGGCGGCATCGCGTGGCTGATCCCCGACTGCAAATAGACCGCGCGCGCGTGGCGCGTGAGGTCGGCGGGGGTCTCGAGCGCCACGCCCTTGGGCGCCCATAGCAGACCCGCCCACACAGGCTCGGCCGCGTGGCACATGCTGCAGCGGCCCAGCACAATGTCATGCACGTCCTCGAACCCCTCCGCCTCGGCAAAGCGGGTCACCAGCGCCGCCTCGCGCGCGGGCTGTGGTGCGACGCTCAGCCAGACAATGGCCACGAACAGCAGTGCCGTTACACCCCAGGTCCAATGCGGATTGCCCTTGCGCGCGTGGTGGGTGTTGAACCAGTGCCGGATCGTCACGCCCATCAGGAACACCAGGCTGGCGATGATCCAGTTCCACGGGCTGGCAAAGGCCAGCGGATAGTGGTTGCTGAGCATCAAAAAGATCACCGGCAGGGTGAGGTAGTTGTTGTGGGTCGACCGCTGCTTGGCGATCTTGCCATAGATCGCGTCCGGCGTGCGCCCGGCCATCAGGTCAGCCACCACGATCTTTTGGTTCGGGACGATCACAAAGAACACGTTGCCCGACATGATCGTCGCGGTGAACGCCCCCAGATGCAGCAGCGCGGCCCGGCCCGTGAACACCTGCGCGTAAAACCACGACATGCCCACAAGCACCACAAACAGCGCGACCATCAGTACCGTCTGATCCGCGTTGACAAAGACCTTGCACAGCTGCGTGTAGACGACCCAGCCAAAGCCCAGAGACGCCAGCGAGATCGCAATCGCCTGCCAGGTCGCCAGGTCCGCCACATTGGGGTCCACCAGGTAAAACTCGGCCCCCAGGTAGTAGACCAGGACCAGCAGCACGAACCCGCTGATCCAGGTCCAATAACTTTGCCATTTGTGCCAGATCAGCCCGTCGGGCATGCCTGCGGGGGCGACCAGGTACTTTTGGATATGGTAAAATCCGCCCCCATGCACCTGCCATTCCTCACCATCCGCGCCCGAGGCGAGGTTGCGGTCGCGGTGCAGGCCCAGATCCAGCGCGATGAAGTAGAAGGACGACCCGATCCAAGCGATGGCCGTGATCACGTGCAGCCAGCGCACGGCAAATTCGATCCACGCGCCAAGTGCGGCGAGGTCATACATGGTAGGCATCCCCTTGCGGTCGTTGGGCCAAGACTAGTCAGGCCGCGCGGGATGGGAAAGGGGGTGGGGGCGCTGCCCCCGGCCTTCGGCCTCCCCCGAGGTATTTTTGGTCAGAAGAAACCAATACGTGCCTGGAATGCAGCCGATTGCGCGCGGGCGGTCAGTCGTAGCGCAGTTCCGCCGCCTTGCCCTTGAACACGGTATAGGCAAGCGCGGTGTACCCCGCGATCATCGGCAGGACAAAGACGGTGCCGACAAGGATGATGAACAGGCTTTCCGGCGCGCTGGCGGCCTCGTAAATCGTCAGCTGTTCCGGCACCACGTAGGGGTAAAAGGAATAGGCCAGCCCTCCAAAGGCCAGCACAAACAGCGTGATGGCCAGCAGAAAGGGCGTGCGCGCGCCGCGGTCCGTCTGGTTCGGCAGCCGGCGCAGCGATTGCCACAGCAGCAGCACGGTGATGCCCGACAGGATCGGCAGCGGCGCCAGCCAAAAGATCTCGGGCACCGTGAACCACTTGTCAAAGATGCGCGTGCTGACCAGCGGGGTGGCGAGCGAGACCGCGCCGAGGCCCAGGACCAGCCCCCAGATGCCGCCCTTGGCCCAGTCGACGGCCTTGGCTTGCAGCGTGTATTCCGTCTTGAGGATCAGCCAGCAGGCGCCGATGAAGGAATAGGCCACCGTCAGGAACACCGCCGTGATCATCGCAAAGGCCCAGGTGCCCAGCGTGCTTTCCAGCCCCATCACGTATTTGCCCAGCATGAACCCCTGGCTCAGCGACGTCATGAGCGAGCCCAGGAAGAACAGCCAATTCCACGTCGCCTTGTGCGGCAGCGGCGCCTTGACCCGAAACTCGAACGCGACGCCGCGCAGGATCAGCCCGATCAGCATGATCGCCACCGGCAGGTACAGCGCCGTCAGGATCGTGCCATGCGCCGTGGGGAAAGCCACCAGCAAAAGGCCGATGGCCAGCACCAACCATGTCTCGTTCGCGTCCCAGAACGGGCCGATCGACGCGACCATCATGTCCTTTTCATCGTCCGACGCGAAGGGGAACAAGACCCCCACGCCCAGGTCAAAACCATCGAGGACTACATAGACCAAGATCGACACGCCCATAAGCGCGGCAAAGGTAAAGGGCAGCCACTGGGCCGGATCACCAAACAGGTACATTCACGTCACTCCGCAGGCACGTTGCGCGCAACGGCTTGACCCGACAGCGGCGTGCGTGGGCGCGGCACGTCGCCGTCCACGGCCTTGCGCGCCAGATAGAACAGCACGCCGATATAGGCCGACAGCAGCAGCGCATAGATCGCCAGATACGCGGTCAGCGTCGTTGCCACAAACAGCGATGGCACATCGGCCACAGCCTGTTCGGTGGTCATGACCCCCTGCACCAACCAGGGCTGGCGCCCAATCTCGGTCGTGTACCAACCGGCGAGGGTCGCGACCCAGCCCGAGAACGCCATCGGCACCATCGCCACGGTCAGCAGCGTCGGCAGACCCTCGGGGCCACGCCCCTTGCGCAGCATCAGGAAGGCGGCCGCCCAGCTGAGCAGCAGCATGGCGAAACCTGTGCCCACCATGATGCGGAACGACCAGAACACCGGCGCCACGGGCGGATGCAGCACCTCGCCGTCTTCGGTGACAAAATCGTTCAAACCCGGCACGACACCATCGGCTTTGTGCTTGAGGATGACAGACGCCATGTTGGGAATGCCCACCTCCATCCGGTTCTCGCGCGCCTCTTCATCCGGGATCGCGAACAGCAGCAGCGACACGTTGCCTTGCGTTTCCCAGTTGCCCTCCATCGCGGCCACCTTCTGGGGCTGGTATTCCAACGTGTTCAGGCCGTGCATGTCGCCCATAAAGATCTGCACAGGGATCAGCAGGGCGCCCATATAGACACCGGTTTTCAGCGTCGCCCGCACGCCGTTCGACCGATCCCCCAGCAGCCAGCGGAATGCGCTGAGGCCAGCAATCAGGAACGCCACGGTGAGGCCGGAGGCCAGCATCATGTGGGTAAAGCGGTACGGCATCGACGGGTTAAAGATGATCGCGAACCAGTCGGTGGCATAGGCCACGCCATCGCGCATCTCGAACCCCTGCGGCGTGTGCATCCAGCTGTTCAGCACGATGATCCAAAACGCCGACATCGACGTGCCAAAGGCCACGAGGAAGGTGGCCGTCGTGTGCAACCACCCGGGCACGCGGGAAAAACCGAACAGCATGATGCCCAGGAACACCGCTTCGAGGAAAAAGGCCGTCATCACCTCATAGGCCAAGAGCGGGCCTGCGATATTGCCCACCGTCTCCATAAACCCGGGCCAGTTGGTCCCGAACTGGAACGACATGGTGATGCCCGACACGACACCCATGGCAAAGCTGAGGGCAAACACCTTGACCCAAAAGCGATAGGCCTCCATCCACTTGACATCGCCTGTCGCGTTAAAGCGCAGCTTGAAAAACAGCAGCACCCAGCCCAGCGCGATCGTGATCGTGGGGAACAGGATGTGAAACGAAATGTTCGCCCCGAATTGGATACGGGACAGAATGAGGGTGTCCATTGTGGCCTCCGCCGCACAATTAGTCGAAATCAGTTGATCCTGATATAGACAGCAGCGCCCCTAGGTCAGCAGGGGTGCGACAGCGTGCACACCCGCATCCCATGCGCGTATTGTCGCGGCGGCTTGTCCCACCGCAGGCGCATAAAACCGCCCTAAGCAGCCTTCAAACCAGCCTCCAGCGCGGTCAAGATCTGGTCAATCTCGGCCTCGGTCACGATCAGGGGCGGGGACATCATGATGTTGTTGCCCCCCACCCGCACCATCGCACCGGCGGCGTAGGTGGCGGCATGGATACGCTTCATCGTGGCGGCATCCATCGGGGTCTTGGCCGCACGGTCGCTGACAAGCTCGACCCCGGTCATCAGCCCCTGACCGCCCCGCACGTCGCCGATGATGTCATAGTCGGCCATCAGCCGCATACAGCCGTCAAACAGCTGCTGCCCCCGGGGCGCGGCATTGGCGCGGGTGTCCAGGCGCAGCGTCTCGGACAGGCAGGCCGTCACGGCGGCCGCCCCGACCGGGTGGGCCGAATAGGTATAACCGTGGAAAATCGCGCCCTCGGCCTCTGACGTCTCGAACACCTCGGCCACCGCATCGCTCATCAGCGCGGCACCCACGGGGAAATAGGCCGATGTGATGCCCTTGGCGCAGGCCATCATGTCCGGCTTGACCCCCCAGTGGCGCGAACCCGACCACGACCCGGTGCGGCCAAAGCCTGTGATCACCTCGTCGGCGATCATCAAAATGCCGTAGCGGTCGCAAATCTCGCGCATCAACGGCATGAATGTCTCGTGCGGGACAATGACGCCGCCCGCCCCCTGGATCGGCTCCATGATAAAGGCGGCGATGCTGGCGGGGCCCTGAAATTCGATCTCGTCCACCATCGCGGCGGCGATGTTCTGGGCCAGGGTGGCCGGGTCCGCCTCGTGGAACGGATTGCGATAGGGGTAGGGCGACGGCAGGTGGTGACAGCCGGGCATCAGCGGCTCATAGGCCGCGCGGAACCGAATGTTGCCGTTGACCGACGCACCGCCGAAATGCGTGCCGTGATAGCCCTTTTTCAGCGACAGGAACTTGGTCCGCCCCGGCGCGCCCTTGATCCGGTGGTACTGGCGCGCCAGACGCAAGCATGTCTCGACCGAATCCGACCCGCCCGAGGTAAAGAACACCCGCGCCATCCCGTCCTCTTCAAAGAACGACCGCACGGCATAAGACGCCTCAATCGCGGTAGGGTTCGAGGTGCCGAAAAAGGCCGAGTAATAGGGCAGGTCATACAGCTGCTTGGCAATCGCGTCCTTCACCACGTCGTTGGAATAGCCCAGGTTCACGCACCACAGACCGCCGACCGCGTCCACGGTGCTGTGGCCGTCAATGTCTTCGATCACCGACCCTTGGGCGCCGGTGATGATTGTGGGCGCATGGGCCATCGCCTCGCCGGGATGCCCCATCGGGTGCCACATGTGGCGGGCGTTGTTGGCGCGCAGGAAATTGTCGTCTTTCATCTCGGGCCTCCGGCTGGGGTTCGGTGTCAGAAGGGCACGAACCCGACGCCCGCACAATCCACATTGCAGGGCGTTGCACAATTTTTCATCACACTGCACAGTGCCCGCCCAAAGAATACGACACGACGCCGGTCAGTGCATTCCGTCTGGCCAGGGCAGACCCTACCGTCTGCCGGTCACCACCTGGGAGAAACCAATGCTCAAACACACCCTCGCTGCCCTTGCCGCGACCGCCGCCCTGACCGGCGGCGCGCTGGCCGAAACCGATGTGCCCTTCGCACTCGACTGGAAATTCGAAGGCCCCTCTGCACCCTATTTCGCCGCCATCGATAACGGCCACTTCGGCGCCGCCGACCTCGCCGTGGAAATCTCGGCTGGCCAAGGCTCGCTCGACGCGATCCCCAAGGTGGCCTCGGGCGCGTTCCCCATGGGCTTTGCCGACATCAACAGCCTGGTGAAATTCCTCGACCAGAACCCCGGCGCGCCGGTCACGGCGGTGATGATGGTCTATGACAAACCGCCCTTTGCCATCGTGGGCCGCAAATCGCTGGGCGTGTCCGTGCCTAAGGACCTCGAAGGCCGCGTTCTGGGCGCCCCGCCCCCCGACGGCGCCTGGGCGCAGTTCCCCGCCTTTGCCACCGCCAATGACCTCGACGTCGACAAGATCACGGTCGAGCCGGTGGGCTTTCCCACGCGCGAGCCGATGCTGGCCGAAGGCAACGTGGCCGCCGTCACCGGCTTTTCCTTCTCGTCCTTCCTGAACCTCGTGCGCCTCGGCGTGCCAGAAGAGGACATCTCGACCATCCTGATGGCCGATTACGGGCTTGAGCTTTATGGCAACGCCATCATCGCCAACACCGACTTTGCGACAGCCAACCCAGAGATCGTCACCGGCTTTCTGACCGCGGTGGCCGCAGGGTGGAAAGACGCAATCGCCGACCCGGCCAAGGCCATCGACAGCCTGATCGAACGCAACCCCGCCGCAGACGCCGCCCTGGAAACGCGCCGCCTGCAACTGGCCATCGACGCCAACGTCCTGACAGACGCCGTGGCCAAGGCCGGTATGGGCGCGGTCGATGCCACCCGGATGGAGGCGGCCCTGGCGCAACTGGCGGAAACCTACGAATTCCAGAACGCGCCCGATGCCAGCCTCTACTTTACCGACGCATACCTGCCCGCCGCAGATGCGCGGATGCTGAAATAAGACGTCTGTTACGTCCTATCACTTTGCTACTTGAGGACACGAAAGGCGCACGCCCATGAGCACTCTCATCGACATCAAGGGCGTGCGCCACGCCTACAAGACCCCCTCTGGCCCGCTGCCCGTGCTGGACGGGCTGGAACTGTCGGTGCCCGAAGGCGGGTTCGCCGCAGTCGTCGGCCCTTCGGGCTGTGGCAAGTCCACCCTCACACGGCTCGTCGCGGGGCTGATGAAACCGGACGAGGGCGATGTCTGGTTGCACGGCGACCTGGTCAAAGGGCCAAAATCCACCGTCGGCATGGCTTTTCAAAACCCCGTGCTGCTGGAATGGCGGACGATCCTGCAAAACGTGATGCTACCACTCGAAATCGTCTCGACCGGCATGACCAAACGGCAAAAGGAAGACCGCGCGCGGCAATTGCTCGACCTCGTGGGCCTGTCGGGTTTTGAGGACAAGCGCCCCTCGGAACTGTCCGGCGGCATGCGCCAACGCGCCTCGCTCTGCCGCTCTATCGTACACAAGCCCGAGGTGCTGATCCTGGATGAGCCCTTCGGCGCGCTCGACGCCTTCACGCGCGAGGACCTCTGGCAAACCATGCACAAGGTCAAGGCCGAGGAACCGTTCACCGGTGTGCTGATCACCCACGACCTGCGCGAGAGCATCTTCCTCGCCGACCAGGTCATCGTCCTGTCGGGGCGCCCTGCGCGCACGCAATACGTGATGGACGTGCACCTTGAAGGGCCGCGCGACATCGAAATGCTCTACACCGCCGAAAGCGCAGACGCCCTGAACACCCTGCGCCAACAGATCCGCATCGCCCAAGGGCGGGACGCCGCATGACCCTGCGCCAGATCACCGTCCCCCTCGCCGCCCTCATCCTGTTCGGCCTCTTCTGGGAATGGCTCGTCTGGGTCAACGGCTGGCCCAATTACAAGATGGCCTCGCCCAGCGACATCTGGCCCGCCTTCTGGAAGTTCCGGGGCCTGTTCCTGGAATACGGCTGGGACACCCTGTGGCGCACGGTCGTGGGCCTGCTGCTGTCGGTCGTCTTCGGCGTCTTCCTCGGCATGATCATGGGCCTGTCGCGCACGATGCGCGATGCGCTCTACCCCCTGCTGGTGGGCTTCAACGCCATCCCCAAGGCGACCGTGGTGCCCATCATCGCGCTGATGTTCGTGGGCCAGCACGACATGAACACGATCCTCATCGCCTTCCTGATCTCCTTCTTCCCCATCGCCGTCTCCGTCTCAATCGGCCTCAGCACGCTGGAGCCTGAATACCGCGACATCCTCGCCTCCCTCGGCGCGTCGAAATTCACCATCTTCTGGAAGATCGCCCTGCCCAAAACCTTGCCCGAGTTCTTCGGCGCGCTGAAAGTGGCGGTCACCCTCGCCTTTATCGGCACCAACCTGATGGAAATCGTCGAACCCCACGGCCGTGGCCTGGGCCACCTCTTTGACAGCGGCAAGATCAGCGCGGATTACCCCCTGATGTTCGCCGTCCTCATAGCCTTGGCGCTGATGGGGATCGTGCTCTACTACGTTGTGGTCGCGCTTGAAAAAACCTTTGCCGGCTGGGCAGACCGCACCCCAACCTAGGCGTGCCCGCCCTTTCTTTGTTCAAAAAAAATCCTCCCCGAAGGGCCGATCTGCCACAAACCCCCAGGGTTGATCCAATAGCGCGCGGCCGCGCACGCCATGTTTTAGGGGGCTCTGCCCCCGGCCTGCGGCCTCCCCCGAGGTATTTTTAGTCAGAAGAAACAGTATATGCCGGATCGAGCGCCACCTCTTCCAGGTTTGGACCCGCACCGATGCGGTCGATCACGGCAAAGAGGCCCGGCGCGTGCAAAGGGGTCAGCACGCCGTGCCAGGTGCCGCGGTGCAGGTTGATCGCTTGGCCCGGAGCGGCGAGGAAGGCCTGGGGCGTGCCGGGTGCGCCATCTTCGTCCGCGGCGACGGTCACCAGAAACGGATGCGCGGACATTGGCACGAAGCATTGCGATCCCTCTGGATGTCGCTCGAGCAGGTCCAGCGTGTAGGGCAGCGCGCGGGGTGTGGCTTGAAACAGGCTGACACCCGCCCGCCCATCGCCGAAATCCAGGCGCGCGCGGTCGTGGTAGCGCTCGCACAGCCCGGCATTGATCATCTTGTCCGGCGCGCCTGCGCAGTCCAGCACGTCGCCAAAGGGCGCAAACGCCGCCGCCGTCAGGGGCTGCGCCGTGATCTTATAGCGGGACATGCCGGTTTACGTCCTTATAGAGCAGATAGCGGAACGGCCCGTCGC
The DNA here is from genome assembly GCA_038525395.1 of Pseudomonadota bacterium. Classification (GTDB taxonomy): domain Bacteria; phylum Pseudomonadota; class Alphaproteobacteria; order Rhodobacterales; family Rhodobacteraceae; genus Tateyamaria. Next base: position 3,815 of record JBCBHS010000022.1, on the reverse strand, counting down.
CCGTCGCCATGCAGGCCTGCGGGCAAAAGGCGCGCAGCCACATGAAATCCCCCGGCCCCACGGTCACCCAATCGCGGTTCAGCAGGTATTCTGCCGTGCCTTCCAGCACATAAAGCCCATGCTCCATCACATGCGTCTCGGCAAAGGGGATGCGCCCGCCGGGTTGGAAGTTGACGATGTTCACGTGGCAGTCGTACCGCATGTCCAGCGGGTCCAGAAACCGCTGCGTCGCCCACAGGTTGCCGCAATCCGGCATCGGCGCGGCCACCACATCGTCGTCATGGGTGACCAGCACATCGGGCAGGGTGATGCCCGGCCCGGGGGTGTATTTCTTGCGGATCCAGTGCACGCCGCACAGCTGGTCCGACCGGTTCCACAGCGTCCAGCGCGCGCCCGGTGGGATATAGGCAAAGCTGCCTGGGCGCAGTTCGTAGAGCGTGGCACCAACGGTCAGATGCGCGGCCCCATGGGCCACGAACAGCACCGCCTGGGCGTCCATGTCCGGTTCGGGGTCGTTGCTGCCCCCCTCGGGTGCCAGTTCGACGGCATATTGGGCAAAGGTCTCGGCAAAACCGCTGAGCGGGCGGGCCAGGATCCAGGCCCGCGCGCCGTCCCAGCCGGGCAGAAAGGACGTGACGATATCGCGCTGAACCGAGGCAGGGATGACGGCATAGGCCTCGGTAAACACCGCGGTGCTGTCGGGCTGTTCATTCTGGCTGGGCAAGCCGCCGATGGGAAAGGCATAGCTCATCCCAGCGCCTCGAGCCGCAGCCGGGCGATGCGTTCGACCTGGCGGCAGGCCTCTTGAAACTCGGCGCCGCTGTCATGCGCGATGCGCCGGTCAAAGGCGCGCAGGATGCCTGCCTTGTCGTGGTCCTTGACCGCGATGATAAAGGGAAAGCCGTGCTTGGCCGAGTAATCCGCATTCATTCGCTGAAACGTCGCCCGCTCGTCATCGGTCAGCGCATCCAGGCCCGCGCTGGCCTGTTCCGCCGTGCTGTCCACCGTCAACCGCTTGGCCGCGGCCAGCTTGCCCGCAAGATCCGGGTGGGCGCGCAGCACGGCCAACCGCGCCTCGTCCGAGGCGGCGCGGAACACCCGGCAAAGGGCGCTGTGCAGCCCCACCACGGTGTCATGCGCGGGCCCCAGCTCAAGCCCATGCGCGCCCTCTGCGATCCACGGGGAATGCTCAAAGATACCGCCAAAGGCCGCCACGAACGCCGCCCTGTCCATCTGGTGCCAGCCCCTGCGCGGTTGCGGCGGATGTGTCGCCGCCCAGTGGGCCGCGATATCGGCGCGGCGGGCGCACCACACGCCCGCGTGGCCCTGCACGTAATCGATAAACCGGCGCAACGCCTGCACCCGGCCCGGACGGCCCACCAGGCGGCAGTGCAACCCGATGCTCATCATCGCGGGACGGCCCGCCGCACCCTCGGCATACAGCGCGTCAAAGCTGTCGCGCAGATAGGCAAAGAACTGATCACCCGCATTGAACCCTTGCGGCGTGGCAAAGCGCATGTCGTTGCAATCCAGCGTATAGGGCAGGATCAGCTGATCGCGGTCGCCCACGCGCAGCCAATAGGGCAGATCGTCGTCATAAGTGTCGCTGATCCAGTCGAACCCCCGCGCCGCCGCCAGCGCGACGGTGTTGTCCGAACAGCGCCCGGTGTACCAGCCGGTAGGGCGCGCGCTCGTCACCTCGGTGTGCAGCGCGATGGCGGCATCCATATCCGCCGCCTCTGCCTCTGCGCTGTGGTCCTTGTAATCGATCCACTTCAGCCCGTGGCTTGCGATCTCCCACGCGGCGTCCTGCATCGCGGCGACCTGCGCGGGGCTGCGGGCCAGGGCGGTGGCCACGCCATAAACGGTGACCGGCACCTGGGCACCCGTGAACAGCCGGTGCAGCCGCCAGAACCCGGCCCGCGCGCCGTAGTCATAAATGCTCTCCATGTTCCAGTGCCGCTGGCCCGGCCACGGGGCCGCCCCCACGATCTCGGACAAAAATGCCTCGGACGCGGCATCCCCGTGTAGGATGCAGTTCTCGCCCCCCTCTTCATAGTTCAGCACAAAGGACACCGCGATGCGCGCGCCACCCGGCCAGCGCGCGTCGGGGCGGTCGGGCCCATGCCCGTGAAAGTCACGCGGGTATCTCGGCGGCATCTGGGCCATGGACTTTCCTTCGCAACCGGGGTGAGATGGCCGCATTCTGAGAGATCACCGGGCGGGATGCAATGGCGGCAGGATATCTGACAACCCACGTTCTGGATACCGCGCGCGGCGTGCCCGCCGCCGGCATCAAAATCGCGCTCTACCGCGTGTCGGGCAACAGCCACCGCAAGATCGCCGAGGCCGAAACCAACGCAGACGGCCGCACCGACACGCAGATCCTGCCCCAGGGCAAAATGACCGCCGGACAGTACGAGCTGATCTTCTTCTGCGGCCCCTACCTCGATACGCACGAGATGACCAGCGATGCGGTCAAGTTCCTGGACCAGATCCCCATCCGCTTCGGCATCACTGACGAGGCGGCGCACTACCACGTGCCGCTGCTGCTGTCGCCCTTTGGGTATTCGACGTATCGTGGGAGCTAGGGGGGCGAAGGTGCTACCCTTGTCCTAGGGCAGAACGACCAAAGCCAGTCCGAACCGGACATTTGTCTTGGGCGCTTTAGTGGCCGCTCTGCGGACGAAGCTGCCGTTCGGTTCAACTGGACGAATGACCGCTTTCTCCGTGATCCGTTCTGACTTAAACCCTGTAGTTGTTTCAAGTTGCGGATATCGGTGAGGGTCTAAAAGTGTTTCGGAAACTACTTGGAAGCGGAAAGACTGAGTTGCCAGACATATCAAAGTGGAACGAGATCGGGCGCGAGGTCGCAACACATGACTGCGCCGAACTCGAAGCTTTTCACGAGGGAAAATCCAAAGAACCCAAACTTTCGCAAGATACACGTGACCCTGCAATGGCGGAGGCAGTTCTACAAAAGGTTATTGCTCTCAATCGGGAAGGGCGTGGGCACGAAGCCCGCGACATCTTTGACCCTGCGCATACTCCGTTCATTACAGAGCTCGAAAAAGGTGGGCGGGGTTTAACTTGTTGCGCAGTATTGGGGCCAGAAGACTACCTTGTGCAACAGGGAACAACCTATCAAGACAACACTACGTGGCGGGTAGAGGGAAACATAATAACCGAAATCCCCGATGTTTCTACTTTCTCATGGTCTCGCAATCGAAAGTTCTTCGCAGTTGCACATCGTGACGGTAGTTTCGCCGTAGGTTCGCAGTTTGGTGACCCGAAGGCGGAACAAATACCAGCAATACCTGGATCGGCCTTTGTACCAAGAAGCCTTCCGGATGATTGTGTAGCCAAGTTTGCAGTCCCCACCGATAGCCATGCCTATTCTCGAATTTCCGTCTCAGATGACGGAACCAAAGTCCTCCTATGTGATGAAGAACGGGGGGTGATGCTGCTCGCAAAAGTTAAATCAGAGTGGCAGTGTCGGCTTCTTTTTCCATCCGTTGAACTTGGTGTTGAAGAACAAATGCGAGAGTTCTGGAAAGATGACGATTATTTCACCCCATTTTTCGATATGATCCACGCTGCATTGTCGCCTGATGGCAGCCGCGTCGCACTAGGAACTCAAGATGACGGGCATCATCTGCTCAGTTTGACCGACGACGGCGGATTTACGGTTTTCGCGCATTTGGGATACCTTAGCGGTTACCCACACAACGCATGCTTCAGCAACGACAGCAGATTTGTGGCGTTGAATTCTTGCCACTTCTACAATGGTGTCACCTTCGCCAGTGAATTGGAAG
>JBCBHS010000021.1:0-57358 GCA_038525395.1 Pseudomonadota bacterium | reverse complement strand
AAGGTCTATGACTTTTTTCACGACCAGTAGGGCGCACCTATTGGTGCGCGCCCCTTCCGGCGCCGCATCGAACCCGGTAGAGGTGTGGCCATGACGTGGAACATCCCGAATATCCTCACGGCTCTGCGCCTGCTGGCGGCCCCGCTGGTGGCGGTGATGTTCCTGTATTTCACACGGCCCTATGCGGACCTGTTTGCCGTTGTGCTGTTCGTGGGCGCCGCAATCACCGACTGGTTCGACGGCTACCTCGCCCGCGCCGGGGGCCAACAGACCAAGCTGGGCACCATGCTGGACCCCATCGCGGACAAGGCGATGGTGGTAATCGCGCTGATGGTCATCATCGGCTTTTCCTCGTGGTCGCCCTGGCTGGTCCTGCCCGCCACCATGATCCTCTTTCGCGAGGTGTTCGTGTCGGGCCTGCGCGAGTTTCTGGGCGACACGGCAGGTACGCTCAAGGTCACGCAACTGGCCAAGTGGAAGACGACGCTGCAGATGGTTGCGATTGCGGTCTTGTTTTCCCAAGGTGTGTTCGAGCATTACTTTGGCATGTCGATCTGGGGCATGGACAACGAAATGGTGTCGGCCATCCTGAACGGCGACGCCCCGGACCATCTGGGCCTGGGGTGGAAGCTGGCTGGGGCCGAGTGGTCGGGCCGGGTGGGCCTGTGGTTGTTGTGGCTGGCCGCCGCACTGACGCTGATCACGGGCTGGGATTATTTTCGCAAGGCAACGCCGTATCTGAAAGGGTGACTGCGATGGACGTTCTGTATTTTGCCTGGGTGCGCGAACGCATCGGCCTGCCGCGCGAGGCGGTCGAGACGCAGGCCACGACCGTGATGGGTCTGGTGGACGAGCTGCGCGCGCGCGAAGAGCGCTATGCCGCCGCCTTCGCCGACATCTCGGCCCTGCGCGTGGCGGTCGACCAGCAACTTGCCGATTTCGACGCCCCGTTGGACGGCGTGCGCGAGATCGCGTTTTTCCCCCCCATGACCGGCGGCTAGGCGCATGCGCATCTGTGTCCAAGAGGCGCCGTTCGATTTCGGCGCCGAAACCGCGGCCTTTGCCGCAGGCCGGTCCGTGTCGGGCGCCGTCGTCACCTTTACCGGCATCGTGCGCGATGTCACCGGCGGCCTGGTCGCGATGGAGATCGAGCACTACCCCGGCATGACCGAGGCCGCGCTGGGCGAGATTTGCAGCACCGCAATCACCCGCTGGTCGCTTGAGGACGCGCTGGTCATCCACCGCCACGGGCGGCTCGAGACGGGCGAGATGATCATGATGGTGGCCACCGCCGCGCGGCACCGTAAGGACGCCTTCGAGGCGGCAGAGTTCTTGATGGACTACCTCAAATCCCGGGCGCCCTTTTGGAAGCGAGAGATCACGGCGCAAGGCGCGGATTGGGTTGCGGCCCGGGATGAGGACGAAGATGCGCTGACCCGCTGGTGACGCGGATCAAGATCCGCCTTACGGGTGGCGCGGCAGAGTAAGGCGGATCTTGATCCGCGTGCGCTTAACTGGCCTGTTGCCGGTCGATCCAGGCACGCAGCTCTTCGGCCTCGTGGCGGGCATCGCGCAGCCCGTCCATCGCGGCACGCAGTTCCGCCTCGGTCTGGCTCAGCTGGTTGGTCAGCTCCGCCTCGCGTTGCTGCAAATAGGTGATCGCCTGATCGCGGGTTTCTTCGGCCTCGTGCAGCTCTTGGCTCATCCGGTCCAGCTCTGCCACGTCACCGGCGGCCACGCGCGTAAAGCGGTGGATCAGCCAATTCGCGAACCACCCCAGGCAGAACGCGATGAAGAGAATGATCGCGGTTGCGATAACAAACTCAGTTCTGCTCATCGGCCTGGTCCTCGGTGTCGTCTGCGGCTGCGGCCTCTGTATCGCCTGAACCCGCCAGGGTTTCCAGCGTTGTTTCACCTTCGGATTGGGTTGGGGCGGGCCGGATCAGCTTGAACTCAATGCGCCGGTTCGCTTCGCGCCCCTCTTCGCTGTCATTGTCGGCGATGGGCGTCGTCTCTCCATACCCGCGCGCCGTGTAGGTCGAGGTCAGGACGCGGCGTGCCCGCAATTCGTTCAGCACCGACTGCGCCCGCGCCTGGCTCAGGCTCTGGTTCATCTCTTCGCGGCCCTGGCTGTCGGTGTGCCCTTGGATTTCCAGGCGGATGTCACCGCACTGCTGCAGGACTTCGGCAATGTCGTCCAGCGTGCCCAAGGCGCCCGCGTCGATGGTGGCGCTGCCCGGCTCGAACGTGATCTTTGATGCGGCCACGATGCGCCCGACCTCGGCCTCGCATTCGTCCGGTGTGGGCAGGGCCGCCACCGGGTCCAGCTTTTCTTGATAGTTCACACGGATCTCAAACGGCTCCGCTTCGCCCAGCTTGGTGGCCAGCAGCGAGGCGATGGCGGTGCTGGCCTGGGGGTTGCCGGTGTTGCCCGACACGGTCACGAGGTCCGGCGTCACCGTAACCGCCCCGTTCGACAGCTGCGCCAGCGCCTCCAAGCCCGCCAGCACGCGCACGGGCCAGTTGCTGGGCAGGTCTTCGACCAGGCGGGCGGCGGTATAGACGCTGTCCGACCCGAACGCCGCCCGGGCATAGCTGTCGACCACGTTGCGCAGGTTCTCATCCGACAGCCGCCCGCGCAACTGCACCAGGCCCTCGGGGCTGAGTGTGGCCACAAATTCCGGCGGCCCCTGGTTCGGGTCCACGGCCTGGGGCAGCTTGGCATAAAGCGCATAGACCTCGGGCAGTTGGTTCTCCAACTCGCCCACCACCCGGTCAAAGGCACCTTGTTCGGTTCCCTCGGCCGCCACCAGCGTGATATCCGCGTCCGAAAACGTGACAGAGCCTGCGCCGATCTCGTCCAACGCTGCGATGGCTTGTTCAACCGCCTGGCCCCATGTGGGGCTGGGCACGCCCATGCCGACGGTGCAGGTGTTGGCACCGGTCAGGCCTGCCGCGGTGGCTGCGGCCACAATACGGGCGCGTGTGGCCTCGGTATCGGCGGAACAGGCGTCAAACCGCGTGCCGTCGGCGTCCTTGACCAGGCGCAGGGTAAAGGGCGTGATGACCGGGCGCGGCGCCGCGACGTTCAACGTCACGCGCAGACCCGGTGGCGCACCGCGGCGCAATTGGCGCTCCAGCTGCTCTTTCTCTTCGGCGCTGTCGGTGATGGCGGTGATCGCCACCCGGCCCGCGGTCACCGACACCTTGGCGCGCGGCAACCGCTCCATCGCCGTCAGCGAAAACCCCAGCGCGTCGTCCCAGCCAACCGGTGTGGGATAGTCCGCGACTTCGATCAAATCGGTCACGGGCTGGCGCCCGCTGATCGCGCGCACGCGGTCCAACACGGCGTCGCGGTCGGTGGCCGTGGGGATCAGCCCGATGATCGACAGGCCCGCGTCATTGCGCAGGATCTCGGCGGAAAAGCGGGGCGGGGCGATCGCGGCAGCGGCAGCCACCTGCATGCTGTCGATGACGCGGGCGGCGTCCACGACGGTGCCCGCCGTCGACAGCGCGGCAAAGCGTACGGCCTCTGTCGGGGCTGTGCCTGCTAGGGTCACCTGCAGCCCATCGGCCTGCACCTCGGCCCAGGTCATGTCGCGCGCGTCCAACGCATCGCGCACCCCGATTTCCGAGCTTTCTTCGATCAACTGCACCGACAGGTTGGCCGTGACCAGCGACAACAGGGCCGCCACGGCAAAGGTGCCGACAATCACAAGAAGCGAAGACAAGCGCATGAACACCTCGTTCTGTTCGTCCGTGCCACGGGTCTAAGCGGCTGGCCCGCGTCTTTCAATCACACCAGGAGGGCGGCGCAAAAAAAGACCAGCGGGATCACGCCGGTGTCGCGGTTTGCCCGGAACAGCTGAAGGCATTTTTCCGGGTCCTCGATGTCCAGCCCGCGCAGCTGCCAGGCCATGTGCCACCCCATGGCCCACGGCCCGCCCAAGGCCAGCACCATCGCCAAGACCGACGCGTCGTCCAGCGCGGCAAAGATTACGGCGATGCCCATCAGGCCCACGGTCGCCATCAGGAACCGGCGCAGCCAGGCGGCGGTCTTGTCGCCGAACAGCCGGGCGGTGGATTTGACCCCGATCAGGGCGTCATCTTCGGTGTCCTGATGCGCATAGATCGTGTCGTAAAACAGCGTCCAGGCGATGCCCGCGAGGTACAGCACAACCGCGGGCGCCTCCAACTGGCCCGTATGCGCGGTCCAGGCCAGTAATGCGCCCCAGTTGAACGCAAGGCCCAAAAACACCTGCGGCCACCACGTGAACCGCTTGGCAAAGGGATAGACCGCCACCGGCAAAAGGGCGAGGATGCCAAGCAGGATGGCGTTGACGTGAAAGGTCAAGAGGATGCCAAAGGCGAGCAGCGCCTGCGCGCACATCCAGATGACGGCGCCGCGCACGCCCACCTGACCCGCAGGGATAGGCCGCGACCGGGTGCGCGCCACCTGTGCGTCGAACGCGCGGTCGCTGATGTCGTTCCATGTACAGCCCGCCCCGCGCATCAGCAGCGCCCCGATGGTGCAGCCCAAGGCGATCCAAGCATCCTCCCACCGCGGGGACTGATCGTGCAGGATGGCCAGGGCCAAGCCCCACCAGCACGGTAGCAGCAGCAGCAGCACCGGCGTAGGCCGATCCAGACGGCTCAGCCGCAGATAGGGCCGCGCGGCCTGCGGGGCATAGCGGTCGACCCAGTTGCGCGCCTCGGCATCGGCGACCTGACCATCTGGTGCAGGCGAGAAGTTGGTCATATGTAAGCCCTATGCGTGACGCCAAAATTCGCCTTTATGTAGATCACCCGCTGGGGGCAGGGCAATCCGTCCCTCTGTCGCGGGATCACGCGCACTATCTCTTTGGCGTGATGCGCCAGGGGGTGGGCGCGGCGGTGCTGCTGTTTAACGGGCGCGATGGCGAATGGCGGGCCGAGGTCAGTGAGGCGTCCAAACGCGGCGGCACGCTGACCTGCCAGGCCCAGACCCGGACCTTGCAGGTGCCGCCCGACCTGTGGCTGCTCTTTGCCCCAATCAAAAAGGCGCGCACGGACTTCACCGTGGAAAAGGCCGCCGAGATGGGCGCGCGCCGCATCCTGCCGGTGCAGACCGCCTATACCAACGCGGGCCGCATCCAACGCGACCGCCTGCAGGCCCACGCGGTCGAGGCGGCCGAGCAATGCGGCGGCACCTATGTGCCCGAGGTGGCCGAACTGGCGCGGCTCGACACGGTGCTTGCGGGCTTGGACGACCGGCAAGTGATGTTTTGTGATGAGGCACTGGCGGATTCAGAAGGCACAAGTGCCTTACCCGCTTTGTCCGGCCCCTGGGCGATCCTCATTGGCCCCGAAGGCGGGTTTTCCGACGCTGAACGGGCCAAGCTGCAGGGCCTGCCCAATGCCCATGCGGTGCAACTGGGCCCCCGCATCCTGCGCGCCGACACCGCCGCGGTTGCTGCGCTGACCCTATGGCAGCGCACCTTGGGCGACTGGCGATGACCCTGCGCCGCGCAGGCCCTGCCGATGCCGCCAGGATCGAGGCGTTCTTGGCACAGCACCCGCTGACGTCGATGTTCCTCCGCTCAAACCTCGCGCAGCACGGGACGGAGGAGGCCGAGGCGCCGCAAGGCACCGCGTTTTACGTAACGCAAAGGAATGGCACGGTCTCTGGCGTCTTCGGCCTGACGAACCATGGCTTTGGCCTGGCACAAGCCCCTGCGGCCACGGCCCAAGACTGGGCCGACTACGCAACCGCCATACGCGGGCGCAGGTTTCGCGGCATCACCGGCGTGCCCGATCAGGTCGAGGCCGCACTTGTGGCCCTGAACCTCGACGGCGCAACTTTCAGCCACCGCGCGGACGAGCCGCTGTATCACCTGACGCTCAGCCAAATGACCGCGCAAGACGCCCTCGTCCGGCTGGCGCGGGCCGCTGACATCCCCCTGCTCGAACGGTGGTTCGCCGCTTACGAGGTTGACGTGGGCCAGGCCCAGCCCGGCGCCGCGCCTTCGGTCGCCTGCAAACAGCGGGCTGTCCGCGCCGTGGGTAACCCGGAGGTCGCCCTGTTTCAGGCTGATGGTCATCCCGTCGCCATGGCAGGCATCAACGCCCGCGTCGACGACACCATCCAAATCGGCGGCGTCTTTACCCCTGTTGACCTGCGCGGGCGCGGCTATGCCCGCCGCGCCTTGGCCGGGCTTTTGCGGCGCTGGGCACAGCGCGGCGTGACCCAATCCATCCTTTTTGCCTTCAGCCCGCCCGCCGCCCGCGCCTATGAGGCGCTGGGCTATGTCCATGTGGGCGCCTACCGCACCGCCCTACTGCGCGCGCCCGTTATGATAGGAGAGACGCCATGAGCTTTATCCGACCCGAGGCTAAGGCCGGCCTGTGGCGCTGGCGCGAGGTGCTGGTGGGCGTCGCCCTGGCCGTGCTGGCGCTGTGGTGGTTGGCGGGGCCTGGCGGGCTTTTGGGCTTTGTCGCGCCCGCGCTGCTGGTGGGCGCGGGCGCGCTGATCATGATCGGGCTGCAGCGGGGCCGCTTTCGCGGGGCGGGCGGCGGCCTGGGCACGGTGCAGGTGGTCGAAGGGCAGGTCACGTATTTTGGTCCGCTCACCGGCGGCACCATCGCAATGCGCGAGGTTGCGCGCCTTACCCTCGACGGCGCACAGCGCCCGGCCCATTGGCGGCTTGAACAACCTGACCACGCGCCGCTCGACATCCCCGTGGATGCCGACGGCGCCGACGCGCTCTTTGACGCGTTCAGTGCGCTGCCGGGGCTGAAGACTGAACACATGCTGACCCAACTGCGCGCCGCCCCGCGTGCACCCGTCGTGATCTGGGAACGCACCGCACCCACCCTGGCGCAGATGGAGCCGCTGGGCCGGGCCTGACGCCCCCTGCATAGACGCGCACGCCCCCGTGAAGCGGCGCACCGATCCCACGCATTGACACCCTGGGCAAATCCGCCCATCCCTTTGACATCTAACAGATCGCAAAGCGGAGCACGCCCCCATGTCCATCCCTCAGTCCGGCGGCGGGCCCATCGAACATCACGACCAACTGGCGCAATACCTGGCCGACGGCTGCAAGCCCAAGGCCGATTGGCGTATCGGCACCGAACACGAAAAGTTCGGCTATTGCCGCGACACGCTCAAGCCGCTGCCCTTTGCAGGCGACCGGTCGATCGAGGCGGTGCTAAGCGCCCTGCGCGACCGCCACGGCTGGCACGAGCTGCGCGAGGGCGGGCAACTGACCGGGCTGGAAAAGGACGGCGCCAATATCTCGCTTGAACCGGGTGGCGCGCTGGAACTGTCTGGCGCCCCGCTCGAAACCATTCACGAAACCTGCGACGAGGTGAACACCCACCTGCGCGAGGTCATGGATATCGCCGACGAGATCGGCGTGGGTTTTATCGGCCTTGGCGCCGCCCCGCATTGGATGCATGACGAGATGCCGCTGATGCCCAAGGGCCGGTACAAGCTGATGGACGCCTACATGGGCAAGGTCGGCACCATGGGGCGCACCATGATGCGGCGCACCTGCACCGTGCAGGTCAACCTCGATTTCAGTTCCGAGGCGGACATGGTGCAAAAGATGCGCGTGGCCATCGCGTTGCAGCCCATTGCGGTCGCGCTCTTTGCCAACTCGCCGTTCTTTGAGGGCGGGCTGAATGGCCACAAAAGCTGGCGCAGCCGCGTCTGGCGCGACCTTGATGCCGCGCGCACTGGCATGGTGCCGTTTGTGTTCGACGAGGGGTTCGGGTTCGAGGCTTGGGTGCAATACGCGCTCGATGTGCCGATGTACTTTGTCTACCGCGATGGCCAGTATATCGACGCGCTGGGGCAATCCTTTCGCGATTTTCTGGCCGGTAAACTGCCCGCCCTGCCGGGACAGACCCCAACGCTCAGCGATTGGGCCGATCACCTGACCACCGCCTTCCCCGAGGCGCGGGTGAAACGGTTTATCGAGATGCGCGGCGCCGATGGCGGCCCCTGGCGCCGCCTTTGCGCGCTGCCCGCCTTTTGGGTGGGGCTGACCTATGACCAAACCGCGCTGGACGCCGCCTGGGACCTGGTCAAGGACCTCGATGCCGACACGCGCGACGCCATGCGCGTCGCAGCCTCGGTCGACGGTTTGCAGGCCGAGGTCAACGGCATACGCCTGCACGATCTGGCGCGCGAGGCCGTGGCCATCTCGCAATCCGGCCTCAAGGCCCGCGCCCGTCCTGGCGCTGGTGGCATGATCCCGGACGAGACGCATTTCTTGAACGCCCTGCAAGAGAGTGTGGAGACCGGCAAAGTGCCCGCGGACGAATTGCTCGACCGCTACCACAGCGATTGGAACGGCGATGTGACGAAGGTATTCGGCGACTATTCTTACTAACCTGCGCCCTATGGGCTAACGCATCGCCGCCGTAGGGTGCGCATTCATGCGCACCTTCGGCCCAGCACCCCGCTCACTTCGCGCTTTGCCCGATCTTTGGCTCGGTACCCGCCCGGATGCGCGCAATGTTCGCGCGGTGCCGCCAAAATATCAAAAGGGTCAGCAGCGCGCCCAGAACCAGCGCCTGGGCTGCGCCCAGATACATCATCAAAAACGTTGACGCCCCCGCCGCGACCAGGGCGCCCATCGACGACATCCGCAGCACGCCCGCGCCGATCAGCCACGCGATGCACGCGCCCACGCCCACGGGCCAGTGCAGCGCCAACAGCAGCCCCAGGAACGTCGCCACCCCCTTGCCGCCCTGAAAACGCAGCCAGATGGGATAGCAGTGCCCGACCATCGCCGCGAGGCCCGCAAGCTGTGCGGCATCCTCGGCCCCGGTGGCGTAACGGGCCAGCAGCAGCGCCGCCACCCCCTTGCCCGCGTCCAGCAGCAGCGTCAGCGCGGCAGCACCCTTGTTGCCGGTGCGCAGCACGTTGGTCGCACCGATATTGCCCGATCCGATCTCGCGCAGATTGCCTAGATTCATCACCCGCGCCAGCACCAGGCCAAAGGGGATCGACCCCAGGCCATAGCCAATCGCGGCCCACAGGGCCAGCAGGGTCAAAGAGGTCTCAATCGGGGGCATCTAAGGTCTTGTAAACACGGGGTGGCCAGCAACGAAGGTGCGAAGGACCTTACCTTGCATCCGTGCGCCGTCAAAGGGCGTATTGCGCGACTTTGACCGTAGCGTCGTTCGGTCCATGACAAAGGGCGCGTCGGCGTCAAACAGCACCAGATCCGCAGGCGCGCCAACCGCCAGCCGCCCGCAGGGCAGCCCCAACCGCCGCGCCGGGTTCAGCGACATCGCGCGCCACAGGGTCGGCAAATCCAGATGATCGGCGTGATAAAGGCGCATGGCCGCAGGCAGCAGCGTCTCAAGTGCGACAGCACCCGAGGCGGCGGCCTCAAAGGGCAGGCGCTTGCTCTCTTCGTCCTGGGGCGTGTGCATCGAACTGATCACGTCGATCAGCCCGCTGCGCACCGCGTCTGCGATGGCCAGCCGGTCTTCCTCGTCCCGCAAGGGCGGCTTGATCTTGAAGAAGGTGCGATAGTCGGCGACGTCCAGCGCATTCAGCGTCAGATGGTGGATCGAGGTGCCGGCGGTGATGTCGAACCCGTTGGCCTTGGCCCGCTCCAGCGGGGGCAGGGCGCGCTGGGCGGTGATTTGGTCGGCGTGATAGCGCGCGCCGGTCATCTCGATCATCGCGATGTCGCGGTCCAGCCCCATCCGTTCGGCCATGGGCGACACGGCGGCCAGCCCGCGCAGCGACGCAAACTTGCCAGATGTCGCCGCCGCCCCGGCGCTGAGCCCCGGGTCCTGCGGGTGGCCCAGCACCAGCGCGCCCAGCGACCGGGCATAGGACAGGGCGCGGCCGAACACCTTGGTGTCGGCGACCACGTGGTCGCAATCGGTAAAGGCCACCGCACCCGCATCCAGCAGAAACCCGATCTCGGTCATCTCGCGGCCCTTGCGCCCCTTGGTCAGGGCGGCCATGGGCAGGACGTTCACGGGCGCCGCCTCGCGTGCGCGGCGGATCACGAATTCCAGCGTTTCGGGGTTATCAATCGCGGGGTCCGTGTCGGGGCGCGTGACCATCGTGGTCACCCCGCCCGCCGCCGCGGCCAGCCCTGCGGTGCCAAAGCTTTCCTTGTGCCGCTCGCCCGGCTCGCAGACCTTGACGCCCAGATCGACAAGGCCCGGGGCCAGATGCTTGCGCTTGCAATCGATGACGGTGCCCGCGTCGGGATGCGGGCTGTCATCGGTGATGACAGCAGTGATCACGCCGTCGGTCACGCCCAGGGCGCCGGTGATGACCGTGCCCGCCTCGGGGTCGATCAGCTTGGCGTTGGTGAACAGCGTGTCGGTCATCCCGCGATCCAGATCATGGCCCAGGTGAACAGGCCCAACACGATCAGCACCAGGGTGGCGATGCGCCCCGACATGGCGGCGTCCGAGGGTTTCTTCTTTTCCACCGTTTCGGGCGGGGCCGAATAGGGCTTGGCGCTGTCCGCGGTCACCCTTTCGGTGGCGGTCCAATCGGTGCGCGCCGCCCCATAGGTGCCAATCAGCGTCAGGGCGGGTGCGGGGGCCAGCGTGGTCGCGCGGTCCGCAAAGGCGCGGGAATAAAGGATCAGGACCCAGCCGCCCAATTTGTCCAGCTTGACCCGGTCGGGGGCCAGCTGGTCCTCGGGCACGGCGTTGCCCGCGGCCAAATAGCCGCTCAGTCCGATCCCTTCGAGGTCGGAGACGGGAAAGACCTCGACCTGCTCGGCATCCAGCGCACCCTCTCCTGTGCCAAGTGCCGCCGCCAGCGCCTCCGGCTGCTCTTTCAGCGCGCGGGCCGCGCTGGCGTCCATGGACAGCGAAAAGACCCGGATGATCCCCCGCTCGTTGGCAGGTATGTCGATGCGCGCGCTCATGCTGCCCCCCTGACCGCTGCCAGGTTGCGGGCCAGCAGGTCCATGGCCGCCATCCGCACCGCCACGCCCATTTCAACCTGGTCCTGGATGACCGACCGGTTGATGTCGTCAGCCAGCGTGCCGTCAATCTCGACCCCGCGGTTCATCGGGCCGGGGTGCATCACGATGGCGTCGGGCTTGGCATGGGACAGTTTTTCCGCATCCAGGCCAAACCGGTGGTAATACTCCCGCTCGCTGGGGATAAAGCCGCCGTCCATGCGCTCTTTCTGCAAGCGCAGCATCATCACCACGTCCACATTCTGCAGCCCTTGTGCCATATCGTCGAACACTTCGACCCCAAATTCCGCGATGCCCGCAGGCATCAGCGTGGGCGGGCCGATCAGGCGAATGCGGTTTTCCATCTTGCCCAGCAGGATGATGTTTGACCGGGCCACGCGGGAATGCGCGATGTCGCCGCAGATCGCGATGCTGAGGCGGTGCAACCGCCCCTTGGCGCGCCGGATGGTCAGCGCATCGAGCAGCGCTTGCGTGGGGTGTTCGTGCCGCCCGTCGCCTGCGTTCAGCACGGCGCAGTTCACCTTTTGCGCCAGCAGGTCCACCGCGCCCGAATGCGGGTGCCGCACCACCAGCAGGTCGGGATGCATCGCGTTCAGCGTCATCGCGGTGTCGATCAGCGTCTCGCCCTTGGTGATCGACGAGGCTTGCATCGCCATGTTCATCACGTCTGCCCCCAGCCGCTTGCCCGCCAGTTCGAAACTGGCCTGCGTGCGGGTGGAGTTTTCGAAGAACATGTTGATCTGGGTCAGCCCGGCCAGCGCATCGCTGTGTTTCTCCGCGGCGCGGTTGAGGGTCACGTAGTCTTCTGCCAGGTCCAGCAGGGTCACGATTTCCTCGGGCCGCAGGTGTTCGATGCCCAGCAGGTGACGGTGCGTGAAGGTCATGGATGTCCTTTGGCGTGTTTGCGCGCTTATAGGCGGGCGGTGGGGCGGGCGGCAAGCCGTGGCATTTGCATATTTAAGGAACAATGAAGGGCCATTCCGGTTCCCCGCTTGGACCGATAGGGTGTGGGCATGGAATCGGCAGAGTATCACGCGGCCCTTGCGGCGCTGGCCTGGCAGGTAGAGCTGGGCGTGGACACCTGCATCGGCGACGCGCCGGTAAACCGCTATGACGTGCCCGCCGCCGCGCCAAAGCCTGCGGTGCCTGCACCTGCCGTGGCTGCCGCACCTGTGGCTATCGAAGAGGTGCAAGACCCCGTTGGCGTGGCGCGTGCCGCGGCGGCGGCGGCGCAGGACTTGCCTGCCTTGCGCGCCGCGCTTGGCGCGTATGAGCATTGCGAGTTGAAGCGCGGTGCGCGCAACCTGGTGTTTTCAGACGGCGTGCCTGGCGCGCGGGTGATGATCGTGGGCGAGGCGCCGGGCCGGGACGAGGACCGCGCTGGGCGGCCCTTCGTCGGGCGGGCGGGTCAGCTGTTGGACCGGATGCTGGCGGCGATCGACCTAAGCCGGGAGGCGTCGGTCTATATCACCAATGTGCTGCCCTGGCGTCCGCCGCAGAACCGCGACCCCAAGCCGGAAGAGATCGCGATGATGCAGCCATTTTTGCACCGTCATATCGCCTTGGCCGCCCCGGATGTCCTGGTGGTGGTCGGCAATCACGCCTGCCAGGCGCTGCTGGGCAAGCGCGGCATCACCCGGCTGCGCGGCGACTGGACCGAGGCGCAGGGCAAGCCCGCGATCCCGATGTTTCACCCGGCCTATCTGTTGCGCACCCCAGCGGCCAAGCGCGAGGCCTGGGCCGACCTTTTGAGCCTGAAGGCGCGGTTGCGCGATGGTTGATCCGGTGATGTTGTTGGCCTTTGTGCCTGCCGGTTTGGCGCTGAACCTGACGCCGGGGGCGGATATGATGTTTTGCCTGGGCCAGGGGCTGCGGGCCGGGCCGCGTGCGGCCATCGCGGCCAGTGGCGGCATCGCACTGGGTGCGTTTGTGCATGCAAGCCTTGCGGGCCTGGGCCTGGGCGCACTGGTCGCCACCGTGCCCCTGGCCTTTGAGGTGATCCGCTGGATTGGGGTCGGTTACCTGCTGTGGTTGGCCTATCACACGCTGCACCACGCGGGCGGCCGGGTTGACGTGCCTGCGGTCGCGCCGCGCCGCGCCTTTCGGGCGGGGTTGATCGTGAACCTGACGAACCCCAAGGTCATCCTCTTTGTCCTCGCCTTCGTGCCGCAATTCGTGGTGCCTGCGGCGGGACCTGTCCTAGGGCAGTTTCTGATCTTTGGCGCGCTGCTGTCGCTGGGCGGGTTTGTCATCAACGGGGCCGTCGGGGTCTTTGCCAGCGGGGCAGGGCGGCGGCTGGCGCGGGGCAGCCGCGTGTTGGACTGGCTGTCGGCCAGCGTCTTTGCAGGCCTCGCCCTGCGCCTTGCCATTTTGGAGCGTACATGAGCCGTATCGACGAAAGCCTCGACTTCATCGCCATCCGCATCGCCGTGCTGACGGTCAGCGACACGCGCAGCCTGGCCGAGGACCGGTCGGGCGACGTGCTGGTGGGGCGCATCGCAGACGCGGGCCATATGCTGGCCGATTGCAAGATCCTGCCGGATGAGCGGGCGCAGATCGCAGACCAGCTGCGCACCTGGTGCGCAGACCCCGAGATCGACGTCGTAATCTCGACCGGGGGCACCGGCCTGACCGGGCGCGATGTCACGGTCGAGGCGCACCGCGACGTTTATGAGAAAGAGATCGACGCCTTCGGCACCATCTTTACCCTCGTATCGCATGACAAAATCGGGACAAGTGCTGTACAAAGCCGGGCAACTGGCGGTGTGTGCAATGGCACCTATCTGTTTGCCCTTCCGGGCAGCCCCGGTGCGTGCAAGGACGCTTGGGATGCGATCTTGGCCAAGCAGCTCGATTACCGCCACCGGCCTTGCAACTTTGTCGAAATTTTACCCCGTTTGGACGAACATCAGCGACGGAAATAGGCGCGGGCCGCGTAACACCTTTGTTCCTTGGTATTCGCAACGCGGATTCTAAGTTATGATGTGCAACGGATGTTGCGGGTAAGGGTGTGAAAATATGCGGTTTTTAAGGCAAAGTCTGATCGGTCTGGTCCTGGCTGGGCTGTCTTTGGGCCTGATGGCATATGCAGCACAGTTGGTGGGCGGCGCCGTGCAAACGCGGCTGACGCAGGAAAGCAAGGCACCGCCGCCGCGCGAGCGTGTCTTTGCCGTGGCAGTCACGCGCGCCGCACCCACGACGGAAACCCCTATTTTGGAAAGCTTTGGCGAGATCGACAGCCGCCGCCAGCTTGAACTGCGGGCCGCGGCCTCTGGCCGGGTGATCGAGCTGTCGGATGCCTTTGAGGATGGCGGCGAGGTGTCGGCGGGGCAGGTGCTGGCACGCATTGATCCTGCGGACGCGCAGGCCGCGATGGAACGGGCAGAGGCTGATCTGCTGGATGCCGTGGCCGAGGTGCGCGATGCCGAACGCGGTCTGGCGCTTGCCCGGGATGAAGAGGCGGCGGCGCAGGATCAGGCCACCTTGCAAGAACGCGCCTATGCCCGGCAGGTGGATCTTGAGCAGCGCGGCGTGGGCACCGCCGCCGCGGTCGAGGCGGCAGAGCTTGCCGCGGCTTCGGCGCGTCAGGCCGTCCTGTCACGCCGCCAAGCCGTCACCACAGCCGAGGCGCGGATCGATCAGTCCAAGACCCGCCTGGCCCGCGCGCGCATCGCGTTGAAAGAGGCCGAGCGCGCGTTGGACGACACCACCGTCGTGGCGCCGTTCGATGGCACGCTGAGCGAGACGACGCTGGTCGCAGGGCGGCTTGTGTCCGCCAATGAAAAGCTGGCCGTGCTGATCGACCCCGACACGCTCGACGTCGCCTTCCGCGTCTCGACCGCCCAATATGCGCGCCTTCTGGACGTGCAGGGCGACATCATTCCTGCGCCGGTCAGCGCGACGCTCGACGTGTCTGGTGTGGACCTTGAGGCCACGGGCATCATCAGCCGCGCCAGTGCGGGCGCCGGAGAGATGCAGACGGGCCGTCTGATCTTTGCCCGCCTGGACAGCGCCATTGGGTTCAAACCTGGGGACTTCGTGACCGTCGCCGTGCGCGAGCCGCCGCTCGACAACGTCGTGCGCTTGCCCGCCTCTGCCATTGACGCCAACAACACGGTGCTGGTTCTGGGTGCGGACAACCGATTGGAACAGGTGGCCGTGCGCCTGTTGCGGCGCCAGGGCGATGACGTGCTGGTGCGCAATCCCGACCTATTTGGCCGCGACGTGGTCGAGGCGCGCACCCCGCTGCTGGGGGCCGGGATCAGCGTACGCCCCTTGCGGCCAGCCGAGGCAGACGCGCCGGCCGCCGCCACGCCCGAGATGCTGGAACTCAGCGCAGAACGGCGCGCCCGGCTGGTCGCCTTTATCGAGGCCAACCAGCGCATGCCTGCCGAGGCCAAGGCCCGCGTGTTGGACCAGTTGGGGGCCGAAAAGGTGTCGGCCCGGGTGGTAGAGCGGATCGAACGCCGCATGGGGGGCTGATCGATGGCGCGGGACATCCCCAAGGCAGCGGGCGGCATTTTGGGCTATTTCGTGCGCCATGGCACGGTGGCGAACCTGCTATTGCTGGTCATGGTTGTCGCCGGTGCGATGGCGATCCCGAACATGCGCGCGCAGTTCTTTCCCGATGTGATTGTCGACAACGTCACCGTGAACACCTCGTGGGACGGGGCCGGGGCCGAAGATGTCGATGCGGGCATCATTCAGGTGCTCGAACCCGTTTTGCTGGTGGTTGAAGGGGTGGAAACCTCTTCCTCGATCTCGCGCGAAGGCAGCGGCGTCATCACGCTGGAGTTCGAGCCTGGCTGGGATATGGGCCGCGCCGCAGACGATGTGCAAACGGCGGTGGATTCGGTGACAACCCTGCCCGATGACGCGGATGAGCCGTCGGTGCGCCGCGGCGCCTGGCGCGACCGTGTGACGGATGTGGTGATCACCGGGCCCGTCGATCCGCAACAGCTGGGCCTTTTCGCCGACGAACTGGTCGTGCGCCTTTTTGCCGAAGGGGTCACACGCACCACCATCCGTGGCGTTGCCGCGCCGCAGACGATGGTCGAGGTCCCGTCGCTGCAGCTGATCGCCAATGACGTGACCATGTCCGAGATTGCCGCGGCCATCGCGGCAGAGGTCGACACCGACCCCGCAGGGGACGTGACAGGGGCCAATGCCCGCGTGCGCACCGGCACGCAAAAGCGCAGCCCGGAACAGATCGGCAGCATCGTGCTGCGGTCCAATGCCGACGGCTCCAAACTGCGCATCCGCGACGTGGCCACGGTGGAACGTCTGGGCACAAATCGCGAGCGGTCGTATTTCGTTGGCGAAGACCCGGCGGTGTCCGTCCGCGTGGACCGGTCCAATCGCGGCGACGCCATCGCGGTCCAAGGGCAGGTCGAAGAGGTCGCAGCCGCGCTAGAGGCCACATTGCCCCCCGACGTCTCGGTCGAACTGATCCGCACCCGGGCCGAGGCGATCTCGGCCCGCCTGAACATCCTGATCGACAACGCAATCATCGGTCTGGCGCTTGTCGTGTCCTTGCTGTTCCTCTTTCTCAATGCGCGCACGGCGTTCTGGGTCGCGGCGGGCATCCCCGTCGCCCTGCTGGCCGCCATTGCGCTGATGTATGCGGGCGGTCTGACGATCAACATGGTGTCGCTTTTTGGTCTGATCATCACGCTGGGGATCGTCGTGGACGATGCCATTGTGGTGGGCGAACATGCCGATTACCGCTATCGGACTTATGGTGAGCCGCCGCTGGTCGCCGCCGAAAACGCGGCCAAGCGGATGTCGATGCCGGTCTTTGCCGCGACGCTGACCACGGTCATCGCCTTTTTCGGCCTGCTGGCCGTCGGTGGGCGCTTTGGCGATCTGATCAAGGATATCCCCTTTACCGTCATCTTCGTCCTCATCGCGTCGCTGGTCGAATGCTTTCTGATCCTGCCGCATCACATGGGCCACGCGCTTAGCGCGTCGGACAAGTCGCGCTTTAGCCGGGTCAAGCTGGCGGTCGCGGTCCTCAGCCTTCTGCTGCTGTCGGCGGTTGTGTCGGGCGCTGCGTCCTTCGTGATCTGGCCCGATATGTTCAACACGGTCGCCGACGCGCTGCCCTATCTGTCCATCGGGCCCGGGATCGTCGCGGCGCTGTTCCTGCTGTCGCCGCGCAGACGCAAAACGCGCTGGGTCGCGGCGATGGGGGCCAAGGGGCTGGATACCCCATCGGTCATCGTCAACCACGGCTTTGAATGGGCGCGCGAGCGGCTGTTCCGCCCGTTCATGGCGGGCGTGATCACTGCGCGCTACGCGGTCTTGGCCGGGGTCTGCGCCGTGCTTGCCTCGCAAATGGCCCTGTTCATCGAAGGCGAAGTGCGCTGGCGCTTTTTCAACGCGCCCGAACGCGGGTCGGTCACCGGCAACTTTGCCATGCTCGAAGGGGCGAGCCGCGCCGACACGCTAGAGATGATGCGCGAGATGCAGCGCGCGACCGAAGACCTGGGCGCGCAATACGAAGAACGCTATGGCCGCAACCCCATCGACTATGTGATCGCCGAGATTGGCGGCAATGCGGGCCGGGGCCTGGCCGGGTCCGACAGCAAGGATTCCGATCTGCTGGGCGGCATCTCGATCGAGCTGATTGACGCCGACCTGCGGCCCTATTCCTCTTTCGCCTTTGTGGCCGACCTGCAAGAGGCCGTGGTGCGCCACCCGCTTGCCGAAACGGTCAGCTTTCGCGGTTGGCGGTCAGGGCCGGGCGGTGACGCGCTGGATGTCGAGTTCTTTGGCGCCGAGACGGACACGCTCAAGGCCGCGTCCGAAGACCTCAAACGCGCGCTGCTGCAATTCCCCGAGGTCAGCGCGGTCGAGGACAACCTGGCCTATGACAAGGAAGAGCTGATCCTGGACCTGACCGCCCAAGGTCAGGCCTTGGGCTTTACCATCGACACGCTGGGCCGCGCCTTGCGTGACCGGTTGAACGGGATCGAGGCGGCGACCTATCCCGAAGGCCCCCGCAGCGCCGAAATCCGGGTCGAGCTGCCCGCGAACGAGCTGACGGCAGACTTCCTAGACCGGACGCAGATGCGCACGCCGGACGGGATGTACGTGCCACTGGCCGACATCGTCAGCGTCGATCAACGCACCGGCTTTTCCACCGTCCGGCGCGAGAACGGCGTGCGCCTGATCTCTGTCACCGGCGACATCTCCGAAGACAACGCCGACCGCGCCACCCTGATCTCAGAAACCCTGACCGAAGACATCCTGCCCACCATCGCCGCAGAGCGGCAGGTGGAATACCGCCAATCGGGCCTCAGCGAGCAAGAGAATGACTTTCTCAGCGATGCCGCGACCGGTCTGATCCTCTGCCTGACCGGCATCTACCTGGTGCTGGCTTGGGTCTTTGCCAGTTGGACGCGGCCCATGGTGGTGATGGCGATCATCCCCTTCGGCCTCGTGGGCACGATCTATGGCCACCATGTCTGGGGCATCCCGCTTAGCATGTTCACGGTTGTGGGGCTGCTGGGCATGACCGGGATTATCATCAACGATTCCATCGTTTTGATCACCACGATCGACGATTACGCAAAGGAACGTGGCCTGATCCCGTCGATCATCGACGGGGCGGCGGACCGGCTGCGCCCGGTGCTGCTGACCACGCTGACCACCGTGCTGGGCATGGCACCGCTGCTTTATGAGACGTCGCAGCAGGCGCAGTTCCTCAAGCCCACCATCGTCACGTTGGTCTATGGCCTGGGCTTTGGCATGATCCTGGTTCTGCTGGTCGTGCCCGCGCTGGTGGCCGTCCAACACGATGTGGCCCGCCAGATTACTGCGATGCGCCGCGGCTTGCGCGCGCCCGCCTTTGCGGTGCGGGCAGGCTTTGTCGGGCTGTGGGCCGTGGTGGCGGCGTGGTTTGCGGCGACGCTGGGCCACGCGCTGGTGCTGGGCCGTTTGCCCGCCGTTCTGACCAGCGCGCTGCCGCAACTGCAAGACACGGCGGCCATGCCCGCGGCGCTTGCGCTCTTTTCCGCAGGTGTGTTGGTGATCGGGCTGGTGGCCTATGTGCTGGGCGCGCTCAGCTTTCAGATCAGCCGCTGGCGCGCCGCGACCTAACCGCCGGTGCAGCCCCGCACATCCACCGCGTAATCGCCACCCAGGATGGTGATCCGCACGTCCGACCGGTCGATGCCAAAGGCGCCGCCGTCGGGATGTATCATCTCGCTGACCGCGACGATGGTGCCGCCCCGGCGCGTGGTGCGGGCTTCGCTGATCCAGATGCCGGGCGTGCCGGTTTCGATCACCGCCACTTCGGTGCCGCCGGTGTGGGGCAGTGTCACATGCGCCTCGATCTCCATCCCGTGCTTGCTGCGGCGCACATGGCAGACCGACGCATTCACGCCCGCCTCATCCGCGGCATAGGGCGCGTCTGCCAGTGCGGCGACAATGGCGGGCGTCGGGCGGCTGTCGGGGCTGTCGAGCAGGGTGTCGATCTTGATCTCACGCGGCATGCACACCTCTTCGCACACGCCCAGGGACATGGTCGTGCGCATGCGCACCGCGCGGCCCTGGCTGGCGGGGGTGATATGCATGGGTATGGTGACCTGACCGGAATAGCCAATCGACCGCATCCCGTTTTCCTCATAGACGCTTGGCGTGGGCCAGCTGATCTCGACATCGGCCAGATTGCGCGCGCGGCTCCAGTCGAACTGCGGCGGGATACCCGCATCGCCCGGCGCGCGCCAATAGGTCTTCCATCCCGGCGCCAGCGTCAGCTGCACCGCCGCCACGCGACGCCCGTCGGGCAGGTCCCAGCCTTGCAAGACTTTGGCCTGCACAACGTCGGCGTAGGGGTCTTGGGCAAAGAGCGGGGGAACCATGGTGCACAGCGCCACGGTGGCAGCGGGTAGGATGTGTTTTGACATGGCCCCTACATGCCCACAGGCCCGGTAAAATCCAAGTCACGATCTGGTGCGCACAAGCTTGCCTGCGGCACTGCCAGGCCTTGTTCCCCGCACGCAACACCGGCATGCTGCACCTATGGGCGATCCGCATCCACTTGACCTTACCGGCGCGCTTTTGGTGGCCATGCCGGGCATGGGCGACCCTCGGTTCGATGGGTCGGTCGTGTTTATGTGCGCCCATTCCGCGGATGGCGCGATGGGCCTGATCGTGAACAAACCCGTGCTCGACATGGGGCTCGGCGACCTGCTCGACCAACTCGAGATCAGTTGCCGCGCCGCCGCCCGCGACCAGACGATCCACTTTGGCGGCCCGGTCGAGACGTCGCGTGGATTTGTGCTGCACAGCACCGACTATACCTCGCGCCTGCAAACCCTGGCGGTGGGCGATGATTTCGGCATGACCGCGACCTTGGATGTGCTCGAAGATCTGGCGGTCGGCACCGGACCGCAGCACGCCTTGGTCATGCTGGGCTATGCCGGGTGGGGGCCTGGGCAGCTCGAGGGCGAGATTGCGCGCAACGGCTGGCTGACGGCAGAGGCCGCGCCGGACCTGGTCTTTGCCGGTGGCGACGATGACAAATGGACGGGCGTGTTGCGCAATATGGGCATCGACCCGATGGGCCTGTCGGGGGCCGCAGGCCGGGCCTAGCGCGGGGCGGCCGCGCGCCGCAGCCGGTCGTTGATCGCGCGGCCCAGGCCGGTGTTCGGGATCGGGACCACCGCAATGGGCTGCCCCGTCGCATCAAGCTGGTGCAGGTGGTCAAACAGATGCGCCGCAGCCTCGACCAGGTCGCCGGTCAGCGACAGGTTCAGGTCCGACTGCATCGGGCCAAAGCCCAGCAAAACCTCCCCCGCATGAGCGTGATTGGCGTTCAGGCGCACCGGCGCGCGCGGGGCGTAATGCGAGGCCAATTGGCCGGGCGCCGTGATCGCAGCACTGGGCTGCGCCAACGGACCGACAAGGCCTTCGATCTCCTCCACCGCCAGCCCACCAGGGCGCAGCAAGGCAAGCGGGGCGCCCCCGACGATGGTCGATTCCAACCCCACCGCGCACGGACCGCCATCGACGATGACATCCACCTTGCCCCGTAGACCTGACAGGACATGCCCCGCCGTCGTCGGGCTGATCCGGCCGGACGGGTTCGCGGAGGGCGCCGCCAGTGGCCCGTCAAAGGCCCGCAGCAGCGCCTGCCCCACAGGGTGCGCGGGCACCCGCAGCGCCACGCTGTCCAGCCCCGCGGTGACCAGGCGCGACAGGCCGTGACCTGCGCGCAGCGGTACCACCAGGGTCAGTGGCCCCGGCCAAAACGCCCGCGCCAGCGCCAGCATATCGTCCGAAAACACGCCAATCCGCTGCGCCGCCTCAAGGTCGGGCACATGCACGATCAGCGGATTGAAACTGGGCCGCCCCTTGGCGGCATACACCCGCGCCACCGCCGTGGCGCCGCGCGCATCGGCGCCCAGCCCGTAAACCGTCTCTGTCGGGAAGGCGACCAGCCCGCCACCGCGCAGCACCTCGGCGGCGGCGGCAACGCCCTCTGCCTGCGCGCTTAGCACTTGGGTGGTCAAACTGGTCATATCCGCTCCGCCACAGGGGTCGTGACGCCGCGTTCGAGTTGCGCCGCCCCACCATGATCCGCATCTTCCGGATCAAAGCCGCCCATTTACGCGCCCTGCCTGCGCTTGCCAAGACTTTGAGTTTTCGGAGCTTCCAGAATGCCCTATCGCGCCCCCGTCGATGACTACACCTTTCTCTTTGACCACGTCGTGGGCCTGGACCAAGTGACCGCAACCGACCGCTTTGCCGAGGCGACGCCGGACCTGACGACCGCCATCCTGACCGAAGCGGGCAAGATGTGCGAAGAGGTGATGGCCCCCCTGCAACGCCCCGGCGACCTGCACCCCGCGCGGCTGGAAAACGGCGTCGTGCGCACCTCGCCCGGCTATGCCGACGGGTACAAGGCGATTGCGACCGGCGGCTGGGTCGGCATCGCGGCGGACCCGGCCTATGGCGGTATGGGCCTGCCGATGACCGTGACCACAGCGGTGAACGAGATGATGTCGGCGGCCTGCCTGTCGCTGCAACTGGCCCCGCTGATGAGCCAGGGCCAAATCGAAGCGCTGGAGCATCACGCAAGCGACGCCATCAAGGACCTGTACCTGCCCAAGCTGATCTCGGGCGTGTGGACCGGCACCATGAACCTGACCGAACCGCAGGCCGGGTCAGATGTGGGCGCGCTAAGTTCCAAGGCCGAGGACAATGGCGACGGCACCTATGCCATCACCGGGCAAAAGATTTACATCTCCTGGGGCGACAACGACTTTTCCGAGAATGTCTGCCACCTGGTCCTTGCCCGTCTGCCGGGCGCCCCAGCGGGGACCAAGGGGATCAGCCTGTTCCTCGTGCCGCGCAACATCCCCGATGCAAACGGCAATGCGGGCGTGGCCAACAGCCTCAAGGTCGTCAGCCTGGAACACAAGATGGGCCTGCACGGCTCGCCCACCTGCGTCATGCAATATGATGGTGCCACCGGCTGGATGGTCGGCCCCGAAGGCGGCGGCATGGCGGCGATGTTCACCATGATGAACAACGCACGCCTCGGCGTCGGCGGCCAGGGCGTAGGGGCGGCCGAAGGCGCATACCAGCACGCGCTGGCCTATGCGCTGGACCGCAAGCAAGGCCGGACCGAAGGCGAAACCGGCACCATCATCGACCACGCCGATGTACGCCGGATGCTGATGACCATGCGCGCCGAAACCTACGCCGCGCGCGGCATCGCGCTGATGTGCGCGGTGGCCATCGACATGAGCACCGCCACGGGCGAGGCGGCCTGGAAATCCCGCGCCGCCCTGCTGACCCCCATCGCCAAGGCCTTCGGCACCGACATCGGGAACGAGGTCGCGGGCATGGGTATCCAAGTCCACGGCGGCATGGGCTTTGTCGAGGAAACGGGCGCCGCGCAATACGCCCGCGACGTGCGCGTGACTACGATCTACGAGGGGACCAACGGCATCCAGGCCATGGACCTGGTGGCGCGCAAGATGATGGACGGAGGCGAGGCCGCATCGCGTCTGTTTGACGAGATCGAGGCGGCGGCCGAGGCCGCCCGCGACGCGCTGCCCGCACTGGCCGAACCGGTCTGGCAGGCCAGCGAAACGCTGCGCGAGACGACCGAGTGGATGATCGACCAGAACCACCGCGTGCGCTTTTCCGGCGCAGTGCCTTACCTGCGCGCCTTTGCCCGCGTGCTGGGGGCGCATGTGCACCTGATGTCCGCCGTTGCCGACCAGGACGGCGCGCGGCGCAAGGTGGCGCAATTCTATATCCAGCGGCTGCTGCCCGAACATGCCAGCCTGCTTGCGCAGGCGCAGTCGGGCGATTACGACGTCTATGCATTGACGCCAGAAGAGTTCGCCGCCTGATGAAAGACATCCCGCCCGCTGGCCTAAGATATCCGTGGGCGGACCCGCCAGAGCATGGCGCGGCCACCGAAGTCGCACCGGGTGTCCTGTGGATGCGCCTGCCGCTGCCGATGAAGCTGGATCATGTGAACGTCTATGCCCTCGATGACGGCGATGGCTGGACGGTGATCGACACCGGCTTTGCCTCGAACAAGACGCGGGGGATGTGGCAGGCGCTGATGGAAGGCCCCTTGGGCGGCAAGCCGATCACCCGCGTGATCGTCACCCACCACCACCCCGACCATGTGGGCCTGGCCGGGTGGTTGCAAAGCGATTTCGGGGCCGAACTGGTGACGACCCGCACCGCGTGGCTCTTTGCCCGCATGCTGACGCTGGATGTGCAGGACGCGCCGGTCGCAGAAACGCTGGCCTTCTGGCGCAGCGCCGGAATGGACCCGGAGGTTTATGCCAAGCGCGCGGCCGAGCGTCCGTTCAACTTTGCCGATATCGTGGCGCCGATGCCGCTGGGCTATACCCGCATCCGCCAGGGCGACATGGTGCAGATGGGCGGGCGCGTCTGGGACGTGCATATCGGCAACGGCCACGCCCCCGAACACGCCACGTTCTGGAGCCGCGATGACAACCTGGTCATCGCGGGCGATCAAATCCTGCCCTCGATCAGCCCCAATATCGGGGTCTACGCGACCGAACCGATGGCCGACCCCATCGGCGACTGGCTCGAGGCCTGCGAGCGTCTGCAACCCTTGGCGCGCGAGGATCACCTCGTGCTGGGCGGGCACAAGCTGCCCTTTACCGGGCTGCCCATGCGCATGCGCCAGCTGATCGACAATCACCACGGCGCGCTCGACCGGTTGATCGGCTACCTTGACACACCCAAGGCTGCGGGCGACTGCTTTGCCCCGCTGTTCAAGCGCAAGATCGGCGAAGGCGAGTACGGCCTGGCGCTGGTCGAAGCCATCGCGCATCTGTCCCACCTGCATCAGACGGGCCTTGCCACGCGCACGCAGCGCGCGGATGGCGCGTGGCTTTATCAACGCAAGGACGCGGCATGACCGACAGCGACATCAACACCACCGCAGAGGCCGCCGAAGCCGCCGCCCTGCCGCGCCAGCACGAGGTGCACGCCGACCCAACTGCGCGCAACGCCGCAAAGCAGCCGGTGCCCAGTGGCGTGAAAAAGACCCCCACCGCGCAGAAAAGCCCGGCGCAATGGGCCTATGAGCGGATCATCATGTACCTCAAGAACTTTGAGGAAAGCCTGGACAATGAACACGAGGTCGCCATGGGCTTTGCCGGGGGCGACGCGGGCGTGATGCGGATCGAAGGGATGGGTTATTTCGACCCCGACATCGTGACCTTCTACGGCAGCGATCCGACAGGTGCCAAAACGCAACTTGTCCAGCACGTCACCCAGCTGAACGTGATGCTGCGCGCCCTGCCCAAAGCGGTGGAAAAGGCCGAACCGACGCGCATCGGGTTCCGCCTGGCACAAGACCTCGAAGACAGCTGATCCGCGCCGCACGCACAGATCGTCCCCGCGCAACAACGACGCAGTGACAGCCGCCCCTTGATGCGCTAAGCCGCGATCAAGCCAATACGGAAGGAACGGGACATGGCAGAGCACAAGCACGGTGAAATGGACACCGAGGTGCACGAAAAAACCTTTGACGCGTTTATGTCGTGGACGACATGGACCGTGGTTGCGATCCTGGTGCTGCTGGTCGGCATGGCCATCTTTATCACCTAACACGTCTCGACAATATACGAGGTCCCGCCATGCGCGTGATTGCAGCGCTTTTGGCGTTGGTTGTGCTGGGCGCTTGCGCGCAGCCACCGGCGATCCCCTACGCCTCTGATGACCGCGTGGCCGCCTCGGCCTATCGCGCACCGGGGCCTGCGACACTGACGGTGTTCACCATGGTGAACAACCGCACCGGGTCGGGCGCGCATTCCGCGCTGATGATCAACGGGACGCAGCGCGTGATCTTTGACCCCGCGGGGTCGTTTGTGAACGAACGCGTCCCCGAACAGCGCGACGTGCTCTATGGCGTGACCCCCGCGGTGCTGGCCGGGTACAAAAGCGCCCATGCGCGCGAAGCCTATCACGTTGTCAGCCAAACGATTGAGGTGACGCCCGAACAGGCCGCTGTCGCCCTGCGCCTGGCCATGTCGCATGGCGAGGTTGCCCGCGCCTATTGCACCAATGCTACCACGGGTCTGATGCGGCAGATCCCAGGCTTTGCCGACATCCGCCAGACATTCTTTCCCACCCGCCTGATGGAACAGATGGCGAAACGGCCCGGCGTGACGGAAGAGAAGTATTACGAGGATGACGCCGGCACGATCCTGGACGGCGTGGCCGGTATTGTGATCGCCGAGTGACGCCGGGTCGGACGCTCTTTGCCCGTTCCGGGCAAAGTCGCCCCGCCCGCCGTCCCCTCAGCCCAGCCCATAGACCAGCGCAAACAGCGTCAAAGCGCCGGCGCCAATGGCCGCAATCACGTTCCGCGTAACAATACCCACAACCACGGTCACCACGGCGGCAATAACCCGCGTGACGTCCGTCGCCCCATCCTCGCCCGAATAGACCACCAGCGGTGCAACCAGCGCTGGCAGGATCGCCACAGCCGTATAGCGCAAGTGGCGCACCAGCCAGTCGGGCAAGGGCCGGTCGCCGACAAAGCCCAGGAATGTAAAGCGCAGCAAAAAGCTGCCCAATCCCAGGCCCAGGATCACGATCCACAGGGTTGCGGTGTCAATCATGCGACCGCGCCTTCACCCACAGCTCGGACTGCGCGCCCGCCATCATGCCCGCCACCCCGGCCACGATCAGGCCCAGGGAATAGGGGATGTTCACCGCCACCAGGCTGACCACAATGGCCACCGCCGCCGCGATCAGGTGCGGCAACGTGCGCATCATCGGCGCCACCATGGACAAAAAGGCGATGGGCAAGGCAAAATCCAACGGCAGATCGGCGGGCAGCGCCGTGCCCAGGGCCGCGCCCAGATAGCTGCACCCGAACCAGACGATCATCACCAGCGTGCAGGTCCCGAAATAATAGCTCATGCGCTGCGGTACGCTCATCTCTGGCGTGGCGTCGAACTTGGCATGGCTCAGCGCATAGCTTTGATCTACCAGCAGATAGGCGGCAAAGGCGCGCTGCCACAGGGGCGCGCGGCCCAGATAGGGCGTGAGTGCGGCGGAATACATCGCCACCCGCAGGTTCACCGCCAGCGCCGACAGCAGGACAATCACTGTGGGGGCCGCATCTTGCATCAACTGCAGCGCGGTGAACTGCGCCGCCCCCGCAATGACCACCAGGGAAAAGCTCATGACCTCGAACACGCTCAACCCCGCCTCGGTCGCCAGCACGCCAAAGAGCATCGCAAAGGGGCCAGCCACCAGCATAAACGGCGCGCCGTCGCGAAGTCCGGCCAGATAGGCGGATTTGGTGGTGGTGATGGGCATGAGGGGGCCTTAGATTGGTCGCACAACGCTTATCCGCCCGCTTCGGGCGATGCAATTGGGAGGATGCACTTGGCGTCTCATGAGGACTTGGCAGGTTATGCGATCGCGCCGGACCTGACGGCGGCGGGTCTGACGCGCCGGGTGGCGGGGCATGACCAGACGGGTGCGGCTGTTGCGATCTCTGTGGTCGAGGAACGGCCCTTGACCATATTCCTGAACAGCCAGGAAATCGTGACGGCGATGACCATCGGCGACTACCCCGACTACCTGGCGCTGGGGTTCTTGCGCAACCAAGGGATGCTAAGCGCCGCCGACGACGTCACCCGCATCGACTATGATGAAGAGTTGAACACCGTCGTCGTGCGCACCGCCACGCCCACGAATCACGAGGCCAAGCTACAGAAAAAGACGCGCACCAGCGGATGCGCCGTGGGCACCGTCTTTGGCGATATGATGGAGGGGCTCGAGGGCGTGACGCTGCCGCCCGCCCAGGTGCGCACCTCTTGGCTTTACGCCTTGTCGGCGCGGATCAACCGCACCCCGTCGCTCTATCTTGAGGCGGGGGCAATCCACGGCACGGTGCTGTGCCAGGGTGATCAGCCGCTTGTGTATATGGAGGATGTGGGCCGCCACAATGCGGTCGACAAGGTCGCCGGATGGATGATGCAGACCGGTACCACGGCAGAGGACAAGATCCTTTACACCACCGGGCGCCTAACCTCGGAAATGGTGATCAAGACGGCGCTGATGGGTATCCCGGTGTTGGCCTCACGGTCCGGCTTTACCGCCTGGGGGGTGGATATCGCACAGCAGGTGGGGCTGACGCTGATCGGTCGGATGCGCGGGCAACGCTTTGTCTGTCTCAGCGGCGAGGATCGCTTGGTTCGCGATGCAGACCCAAGTGCTGCCGCGCAAGAGGACCGCGCCCATCGCAGGAAAGGGGCCGAGGCATGAACACATGTGTCCCGGCATGTTTTTTCGACGAAAAAACGTGCCCAGCCCCGCTGGTTCGCAAGGGCACCTGTCCATGAAAGCGCCCCTTGGTGTGATCCTCGCAGGCGGTCTTGCCACCCGCATGGGTGGCGGCGACAAGGGGCGGCTGACCTTGGGCGGCGAGGCATTGATCACCCGCGTCATCGCCCGTTTGTCCCCCCAGGTTGCCGGGCTTGCGCTGAATGCCAACGGCGATCCCGCCCGCTTTGCGGACCTGCGCCTGCCGGTGGTTGCAGATAGCGTTGCGGGCTATGCCGGGCCGCTCGCCGGTGTCCTCGCCGGTCTGGACTGGGCCGCCGCGCACGGTGCGGACACTATTGTCACCGCTGCCGCCGACACGCCCTTTCTGCCCTGCGATCTGGTGCCCCGCCTTCAGGTCGAGGCCGAAGGGATGGCCCACCCCCTGGTCCTCGCCGCCACGGACGACCCCGGGCGTGGCCTCTCGCGGCACCCGACCTTTGGTCTGTGGCCCGTTGCGCTGCGCGACGATTTGAGGGGCGCGCTTGCGGGCGGTTTGCGCAAGGTGGTGCAGTGGACGGATGCCCACCACGGACGGCTGGCCCAGTTTCCTGATCCAGGCGCCTTTTTCAACGTCAACACGCCGGACGATCTGGCCATGGCCGAGGGCATGTTGTGAGGGTCTTTGGCGTTGTGGGCTGGAAGAACGCGGGCAAGACAGGCCTGATGGAGCGGCTCGTGACCGAGATCACGGGCCGCGGCCATACGGTATCGACTGTTAAGCATGCCCATCACAGCTTTGACGTCGATCACCCGGGCAAGGACAGCCACCGCCACCGCGTTGCCGGTGCGACCGAGGTGCTGCTGGCCTCGCGCAACCGCTTTGCGCTGATGCATGAGCTGCGCGATACGCAAGAGCCTGCGCTGAGCGATCTGTTGGCCAAGCTCGCCCCGGTCGATCTGGTGCTGGTCGAAGGGTATAAACGCGACGCGCACCCCAAGGTCGAGGCGCATAGGGCGGTGACCGGCAATCCCCTGATCGCGCCGGAGGACCCAACCATCCGCGCCGTGGCGAGTGACACGGCAGTGGCGCTGGACCGGCCCGTCTTTGACCTCAATGACACAACCGCCATTGCTGATTTCATCCTGGCCGAGGTCGGTCTGTGACCGGCTTTGACACCTTCATCATGGTCGATTGGTCGGGCGGCAACCAAGGTGGGGTCAAGCCACAGGCCGACGCCATCTGGGCCTGTGTCGCCAGCCGATCCACGGTGCAGCCCCCCGTCTATCTGCGCCACCGCCAAAAGGCCGAGGCCTGGTTGGCTGACACCCTCGCGGCAGAGCGCGCGGCGGGGCGGCGGGTGCTGATTGGGTTCGATTTTCCGTTTGGCTATCCCGCAGGCTTTGGCGCGGCGCTGACAGGGTCCGACGACCCCTTTGCCCTATGGGACTGGTTCGCGGCACGGATCGAGGACGCACCGACCGCCAACAACCGCTTTGATGTGGCGGGCGCGATCAACCAGCGCTTTGGCGGCAAGGGGCCGTTCTGGGCCAACGGGCTCAAGCGCGATGTGCCGGGCCTGCCGCGCACCAAGGCAGGGTACGAGACCACCTTTCCCGACCGCCGCGCGGCAGAGACGCACGCCAAGGGCGCCTTTACCCTGTGGCAAATGGCTGGCGTTGGTTCGGTCGGCAGTCAGGCGATGATGGGCCTGCCCGTCCTGTCCCGCTTGCGGGCACGCTTTGCGCCGGACGTGGCCGTGTGGCCGTTCGAGCCGCTGGACAGGCCCATCGCCTTTGTCGAGATTTGGCCGTCCCTTACGGTGGGGGTCGCGCCGGACGGGTGGATCAAGGACCAGTGGCAGGTGCACGACGTGGCGCGGATGATGGCCGCGCTGCCGCCTGCGCAGCTTGCCCAGATGCTGGATGTGCCGGTCACCGCCGAGGGGTGGATTTTCGGGCTGGGGCACGAGGCGGAGTTGCGCGCCCTGGCCGCGCCGCCGCCGCTCAAGAACGACTGTTTCGCCTTGCCCAGCGGCGTCACCTGGGCGCCTGTGGATCAGGCGCTCGAGGCGTTGCGCAGCCGTTTGGGACCGGTCGTGGGGCCGGAGAGCTGCGACGTCGCGGATGCGTTGGGCAGGGTGCTGGCCACCGACGTCACTGCGCCGCGCGCGCATCCGCCGCTGCCCAATACCGCGGTGGACGGCTATGGCTTTGCCGGTGGGCGGGCCGAGGGGTTGCACCGCCTGCCGTTGGTGGCGCACCAGATGACGGCAGGGCGCGCGCCGGATCAGGGTGTCCCCGCGGGGACAGCGGTGCGGATTTTGACCGGTGCGGCCCTGCCGCCCGGGGTGGATACCGTTATTTTACAAGAGGATATCACCCGCGACGGCGACGATATCCTGTTTCATGGACCGATCAAACCGGGCGCCAACACGCGCAAAGCGGGCGAAGACGTCGCGGCTGGCGACTGCGTGGCAGCGGCGGGTCGGGTGCTGACGCCTGCGGACCTCGCCTTGCTGTCGGCGGTCGGCGTGGCCCAAGTGCCGGTGCGGGCACCGCTGCGGGTGGGTGTGTTGTCGACGGGTGATGAGCTGGTGGCGGCGGGCGGTGATGCGGGCCCAGGCCAGATTTACGACGCGAACCGCCCGATGCTGTTGGGCCTGGTGACCCGGCTGGGACACCGCGCGGTGGACTTGGGCCAGGTGCCCGACGACCGTGCGGCGCTGCGTGATCGGTTGGACAGCGCGGTCGGGCAGGTTGACGTGATCGTGACCAGCGGCGGGGCGTCTGCGGGGGATGCGGATCACGTGTCGGCGCTGCTGAACGAGGCGGGCGCGATGGCGCAGTGGCGCATCGCGATCAAGCCGGGGCGGCCCCTCGCCCTTGGCGTATGGCAGGGCAAGCCGGTCTTTGGCCTGCCGGGCAACCCGGTGGCTGCGATGGTCTGCACGCTGGTCTTTGCCGCGCCTGCGCTTGCGCAGATGGCGGGTGCCGCGTGGTGCGCGCCGCGCGGGTTTGACGTGCCCGCGGGGTTCGAAAAGCGCAAGAAGGCCGGGCGGCGGGAATACCTACGTGCCCGTATGGAAGGCGATAAGGTCCAGGTCTTTGCCTCGGAAGGGTCAGGCAGGATCAGCGGGCTAAGCTGGGCCGACGGTCTGGTCGAACTGCCCGACGGGGCCGTGCATATACGGCACGGGGATCCCGTGCGCTTTATCCCCTGGGGCGGCTTCGGGCTTTAGTTAAACGTGCCCGCCACGCGACCCAAGAGCATGAACGCGCGTGCGGTGCGCGTGTCGCTGAGCGCGGAGAGTTCCGCATCGGTAGCGGTTTCGGTAAAGGCCGACACGGTCTTGTCAAAGCGGCGCAAGAAGTGATGAGCCGCGTCGCGGAAGATCGGGTCTTGCTTCATCCGACCGGCGCTGAGGGCCAGCGAGGAGCGGTCGCGCACGCCACCCAACGCCGCCACGGCGCGGCCACGGGCGCCGCCCGCAAACTGGCGCCACACCTCGGGCCGGGCGCGGTCTGGGCGCAGGTCGTCCATATAGATGCCGTCCTGGCTGAGCAGGGTCAGGATATCTTGGGCGGCCTGGATCAGTTGCGCGGTTTCACGGTCGCGCATGGCCTTGCGCAGGGCGGCAAAGCCCTCTTCGTCCTCGGCGGTTTCGGGGAAGTTGAGGGCGCGAATGAAATCCTCGGTCGCGAGGGGCGCCGCGATGTCTTCGGCTGTGGTGCCGAGGGCCAGGACCGGTTGATCATCCACCACGGGCGCGGGTGCCTGGGCTGCGGGGCGCGGGGCCGCGTCGTTGTCGCGGCGGCTTTGGAAAGTGGCAAGGGCGGTTTCGGTGTTGCGCGTGGCGGCGGCGATTTCGTCCAACTTGCGCGAGACCGAGGGTTCCTTGCTGACATCGCGGCCTTGGTTTTGGGCGATATAGGCCTGGCGGATGGCGTCGATCGCGGCCTGCAAGCGCTGGCTTTCCTCGCGCATCACACGGCTGGAGCGGGCGGCGGTGGCGGCGACCCAGATCATCGCCACGGGCATGAAGACGGCCAACAGGGTGATCAAAAAGCCGCTGCTATCCACGCTCGCCCCCGGCGCGCTGTCGTCGCGCAGCATAAAGAACGCCGCCGTCCCGACCAGCCAGATGGCGGTCAGGATCAGCGCCGCGATCTCGATACCCGTGACGCCGCCGTGTTTCGGCTTGTCATAGATACCCAGCGGGGTGGGGCGCGAGGGTGGGTTGGACTTGTCGGCCATGGCCTCAGCTATAGCTGATTTTCAGCACTTCATAGGACTTTTCACCGCCCGGTGTGCGCACCTCGACGCTGTCGCCCTCATCTTTGCCGATCAACGCCCGTGCAATCGGCGATTTGATGTTCAAAAGGCCTTTTTCGATATTGGCCTCGTATTCGCCGACGATCTGATAGGTTTTTTCCTCGTCCGTATCCTCGTCCACCAGGGTCACGGTGGCACCGAACTTGATCGAGCCGGACATCTTGGACGGGTCGATCACGTCGGCGAGCGAGATCACGCCCTCCAACTCTTTGATCCGGCCCTCGATAAAGGACTGTTTTTCCTTGGCCGAGTGGTATTCGGCGTTCTCGGACAGGTCCCCATGTTCGCGCGCCTCGGCAATCGCCTTGATGATGGCGGGACGCTCTTCGGTCTTGAGCTGTTTCAGTTCCGTTTCCAGTGCGGTCGCACCGGCGCGGGTCATCGGGATCTTTTCCATCGGCACCGTCCTAATTGCGCGCGGCGGCCCGGTTGGGGGCCGCCGATACATGGGATGACAGATACCTGACCCAATGGGGCGGGGGAATGCAAGCGGATATGGGGGATTGGGGGCCAGCCCCCGTCGCTTGCGCGCCTCCCCCGGGATTTTTTTCGAACAGAGAAACGGGGGGCGTGCCGCCATGCCTAGTCGTATTGCACCACCTCGTATTCGATCCCGTCATGGTCGTGGAAGTAAAAGCGCTGGCCCGGTTCGTAGTCGTAATGTTCGCCCGGGGTGAACCCGGCCTGTGCGACCCGCGTGCGCATGGCGTCGATGTTGTCGACCACCACGGCGATGTGGTTCAGCCCGCCAGTGGTTGTGTAATTGTCCTCGCGCGCCCGCACGCCGCCCGACTTTGGCGCGTAGAGGGCCAGATAGTGGCTGTCGGTGCCCACGTGGACGGAATAGCCGACCTCGCGCGATCCGCCGGTCCAGCGGACGTGCCAGTCAAAGAGGTCGCACATCCAGGCGGCGGTGGCGTCGGGGTCGGTGACGGTAAAGTTGGTGTGTTCAAGTTGAGCGGCCATGGCGCGTTTCCTTTGTTGCGATGTGGGGCTACTGTCCCACCTCAAGTTCACTTGAGATCAAGAGGTTTTTTTCGCATGGCAGCGTCAGAGGGGTTGAGCATTGGGGATATGGCCGCGCGCACGGGGTTGGCGGTGTCGGCGATCCGGTATTACGAGGATCAGGGGCTGATCGCGCCTTGGCGCAATGCGGCGGGGCGGCGCCGGTTTCAACGGGCCGACATTCGGCGGCTCAGCTTTATCATGGTGGCTCAGCAGTTCGGATTTACCCTGTCGCAGATCAAGGCCGAGCTGGACCGGCTGCCGCGCCACCGGGCGCCGACCAAGCGCGATTGGGCGCGTATCAGCCTCGCGTTTCGGGCCGGGTTGAACGAACGGATCGCGCGGCTTGAGAAACTGCGCGATACGCTGGACGGCTGTATCGGGTGCGGCTGTCTAAGCCTGGAGGCCTGCGCGCTGTACAACCCGACCGATCAGGCCGCCCGGATGGGTAGGGGGCCGCGTTATCTGATGGGCGATACGCCGCCTCAGCCGTAGGTTTGACCGATCAGCATCGTCGGTGCGGTGTTGGTAAAGTTCGGCAAATCGGCCAGCACCGGCCCTGCCGCCGCCAGGGCCGCGTCGAGTGCCGACGGGTCGGCAAAGACAAAGGTTGCCACCGCGTGAAAGGCGGGTGGCGTGTCGGGGCCGCCTGCCACGCCCTTGGTCACCACCTGATCTTGGATATGCGCGCCCATATGTTCGGCAACGAGCCCCATATGCGTGGTTTCGTAATAGGCATCGTCAAAGGTGCTGTCGTCGCTGATGGGATACATCACTTGCAATGTCATGGGCATGATCAGGCTCCTGCTGGAAAGGGGTGTAGTGTGCGCGTCATTACAGCCCGAGGGAATGATTCTGTGACCCATGGCTGCAGGGGCCTATTTTTACGCGGTGTCGTGATTGCAATGCCCAAAGCGGTGGGCTAGCCAAATCCGAACGAATTTTGGGGCTTTTGCAGCCCGCGAGTGCATAAGAGGGAGCCGCCGCACATGGCCGAGATTGAACGCGAAGCGATGGAATATGACGTGGTGATCGTGGGGGCGGGCCCTGCGGGTCTGTCTGCGGCCATCCGTTTGAAACAGCTCGACGCGGACTTGAACGTCGTGGTTCTGGAAAAAGGGTCCGAAGTGGGCGCGCACATCCTGTCGGGCGCGGTGCTGGACCCGTCGGGCCTGGATGCGCTGATGCCCGATTGGAAGGCCAAGGGCGCACCGCTGAACGTGCCGGTGATCGAGGATAACTTTTACATGCTGGGCGAGGCGGGGCAGCTGCGCATCCCCAACTTTCCCATGCCGCCGCTGATGAACAACCATGGCAACTACATCGTGTCGATGGGCAATGTCTGCCGCTGGATGGCCGAACAGGCCGAGGAGATGGGTGTCGAAATCTTTCCCGGCATGGCCTGTTCCGAGCTGGTCTATGGCGAAAACGGTGAAGTGAAGGGCGTTGTTGCGGGCGTCTTTGGCCTGGAGGCTGACGGATCAATCGGTGAGGGCACCGAGCCGGGGATGGAGCTGCACGGCAAATACGTGTTCCTGTCCGAAGGGGTGCGCGGCAGCCTGTCGAAAGAGGTGATTGCCAAGTACGACCTGGCCGCCGACAGCGAGCCGCAGAAATACGGCCTGGGCATGAAAGAGATCTGGGAGATCGACCCCGCCAAGCACAAGGAAGGGTCGGTCACCCACACCATGGGCTGGCCCTTGGGGGGCAATGCCGGGGGCGGGTCGTTCATCTATCACCTTGAGAACAATCAGGTTTACGTGGGCTTTGTCGTCCACCTGAACTACAAGAACCCGCATCTGTTTCCCTACATGGAGTTCCAGCGGTTCAAGCATCACCCGATGGTCGCGGACCTGCTGGAAGGCGGCAAGCGGGTGGCCTATGGGGCGCGCGCGATCTCGGAAGGGGGATACCAGTCGATGCCCAAGATGGTGGCACCCGGCGTTGCGCTTTTGGGCTGTTCGGTGGGCATGGTCAACGTGCCGCGGATCAAGGGCAACCACAACGCGATGCTGTCGGGCAAGGCAGCGGCCGAGGCGGCCTTTGACGCGATCAAGGCAGACCGCGCAGGCGACGAGCTGACCGCTTACGAGGCGGAGGTACGCACGGGTGCCATCGGCAAGGACCTGAAAAAGGTGCGCAACGTCAAACCGTTCTGGTCGAAATACGGCCTCAGCGCCTCGCTGATCCTGGGTGGGTTCGATATGTGGACCAACACGCTGGGCTTTTCGCTGTTCGGCACGCAAAAGCATGGCAAATCCGACGCAGATGCCACCGAAGAGGCAAGCAAGCACAAGGCCATCGACTATCCCAAGCCCGATGGCAAGCTGTCCTTTGACCGCCTGACCAACGTCGCCTTCAGCTTTACCAATCACGAGGAAAGCCAGCCTGCGCACCTGAAGCTGGCGGATGCGGCTGTGCCGGTGAATGTGAACCTGGCGAAATATGCGGGCCCGTCCGCGCGCTATTGCCCGGCGGGGGTGTATGAATTTGTCGAGGAAGAGGGCAAGGACACGCGCTTTGTCATCAATTTCCAAAACTGTGTGCATTGCAAGACATGCGACATCAAAGACCCGGCCCAGAACATCACCTGGACCACGCCGCAGGGGGGCGACGGGCCGAACTATCCCAACATGTGAGGCCGCAACATGTAAGGCGTGCGTGCCGCGCAATAGTCAAAGCCGGGCCACGCGCCCGGCTTTTTTGCGTTTCGCGGGGGTGTGTTGGCGAAATTTTTCACCAATGCGCGAGGTCGCGTTGCACCTTGCAACAGACGTGTTAGCCTTGCGAAACCACATAAGAAAAAGGCAGTCCACCCCGTGATCCGATCCCTTTTCGCCAGTGCCGCCTTGGTGGCCACCCTTGCCGCTGTCCCACATATGTCCGCTGCGCAATCCGTTGCGGGCGCCTATCTTGCGGGGCGCCAGGCCGCGATGGAAAGCGATTTTGACGCCGCGGCGCGCTACTATATGGCCGCACTGGCGCGCGATCCGGGCAATCCTGGGCTGATGGAGGACGCGATTGCGACGCAATTGGCGCTGGGCCGTGTCGACCGCGCGCTGCCCATCGCCAAGCTGATCGAAGAGGACGGGCTGCGCAGCCAAGCCGCGCATATGGCCGTCATCGCCGACCTGCTGGCGCGCGAAGCCTACGGTGACTTTCTGGCCCGTGATGTCGAGGAATTGGGGATCGGGCCGCTGGTTGACGGGTTGCTGGTGGCTTGGGCGCATATTGGCGCGGGCGACGTGGGCACCGGCCTGGCCGATTTTGACCGCATCGCGGAAGAGCGTGGATTGCGCGGTTTCGCCAAGTACCACAAGGCGATGGCCCTGGCGATGCTGGGCCGCTATGCCGAGGCGGAGACGCTGTTTGACACCGAGGCCGGGCCGCTGCAACAGACCCGCCGGGGTGCCATGGCAAGGGCCGAGGTGCTGTCGCAACTGGGGCGCAACGACGACGCGCTCGCCGCCCTGCGCGCGGCCTTTGGCAATTCGACCGACCCCGAACTGGGTGCCATGGTTCTGGCGCTAGAGGTGGGCGAGGTGCTGACCTTTACCCACATCACCTCGGCTCGCGATGGCGCGGCAGAGGT
Organism: Pseudomonadota bacterium; assembly: GCA_038525395.1. Classification (GTDB taxonomy): domain Bacteria; phylum Pseudomonadota; class Alphaproteobacteria; order Rhodobacterales; family Rhodobacteraceae; genus Tateyamaria. The sequence continues at coordinate 20,673 of JBCBHS010000021.1, read as the reverse complement.
GTTCTATTCCGTGGCCGGTGCGCTGCGCCAGGATGCGGGCGCCGATTATACGCTGATCTACGGGCGCCTGGCCCAGTACCTGCGTCCCGATCACATCGACGCGCTGCTGCTCAATGCCGATCTGTTGGAAGAATTGGAACAGTTCGATCTGGCCAACGCGGTCTACAAGCAGGTGCCCGACGACCACCCCGCCTTTCACGCCGCTGAACTGGGCCGCGCCGCGGCTTTGCGCGCGTCGGGCAAGGCGGATGCGGCGATTGAGGTGCTGGAACAGCTTGCCAAACGCTTTGGCGACTTGCCCTTGGTCCATTCGACCTTAGGCGATGTGTTCCGCCAGCAAGATCGGTTTGAAGACGCGGCAGCCGCCTATGACCGGGCCATCGCCCTCACGCCAGAGGGCGAGCGCGGTGCGTGGTTCTTGCACTATGCGCGCGCCATCTCGTTCGAGCGGATGAAGGAATGGCCACGGGCCGAGGCGGATTTTCGCCGCGCGTTAGAGCTGAACCCCGGCCAGCCGCAGGTGCTGAATTACCTGGGCTATTCGCTGGTGGAGAAACAAATCCAACTGGACGAAGCGCTGGAGATGATCGAAGAGGCCGCCGCGGCCAGCCCCGGCAGCGGGTATATCATCGACAGCCTGGGCTGGGTTCTGTACCGCCTGGGCCGCTATGACGAGGCGGTGGGCCATATGGAACGCGCGGTCGAATTGATGCCCGTCGATCCGGTGGTCAACGACCATCTGGGCGACGTCTATTGGGCTGTGGGCCGTGAACGCGAGGCGCGGTTTCAGTGGATGCGCGCGCTGTCCTTTGTTGACCCCGATGAGGTGAATGGCGAGGCGGACCCCGACCGCATGCGCCGCAAGCTTGAGGTCGGGCTGGACGCGGTGCTGCGCGAGGAAGGGTCGGAACCGCTGAAGGTCGCGGATGACGACGGATAAGGTCACGGTCTTTGCCCCGGCCAAGATCAATCTGACGCTGCATGTGACGGGGCAATTGCCCAACGGGTACCACACACTTGATTCGCTGGTCGCCTTTGCGGATATCGGCGACAAGATCACGCTGCATGCCGATTGGTTGCCGAAACGGTTTTCCGTCACGGGCCCCGAAGCGGCGCCAGAGCTGGAGAGTGACCGCAACATCATGTGGCACGCGGCGACGCGGTTCTGGGCGCCGGATACCGCACTGTCGATGCAGCTGGACAAACATTTGCCCATGGCCTCTGGCATCGGCGGCGGGTCGGCGGATGCGGCGGCGACCTATCGCGGCCTTTTGATGCTGCGCGCCGCGGTCGAGGGGCGTGCCGCGCCGCGCGATCCGACGGCGCAGGACGGGCGCGATTTGCTGGACATCGGGGCGGATGTGCCGATGTGTGTGCTCAGCGATCCGGTGCGGGTGCAAGGGATTGGCGAGCAGATGACGCCGGTGGCCGATCTGCACCCCTATCCCGTGGTGCTGGTGAACCCGCGCGTGCAGGTGTCGACGCCTGCGGTGTTCAAGCGGTTGGCGGTCAAGGATAATCCGGGCCAGGACCCCTGGCCCGATAGTTTTGAGGACCGCGACGCCGCCCTCGATTGGATAGGCGCGCAGCGCAATGATTTGCAGGACGCAGCGATCCGGGACTGTCTGGCGATTGCAGAGGTGCTGGAGGCGCTTGCGCAAGAGGGCACCTGCCGTCTCGCGCGGATGTCGGGGTCTGGCGCGACGTGCTTTGGGCTGTATGACCGGATGTACATGGCGACCGCCGCGGCCGAGGCGATCCGGGCGGCGCACCCGGGCTGGTGGGTGCAAGTGGGCCGTTTGAATGGCGGCCGTCATGCGGCGCCTCAGTTGATCCGTTCCACCACGTAGTCGGCCAGGTCGATCAGCATATCCCGCAGATCGTGGTCCGGCGCATGCGCCAGCGCCGCCTTGGCCGTGTTGGCCCAGGCCAGCGCATCCGCTTTGGTCGCCTCAAGCGCGCCGTGGCGGTGCAGCAGCGCAAGCGCATGGTCCAGATCGCCGTCTTCTTGCTTGCCCTTTTCGATGGTGCGCGACCAGAAGGCGCGTTCTTCGGCATCCGCTGCGGCCACCGCTTTGATCACCGGCAGGGTCAGCTTCCGCTCGCGGAAATCATCGCCGACATTCTTGCCGGTGGCAGTGGATTGGCCTTGGTAATCCAAGAGGTCGTCCACGATCTGAAACGCAATCCCCAGCGCATCGCCATAGTCGAAGAGCGCGCGCACGGTCGTGTCACTGGCCCCCGCGATCACGCCGCCCACTTCTGTCGCGGCGGAAAACAGCGCCGCCGTTTTGCCGCGCACGACCTGCAGGTACACGGCCTCGTCGGTCGCAAGGTCTTGGGCTGCGGTCATCTGCAGCACCTCGCCCTCGGCAATGGTGGCAGAGGCGTCCGACAGGATGCGCAGCACGTCCATATTGCCCGTCTCGGTCATCAACTGAAAGCTGCGGGAAAAGAGGTAGTCGCCCACCAGCACCGACGACTTGTTGTCCCACAGCAGGTTCGCCGTGGGCCGCCCGCGGCGTTGCGCGCTTTCGTCCACGACGTCGTCGTGCAGCAGGGTGGCGGTGTGAATGAACTCGACCGTTGCGGCCAGATGCACGTGATACGGCCCCTGATAGCCGCACATATGCGCGGTGGCCAAGGTCATCATTGGGCGCAGACGCTTGCCGCCCGCCTCGACCAGATGGCGCGTGACCTCGGGGATGCGGGGCGCGTGTTTTGACGCCATACGGTCCCGGATAAGACCATTCACCGCCTCCATATCCGCGGCCAGCCAGGCGGCCAGACGGTCATGCGGTTTGGCGATGTCAGATGCGTCCATGCGCGATGCCCCAAGATTGATCGGCCACCCCTCGACATTTAAGCCGGGTTGCCTCTACATCCATGATATGAAGGAACTTTTGCGCAGCACAGACCCGACGATCATCGCCTTTGCCTCGGCCCTTCTTGAAGGCGAGGATATAGACTGCTTTCAGATGGACGTAAATATGAGCGTCCTCGAAGGCGGCATCGGGATATTTCCGCGCCGTTTGATGGTCCGGCCTGACGATTACGATGCGGCCCTGGTTGTGATGCAGGACAATGACATCGACTTGGGACGCTGATCTGACCCACGACGCCTTTCTAGGCGGGCGCGTGCACCTGTGGCAGCCGCGCAAGGGCTATCGCGCGGGCATTGATCCGGTGTTGCTGGCCGCAACGGTGCCCGCCCGGGCCGGGCAATCGGTGCTGGATCTGGGCTGTGGCGCCGGGGCCGCGGCGATGTGTCTGGGGGCACGGGTGCCGGGGCTGACCCTGTTGGGGGTGGAACGGCAGGCTGACTATGCCGCCCTGGCCGCGCGCAACGGGCTAGAGACGGTGTGCGCCGACCTGACGGATCTGCCCGACGATCTGCGCGCGCGCAGCTTTGATCACGTGCTGGCCAATCCCCCCTTTTTCGACCGACGCAGCGGGCATGCAGCGCGCGATATGGGCCGCGAGGCGGCCCGCGGCCGCGACACGCCCCTCGCCGCCTGGATCGACGCGGCGGCGCGGCGGCTGCGGCACCGGGGGTACCTGCACATGATCCACCGCGCCGAACGCCTGCCAGACCTTTTGGCCGGTGCAACCGGGCGCCTGGGCAGTCCCGAGGTTTGGCCGATCTGTCCGCGGGTGGGAAAAGCGGCAGAGCTGGTGATTTTCAGGGCACGCAAAGAGGGCCGCGCGGAATTTCGCCTGCACGCGCCGATCATTTTGCACGAGGGCGACCGGCATCACACAGATGGCGAAAGCTATACCCCTGAAATCAAAGCGGTTTTGCGAGAGGGTGCGGCGCTGTCGTGTTAAGCAGACCTTAAGCTTCTGCTGATCAATTTATCCACATGCTGCGCGCGCGGCGTGACTTAGCACAAAACTTGTGCTTCGCTGCGTGTGTACTTTGACAACAAGGAGGATTGCATGAGCGTGACTGCGCATCTGGAAGAGTTGAAAAAGAAACACCAAACCCTCAGCGATCAGGTCGATATGGCCCAACGATCGCCCGGCGCGGACCATATCCAGGTCGCCGCCATGAAAAAGCAAAAGCTCCGATTGAAAGAAGAAATCACGCGCCTGTCGAGTTGACGGGGACGATTACGCGCCTTTGGCGGCGGACAAGCTGGCGCGGGCTGCAAGCAAAGCGCCCGCTGTGATCAGCAGCGCGGCGACGGCCAGCGACCAGCTGGGCGCGGCAATACCCGCGAGCACCAGGATCAGCGTCGACAAGACCGGGGCCGCGTAAGAGGCGGTCCCGAGCATCTGGATGTCGCCGTGCTTGACGCCTATGTCCCAGACGTAAAAAGCCAGGCCCACCGGGCCGAGGCCGAGCAAAAGCGTGCTGAGCCATGGCACAGCGCCTTGCGGCCACACGGTGTGTTCCAGCGCCAAATGGGCCGGCACGGATAACACCGCGCTGGCCACGCAGAACACGGCCACCGACGCCGTTGGCACGGCACCAAAGCGGCGCGAAAGGACGGAATAGCTGGACCAGGTCAGTGCGCAGGCGGCGGCAAGGGCGTATCCTGCCAATGCGTCCGCCTGAAAACCTGCGCTGCCCCCGGTCACGATCAGCGCCGCCCCGGCAAAGCCGACCAGCCCGCCCACCACATGGCCGCGCCTGAGGCGTTCACCGGGCAGCAGCCCGGACATCAGCACGATCAACAAGGGCCAAAGATAGGCGATCAGCCCCGCCTCAGCCGCGGGGGCAAGCCGCAGGGCAGAGAAATACAGCGCGTGATAGCCAAACAGGCCAAGCGTTCCGATGGCGTAGACGTGCAGCGGGACGGCCCGCAGCTGCCCCAATCCGCCCGACGCGGCCGTCCAGATCAGACCCAGCGTGCCGCCAATGCCAAAGCAGACCGCGTTCAGCAAAAAGGGCGGCGTGGGGGCCGACCCCACCGTCAACAGCGCCAGCGCGCCCCACAGCAGCACCGCGATAAAGCCGATCAGCGTCGCCGTGCCACGTGTCATGGCGTCTGATAATCCGCCGAGGGGACGCGCGTCAGGGCGTCGGTGATGTGGCTGGTCTTGTCGATCTCTGCCATGATCCAGTCGCGGAAGGCGGCAATCTGGGGCCGTGTTTCCGCGCCCTGCGCGCATAGGAACCGAAACCGGACCCCGGTGTCGAGCGCGACGGGGAAGGGGGCGACCAGGCGGCCATCGGCGATGTCCTTGACCACCAGCGCGCGGCGGCCCAACACCACGCCGACCCCGGCCAGGGCCGCATCGATGGCGTGATCGGCCTGGCTGAACCGGGGGCCTGTGGTTGGGGCGTGCACGATGCCCATGGCGCGAAACCACACGTCCCAGTCGCTGCGCGGGTTGAGAAAACTGATGCTGTCGTCAAAAATCAGCGGCGCGTGCTTCAGGCTTTCTGGCGTTGGAAAGCGGCTGGCAAGCTCTGGCGTCATCACCGGGCACACCCATTCCATGGCGAGCGGGACGGAATACAGCCCCTCATCCGTGCCATAGCCAAAGCGGATCGCCACATCGATCGCGTCGCGGCCAAAGTCCATCATCTTGAGCGAGGCGGAAAAGCGCAGCTCGACCTCCGGGTGGCTTTGCGCAAACTCATACAGGCGCGGTGCCAGCCATTTGGCGGTAAAGGCGGGGCCTGCGGTCACTGTAAGGGTCTGATTATCCTGCGTTCTTTGCGCGGATCGCCAGGCTGCGGCCAGGGTTTGAAACCCGTCCGCAACACCGGGTGCAAGCGCTTTGCCCGCTTCGGTCAGCTCGACCGCGCGGTTGAGGCGGCGGAACACTTGGGTGCCCAGATACTCTTCGAGCGACTTGATCTGAAAGCTGAGGGCGGCGGGTGTGACATGCAACTCTTCCGCCGCCTTGGCAAAAGACATGTGCCGCGCGGCGGCATCAAAGGCGCGCAAGGCAGTGAGGGGGGGCAGGCGGTCCGGCATGTCAGTTAAGTACAGCTTATCTGAACGCAGGGAAAGTCTCGTTTGTCGGACGGGCCGTCAGCCTGCATATTCGGGTCAAGAGACAGCACCACAGCAAAAGGACACCAACCATGTTTGAGACATCCGCACATCCCGCCATCCGCAACGGCCTGGAAAAAGCACATGCCGAGCGCGGCGCCGCGCTCGCCAACGCTTGGGCCTGGATCTTTGGGGGCACGTCTTCCCGCTGATGGGCGCGCGCCATCTTACGGGATAACGGGAAGGGCCGGTGCATCGCTGCACCGGCCCTTTTTGTCTGTAATCGGCGGGTGCGCCGCCGCGGGCGTCGTTTAGACGAAGAATTGCGCGCCGTTGGCCGAGATGGTCGAGCCGTTGATAAAGCCCGAATCGTCCGAGGCCAGGAACACCACGCAGCGCGCGATTTCCTCAGGCTCGCCCAAACGACCCGCAGGGATTTGCGCGATGATCGATTCGCGGACCTTTTCCGGTACCGCCATCACCATGTCCGTCCCGATATAGCCCGGGCAGATCGCGTTGGCGGTGATGCCTGCGCGCGCCCCTTCCTGGGCCAGCGATTTCACGATGCCGAGGTCGCCGGCCTTGGTCGCGGCATAGTTCACCTGGGCGAACTGGCCCTTTTGGCCGTTGATCGACGAGATGACGATGACGCGGCCAAACTTGCGCTCGCGCATGCCGGGCCAGATCGGATGCACCGTATTGAACACGCCGGTGAGGTTGGTGTCGATCACCTGGTGCCATTGTTCCGGCGTCATGCGGTGGAACGGCGCGTCGCGGGTGATGCCCGCATTGGCGACGACCACGTCAATAGGGCCCAGGTCGGATTCCACTTGTTCCAGCCCGGCCTTTGATTCGTCGTAGTCGGCGACGTTCCATTTGTAGGTTTTGATGCCGGTTGCGTCGGTGAATTTCGCGGCGGCCTCGTCATTGCCAGCATAGGTGGCGGCGACGGTATAGCCTGCGTCTTTCAAGGCTTTCGAGATGGCCTCGCCGATTCCGCGGCTTCCTCCGGTGACTAGGGCGACACGGGACATGGGGTGAACTCCTTTTGGGTACGTTTCGTGATGTTTCGCTCAAATATGGTCGCGGCGCAATAATATTGCGTCTCGCCTATGCGAAATTTTGTGGGGGTGCGGTGCGCCGTGACGGCGCACCCTACCTACGGTGGCGTCAGTCGCGCTCCAGGCACATGGCGACGCCCATGCCGCCGCCGATGCACAGCGTTGCGAGACCTTTTTTGGCGTCGCGGCGCTTCATCTCGAACAGCAGCGTGTTCAGGATGCGCGCGCCCGAGGCGCCGATGGGGTGGCCGATGGCGATGGCGCCGCCGTTCACGTTCACGATGGCCGGATCCCAGCCCATGTCTTTGTTCACGGCGCAGGCTTGCGCGGCGAAGGCCTCGTTGGCTTCGACCAGGTCCAGGTCTTCGGGCTTCCAGCCTGCTTTTTCCAGCGCCTTGCGGCTGGCGTAGATCGGGCCGACGCCCATGATCGACGGGTCAAGGCCGACGGTCGCGTAGCTGGCGATGCGCGCCAGCGGCTCGATCCCACGCTTTTCGGCGGCGTCTGCGGACATCAGCAGGGCACCGGCGGCGCCGTCATTCAGGCCGCTGGCATTGGCTGCGGTGACCGAGCCGTCCTTGGTGAAGGCGGGGCGCAGCTTGGCCATCGCCTCCATGGTGGCGCCGTGGCGGATGTATTCATCGCTGTCGACGATGGTGTCGCCCTTGCGGCCTTTCACGGTGAAGGCGGTGATTTCGTCGGCGAATTTCCCGGCCTTTTGCGCGGATTCGGCCTTGTTCTGGCTGGCCACGGCAAATTCGTCTTGCGCATCGCGGGTGATTTGCCACTGGTCGGCGACGTTTTCAGCCGTCTGGCCCATGTGGTAGCCGTTGAAGGCGTCCCACAGGCCGTCGCGGATCATGGTGTCGATGTATTTCAGGTCACCCATCTTGTGCCCGGCGCGGAGCGCTGCGGCGTGGGGGCTGAGGGTCATGTTCTCTTGACCACCGGCGGCCACGATGTCGGCGTCGCCCAGTGCGATGTGCTGGGCACCCAGAGCGACCGCGCGCAGGCCCGAGCCGCACACTTGGTTGATCGACCAGGCGGCGCTTTCCTTGGGCAGGCCCGCGTTGATATGCGCCTGGCGGGCCGGGTTTTGCCCTTGGGCCGCGGTCAGGACCTGGCCCAGGATGGTTTCCGACACTTCGGATTTGTCGATGCCCGCACGCTCGACCACAGCCTCAAGCACGGTGGCGCCAAGGTCGTGGGCGGGGGTGTTGGCGAAAGAACCGCCAAAGCTGCCAACGGCAGTTCGGGCAGCAGATGCGATGACAACGTTGGTCATAGGTGCAAATCCTCTGTCAGTTTCCGCGAGGACGATCCGAGACATGCACCCCGAGGTTGGCATGGCGTGCGGGCCCCAGATTGCCCCGCGTCGTTGTGTCCCTAGCGGATTCGCGCCTTACTCGCAAACGGACAGGGTGTCTCAGGCGCGCATACCGGCCCTGCGTGCGTCACGCCCGCCTTGCGACAGCCAGCTGGGGCGCACCTGTGGCGCCTGGAAATAATAGCCTTGCAGGCAGTCCACGCCCATCTGCATCAGCAGTTCGATATCCTGTGCGCGCTCGACCCCTTCGGCGACGACAAGCATATCAAAATGCTGCCCGATTTGGACCATCGCGCGGGTCAGCACTTGGGTGTCGGGGTCATCGGCGATGCCATGGCAAAACTGCATATCGATTTTGAGGACGTCGAAGTAGAAATCCTTGAAGTATCGCAGCGCCGTATAGCCCGCGCCAAAGTCATCCAGCGCAAAGCAGATGCCGCGCGCGCTCAGCCGTTCCATGAAATCGACCACCAGTTCGGGCTGATCCATTGCCGAGCTTTCCGTGATCTCGAGAATCAGACGCTCGCCCAGGCTTTCATCCCTTTTCAGCCAGCGGTTCATGGTCTGCATCCACCGCTGATAGCCGATGGACCGCGCCGACATGTTGATCGACAGCCGCACGGTTGGGTTTTCGTACAGCGTGCGCATACCCATATGCAGGGCGTTCACGTCAATCTCGCGCCCCAGTTCGGTCCGTTCGACGACGGGCATGAAATCCTTGGCCGGGATGATGCGGCCAGTGTCGTCCATGACGCGAATCAGCCCCTCGTAAAACCCGACGCGGCTGTGTTCGTGCGCCACCACAACCGGTTGAAAGGCCAGCAGCGTTTGGTCATGTTGCACCGCCTGGCTGACCATTTGCAGCGTGTCGCGGTCGCGGTTGCTGACAGCGGCATTCAGGGGGTTTTCGGCCCCGACAGGCAGGTCAATCGGTCGAAATTTGGGCATGATCTGGCAGCGACCCTTTTGGACTTCTCTCTGGTCACCATGGCGCGTGGGACGTAAAAACATCCTTAATGTTGGCATTTTGTTCTAATTTTATTCGTTAACCATTGGGAGGGTGCGATGGACGGGCGATGTGGCTGGGCGGGACCGGAGCCGATCTATCTGGCGTATCACGACACCGAGTGGGGTGTGCCGGAATATGATGCGCGCACGCTGTGGGAAAAGCTGGTGCTTGACGGGTTCCAAGCCGGTCTAAGTTGGATCACCATATTGAAAAAGCGTGACAATTTCCGCGCGGCCTTTGCCGGTTTCGATCCAGATGTCATTGCCGAGTGGGGCGAGGCGGACGTGCTGCGCCTGCTAGGTGATCCGGGCATCGTGCGCCACCGCGGCAAGATCGAGGCGACCATTCGCAACGCCCGCGCGTTCCAAGAGGTTAACGCCAAAGAAGGGTTCGACGCCTTTTTATGGAATTATTTCGACGGCGTGCCCCTGCAAAATCATTGGGCCACGCAGGCCGATGTGCCGCCATCGACGCCGCTGTCGGTGCAAATCTCAAAAGACCTCAAGCAGCGCGGCTTTACCTTTTGCGGGCCGACGATTGTCTATGCCTTTCTCGAGGCGACAGGGCTGGTGAACGACCACATCACGACATGTCACCGCCACGCCGAATGCGCGGCGATGGCGCACGCCAGGGTAGGGCGTTGACACCGGGCGGCGGCGGCGTATAAGCGCGCTTCCATTGGTGTTGGCGGCCCCCGCGAGGGGAGGCCTGTCAGCCTACGCGCATCGCACGCCCCACAGGCGTGCCGCGCACAGGCAAAGGACAACGCCCTTCATCCTGGCACGGACGGCCCAAACGGGTCGCGCGCGCCATCCTAAACGAAGGAGATCAGCCGTGACCAAACGCACGTCTGCCAAGTACAAAATCGACCGCCGCATGGGCGAAAACATTTGGGGCCGCCCCAAATCCCCCGTCAACCGCCGCGAATACGGCCCCGGCCAACACGGCCAGCGCCGCAAGGGCAAACTGTCCGACTTTGGCATCCAGCTGCGCGCCAAGCAGAAGCTGAAAGGCTATTATGGCGACCTGACGGAAAAGCAATTCCGCCGCATCTATGCCGAAGCTGAGCGTGTGCGCGGTGACACGGGTGAGAACTTGATCGGCCTGTTGGAGCGTCGCCTGGACGCGGTTGTCTACCGTGCCAAATTCGTGCCCACCGTCTTTGCCGCGCGCCAGTTCGTGAACCACGGCCACGTCCGCGTGAACGGGAAAAAGGTCAACATCCCCTCCTACCGCGTGAAGGAAGGTGACGTGATCGAGGTCCGTGACCGGTCCAAACAGTTGGCGGTCCTGCTGGAGGCGACACAGCTGCCCGAGCGTGACGTGCCCGATTACATCGACGCCGATCACTCGAAAATGTCCGCGACCTTCGTGCGCACACCGACCCTGGGCGACGTGCCCTATCCGGTGATGATGGAGCCGAACCTGGTCGTCGAATTCTACGCCAAAAACTAACGCAGCGCGGGCGACATGCCCGCCTGACGCTGGTCAAAGCCGCCCCTGCATTGGGGCGGCTTTGTCAGTTTTCGGGCAGGATCACGTCGCCCTCGAACCCAAAAAACGCACCAAAAAGCGCATCGCTCGACATCAATCGCGAGGATGCGCCGATGGCGCAGCGCAGGGTTTCGTCTGAGGCCAGGTCGATCGGTTCGGCCAAATCCAGCGTGCCAGCGAGCGTAATCAGCGCGCTTTGGCCCGCGGGGATACTGAAAAACAGCCGCCCATCGTCCTGACCGATCCGCGTGATCACCATGGGAATATCCTCTGTCACCATACGCACCCAATTGCCGTCCTCGGGGTCGTCTTGATCGACGGCAGAGATCGCGACGAGGCGGACCTTGATCGCGTCTTCGGTCAGGATGATGGGTTCGTCTAACGGGTTCGACACCTGCACGGCGGCGCGGAAGTCGGGCAGGTACCGTGTGTCGCACATCAGCGACTGTGCGGTCACCGTGTCTGGCGCGGGTTTGGGCCCGCTCAGCCAGAAATACGCGGCAATCCCGATCACGCTGGCTATGAAAAAGCTGGTGCAAAGCAGCCCGGCGGCCGCCACCAACCCCGGCCACCGCCACAGCCCCAGCGGCGTCACCAAGCGGCGGGGAAAGAACAGCAGCCGCGCCTGCGGCAAAAACGCGGGCGCCAGCGCCATCGCGGTCAGCCAATAGCCGACCAATTGCCCAAAGCCGATTGAAACGGGCACCGCCGCCTCGCTCAGCAGGTAAACCTCGATGGTAAAGGCCGTGCCCGGCAGAAGGTCCCAAAAGTAACCGGGCATGTCGATCAACACGAACTCATTCACGCCGGGGATGAGGGCAATCACCACCAAAAGGGACAGCATATAGACGATGGTCACCGGGATCACATAGTGACGCCCCGCCAGCCGCGCGGCCACCAGGGGCGGGTCGGGCATCACCGCGATCATCCGGCGTCTGCGCAACAATCGGCGCGGGCGGGCCTTGCCCTGTTGCAGGGTGCGCACCATGCCCAGAAGACGGCGGTAGATCGTGCAAAGCGTTGTATAAAGTAACAAAAACACCAGCGTCGCCAGCGCGATCATATACAGCTTTGGATCGGCCTTGCCCGCAAGCAGCGGGTTCAACAGCTCATTCCGGTTGAGGTCGAAGGCAAAAATGTTGGCGATATACAGCAGGGCCGCGACAAACATGAACAGCAGCGGTTCAATCGCGGCGCGGTCTTGGGCCTGCGCGCGGGCCAGGTATTGCGGCCCCAAGATCGGGTGCCGCACCGTCAGCCATAGCGCCGCAAAGAACCCTGCGATGGTCGAGGTAAGGTATAGATATGTGTTCTCAAAGAACTTCTTGAGGACGTCCAAGCGCGGCTCCGTTCCCTGCTGGCGCGAATGGCGTGCAGCGTCGGGCCTCTGCCGCGCAAAAGCAAGCGGACTTACGCGTGGGCCATTTGGCGCAAGGCGGCTTCGGTTGCGGCATCGCTGGGAAAATACAGCTCTACCTTCAGGTCATCCAGGGTCACATCCTCTGGCGTGCCGAACTGCGCGAGGGTGGCAAAGATCGACAGCCGTTGGTCGCCCACCCGGAGGATGGTCGGGATCACGGGCTGTGTCGCATCGCCGCGCGGGCCGGGCACGCGGCCCAGGTGGTCGGCCACGCGGTCCAGCGCGGGCACACCGCCCTGTGCGGCACTTTCCGTACGCAGCCGCATGCAGGCGTGATGCGCCACATCGGGCCAGTTTTCGATCACTTGCGGCGCGACGTCAGACACCATCAGGTCCAGCATGCTGCCCCCGGTCACTAGGCCCACGCTGCCAAACAGTGCCGCCGCAGGCCCGTTCATCGCCTGCACCGTCCACAGCCGATCCACCGCCAGCGCGGGGTAGGGGGCGTGGCGCGCCAGCATGTGGTCAACGGCGGCGCGGACCCGCGCCATATCGGCGGCATCCCAGGCCCGCGCGGGATAGCGCGCAGCAAAGCCTGCATGGGTCAGCATCTGGTTGCGCGCATCCAGCGGCAGCGCCAGCGCATCGCTGAGGCGCGCGACCATCTCGCGGCTGGGCCGCGCGCGCCCCTGTTCGAGAAAGCTGATGTGGCGCGACGACACCTCGGCCTCGCCTGCCAGGTCCAACTGGCTCAGACGGCGTGCTTTGCGCCAGGTGCGCAGGGTTCCGGGAAAGTCCGACATTGCCGCAGCCTAGCCTGCGGCCTGCGTCACGGCCATGACCTGCCAGGTAATTGATTGCGGCCTATCGCGCGCTCTAAGCCATCGAAGACATGGAATTAGGAGCACCGAGATGACCCAAGACGTTCACAAGACCTGGCTCAAGATCACCGCGCTGGTGATCGCATCCTTTGCGCCGATCATGTTTCTGGGCAGCATGACCGCCACCAGCGCACCGCTGCAGGTCACGCTGGACCTGCTGCGCTGGCCGCTTGACGGCGTGCCCATGCACGGGGATGCGGCGAGCCGGTTCTTGGCGGCAATCATGGGTGGGCTGCTGCTGGGCTGGGGCGTGACGATCTGGTGCTTGCAGGCCTGGGTCTACCCCCACGCGCCAGAGGCGGTGCGCAAAACGGTGCTGACCGGGCTGCTGGCTTGGTTCGTACTGGACAGCGCCGGGTCGGTGGCGGCGGGCAGCGCGTCTAACGTCGCCTTCAACTGCATCATCCTGCTGCTGGCTGTGGGGCCAATGTGGCGCCCGGCGCGGGGGGCAACGAATCGCTAGGCAAGGGTTCAACCTATGGTTACAGTACCTGCTATTGTTAATTTATTTCGGAGGCCGCATTGGCCATCCCTTCGCGTCCCTTCACGTACCAAACCCTTAATGGCGCGCATCGCCGCGCCCGGCCCATGAGAGTACGGCCAAGCCACCACTCACAACACGGGTGCCGTCGGCTGGCATAGCCCGGCGGCACACCCTCACCTGCGCCGTTCGCGGCTATGATCGACCAATCGGGGCGGGGATCCCTCGGGGTGTTGCTAACGCGCAGGATGCGCGGGCCAGCGCGGCGACGCGCACGCGCGCTTTTGCCCCTAGCCTCTGGCCGCGCGCATCCCTAAAACCTCTCTGACATAGCAAAGAGGACGACATGGCCCGCATCACACCGCAACCCGGCATCATGGACATCGCGCTCTACCAGGGCGGGGCGTCGCATCTGGCCGGTGTGGCGGAGGTGCTCAAGCTGTCGTCGAACGAAAACCCCCTTGGCCCGCCACCCGCCGCGATTGCCGCACTGCAAGCGGCGGCGGGGGCGATGCACCTCTATCCCTCGACCGACCACGCCAGCCTGCGTGCAGCCATTTCAGAGGTTTGGGGCGTGGACCCAGACCGCGTGATCTGCGGCGTGGGCAGCGACGAGGTGCTGCAATTCGTCACCCAAGCCTTTGCCGGGCCGGTGGATGAGATCATTCACACGGCCCACGGCTTTTCCATGTATCCCATCCTTGCGCGGATGGCGGGTGCCACGCCCGTCTGCGTGCCCGAGGCCGAGCGCAGGGTCGATGTCGATGCCATCCTGGCCGCCGTGACGGACCGCACGCGCGTGGTGCTGCTGACGAACCCCGGCAACCCGACCAGCACCCGGCTGCCTGACGCGCAGGTGACACGCCTGGCCGACGCGCTGCCCGAACACGTAATCCTGGTGCTGGACGCCGCCTATGCCGAATATTCCGACGGCTTTGACGGCGGGTTGTCCCTGGCGGAAACGCGCCCCAACGTGCTGATGACGCGCACCTTTTCCAAGGTTTATGGCCTCGGTGGCCTGCGTGTCGGCTGGGGCTATGGCCCGCGGGCCATGATCGACGTGATGACGCGCATCCGCCAGCCCTTCAACCTCTCCACCGTGGCGCTGGCGGCGGCAGAGGCGGCGGCGCGCGATACGGATTGGCTGACCTCCTGCGTGGCCCTGAACGCGGCCCAGCGGGCGCGGCTGACAGGGGCGCTGCGGCAATTGGGGCTGGCCTGCGATGACAGCGACACGAACTTTGTCCTGGCCCGTGCCGCCAGTGTGGCCGAGGCGGATGCGGCAGAGGCGGCGCTGAACGCCGACGGTATCCTGGTGCGCCGGGTCGGCGGCTACGGCTTTCCCGAGGGGCTGCGGATCACAGTGGGCGATGCAGACCAAACAGGCCGCGTGATCGACGCGCTGACCCGCTGGCGGTCCGAGGCGGCGGCATGATTTACGACAAGGTCGCGCTGATCGGGCTGGGCCTGATCGCCTCGTCCATGTTCTGGGCGATGAAACGCGGTGCTCTGGCGGGCACGGTCACGGGCTATGCGCGCAGCGCCGAAACCCGCGCCACCGCGCGCGAGATCGGCCTGTGCGATCGGGTGTGTGACAGCCTGGCCGACGCGGTCGCAGGCGCCGATCTGATTGTGCTGTGCGTGCCCGTGGGCGCCATGTCCGCCGTCGCAGAAGAGATGGCGCCGCATCTCAAACCGGGGGCCACGGTCACCGATGTGGGGTCGGTCAAGCGCGAAGTGATCGACGCGGTCAGCCCGCACTTGCCAGAGGGCGTTCATTTCGTACCTGCGCACCCGGTGGCAGGCACCGAACATTCCGGCCCGCGGTCGGGCTTTGCCGAACTCTACGACAACCGCTGGTGCCTGATCGTGCCGGTCGAAGGGTCCGACCCCGCCGCCGTCGCGCAACTGCGCGCGCTGTGGGAGGGGATGGGATCGAATGTCGATGAAATGGACCCCGAACGCCACGACCTCGTCCTCGCCGTCACCAGCCACGCGCCGCACCTGATCGCCTACACGATGGTGGGCGTGGCCGACGACCTGCGCCGGGTGACCGACAGCGAGGTCATCAAATACTCCGCCGCGGGCTTTCGCGACTTTACCCGCATCGCCGCCAGCGATCCGACCATGTGGCGCGACGTGTTCCTGACCAATAAGGACGCGACACTGGAAATCCTCGGCCGCTTCACCGAGGAACTGTTTGCCCTGCAGCGCGCCATCCGCACCGGCGACGGCGACCACCTGCACGCCTATTTCACCCGCACGCGCGCCATTCGCCGCGGCATCATCGAAGCGGGCCAAGACACCGACGCCCCGAACTTTGGCCGCGAGGCCAGAAGATGAGGCGGCTGGCGCTGGTCCTGACCCTCTGCGCAGGCGCCGCCCTGGCCGCGCCCGACACGTCCGAGCGCCCCGTCGCCCGCCCCGGTACAACCGTGATCGAATTCGGCACGCCTGTGCCCAGCCTGACCCAGGTGATGGCCGCCGCCGCGCTGCCGCGCGCGGAATCGGCGCGCCCGTTGTTGCGCCCCCTCGAAATCGTGCAAAAGGCGATGGCGCGCCGCGCGGAACGGCGCAAGGGCCAGGTCTGCGGCGATCCTGACCTGCAAGGTGACGAGGTCGGCGCCGTCCCGGGGCGCATCAGTGGCTGCGGCATCCAAGATGCCGTGCGGCTGCGCTCGGTGTCTGGCGTGGCGCTAAGCCAATCGGCGCTGATGGACTGCGGCACGGCCAAGGCGTTGAAACAATGGACGGAAAAAGGGGCCAAGCCCGCGCTGCGCGGCACCGGCGGCGGGCTGGCCAGCTACCGCGTGGCGGCGCATTACGCCTGCCGGACGCGCAACAACCAGCCCGGCGCGCGGATTTCCGAACATGGCAAGGGCCGCGCGATCGATATCTCGGGCTTCACGCTAAATGACGGCACGCAGCTGACAGTGCTGAACGACTGGACCTCGCGCCACCGCCGTGCGCTGCGGTCGATGCACAAGGCCGCGTGCGGGCCGTTTGGTACAGTGCTTGGACCCAACGCAGACCGGTTTCACCGCGATCATTTCCATTTTGATACGGCCCGGTATCGCAGCGGGTCCTACTGTCGCTAACGGCTGCAACCGCAACGAAATTTCGACGAAATTTCGTGCCCGGCCCCTCAGCGCAGGCGCAACCGCGGCGCCGGACCCAAGGGCAGAAATCCCAGATAGACCGCACCGCCGCGCAAGCTCAGCTCGACATCCAGCGTGTCGCGACTGCCCGACGCGCCTGCCAGCATGCCCAACACACCCTCCGCCTGGCCGCGCAACGCGGCAGGCAAAACGCCAGCGGCCTCCGCCAGGTCTAGCATCGCGGGCCAGTTTTCGGCCTGCAGCGCCAGCGTGCCCTCGGGCACACCCGCGCCGTCTACCACCAGGTCCGCCGCCACGTTGATGCGCAAATCGCCCCAACGGGCCTCGGCCAGATGCAGGTCAATCGCGCGGGGCTGCGGGCGTTGCGCGCTCAGCGCGCGTCGGTCCCAGGGGCGGTCAAAGGTCACGTCGGCGCGCAAGGCCAGACTGTCAAAGGCCTGGGGCAGGCTGTCCGACAGGCGCAGTGCTGCCCGCGCCGCGGCCCCGGGCGCAAAGGCGCGCGCCTCGGCCACCAGGGCATAGGCCGCGCCATCGCGCTGCGTCATGGTAAGGGTCAGACTGTCGGCACTGACCTGCACCGCATCGCCGTCGCGCACGTGCCAGGCCCCCGCGGTCCACCCCATCGCCTCCAGTTCCAGCGCCGTGCCGGGGTGCAGGTTCAGCGCCATCACGCCATCCTCCATCACCAGCGTCGACCGACCCAGCGGAGAGGCCAACAGGATCGGCCCGTCCTCCAGCGCGACGGTGACATCGCCCGGCCACCACGCAGGTGCCGCGATATCCAACGCCGCCGTTTCCACCGCCACCCCTGTGTCGGGGTCGGCAAGCGCTACGTCCCGCAGACCGGCACGCAGTGCGACAGGAAACCCGCCGCCCTCCAGCGCGCCCAACTCGGCCTGCCAGCCTTCGGCGCGGCGCTCCTCGAACCAGGCCTCGACCGTGCTGTGCAGGCCCGTTTGCGCGGCAAACCACCAGGCGCACCACGCCAGCGGCACCAAAGCGATCACCCAGATCAATTTGCGCATCACGCACCCTTTTCCTTTATCCCGAAATCGGGTCTACCGCAGCTTGCAAAGAAAGGACCATAAGGCAATGACGATGTGGGTCTTTGGCTACGGCTCGTTGCTGTGGCACCCTGGGTTCGAGGTCGCGGAACAGGCGCAGGCCACGCTGGCGGGCTATGCCCGGTCGTTCTGCATGCGCTCGATCCACCACCGCGGGTCCGAGGCCGCACCCGGCCTCGTTCTGGCACTGGACGAAGCGCCGGGCGCGCAGTGCGTCGGCGTTGCCCTGCGCGTGGCCCCGGGGACCGAGGACGCCACGCTTGCCTACCTGCGCGCGCGCGAGCTGATCTCGTCCGCGTATATCGAGCGGATGTTGCAGGTCGATTTGCAAGACGGCCGCCAGGTGACGGCGGTGACCTTTGTGATCGACCCCGACCACGTGCAGTATTGCGGCGGCCTGCCGTTGGAAGAGCAGGCGCAGATCATCGCCCACGCCACCGGCGGGCGCGGGCCCAACAGCGACTACCTATACAACACCGCACAACATTTGACCGACCTCGGCCTCAGCGATCCTGATTTGGATTGGCTGTCTCGCCGCGTTGCAGCAATTTTGTCATAAATCCTTGGCTCTTTTGGCATAAACCCGATAGATTGCCCGAGGAGCAGAGCAAAGAAGGGGTCACCAGCCAGCCGATGGCACAGACCACACCCGAGGCACAGCCGCAATTCGCGCAACCTGTGCGGCAAATCGCGATGATGTTGATCGTCCTTGGCCTGTCGGGCTTTGGCGCCGTCGTGGCATTGCCGCGCGTGCTGCCAGTGTTTCAGGCGAACCCCTATTTGAACGGCTTTATCATCTTTGTCTTTCTGATCGGCGTCGTGTCGTGCTTTTGGATGGTCTACCAGCTGATCGTGTCGGTCCGCTGGATCGAAGGCTTTGCCAGCGACGGCCCCGCAGGCAGCGGCAAGGCGCCCCAGCTTCTGGCCTCGCTCGCGTCGCTTTTGCGGTCGCGCGGCGCGCGCATGCAGCTAAGCGCGTCGTCCACCCGGTCGATCCTCGATTCCGTGGCCACGCGGATCGACGAGGCGCGCGA
This sequence comes from Pseudomonadota bacterium, assembly GCA_038525395.1. Lineage (GTDB taxonomy): Bacteria > Pseudomonadota > Alphaproteobacteria > Rhodobacterales > Rhodobacteraceae > Tateyamaria. The sequence goes on along the minus strand of JBCBHS010000021.1, from coordinate 1,892 downwards.
GATCACGCGCTATATCGTCAACATGCTGATTTTCCTGGGCCTTTTGGGTACGTTCTATGGCCTTGCCACGACGGTCCCCGCCGTGGTCGACACCATCCGCAGTCTGGCACCGCAGGATGGCGAAGGCGGGGTCGAGGTGTTCAACCGGCTGATGACGGGGCTTGAGGCGCAGTTGGGTGGCATGGGCGTCGCCTTTGCGTCGTCACTGCTGGGCCTTGCGGGTTCGCTGATCGTGGGGCTGCTCGAACTCTTTGCCAGCCACGGCCAAAACCGGTTTTACCGCGAATTGGAAGAATGGCTCAGCTCGATCACCCGCGTCGGCCTGTCCGATGGCGACAGCGGCAGCGACCAGAACGCGATGGCCGGGGTCATCGACCACCTGGCCGAACAGATGGAAAGCCTGCAAACCATGTTCACCCAGTCCGACATCAGCCGGTCGATGGTGGATGAAAAGCTGGGCAAGCTGGCGGACGCGGTCGATCGCATGACCACGCAGATGCAAGGCCAGGGGCAAAGCAACGCCGCGATGGAACGCATCGCGGACGGACAAGACCGGCTGATCCAGGTGATCGAGACGCAAGGCACCGGCGACGGCATCGACGCCGAAAGCCGCATGCGCCTGCGGTCCATCGACGTCCAAATGCTGCGCATCCTCGAAGAGATCAGCGCAGGCCGCCAGGAAACCATGGCCGAACTGCGCACCGACATCTCTGCCCTGGCCACCGCGCTCAGCCAGCCGCGCGGGCAAAACCGCAAACCGTCCGGTGACGGCGGCGGGCGCAATCGGCAAGGTCATAACTCGGGGAACGGCTAGCCATGGCGCTTTCGCGACGCACCGGACAACGCTTTCAGGCCTCGATCTGGCCGGGCTTTGTCGATGCGATGACGGGCCTTTTGCTGGTGCTGATGTTTGTGCTGACCATCTTTATGGTGGTGCAGTTTGTGCTGCGCGAAACGATCACCGGGCAAGAGACCGAGCTTGATGAACTCGCCGGCGAAGTGGCGGCCCTCGCCCAAGCGCTGGGCCTGGAAGAGCGGCGGGCGAACCAGTTGGACGCCCGGCTGTCCTCGCTGAACGCCACGTTGAACGACGCCCAATCGCAGGTCGCCACCCAAGCACAGCAATTGGCGGCCCAAGCGGCCCGGATCGCCGCGTTGACCACCGAACGGGACGCAACCGCCGCCGCCCTGACCGAGGCGCAGACGCGCATCACCAGCTTTGAGGCGCAAGTTGCCGCACTGATTTCGCAGCGGGACGGTGCGCTGGAAACCGTGGCAGGGCTGGAAAGCGCGCAAGCCGAACTGCTGTCTGAACAAGAGGCGCTGAACCTCGCGCTGGCACAGGCGCGGACCGAGATCGACGCGGGCACCGAAGCGGCACGGCTCGCCGCCGCGCGCACCGAAGCCTTGCAAGCGCTGATCGCGGACCTGCGCGCGCGCAACGCCGAAGGCGCGGATCAAACCGCAGCCTTGCAGGCGGATCTGGATGCCGCACAAACCGCCCTCAGCGCCGAAGAGGCCGCGCGCCTTGCCGAAGCGGCGGCGGCGGAGGCCCTGCGCGCCCGGCTGGAACAGGCGGATGCAGAGCTGACCGCGATGACCCTCGCGCTAGAGGCGCAGCGGCAAGAGGCCGAAGACACGCTGACCTTGCTGGCCGCCGCCCGCGCGGCCGAGCAAGACCTGGACGCCCAGCTGGCCGCCGCCTTGCTGGCGACCGAGACGTCCAACACCAGCGTCGCCAACGCCCAGGACCGCATTGACGCGCTCGAGGCCGAACTGGCCGCGGCACTTGCCTCGTTCGAGACGGCGCGCGCCGAAAACACAACGCTGTCAACCGAACGCGCGAGCCTTGAGGCGCAACTGGCCGCCGCCCTGTTGAACGCCGAAGGTGG
>JBCBHS010000020.1:0-68093 GCA_038525395.1 Pseudomonadota bacterium | reverse complement strand
GCCCGAAAATGGGGGCGAAGCGCTGTGGGAGGTTTGGGGCACCTACACCCATGGCTTTGCCCGCACCGACAGCGGCTGGCAGATAACGGCGATGACCTTCACCGCCACAGCGGAACGCGGCAATCCCTTTGTCCGCAACACGCCCGGCAGCTGACCTTAAGACATCAGAAAGGATCAAACCCATGACCGACAATCCCCAAGACACCACCCGCCGCGCCCTTCTGACCGGTGGCATGGCCGCCGCAACGGCGCTTGCTGCGGGGGCGGCCACGGCCAACAGCCTCACGCCCACAGACGCACCCACGGCAATCAACCGCCAGGGCCGCTTTGCGGGCAAGGTGATCGCCGTTACTGGCGGCAACTCGGGCATTGGCGCCGCCACCGTGCGCGCCTTTGCGATGGAAGGGGGCCAGGTGATCTTTGGCGCACGCCGCGACGCCCTGGGCCGCACGGTCGAGGCCCAGATCCGCGACCTGGGCGGCGACGTCACCTGGATGCAAACCGATGTACGCGACCCGGCCCAGGTGGCCCGCTTTGTCCAAGGGGGCACCGACACTTACGGGCGGCTTGACGTGCTGTTTAACAACGCGGGGATCTTTATGACCCCCGGCACCATCGACGCCATCGAGATCGACAATTTCCACGACATGATGGACACCAACGTAAACGGCGTCTTCTACGGCATGAAATACGCCATCCCCGTGATGCAGGCGCAGGGCAGCGGCGTGATCGTCAACATGGCCTCGGTCGCGGGGCACCGCGGCTTTGCCAACACCGCGCATTACTCGGCCTCGAAACACGCGGTCCTCGGCCTGACCAAGGCGGGCGCCAGCCTCGCCGCCGATAACATCCGCGTCGTGTCGATCTCGCCCCTGGCCGTGGACACGCCGATGCTGCAAGAAAGCTTTGCCTACCAAGGGCTGACCTACGACGCCATGGCGCCCAACCTGGTCACGCCGCGCATCATGACCCCGCACGAGATGGCCCAGGGGGTGCTCTTTCTGGCCTCTGACGCCGCGACGGCGTTCAATGGCACCGATTTCGATGCCACGGGCGGACAACTGGCCTAACCCGCAATGACTTCGCGGTATATGACACCATCTGATGGGGCGCGTCTTTCGCGCCCCTGCCTTGCACGAGCCTGGACCATGACCACCGACCCCGCCTTTGCCAGCGAAGCACATAGCCGCCTTACCCGCACCGAACGACGCGGGCTGCGCCTGGCAATCGCCTGCCGCACGGCCATCGCCGGCGTCGCCTTTGCCTGGTACCTCGGCGCCGCCGTCCTTTTCACCGATTTCAGCACACGCTTCGGCACGCTTGGCCTACTGATGATGTTCACAGTGGTCGGCATCGCGCATCTGTGTTTGATCGGGACGCGGTTCGACCGGTGGTGGATGAAATACGCGGTCTACGCGCTGGACGCGCTGACGATCTGCGCGCTTTTCGCCCTCGTGCCGATCAGCCGCGCCGACGACGTGCCCCAAATCATCGCCTTTCGCGCCTATGGCATCTACTACCTCTTCCCCCTGCTCGCCATGGCCTGCCTGAGCCTGTCCTGGCGCCTGGTGCTCTGGACCGGGTTCGTGTGCTGTTGCGGCTGGTGGGCCGCGTTTCTCTGGGTCAGCGCGGGCATGGCCAACACGCTCTCCTGGGCCGACATCCCAACCCAAGCCACCCGTGCCGATTACGAAACCGTCTTTCTTTCCATCAACTTCATCGGGCGTGGCAACCGGATCGAGGAAACGGCGATGCTGATGTTCGCGGCCCTCGCCCTGGCCCTCGCCGTCTACCGCGCTCGGGCCGTGTTCTTTGCCCAGGTCGCCGCCGACCTCGCCTCGCAACGCGAACGGGCCGCGCGTGAACGGGTGTCCGGCTTGTTGGAAAAATACGTCCCCGAAGAGATCGCGCAAAGGCTGATCGCGAGCGAGGCACCCCTGCAACCGCAACAGGCCGACGGCACCGTGCTGGTCATGGACATCGCCGGGTTCACGCGGTTCTCAGCCAACCACGCGCCGGACGTGGTCATCGCCCGGCTGGACGCGGTGCTGACGGACGCGGCACGCACCGTGGCGGATGCTGGCGGCATCGTGATCTCGTACCTGGGCGACGGATTTCTGGTGACGTTCAATGCCCCCGTCGCCGTGGCGAACCCTGCACGCGCCGCCCTTGATGCGGCCCAGGCGCTGCTGCCCGTCGGCGCCGCCCACGGCTTTGACCTGCGCATCGGCATCGCCAGTGGCCCGCTGGTCAGCGGCATCATCGGGTCGGATCAACGCCAGTCCTTCACCGTCTACGGCGACACCGTCAACCTGGCCGCGCGGCTTGAACAGGCGTGCAAGGTGCTGTCCGTCCCCATCTGCACCGACGCCGCCACCCGGTCCGCAGCGGGCGTCCCGCTCACGGACCTTGGCACCGTTCCCATCCGCGGGCTGGACACGCCGATCCCCGTCTACGGCATCCCGGCGAACAGCACGCAGGACTAGCCCTCGCGCGCCATCTCCGCCAAAGTCTCCTTGGCCAGCTTCAGCGCATGATTGGCCCGTGGCACGCCCGCATAGATCGCAACATGCTGAAACACCTCGCGGATGTCCTCTGGGCTGGCACCCGTGCGCACCGTCGCGCGGATATGCATCGGGATCTCGTCGAAATTGCCCAAGGCCGCCAGCAGGGCCAGGGTCAACATCGACCGCTCGCGCAGGCTGATCGCGTCCGAGGCCCAGACCGTGCCCCAAGCCCCCTCGGTAATCAGCGTCTGAAAGGGCGCGTCAAACGCGGTCTGCCCCGCCGCGGCCCGGTCCACATGCGCGTCCCCCAGGACCTGGCGCCGCACACGCTGCCCTTCGTCATAGCGGTTGGTCATCACGGCCCTCTCTGTCGGTTTCCGGCGTGCGGCCAATGTGCGTGGCAGCCGTGCAGAAGTAAATCGCGATGAATTCCTGCGCACGTGACCGCACTGTCTGCCCACCGGAACGTATTTCCATTTGACAGACCGCCCTGAGCCCGGGCAGCGTCGGAACACGCATCACAGGTGTCCCAAGTGGCCAACGCAAATCCCATACTGCGCCGTACATCCGGCTGCGATCTGGTGGTCTAGCCAGGCAGCGCGCTGCCTCACCCGGCTGCACCGCGGCCACCCTGTTGCCTCTTGCACATGCGATCCTCACCATGACCCACACGGGCGGCCTGCGCCTGGCCATCGACATTGGCGGCACCTTTACCGATACGGTCTTGATGGGCCCGGATCAGCATATCCTGGCCACCGCCAAAACGCCCACCACACCCGCGCAGCCAACGCTCGGCGCGCTGGACGGCGCGCAGCGTGTGCTGGCCGACAGCGGGCGGCAGATGGGGCAGATCACCGGCTTTGTCCACGGCACCACGCTGGCCACCAACGCGCTGATCGAACGGCGTGGCGCCCGGGTGGCGACGATCACCACCGACGGCTTCCGCGACATTCTCGAAATTGCCTATGAACGGCGATACAGCCAATACGCGATCAACCTGGAAAAGCCCGACCTGATCGTTCCCCGCACCCGCGCCTTTACCATCGCCGGACGCATGACCGCGCGCGCTCAGGAACACGCGCCCCTTGACGTGACCGCCGTGCCCACCCTGATCGACGCCTTGCAGGCAGAGGGGATCGAGGCGGTCGCCATCTGCCTCCTGCACGCCTACGCCAACCCGGCCCACGAACGCGCACTTGCCGCAGCACTTGGTGCGGCGCTGCCCGATCTGGTGATCTCGCTCAGCCACGAGGTCAGCCCAGAGGCGCGCGAGTTCGACCGGCTGTGCACCACCATCGCCAACGCCTATATCCAGCCGCTCATGGCCCGCTATCTGATTGACTTTGAACAGCGTTTTTCAGGTGCAGGCCTCCGCTGCCCGATCCTGATGATGACCGCGGGCGGCGGGATGACCCCGCTGGGCACCGCCGCGCGGCTGCCCATCCGCCTGGTGGAATCCGGCCCCGCTGGTGGCGCCATCCTTGCTGCGCGCATCGCCGCGCAAACGCAGGCGGGGCCGGTCCTGTCCTTCGACATGGGCGGCACCACGGCCAAGCTGTGCCTGATCGACCAGTACCGCCCCCAGACCGCCCGCACGTTCGAGGTGTCGCGCGCCGCGCGCTTTGTCAAAGGTTCGGGCATGCCCGTGCGCATCCCCGTGATCGAGATGATCGAAATCGGCGCGGGCGGCGGCTCCATCGCGCAGGTGGACCGGCTGGGGCGGCTGACCATCGGGCCGCACAGCGCGGGCGCCGATCCCGGCCCCGTCGCCTTTGGCAAGGGCGGCCAGGCGCCCACTGTGACAGATGCCGACATCTGCCTGGGCCTCATTGACCCCGCCCGCTTTGCCGAAGGGCGTCTCGCCATCGACACGACCGCCGCAGAGACCGCGCTCGCCACACAGATCGGCGCGCCGCTCGCCCTCGACACAGACGCCGCCGCCATGGGCATCGCCGAGATTGTGGACGAGAACATGGCCAGCGCCGGGCGGATGCACGCCGTGGAATCGGGGAAGGACCTGGGCACGCGCACCATGATCGCCTTTGGCGGCAACGGCCCGCTGCACGCCACCCGCGTCGCCCGCAGCACCCGCGTCCGCCGCATCCTGATCCCGCGCGACCCGGGCGTCGGCTCTGCCTTGGGCTTCCTCTTTGCGCCCGTGTCGTTCGAGATTGTGCGCTCGCATTACACCACCCTCGACGCGGTGGACCTGGCGGCGCTCACCACCCTGTTCGACGCCATGCAGGCTGAGGCCGACGCGGTCGTCCGCGCAGGTGCGCCGGGTGCGGCGATCCACCACCGCCGCGTCGCTTTTATGCGCTATCACGGCCAGGGGCATGAAATCGAAATTCCCCTGCCCCAAGGCCCGCTGACATGTGCCCATATCGACGCACTGCGCACAGGCTTTGCCACCGAATACAGCCGCCAATTCTCGCGCACCGTCCCCGGCATGACGGTCGAGGTGCTGAATTGGGCGCTGTCGGCCAGCACCGCAGCACCCAAAGGCGCCAGCCCCCCCGGCAGCCCAACGGTGCACACGGCCCAAGCCACTGGTACCCGCGCGATCCTCTGCGACGTCACCGGCACGCGGCGCACCGCCCAGGTCTACGACCGCGCCGCGCTGGCCCCCGGCGCCCAGCTGCACGGCCCGGCCCTCGTGACCGAACCGCAGACAACCACCCTCGTCAGCGCTGATTTCACCGCCCAAGTGGACGGCGCTGGCAACCTCTGGCTGACCCAAACGCAGGAAAAGGACACCCCATGACCCTGCCCGCTCCCCGCGCCCAAGTGATGTGGAACCGTCTCCTCGCCCTGGTCGAAGAACAGGGCCAAGCCCTCATCCGCGCCGCCTTCAGCCCCATCGTGCGCGAATGCGGCGACATCTCGGCCGGCGTGTTCGACGCGCAAGGCCGCATGCTGGCCCAGGCCGTCACCGGAACCCCAGGGCACATCAACACCATGGCCGAGGCGGTACAGACCCTACGCACCCGTTTTGACACAGCGCAGATACAGCCCGGCGACATCTACCTGACCAACGACCCCTGGATCGCTTCGGGCCACCTCAACGACTTTCTACTGATGATGCCCGTGTTTCACGCAGGCCAGGTCATCGGCTTCACCGCCTGCACCTCGCACCTCGTCGACCTTGGCGGGCGCGGTATGGGGCCAGAGGGCGCCGACATCTTTGACGAGGGGCTGCTGATCCCGCCCTGCACCCTGGTCGCGGCAGGCCAAACCAACCAACTTCTGATCGACATCATCAAGGCCAACAGCCGCGAACCGGTCGCGAACGAGGGCGATATCTATGCCCTCATCGCCTGCTGCGAGGCGGGGGGGACCCGGCTGGTCGAGATGATGCAGGACTTTGACCTCACCGACCTCGACGCGCTGGCAGACTACATCATCGACACCTCCTACCAGGGCACCCTGGCCGAAATCGCAGCGCTGCCGCAGGGCACCTGGCACAACCGCCTGACGGTCGACGGCTATGAACACCCCATCGACCTCTGCGCCGCGCTAACCATCGACGCCGACCGGATCACGGTGGATTTCGCAGGCACCGCCCTCTGTTCGGCCAAGGGGATCAACGTGCCGCTGAACTATGCGACGGCCTATACGGTCTTTGCCCTGCGCTGCCTTATCGGGCCGGACATCCCCAACAATGCAGGCTCACTCGCACCGTTTCAGGTCACCGGCCCGCCGGGCTGCATCCTCAACGCCCAAGCGCCCGCGCCCGTTGCGATGCGGCACACGTTGGGGCAGATGACGCCCGATCTGGTCTATGGCTGCCTCGCCCAGGCCCTGCCCGACCGGGTTCCGGCCGAGGGCGCGTCGTGCATGTACGACCTGCCCCTGCGCCATGTCGCCGACGCCGCCAACCGGGGCGAGCCGACCTTCGCGCTCGAGCTTGTGTTCAACGGCGGCACAGGCGCGCGGCCAGGGCTTGACGGGCTGTCGGCCACCGCCTTTCCCAGCGGCGTCTGGGGCAGCCAAGTCGAAACGACCGAGGCCACCGCACCCGTCCTCTTTCACAGCCGCACGCTGCGCCCGGATTCGGGCGGCGCCGGGCGCTATCGTGGGGGCCTGGGGCAAAGCATCACGCTCAGCTCTGGCGCAGACCAGGACCTGATGCTGTTCCTGTCCGTCGAACGCATCTTGAACCCGGCCCAGGGGCGCCACGGCGGCCAAAGCGGCGCGCCCGGTCGCATCCGCCTGGGCGCGGACGGCCCCGACCTGCCCGGCAAGGGCGAGCTGCGCATTCCCGCAGGCCAGATCCTGCATTTCGACACGCCTGGTGGCGGCGGCTTTGGCCCACCCGCAGAACGCGACCCGGCAGCGGTGCAACACGACGTCGCCGCGGGCCTCGTCAGCCCGCAGGCCGCCCGCAACGACTATGGATACACCAAATGACCCACGCCTTGCCCCACATCCAGGCCATGGCGCCATACGCCCTCGCGCAGATGCAAGCGCCGCCCGGCAAACCGCGCATCTCGCTGGCTCAAAACGAAAGCCTCCGTGGCCCCAGCCCGCAGGTGCACGCCGCAGTCCAAGCCGCCCTGGCCCACCCGCAGCTCTATCCAGACCCTGACTGGACTGCGCTGCGCACAGGCATCGGGGCGTTGCACGACATCGACCCCGCGCTGATCCTCTGCGGCGCAGGCTCGCTCGACCTCATCGGCGCCATCGCCCGCTGCTTTTGCGGCCCAGGCCGCGCCATGCTGGCGCCGGCCCACGCCTACCCCTTCTTCCGCTCTGCCGCGCAGATGTGCGGCGCGCGCTTTGGCACCGCGCCAGAGGACGCGCTGACCGTCTCGACCCAAGCGCTTCTGGACGCCGTTCAACCCGACACCGCTGTCGTCTGCGTCGCCAACCCCGCCAACCCCACCGGCACCCGCGTGCCAAACGCCGCGCTGCGCGACCTGCGCGCGGCCCTCTCGCCGGACATCCTCTTGGTGATTGACGAGGCCTATGGCGAATTCGCCGACCACCTCGACACTCCCGTCTTTGACATGGCGAGCCATGGCAACACCGTCGTGTTACGCTCCTTCTCCAAGGCATACGGGCTTGCAGGGTGCAGGCTGGGCTGGGGGGTATTCCCACCCGCTATCGGTGCACAGGTGCGCAAGGTGCTGAACCCCAACAACGTGCCCGCCACAACCCAGGCCGCAGGCTGCGCGGCGGTCCAAGACCAGGCGTACATGCACGACACCTGCACGCAGACGGCAACGCTGCGCGATCACGCCACAGAACGGCTGTGTGCGGCAGGGATCACAGTGCCAACCAGCCACACAAACTTTATCCTCATCCCCTTCGGCGACGCCGCCGCAGCCGCGCGCGCGGACGCCGCACTGCAGGCCCAGGGCATCTTCCTCCGCGCCCAATCCGGCGCAGGTCTGCCCCACGCCCTCCGACTTACCATCGCCAAGGCACCTGCCCTAGACACGGCCCTCACTCACCTGATCCAATGTTACCAAGAGGCGCACCCATGACCCCCGCGCGCGGACGCGCCCGTCTGGGCCTGCTGGTCCCCTTCACCAACACCAATCTCGAGGCTGACATGGCCCTCATGTGCCCGCCCGGCCTCTCGCTGCACGTGGCGCGCATGGGCGGCTATAACGCTGATGAGATCCCGGATGCCGAACAGATGCACGGTCTGGGGGCCGCGGACCTTGATGGCCCGCTGACGCTGCTGATGGGCGCCAAGCCCGACGTTGTGCTTTACGGCTGTACTTCCGCCACGCTCACCCACGGCCCCGCCTTCGACCGCGCCCTGGCGCAGCGGCTTCGCACGCAAGGGACCGCGAGCGTGACCGCCGCAGGCGCTCTGGTCAACGCGCTGCAACATCTCGGCATCACGCGCATCGGCTTTGCCTCACCTTACGTGCCTGCAATCAACGACTTGGCCATCGCCTTTCTGGCCGAGATGGGCATAGGCACCTGCGCCCGGGCCGAGGTGGCGGAGGTGCTGGACAATGACGGCCAAGGCGCCATGACACCAGAGGCTGTGCACGACCTGGGCGCGCGCGCCGATCACGCAGACGCCCAGGCCATCGTCCTATCCTGCACCGATATGCGCAGCGTTGAAACCATCGCACGGCTCGAGGCGACGCTGGGCAAGCCGGTCATTACCTCGAACCAAGCCATGCTGTTTGAGGCGCTGCAAAAGCTGGGCGTGGCGGAGCCGCTGCCCGGCTTTGGCACCCTGCTCGACCGGCCTAGGTGATCACATCCGGCTTGGTCCGACCAATCTTGGCCGCCATGTCGCACACGGTCTGCGCCGCCACGCGCACGTCATCCAGGGCCGCTTGGGTGTCCTGATCCACCGCCCCGTCCGTGCCCGAAAACTGTTCCAGATACATGCGCAACGTCGCGCCCTGAGTCCCTGTCCCCGACAGCCGGAACACCGCACGCCCGCCGCCCTCAAAGGCCACGCGCACGCCCTGGCGTTCGCTGATCGACCCATCCACAGGGTCGTGATACGAAAACTCGTCCGCGCCCGCGATGGTCAGCGGCCCCGCCATCGTGCCCGCCAAATCCCCCAGCTGCGCCCGCAGCGCGTCCATCAGCGCATTGGCCTTCTCGGTCTCAATCGCCTCGTAGTCATAGCGTGAATAGTAGTCGCGCCCGTAGGTCTGCCAGTGGTCCTGCGCGATCTCGGCCACCGACTGCTTGCGCACCGCCAGGATGTTCAACCACAGCAGCACCGCCCACAGCCCGTCCTTCTCGCGCACGTGGTTCGACCCGGTCCCGGCACTCTCCTCGCCGCAGATCGTAACCTTGCCCGCATCCAACAGGTTGCCAAAGAACTTCCAGCCCGTCGGCGTCTCATAGGCGCCAATGCCCAGCTTTTTCGCCACCCGGTCGCTGGCCGCACTGGTCGGCATCGACCGCGCAATCCCCGCCAGCCCGTCCGCATAGGCGGGCGCCAGATGCGCGTTGGCAGCCAGCATCGCCAGGCTGTCCGAGGGTGTAACGTAGAGACCCCGGCCCACGATCATATTCCGGTCCCCATCCCCATCCGACGCCGCACCAAAATCAGGCGCCGCATCCGACATCATCAGGTCCATCAGGTCCTTGGCCCAGATCGGGTTGGGATCGGGATGGCCCTTGCCGAAATCCTCGAGCGGGATGCCGTTCACCACCGTGCCTGGCGCCGCCCCCAGCGCGCCCTCTAAGATCGCTGTGGCATAGGGCCCCGTCACCGCGTGCATCGCGTCAAAGCGCATGGTGAACCCACTGGCAAAGAGCGCGCGAATGGCGTCGAAATCGAACAGTTCCTCCATCAGCGCCTGATAGCTGGTGACCGGATCGACAACCGCCACGGCCATCTCACCCAAGCGCACCTCGCCCAGCGCGGCCAGATCAACATCGTCCGCCCGAAGCACCTTATAGGCCGCAATCTCTTGCGTCGCCGCGAACATCCGCGCGGTCAGCTTTTCAGGCGCGGGGCCGCCATTCTCGGCGTTGAACTTTACGCCAAAATCCTCGTCGATGCCGCCCGGGTTGTGGCTGGCCGACAGGATAAACCCACCATCGGCCCCATGCGCGCGGATCAGGTGCGAGGCCGCGGGCGTCGACAGAATGCCGTTCTGCCCCACGATCACCTTGGCCACGCCATTGGCCGCCGCCATCTTCAGGATCATCTGGATCGCGTCGGCATTGAAATACCGCCCGTCGCCGCCCACCACCAGCGTCTTGCCCGCACCGCCCTCGATCGCGTCAAAGGTCGCTTGGATGAAATTCTCCAGATACCCGGGCGCCATAAACACCCGCGTCTTCTTGCGCAGGCCCGAGGTGCCGGGCATCTGCCCGTCGGTGGGGGTGGTGGTGACGGTGTCAATGGTCATCTGAATATCCTTTGTCTGAATGGCCCCGGCCCGCCGCTGCCATGGTTGCGGCAGTGGCGTGCAAGGGCGCGTGGTGCTCAAGCGTATCGAGGGTTGGCGCATATTTGCGGCGCCAGTTGGGGTGTTCATCAACGGTACCAGGCAGGTTCTGCGCCTCTTCCAGGCCCAGCACATCGTCCAGTTGCACGGTGACCAGGGCCGCCCCCGCATGGGCCAAGCGCTGCGTCACTTGGGCGGCAAACCCATCCGCGTCGCCCCAGGCCGCCACATCCCCCGCCCGCCGCGCGCGCAGGTCGGCAGCGGCGTCGGCGTCGATCCAGCCCAACCGCTCCCACCAGGCGACGTCCCGTGCGGTGGCAAAGCCTGCGACCGTCGGCGTGTCATGGGTCGCAAAACACGACAGCACCTGCGCAGGCCCGTAGCTGGGGTCGCGCAGATGGTCATCCGCGCCGCGCTCGTATTGCAGCACCGAATAGCCATAGAACCCCGCATCGTGCATCGTCTCGCGAAACCCGTCCGGCACCAGGCCCAGGTCCTCGCCGATCACGATGCAATTGTGGCGCGCGGCCTCGATCTTGATGATGGCCAGCAGCGCCTCGAACGGCTGGCGCATATAGGCGCCCGGGCTGCCATCGTCGGGCACCCAAAAGCTGCGGTTGAGGCCCAGCACATGGTCGATCCGAATGATACCCGCATGGCGCATGGTCTGCGCCAGGATGCGGCGCAAGGGCGCATAGCGCTGCGCGCGCAGCTTGCGCGGGGCAAAGGCGGCCAGATCCCAATTCTGGCCCTCCGGCCCCAGATGATCGGGCGGCGCACCGATGGACACGCCCTGGGCAATGGCATCCCGCTCGCACCAGGCCTCGGCCCCGTCGCGGCGCGGCCCGACGGCCAAATCCAGGTACAGGCCCAGCGGCATGCCCGCCCGCCGCGCCCGGTCTTGTGCCGCGGCCAACTGCGCCTCGGCCACCCATTGCAGCCAGATGTGAAACCGCACGCGGTCCTGGGGCGGGTCGGGCACTTCGCCCGGCCATGCACGCCAATCGTCCCCCAAGCCTTCGCTCAACGCCTCAAACCGCGCAAAGGTCGCCAGCGCCGCATCGCTGGTATCGGCGTAGCGGTCAAAAGCCGCCACAGCCTCTGCCGCGCCTTCGGTTTGAAACCGGGTAAAAAGCGTATCAAGCGCTGCGTTATGCGCGCGCTTGTGGGCTTGGTACTGCACTGTTTCAGCGCGCGCGACCTCGGCAAAGGGTGTGGCATCCACCGCCCCTTCCAGCCCCGGAATGGCATCCAGCGCGATATGGGTCGTGTTCAAAAACCCCCGATGGGACGGCGAATAGGGGCTGATGGCCGCCACATTGCTATGCCCCATCGTATGGATCGGGTTGATCCCGACAAAGCTTGCGCCCCGGCGCCCCGCAATCTCGGCCATATGCCCCAGATCGGCATAATCGCCCAAGCCCAAACCCCGGTCCCCACGCAGACCATAGAGCGCGCAGTTCACGCCCCAATGCCGATCCCGCCCGGTGACGGACCCCACATCGGGCAACCGGCGCGGGGCGGCAATCACGGTCACATGCTCGGTCCGGCCCGACGCGCTGGCCGTCATCTGATACACCCCCGCGGCCAAGGGCGGCAGGGTGATGTAATCGGCAGGCGCGCCCTCGGCCACCACGCGGTCTGCGTCGTCGCTGTGCAGATGCCAGACCGCGCCCAGGCCGAACTGCAGCGGCGCGCCTTGTCCGGCCTCCACAATCACCTCTTCGGGAAACCAGCGGTCGTGGATCTGATGGCGCAGCGCGCCCAAGGCTTCGGCCACTGCCGCATCGTTTGACACGTCGATACCGCTTGCGGCCACCATGGCGCGCAGAGTGTCGGGGCCCGCCACATGCAGCCCACCGTTCAGGTCGTAATACGCGGGCAGTACACCGCACAGATCAGCCAGCGCGCGCAGATCGTCCTCGGCGCTCATCCCGGTGCCTCGTCGATCTTGACAAAGGCCACCACCGATTGTCCCGCAATGGGGGCCGTGGCGCCGACCGGGTCGGTGCCGCTGGGTTGTGCCGCCTGGTCCGTGTCCAGCGCCCGGACCCAGACGCGCCCGTCGGGTGCGGCGGGCAAGGTCACCTCCGCCGCCGCGTCGCCACGGTTGAACGCGACAAAGACGACGTCGCCGTTCGGCGCATCGGGCGCGGCCTCGGCCGAACAGCGCAAGGTCAGGCACAGACTTGCCAGCCCGGGATCACGCCACGCCAGCGGCGCGCCATCAAAATCGGTCCAGACCACATCGGGGTGCCCGTCGCTGGGCCGGGCCGCGCCGTGCAGAAACCGGCTTTGGCGCAGGGCGGGATGTGCCCGACGAAAGCTGGACAAAAACCCGACAAATTCTGGCATTTCGCCAGACACCTCGGACCAGTCCAGCCAGCCGGTCGCATTGTCCTGGCAATAGGCGTTGTTGTTGCCCTGTTGCGAGTTGCCAAATTCATCCCCACCCAGCAGCATCGGGGTGCCCTGGGACAGGAACACGGTGGCCAGCATGTTGCGCATGCGCCGGGCCCGCTTGGCTATGATCAACGGGTCGTCGGTGTCCCCCTCGACCCCGCAATTGTCGCTGTAATTGGCGTGATGCCCGTCGCGGTTGTTCTCGGTGTTGGCCTCGTTGTGGCGCTGCGCATAGCGGGTCACATCGGCCAGGGTAAACCCGTCATGGGCGGCCACAAAATTCACCGACGCGGTGCTGCGCCGCCCCGCATGATCGAACCGATCGGCAGAGCCAAGCAGCCGCGCGCCCAGCTCTTGCGCGCTGTGCGTATCACCCCGCCAATAGCGGCGCACGGTGTCGCGAAAACTGTCGTTCCATTCGGCAAATTCATGCGGAAATCCACCCAGCTGATAGCCCCCCGGCCCGATGTCCCAAGGCTCGGCAATCATGCGCACCTGGGCCAGCACCGGATCCTGCCGCAGCGCGTCGAAAAAGCCGCCATTGGGGTCAAACCCATGCGCCTCGCGCCCCAGCGTCGTGGCCAGATCAAAGCGGAAGCCGTCGATGCCCATCGCCGTCACCCAAAACCGCAGACTGTCCAAAATCATCCGCAAAACAAAAGGATGCGCTGCGTTCAACGTATTGCCGGTGCCGGTGTCGTTGACGTAATAGCGCGGCTGCCCGGACACCAACCGGTAGTAAGACGCGTTGTCGAGGCCGCGAAAGCTCAGCGTCGGACCGTTCTGATCCCCCTCCGCCGTGTGGTTGTAAACGACATCGAGAATCACCTCGATCCCCACGGCATGAAACCGGTCGACCATGCGGCGAAATCCCATCAGGCCCTCAGGCCCGAAATACCGCGGCTCGGCCGCGAAAAAGCCGATGGAGTTGTAGCCCCAATAGTTGCGCAACCCCCGCCGGACGAGGAAGGCGTCGTCGACAAAACTGTGCACCGGCATCAGCTCAACCGCCTGTACGTTCAGGCGGGTCAGATGCTCCAACATCGCGTCCGATGCCAACCCCTCATAGGTGCCGCGCAGCGCCTCGGGGACGGCCATATTGGCCTTGGTGGCGCCCTTGGGATGGGCCTCGTAAATCAGGTCTCGGTCCGATGGGCTGTGGCGCCCGGGGCGCGCGCCATCAAACAGGTGCGGGTCGGACACCACTGATTTCGCGACAAAAGGCGCCGAATCGCATGGGTCAAAGGACAGATCCAGCGCGGACGAGGACGCGTCATAGCCCAGCGTCGCGGGGTCCGTCGTCCACCCGCCGCGCAGCTCGCGGGTATAGGGGTCCATAAGCAGCTTGTTGGGGTTGAACCGGTGCCCTTGTTCCGGCGCGTATTGCCCATGCGCGCGGTAGCCATAGACAGTCCCAACAGGCAATCCGGGCACATAGCCGTGCCAGACCGGGCCGGTGCGTTCGGGCAGGGTCAGCCGCGTGGTTTCGCGCGCGCCATCGGGGGTAAACAGACACAGCTCGATCCGGCTGGCATGGGCCGAAAACACGGCAAAATTCACGCCGTCGCCATCGTGATGCGCCCCAAACGTCGTGGGGCGGCCGCTGAGTATGTGCAAGGCTGTCATGGCCGTTCGATCAGTGTTGCTGCGCTGCCGTGTACACGTCCATATACGCCCGCGCGGACAAGTCCCAGCCCACAGGATGGCGCATCGCCCGCCGCATCATCCCCGCCCAAAGTTTGGGCGTCCGGTAGGCTTGGCATGTCCGCGTGATGGCGTGGGCCAGCATGGGCGCTGTGATGGGGGCAAACTGGAACCCGGTGGCGCAATCGGCCAGTACCGCCGCCTCATTCGCGTCGATCACCGTGTCCGCCAACCCCCCGGTCCGCGCCACCACCGGCAGCGTCCCATAGCGCAGGCCGTAAAGCTGCGTTAGCCCGCAAGGTTCAAAGCGCGACGGGATCAGGATCGCATCACTGCCCCCCTGCATCAGGTGCGACAGCGCCTCGTCATAGCCAATGATCGTGCCGACAGCCCCCGCATATTGGTTCGACGCCTGGACAAAGGCCTGCTCCAACTCCGGCTGTCCCGACCCCAGCAGCGCCAAGCGGCCGCCTTGGGCGACTAGGCCCGGAAGGCAATCCAACAGCAGGTCCAACCCCTTCTGCTCGGTCAACCGACTGACCACGCAAAACAGAGGCCCGTCGCCATCGTAAAGACCAAAGCGCGCGATGACCTCCGCCTTGTTCGCAGCCTTCCCTTTGAAACTGCGGGGCGAATAGGACGCGACGAGGTTCGGATCGTCTTCGGGCGACCAGACATCCAGGTCGATCCCGTTCAAAATGCCCGACACGTCCGGCGCCCGTGCCTGCAACAGCCCTTCCAGCCCCATGCCAAAGGCGGGGGTCATCAGCTCTGCCGCATAGGTGGGGCTGACCGTCGTGATCTTGGCCGCATAGGCCAACCCGGCCTTGAGAAAGCTGATCTTGCCATAATATTCAACGCCCTCGGGGGTAAACACCTGCGCGTCCAGCCCCAGCGCGCCAAGCCGCGTGGCGTCAAAAAGGCCCTGAAAGGCGATGTTGTGGATCGTCATCACGACCGGCGGCACGGCCCCGCCCGCCTGGTGCAGATAGGCAGCGACCAGCCCTGCCTGCCAATCATGGGCGTTGACCACATCCGGCGTCCAACCGCCCAGCCCGTGCTGCGCCACATGCGCCGCGGCCCAAGATAAGGCCGCATAGCGCAGGTCATTGTCGGGCCAGTCCTGTCCGTCGGGGCCCAGATAGATACTGCCCGCCCGGTCATACAGATGCGGCGCGTCCAGCAGCAGCAGGTCCACCCCTTCGGCCCGCACGGCCACCAGGTCGGCTGGCCCGCCAAAGAGGGTGTCAAAGCAGTGCAGAACCTCGCCCTGGGCCAGAACAGGCGCCAAAGCAGGATAGGCGGGCAGCATCGTTTTGACCGATGCGCCCAGCCCCTCCAGCGCCTTTGGCACGGCGCCGATCACATCGGCCAGCCCGCCCGTTTTGACAAAAGGCGCGCATTCCGAGGCGACGAAAAGCAGGTTCATCCTAGCCGTCCAACTTGTCGATCATCGGTTGGGTGATCAGGCAAATGCCACTGTCGGTGCGGCGAAAACGCCGCGCGTCCTCTTCGGGGTCTTCACCAACGACCAGGCCTTCGGGGATGATCACACCGCGGTCGATCACCACGTTCCTTAACTGCGCGTTCCGGTTGATCTCGACATACGGCATCGCCACCACCCGTTCGAGTTGCGAGAACGAATGGGTGCGCACGCCCGTGAACAGGAAGCACTGATCCAAGGTCGAGCCCGAGATGATGCAGCCCCCCGACACCATCGACGACACGGCCTGCCCGCGGCGGCCGTCCTCGTTGTGGATGAACTTGGCAGGTGGTGTCAGTTCGGAATAGGTCCAGATCGGCCAGGTGGTGTCGTAAAGGTCCAGCTCGGGCTTGAAATCCGTCAGGTCCACATTAGCCTGCCAGAACGCATCGACCGTGCCCACATCGCGCCAGTAGGGCTTTTCCTCGAGCCCCGTACGCACGCAAGACCGGCTGAACGGGTGCGCAATGGCTTTGCCGTTGCGCACAATGTCGGGGATGATGTCGCCGCCAAAATCGTGCCCCGACGCGTCGTCATCGGCATCTTTTTGCAGCAGGTCGTACAGGTATTCTGCCTCGAATACGTAGATGCCCATGCTGGCCAACGCCAGGTCGGGATGGCCGGGCATCGGCGGCGGATCGGCAGGCTTTTCCACGAAATCCAGGATGCGGTCATTGGCGTCGGCCTTCATCACGCCAAAGCCCGTGGCCTCCATCCGCGGCACCTCGATACAGCCCACAGTCACGTCCGCGCCGCTTTCCACGTGGTGCTTGACCATCAGCGAATAGTCTTGCTTGTAGATGTGGTCGCCCGCCAGGATGATGATGTAATTGGGGCCATACCCCCGAATAATGTCAATGTTTTGCGCGACGGCGTCGGCGGTGCCTTTGTACCAGTTTTCGTTGTTCAACTGCTGCGAGGCGGGCAGGATATCCAGCGACTCGTTGCGCTCGGCCCGGAAAAAGCTCCACCCCCGCTGCAAGTGCCGGATCAGCGAATGCGCCTTGTACTGTGTGGCGACCCCAATGCGGCGCATGCCGGAATTAACGGCGTTTGACAGGGCAAAGTCGATGATCCGGCTTTTGCCGCCGAAATACATCGCAGGCTTGGCACGCCGGTCGGTCAGTTCGTACAATCGGCTGCCACGGCCACCGGCCAGCACAAAGGCCATGGTCTGCTGTGCAAGGCGTTGCGATTCTGTGTCCATTGATAATCCTCCCTCAAGTCGTCGCGTCGTGTCTGTCTTAGGCGTCCTCATCCAATTCAAAGAACAAGGTCGACAAAGGCGGCAGGGTCAGTGAAATCGAATGCGCGCGGCCCGATGCGGCCACCTGCGCGCTGTCGGCCTGTCCCATGTTGCCGCGGTCGCCGCCGCCATAGATCTTTGCGTCCGTGTTCAGCCTCTCGATCCAGCGGCCCGGTTTGGGCACGCCAATACGGCGCCCACTGCGTTCAACGGGCGTTAGGTTACACACAACCAACACAGGCGCCGTGCCGTCGGTTCCATAGCGCACCCAGGCCAGGATGGATTCGTCCGCCGCCCCGCCTTCGATCCATTCGAAGCCGTCCGGCTTGCAGTCGCGTTGGTGCAGCGCGGGCGTCGCCTTGAACAGCGCGTTCAGGTCCCGCACCAGGGTCTGCATGCCCTTGTGCTGCGGGTCGTCCAGCAGGTGCCAGTCCAGGCTGCTGTCGTGGTTCCACTCGGCCCCTTGGGCAAATTCGCAGCCCATGAACAGCAGCTTTTTGCCCGGATGCCCCCACATGAACCCGTAATAGGCGCGCAGGTTTGCAAACTTCTCGTCCCCCACGCCCGGCATCTTGGCGATCATCGACCCCTTGCCGTGCACCACCTCGTCATGGCTGATCGGCAGCATGAAGTTTTCGGAAAAGGCATAGTGGATGCCGAATGTCATCTTGTGGTGGTGGTATTTTCGGTTGATCGGATCCTCGGCCATGTAGGACAGGGTGTCATTCATCCAGCCCATGTTCCATTTAAAGCCAAAGCCGAGGCCGCTGTGATCCACCGGCGCGCTGACGCCGGGAAAGGCCGTGCTTTCTTCGGCCACGGTCACGATGCCGGGTACCGCGCCATAGGCCACGGTGTTGGTGCGGCGCAGAAAATCGATGGCCTCGTAATTCTCGCGCCCGCCATCCTTGTTGGGCACCCATTCGCCGTCCTTGCGCGAATAGTCGCGGTACAGCATCGAGGCCACCGCATCCACGCGCAGCCCATCGACATGATGTTCACGCAGCCAGTACAGCGCGTTGGCGACCAGGTAATTCGACACCTCACGCCGCCCATAGTTAAAAACCAACGTGTTCCAGTCGGGGTGGAACCCTTCCTTGCGGTCGGCGTGTTCGTATAGCGGCGTGCCGTCAAAGCGGCCCAGCCCGTGCTGGTCCTCGGGGAAGTGGCCCGGCACCCAGTCCAGGATCAGGCCCAGCCCGGCGGCATGGCACGCCTCGACAAAGGCGCGAAATTCGGCCAGCGTGCCGTGCCGTATGGTGGGGGCATAAAGGCCCACGGGCTGATAGCCCCAGGACCCGTCAAAGGGAAATTCCGACACCGGCACCAGCTCGATATGCGTAAACCCCATGTCCTTGGCATAGCCCACCAGCTGATCGGCATGTTCGGTGTAGGACAGCGGGCGCCCGCCCTCTTCGGGGACGCGGCGCCACGATCCCAGGTGGACCTCATAGATCGAGATTGGCTGGTCGATCTGATGCGCCTGCGCGCGGCTGTCCATCCAGGCCCCATCGGCCCAGGCGTGACCGTCCAGCGAACGGATGACCGACGCGGTCTTGGGCGGGTGTTCGGCGCCAAAGCCAAACGGGTCCGCCTTTTGCGGCAACAGGGTGCCGTCAGGGCCAAGCAGTTCGTATTTATACGCCTCACCGTCGCCCAGGCCGGGCATAAAGATTTCCCAAACACCTGTCGCCCCGCGGCGCCGCATCGGGTTGCGCCGCCCGTCCCAGCCGTTGAAGTCGCCGATGACCGACGCGCGGCTGGCATTGGGGGCCCAAACGGCGAAATGCGTGCCCGCGACGCCCTCATGGGTCATCACATGCGCGCCCAGCACGCGCCACAGGTTCAGGTGCGCGCCCTCTGCAATCAGATGCTCGTCCAAGGACCCCAGGACGGGTCCAAACGCATACGGGTCCGCAGCCTCCCACACATGGTCGCCGATGGTATAGCGCAGGCGGTAGGCAAACGGGGTCTTGCGGCGGGCGGCGACGCCATGAAACAGCGCGAGGGCATCGTCGTGGCGGGTCAGCGACAGCACCTTGCGACCGGTCTTGGCGTCCAGCACGTCGATGCTGTCGGCCTCGGGGTGCAGAACGCGGACGGCGATCTTGCCCCCCTCGGGGTGCATGCCCAGCACAGCAAACGGATCGGCATGGGTGCCTGCGGCTATGCTATGGGCATCGTCGGCAGTGATCACGTCGCACCGTCCTTTGTTTTAGTCCACGGGCCGTCAGACCACCGATGTCACGCCCCAGATGTCATCCGCATAACCCCGGATCGTCCGGTCGGATGAAAACCACCCCATCCCAGCCGTGTTTGCCGCTGCCATACGGGTCCACTCGGACTGATCGCGATAGGCCGCATCGACGGCACGTTGCGTATCAAAGTAGCTGTCAAAATCACAACTGACGAGGAAATAGTCATGTTCCCACAAGTTGTGCAAAATGTCGGAATAACGATAGCGGTCCCCGCCGGAAAAGACGCCCTGGGCGATCTGTCCCAAAACGCGCATCAAGCGCGAGCTTTGTTCGATGGTGCGGCGGGCATAGCCGGGCTCGGCCCGCTTGGCCTGCGCCTCTGCCGCCGTCAGACCGAAGAGAAAGAAGTTCTCGGCCCCCACATGATCGCGGATTTCCACATTGGCGCCGTCCAACGTGCCGATGGTCGGGCTGCCGTTCAGCGACAGTTTCATATTGCCGGTGCCCGACGCCTCCTTGCCCGCGGTCGAGATTTGTTCGGACAGGTCCGACGCGGGGATCAGCACTTCGGCCATCGTGACGTTGTAGTTTTCAGGATAGACCACCTGCAACAGATCGCGCGTCACGGGGTCGGTGTTGATGGTCGCGGCCACGTCGTTGATCAGGCGGATGATCGACTTGGCCAGGGCATAGCCGGGCGCCGCCTTGCCGCCAAAAACCTTGACCCGCGGGGTCCAGTCGGCGTTGGGGTTGTCGCGGATTTCGTTCCACAGCGCGATGGTTTCCAGGATGTTCATGTGCTGGCGCTTGTATTCATGGATGCGCTTGATCTGGATGTCGAACATCGCGGCGGTGTCCAGCTTGGCCCCCGTCCGGTCGTGGACCCAGGCCGCCAGCCGGTCTTTGTTCGCGGTCTTGGCGGCGCGAAACGCCTCTTGAAATGCGGCATCGTCCAGGTGCGCTTTCAGCTCGGTCAGCTTTTCCAGATCGCTTTGCCAGCCGGTGCCGATGGTGTCGTCGATCAACGCGCGCAGGCTCGGGTTGCACGCATGCAGCCAGCGGCGCGGGGTGACGCCGTTGGTCTGGTTGATGATGCGGTCGGGATAGGCCTGGTGCAGATCGGCAAAGACCGTTTCCTTGACCAGATCCGAGTGCAGCGCCGACACGCCATTGACGCGGTGCGCCATGATAAACGCCAGCTCGCCCATGTTGACGTTGCCATGGTCAATGATGCGGATGTGCCCGCCTGTCTGCGTCAGGTGCCGGTGCTGGATCATCTCGATGATGCGGTGGTGCCGCGGCAGAATGCGGGCAAACAGGTCTTCGGGCCAGCGTTCCAGCGCCTCGGGCAGCAGGGTGTGGTTGGTGTACCCCAGGCAGGCCTGCGCCATATCCATCGCCTGATCAAAGGGCAGGCCGTGGTCGTCCAGCAAGATGCGGACCAGTTCGGGGCCTGCGACGGCCGGGTGCGTGTCATTCAGCTGGATCGCCACCAGATCGGCCAGTTGGCTCAGGTCATGCCCTTCGGACAGGAACCGGCGCAGCAGGTCCTTGATCGACGCCGCGGTAAAGAAATATTCCTGCTTTAGCCGCAGTTCCTTGCCCACATCGGTCGTGTCGTCGGGATAGAGCACGCGCGAGATCGTGCGCGCCAGCCGTTCGGGCGCATTGGCACCGACATAGTCGCCGCGGTTAAAGCTTTCGAGGTCGAAAAGCTTGATCGGCTTGGCCGCCCACAGCCGCAGCGTATTGGCCCACTGCCCCTGCCAGCCCACCACAGGCGTGTCATAGGCCGAGGCAAGCACCGTTTCCGCCGGATGCCAGACCGCCTTGCCATCAACCTCGCTGACATAGCCGCCAAAGTGGATCTCATAAGCCGCCTCGGGCCGCTCGAACTCCCACACATGGCGTTGCGCCAGCCAGCCTTCGGCGGTTTCGACCTGCTGGCCACCCTCAAAATGCTGTTCGAACAGCCCGTGCTCATAGCGGATGCCGTAGCCATAGGCCGGGATCGACAGGGTCGACAAGCTGTCCATGAAACAGGCGGCCAGTCGGCCCAGCCCTCCATTGCCCAACGCGGCATCCGGTTCGTCCACAACCACCACGTCGTAATCCTGGCCCAGCGCCGCCATCGCCGCACGCGCCATCTCTTCGACGCCCAGGTTGATCGTCACGTCCTCGATCAGGCGCCCGATCAGAAACTCCATCGACAGGTAATAGACACGCTTGTGCTTGCCCTCGTACGTCTTGCGGGTCGAGGCGAACCAGGGTTCGACCACACGGTCGCGCAGGGCCAGCGACAGCGACATGCGCCAGTCATAGACGCTCGCATGGGATGGATCCTTGCCAATCGACAGCTTCAGATGCTTTTCAATCTCGCGCTGCAGGTCCAGGGCCGTCAGAGGGGGAAGGTTGGTGTCCAGCATAATGCTCTCTCAAATCTCGAAATCGGTACATGCCATGGCCAAATGCACCTGGCCCGGTTGGTTTGCACCCCCTTTATCGAAAACAGGGCCCCTTTGTTAGCGCTAAATTGGAAGGCGCCCGCGCCGGCAGTGGCCCATTGCGCCGATGCGTGGCACCACGCGCAGGCCCAAGGCGCCGCATCGGCAGAAAACCGCCCGTGCCTGGATTAAAACGCGACCCTGTCGCCGCCCTTCAAATCCAGGATCTCGCGCGCCTCGTCCGGTGTGGCCACCTCGCTGCCCAGGTCTTCGACGATACGGCGGATCTTGGCCACTTGCTGGGCGTTCGATTCCGCCAACTGACCGCGCGCGATCAGCAGGCTGTCCTCTAGCCCCACGCGCACATTGCCGCCCATCTGCGCCGCCGTGGTCGCCAGCCCCATCTGCGCGCCACCCGCGCCCAGAACCGACCAGCGATAATCGTCGCCAAAGAGACGGTCAGCGGTGCGTTTCATAAAGATCAGATTGTCCACCTCGGGCCCGATACCACCCAGGATGCCAAAGATGAACTGGATGAACACCGGCGCCTTGAACAGGCCGACATCCATGCAAAACTTGAGGTTATACAGGTGGCCCACGTCATAGCATTCATGCTCGAACTTGATGCCATGCGGCGCCAGCGTCTCTGCCGCCTCGCGGATGTCGGCGAATGTATTGCGAAAGATATTCGCCTCTGACCCTGCGACATAGTCCTTTTCCCAGTCGTATTTCCAACTGTCATAGCGCCCCGCCAGCGGGTGAAAGGCAAAGTTCATCGACCCCATGTTCAGCGAACACATCTCGGGGCTGAACGTCGTGGCCGCGCGGATCCGCTCTTTGATCAGCATGGTGGGCGCGCCGCCGGTGGTGATGTTCAGCACCGCATCGGTCGACTGCTTCACCCGCGCCAAGATCGGCGCATAGTGATCCGGCTCGACCGAGGGGCGGAAATCCTCGGGGTCGCGGGTGTGCAGGTGCAGGATCGAGGCACCCGCCTCGGCCGCGGCAATCGCCTGTTCCGCAATCTCGTTCTGCGTAATCGGCAGGTGGTCGGACATCGTAGGCGTGTGGATCGACCCGGTGACCGCGCAGGTGATGATCGTCTTGGGCTTTTTGGCCATGTCTCAGGCTCCTTTGTCCGAGGCGTCCGGGCGGACGCGGTAGCTGAGGGGGAAAAGTTCGAGGTCATAGCGGCTGCGGATCAGGCCCCAGACACCTTTGGGCGCCTTCAGCATGATGACGATGGCCACGGCCCCCAGCACCATCAGATAGATGGTGCCCAGGTCCGCCAGCGTTTCGCGCAGGGCAAAGAAGATGAGCGTGCCGATGATCGGCCCCTCGATGGTGCCAATGCCGCCGATGACGACGATAAAGATCACGAAAGCGGTCCAGTCGTTCACGGAAAAGGCCGCATCGGGCGAAATGCGCAGCTTTTGCAGAAAGATCAGCGCGCCCACGACCGCGGTCAGGGCGGCGGTGACGATGTAGACCACGAACTTGGTCCGCCAGATGTCGATGCCCAGCGATCCTGCCGCCAGTTCATTGTCGCGGATGGCCGTCAGCGCCAGACCCTGGCGCGAGCGCAGGAACAGGTAGACCGCCGCCAACACGCTCACGGCAATGCCCAAGGCCAGCCAATAGGTCAACGCCTCGCGCGCCGCGCGCCCATCGGCCATGGATCGGACAATTGCCACGGGCAAGGATGACCCCGACCCGCCGCCCAGGGCAGACACCTGGGCAAAGGTCAGGCGGAACACCTCGGCCATGACCCAGGTGCCGATGGCAAAGTATGCGCCCCGCAAGCGAAAGATCAGCAGTGCCACCGGCACCGCGATCAGCGCGCCCAACACGCCCGCCCCGGCGATGGCCACCACCGGCGACAGCCCGCCAAAGATCGTAAGCGCAAAAAGCATGTAACCGCCAAAGCCCACAAAGGCTTGCTGCCCGACAGACACCAGCCCGGCATAGCCCGCCATCAGGTTCCAGAGGCTGGCCAGGGCGAGGTAGAGGAAAATCTCGCTCATCAACCGCATATCGGCGCGGCCCGCCCAGTAGGGGCCCGCGGCCAGGATGATCAGGACGCCAAGGCCCAGAAGGGCGGCGGCCTTGGCCGCTGGTGATGTGCGTGTGACCTTCATCCGCTTACCCTTGGGAACAGGCCCTGCGGACGCACCGCAAGCACCACCAGAAATGCGATATGCCCAGCGAGGATTTGATACCCCGGATCAATCTTGGCCCCGACGGTCTGCGCGACGCCCAGGATCACCCCGCCCGCCAGCGTGCCCCACAGGTTGCCCAAGCCGCCGATAATCACCGCCTCGAACCCAAAGATCAGGCGCCCCGCCCCGGCAGAGGGGTCAAAGCTGGTGCGGATGCCCAGCAGGATACCCGCGATGGCCGTGACCGCCAGCGCCAGGCCCATGGCCAGCCCAAAGATGTGGCGCCGGTTCAGGCCCATCAGTTGCGCGATGTCTTGGTTGTCCGACACCGCGCGAAAGGCGCGGCCCAGCCCAGTGCGGTAGAACATCCACTGCAACCCCGCGATGACCCCCACCGCGATGGCAAAGGTCAACAGCGGCAGCACACCCAGTTGCAGGCCGCCCACCGCCACGCTCGCCGTTTCAATCGCGCCTGCGTTCATCTTTTGTGGATCGGCCGTGAACCCTTCCAGCAGGGCGTTCTGGATGATCACCGACAGCCCAAAGGTCACCAGCAAGGGCGGCAACAGGTCGTCGCCCAGCGTCTGGTTCAGGATGCCCCGCTGCAGCACATAGCCCAGCGCGCCCATCACCGGCATCGCGATCACCAGGGCCAGCAGCGGGTGCATGCCCGTCGCCGAGACCACCACCAGCCCGAGGTAAGAGGCCAGCACGATCAGATCGCCATGCGCGATATTCACCAGCCGCATGATCCCAAAGATCAGTGACAGCCCCGCAGCAAACAGGGCATACAGCCCCCCCAGCAGCGTGCCCTGCACAATGGCGTTCACCCAATCCATTCACGCAACCCCGAAATAGGCGGCGCTGATCGCGTCGCGGCTGACACTGTCCGACGGCCCCTCCAGCGACACGCGCCCCTCTTGCAAGCAATAGAGCCGGTCCGAGACCGACAGCGCCTTGGAAATGTCCTGCTCGACAATCATCGCCGACATGCCCGTGCCCACGATGTCCGGCAGCGCGTCGTAGATCGACTTGATGATCACCGGGGCAAGGCCCAGGCTGATCTCGTCAAAAAGGATCAGATCGGGGTTCGACATCAACGCGCGCCCGATGGCGACCATCTGCTGCTGCCCGCCCGACAGCGAGGTTGACGGCACCGCGCGCCGTTCCTTGAGGATGGGAAACAGGTCAAACACCGCCTCCAGCGACCATGGCCCGGGCCGCTGCATTCGCCCGCCGATCAGCAGGTTTTCCTCGACCGACAGCGACGGAAACAGCTGTCGCCCCTCGGGCACCAACGCCAGCCCCAGGCCCGCCACCTGATCCGCCCGCAGCGCCCCGATGGGCCGCCCGCGATAGCGGACCTGGTCGGCACCGTTCTGCATCAGGCCAGAGATCGAGCGCATCAGCGTCGTCTTGCCCGCGCCATTCGCGCCGATGATGGCCAGCACTTCGCCTTCGTGCAGTTCCATATCAAGGCCATAGAGCGCTTGGAAATCGCCGTAATGCGCATCAAGCGCGGTGATCGACAGGATCGGGTCAGGCATCGGCTTCGATCCCCAGGTAAATCTCTTGCACCTCGGGGCTGGCCATAATGGCCTTGGGCGCGCCCTCGGCGATCTTGCGGCCAAAATCGATGACGATCAGCCGGTCCACCACCGCCAGCAGGGCGTGCACCACATGTTCGATCCAGATGATCGACACGCCACTGGCATGGATGTCCTTGATGGTCTGGATCAGGCTCACGCATTCCGCCTCGGTCAGGCCGCCCGCGATCTCGTCCAGCATCAACAGCTTGGGGTTGGCGCACAGCGCGCGGGTCAACTCCAGCCGCTTGCGGTCCAGCAGCGTCAGGCTGCCCGCCAATGTGTTGGCCTTGTCCAGCAGTTCGGTCTGCGCCAGCACGTCGATGCATTTCTGTTCCGCCGCGTGGCCCGACAGGCCCGCCGCTTGGGTCGCCGCGATCATCGCATTCTCGAACACGCTGAGGCCCGAAAACGGCTGCGGCACCTGAAAGCTGCGGGCCATCCCGGCCCGGCAGCGCTTGGCGGCGTTGTGGCGGGTGACGTCCTGGCCCTGAAACACGATCCGCCCCGCATCTGCGGGCAACGTGCCGGTGATCAGGTTGAACATCGTCGTCTTGCCCGCACCGTTTGGTCCGATGATGCCCAGCGCCTCGCCCGCAGCCAGATCATAGCTCAGCCCGTCAGCCACGGTCACCGCGCCAAAGCTCTTGGTCAGCCCATCAAGTTGCAGGATCGCGGTCATCTCGCCTCGCCGTGTCGGGGGTGGCCGCACCGGGACAGCCCGGTGCAGCCGGTCGGGATCAGCCTAGCAGCTTCAACTCACCCGTGGTCGGGATCGCTGGTTGCTGCGCGTTGGCCACGATCTTGAGGTCGAGCGTATCGCCATCACGCTGCCACTGCCCGCCGACAAGCGGCGTCTTGGACACATTTGGCACAGGACCGGTGGACCAGTTCACGTTGCCGACGATCGTATCGAGGTTTGTGGCCGCGATGGCGGCGGTGATCGCCTCGGGGTCGTCCATGTCCTCGGTCCGGGCGACCACATCGGCGGCCACTTCAAACAGCGCGTGCTTGAACCCGATGGGCTGGGTCCAGGGGCGGCCTGTGGCTTGGGTGTACCCGTCGGCCAGATCGCGGGCCGAGGCCCCGGTGAGGGACGAATTGAACGGATGGTTCGGCGACCACCAAACCTCGGATGTCAGGCCGTCGCCGCGTTCGCCCAGGCTTTCGACTACGGACGGAAACAGGATTGCCTTGCCGATGGTGGCAACCTTGGGCGTGAACCCCTGCTGTGCCGCCTGCGCCCAGAAGGTGGCGAAATCCGGCGGGATCATCACGCCGGTCACAATTTCGCAACCCGCGTCGCGGAAGGCCGCGATCTGATTGGAAAAGTCATCCGACAGCGGCTGATAGCGGCCCGGATCGGTCAGGTCATACCCCGCCCCGGCCAGTGCGGGCGGCAAACCCAGCTGGGCATCGCCCCAGGCGTTGCCATCGGCGTCGTTGGGGAACAGCCCCCCAACCTTGGTCGCCGCACCGCTTTGGCCCCAGATGTCCAGGAACACGCCAATCACGTCCTCAAGCCCCCAAAAGAAGTGATAGGTGCTTAGGAACCCTTCGGCCGGATTGCCGCCGCGGCCAAAGAAATAGGGCTGCCAGGGCGCGTCGGTGGTGATGCAGGGCACCTCGTTGATCTCGCACTGATCGGCCACGGGGTTCGTAGTGTCAGGTGTGGCGGCGGCCAGCATGATGTCGACCTCCTCACCCAGGATCAGGTCGGCGGCGACCTCGGCGGCGCGGTTCGGGTTCGACTGGCTGTCGCGGTAATGCACCTCGACCGCCCAGGACGACCCGTTGTTGTCCAGCCCCCCGGCAAAGGTCTGTTTGATCCCTTCGATGATATAGTCATCCGCCTCGGCAAAGCCGGCCAGCGGCCCCGTTTTTGGGCTGACAAAGCCCAGCTTGAGCGTCTTGTTCTGCGCATAGGCGCGCGTGCTGGTCAGGATCGCGGGTGCGGCCAGCACGGCCCCCGTGCCAGCAAGAAAGCGACGCCGATTGGGCGCAGCGATGCGGTTGCGTTTCATGTCTTTCCTCCCATGGATGCCCGTATGTTCGGGCTTTGATGCGCCTAGTTTGGCAGAATTTTCACAAGCTGTGTCAAATGGTTTGCGATGCGTTCCTTGGTGGCGATCAGGTCCGCGGCCTCCCAGTCGCGCAGGCCAGCGCCCGCGGCCATGCCGCTGCGGCCCGCATCCAGCATCTCTTGCAACAAGGGCGACGGATTAGGGCGCGCGTCTAGGTCATAGAGCACCTGGCGGTGGATGTCCTGCGTCAGCTCCAACCCCACCAGATCGGCGTTTTCCAAGGGGCCCAGCACCGCCATCCGGCGGCCAAAGCTGGCCTTGACCACGTCATCGACGGCCTTGGCGCTGCAAATCCCCTGCTCTACCAGGCTGATCGCCTCGCGCCACATGGCGTGCTGCAAGCGGTTGCCGATGAAACCCGGCACGTCCTTTTCGACCATCACCGGCGTCTTGCCCGCTTGCCCCAGCAGCGCGTGCATCTGGTCGGCTACCGCGGGGTCGGTCCATTCGGTTTTGATCACCTCGACCAGCGGGATCATGTGCGGCGGGTTCCACCAATGGGTGCCCAGTGCGCGGGCGCGGTTCGACAGCCCTTGCATGATCTGCGTGATCGGGATGACGGATGTGTTCGAGGCAAGGATGGCATCCGGCGGCGCGTGGGCCTCGACATCGGCAAAGATGCGCTGTTTCAGGTCCAGCTTTTCTGGTGCCGCCTCAAACACCGCCGATGCCGCCTGTACCGCTTGGGGCAGCTCTGGGTACAGGGTCACACGGGACACGACCTGCGCCACCTCCGCTGCATCAGCGCCCAACAAACGTAGGCTCTCGGCGATGCGGTCCGGGGCGGAGTGCCGCGTGCCCGCATCCGGGTCGGTCAGGCACACCGCATGGCCCACCCGCGCAAAGGTGAGCGCGATGCCGTGGCCCATCAGGCCCGCACCAATGACCGCTATGGGGCACGCGTCGCTCATCCCGCCGTGTACCCGCCATCGGCATACAGGATATGGCCGGTGTAGAAATCCGATGCCTTGGACGCCAGGAACAACAGCGGTCCTGCCAAATCCTCAGGCTCGCCGAGCCGCCCCTTGGGCACGCGCGACAGGAATCCGTTGCGCACGGTCGTCGCCTCTGGCGTGTCCTCGAACATCCAGGCGGTAAGGGGCGAGCGGAAGACCGTGGGCGCGATCGCGTTCACGGTGATGCCCGTGGGGCCCAGCTCGCATCCCAGCGCCTTGGTCATCCCGTCCACTGCCGCCTTCGACGCGCAATAGGCGGTATAACCCGCAGGATGGCCCAAAAGGCCCCGGGCAGAGGACACTAGCACGATCTTGCCCCCGCCACCTTGGGCCTTCATCTGGCGGGTCACGGCACGGGCGATCAGCCAGCTTTGCGTGACATTGGCGTCCATGACATCGGTAAAGGTGTCCGCCGCCATCTCCTCGATCTTGGCGACCTTGTTCATGCCCGACGCGACGACCAGGATATCGACGCTGCCAAAGATGCGGACCGCCTCCTCCACCATCGCGTCGCACGCGGCCTCGCTGTCGGGGCGCGCGTTGATGGCGTGGGTCTCGCCCTTGCAGGTCGCGGCCACTTCGGTCAGCGCCTTGGCGTTGCCCGCGGCCAGCACAACCTTGCACCCCGCGCCCGACAGGCACCGCGCGGCCACTGCACCAAAGGCACCCGAGGCGCCGGTGATCAGCGCCACCTTGCCCGCCACATCGAACATCGACAGCGGAGTGTCGAGGGCGCTCATGTGCCCGCTCCGGGCCGTTGACCGCCGGGATAGGGCATGACGACCAGCATCTTGCAGACGTGGTTGGCCTTGTTCTCGATCCGGCGCACCGTACCGGGGGGTATGGTACAACTGTCCATCGGGTGCAGCACGGTCTCGGTCCCGTCGATCTCGACCGTCATCTGGCCCTCGATCACGACATAGACCTTTTCAAAGGGCGTGCTGTCGGGCCCGGCCCCACCGCCCGGCAAGAATTGCGAGAAACCCACCCATTGGTTTTCCGGCCCGCCATCTTCAAACCCCTGCAGGCGCAGGCCCGCCACGCCCCAATGGTTCGGGGCCTCGTAGGGTTCGGCGTCGGCAAATCGTTTGACGATCATCACAGTCTCCTCCCAAGCGAAGGTGCGCAGTGAATGCGCACCCTACGGATGCGTTCAGAACGCCTCGCCCGCTTCGATGCGGTAGGCCTGGGCCTTGTCCATCATCGCCACCAGGCGGATGATGCAGCCATCGCCGCGGTCCCAGTTCCAGGGGAAGAACGCAAAGGTCACGCGCTTGCCCGTCACCTTGTCCAGATCGCCGCCCACATTCTCGATGCCCAGAATACCGTTCTTGAACAAGGTGTTGTGCACCGGCTCCCACTCTGGAAAGTCATCCTTCCAATCGCGCCCGCCGGACCATTCGAAATACTCCGCCTCAAGATGCGGCAGGATCGGGCCGTTGCGCTGCGGGCCGATGGCGGTGGCCAGGGGGTGGTCGTTGGCTTGGGTGTCGTGGCCCACGACCTTGACGCCCTTTTCCACCATCCAGTCGGCGGCCGACTGCACCAGGCCAGGACAATAGGCAAAGTAATCGCCATCCTCGTATTGCTTGTGCCAGCCGGTGTTGATGATCAGCACGTCGCCCTTGCGGATCGCATGGCCACAGGCGGCCTCCAGGTCATCGCCGGTGATCGGCTCCCACTTCTTCTTCCGGATCGACACAACCAGGCCGGTGCCAAAGAAATGCGGCAGCGGCACCTCGTCGATAAAGGGCGTGCCCTGCACCACATGGGCGGGGGCGTCGATATGGGTGGTCACGTGCATCGTGGTGGTGATCGTCTGGCTCAGCACGCCAGACTTGGCCATGTAATGCTTCCGCTCGATCGCGACGTCTTTGAAATACGGCCAGTTCGGGCATTGATAGCCGAAACGGTGGCTCAGGTTCACGAATTCCAGCCCCATATCGTTGTTGTCATTGGCCTGAAAATCGATGCCGCGAACGGTGACGGTCATGTCTCTCTCCCTAAAGACGATTTGGGTCAGAGCGTGCCTGCCGCTTTTCCGTGCGTCAACAAAAAACCACAATACGGAAGCTATGTACCGTATTGCGGTACAGAAGGAAATGTGATGAGGTGCTTGGGGGCAACAGGGGCCACGGTGCGCAAATGGTTGATATCAAGGAAAAAGCAGATCGCGGCGGCATCCAGGTGATCACCCGCGCCGCCGCCATCCTGCGCGTTCTCAAGGACGAAACGGGCGGTGCCAGCCTGGGCCAGATTGCGACGGCGGTCGGTCTGCCCCGTTCGACCGTGCAAAGAATCGTTGGCGCGCTGGTCGCCGAACGGCTGGTGATCGCCAGCGCGAATGGCCGTGGTCTGCGCCTGGGGCCAGAGGTCAGCGCGCTGGCACAAGCGGTGCGGCACGATGTGGTGGACACCTGCCGCGACGTTCTGATGACCCTGGCCCGCGACACCGGCGAAACGGCGGATCTGTCGGTGATGCGGGGCGCGGGCATGATCTTTCTCGACCAGGTGTCCGGCAACAACCACCGCCTGCGCACCGTGTCTTCCGTGGGCGAAGTTTTTCCTCTGACCACCACCGCCAACGGCAAGGCGTGCCTTGCCCGGATGCCCCAGGACAAGGCGACCACGCTGGCCACGGCGGAATGGGCCCAACGGGGCGTTGCGGGTGACATCGACGGCTTTTCCCAGCAGCTGGCAAGTATCCGCGACACGCGCCTGGCCTACGACATCAGCGAACACACCCAAGGGATCGCGGCCATCGGCTTTGCCTTTGCCGATCAGGCGGGCGACCTTTACGCCATCTCGGTCCCGGTCCCGATGATCCGCTTTGATAACGCCCGTCCGGGGGTCGAGGCGGCCTTGCGCCGCGCGGCGGATCAGGTGGATGGCATGCTGCGCTAACCCGCCTGCCGGCGCACCTGCGTCGGGGTCGCGTGAAAGGCCGCGCGAAAGGCGCGGGTCATGGCGCTTGCATTCTCGTACCCGCACCGCCCGGCAATCTCGGTGATCGGATGGTCGGTGTCGCAGACTAGCATATGGGCATGGTTCAACCGCAGTCGCTGATAAACGGCCTGCGGCGTGGCCTGCAATGCGGCCTGCATCCGCGCCTCCAGCGTCTTTTGTGTGCAGCCAACCTGCCGCGCAAGCGCCGGGATGGGCAGCGGCGCCTCAAGATGCGCCTGCATCACTGACAGCGCCCGCGCCACCAACTTGCCCGCCCCTGCCGGTGCCAGTGATGTGCGCGGCACAGCACCTTCGGTCATGAACAATTGCGCGACATCCATGGCAAGCAGTGGCCCATGCGTCTGCGCAATCAGATGCGACACCAGATCAAAGGTCGCCATCGCCCCCGAACAGGTGATGCGCGCGCCGTCGATCACAAAACGCTCGCGCACCACGTCCACCGCGGGAAACGCCTCGGCAAAGCTGTCCAAAACATCACGGTGCAACGTGGCCCGGCAGCCATCCAGCAAACCGGCCCGCGCCAACAGCCAGGGCCCCGTATCCAGGCCCGCCACCACCGCATAGCCCGCCGCTGCGACGCGCAGCGCCTGCGCGACCTTCGGTGTGTCGTGGCCGCGCACGCCATAGGACGGCATGACCACCAACATATGCCCACCCCCGGGCCGCAATGGCCCGTCCGGCGCGATCCGCAAACCGCTGGAACTGACCGCCGCCTGCCCGTCAAGCGTACAAAACCGCCAGTCATACAGGCGCTCTTGCGACAGCGTGTTGGCCGCGCGCAAGGGTTCGACCATGTTGGCCAGACAGTGGTTCGAAAATTGATCAAACAACAGCACATCAACCGTCTGCGGTGTGGCACTGTGAATTTTGGGCGATCTTTGCATGATCAACGCCTAACCCTGCATAGCGTCCAAAGGCAAGCCGCGCTTACCTCTGCGCCAGCGCCGCAAGAGGGAGAGCCGCAATGCAGTTTGGTCTGACCGAAGAGCAGGAGATGATCGTCTCGACCGTGCGCAGCTTTGTCGAGAACGAGATTTACCCCCACGAGGCCGAGGTCGAACGCACTGGCGTCGTGCCGCCCGAACTGGGTCAGGCGATCAAGCAAAAGGTCATCGACCTGGGCTTTTACGCCTGCAACTTTCCCGAAGAGGTCGGCGGCGCGGGCCTTAGCCATCTGGATTTCACGCTGGTCGAGCGCGAGTTGGGGCGCGGGTCGATGGCGCTGACGCACTTTTTTGGCCGCCCGCAAAACATCCTGATGGCCTGCCAAGGGGACCAGCGCGACCGCTACCTGCTGCCCGCGGTCCGGGGCGAGCGGATGGATGCGCTGGCGATGACCGAACCCGGTGCGGGGTCGGACGTGCGCGGCATGAAATGCACGGCGGTCCGGGATGGCGGCGATTGGGTCATCAACGGGTCCAAACACTTTATCTCGGGCGCCGATCACGCGGATTTCTTTATCGTCTTCATCGCCACGGGCGTGGACGACACACCGAAAGGCCCGAAAAAGCGCATCACCACCTTCCTCGTCGACCGCGGCACGCCGGGGTTCGAGGTGCGGGATGGCTATAACTCGGTCAGCCACAAGGGGTACAAGAACTGCATCCTCGATTTCGACGACTGCCGCCTGCCCGACGCGCAGGTGCTGGGCGACGTCGATGGGGGCTTTGCCGTGATGAACGAATGGCTCTACGCCACGCGGATCACCGTCGCCGCTTTTTCCGTCGGCCGGGCGCGGCGCTGTTTTGACTATGCGCTCAGCTATGCCGCCGAACGCGAACAGTTTGGCCAGGCCATCGGCAAGTTCCAGGGCGTGGGCTTTCAAATCGCCGACATGATCACCGAGATTGACGCCGCCGACTGGCTGACCCTTGCCGCCGCCTGGCGGCTGGACGCAGGCCTGCCCGCCAACCGAGAGATCGCGTCGGCCAAGCTCTATGCCTCGGAAGCGCTGGCGCGGGTGACGGACACGACCCTGCAGATTTATGGCGGCATGGGGTTGATGGACGATTTTCCCATCGAGCGGTTTTGGCGCGACGCGCGGGTCGAGCGGATTTGGGACGGCACGAGCGAGATCCAGCGGCACATCATCTCGCGCGACCTGTTGCGGCCGTTGGGGGCGTAACGTGCGGGCGTTGGTGCTGGCCCAGGGTTCGGGAACGAGGGGCCAGCCCCTCGCGCTCCCCGGGATTTTTTTGGAACAGAGAAAGGGGACCTGCTGCGCGTTCGGTCGGACCGGGTGCCTGGGTGCCTAGGTTGGAGCGTTTGTTGCGGCCCCGGTCGATTGCTGTCGTGGGCGGTGGCGCCTGGTGTGAGGCGGTGATTGCGCAATGCGAGAAGATGGGGTTTGACGGGCCGATCTGGCCTGTGCACCCGCGTGCGGCACTGGTGGCCGGGCATGGGGCCTTTCCGTCTGTGGATGATCTGCCTGCGCCCCCCGACGCGGTCTTTGTCGGTGTGAACCGCGCGGCGACGGTCGCAGTCGTGGCCACCCTGTCCCGGCGGGGCGCGGGCGGGGCGGTGTGCTTTGCCTCGGGCTTTGCCGAGGCTGCGGCGGAGGATGCGCAAGGCGGCGATCTGCAGGCGCAGCTGGTGGCCGCGGCGGGTGACATGCCGATCCTCGGGCCCAATTGCTATGGGTTTATCAACGCGCTGGATGGGGCGTTGCTGTGGCCGGATCAGCACGGCTGCGCGCCGGTGGACCGTGGGGTGGCGATCCTGACGCAGAGTTCGAACATCGCGATCAACCTGACGATGCAGCAGCGCGCCCTGCCGCTGGCCTATACCGTCACCTGCGGGAACATGGCGCAGACCAGCCAGGCCGAGATCGCGGCGGCCCTGCTGGACGACAGCCGTGTCACTGCCATTGGTCTGCATATCGAAGGGTTCGGCGATCTGCGCGCGTGGGAGGGGCTGGCGGCCAAGGCGCATGCGCGCGGTGTGCCCCTTGTTGCGCTGAAGGTCGGCGCGTCCGAACAGGCGCGCGCGGCCACGGTGTCGCACACCGCGTCGCTGGCAGGCAGTGACGCGGGCGCGCAGGCGGTGCTGGACCGCTTGGGCATCGCCCGGGTGCGCAGCCTGCCCGCGCTGATCGAGACGCTGAAGCTGCTGCACTGCAACGGCCCACTTGCCGGGACCTCCGTCGCGTCGATCAGCTGTTCCGGGGGCGAGGCGAGCCTGGTCGCGGATATGGCGGTGGGCACACCGCTGACCTTTCCGCCGCTGAGTGCGACGCAGGAACAGCAGCTGCGTTCGGCGCTTGGGCCGATGGTCGCGCTGCGCAACCCGTTGGATTACCACACCTATATTTGGCGCGACGCGGCCGCGATGACCGCGGCGTGGTCCGCGATGACGGGTCCGCAGATCGACCTGACCCTCTCTGTGGTCGACTACCCGATCACCGATGCGACCGATTGGGCCTGCGCCACGGCGGCGGCCACTGGCGCGCGCGCACAGACGGGGCGGCCCTTTGCCGTCGTTGCCACGCTGCCCGAGTTGATGCCGGTGGACACGGCCCAGGCGCTGATGGCGGATGGGGTGGTGCCCTTTTGCGGCCTGGCCGAGGCATTGGCGGCGGTGGAGGCGGCCAGCCAGGTGCGGGCGCCGCACCCGACGCCTGTGTGCTTGCCCGGCGATGCGGTACCGACGCACACGTTGACAGAGGCGGAGGCGAAGCGCGCCTTGGCCGCCTATGGGTTGCCGGTGCCTTGGCACCGGGTCGCCCGTTGCAACGACGCCGCAGATGATCTTGGCGGGCTGGACGGGCCTTTTGCGGTCAAGGGCCTTGGCTTGGCACATAAATCCGACGCAGGCGCGGTGCACTTGAACGTATCCGCGGCGGATGTCGGCCCCGTGGCCGCGCAGATCGGAACGCAAGAGGTCCTGATCGAAGAGATGGTGACCGGCGCCGTGGCGGAACTGTTGATCGGCGTGGTCCACGATCCGGCGCATGGGATGGTGCTGACCCTGGGCGCGGGCGGGGTGCTGACCGAGCTGCTGTGCGACACCGCCTCTGCCCTGCTGCCTGTCACCCGTCGGGACATACGCGCCTGCCTGGACAGCCTGCGCTGCGCCCCGTTGCTGGCAGGCTATCGTGGCCAGCCTGGCGCGGATATCGAGGCGGTGATTGACGCGGTGATGGCGGTGCAGGCCTATGTCCTTGCGCAGACCGGCACGGTCAGCGAAGTTGAGATCAACCCCCTGCTGTGCACGCCCACCCGCGCGGTGGCGGTCGATGCCCTGATCAGAAAGGCCTAAGCCATGAGCCCAATAAAAACCCGGCGCGAGGGCGCGATCCTGGAGGTCACGCTGGACCGGCCCAAGGCCAACGCGATTGACCTGGCGACCAGCCGTATCATGGGCGAGACGTTCCTGGAATTCCGCGACGACCCCGCCCTTCGGGTGGCGATCCTGACCGGTGGGGGCGAGAAATTTTTCTGCCCTGGCTGGGACTTGAAGGCCGCCGCGGAGGGGGACGCGGTGGATGGCGACTATGGCGTGGGCGGCTTTGGCGGGTTGCAGGAAATGCGGGCGATGAACAAACCTGTCATTGCCGCTGTGAACGGCATTGCCTGCGGTGGCGGGTTAGAGCTGGCCCTGAGTGCGGACATCATCCTGGCGGCGGATCACGCGACATTTGCCTTGCCGGAAATCCGGTCGGGCACCGTGGCGGACGCGGCCAGCGTCAAGCTGCCCAAGCGCATTCCCTATCACATCGCGATGGAGCTGCTGCTGACCGGGCGCTGGTTTGACGTGGACGAGGCGCATCGCTGGGGCCTGGTAAACGAGGTTGTCCCCGCGGGGACACTTATGGAGCGGGCCTGGGATCTGGCCCGCCTGCTCGCCTCTGGCCCGCCGCTGGTCTATGCGGCGATCAAGGAGATTGTGCGCGACGCCGAGGACGCCAAATTTCAGGACGCGATGAACCGGATCACCAAAAGCCAACTGCCTGCGGTGGAACGGCTGTACCGATCTGAGGATCAGCTGGAAGGCGCGCGCGCCTTTGCGGAAAAGCGCGACCCGGTTTGGAAGGGGCGCTAGGGGCTGAGCCTGGGATCGACGGGCAGACCGCTGGGCACGGATGTGGGCACGCCCAGACGCCCTTGGGTCGCGGTGGCGCCGGTCAGGCCGTGCAGGAAGGCGACGATGTCGTCGACTTGCGCGTCGCTTACCATACGGCGTGGTAGGGCTACAGCGGCGCGTTGGCGGGCCATTTCGCGGCTGTCTTGCCAGACCATAAAGTCGATGCCTGCAAGCCACGGCACATCCGGCAGCGCGGCCATCTGTGGGCGCCAGGCGTCAAAAGAGCCTTTGGGATCAAGGTGATGGCGCACGATCCCTTCTAGCGTCGCATACGCGCCATTGTGGCCATAGGGCGCCGTGAGCGCCACATTGCGCAGCATCGGCGTGCGAAAGGCGTAGGCGTCGGCCAAGTCGTCGCTTTCCCCCATATGGCCCACGTCGCGCACCATCGGGTCAAAGCGCCGGGTGCGTCCGGGGCCGAAGGGTGGCAGGCCCAAGGCGTGGAATTTCTGGTCGCTCATCAACGGGCCGCTATGGCATGTGGCACAGCCAGCCGTGCCATAGAACAGGTCCATCCCGCGCTTTTGTGATGGCGTCAGTGCCTGGCCATCCCCGGTCAGCTGCGCGTCAAAGGGACTGTCAAAGCTGGTCCATTCCCAGATCATGAAGGCGCTGAGCGCGTTGGCGATATCGGCGATGGTGATGTCGGTCGCGTGGTTGATATGCGGGTAGGCCGCGACAAAGGCGGTGGCATAGCCGGGCGTGTGCCGCACCCGGTCGGCGAGGATGGGCCAGGCGTAGTCTATACGGCGGTGTACGGCGCCGGCGACCTCGTTTTCCTTGGGGTTGCCCGCCATTTCGAACTGCGCGACCAGCGGGAAAATAGCCTGCGCAGCCAATAGGTTATCCAACCCGTCGGGCAGCCATTCCTCGGCTGGGGAGTTAAAGCCGTTCTCGTAGGTGTCGGCCACGCTGAGCCGCCCGTCGTGGAACATCACGTGCAGGTCGCGCGCGCCCAGGTTCCACAGACCGGGTGCGTTGCGGGGGATGCGCTTGCGAATGCGGTCGTCGCCGGTGCCTGCCGTGCGCGCGGGCCCCAGGCCCTGCCCGCCCTCGCCGATCCCAAGGCTGAGGCCATCGCCGGTGCCCAGGTCGGGATGGTGGCAGGTGGAACAGGCGATGTTGCGGTTGCCCGACAGGATGCGATCATAGAACAAAAGCTGGCCTAGTTTGGCTTGTGCCGGGTCCACGGCAATGAAATCATCCGATGTCATAGGCCGCGGCAACCCATCCGCGAAAGCGGGCGACGCGGCGAGGAGGATCACATGCGCAAACTTGCGATAGCCCTTGTTTTTATGGCCTTTCCGGCCATTGCCGAGATTGAGGAGGCGCGCGATCTGATG
Source organism: Pseudomonadota bacterium (assembly GCA_038525395.1). Taxonomy (GTDB): domain Bacteria; phylum Pseudomonadota; class Alphaproteobacteria; order Rhodobacterales; family Rhodobacteraceae; genus Tateyamaria. The sequence continues at coordinate 30,105 of JBCBHS010000020.1, read as the reverse complement.
GAGGCGGGCGCGTACGAAGAGGCCTATGAGGCGCTGTGGCCCGCCGCGCGGTCGGGCAATGCGGATGCCGAGGAACTGATCGGCGTCATGTATGCCCTGGGCCTGGGTGTGCCGCGTGATGACGAGCGGGCGTTCGAGTGGTATTTGCGGTCCTCGATGAAGGGGCATCCCGGCGCGCAATCCGGTGTCGGATGGTACTATGAGGTCGGGCGCGGCATGCCCGCGCCGGACCTGGTGCGCGCCTATATGTGGTACACGCTGAGCGCGATTGGCGGCGACCCGGACGCGGCGATTTCGTTGGAAGAGGTGGTCAAGAAGATGACCCAGGACGAGATTGATCGCGCGCATATTCTGGTGGCCGACTACAAGGTGTGGATGTATCCGTTTCGCTGAGTTTGGCACCGGATGCGGCGCTTGGGAAGGGTCTGTGCGTACGGTGGGGTTAAGGGGGCGTGCGGTGATTAATCTGGGGTAAATCTGGGGTTAACTGCGCAGTTTCGGTGGCGAATTGCACAATTCGTCCCGGCCCTATCGGGGCCGTTTTCACGCCTCTTGCGCGAACTGCGCGATTTGCGGGGCAAAATGCACAGTTTCGCGCGCCGGGCCGCAGTAACCAATCGTTCACCTTTGGCCCGCGTTAACGTTTGAAACAGGCCGGTAACTTTTGGTTAAGCCTGCCCGCGCCCGCCGTCAGAGCGCAGGCGTTGGCATGGCGTCCAGCAACGCTTGGGTATAGGCGCTGCTGGGGGCGGCGAGCACGTCGCGGGTGGCGCCCTGTTCGACTGGCTCGCCCAGCCGCATGACCACCACGCTGTCGCACAGCATCTGCACCACCGACAGATCGTGGCTGACAAAGAGGTAGGTCAGGTTCAGCCGGTGCCGCAGCTCTGCCAGCAGGTTCAGCACCAGCGCCTGGATCGACACGTCGAGTGCGGCGGTGGGTTCATCGAGGATCAGCAGCTGCGGATCGACCGCCAGGGCCCGCGCGATGCCCACCCGCGCCTTTTGCCCGCCCGACAGCTGATGCGGCAGGCGGCTGAGCAAGGGGGCGGGCAGGCCCACCTGGTCTGCCAGCGCATGCACGCGGTCGGCGCGGGCGGCGCGGGTCAGGCCCGACAGCTGGCGCAGCGGCTCGCCAATGGATTGGGCGGCGGTGTGGCGGGGGTTCAGGCTGTCGGTGGCGTCCTGAAACACCATCTGGATTCGGGCGCGGCGGGGGTCGCGGGCGAACCGCTTGGCCGGGGTGTCAAAGAGCGAGCGACCGTCGACCTGCACATCCCCGCCCGAGGCATCCTGCAGCCGCGCGATGATGGCCGACAGGGTGGACTTGCCCGACCCGCTTTCGCCGACAAGGCCCAGGCAGCCGCCCCGCGCCAGATCAAAGCTGACCCCGCGCAGGGCGTGGACGGGGCCAGATTTGCCCGCATAGGTCTTGGTCACGTCGCGCACCGACAGCAGCACATCGCCCTGGGGCGGCAGCGGCTGCGCGGTGCCGTCGACCACCAGATCGTGCAGCGCCTTGCCCTTGTGCGGGGTCGCGGCGACGAGGCGCTGGGTATAGGGATGCTGGGCCCGTTGGACGAGGGCGGCGGGCGCGCCCGCCTCGACCACGGCGCCGTCCTTCATCACCATCAGACGGTCGCAATATTGCCCGGCGAGGCCGAGGTCGTGGGTGATCAGGATCACCCCCATGTTGCGGTCGCGGGCGAGGGTCTGGATCAGGTCCATCACCGTCTTTTGCGTCGTGACGTCCAGCCCTGTCGTCGGTTCATCGGCGATCAGCAGGTGCGGCTGACAGGCGAGCGCCAGGGCGATGACGATCCGCTGGCACATGCCGCCAGACAGCTCGAACGGGTAGGCGTGGTAGCGGGCGGCGGCATCTGCGATCTGCACCTCTTCGAGGGCGGCGATGGCCTTGGCCTTGGCGTCTTGCCCGGTGGCCTGGGCGTGCTGGCGCAGCACGTCCTCGATCTGGTGGCCGACCTTGCGGATCGGGTTCAGCGCGGCGCGGGGGTTTTGGAAGACCATCGAAATCTCGCGCCCGCGGATGTCGTTCATGGTGGCGGCATCGGCCTGGGCCAGGTTGACGCCGCCATAGGTCACGCGGCCCCCTGCGATGCGCCCGCCCGCATCCAGGATGCGCAGCACGGAAAAGGCGGTGACGGATTTGCCCGACCCGCTTTCGCCCACAAGGCCCAGCGTTTCCCCCCGCGCGAGGTCCAGGTCGATGCCGCGCACGGCCGCGACCGGGCCGTTGCGGGTGTCGAACTGGATATGCAGGTCGCGGATTTGCAGCATCAGCGTCTCTGCCGCGGGTCGACGATGTCGCGCAGCCCGTCGCCCAACAGGTTGAAGGTGAACACCGCCAGCATCAGCCACAGCCCCGGAAACACGGCCAGCCACCATTCGCCCGAGATGATGTAATTCGCGCCCTCGGCCACCATGATCCCCCATTCGGGCGTGGGCGGGCGCACGCCCAGGCCGATAAAGCTGAGCCCTGCGGCGTTCAGCACCGCCCACCCCATGTTGAGCGAGACCTGCACCATCATCGGCGGCAGCGCGTTGGGAAAGATGTGCAGCGCCACGACGCGCAGGTCGGAATTGCCGGCAAGCTTGGCCGCCTGGACAAAGCCTGCGTCGCGGCGAATGTTGACCTCGGCCCGGACGACGCGGGCGTAGAAGGGCGTGTTGATGACCGCCGTCGCATAGATCACGTTTTCGACCGTGTTGCCCAGCGCGGCGACGATGCCCATGGCCAGCACGAACAGCGGAAAGGCCATGATCATGTCGAGCCCCCGGCTGATCACCGCGTCGCACCAGCCGCCCCAATAGCCTGCCACGCAGCCCAGGATGCTGCCCGCGATGAACGACAGCGCAACCGCCCCGACCGAGATCAGCATGTCGAGCCGGGTGGCCACGATCACCCGGCTGAACACATCGCGCCCCAGGTGGTCGGTGCCGAACCAGTGGCCGGGCCCGGGCGGTTGCAGGACCCGGTCGCTGGAGGCCAGCGGGTCGTAGGGTACGAGCGCGGGACCAAAGAGCGCGCAGACGATCAGAGCGGCCAGCATGACAAATGCCACCAGCGTGACCGGGTTTTGCCGCAGGACGTACCCCACATGCGACACGAACCCTTGGGTCGGGGCCGCGGTGCTCATGCGCTGTCGAACCCGATGCGGGGGTCGATCACCGCGTATGCGAGGTCGATCACCAGGTTCAGCGCCACAAAGAGCAGCGCCATCGCCAGGACAAAGCCCTGGACGGCGGCATAGTCAGACGCCACCAGCGCGTCGACCGCGTAGGACCCGATGCCGGGCCAGGCAAAGACCTTCTCGACCAGCACATTGGCGCCGAGGGCAAAGGAAAAGACCATGCCCAGCGTGGTCACCACCGGCAAGAGCGCGTTGCGCAGGGCGTAGCCCACGAGGATCTTGCGCTGGCTGAGGCCCGCCGCGCGCGCGGTGCGGATAAAGTCGGACGACAGCGCCTGCAGCATCGCCGCCCGCGTCATCCGCGCGATGGGGGCGAGCGTGAAGATCGCCATCGTGCAGGCGGGCAGCACCAGCTGGCTTGCCGCGGCGGCAAAGGTGTCCCAATCCCCGGCCAGCGGGGCGTCGATCAGGTAAAAACCGGTGATGCGGTCGGGTTCGATATAGAGGAAGTCGAGCCGCCCCAGGGGCGAGGGCGCGATGTCGAGCAGGTAGTAGAAGATGTAGATCAGCAGGATGCCGGTAAAGAACGTGGGCAGCGACACGCCCGCCGTCACCGCCACCCGGCACAGGTGATCGCGCCAAGAGCCGGGGCGCGTCGCGGCCATCACGCCCAGCGGGATGGCAATCGCGCAGGACAGGATCAACGCGACCAGCGTCAGTTCCAGCGACGCGGGCAACCGCCGCGCGAGGTCCGCCAGCACGGGCTGGCCGGTGGACAGGCTGTTGCCCCAATCGCCGCGCAAGAGGTCACCCACGTAGGCCGCGAATTGCTGCGGCAGCGGTTTGTCGAGGCCGAGGGTTTCGCGCACCTGCTGGATCGAGGCGCTGTCGGCGGCGTCGCCCGCGAAATACACCGCCGGATCGCCCGGCAGCGCGCGCGTCAGCACAAAGGTGATGATGACCACCCCGATCACAACCGGGATGGCCTGCAAGAGCCGTGCGCCAACCAGTCGGGCACGGGGCGACATCACGCGGGCTTGATCGGGCGCACGTCAAGCTGACGGTGGAACCAGAACTCGTAATCCGTGGCCCCGTTCAGCGCCACGTTCAGCGCCGGTTGCCACAGCGGGATGCGCGGCAGGTCTTCGAGTGCGATGGCCAGCATACGTTCGACATTGGGCGCATAGGCCGGGTCGTCGACCTCCATCGGCAGGGTGACGTCGACCAGCTGCTCGATCTCTTCGTTGCGGTAATTGGACGAGTTGAACAGGTGCCCGTCCTTGTAGGCCCAGAAGAAGTAGTAGTCGGGCGTGTCGAGCCAGCCGCCGAACCCTTCGAGGTGGAAGGCAAGCCGTTTTTCCACCAGCGAGGCGGTGCGCCAGTCGGCGCCGGGGATCTTGTCGATGGTGACGGTGATGCCGATCTTGGCCAGGTTTTCCTGGATCAAGAGCGCCGTCGGCTCCATCCAGTCAAGCTGGTTCAGGCTGATCGAAAACGGCACCTCGAACCCGTCGGGATAGCCGGATTTTGCCAGGTGCGCGGCGGCCTTGTCCAAATCCTCCATATACCCGGTCTTGCGCGGCCAGGCGGTGGCGGGGCGTTCGGTTTCCGCGCCCCAGAGCGGGGCGCCGCGCCCGTAGGCCGCCGCCTGAAAGATCGCCGCGTAGGGGATGGCGTAGGCGACGGCCTTGCGCACATCCGCATCCTGGAACGGCTCGAAATTATAGTTCAGCCCGACGCAGTTGATGCAGTTGGCGATGGGGGTCGAATTCACCTCCATCATCTCGGACAGTTCCAGCGCGTCCTTGCTGGGGATGTTGAACGACACCTGTGCGTCGCCCCGTTCGATCACCGCGCGGCGGGTGGCGGCGGAGGGGACCTCTCGGATCACGACGCGCTGATAGGCGGGGACCGGGCCGCTGGCCCACGTGTCGTTGCGTTCGTACACCAACTGTTCGCCCGGGACCCAGCGCGCGACGCTGAAGGCGCCCGACCCGATGGTGTTGAGGTGCAGGTATTCGGTGGCCCAGGGGTCTTCGTCGGTCGCGTTGGCCTTGGCCACGGTCGAGTTGATCACGAAGGGGATCGGCACGGCGAGGTCGGGGATCGCGAGTTTCGAGGGCGAGTCGAGCGTGATCTGGAACGTCTTGGCGTCAATCGCCGCGAACTGGTCGGGACGGACAAAGCCGCCGGCCTTCATCTGCACCGCCGGGAACCCGCCCAGTGACACGGCGCGGTCGAAGGACCATTTGACATCCTCTGCCGTGACCGGGCTGCCATCCTGGAAGGTCGCGTCGCGCAAGGTGAAGGTCAACACGGTGCCGTCGTCGGACACTGTCCAGCTTTCGGCCAGTTCGGGTTCGACCTTGGAATAGTCAAATTCCAGCCCCCCGCCCGAGGACGGTTTGGTGCCAAAGGACACCAGCCGGTCATAGCAGTTGATCGCCACCTGATAGCTGGGCCGGTTGGTGCCGGTGCGGTGCAAATCCAGGCTGTTGATCGTCTGCCCGTTCACTGCGACCAGCACGTCGCCCGATTGCGCCTGGGCGGGCAGCGCGTGGACAAAGGGCAAGGTGGCCGCGGTGGCGGCGCTGAGGTGTAAGAAATGTCGTCTCGTCAGGTCGGTCATCGGTGTCTCCGCTGTGGTATGGGGCGCCTGTTTTGCGGCGCTTGGGTGTGTCAGGCCGTCTGGGCAAGGTATTTTCGCCAATCCGCCAGATCGGTGATGTCTTGCGCGCCGGTGGCTGCGATCGCCTCGCAGACAAAGCCCTGGACGGTGCTGTTGTCGGCCAGCGTCACGGTGCCGATGCCCAGGGGCGCGGGGATGGTTTTCATAAATCCGCCAAAGGCTGGCAGGGGCATGTCCCACAGCTCGACCGCGATGGCGGCCCCCTGCCCAGCGTCCGTGCGCACCATGCCGGGCCGGGCGACGCCCGCGCCGGGCAGGGCGTAAAAGGCATAGTCCGGGGCAGTGGCATCGGCGCGGACAAAGCTGGCGCCGCGGTCGGTCAGCGTGTGGTTCAGCGGCAGGCCCGTCATATGCGCGCCGCACACGGCGATGCGGATGGCATCCGCCGCCGGGTCGGCAGGCAGCGGGTCGGCGGCAAACGGCCAGCCGGTGGCGCCCAGGGTGCGGTCGCCCCACCCTTCGATCTGGGCGGCGATGGCAGCGGCGCGCGCGTCGGCCCCGGCCTGGGCCAGGATCGTGACGCTGCCGGGCCGCCCGTCCGCACGCGGTGGCGTGGGCACGGCGATGCCGCACATATCCATGAGGTTCACAAAGTTCGTGTAGGTGCCCAGCATATTGTTCGGCCCCATCGGATCGGCCTGCAGCTGAGCGACGGTGGCGAAGGTCGGGATGCTGGGCACACACAGCGCGTCGCAGGCGGCGATGGCGGGCTGGGCCTGGGCAATCAGGCCCTTGAGCCGGTAGATATCCTTGAACGTGTCCGCGGCGGTCTTGCCGATGGCCGATCCGATGATCTTGCGCGTCACCGGGTACAGCGCGTCGGGGTCAGAGGTCATCAACCCTTCGGTCGCGACATAGCGTTCGGCGACCCAGGCCCCGAAATAGAGCATCTGGGCGATGTCGTAGAGGGGGGTAAAGTCGATCTCGGCCATCGTGGCGCCGTGCGTGCGCAGCCGATCCACCGTGTCGGCAAAGGACTGCGCCTGCGCGTCGTCCCCTTCGAACCGGATGCTGTCCGCCGACGGGATGCCAATGGTCGGGGCGGCAGGGGCCGCGACCAGCGGCGGGGTCGCGATGTCGCGGGCATAGCTGTCGGTGGGATCGTAGGCGGCGGCGACGGCATAGGCGGCGTAGGCGTCCCCCACCGTCAGCGCAAAGACCGAGATCGTGTCGAGCGTGCGGCAGGCGGGCACCATCCCCGTGGCCGACAGCGCGCCCAAGGTCGGCTTTAGCCCCACGATATTGTTCAGCGCCGCGGGCACGCGGCCCGACCCCGCGGTGTCGGTGCCCAGCGCGAAACTGGCGATGCCATGGGCCACGGCCACGCCCGACCCGCCGGAGGACCCGCCCGGCACGATGTCTGGGTCGATGGCGTTTTTGGGCGCGCCATAGGGCGTGCGCACGCCCACAAGGCCGGTGGCGAACTGGTCGAGGTTCGTCTTGCCGATCAGCAGCGCGCCGGCCGCTTGCAACTGCTGCACGACAAAGGCGGTGTCGGCGGCGGTATAGGCAAAGGCGGGACAGGCCGCCGTGGTGGGCTGGCCCGCGACGTCGATGTTGTCCTTGACCACAAAGGGCACACCCCAGAGGGGGCGGTCGGGGTCGTAGGCCCCCAGGCCCGCGGCCTCGGCCAGCAGCTGCGCCTTGGGAAAGAGGCACAGAAAGATGTGCGGATCGCCCACCGCGTCGATGCGATCATATACCTGTTCGACGATCTGTGCGGGTGTGGTGCCTGCGCCATAGGCCTGGCGCAACGATGGCAGGGTGAGTGGAATCCCAGCGCTCATGCCAGTTTTCTCATCGTTTTCACGGCCATCGGCGATTCCCCTTGCAGTTGGCGTCAGGATTGAGGGGCGGGGGCGCCAGAACAAATGCTAAGAATTCAGCAAAGCGGTGCAAAAAACGCACCGCTCTGGTGGGGTCAGCACATGCGGCATTTGAAGGACTTTGAATTCATCGAGGGCGTGATCCGCGCAGGGTCGATCCGCAAGGCCGCCGAAGACATGAACATCACCGCCTCGGCGCTGAACCGGCGCATCAACCGGTTCGAGGACGAGTTTGGCTATGAGATCTTTGAGCGGTTGCCGCGCGGCGTGCGCCTGAACCCGGCGGGCGAGCTGCTGTTGCACCACATCCGGGCGCAAAGTTCGGATTTCGCGCGGCTGCGGTCGCAGGTGTCGGACCTGTCGGGCGTGCGGCGCGGGCATGTGTCGATTGCCTGTTCGCAGGCGCTGTTGCCCTATTTCCTGCCCAGCGAGATTGCGCGCTATCGGGGCGAGCATCCGGGCGTCACCTTTTCCGTCAACGCCCGCGACCGGGTGGCGGCGGAACGCGAGCTGTCGGAATTTGCCAGTGACATCGCCCTGGTGTTCGAGCCGCTGACCATGGTCGATTTCGAGGTCGTGCATGCCATGGCCCAACCGATCCACGCCGTCATGCGGGCCGATCACCCGCTGGCGGGCCAGGCCGAGGTGCGGCTGCGCGACGCGCTGCGCTTTCCCCATGTGGCGCCGTCGGAAAACTTTGCCGTTCGCGTGCTGCTGGAGACGGCGGCGCGGCGGTCGTCGTCGATGGCGGTGAACCCGCTGGTCGAATCCGAAAGCTTTGATTTCATGCGCCATTACGGCGAGTGGGAGGACATGATCAGCTTTCAATTTCCCATTGGCCTGGACATGACGCGCAAGCCCGATCTGGTGTCGCGTCCGCTGGCGGTGCGGGATGTGGCGCCGGGCAACCTGTTGCTGGGCCAGCTGCGCGGGCGCACCCTGCCCGTCGCGTCCGCCCGGTTCATGCGCGAGCTGATGACGGCACTGCAGCGCCTTGCGGCCTGATCTGCGCGATAGCGGTGCCCTGAATGCACCGCTCTGGCAAAAAATCAGCAGAAGTCAGACCGGTCAGCACCTCTTAACCTTTTTCCAAATGCCATGCGCGCGTCGCCTTCCGACCCGCCTTTTTACAGGAGTTCTGCCATGTCCTTTCGTCTGAACCGCCGGTCTTTGCTGGCCTCATCCGCCGCCCTTGCGGCCACAACCGCGCTGCCCACGCGGCTGATGGCGGCCGATCCGATGACCATCGGTTTCATCTATGTCGGGCCCAAGGATGACTTTGGCTATAACCAGGCGCATGCCGAAGGCGCCGCCGCCGTCAAGGCCATGGAGGGCGTCACCGTCGTCGAAGAAGAGAACGTGCCCGAAACCGTCGATGTGCAGAACACGATGGAATCGATGATCCAGTTCGACGGCGCGCAACTGCTGTTCCCGACCTCGTTCGGCTATTTCGACCCGCATGTTTTGGAGGTCGCGCCCAAGTATCCCGATGTCCGCTTTGAGCACGCCGCCGGCCTGTGGTCCGAAGGGATGCCCACCAATATCGGCAGCTATTTCGGCTATATCGGCATGGGCCAGTTCCTGAACGGCATCACCGCCGGGCATGCCACGACGTCCAAGAAGATCGGCTTTGTCGCGGCCAAGCCCATTCCGCAGGTGCTGCTGAACATCAATTCCTTCCTGCTGGGCGCGCGCCAGGTCGATCCCGAGATCACGTGCCAGGTCATCTTTACCGGCGAATGGTCGCTGGCGGTAAAAGAGGCCGAGGCGACGAACGCGCTGGCCGATCAGGGCTGCGACGTGATCACCTGCCACGTGGACGGCCCCAAGGTCGTGATGGAGACCGCCGCCGCGCGCGGGGCCTTTATCTGCGGCTATCACGCCAACCAATCGCCTTTGGCGCCGGAAAAGTACCTGACCGGGGCCGAATGGAACTGGGCCGATGTCTATACCGGCATGGTCCAGACCATGCTGGATGGTGGCACAATCGACAACTTTGTCCGCGGCGGTCTGGCCGACGGGTTCGTCAAGATGAGCCCGCTGGGCCCTGCCGTATCGGACGCCGCACGCAACCAGTTCGAGGCGACCAAGGCCGAGATCATGGCGGGCGGCTATTCGGTGATCAAGGGGCCGCTGAACGACAATGCGGGCAATGTGATTGCCACCGACGGCCAGGCCTTTGCCGAGGATGACATCGCGCTGGAAAGCATGAGCTATCTGGTCGAAGGCGTCATCGGCTCGACCAGCTGATCATGGCGGACACGGCAGCCCCCTTTCCTGGACCCACCCGGACCTTGGCCTTGTGGATGCCACGGCTGGAGGCTGTCGTGATCCCCGTCTGCGCGTTGCTGACGGGGCTGGCCGTCTTTTCGCTGTTCCTGCTGGCCCTGGGCAAGTCGCCCGTCACCTTCTTTGATCTGGTCTATCGCGCGGGCTTTGGCACCGCGTTTTCGTGGCAGAACACCCTGTCGCGGGTGCCGCCGCTGCTGTTTGCGGGCCTATGCGTGGCGCTGCCTGCGCGGTTGGGTCTGGTGGTCATCGGCGGTGAGGGGGCGATTGCCCTGGGCGGGCTGGCCGCGGCCGTAATTGGCGTGTGGATCGGGGCCGTGCCGGCGGTCATCGGCCTGCCGCTGATGGCGGTGGCCGCGATGTGCGTGGGCGGGGCCTGGATCGGGGCGGTGGGCCTTTTGCGCATTCGGCGCGGCGTGAACGAGACGATTGCGTCCTTGCTGATGGCCTATATCGCCATCGCCCTGTTGAACCATCTGGTCGAGGGGCCGTTCCGCGACCCCGCAAGCCTGAACAAGCCGTCGACCGCGCCGCTGGTCGACACCCTGCGCGTGGGTGATATGCCCGTGGGGGTCGAGGTGCATTGGGGTCTGGGCGTGGGGGTCGTGTGTTGCATCCTGTGCTGGGTGTTGCTGGACCGTACGACCATCGGCTTTGCCGCCCGCGTCGCGGGGGACAACATCCGGGCCGCACAGGTGCAGGGCCTGGCCGTGGGCAAGCTGGTCGTGGGCTTTACCGCCCTGGGGGGCGCGATGGCGGGCCTGGCCGGGTATTTCGAGGTCACGGCGATCCACGGCGCGGCCAACGCATCGCTGGTGGTGGGCTATGGCTATACCGGTATCCTCGTGGCGTTTCTGGCGCGCCACAACCCGTTGACCATCATTCCCATCGCCGTCCTGCTGGCGGGGTTCGAGGCGTCGTCGGGCCTGATCCAGCGGCGCATGGACCTGCCCGATGCCACGATCCTGGTGATGCAGGGCATCGTCTTTGTCGTCCTGCTGCTGAGCGAGACGTTATATGGCCGGTTGCGTCTGTTCCGGCCCGATTTGTGGAGGACGCAGGCATGAGCGAGGACCTGGGCATGTGGGCCGTGCCTATCGCGATGCTGGGCGGGGCCATTCGGGTGTCGACGCCGTTTCTGTTCGTCTCGCTGGGCGAGTGCCTGACCGAGCGGTCGGGGCGGATCAATCTGGGCCTGGAAGGCACGTTGGTGTTTGGCGCCATGGCGGGCTATGCGCTGGCCTTCGAAAGCGGGTCGCCCTGGGTCGGCGTTGGGGCCGCGGCGCTGGCCGGTGCGGGCTTTGGCCTGCTGCATGGCTGGGTGTGCCGGTTCAAGGGCGTGAACGACATCGCCATGGGCATCGCGCTGATGCTGCTGGGCCTCGGCCTCGCCTTCTTTTTCGGCAAGCCCTACATCCAGCCGGTGGCGCCCGATCTGCCGTCGATCCCGCTGGGCTGGTGGTCGGAGGTGCCGCAGGTGCGCGCCGCCCTTGAGGTCAACGTGCTGTTTCTACTGGGCATCGCGCTGGCCTTTGCCATGGCGTGGATGTTTCGGAACACGGCCATCGGCCTGCGCATCCGCGTTGTCGGCGACAGTTCGGACGCCGCGCGTGCCATCGGGTTGGCCCCCGACCGCGTGCGTCTGTGGTCCACGGCGGCGGGCGGTGCCTTTGCCGGGGTCGCGGGCGCCTACCTGTCGCTGTACTATCCCGGCAGCTGGAACGAGGGGCTGTCGTCCGGTCAGGGGCTGATGGCGGTGGCGCTGGTCATCTTTGCGCGCTGGAACCCGGTTATGTGCCTCTTTGCCGCCCTGCTGTTTGGCGCGGCGGGCGCGTTGGGGCCTGCACTGCAAACGGTTGGCTTTACCTCGGGCTACTACCTCTTTTTCGCAGCACCGTATGTGTTGACGCTGGCGCTGCTGATTTTCACCTCGACCCCGGGCAAGGCGCTGGACAGCGCGCCCGGTGAGTTGTCGATAACCAAGTAGGAGCGGGACATGAACGGGCTGGGCGGGTTGAACAAGTCAGAGCATGGGGTGGTCATCGGCATGGTGCAGTTGCAGCTGCCCACGGTGGTGACGCCGGACGATCTGGCGGCGCAGACGCAAAAGATCGTGGACATGGTCGGCAAGGCGCGCCGCAACATGGGCACGATGGACCTGGTGGTGTTCCCCGAATACGCGCTGCACGGCCTGTCGATGGACATCAATCCCGAGATCATGTGCAGCCTGGACGGGCCAGAGGTGGCCGCCTTCAAGGCCGCGTGTGTCGCGCACGCGATCTGGGGCTGCTTTTCGATCATGGAGCGGAACCCCAGCGGCATGCCCTATAATTCCGGGCTGATCATCGACGACCAGGGCGAGATCCAGCTGTATTACCGCAAGATGCACCCTTGGGTCCCGGTGGAGCCGTGGGAGCCGGGCGACCAGGGCATTCCGGTCTGCGACGGGCCAAACGGGTCCAAGATCGCGCTGATCATCTGCCACGACGGCATGTTCCCCGAGATGGCGCGCGAATGCGCCTATAAGGGGGCAGAGATCATGATCCGCACCGCAGGCTATACCGCCCCCATCCGCGACAGCTGGAAATTCACCAACCAATCCAATGCCTTCTGCAACCTGATGGCCACGGCAAATGTGTGCATGTGCGGCAGCGACGGCTCCTTTGACAGCATGGGCGAGGGGATGATCGTCAATTTCGACGGCACGATCATCGCCCACGGCACCAGTGGCCGCGCGGACGAGATCATCACCGCCGAATTGCGCCCCGACCTGATCCGCGAGGCGCGCGCGGGCTGGGGGGTCGAAAACAACATCTACCAGTTCGGGCATCGCGGCTATGTGGCCGTCAAGGGCGGCGCGCAGGACTGTCCCTATACCTACATGACCGACCTGGCCGCGGGGCAGTACCGCCTGCCCTGGGAGGACGCGGTGAAGGTCACCGACGGCACCGGCTTTGGCTTTGACGCGCCCACGCGCCTTTATGGCGAGACGGACAAGGAGGCCGCGGAATGAGCACGATAGACAGCCATCCCTATGCCTGGCCCTATAATGGCGATCTGCGCCCGGAAAACACCGCGCTGATCATCATCGACATGCAGACGGATTTCTGCGGCGCCGGCGGCTATGTGGACGCCATGGGCTATGACCTGTCGCTGACCCGCGCGCCGATCACACCGATCAAGGCGGTGCTGGCGGCGATGCGGGCGGGCGGCTATCACATCCTGCACACCCGCGAAGGGCACCGCCCCGACCTGAGCGATCTGCCCGCCAACAAGCGCTGGCGGTCACAACAAATCGGTGCGGGCATCGGCGATCCCGGCCCCTGCGGCAAGATCCTGGTGCGGGGCGAGCCGGGCTGGGACATCATCCCCGAACTGTACCCGGCAGAGGGCGAGATCATCATCGACAAGCCGGGCAAGGGCAGTTTCTGCGCCACCGACCTCGAGATGATCCTGCGCATGCGCGGCATCGAGAACCTGGTGATCTGCGGCATCACCACGGATGTTTGCGTGTCCACCACCATGCGCGAGGCCAATGACCGGGGGTTCGAATGTGTCGTGCTTGAGGATTGCTGCGGCGCCACGGACCCCGGCAACCACGCCGCCGCGATCAAGATGGTGACGATGCAGGGCGGCGTCTTTGGCGCGGTGGCCGACAGCAAGGCCCTGATCGCGGGGCTCGTGTGATGCAGGCCGCGGGGCTCGAGACGGTGGGCATGACCATGCGCTTTGGCGCGTTTACCGCGCTCGACACCGTGTCGATCCGCATCGCGCCGGGCACGGTGCACGCGCTGCTGGGCGAAAACGGCGCGGGCAAGTCGACGCTGGTCAAGTGCATCATGGGCTTTTACCACGCCACCGAAGGCGGGCTGCTGATCGACGGGAGCGAGGCGCGCGTGGCCGACCCCATCGACGCGCAGCGGCTGGGCCTGGGCATGGTGTACCAGCACTTTACCCTGGTCCCGTCGCTGACCGGGGCCGAGAACCTGGTGATCAGCCGCGCCGATGCGCCCGGCATCATCGACTGGCGGGCGGAGCGCCGGGCGCTGGATGCCTTTTTGGCCGACCTGCCGTTTCAGCCGCCGCTGGACCGACCGGTCAGCCGCCTGTCCGCCGGGGAAAAGCAAAAGCTTGAGATCGTCAAACAGCTTTACCTCGGCAGCCGCTTTTTGATCCTGGACGAACCCACATCGGTGCTGACCCCCGCCGAGGCCGACGAGGTCCTGAGCCACATCCGCGCGCTATGTGCCGCGGGACGGATCACGGTGCTGCTGATCACCCACAAGTTCCGCGAGGTGCGCACCTTTGCCGACGCGGTCACCGTGCTGCGCCGGGGTCAGGTGAATGGCAGCGGTCTGGTCGCTGACCTGAGCGACGACCAGATGGCCGAGATGATGATGGGCGCCGCCCGCGCCCAGACCACCCTGCACCGCGCGGGCACGCCGGGTGCGCCGGTGCTGGCGCTGACCGGGGCCGAGGCACCGGCGCGGTCCGGCCCCAAGGGCATCCGCATCGACGATCTGACCGTGCACGCGGGCGAGATTGTCGGCATCGCCGGTATCTCTGGCAATGGCCAGACCGAGCTGATGCAGATGCTGACCGGCCAGCGCCGCCTGAGCGCGGGGCATATCCGCGTGCAGGGCCGCGCGTATGGCGCAAGCCGGGCCGAGGCGCTGGACCTCAAGGTGCGCTATCTGCCGGAGGAGCCGCTGAAAAACGCCTCCGCCCCGCGGATGAGCGTGGCCGAAAACCTCGCCTTGCGCGACTTTGACACCGGCCCCGACGGCCCGCGCCTGTGGCAGGACCGGGCCGGGATGGCGCGCGTGGCCGAGGCGCAGATCGCGACCTTTGATATCAAGACGACCTCGCCTCACAGCCCCATCGCCACCCTGTCGGGCGGCAATGTGCAGCGCACGGTGCTGGCGCGCGAGTTGAGCGGTGACGTCGATCTGCTGATCGTGGCAAACCCGTGCTTTGGCTTGGATTTCAACGCGGTGGCGGCGGTGCGCGACCGGCTGATGGCGGCGCGCAACCGGGGTGTCGCCGTGCTGCTGATCAGCGAGGATCTGGACGAAATCTTTGCCCTGGCCGACCGCATCGCGGTGATGAGCGAGGGGCGCCTGGCCTTTGTGGCCCAGGCGCAGGACACCGATGTGGCCGAGATCGGGACGTACATGGCGGGCGCGGCATGAGGCATATCGCGGCGGACCCTTTCGATTTCCCCTTTGATCCCGGCACCCTGGGCCTGGTGATCATCGACATGCAGCGCGACTTTGTCGAGCCGGGCGGCTTTGGCGCCAGCCTGGGCAATGATGTGTCGCGGCTGGGCGCCATCGTGCCTACGGTCGCCCGCCTTTTGGCAGGGTTTCGTGCGGCGGGCCTGCCGGTGATCCACACGCGCGAATGTCACAAGCCCGACCTGTCGGACTTGCCGCCCGCTAAGCGCGACCGCGGCGCACCCGCCCTGCGCATCGGGGATGCGGGGCCCATGGGCCGCCTGCTGGTGGCCGACGCGCCCGGCGCGCAGATCATCCCAGACGTGGCCCCGATCCCGGGCGAGGATGTGCTGGACAAGCCCGGCAAGGGCGCCTTTTGCCGAACCGGGTTCGAAAGCCTGCTGCAACGGCGCGGGCTGCAGCAGCTGGTCTTTGCCGGGGTCACGACCGAGGTCTGCGTGCAGACCACCATGCGCGAGGCGAATGACCGCGGCTATGACTGCCTGCTGGCGACCGACGCCACCGACAGCTATTTCCCCCAGTTCAAGGTCGCCGCGATCGAGATGATCATCGCCCAGGGCGCCATCGTCGGCTGGGCCGCGCGCACCGACAAGGTGCTGGAGGCGCTGGATGCTTGATCAGACCGTGTTCCGCGACCTGTTGGCAGGCGGTTGGGTCAACCTGCCCTACGCCCCGTTCCGCGATGGGATCACCATCAGCCACCTGCTGGAAGGCACGCCCGCCATCGCCGTTCTGCGCTATGCGCCGGGGGCCAAGGCGCCGCTGCACGAACATGTGGGCGCCGAGATGATCGTGGTGCTGGAGGGCCAGCAGTCGGACGAATACGGCACCTACGCGGCGGGCGATATGATCATCAACCCGCCCGGCTCGCGCCACTCGGTCTGGAGCGATACGGGCTGCGTCGTGCTGCTGCACTGGGCGCAACCCGTCCGCTTTATCGACCCGGGCGCGTAGGGTGCGCAGTCACTGCGCACCTTGGGCTTGGGGGACGGGGCTGTCCGCGTCCACGGGCGGGGTCCAGGCAGTGCGGTCCACATCCAGGTCCGGGAACTTGGCCGGGTCGAACACGGGCCGCAGCACCCCCGCCGCACGCTGGTCGTCAAAGTCGCGCAAGACGCGGCGCAGGATCGGGAACAGCATCATCAGCGCCAGCAAGTTGACCAGCGCCAGCACCCCCATCAGCGGGTCCGAGAAGAAAAAGATCGCCGTCGCCCCCGGCGCCACCGCGCCCAGGAACACGATGCCCATCAGCACGACCTTGAACACCAGGATCGCCATGCTGTTCTTGGTCAGGACCGAGATCGCGTTTTCCCCCAGGTAGTAGTTGTAGATGATCGAGCTGAAGGCAAAGAGCAGGACCGCGATGGTCAGGAAATAGCTGGCCCAGTTGCCCAGGTTGTCGACCAGAGAATCCTGCGTCAGCACCACCCCGTCGATATCCGCGCCCGGCTGGTAGACGTCGCTGACCAGGATCATCAGCGCGGTACAGGTGCAGATGATGATCGTGTCGATAAAGACGGAAAACGACTGCGTGATCCCCTGGCTGACCGGGTGGCGCACATCCGCTGTCGCCGCCACGTTGGGGGCCGAGCCCAAGCCGGCCTCGTTCGAGAAGAGACCCCGGCGCAGGCCCTGCGCGATAGCCGCCCCCATGCCGCCGCCCACCGCCTCTTCAAACCCGAAGGCGTTGGCAAAGATGGCGTAGAAGGCGGCCGGCACGTCCACGATGTTGATCAGGATCACCAGTACCGCCAGCGCGATATAGCCCAGCGCCATGAAGGGCACGATGATGTCCGAGGCTTTGGCGATCCGCCGGATCCCGCCAAAGACGATAAACCCGGTTCCCGCGGTCAGCACGGCGCCGGTGATATAGCGGTTGAGGCCAAAGGCATTTTCGGCCGCACCCGCGACCGTGTTGCCCTGAAACGCGGGAAAGCCGATGCCGAAGGCCGCGATCAGGCAGACCGCATAGACCACGGCCAGCCATTTATAGTCGCTGCCCAGCCCGTGCAGGATCATCCGCGCTGGCCCGCCGCGAAAGCCGCCATCCTCTTGCCGGCGCTTGTACACCTGCGCCAGCGTGCATTCGACGAGGCTGGTGGCCATGCCGACAATGGCGATGGCCCACATCCAGAACACCGCCCCCGGCCCGCCCAGGGTGATGGCCACGGCCACGCCCGCGATGTTGCCGCCGCCGACGCGCCCGCCCACGGACACAAACAGCGCCTCGCGCGCGGTGATGGTGTTGGGGTCCGCCGATTGCGCGTCGCCGGACAGGACACGGAACATGCGCTTGAAATACCTGAACTGGACGAAATTCGTGGCGACGGTCAGGAACAGGCCGAAAACGACCAAGAACGGGATCAGCGCCCAACCCCAGGTCAGATCCCCGATCAGACCAAAAAAGCCTTCGATAATAGACATATGGTGCCCTCGCTGTCAGCGTTGCGGTTCTGGTGCGCGGGTCTTTTCCGCCCGCTGTGCATGCGCCGCCGCCCTCACGTGGCGGCGATGCGTCAAAAAACGCTCTGCCTGCACGGCCAACCTGTCCATGGAATTCAGAGGCTTTGACGGGAACCGGCGGGGCTTTGCCACCCCCGGGCTAAACCGACGCGGGAATTTTGGGCGCGATGATGCATATCCGGTCATTGCGCCCGCGCCTAACGCATCAGGGCAAAACGGCCGCCCCGCCATAGGACGGGACGGCCGCGTAGGGTGCGCAGTTTCTGCGCACCTTTGGCTTAGTTCAGATCGGCAGCACGGGCGGCGTTGATCTCTTCTTCGGCCTCGGCCACGGCTGTGGTCAGCGCGTCAAAGATTTCGGGGCCGCGGGCCACGTTGCTCTTGAACCAGTCATAGACCGGGGTCGAGGCTTCGGCGAAGGCCGCCTTTTGCGCAGGTGTCGGCACATAAAGGTCGCCGCCACCGGCCACGAACTCTTCGTAGGCCTGGATCGACTTGCGCTTGGGCGAGGCGAAGGTCGCCTGCTGCAGCGCATAGAAGCCATCGACCACCACGCGCCGCATGTCTTCTGGCATCGCGAGGAAGTTCTCGTTCGACATCCACCACAGCGCGCCCATATAGGCGTGGCCATCCAGCGTGACGTATTGCAGGCCCGCATCGGGGAATTTCATGCCCATGATGTCGGTGATGCCGTTTTTGGAGCCTTCGACAACGCCGGTCTGGAACGAGGTGAACAGCTCGGGCCACGGGATCGGCGTGGGCGAGGCGCCCAGGGCCTTGACCAGCTCTTGCGGCAGGTCTGCGACCACGGTGCGGATTTTCAGCCCGTCCATATCCGCAGGCTCGGCCACGCGGCGTTTGGTGTTGGCAAAGTTGCGCCAGCCGCCAGTGTTGCCGATGGTCATCAGGCGGATGGCGCCACCGGAATCCTCGAGCGCCATGTCCCGCATGGTGCGGGTAAAGTCGCCCGACAGCACATGTTCCGCGATGCGGTCGTCGGCCATCAGATAGGGCAGGTCCAGCACTTGGACGTAGGGAAAGATGCCCGACGCGCCGCCGGAGGTGGAGATGTAGACATCGATCGACCCGTCGGCCACGCCCTGCAGGCATTCGGCCCCGTTCGAACACAGCTGCGTGCCGATGAACAGTTCCACGGCGATGGCGCCGTTGGAGGCCGCCTCGACATAGTTCTTGAACACGACGAGCCCGTCATAGTCTTCGTCATTGGTGTTCGAGTTGGCAGTGGCGCGGATCGTGTAGTCTTGCGCGCTGGCCATCATGGCCGAGCCCGCGACCAGCGCGGCTGCGGTCAGGGTCTTGAGGGTTGTTTTGAGCATTGTGGTTGGTCCTCCCGTTAAGCTCTTGGATCAGTTGGCAAACCCCGTCAGGCGGGGAATGGTCATGGAAATGGCGGGCACGTAGGTGATCAAGAAGATCACCGCGATCTCGATGGCGAGGAAAGGCAGGATCGCCTTGGCGATGGTTTCGACCTTCTCTCGGCTTACGGCGGCGGCGACGAACAGGACAAGCCCCATGGGCGGCGTGGCCAGCCCAACGGTCAGGTTCACCGACATGATGATCGCAAAGTGGATCGGATCGACGCCCAGATCGACAAAGATGGGGCCGAGGATCGGGCCAAGAATGATGATCGCGGGGCCTGCATCCAGGAACATGCCCACGATGAACAAGAGCAGGTTGATCAGGAACAGCAGGACCAGCGGGTTTTCCGACAGCGTCAGGATGAAATCCGCAAGGATCTGCGGCGCATAGCTGAGCGAGACAACCGTCTTGAACGCGAGCGCCGCACCGACCAGCAGCAGCACAACGGCAGAGGTCAGGCCCGCGCGGCTGAGGATGTCGGGCAGGTCCGACAGTCGCATGGTGCGCAGGACAAAGAAGGCGACAAACACCGCATAGGCCACGGCGACCGCCGCCGCCTCGGTCGGGGTAAAGACACCGCCCAGGATGCCGCCCAGGATCAGCACGGGCGTTTGCAGCGGCACGATGGCGCGTTTGCAGATGGTGCGGAATTCGGATGAGACCTGCGTGCGCAGGGCGAGCATCAGGGCGTGGGCGACCAGCACGGCAGCAACAAACGTACCCCACAGGATCAGCGCCGACGGCGCGCCCAGCGGCAGGAAGGCCCAGAGCAAGAGACCGATGTTCAGCCGCACAAGGGCAAAGGACACCCACCGCTCCATCGCGCTGAGTTCGACCCCGTCAAAGGCCACCTTGTGCGCGGCGGGCAGGTCATAGCGGTCGGCCGTGACGCGGATCATCACCATCAGGCCAACGCCCACCAGGATGCCGGGGACGATACCCGCGAGGAACAGGGCCGCGACGCTTTCGCCCATCACGTAGGCGTAGATGATCATGATGCCCGAGGGCGGGATGATCGGGCCGATGACCGAGGATGCCGCGGTGATGGCGGCGGCGTAGCGGCGGGTGTAGCCCTCCTTCTCCATCGCGGGGACAAGCATGGAGCCGAGGGCAGAGGTATCGGCCACGGCAGAGCCTGACAAGCCCGCAAAGAGGATGGAGGACAGGACGTTCACCTGGGCCAGGCCACCGCGCAGGTGGCCCATCAGCGCCTGGGAAAACTGCACGAGGCGGATGGTGATCCCGCCCTTGTTCATCAACTCGCCCGCCAGCATGAAGAACGGGATCGCCATCAGCGGAAAGCTGTCCATCCCATTGTAAACATTACGGTAAAGCAGCGTGATATCGCGTTCTTGGCCATTGAGATAGAGCAGGATGCCGGGGGCCGCCAGCAGGCCAAAGAACACCGGCAGGCCAATCAGCAGGAAAAGCAGGAAAAGCGGGAGGAACCAGATCAGCATATCATTCGCTCCCCGCGGCCATGTCGCCCAGATCGAGGTCGGGCAGGCGGTCGCCGCCGCCCATCATCTCGATCAGATTGCGCAGGATCAGCTCGACATTCACCATCAGCAGCAGGACAACCCCCACCAGCAGCGACAGCATCATCCAGCTGCGCGGCACGCGGTACCAGCCGTCGAACGTGGGCAGGTACAGCGACGCGGTGGCAAAGCGCCCGCCAAAGCCCGTGACCTCGGAAATGCCGATGGGCAGGGCCACCAGCAGGATGGCAAGCGAGATCAGCAACAAAAGCAGGCCAAGGCCCGCCGCCACCGCCCTGGGCAGAAAGCCCGAGATCATGTCGAGCGCGACAAAGCCGCCGCGGCGGAACGCGGTGGGGGCCATCAGGCCGGTCATCCACAGCATGCAAAATCGGGCGGCCTCATCCGGCCAGGGCAACGCGTTGTTAAAGAGATAGCGGGCGACGACCTGGATCAGGATCGCGATCACCATGGCCGCAATGGCCACGATCCCGATGGCCCGCCCGATCTTGAGCAGCACTGCGTTCACCCAAGCCAGCGGTGCGAGCACCGTCAGTAATAGACCCATCAAGGGCCCTCCCTTTGTCGGTCGCCCGGCGGTTAATCCGCCGTGGCCCATTTTCCGCTTTCACCCCGCGGGCGGGTCGTTTTCCTCGCCCTAGGACGAGACGGAGCCGAACTGGCCCCCGAAGAAAGTGAGCGGCTGGCCCGCGCGCATTTCGGTGCGCTGGACCTGGCCCACGATAATGACGTGGTCACCCGCATCATGTGCCGCCACCCTGCGACATTCAAAGCGGGCAAGGCAATGATCAATCAGCGGAACACCGTCCGCATTCAGCGTATGGGGGTGGCCCGCCAACATGTGGACATCGCGCGCGGCCAGGGTGCAGACCTCTTGCTGTTCCGCGGCCAGCACGTGGATGGCATAGTGATCCGCCGCCTCGAAATAGGGAAAGCGGCGGGCGCCACGGTCGACCGACCACAGCACCAGGGCCGGGTCCAGCGACACCGAGGAAAAGCTGTTGGCCACGATGGCGACAGGCCCGTCTGCGCTGGGGGCGGTGATCACCGTGATGCCGGTTGCAAATTTCCCGAACGCATCGCGCAGCATGCGGCTGCTGTCGGCGTCGGGGGTAAAGACCGTGGGTTGGTTCGCGCTTTGCATCGTCATCAGGCCACCTCGTGTCCGAGCGCCGCCTCGTAGAGGCGGAACCATGTGGGTCGATCCAGCGCCACCTGCGTGGCGGCACCGATGTTTTTGATCCGGTCCAGGTTGTTGGTGCCCATGACCGGGATGATCCGTGCCGGGTGCGCCAGCAAGAACGCGGTTGCGACCGCGGCGCGGTCAACGCCGTGGGCGCTGGCGATTTCGTCCATGACGCCGTGCATCTTGTCCCCGCCGGTCATCAGCCCGCCGCCGCCCAGGGGCGACCAGGCCATCAGCGGCTGGCCGTTCATCTGGTGAAATGCCAGATCGCCGTTGGTGAACGGGGTGATCTCGCTCAGCGAAATCTCGATCTGGTTCGTCAGCAGCGAGGTTTTCATCGCCGATTGCAGCAGCTTCCAGTCCCATGGGCGGAAGTTCGACACGCCAACCGCGCCGACCTTGCCGCTTGCCACCACCTCGTCCAGCGCGGCGCCGGTGTCATGGTGGTCCATGAACGGGTCGGGGCGGTGGATCAGCAGCAGGTCGATGTGGTCGATGGCCATATCGCGCAGCGAGTTTTCAACGCTTTGAACGATGTGGGCGCGCGAGGTGTCGTAATATTTGACCGGCGCATCGGCATAGCGGCCCACGGGTGCCACGATATCGCATTTGGTCACGATCTCCATCTTGGCGCGCAGGCCGGTATCGTCCTTCAGCGCTTCGCCCAGCACGGCCTCGGCCACATAGCCGCCGTAGATATCGGCCTGGTCAAAGGTGGTGATCCCTTGGTCAAGGCAGGCGCGGATTTTGGCCTGAACATGCGCGACGGACGTGTCGATGTCATCGGCCAGACGCCACATGCCATAGACGATGCGGGAAAAATTCAGGGTGTCGGATAGGGTGACACGGTCCATTAGCGGCGCTCTCCTGCGGCGAGGGGGGTTGCGGGGGCGCTGTCGGGCACCCGGCCATAAGCATGGGGCAAGGAACAGGTTTTCAAGTGCGGCATGACGCGCGCGCCGAAATGTTTTGCCTCGTCAATATGCGGGTAGCCCGAGAAGATGAAGGCGCGGATGCCCATCTTTTGATACTCTTCGATCTTGGACATGACCTGATCGGTGGACCCGACCAGTGCTGCACCACAGCCCGACCGCGCCCGGCCAACGCCGGTCCAGAGGCCCGGTTCGACATAGCCGAACTTGTCCGCCAGTTCGCGCGCCTTGGCCTGATGCGCGACGCCCAGTGACGTTGAGTCCAGCGCCCGGTCGCGGATCAGTTGACCGTATTCATCGTCCAGCTTGGACACGATGTAGTCAGCGTATTCGCGCGCCTCGGCTTCGGTATCGCGCACGATCATGTGGACGCGCAGGCCGTAGTCGAGCGTGCGGTCGTATTTTTCGGCCACCGCATGCACGTCGCGCATCCGGCCTGCCAGGTTTTCCTGCGGCTCGGGCCACATCAGGTAGACGTCGCAGTGCTGCCCGCAGAGGTCCAGCGCGGCGGGCGAGTAGCCGCCGAAATACAGCAGCGGACCGCCCGTCTGGTAGGGGCGCACGGGGTCTGTTGTGAGGCCTTGGAAGTTGTACACCTCGCCCTCGTAATTGATCTCGTCGCGGGTCCAGGCTTGCTTCAGGATCTCGACCACCTCGCGCGAGCGTTGGTAGCGGTAGCCGCTGTCGGCCTTTTCGCCCGGAAAGTCGGAGGAGATGATGTTGACCGTCAGACGCCCTTCGAGCATGTGATCGAGCGTTGCGATGGTGCGGGCCAGCATGATCGGCTGCATCTCGCCGCAGCGGACGGCGGCCAGCAGGTTGATCTTGTCCGTGATGGGGGCGCAGCCGGCGACAAAGGACAGCGTGTCCTGGCCCACCTGGTAGGACGACGGGCACAGGATGTTGCGAAAGCCCTGGGCCTCGGCCTCTTTCACGATGTCCGAGCAGTGCGCCCAGCTGGACCGCAGATCGCCGTCGGGTACGCCCAGGAACTGATAGTCGTCCGAACACAGCGCCGAGAACCAGGACACCTCGGCGGCGTCGAGGTCGGGGGAGGTGATGGGAACGATGGTCATGATGGGTCTTTCGCGGCTCGAAACTTGGGTCTTGCGTAACACTGTCATTGATGTAGATCAATGGTGTATCAATTTTTAGCCCCGACGCCCTCTTTGGCCCCTGACCCACCTCGTGACGACGCCGCAGAACACCCCCCACGCGCTGCCGATCTATGTGCAGATTGCCGAGTTGCTGACCCGCGATATCGTCGCCGGGCGGCTGATCGATGGCGAGCGGTTGCCGCCTGAACGGGACATGGCGGCAGAGCTGGGGGTAAGCGTCGGCACCTTGCGCAAAGCGCTGCGCGAGATGGGCGACAAGGGCCTGATTGAAAGCGTCCAAGGCTCTGGCAACTATATCCGCGCGGGCGGCGACACCGGGACGGTCTATGCCATGTTCCGGCTGGAACTGCTGGCGGGCGGTGGGCTGCCGCGGGCGCGGGTGCTGTCGGTGGACACGATGGACAAGCCCGGCGATCTGCCCGCCTTTGGCACCGCCGCGCGTGCCACGCGCATCCGGCGGTTGCGGTCGCTGAATGACACAATCATGGCGGTGGAAGAGATCTGGCTGGATGCGGATGCGGGTGTTGTGACCGCACATGCGATGTCCGAATCCCTTTACGCCACCTATCGCAAAGAGCTGGGGCTGTGGATCCAGCGCGCCGAGGACCGGGTGAGCCTGGGCCAGGTGCCGGGCTGGGCGCCCGACGCCTACGCCCCGCGGCCCGGCGACACGGTGGGCTATATCGAGCGGCTGAGTTGGGCCGAGCCCGCAGCCCCGGTTGAGTTTTCACGCACATGGTACGACCCCGCGCGCGCGGTCTATGTGCAACGGTTGAAGTGAAGGGACCAAAGGTGGATCAAGTACGCTATGGCATCATCGGATGCGGCATGATGGGGCAGGAACACATGCGCAATATCGCGCTGCTGCCCGAGGCCAGCGTGGCCGCGTTTTACGAACCCGATGACGGCATGGCGGCCAAGGCCTTGGCCATTGCGCCCACGGCCCGGCGCGTCGACACGCTGGCCGCGCTGCTGGCGGTGCCGGACCTAGACTGCCTGCTGATCGTCAGCCCCAACCACTGCCACGTGGCCCAGATGCAAGAGATCGCGGCGATCCGCCCCCTGCCCTTGCTGGTGGAAAAGCCGCTGTTTACCGATGCGGGCGACGCGGGCACGCTGGCTGCGTTTCGCGACAGCTATCCCGCGCCCATCTGGGTGGCGATGGAATACCGCTATATGCCCGTGATCGCGCAGTTTTTGGCCCGCGCACCCGAGGCCACGGGCGGCATCCGCCAGCTGTCGATCCGCGAACACCGGTTTCCATTTTTGCAGAAGGTGGGCGATTGGAACCGGTTCAACCGCTATACCGGCGGCACATTTGTCGAAAAGTGCTGCCATTTCTTCGACCTGATGCGCCTGACCCTGGGGGCCGAGCCGGTGCGCGTCATGGCCTCGGCCAGCCAGGCGGTGAACCACCGCGACGAGGCCTATGATGGTGCGACGCCAGACATCCTCGACAGCGGCTATGCGCTGGTGGATTTCGACGACGGCACGCGCGCGATGCTGGAGCTGTGCATGTTCGCCGAGGGCAGCGCCTATCAGGAAGAGCTGTCGGCGGTGGGCCCGGTGGGCAAGATCGAGGCCTTTGTCCCCGGCCCCGGCCGGTTCTGGCCTGCACATCTGGGCCCCGCACCGGTGGCCAAGCTGGTCACCTCGCCCCGGCACCCGCAGGGGCCGGTGGTGCATGACATCCCCGTGGACCCGGCGCTGCTGGATGCGGGTGATCACAACGGGTCGACCTTTTACCAGCATCAGCGCTTTGCCGCCCTGGTGCGTGGCCAGGGCACGCCCGAAGTCACGCTGGCCGACGGTTGGGCGGCGGTTGCGATGGGCATCGCGGCACAGGAAAGCGCGCGCACCGGCCAGGCGGTGGACCCGCGCCAGTGGATGTAGCCACCTTGGATTGCCTTGGGTTGGCCCAGGTCGCCTTGGATTGCCTTGGGTTGGATCGCGCGGCCCAAGCCGCTAGGGTGACGCCATGTCGAACCGGTCCTCTGCCATAGAACCCGTGCGCCAGGCCTGTTTCCGGGTCGCGGCCCTGGTGATCTCGCGCCTGCGCGGCGGCGAAATCCGGGCAGAGCTGGA
Source organism: Pseudomonadota bacterium (assembly GCA_038525395.1). Lineage (GTDB taxonomy): Bacteria > Pseudomonadota > Alphaproteobacteria > Rhodobacterales > Rhodobacteraceae > Tateyamaria. Next base: position 4,249 of record JBCBHS010000020.1, on the reverse strand, counting down.
CCGGCTAGAGGCGCTGCCGCGCGCGCGCGGGATGCTTGAGGTGGGGGCGGTGTTGGCCGCCTTGCTGGCGCTGGCGCTGAGTGCTGCCGCCTTGGGCTGGTGGGCGCTGTGCCTGTATTTCGTCGGGATCATCCTGGTCTTTCGCTAGGGCGCGACAGGCTGCCGCAGCGGGGCCGTCAACGGCCTGAAAACCCGGCGCAATCGTCATCGCATACTAAGGCATACCATTGAAATTAAAGATTTATTTTCATCCAATGCAAACGACCCTGCGTAAAGCTGACATCACCACGTCGACATCAACACAACGCAGGAGATGACTATGGGAATTGTAATGACTGTACTTGCCTTCGGCACCACAAGCTTTGCCGCGATCTTTGGCTTTCTTGCGGCCCGCGCGACTGAGCAATTGAAGGACGACCCCGCGCACACGCCCTCGACCCTGTGTGCCAACAGCGAGCATTGGCTGGCAGGTCGCAAGTAACACCGAACATGGCGCGACCCGTTTGAACGCTGCGCCGCGCCATGTCCGCGCCATCAGGGCGTTTGCGCGTCCAAGCTGAGGTCGCGCATGAAGTAGTGCATATGCGGCCGCAGCATGGGTTGGTCGCGATAGGTCGTCGTCTCGTACGGCTCTGACAGCTCGGCAAACCCAAGTTTTGGATACAGCGCGCGCATTTCGACATTGGGCGACAGCGTGTCGGCCACCAGCCGTTTCAGGCCCATGGCCCGCGCCGCATCAATCCGCGCCTCAACCAGTCGCCTGCCCGCCCCGGTGCCACGGGCGCTGTCACTGACGAACAAACGCTTTAGTTCGCCGGTTTCCGCGTCCAGACACTTCATCATCCCGCAGCCGACAATCGGGCCTGACGCATCGCGTGCCACGACCAGACAGCCTTTGGGTGGCAGGTAGTCGTGGGCATTGTCCCAGAACTCGTTCAACGCCGAGGCGGCGGCGTCCGGCGGCAGGTGCACGCCCATCTGGGCCATCCGGTCATAGATCAGTGCGTAATACTGCCCCAGCACGTCGTCGAGCGCGGCGCGGCTTGGCAGGGTTTCGCACAGTTCGATCTTGACGCTCATGGCGTGGCATCCGGCGCGGTGAGCATGTCCTTGAACGCGTGCCAGGACGCCTTGGGCGTGCGTTCGAGCGTGTCAAAATCGACATGCACCAGGCCGAACCGCTTTTCATAGCCCAGCGCCCATTCGTAATTGTCCATCAACGACCAGGCCATATAGCCCTGGACCGGCGCGCCCGCGGCGATGGCGTCGCGGACGGCCTGAAGGTGGCGGTTGAAAAAGGCGATGCGCGCGTCGTCTTGAACCGCGCCGTTGGTCACGGTATCGGCGTTCGCCATCCCGTTTTCCGTCACATAGAGCGGCAGGTCCCCGGTATAGTCGCGCGCCGTGCGCACTAGGAAATCATGCAGCCCTTGCGGATAGATTTCCCACCCCATCTGGGTCTTGTCGAGCGGGCCTTGCACCCCGTGGTGATGCGGCCAGGGCCCGTCATTGGGCGCAATCAGCGCGCGGGTGTAGTAGTTGACCCCGGCCCAATCGAGCGGTGCGGTGATCGTCGGAAAGTCGTCTTGCCACCTGTCGGGCAGGTGATCGCCCAGGGAGGCGACGATGCGGTCGGGATAGCGGCCCTTGAACGCGCCCGACATGTAGAAGTGGTTATAGATGTCGTCATACAGCGCCGCCGCCTCTGCCGCATCGGCGCTGTCATCGGCGGGCGTGGCCCATTCCATGTTGAACACCGCGCCCAGGTTGCCCAGCCCCAGGTCGCGCATCCGCCCGATGGCGGTGCCATGCGCCAGCAGCACGTGGTGCATCGCGCGGGCGGTGGCGCGGATGTCGCGCAGGCCGGGCGCGTGGTGGCCCAGGAAATGCGACAGGTACGCGACGCACCAAAATTCGTTGATCGTCGCGACCGAGAACATGCGGTCGCCCAGGCGAGTCATCACGGCCTCGGTAAAGTCACCGAACCACTGGGCGATGTCCCGGTTGCGCCAGCCGCCCTGGTCGGCCAGGGCCGAGGGCAGTTCCCAGTGATAGAGCGTGGCGCAGGGTTTCAGACCACGTTCCAGCATCGCGTCGGTCAGCCGGTCGTAGAAGTCGAGGCCCTCAGGGTTCACATTGCGCCCGTCCGGCATCACCCGCGCCCAGCTGGTGGAAAAGCGGTAGGCGTCGAACCCTGCGTCGCGCAGCAGATCAAGGTCGCCCGCGTAGCGGTGGTAGTGGTCGCAGGCCACCGCCCCATCCTCTGCCCGGACGACGTTGCCGGGGGTGGCGGCGAAATCGTCCCACATTGCGCGGCCGGCCCCGCCAAAGCGGTGCCCTTCGATCTGGTAGGCAGAGGTGGCGGCCCCAAAGAGGAACCCTGGGGGGAAATCAGCGCGGGTGTGGCGGAGCATGGTTAGTCCTTGGCAGGCCCGGTGGAGGCGCCGATGACCAGCTCGGCCTCCCACAGGGTGTGTTGCAACGGCGCGTCGGGCGCCTGGATTTGGTCGATCAGCATTTGCGCCAGCGCAGCGCCTGCGTCGCGCACGGATGACTGCATCGCCGTGAACACGGGCGTGTCGCTGCCATTGGCCAGGTAGCTGAGGCAATCGTCGAAGGTCGCAATCGACACGTCCTGCCCGGGGCGCAGGCCGCGTTCGTCCAGCGCCCGGCGCACGCCCACGGCGCAGATGATCGACGACACCAGAAAGGCGGTCGGCGGATCGGGCTGGTCCACCATCGCGGCGGCGTTGCTGTGCCCATAGCTTTCCGTCATCTCGCCGCTGCTCATCAGGGCGGGATCGGGGGACAGCCCCGCTTCGGCCATCGCGGTGGCAAAACCCGCACGGCGGCGAATGGCAAAGTCCATCGTTTCCTGCCCGTTGATCAGCGCGATGCGGCGGTGACCCAGCGAGATCAGGTAGGCGGTCGCGTCCTGAAACGCGCGCCGGTTGTTCACGTCAAGCCAGGCGTAGTCGACATTTGCCTCGGTCGATCGGCCATGGACGACAAAGGGCAGGCCCAGTTCCTTGAGCAGCGGCAGCCGCGGGTCATTGGCGCGCGGGGCGTGCATGACCAGACCATCGACCGCGGCGCGCGCCTTGAGGTTGCGATAGGTCTCGGCCTCGTCCTTTTGGCCGACGCGGGTGACGATCATATCATAGCCATGCGCGGCATAGGTGGCCCCGGCCCCCGCCATGAAGTCGCCGAAGATCGGGTTCACCATTTCTGCCGAATCGCTCACCGAAATCACATGGCCGATACAGCGGCTGTGACCCGTCGCCAGACCCCGCGCCCGGATGTTGGGGGTATAGTTGTGCTGCGCGGCCGCTTTGACGACGCGGGCCCGCGTGGCCTCTGACACCTCGGGATAGCCGTTCAGCGCGCGGCTGACGGTGGTCTGGCTGAGCCCCAGCAGATGAGAGAGTTCCTTGAGATTCACGGGGTTTCCGGTTCAAAGCGCTTTTACATTTGGCAGACGCTACCCAATGGGGGCAGCGGCGTCAAAACCTTCGGGGCCTTTGTGAAATCGTGTTAGGGTATTTTCGCGACAGACGCGCAGAGCGTTTGACAGCGCAGAATTTTTAGGCGACGGTCTGCGCATTCCAAAGCGCTTTGACTAAAGGGCGAAAACCCTGTCTTTGCGCGCATGATCGGTTCGGTGAATCGGTTGGATTGGACACGAATGGGAGGACGACCAAAATGACCAAGACCCTTTGGGCCAGTGCCGCGGCGCTGGCTATTTCGGCTGCGACCGCACATGCGGACGGCCACCTGGCCTTTGCCCCCGGCGAAGGCCCGTTCAGCTGGGACAGCTACGAGGCCTGGGCCGAAGCTGCCCCGGACCTGAGCGGCCAGACCATCACCATGTTCGGCCCCTGGCTGACACCCGAGGATGGCTATCTGAACAACGCGCTGGCCTATTTCGAGGCCGCGACCGGCGCCGACGTGATCTATACCGGGTCCGACAGCTTTGAGCAGCAGATCGTGATCGATGCCGAGGCCGGATCGGCCCCCAACATCGCCGTGTTCCCGCAGCCGGGTCTGGCGGCGGTGATGGCCGGCAAGGGCCAGCTGCATCCCCTGCCCGACAGCATGGGCGACTGGGTGCGCGACAACTATGCCGCGGGCCAGTCCTGGGTTGATCTGGGCACATATGCGGATGCCGACGGCAACGACCAGGTCTTTGGCTTTTTCTACAACGTGAACGTCAAATCGCTGGTCTGGTACAACCCCGAGAACTTTGAGG
>JBCBHS010000019.1:0-73655 GCA_038525395.1 Pseudomonadota bacterium | reverse complement strand
ATCAACGCGCCAAAGCACGCGGTCAACCCAGGGGCCGCGTTCAGCGTGGGAACGATGACAGATATCGGTGCAGGCATCCTGACCCCTTTTTCAGACCTGAGCCGCTGTTATATGATAAGTGTCTGTTGATAAAGGAATGCCCGATGTCCGACCGCCATATCTTTCGCCTGACCGGCGCCGACACGCGGGATTTCCTGCAAGGGTTGATCACCAATGACATCGCCGGGATCGACAGCGGGCTGGTCTATGCCGCGCTGCTGACGCCGCAGGGCAAATACCTTGCCGACTTCTTTCTGCGGGCCGAGGGCGACGCGGTGCTGCTGGATGCCGCGGCCAGCCAGGCCGACATGCTGCGCCAGCGGCTGAACATGTACCGCCTGCGCGCCGCCGTCACGATCGCCGACAGCGGGTTGCACCTGCACAGAGGCCTGGGCGCGCCCCCCGCCGACGCCCTGCCCGATCCGCGCAGCGCGCATCTGGGCTGGCGCGCCTACCGCGACACACCCCAGGCCGAGGATACGGTCGACTGGACCGCCCTGCGCGTGGCCCACATGATCCCCGAGACCGGGGTCGAACTGACCCCCGACACCTTCATCCTCGAAGCGGGGTTCGAGGCCCTGAACGGCGTCGATTTCCGCAAGGGCTGCTATGTGGGCCAAGAAGTGACCGCGCGGATGAAACACAAGACAACGCTGCGCAAGGGCCTGGCGCAGGTCGCCATCAGCGGCCCCGCCGACACCGGGACCGAGATCATGGCAGGCGAAAAACGCGCAGGCACCCTCCTGTCACGCGCAGGCGACCGCGCCATCGCCTATCTGCGGTTCGACCGCGCGACGGGCTCGCTGAGTGCGGGCAAGGCGGACGTAATCTGGAAAGGCTGAAGCCGGTTTTGCACCCAAAGCGGTCGTGTTCGGCCTTGCGCCAACTCGGCGGAATTGCGGGGATATCGTGCCCCCGGCAAACACCATTTCCCGAAGAATCCGCGGCGTACAGCCCACTAAAACCAAGCAGATAACCGCCCTTACAGCCCCTTGAATGCCCACGACAAATCGCCCAAGGTCGCGGGGTTCGAAACCGACGCGTGCATCAACAGATTTCAGTAATTTCCCAAACCCTCTGTCTGCCGCAGTTATCAAAAAGGAGCGTGAAGACGTGACCAAACAAGCGTTTTCCCTGGACATCAACGACAAAGGCTTCTTTTGGAGCGAGGACTTTCTGAGCCGAATGAACAAGCGGGCTGACCGCATCTTTTCTTTTGATCTCGCACATATGAAAGGGGCGCGTGTTCTCGATATCGGCGCGCGTCACGGCTTTTGGTCATGGGCCGCGCACCGCATGGGCGCTGGCGAAACAGTCGGCGTTGAGGGGCGCAAAGAAAGTGCTGATCGCGGCGACAAATTGATGGCCCCGCTCAAGCATGAGTTTATCATTGGGAACGCCTTCGACATCATGCCGCAATTGGCCGATCAGGGCCAAAAATTCGACGTGATCCTCAATCTCGGATTTTATTACCACATTTATGACCACTACGGGATGCTGAAGCTCATGCATGCGTTTCAGCCAAAGGTCATCGTCATTGATAGTGAAATCGATGACCTTGATGAGCCGGTTGTGCGCATCCGCAAAGAAAAGACCTGGGAACCGAATAACGCGATTGCCGAGATTGCGGGCCAACAGTTTTCTGCCGTTGGAAACGCGAGCCGCGGCACTATCGAGCTTTTGGCCGAATGTTTCGGATACAAGGTTCACTGGTGCGATTGGAGCACCGTTAAGATGGGCGAAGGGTGCGACGACTACGTCGAGCGCCGTCGCTTCACCTGTCTGCTGACCCGGGCCTAAACAGGCGTCGTCGCTCCGGACATAGTGACGCGGGTTAACCTTTGAAGAAGGGCGGTTCGCTGCCCCATGAACCAAATGCGCGTTTTCACCGAGAAGGTGCGCATTTGATTCTAATGTTCATGGCGCTGCGTGATTTTAGAGGTGCGAATTTGCGCAGTTTGCCGGTGCGCGTGCGCATTTTGGCTGACAAACGCCGCGAGATTTTTGCATTCGGGGTTGGCTGGGCGATGGTTAACGGGGCGTACGCCGAAATACGGTGCGGCCCAGCGAACGCTTGACTTGGTGGCGGCGCAACATGGGATGCGGGCATGGCATGCGTCTGCGGCGCTATGCGCGCCGCGCAACCCATGGTTAACAAGGTTTGAAGTTTGCGGCGGGCCGGCTGGCCCCGCGCCTCAGGCCCGTTCGGAATAATCCATGGTCTCGGTGTTGACCACGATATCCTCGTCCTGGCCCACGAAGGGTGGCACCATGACCTTGATCCCGTTGTCGAGGATCGCGGGTTTGAACGAGTTGGCCGCGGTTTGGCCTTTGACCACCGGTTCGGTCTCTACGATCTTGCACACCACCTTTTGCGGCAGCGTCGCGTTCAGGGCTTCGGCGTCGTAGAATTCGACGACGATGGTCATGCCGTCCTGCAGGAACGGGCGGCGGTCGCCGAGGATCTCGGCGGGCAGTTCGATCTGTTCGTAGGTGTCGGTGTCCATGAACACCAGCATGCCGTCGTTTTCGTAGAGGAACTGCTGGTCTTTCTGCTCCAACCGCACCCGCTCGACCTTGTCGGCGCTGCGAAAGCGTTCGTTCAGTTTCGAGCCGTTGCGCAGGTTGCGCAGCTCGACCTGGGCAAAGGCGCCGCCCTTGCCGGGCTTGACGTGATCGACCTTTACCGCGGCCCACAGACCATCATTGTGCTCCAGCACGTTCCCGGGGCGGATCTCGTTTCCGTTAATTTTAGGCATGTGTCAAAACCATGGCAAAAGGTTGATGAAAAGTTGAAGCTCCCTATATCTCGGTGGTGGCGGACGGGCAAGACAACCAAATCCTGTGCTGCAAGTGCAGAAAGCCATGCACAAATTGCAAGGGTGCCATGCAGAAATGGGGTATCCGAATCGACACAGATCGTCCATAACGAGCGTCACGCCGAAAACACAAGAGCAAGAATAAAGGAAGGACGACGAATGAAAGATTTCGTTGACGGCACGGCCTTTAACAATGAACAAGGCAACCGTGCACGTAAACTGTTTGCAGCTGTCGTACTGGCTGCGCTGGATGATGCCATCGCGGACGACAAGAAGTATGGCAATGGCCCAGAGCAGATCGCCCGCTGGGCGCGGTCGCGCGATGGCCGTGAGGTGCTGAGCTGCGCCGGGATCGACCCGAATGAGCGGGTTGTGCTGGGGCTGATGGAATTTGTGGGCAAAGGTGTGCGGACCTCCGTCGCGCTGAGCCGTGAAGAATCCGAACGTCGCAATGCAGCCCAACAGGCCGAAGCCGCCTGATCTGCACCGACATCGCTGCTAAGGAAAACGCGCCCCTCTGCCGGGCGCGTTTTCTTTTGGTCTAGCCATCTACAAAGAAAAACAGCCACTGCCGCACGATCCAGACCTCGGCGGCTAGCATCAGCAGCGTCACGACCCGGGCCCACAGGGGGATGCGGCGCAGCCACAGCAGGACCGCGGCGCCAAGGGCGAGCAGCCCCTCGATCGGTGCGATCCACATCGCGCCGTGGGCGCGATCCCAATAGCTGAACGGGCTTTCAAACACCCAGCTGGTCAGGGGCCAGAAATGGGACCGCCCATCGTCATGGTGCAGCGGGAAGTCGAGGCAAAGGTGCAGCAGCGCGGCAGAGGTCAGCGCGACGGCCCACGCAGCCTTGCGCCAGACCGCAAGCGCCAAGAGCGCGCCCCAGAGCAGAAACGAATTATCGATGGCAAAGACAGTCTGCCATGCGTCTGAAAAGTACAGCTCGTTGAACACGCGCTGCGGTGGGATACCCAAGACAAAAAGCGACGTACCCGCCAGCAGATAGAGCGACAGATCGGGCAGCAGCCCGCCTGCAAAGGCCGCCAGAAGGATGCGCGAGGTGCCAGGCTTGCCAAAGGCGGCAGCGCCCAGCAGCAGATGCGCGGGCGTGTTCATCTGCCCGCGTCGGCCTGTCGGGTGTTATTCAAGCTCTTGCGCGGCCAGGGCGCGGTGGATTTCGCGCCGTACCAGCTTGCGCACGTTGCGCGTGATCCGCTCACCCAGCGCGCCTTGCAGCTCTTCGCGGACGATGTCGCTGACCAGCTCGCGCAGCGCCTCTTCGTCCAGGACGTCCTCGTCGCTGGAGAATATCTGTGCGGCGGTTGCCTCGTCGTCTTCGTCCGGTGCGGCAGGTTCCGGTGCAGCCGTTGGGGTAAAGGCAGGCTCGGGCTCGGCATCTTCCCAGGTCATGGTCGGCGCTTCGGCCTCGACAAAGGGCGTATCTTCTTCGCCCGCGTCCGGCTCAAACTCTTTGCCTTGCGTGCCCAGCAAGGTTTCCAACGCCGCGATCTTTTCGCTCAGCGTCCGTTGCTCTGCCGCGCCCTTTTCGGCTTCTCGCGGCGCCGCTTCGGCCTCAGGCGGGATGACTTCGGCTTGCATCTCCTCGGCTTCGTCGTCCTCAATCGCCTCGTCCTCGACAGCGGCGTCCTCAGCAGCCACGTCCTCGACGGCCGCCTCGGCGATGATGTCGCTCAGCGTGTCTGCATCATCCTCGGCAACACTGTCCTGAACGTCTTCCACGGCGTCAGACTGTCGTTCATCGTGATCATCAGCCGACACATCCGTAGCGTCCTCTGCCACATCCTCAGCCAATGCAGCCTCAGCGGTCTCTGCGCCCTGCCCCGGCGCGTCCAGGTCTTCCACCGCGTCAGGCGTATCATCCTCGGCAAAGGCCTCGTGGATCGACATGTGCAACACATCGTCCGACGGCTGATCCTCACCAGCCTTGGCATGCGTATCGCTTTCCGCCACGTCCTCGGCAACGTCCGCATCTTCCATCACGCGCAAGGACGGCGTCAGCACCAATCTGTCCTGCGCCGGGGTCGGTTCTGCCGCTGTTTCGGGGCGTTTGTCGTCAGACACCAAACGGCGAATAGACGCTAGGACGTCCTCCACCTCGGTGTTGGTCATCGGGTCAGACATTTTGATTTACCACTCTCAACCTCACCGCACAGTGTACAGCGCAGATGAGAGTCGCACAACAGGGTGCTGAAAACCTTAATCGATTTGCAATGCGCGCAGGATGTTATCCAGTTGGCGCCCCTGGCGGGACAGCTTGGCCGGGGCATCCTTGACCAGGTTGTAATAGGCCGCCGGGTCATAGATTTGCACAGGCAGGCCCAGGCGTTGCGCGGTCAGCAGCCCCATGGATTCCAGCACCGCATAGGCCGCGATGTACTGATCGGCTTGGGCGGAAATGCGGTTGGTTTCCGCATCCAGCAGGTCCTGTTCCGCATCCAGCACGTCCAGCGTGGTCCGCGCGCCCAAAGTCGCTTCCTCACGCACACCTTGGAAGGCGACGCGGGCGGCGCGAATTTGCCGTTCAGAAGCGACGAGGCTGGCGCGCGCAGCCTCTAGGTCAGAAATGGCGTTCACGACGTCCTGCTGCACCGTGTGGCGCACATTGTGCAGGTTCCCGCGCGAGGCATCGCGCACCGCAATCGCCCGCCGTTCTCGCGCCGTCAGCTCGCCCCCGCGATAGACGGGGCCAGAGAAGTTGAGGCTGACCGTGCCGGTGTCGGACTGGTTGTCGTTGCCATAGGTTTCAGAGACGTTCAGCGTCCCTTGCAATGACACCGTGGGCGTCATGTCGGCCAGTGCGGCGGCGACCAGCAGTTCGTTCGCGGTAATCTGGCGGCGCGCCTGGTCCATATCGGGGTGGTTGCGGACGGCAAAGGTCTGAGCCGATGCGACGTTCGTTTCCGTCCGCGGCAGGCTGGGCAAACCGCTTAGGCGCCCAGGCTTGCGTCCGGTGACGTTGGTATATTCGGCCTGGGCCTGGATCAGGTTACGTTGCGCATCGGCGAGGTTACTGCGCGCCTGGGCCACGGCAGCCTCGGCCAGGGCGACATCGGTGCGCGTGACCTCTCCCACCTCGAACCGGTCTTGGGCCGCGCGCAGCTCTTGCCCCAACAGGCGCAGGTTGTTCTGCCGCAAGCTGACAAATTCCTGCTGCCGCCCGACGTTGAAAAAGGCGGACGCGGCGCGTAGCAGGATGGACTGTTCTACCGACAAAAGCGAGGCGCGGGTGGCCAGCACGGTTTCCTTGCTGGATTCGATGCGTGCGGCATCGGCGCCAAAGTCGATCAGTTGCAGGGTTGCAGACAGGCCAATCGAGGCCGTCGTCTGGCCCACGTCACGCGAGATGCCCCCGGTCGAGGCCGAGGTCGTATCGCCAAACTGCCGGGTAAAGTCGCCCGACCAGTTGATGATCGGCCGGATGGCGGACATGGCGATGGCCACGTCCTCATCCGCGGCCCGCAGCAAGGCGCGGTTCTGATCCAGCAGCCCACTGTGGCTGTAGGCGCCCACCATGGCATCGGCCAGCGTATCGGCCACCGCAGCAGGCGCGCTCAGCCCCGCCACCAGCGCAGTTGTCACCACCGCGCTACGCCACCGTCGCATCCATGTACCCTTGATCATCTGCCCTGCCCCCGTTCTTTGCCTGTGTTCAAAGATGCGGCCCGCTGTTGCCTCTACAACTGGAACGCGTCGTGTTTTTCAAACCCGCGCAGCACCGGTGCCCCCGCGTTGAACGCGCGCCGCCACGAGACGCGCCCATCAAGCTTGTAACCAATCCGCACCTCGCCCAAGGCGCCATCCATAAAGAGGCACGCCATCCGCCCGCCGTCTTTCAACTGCGCAATCAGGTCCTCGGGCACATGGCTTACGCCGCCTTGGACGACGATGACGTCATAGGGGCCGTGGTCTGCGGCGCCGGTATGAAGCGCCGCGGTATGCGTGATCACGTTATCCACGCCCGCCGCCATCAGCGCATCCTGCGCCTCTTTGGCCATCGCGTCGTCTTCTTCCAGTGCCACGACAGCCTCGGCCATGTGCGCAATCACCGCGGCCGAATAGCCAAGTGCCGCGCCCACATCCAACACCAGCTCGTCCCCCGCAATGTCGAGCGCATCCAGCATCTTGGCCAACGTCCGCGGCTCGAGCAGCACGCGACCATCGCCCAGGGACAGGTTTTCGCCCATATACGCCGCTTCCCGCTGGGCCGACGGCACAAAATCCTCGCGCTGCACGGTCAGCATCGCGTCGATGATGGGAAACTTGGTCACATCCGACGGACGCACCTGCGTATCAACCATCATTGTGCGGCGTGCGGCGAAATCTGTCATTGCAGCTAAACTCATCCGTTCAGAATCCTGAGATATCTGTGCCACATCCCAACGGCTGGAGCAACGCAGGAGACACGCGATTTCCGGCATTCGCACGCCGCACGGCTTGCACAGGTGTCGCAGATGGTCTAACCCCGCCCTCGCACCCTGGCTGGCGAGTTGGCGGAGTGGTGACGCAGCGGATTGCAAATCCGTGTACACCGGTTCGATTCCGGTACTCGCCTCCATTTATTTTCAATTGCTTACTCCAAAATGGCCTTTGTGCGCCACGCGCCGTCTACAGGTGCGATTAGCTATGTTTACGCCGCACCCGTTTTCGCTTGGGCGGACTTTGCCAAAACCGCATCTGTTCAGTCTGAGGAAAACAGCGCGTAATGCTCGATCACATGCGCAGCGTATCTGACAGACCACTTCATGGTATTGGCGATTTCTGGCCAGCTCAAATCGGAATTCAGCAACATGGTCGCAGCAATTCCCCGGTATTCTTGCAAGCGCAAGTCTTTGGGCAGTCCCACTTTGCGTAAGTATAGAGCGACCGCTCTCGCAGGGGTGCCCGGTTGGGGGTAATTCGAACGGCCCCCCCGTGCAGACCGAACTGAATGCGATCCGCCGCAGGATGTTTGGACCTGTTGCGGAATTGTTCCGCTCCTTTGACTTGGTATTTTGCCACAAAGGAGAGACATCATGGCATCGAACCCCACCCCGGAATTCCGCGCAGAGGCAGTGCGGGTAGCGTTAACCAGCGGGCTGCCGCGTAAGCAGGTTGCTGCAGATTTTGGCGTTGGTTTCTCAACACTGAGCCGTTGGATCCAGCAGGACCGGCGCAATCCAGAGAAGCCGTCTGGCCAATCTGATCTTGAACGCGAGGTTGCGGAGCTGCGCAAAGAGAACCGCATGCTTCGGGAGGAGAGGGAGGTGTTAAAAAAGGCCACCCAGTTCTATGCGGAGCGAAGCAAATGAGGTTTGCTTTCATTCATTGCCCGGCAGGCGATTTGCATGGCAATTCTGCCAAGAGGGGCAAAAAACGCGGACATGCTCCCTGTCGAGCGGCTTTGCCAGAGCATGGATGTCAGCCCACGAGAGTATCGCGCCTACCGTAATCGTCCGCTCAGCCTCAGTCAGCGAAAAGATATGGTTGTACTGGCGCACATCCGCGAACAGTTCGCCCTATCTTTGGGCAGCTACGGCCGTCCACGCATGACAGAGGAACTGAGGGAATTGGGCCTTGAAGTCGGGCATCGCCGTGTCGGCAGGCTGATGAGCGAGAATGGCATTGAGGTGAAGCGGAACAAGAAGTTCAAAGCGACCACGGACAGTAACCACGTTTTCAACATCGCGCCGAACCTGCTGAACCGGGACTTCCACGCTGATGCGCCCAATCTGAAATGGGCGGGCGACATCAGCTATGTGTGGACCCGCGAAGGCTGGCTCTACCTGGCCGTCATCCTCGACCTGCATTCACGCCGCGTGATCGGTTGGGCCTTCAGCAACCGAATGAAGCGTGACCTGGCCATCCGGGCCCTGAACATGGCCATCGCCCTGCGCAACCGTCGAAGGGATGCATCCACCACACCGACCGTGGTTCGCAATACTGTTCTCACGACTACCAGAAAATCCTGCGCCAGCACGGGTTCCGGGCGTCCATGAGTGGGACCGGAAATTGCAATGACAACGCTGCCGTCGAAACCTTCTTCAAGACGATCAAGGCTGAGTTGCTGTGGCAACGCTCCTGGCCTACACGTCGCGACGCTGAGATCGCCATCTTTGAATAAATCAATGGCTTCTACAATCCGCGGCGCAGGCATTCAGCCCTCGGCTGGAAAAGCCCCTTGGCCTTCGAAGCGAAGGCTGCATAAGTGAGCAATCGGAGCGGTACAAAAGCGCGACAGGTCCAGTATCGCCGACCATCCCGGATCGGGATCGTGACCGCCCGTTGTCCCGGAACACCGAGCGAGAGAGGTCAGTGCATTGACGGCCAGCATTGTCCTGTTGCGCGCCAGTCATTGTAAGGCTTCGTCAGACCCCCAAATCCATCTCGAATTCGGCTGGCTAGAAATCACCCACCAAACGCAGGAAAATCTGGGCGCAGAACCCACCATCCCTCCGGTTGCTCAGCGTCAATTCGCTGCCAATCTGTTCTGTAAAGGCCTTCGCGATTGCCAATCCCAAACCCGCACCACCAGTGTCCCGCGAACGGGACGTCTCCAATCTACTGAACGGCTCACTCATTTGCTTTAGGTAGTCTGCAGGCACGCCGGGCCCCTCATCCTGAACGCTGATTTGGGCAATGCCCGCGCCGCCACTGTCCAAAACCACAACCGCTTGCCCTGCATATCGAATTGCGTTGTCGATCAGATTGTTCAAAGCGCGCGACAGTGGGGCCGGTGCGACATTAACGATTGGTTCTTGCAGGTGAATATTGATTTCGATCGGATCGCCCGCATCCACGCGATGCGCGACGAATGCATCAAGCCACTCCGCCAGGTCGAAGCGTTCTGCCGGTGAAGGCTTGGCCACAGCCTTGCCCAGCGACAGCGTATCCTCGATCAGTTGCGTCATCTCTTCGATGTCACGGATGCTCTTGGCTCTTTGCGTATCATCCTCGATCAACTCGCTCCGCATCCGTAGGCGGGTCAGATAGGTCCGAAGATCATGCGCAACAGCAGCCAGAGTATTCGTGCGCTCGAGCGTCAAGCGAACAAGTTTCGATCCAGCCGTGTTCATGGCCACAGCCAGGTCGCGCACCGGTTTGGGTCCGGTTTCCGGCAAAGGCTCCAAAGGCGAAGACGTATTGACGGCGTCGACGAAGTTTTGCGACGCCTGCGCCAGACGCGAGAGTGGTCTGGCATATGTGAAACTGGCCCAGATCATGAGGCCGGTGATCAGGAGGCTCAGGAAACCAATGACCAACGCGATCCCGTAAAGACCGACGTTGCGCTGAAATTCCGCGCTGCTTTCTACAACCAGCGCGGATCCGTCGCGCAGCCGTATCACAATGATCAGATCATCCGTCAGAAGGGCTGCGCGCTGACCTGCTCGCTCCCCGTCTGACCTGCTGTAGACGCTGAACGGCCTGTCGCCCAGAACGGCCCTGTAGATTTCGATAACAGGGACGAAAACCTCAATCGGGTTCTCCACCGGCGGCGTTGCCGCAAAATCTGGTGCGATCGTCATCCTGAGCCCGCTTGAATTCGTCGCGGCCAAAGCAAGGGCGCGTCCATCATCGTCAAGCGCGTCCATCAATTCGGCGGCGGCGGCGGCCTGCCGCACCAAAGGCGGCGCAACAAGACTTTGATCAAAATTCGAGTTGATCTGGCTGAGGGTAATGAGAAAGGCGACATTCAACAGCGCTATGATCAGCGCGGTCAGAACGAGGCTGCGAAATCCAAGCATGCCAAGCTGCCCAAGAGCTCTTGGGACCGAAAACCGCGTTTGCCGCTGGCCATTTGTCATCGCGTACTCAAGTCTTGGGCGTGCGAAGGCGCCGCACATCGGCAGAAAAGAGGTATCCGTCACCCCGGATTGTCTTGATCAACCCTTTGCCCCCCCGCTCTGCCAGCTTCTTTCGCAAGCGAGAAAGTTGCACGTCAATGGCCCGGTCAAAGGCATCGGATGCGTCGCCGCGAGTCCAGTCGAGAAGCAGGTCACGGGACAAGACACGTTGGGGACGCCGCGCGAACTCTGTCAGCAGCGCGAACTCTCCTGACGAAAGCGGCACGTCAGCTTGCGACGCGTCGGACAAACGGCGCCCGTCCACGTCCAGCGTCCAGCCGTCAAACACAAGGATTTCGCGATCTGATCCGAGGTGTTCAGCGTCCGTCGGATTGCTGGCGACGTGGGGCACTGGCGGCATCCGATCCCTGCGCCGCAAGACGGCCCGGATGCGGGCGACAAGCTCCCTTGGGTTGAAAGGCTTTGTCAGGTAGTCGTCTGCACCGACCTCCAGGCCAATGATCCGATCAAGCTCTTCCCCTTTAGCCGAAAGCACCAAGACCGGCACGTGCGGCGAAATTCTTCGGCAGATCGACAACCCATCCTCGCCCGGCATCATCAGGTCAAGGACAACGACGTCCGGCTGGAACATCGCCAGGCTTTGATCAAAGGCGCTGCCATTGGGGTAGCCTGCCACATCGAACCCCTCGCGCATGAGGTAGTCAACCACGAGCTGCCGTATCTCATGGTCATCTTCGACAACAGCGACGCGTGTCATATGGCTAGTCTGCCCGCTGGTGCCTTGTACTGTCATCGCTCTTTCGGGCCGTTCATCATTTCACTGTGCATCATCATTCAGCAGCATAACGCCCGTGTGTTTCACCCGATTATCAACTTGCAACAAACTGAAACACAGAAATTGGAAAATTTCGCGCCATTGAGAAATTGGTGAAATACTGCGGCAAACTGCGCACGTCAAATTGCCTTCATCACGAACAGGCCTTGCCACCACTCACGGGATTGCAAGCGGCCAGGATGGAGAAAAAAATGGACGATTCATCGACGAAACGAAAATCTGGCCGGGCTATGCGTTCATTTTCGTCGGCCGCAGTCGTTGCCGCCGGCGTGCTTATGCTGAGCGTTTCGGCAATGCCGGCCGATGCCGATGGCCTCTTCGTGCGCAAAGGCATCGCGGCGGGCGAAAATGGTGTTGCTGCGCGGTCGCGGGGAGGCGCTTCAAACGGCGCAGGGCAAGGCGCATTTAGGCGCGGTGGTTTCGCCTCCGATCGCGCCGGGAACGGCTTTGCAGGGTTCGGCAAATGCGCCAACGGCGGGTATGCCGCAGCCTGCCATAGCGGCTCTGCGACCTGGCAAGACGACGGGTCGCTGTCACGCACTCTGCAAAGTGCAGGGAGCGGGGAGAATGGCACGTTCAACAGCCAGCGTCTGCTGAACCGCAGCGCGGATGGCGCATGGACCGGCAATCGCAGCACAGAAGCTGCTGGGACCAGCAGATCATACAGCGGCGCATCGACCCTGGATGAAGGCACGTACAACCGCGACGGAACCTACACAGGGGACGAGGGCCAGACAGCTAATGTCGACAGCACATATGAACGCGGCTCCGGCGGGTCACGCGCGGTGACGTGCATCGACGCGACCGGGGCGATCGTTGACTGCCCCTGACGGCGGCGACCGCAAAAATTCCAAAACCAACTTGTCACAGGAGACCAGACCATGATCAAAACCACACTTCTCAGCCTTACGATCCTTGCAGGGCTTTCGTTGCCGCAGGCCGCGCAGGCGCAAAACATGTCCGCGGCGGACCGCCAAAAACTCTTGCAGAACGTGGTCGAGGCGGACCGCAACGATGACGGCGTCATCAGCGCTTCGGAATTCGAAACGCTGATCAACCTCAATGCGGCAGACAAACTTGGGCGCGCAGACCGGGTCAAAAAATCAGGCCGCTACGGCATGGTGTTCAATCGTCTGGACGCCAATGGCGACGGCTTCCTGACCAAGGAAGAAATGCAACAGATGGCCGAGGCGCGCGGGTAATCGCACTCAGCGCGCGGCCCTTGCCTCAAAAGGCCACCACTCACGGAGGGTTGGGCGCATTTTTTGACCTAAAGAGGCGAAGATTTGGATGCAGCACATGATTTCACAAACAGCCATCAACCAATTGCTGTCAGTTTGGGCCGTTTGCCTTTTGACAGTTCTGCCTGCCGTCGCACAGACTCGCGACGGTCCACTCAAACAACGCCTGCAGGATAAGATTCAAAGCGAGGTCCAGAGACAGTCAGGACAAGCCCGCGCACAGATCGAGCGACAGGTCCAACAGCAGATTGCGTCGCGCCCGTCGCCCGCAGAGATGGCCAAGGTCGGCCAAGTGCAGACGGCGCTGAATTACTTCACCTTCGACGCGGGCCCGGTCGATGGCCTCATGGGGCAGCAAACGCGCACAGCGATCGAAGAGTATCAGGCGTATCTCGACTATCCTCTGACCGGTCAATTGGCCGAGGAAGAGGCGCAATTCTTGATGATGGCATATCAGGGCGCGCAAACCAACAGCGCCGAGGCCCAGCAGGTCGCGGACACCCATCCCGACGGGATCAAGGGCCTGCTTTTGATCCTGAAGGACGGCGCGCCGTCAGAGCCGACCGGCGTCATTCCAAGCTTTCGGACAACGGGTAACGAGGAGGTTGTTTCCGCCTTTTGCGCGCAACCCGAAGCTTCGGCCTTACAGCCCTCCTTGGATCAAACACTCCAACCTCTGTTTTGCAGCGCAACACAGGCCGCCATGGCGCAAAGCGACGCGCTTGCCGCCAGTGTGACAGGCTTCACGCCGGAGAACATCGAAGCGCAGTGTCTCGGTTTTGCGCCGGCCCTGGCGTCAGTGGTGGCGTCCGTATCCGACAGACCGGCCACCGATGTGGTCCAAGGTGCTGCAGAGTTTATCGAGCGCACAGGTCAAGATCCGGTCGAGATGTCCGGCATCGCCGAGGTTTGCTTGGGCGTTGGGTACCGCCTTGATGCGCTCGACCTCGCCATCGGCTCTGCGGTGCTTCTCACGGCTTTGGACGCGCCGGTATATGCCGAATACGCTGGGTACCACGTAGCCCTTGGGCTCGGCATCGACCAAGATCCGATGTTGGCGCGTTCGTGGTTCGAGGTCGCAATGCAAGACGAAGCAGTAGCGCAGTCAGACTTCGGGAAAATGGCGGCCGAGCGGCTGGAGGCCTTGCAAAACGCTCTGATGCAAGGCGGGTCAGACGCTGCGCAAGTGCCCTCTTTCTCGGTCAGCAAGTGAAGCGACGTGTTTAGACCAGCGTTTTGACCTGCCTACGATTAAAAAACCAGGCGGTCGGACGACCTGATGAAACACCGACAAAAAAGGACCAGCAATGCCGATTTGGAAACGCCTTCTTTTGTTGCCTCAGGTTATCGTAGGACTGGCTGCGAAGAGTTCGCATCGGGCCAATCCGTATCTATCCCGGATCTCCGTGGGAGAACGGATTCAACGAACGGTTCAACGGCACGCTGCGCCAAGAGGTTCTCAATGCGGAGTGGTTCACAACGACCGAGTAGGCGCAGATCGCAATCAATCGCTAGCACAGGCAGTACAACAACACACTGTCGCATCAAGCACTCAACATGCGCCCGCCCGGTCCAGAAATCATAGTCAAGTAAGCCCAATTCATTCGCCCAGCAACAGGAGGCCAGACAGATCTATGCTTGAACACCAATTTGTTCTGGATGCAGGTACGCGAGACGCGTTCGACCAAGAGCCGGTTCCGAAGTGCCCCGACGCAAACAAGGTGCGCGGCGCAAGCCGTTGCGCGAAATCCCCAACGCCGCCATGATCAGTGTGACGATGACGGAATTACCATGATCGCACGCAATTTATTTACACCGGATGATCCTGCCCTTCCAATGAACTACCCGGGGTTCGTCTTTCGAACACTCCGCGAGGAAGGCTATCCAGCAGACGCTTTGCTCAAGGAAACGGGGCTCGAAGAAGCTCGATTTAGCGATCCGCGATTTCGGTGCGGTTTTAAGCCTTTGCGCAGGCTTTTTTTGAATGCAATGGACCAGACGGAGGATCCGAACCTTGGAGTAAAATTGGCGCGGAAGTTCCAACCTAGCTACATTGGTATTCCGTCCTACACAGCCATGAATGCCGCCCGTTTCAAAGACGGGCTCGACGTGCTGACGCGGTTCTTCTTCCTGAACTTCCCTGCGTTCGATGTCCACTTGGTGGGTGATGACCTTGGATTGCAAACCGGAGAAGCAGCCTTGCGTCTGCGATCCAAGTTTCCTTTCGAGGACATCGCATATTTTGGGTTTAGCAGCGCCCTCGTCGCCATCAATGGCTTGCTCAAGGCGATGCTGCAGTCTGATCACGCCGCCATCCGTGCAGAGATGACGGTCGAGCAACCCGAGAAGTGGTCGGAAGTCGAAGCCGAGATCGGGTTTCCGGTCCGTTTCGCGGCCGCTGAAAACCAGATCATCTTTCCCGCAGACCTGTTGAGCCGACCGCTCCCCGGTTCCGATCCGATCAATCATGCCCGGCTCCTGGGGCTTTGCGCGCAGTTTGCAGAGGAAATGGTGTTTGAGACGACACCGGTCGCGCAGGTCATCGCGCTCCTGGAAGGTGCGCCGTCCCTGACGGTGTCGCTATCGGATGTTGCGGCAAAGTTGGGATATTCCGAGCGCGGTCTGCGCCGGCAGTTGGATCGGTCCGGCACGTCCTATCGCAAACTGATGGATCAGGTCCGCGAGGCGCGCGCACGTGCGCTCCTGTCCGGCAGTTCGCAGCCCATCAAGGCCATCGCGGGCGCGCTTGGGTTCGGGTCGTCCTCCAACTTCGCGCGCAGTTTCAAACGCTGGACGGGGCTCACGCCGAAAGCGTACCGAGAACAGGCGCAGCAAAAGGACGACGCTGGCCGAAAATGAATGCTGACTGGCCGCGGGTGATCCTGAGCAGCCGTCGAAGCATGCATCCCTCGCTGTATATGCTGCCCATACAGAATACGCGGAGGGGCGCATGCGACGCATATCCAAAGCTGATATCCGGGCCATCAGCGGATCAGTTGGCGCAGCCCATCGCCGCCTGTTTGCGGTTCTGTCATGCGTCATGGCCAGTGCATCGCCGAGCTTGGCGGATGTCACCAGCCTAGAGCTGACGGATGCGACTGCGGGCGCGAACCTCCCGCGTCAAAGCGGCGGCCAATCCGCCGAGCTTCTTTCCGCCTTTTTCGGGCTCGACAACGCCCTGCCTTTTTTGGCTCGTCTCATCTGTCGGGGCGCGCCTGGCAAAGACGGGATGCCGGTGATCTTCTCGACCGAGATCGACCACACGACCCTGCAGGCGGGCGATTTCCAGGTCACCACCGCGTCGGGTGCGACAGGTCAGATGACCTGCGTTACGCTGCTGCCCGCTACGGACGCGGGCGAATTGCGGACCGTTTTGCTGGTTGGGGAGTTTGGCCGTGCAGAGACCGATCCGCCGGTGCAGGTCGAGGTTGTCGGTCACCTTCAATCAATCGACGGGACGTTGGATTTCCGTGGGGCACGGGTTGACGTCACCCCCTTGGCGTCCGGGCCCAGCCTTGTGACGGCGGAAATTGCCGATCCGACCGCGCGGGACCTCGGGCTTGGCCAGCGCCGCACCGACGGGGACGACTGCCCGGCGGACGGCATTCAGCAAGCCGTGCGGGTGGTCTGGGCAGGCGGTGTCGTGCTGGCGAACGGCGATGAGCCGGGCGACGCGGAACGCGACCTTTACCGTGTGACGGTGCGCGCTGCGGACGGCACCGAGCGGGACGTCGCACCCGCCGCGCTGGCTGATCTGGGGGATGGCGACAACAATCACCTGCTGTGCCTGGACACGAGCGACACGCCCCTATCCGTCGCATTTCCCGCCGGCGTCTTCGTGGACCCGAACAAGGACTTGAACCCCGACACCGAAGTCTCGGTCACTGGTGTTCGCACTGAATGAGGCACGGCGTCCGCCGCCCGCGGACACCTTTTTGGAGAGAGCATCATGGCGCTAAACGTCGACGTCTTCTGGTCGTTTCGAAGCCCTTACTCGTATCTGGCCACGCCGGAACTGTTGCGGCTCCGGGACGATTTCGACGTCGAGGTGCGGTTTCGCCCCGTGCTGCCAATTGCGGTGCGCGCCAAGCAGTCGCTGTTCACCGAAGACAAGCGCCGGGTTCGCTACATCATGCTGGACATGGTGCGCCGCGCCGAGTTTCTGGGGATGCCCTTCGGCATCCCGTCGCCGGACCCCATCGTACAGAACCTCGAAACCTTCGAGGTGGCCGATGAGCAGCCCTACATCTACCGGTTGACCGGGCTTGGCGTGGACGCGGAACGGCGGGGCAAGGGGCTGGAGTTTGCATTTCAAGTGTCGGCCCTCATCTGGGGCGGCACGCCCGGTTGGAACGAGGGCGACAAGCTTGCAGAAGCTGCGGCGCGCGCCGGGCTGGACCTTGCCGAGATGGACGCCGCGATTTTTGCGGATGACCCGATGGCGCAGATCGACGCCAATCAGGCAGCGCTTGACGCCTCAGGCCATTGGGGCGTGCCGACGATGGTGTTCGAGGGCGAGCCGTTCTTCGGGCAGGACCGGATCGAGACTCTGCGCTGGCGTCTTGGAAACACCGGGCTGTCCAAAACATGACCCGGAGCCACGTCTTTTCGGCGCGCATGCCGTCCCGGACCCGCGCGCGTCTTCCTTTCAATAACAGGACCTTTGCCATGTTTCACATGACTGCACGCACCCGAACCGCGCTTGGCGCTCTTGTGATGGCCGCCGCGACGGCGCTGCCCGCCACTGCGCAGGAGACGCGCCCGAACATCCTCGTGGTGCTGTTCGACGATGTAGGCTTCACCGGGTTCGGCGCCTACGGGGCGGATGCTGCAACCCCGCGGATCGACGCGCTGGCGCAGTCAGGCACCATGTTCTCGCGGTACTATTCTTCGCCCTTCTGCGGGCCAAGCCGGGCCATGCTGATGACGGGCCTCGACAATCACCAGACCGGCATGGGCACGCTGGTGGAGACCGTGACGCCAGAACAGCGCGCGCTGCCCGCCTATTCCATGGTGTGGGACAACGATCAGCAGACCATCGCGTCCGTTCTGTCGGGGGCCGGATACCAGACCTATGTTTCGGGCAAATGGGGCATCGGTGCCAAGGGCAAGAACCTGCCCGACCGGTTCGGCTTTGACCGGTCCTACGTCATGGATTCGACGGGCGGCAGCAATTACGACCACACCCACTATCTGCCGGGCTATCCGGAGGTGTCGTGGTACGAGGACGGCGAGAAGGTCCGCCTGCCCGAGGATTTCTATTCGTCCCGCAACCTCGTGGACCAGATGATCCGCTATATCGACGAAGGCGATGCAGATCAGCCCTTCTTCGGGTTCCTGTCTTTGCAGGCCGTGCATATTCCGGTTCAGGCCCCGGCTGAATTCATCGACAAGTATGACGGCGTGTTCGACGCCGGCTGGGACGTAATGCGCGAAGAGCGCAGGCAGCGCGTCATCGATTTGGGGCTGGTGCCCGAGACGACGACCTTGGCGCCGGTGCACCCGGACCACCGCGCATGGGACGACCTGTCGGACCGCGAAAGGGCGCAGGCCGCGCGCGCGATGCAGGTTAATGCCGGCATGAAGGAAGCGGCCGATTTCCACATCGGCCGGCTGCTCGATCATCTCGAGGCGAAAGGCGCGCTGGACAACACCATCGTCGTCGTCACCTCGGACAACGGCGCGGAATCCGGAGTCACGTCATTCGGCAACCCCGTCTACGATCTGCTGCTAAGCGGCGTCCACCTTCTTGAGGGGTTCGACACGTCCACGGAAAACATGGGGCTGCCCGGCAGCCTGACCGCCATAGGCCCGGAATGGGCCTCGGTCGAAGCGTCGCCGTTCAACCTTTACAAGTTCTATTCCAGCGAGGGCGGGCTGCGCGTGCCGCTGGTGGTCGCGGGCCCCGGGATCGCAGCCAGCGGGATCCAGCATGGCCCGGTCCATGTCTCCGATCTGATGCCGACCCTGCTGGACGCGGCGGGTGTCGCCTATGACGCGGATGCGCTGTACGGCAAGAGCGTCCTGCTGGTGCTGGCCGGTGAGACGACCGAAACCCGAAGCGCGGATAAAAGCTTTGGCGGTGAGGTCAGCGGCAATGCCTCGCTTTACCGCGGCAACTGGAAGCTTGTGCGCACCGCCCTGCCGCGCGGAGACTTCACTTGGCGGCTTTACGATCTGTCGGTCGATCCCGGTGAGACAACCGACCTGTCGGGCGAACAGCCCGCGCTGTTCGCGGACATGCGCGCCGAGTACGACGCCTATGCCGCCGACAATGGCGTCCTGGACCTGGCGCCCACGGACTATGCCCAAGCGCAGCTGTTTTCGAACCTGCTGGAGCGGATCGCCAGCACGTACTGGCCCTATATGGCTGGGCTGGTTCTGGCACTGCTCGGCGGCTTTTACATCCTTTACCGCCTTGCCCGGATGGTGATCCGGCGCCCGGCCACCTGACGCCCCCCATTTCCAACATCGCCCCGACAAAAAGGGGCTGACCTGCCAAACATTCACATTCGGAGACCCGTCATGAACTGGATCGTCATCACCCTTCTCGTCCTGGCTCTTCTGGCCCTCATCACGTATTTCTTCCTGCCCGCGTTCTTGCGCCTGCTGGGCATTCACCGGCACTACACCATCCCCGATTTCGACATGAAGGGACGGCGCTCGCTGATGATCTGCACCAATCACAATCGGCTTGACCCGCTGAAACGCGACACCGGCGCCTTCGGCTCGGAATTCACCGTGCCCTACTATGCCTTCATCAACGCGGGCATGGAGGTCGACATGGCCTCGCCCAAGGGCGGCGAAATCCCGATCCAGCCCGGCTCCTGGTCCTGGCCGCTCGCCTGCGACGACGACAAGCGGTTCATGGCCGACAAGAAGGCGATGCACGACCTCAAGAACTCCAAGGCGATCCCCGATCTGGACCCGAACGATTACGACGTGATCTTTATGGCGGGGGGCTGGGGCGCAGCCTATGACCTGATGCAAAGCGACGCGCTGGCCGATTTCATCACCCGCGCGAATGCCGCCGGCAAGATCCTGGGATCGGTCTGCCACGGCGCGCTGGGCCTGTGCAGCGCCAAGGGGCTGGATGGTGAGCCGCTGGTCAAGGGCCGCCGCGTGACCGGCGTGACCAATGGCCAGATCAACACCTTTGGCATCGCGGTGACCCCAAAGCACCCCGAGGAAGAGCTGCGCAAACTGGGCGCGATCTACGAATGCCAGCACGCGTTCCGTGACCCGTTCGCCACACACACGTCCATCGACGGCAACCTGATCACCGGCCAGAACCAGAACAGCGGCTACGAGACGGCGCACCGCATCCTCGAGCGGATGGCCACCCAGCGCAATGTCTGAGGCCAAGCCGCAGCAACCGGGGTCCATGGCGATGCACCGCCATGGCCTCCATCCCCACATTGCGTGGGGGCCCGTGCAGCGGGCCTCCTTCGGCCTGATCTACGGATCGATCCTCGTCCTGAGCCTGTTGATGGCCATGGACGAGGTCCGCGACGGGCCTTTTGAAGCCGCCATCGTCCTCTTCGGTTCGGTGCTGGCGGTCACGCTCGCAAAAATGTTCGCCGAAGTGCTGTCCCACGCGATGGAGTCCGGCGAGCGCATTTTGACGGCCAAGTCCTTCGGCACGGCATGGTCACACAGCCGATCCACCTTGCTTGTCGCCAACGTGCCAACCGCGATTTTCGTGGTGGCCGGGTTCGGCTGGCTGGACGCAGGGGCGGCAACGGCGGCGGCGCAGGTGTTCTGCGTCTTCGTTCTCGTGGTGCTCGGCGCGCGGGTCGGGTGGGTCATCAACCACAGCTGGTGGCTGCCCATCGCAGGGGCGCTGTTCTCGGGAAGTGTCGGGTTCGCGCTGGCGCTTTTGAAATACGCGATCCACTGAAGAGAGCCGTGGGACAATGCCAAACCGATTGAAAACGCTCCTCGGCTCAGGCGGTGTTGCCGCCCTTATCGCTCTGGGCTTGGCAGGCGCATGGTTCTACAGCAACCCCGGCGCCGCCACCGAGCGCATGTGCGCCCTGAGCGAGAGCCAGCTTGGCGGCTTCGTCGATATCCCCGGCGGCGGTTTCGTCATGGGGCTCGATCCCGTTTTTCCGGAGGAAGGCCCGCCGCGAAAGGTTTTTGTCTCTCCGTTCCGCCTGCAAGCCCACGAAGTCACCAACAGTCAGTTCGCCGCCTTCGTCGCCGCGACAGGATATGTCACAGAAGCCGAAGCCAATGGCGGCTCGGCCCAGTTCAGCGCAAGCGACACGCCCGAAATCTTCCAGTCCTGGTGGTCCCTAGACCAAGGCGCCACATGGGCCGCGCCGGACGGCGCGGGCTCGGACCTCACGGGCCGCGGCCTCCACCCGGTCGTGCATGTCACGCTGAACGATGCGCGAGCTTATTCGGCGTGGGCCGGCGGGCGGATCCCGACCGAGGTGGAGTGGGAATACGCCGCCAGCCGAGGACTGTTTGACCCGATGGACCCCGAATCCGGTGTGCGCGCGCCCGATGGCACCGCCCGCGCAAATATATGGACGGGCCTATTCCCGGTGATCAACT
Organism: Pseudomonadota bacterium; assembly: GCA_038525395.1. GTDB lineage: Bacteria > Pseudomonadota > Alphaproteobacteria > Rhodobacterales > Rhodobacteraceae > Tateyamaria. Next base: position 52,353 of record JBCBHS010000019.1, on the reverse strand, counting down.
CCCGGCATGACGGGTTTGCAGGAACTGCGCCCGTGGGGTGCTTCAAGCCCGGGCTGACGGGCGCGTACGACATGATCGGCAATGTCTGGGAATGGACGGACAGTCCCTTCGCACCCGCCATCCCGCGCTTCACCATCAAGGGCGGGTCGTTCCTGTGCAGTGAGGATTATTGCCAGCGCTACCGCGTCGCCGCCCGCGAAAGCTTCGAGGTGGATTTCAGCACCGCCCATATCGGCTTCCGCATCGTGCAGGACATCAGATGAAACGTAAGGAGAGACCGCCCCATGCCTGACAGACTTGTAATCGCCATGCTCGCCGTATGCATGGTTGCGGGATGTGCCCAGACAACCCAGAACGAACGCGCCGATCTTCTTGATCGCCCGATTGATTGCGCCACGGCCGATATCGACATCGCGGCCCTCAACGCCGCAATTCCCGGTGCGGGCGAACGAGCGGCGGCTGGCGTGCGACTTGTCGTGCCTGTTGCTCGCATCGCGGGCCGCGTCACCGGGCAACTCGACGAACGGCGCGAGATCGCGTCGGGCCGCACCGAAGACGACCTGCGCGCCCGCATCACCGAGATCGAGGCGGCCTGCCCCGATGCAAGCGCGTCGACCGCGGCCACGGCGGGCTGATGATGACCGTTGACCAGATGCAACGCGCCCTCCTTTTGGCCATGGCGATTGGGCTCACCCCGATCGCGCTGGCCTACGGGGCGGCGCCGCAGGCCAGCCTCCCGTGGCTCTATCGGATCGACGTGAGCGACGTTCCGACACGCCACATCTTCCGCGCGATCATGGGGCTGTATCTCGCCATGATCTGCCTTTGGGCCGCTGGCGCGCTGCGGCCCGCGATCCGATTGCCCGCGCTCTGGAGCCTCTTTGTCTTCACGCTGGGCATTGGATTGGGACGCGCGCTTAGCTTGCTGCTCGACGGTTGGCCCGGCCCGCTTCTTGCCTTGTATCTGCCCGCCGAGCTTGCGTTGGCGGCAAGCAGCGGGTGGCTGATTTCGCGGAACGAGGATCGGCATGCCGGTGCCTGAACGTAAGGACCGCGTCCCACCACACAGGCAACACGACATTACTTCAGATATAGGAATAAGCTCATGATCAGACTGCGTTTCGGTCTCGCCGTCAGCCTTGCGCTGGCACTTCTTGCAGGCTGCGCTGGCACACCCGAGCAATTCGTGGCGCCAAACGGCGCGCTTGGCGCGGCGGATGTCCAACGCATCTACCTTGCTACGGACCGCGTTCTCGCGCCCGACTTGTCCAGCACCACTCAGCGCGCCGGCGCGCTGTCTTTCGCGCAATACGACATCACGATCCCGCCCCTGCATCAACCCGGCGAGGTCGAGTTTTCACAGGCCAATCCCAACCCGGCGACAAGCTTCACCGTCGCGGGCGCCAGCCCGATATCGAACCGGTCCGATCTGGGCCGGACAGTCCGCGGTCAGTCCGGCCCTCGTGGCCTGCCAATCGACAGTCCGGTCGTTTACGTGCACGGCTTCAATACCAAGATGGAATATGCCGTCTACCGTCACGCCCAGATCGCCCATGATTACGGGCTGCAAGGGCCGCAGATCACCTTTGCATGGCCGTCCATTGAACGCACCGTGGGCTACGTACGCGACAAGGACAGCATCCTGATCGCCCGTGACCATCTCGAAGAATTGCTGGTCGAACTGACCCGCAACAACCAAAATGTCTACATCTTCGGCCATTCGATGGGCACACAGCTTGTCGTCGAAACGCTACGGCAGCTGTCGATCACCGGCCAACGGAGTGTTCTGAACCGGATCGGCAGCGTCGTTTTGGTCTCGCCCGACATCGATCTTGATCTGTTCGAAGCCCAGCATGAACGCATCGACCCGCTGCCGAACCCGTTCGTGGTCCTGACCTCCGAGCGCGACTATGCGCTGCGCTTCTCCTCGCTGCTGACAGCGCAGCCGGAACGTCTTGGCTCAGCGCGGGACCGTGACCGGCTTGCGGCGCTCGATCTGCTGGTGCTCGATCTGTCGGGGCTGCCGAATGCGCGCAACCACTTCCTCGCCGCAACGTCGCCGGTCGTCATCGATATCGTGACCGGCGCCCGGGCCAACGTTCAGGCGAACAGATTCCCCCGCAGCGGGGTCATCGATGTCGCTGCGTTGCAGGCCGCGCGAGCCGATTAATGTCGAATTGTGCGTAGCGACCGATGTGCCTGCGGTTTCAATATCAATCAGCTTTGGGGCACAGCTTTTTTTTGGAGAGGCTGCGACACTTCGCTATGTGTCGAGGCGTTCGCCTTTGCCAGGCTCAGCTTACTCTCGGCCATGGCAAGATGGACAGCAACTTTCGTTGTCGCCGCACGGAATTCGAAAGAGCACTGCCACTGGCAACGGCAATCGAAATTCGAGGACTGCAATTTCGTTCCAGAGCAATTCGTCGCCCTTCTGTAGACCGAAACGCCGGACTTTGCTTGGAACTTCGTAAATGGGCGCGTCTTGCGTCGCATTAATCTTTTGCGCGTGCTGCGAACCTTCGCCTTCCAGGTCGGTTCGTTGGGGTGATCTGGCGGAATGTCCGCTGGCTTATGGAGGTAAGGGTTTGTGCGCACTCGCGGCGAATGTCTTGTGTGGATGGCGCCCGCATAGCAAGGGTTTAATGGGATTGTGTGCACCTTTTCAGAAGCGGTCTTGTGTCCGGCCTGTTTGCGCGGCTCTAGCCGCTGGACCTGATGGGATCCGCAGATCAGGTTCCTAACTGCTTTGCGGGCAGCAGCGCCCGGGACATTCGGCGGAGTGTTCTGATCGTTACGGCTGAGGGGTACACCATCACATCGTTGGTCTTGCTATCTCGTTGTTCCTTCCTGCTCAGGCAGCATGGGGGCGGTAGGGTTCGGCTTTCGTCAGCACCGCCCACATGATCCGAGCCGTCTTGTTCGCCATGGCCACCGTCGCAAGGCGGGCCGGTTTGCGTTGTAACAGATCGGCCAGCCAGGGATCGGCGCGCTCAGGATGAGTGGCGACCTGCGTAACACGTGAGGTCATGCCGACCACGATGAGCTGGCTCAGGTATCGGTCGCCCTTTTTGGTGATCTTGCCCAATCGCTCCTTACCGCCGCGGGAATGATTGCATGGCGTTAGCCCGAGCCAAGCAGCAAATTCGCGACCGCTTCGGAACTGGTGGCCCGATCCGATTGTCGCGGCGACAGCGGATACCGTCACCGGCCCCACGCCCGGATTGGTCTGCAAGAGCTGAGCTTGACGGCTTAAGCGGGCCTGGGCGCGCATCGTAATCTCATACCACCGCAAACGATTATGAAGTTCCACAAGCTGTCGGCTGAGAACCCTCAGAACGTCCTGTGCGAGTTCCGGCAACTCAGACTGTTCGCCATCAATGAGTCCCTTGGCAAAATCGATGGCCTTTGCAACGCCTCGTGCAATTGTGACGCCGAACTCAGCAGATAGGCTACGCAGCATATCGATGAGTTGGGTGCGCTGACGAACCACAAAGTCGCGCGCGCGGTGCAGCGACAGGAGGGCCTGCTGTTCCTCGGATTTGATCTAATCAAAACGCATTGTAGGACGCGTCACCGCCTCGCAGATCGCCTCCGCATCAACAGCATCCGACTTTCCCCGCTTCACATAGGGTTTGACGTACATCGGCGGCATGAGCCGAACTGTATGTCCCAATCGGGACAGCTCGCGCGCCGAATGATGGCTCGACGCGCAGGCTTCGATACCCACGAGGCAGGGTGAGAGACGCGCGAAGAACGCCAACATCTGAGCACGCCGTAACGGCCTGTTGAACGCAACCTCACCATCATCCGTGACGCCGTGTACGTGGAAGATGTTCTTGGCCAAGTCCAGGCCTACAGTGGTAACTTGCATTGGGTGGCTCCTCTCAATTGCAGATCGTGACACCTGCACTATGGCGCATTGCGACGCCGGGGAGCGGGAGCCATCCACCCCATCTGTTTTCGAACAACCAAACGTGACTTTTCGCCACCGCAGCGAAGGTCGGGTTCCCGCCCATTCCGTCGAAAAACCATCCTTGATCGGGTCGCCAGCGACTGCTTCACTTCTCTGACCGATCCGGAGCGCTTGCGACGACCGGGCAGAAGCAAGAGGCGCGGGCCGCTTTGTTCTAAGAGCTTTCGCTGGAGGAGCATGTTCAAAAAGATCATCTGTTGCGGTCAATCCATATCGCTTCGCTGATCTCGGCATCACCCTCGCGGATCTGGCGGATTTCTACAGCCGAAAGGGCCATCTCTCCGTTGACCCTGAATCCCTGGTTCGCATGTTGCCGGTCGGTTGGTGCTTTGGCGTCCACTCTGAGCGACGAACTTGCGGTGAGATCCATTTGAACCTGGCCTATCTGCCCTTCGAAGGATTGGCGCTGTCCGAAAGTTGATGCGCGCTCCGTCATCCGCGAGCCGTTCGAGGAGGCTCGGGAATTTGGCAACAAAAACTTACCCGTGGTATCGGACGGCTTTGGTTACGCGGATCATCCGGCGTTCAAGACGCGTTGACGCCTGCGGCTAAGGCCCAAAACCTCCGGAGACGGGCCAAATGAAAGCCACAGGTGCCTGTCACCTGGTGAGTCCGCAGGTGTGCCTGCGACGCCAAACAGAAATCGCAGCAATATTCCGCCAAAAACCGACTGGACTTGGCTGCGCGGGTGAGCGCTACTGCAGATAGACGCATACCTCGTGTCGCCCGGATCTCCGGGCTTTGCTCAGTACCAGCGCGCTCATTCGCTGGCATCTGAGGAGACCAAAATGACCCTGTCTATCACGCAAGTTACGCCAGCAGCGCCGCGCGCCAACACCAAAAAGGCGCAGCTTATCCAGCTGTTGCGGAGCAAATCAGGGGCTGGCATCGCCAAGCTGACGGATCGGCTTGGCTGGCAGCCGCATACCGTGCGTGCAGCACTCAGCCGTCTGCGCAGGACGGGTCATGACGTTGATCGTATCGCTGCAACTGCTAGAGGCGAGGCGAAATATCGGATTGCACCAAAACGGCAAAAGACTGTCCTCGAACGTGCCGAAGGGTCAGAGGAATGACGCCTTCGCCTCCACGTGCCAAGGCAGGGGACAACCCTCGCCGGGACGTCATTGCGCAATGGGAGCGCATGTTTGGCGCCCCTCCTCCGCCGTATCTTGCCGTGTCCTTTATGCACAAGGCGCTGATGTACGAAGCTCAATGCAAGGCCAAATGCGGGCTGACTGGGCAAACCAAACGGGCGCTCAGACGCATTGCCAGTGGGGAAACGGTCCGGCAGGCGACAGCGACGCGCTTGTCAGTCGGATCGGTTCTTGTGCGCGCGTGGAACGGTCGGAAGTATCAAGTTGAAGTGACCGGCACTGGGTACCTGTTCGAAGACAAACGCTGGACTTCGCTCTCCGCTATCGCAAAGCACATCACGGGCGCAACCTGGTCAGGGCGGCGGTTCTTCGGCCTGCGCAAAACCACAAAATGAGACAGGTCCGGTGCGCGATCTACACGCGGAAGTCCACGGAGGAGGGTCTGGACCAGGAGTTCAACGCGCTGGACGCGCAGCGCGAGGCTTGCGCTGCGTATGTGGCCAGTCAAAAGCATGAGGGATGGATCCTGCTGCCAAACAGCTACGATGATGGTGGCCTTTCGGGTGGATCGCTGGAACGCCCTGCCCTGCAGCGCCTTTTGCAAGATGTCGAACGTAAGCGCGTCGATCAAATCATCGTCTACAAGATTGACCGGTTAACCCGCTCCTTGTCCGATTTCTCAAAGATCGTCGATGTTCTGGATGCCGCGGGCGCCTCTTTTGTCTCGGTGACCCAGTCGTTCAATACCGCGACCAGCATGGGGCGGCTCACCCTGAATATGCTGCTTTCATTTGCGCAGTTCGAACGGGAGGGTGAGGCGTGACCGTCGCGCCGGTGGCGCGGCGTAAGCCCGCCGAACGCAGAACGAATCCGCGACAAGATCGCCGCTTCCAAACGGCGCGGTCTTTGGATGGGCGGGTCGGTTCCGCTGGGCTACAACGCCATCGACAGGGCGCTGCACATCAACGCCGATGAAGCGGAGACCGTCAGGCGCGTCTATCAGCTCTACGAAGAACTCGGCACGGTGCGGCGGGTCAAAGTCGCCACTCAACGCACGGGCCTGCGTAGCAAAGTCCGCATTGCCGCGAACGGTCGGCGCACAGGCGGATCACCACTTGGCCGCGGGCATATCCATCACATCCTCACCAATCCGATCTATGCCGGACGTATTCGGCACAAGACTGAGTTCTTTCCGGGCCAGCATAATGCCATTATCGTCTCTGAGCGCTGGGATCGCATACAGCAGATGCTTCAGGCGAAAGCGGCGAAACCAAGGGCAACCAAAAACGGTCAAAGCCTCTCCCCGCTTGCGGGCAAGATCTTTGATGAAACCGGTGATCGACTGACACCGACGCATACAAAAACCCGCAAAGGCGTCCGGCTTCGATACTACGTCTCGTATCGCCTCATCAAACTCTCTGGCGACGCTGCCAAAGATGGATGGCGCCTGCCGGCCGTTGACCTTGAGGCCAAGATTGCGGAACTGGTTGCTTCGCATCTCTCGACCCCGAAGGTGGCGTCGGTGTTTATGCAGTGGTTGCCACCAGTTGTGGCTCAGCGCCGCGACGAGACTTTGAACTCAAAACGGACAGACCAGTTCCCTTGGTCCTTGATCAAGCGGATCGATCTTCAACCCGGGCGGATAAAGATATCATTTGATGAACAGTGGATTCAACACCAAGCCCAATCCAAAAACCAAGCACAGCTGCCGCAACTGAAACCAATCACCTCTCCGTTTCAGCTGCGCAAACGAGGCGTTGAAACCAAGATCGTCATCGCGGGCGCAACACGCGAAACTGATGACATCCTGATCCTCAAACTCGCCAGAGCGTTCTGCTGGTATGAACAGGTGAAAGCCGGAAAGACGTTTGCCGAGATTGCAAAAGAAGCAGGTGTAAACACAAGCCGCATCCGGCAGATGATCGATCTGGCATTTTTAGCACCGGACATCGTCAGGGATATCCTGAACGGCGATCAGCCGATTGGCCTGACCTTCGATTGGGCCCGCACAAACGCGCTGCCAATCGATTGGCAAGCGCAGCGCGACAGCATCGCAAAGCTGTAATTCACTCAGCACTCATTATGTGCGCAACCCAAAGCAAGATGCATTGTGAGCTGGGCCGGCGGCCAGCCCGATCTGTAGCGACTGTTTTCGTAAGCCTTCCTCCAAAGCGTCCCGCGAAAACCGCATGTGTAGATTCAGTGGCACATTCGAAGCGAATGTTCTGCCTCAGACCCGCTGGCAACAAGACTTTGCCAACCTAACCCATTGAAATTTCGACGGCATTCAGACGAGCGTTCTACAGCAAAGAAACCCAGGGATGTGCGTGGCGGAGGCTGTGGGATTCGAACCCACGGGACGCTCTCGCGCCCAACGGTTTTCAAGACCGCCGCATTCGACCACTCTGCCAAACCTCCGGTGGACCCGCTTTAGGCAAGGCCGCGCGATTCGGCAAATGGCGGCGGTCAAAGGGGAAATGCGCCGATCTGTGCGGGGAAAGCTTTTCAGATGGGCGATTGCGCGCTATGCTACCGCCACACACCGCATCGCGGGACAAAAAACGTGCCACAAAGGCATGCGGCCGAAACCGGCCATACAGGCAACAGCAGGCAAGGACTTGGTCCATGAGCAGAACTTTTTCCCGTTCCACATTGCGGCGCAGCGCACCGGCCCTTTTCGCTCTGGGCGTTCTGGCGGGGTGCGACGACAGTGGCCAGTTCGTGGCCATGCAAGCCTTTAAATCCAACACCGAAGTGGCAGGCACGCCCGACATTGGCAGCGATATCAAGACGATCGAGCGTGATGTCGAAGCGCCGGATGTCTTTTCGGCCACCGAGGCTGGGCTGTGGGATGGCCGCCCATCCTTGGGCGGCGTCTGGGTCGCGCACCCGGACGTGACCGACCCCGAGCGGGTGATTATCCGCAACACCACCAATGACAAATTTGTCGTCGGCGCCCTTTTCCGACGCGAGCGGGACATTCCCGGCCCGCGCTTGCAGATCAGTTCGGACGCGGCCGAGGCCCTTGGCATGCTGGCCGGTGCGCCTGCGCAGCTGAACGTGACCGCGCTGCGCAAGGAAGAAGTGCCCGTTGCACCGCCCGCCGAAGATATCGAGCTGAGCAGCGCCGTGGCCGCCCCGGCGGAGATCACAGCGGCGCCGCTGGACCCGATCCAGGGCGCTGCTGCGGCCATTGATGCCCCGGCGCCGACCGCAACTGCATCCGCCGACGCGGCCATCGTCACCGGCATCCAGCCATCCGCGCCAACGCCCACACCCGCCGCCGTGCGCAGCACCGGGTCGACCCTGAGCAAGCCGTTCATCCAGATCGGCATCTTCTCGGTCCAGGCCAATGCCGAACGCACCGCCAAGCAAATGCGCAGCGCGGGCATCATCCCGATCATCAAGACCTTTGACCGCGATGGCAAAACCTTTTGGCGCGTCGTTGTGGGCCCAGCAACCAACAGCGCCGAACGCGGCCAATTGCTGACCAAGGTCAAGGGCGAAGGGTTCACCGACGCCTACGCCGTCTCAAACTGACCCCCGACAGGAGCTTGCCCCCCCGTGATCCGCACCCTCGCTGCCGCCGCCCTGCTGATCCAAGCCACCGCGATCCCCGTTTCGGCCTTTGAGACGCGGGCGAGTGCTGCCTATGTGATCGATCACACCACGGGCACCGTCCTGCTGAACAAAAATGCCGACACCCCACTGCCGCCTGCGTCGATGTCCAAGCTGATGACGCTCTACATGGCGTTTGAAGCAATTGACCGGGGTCAGCTGCGCATGACCGACGAGTTGTCCGTGTCGGCGCACGCCAACAGCTATGGTGGGTCGACCCTGTTTCTAAAGCAGGGCGAGCGGGTGACGGTCGAGGACCTGGTGCGTGGCATCATCGTTCTGTCGGGCAATGACGCCTGCGCCGTGATCGCCGAGGCGCTGAGCCCGGATGGGACCGAGGCGGGCTTTGCCCGGCTGATGACCCGGCGGGCCCAAGAAATGGGCATGACCAATTCGACCTTTGCCAATTCCAACGGCTGGCCCGCGCCGGGGCACGTGATGTCGATGCGCGACCTGGGCCTGCTGTCGCAGCGCCTGATCACCGATTTCCCCGAATTCTACCCGATGTTCGCGGAAACCGAGTTTCTGTTCGACGCCACGGAATCCTCGAACCGGTACAACCGCAACCCGCTGCTCAAGCTGAATATCGGCGCCGACGGTCTGAAAACCGGCCATACCCAAGAGGCAGGCTATGGCCTGACCGGGTCAGCCAAGCAGGGCGACCGCCGCATTGTCTTTGTGCTCTCGGGCCTTGAAACAGCCGCCGGTCGCGCGCAAGAGGCCGAGGCCATCGTCAACTGGGCCTTCCGCCAATTCGCCGAACGCACCCTGGCCGAAGAAGGGGTACGCCTGGCCACCGCCCGCGTGTGGGAAGGGGCGGAGCCTGAGGTCGGCCTAGTGCCCCAAGCGGACGTGTCGGTATTGCTGCCCATCCTGTCGGGCCGCGCGATTGAGGCCGAAGTGGTCTATACCGGCCCCATCCAGGCGCCCATCTCTGCAGGCACGCCGCTGGCCGAACTGGTCATCCAACCCGAGGGGTTGCCCGAAAAGCGTATTCCGCTGGTGGCTGAAACGAACATCGCGCATGGCGGCTTTCTGGCCAAGATCTCGACCGCGGCGCTGGCGCTCTTTAACACCGTCACGTCGGCTTCCGACGCCGAAAGCGGCGCCTGACGCAGCCCGCCCGATATGCCCGGCCATTTCATCAGTTTCGAGGGCATCGACGGCTCGGGCAAATCCACCCAAGCGCGGCTGTTGGCCGACAATTTGCGCGCGACAGGCCATGATGTCCTCCTCACGCGCGAACCGGGCGGCAGCCCTGGGGCCGAGGAAATCCGCGCCCTCGTGCTGCAGGGTGATCCTGACCGCTGGTCGGCAGAGACCGAGCTGCTGCTGTTTACGGCCGCCCGCCGCGACCACCTGGAACGGCTGATTGACCCCGCGCTGGCGGCTGGTCAGATCGTGATCTGCGACCGCTTTGCCGACAGCACGCGCATGTATCAGGGCCTCAGCCGCGGTGATCTGCGCGCCACGGTTGACGCGCTGCACAGCCTGATGATCGGGCGCGAACCAGACCTGACGATCCTCATCGACATGGACCCGGCCCAAGGCCTCGCCCGCGCCAAGGGCCGTCAAGGGGTCGAAGAACGGTTCGAAGATTTTGGCGCCGACCTGCAGGTCAAGATGCGCGCGGGCTTTCTGGACCTTGCCGCTGCTGCACCCGACCGCTTTCGCGTGATCGACGGGGCGCGCGCGGTCGACGTGGTGGCCCGGGACGTGGCCCAAACCGTCGCCACATATCTGGGCAAATAGCGCAGGCCCATTTCCCCCCGCCAGCCTCTCTGCTACATCCTCGGTCATGGCTGACGACACCCCCGATCCGACCCGCGTGCCCGGCGCGCCGCACCCGCGCGAGACGCGGCAGCTGATTGGGCAAGAGGTGGCAGAGGCGACGTTTCTCGACGCCTTTGTGCAAGGCCGTTTGCACCACGCCTGGCTGATGACCGGCCCGCGTGGTGTGGGCAAGGCGACGCTGGCCTGGCGCATCGCGCGCTTTCTGCTGGCCACGCCCGACCCGGGCCCCGACGATATGTTCGGCGCCCCTGCCCCAACCACGCTCGACATCTCGGCAGAGCATCCGGTGGCCCGCCGCATCGCTGCAGGGGCCGACCCGGGGCTGAAGGCTGTGCACCGGACCGAGAATGAAAAAACCAAGCGGCTGCGCGACCAGATCGTCATCGACGACATCCGCGCGCTGTCGGGCTTTTTCCAGCTGTCGGCCACCGATGGCGGGCGGCGCGTGGTCATCATCGACGCCGCCGATGACATGAACCCCAACGCCGCCAACGCCCTGCTGAAGATGTTGGAAGAGCCGCCTGCCCGCACCACCCTCCTGCTGATCTGTCACCAGCCCAGCCGTCTGTTGCCCACCATCCGCTCGCGTTGCCGCACCTTGCGCTTGGGCCCGCTGAACGCCACCCAAATGGCCCACGCGATGGCCCAGGCGGGCGTTGATCCTGGCGTGCAAGGCGCGGCACTGGCCGAACTGTCCGCCGGGTCGGTGGGTGAGGCGCTGCGCCTTGCGCTGCTGGATGGCCTTAAAATCTATGCAGAGCTGGTGGCCCTCATGGGCAGCATGCCCAACCTTGACCGCGCCCGCGCGCTGGCGCTGGCCGAGGCGGCAGGCGCGCGCGGTGCCGACACCCGGCTCGACCTGCTCTACACCCTCATCGACATCGCCCTGGCCCGGCTCGCGCGCAGCGGTGCGGGCCACCCGCCGCAGGTCGAGGCCGCCCCGAACGAGGCCGCGACCTTTGCCCGTCTGGCCGCCGATCAGGCCCAAGCCCGCGCCTGGGCCGACACCGCGCAAACCGCATTGGCCCGCGCGCGGCATGGGCGTGCGGTGAACCTTGACCCCGCCGCCCTCGTCCTCGATACGCTTTTCAAACTATCTGCCACGGCCCCTGCCCGATGACCCCAGACATCACCGACAGCCATTGCCACCTCGACTTCCCCGACTTTGAGGGCCAGCTGGACCAGATCATCGCCAACGCCGCCGCTGCGGGTGTCACGCGCATGGTCACCATCTGCACAAAGCTGCGGTCAGAGCCGCAGGTGCGCGCCATTGCCGAGGCGCACGCGCCCGTGTTTTACGCCGCTGGCACGCACCCGATGAGTGCAGCGAATGAGCCGCTGGCGGACACCGATCAGCTGATCGCGCTGGCGCAGCACCCCAAGTTCGTGGGCATTGGCGAGACGGGTCTCGACTACCACTACACCGCCGACAGCGCGGCGGTGCAGCAGCAATCGCTGCGCATCCACATCGACGCCGCCCGCGCGACCGGCCTGCCGCTGATCATCCATGCCCGCGACGCCGATGACGACATGGCCCGCATCCTGGGCGAGGAATACCGCAACGGCGGCGCCTACACGTGCGTTATGCACTGCTTTTCCTCGGGGCCGGAACTGGCGCGCGCGGCCCTTGACCTGGGGTTCTACCTGTCAATGTCCGGCATCGCCGCCTTTCCCAAAAGCCAACCTGTCCGCGACATCTTTGCCGCCGCCCCGATTGACCGCATCCTGGTCGAAACCGACGCGCCCTACCTCGCCCCGCCCCCCCACAGGGGCAAGCGGAACGAACCAGCCTTCACCGCGCATACCGCCAAAAAAGGCGCCGAGGTCTTTGGCCTCGACTACGCCGATTTCGCCGCGCAGACACAAAAGAACTTTGACCGCTTGTTCTCGAAGGCTGCGGCCTACACTACTACCGCATGACAGACACGATTTCCTTCACGATCCTGGGCTGCGGTTCGTCCGGCGGGGTGCCACGGCTTGGCGGGCATTGGGGCGATTGCGACCCCGAAAACCCAAAGAACCGGCGCCAGCGCTGCTCGCTACTGGTGGAACGGCGGTCGGCGGCAGGCACAACCACGGTGCTCGTCGACACCTCCCCCGACTTGCGCAACCAGCTTCTGACATCGGGCACCGGGCGGCTGGACGGCGTGATCTATACCCACGCCCACGCGGACCACGTGCATGGCATCGATGATTTGCGCATGATCGTGTACAACATGCGGGCCCGGTTGCCGATCTGGGCGGATGGGCCGACGCAAACCTCCCTGTTGAACCGCTTTGGCTATGTCTTTGCTCAGCCCAAGGGCTCACCCTACCCGCCGATCCTGGACCTCAACACAATCGACATGGACGGCACCACCGTGATCGACGGCCCCGGCGGGCCTATCCCCTTCACCCCGTTCGAGGTGGGGCATGGCAGCATTGACGCGCTGGGGTTCCGCATCGGGGGCGTCGCCTATCTGCCCGACGTGGCCGAGATTCCAGAGGCCGCGTGGCAGCATCTGAGCGACCTCGACACCTGGATCGTTGACGCCCTGCGCCGCGACCCGCACCCGACCCACAGCCACCTGGCCCAAACGCTCGACTGGATCGACCGGGCGCAGCCCAAGCGCGCGATCCTCACGAACATGCATATCGACCTCGACTACGCCACCGTTCTTGCGGAAACCCCGGACCATGTTGAGCCGGCCTATGACGGGCTGTGTATTACCGTCAGCGCGGCCTAAGGCCCCCTTTCACTTTGCCAAATAAACTCCCGCCGGAGGCACCCGGCCTCTGACACCGCCGCAAAGGCCCGATCATGCAAGCCCTCCTCGACGTCATCCTGCCCGTCTTCCTCGTGATCGGGTTTGGCTATGTCGCGGTGTGGCGCGGGCTGTTCCCGATGTCGGGGGTCGACGCGCTGATGAAGTTCAGCCAGCATTTTGCCATCCCCTGCCTGCTGTTCTCGGCCATCGCCAACCTGGACCTGTCGGTCAGCCTCGACACCCGCTTGCTGATCAGCTTTTACACCGGTGCTGCCGCCGGCTTCTTCCTCGGGCTTTTTGGCGCGCGGTTCCTCTTTGGCCGGGATTGGGAGGATGCGGTGGCCATCGGCTTTTGCTGCCTCTTCTCCAACTCTGTCCTGCTGGGGCTTGCCATCAACGAACGCGCCTATGGGCAAGAGGCGCTGGCGGGCGCCTTCACCATCATCGCCTTCCACTCACCCTTTTGCTACGGCCTCGGTATTACCGCGATGGAGATTGTGCGCAACCGGGGCCAGTCGCCCCTGGTGATGGCGCGCGGCGTGGCGCGGGCGATGTTCCGCAATGTGCTGGTGCTGGCGATCATTGCAGGCTTTGTTGTGAACCTCACCGGGATCACACTACCTGGCGTGCTGCGCGACGGGCTCGACCTGGTGATCCGCGCGGCCCTGCCCACGGCCCTGTTTGCCCTGGGCGGCGTGCTGATCCAGTATCGGCCCCAGGGCGATGCCCGCGTCATCGCGATGATCTGTGGTGTTTCGCTGGTGGTGCATCCGGCCCTGACCTGGACGATGGGCAGCGCGCTGTCGGTCCCGTCCGAGACGTTCAAGCCCGCCGTGCTGACCGCTGCCATGGCCCCTGGCGTCAACGCCTATATCTTTGCGGATATGTACGGACGGGCGCGGCGGGTGGCGGCGACCTCGGTCCTCGTGGCCACGGGCCTTACGATCCTGACGGCGTGGATGTGGCTGATGGTTCTGGGATAGACAGGCGTGTCCGACGCGCCCGCGCCAGCTCTGCATTCAGCGCCCCGCCCAGCAGGACCAGATAGGCGCTGATAAACAGCCACATCAGCATCACAATCACGGCCCCGAGCGAGCCGTAGACCTCGTTATACGTCCCAAAGTTCTGCAGATAGATCGAAAAGCCTACAGAGGCCGCAACCCATCCGCCAGCGCCGAACACCGCACCGGGCGAGATCAGGCGCGGACGCTGTCCCGCCAGGTTTGGACCAAGGCGGTAGATCACGGCAAAGCCCACAAGCAAAACGCCTATGCCGACGATCCATCGGATCACCTCAACCCCGAAGTTGGCCCAAGGGCCCAAGGGCAAGAAGGCCATGATGACAGGCACAACGACAATACAGGCCATGGCCACCAAAACGACGCCGATCAGGCTAAAGGTCAGCAAAAAGGCGCGAATGTAATGTGCGATGCCGCCCCGGTTGGGTGCGTCGTAAATGGCGTTCAGCCCTTGGATCAACGCGGCCACCCCAGCGCGCGCCGACCACAGGGCAAAGCCGAACGACAACAGCGACGCCCAGCCCAGCGTCAGACCGTCCGTGGTGGCCAGCTTGACCAACTGTGCCGCCAGCAGGCGGTACACGTCCGCGGGGATCAGGGCCTGAAATTCCTGCATCTGCTCCAACGCCAAGGCCGGATCGCCGACAATCCCCCACAGCGCAATGGTTGCCGCGATGCCAGGAAACACCGCCAGGATCGCGTAAAACGCCACACCCGCTGCGATCAGCCCCAAATGCTTTTCATCGTTTAACCGCGCTACATGCCGCGCCGCACGCCACCACAAGGCGGCGTCTTTGGGCGGAGTTGAACTGTGGGTATCGCTATGCATCAGGAATACAACCTACGAGATCGCCAAAAGTTTCTCACGTGCAACATGCATTTAAGGCAATAGCCCTCAAAGGCGCGTTTGTCACACCCATTGCGCCCATGGCAGCCCGTCGCGGTCACGAGACGGCGCGTGCCTGGATAACGCCTCCTGCGGTAGCAAAAGCGGGCCATTTCAGCTGCCGCCGGTTGGTCCGGGTCTCCTGCGGTGTCACCAGCCATTCGAAGTATCACTTCTTTCAGCAAGTCGGGCGCACTTGCTCAAGACATCCGCAAATTCTTCCCACAGAGCCAAAAACGCTGATCTTTGCCAACTTCCGAGCAAAACAATCAGATATGACTTCGACCGCCCTTCAATATGCGGCTACTGCTCTCTGCATCTGCGCCGTTTTCGCGAAAGCAGAGATAAACGACCCAAACCTATCCAACCTCCCCCGTACCGCCAACGAAGCCGCACGTGTGGCGCAGGTCACCGCGCCCGGACGTGATAAACAACCGACCCGAGGCGCAGGCCGCCCTGATCACCTTTCTAGAAAGCCAATGACGATGTAAGCCGTCTTATCCGCTACCAATAGGCAGGATCGTCAAAGGCGGACACACAGGTCGCTGGCCCGGCAAGCTGCTCCAGCGGCTGTTCCGTCAGCGGCTGCGCCAGCCACCCGATGGGCTGCGACAGCGGCCAGGGCGGCGGGATAACCTCTTGCGACACCGGCGCAAATCCGACCTTGCCGTAATAGTCCGGGCTGCCATAGGTCACGGCGACGTCGACGCCGCGCGCCTTCAACTGGGCCAGCCCAAACGCCAACAGACGCTGCCCGATCCCCTGCCCTTGCAGATCAGGCCGCACAGCCACAGGCGACAGCAGGAAGACAACCCGCGGGTCACCGCCAAACCGCAAGCGCGAAAACGCGATGCATCCGACTAGCGCACCTGCTTGCATTGCCGCGCACACCAAAAGGTCTGGCGCGGCGGTGTCAGCCAGCAGGTCGTGCACCAGCTTGCGGATCACCGCCCCTTCCTCTGCCCCTTCAGCGGCGGAAAAGGCCGTATCAAACAGCGCTTCGATGTCGCCCTCACGCCCGTCACTGCCGATGCTGAACTCGAGTTCCATATGCGCTGCTCCTTTCCTGACCTCTATACGCGCGGCAGCGGCAAGACGAGTGTCGCGCGCAAGCCTTTTGCCTGCGGCGTCAGATCAAAGCTGCCGCCGTGCCCGTGCACAATCGCCTGCACGATCGACAGGCCCAAGCCGCTAGACGAGGTTTCGGCCACCTGCGTGAACCGCTCCAACGCCTTGCCGACTTCATCGGCGTCAAGACCGCGGCCATCATCCGCCACCGACAGCGCGATCCGGTTGCCCTGGCGCGCGGCAGACACCGCGATCTGCGACAGCGACGAACCACCATGCTGGCAAGCGTTGCGCACCAGGTTCACCACCGCCTCGCGCAGCATCGTGGCATCGGCCATCAGCGGCGGCAGGCCGGGTTGCACCGTAAGAGACAGGATCACATCATCCGGCATCTCGTCCTGCAAGGCGTCGTTCCATTGCCGCAGGCACTGGTCCAAAACCAATGGCGCTTGGGCGGACAAGGGGCTGATCGCCTCGGCCCGTTCCAGCAGGAGCAGCTTTTGGCTCAACTCTGCCGTCTCTCGCGCGGCGGTCAGCAGGTCTTGCGCCCGCATGCGGGCGGCATCCGCGTCTGGCGCCGTCGTCACCGCCTCTGCCAGCGCCAGCACCCCCGCGATGGGATTGCGCAACTGATGTGCGGCGTTGGCGATGAACTCCGATTGGGCTGTCATGCTGCGCGACACCTGGGCAAACAGGCGGTTGAGGGTCTGCACGATGCCCTCGACCTCTTGCGGCACGGCGCGCTGGATCGCCTTCAACTCGTCGCCTGTGCGCTGCTCGATCGCCTCTTCGAGGTCGATCAGCGGGCGCAGCCCCAGGCGCACGCCGAACCAAACGATGAATGCCAGCGACGCGATCAGCACAGAGATGGTGATGAGCGACCGCAGCACCAGCTGGCGCACAAAGGCCGTCCGCACCGTCCGGTTTTGCCACACCGTCGTGGTAAAAATCCCTGCAAAACCGTCCACCTCGGTGCGGTTTTGCACGCGGACACCGCTGACGGCCTGTCCTTGATAGATCGCGTCGAAATAGGTGGGGGCCACCGCCTCTTCCTCGGTGCGCGGAATGCCGACGGGGGGCGTGGCATAGCCTGCGACGATCACACCGTCGGGCGCGTAGACGTGATAGAACACCGGGCCGCCAGAGGTGCTGGACAGAATATCGCGCGTCCGGGGCAAGAGGGCGTCGCCCCCAGAGATGGCCACGTCATTGGCCACGGCCAAGGCGGCGGACAGCAGGCTGCGGTCAAACACATCCGCCGCCGTCTGGCGCGCGTTGTTCAGCTGCCAGAGGCCCGCCACCACCGCCAGCGTCATCAGTGGCAGCAGGATGATCGCCGTCAGCCGCACCCGAAG
Organism: Pseudomonadota bacterium; assembly: GCA_038525395.1. Classification (GTDB taxonomy): domain Bacteria; phylum Pseudomonadota; class Alphaproteobacteria; order Rhodobacterales; family Rhodobacteraceae; genus Tateyamaria. Next base: position 34,799 of record JBCBHS010000019.1, on the reverse strand, counting down.
AGAGACGGTGCGGTTCATGGCCCCGGTGCGACCAGCGCATAGCCGATGCTGCGCACCACGCGGATGGCGATGTCGTAGGGTTCCAGCCGCTTGCGCAGGCGCGAGACATAGACCTCGATCACCTTGTCATCCGTCGCGCTGCCGGTGCCATAGACGCGGTCAAGCAGCTGCTCTTTGCTGACCACCGCGCCGCCCGCCTCGGCCAAGGCGGCAAAGACGGCCAGTTCACGCCGCGGCACGTCCAGCGGGGTCGCGCCCGACATCAGCTGCAAGGGTTCCAGCAGCAGGGTCAGGGCCGCCACCTCGATCCGGCGGCGCGGCGCCACGGCCTTGCGCCGCGACAAGGCACGGACGCGGGCCGCCAGCTCTTCCATCGCGAAGGGTTTGACCAGGTAGTCGTCAGCACCGGCATCCAGGCCCTCGACCCGGTCCTCGGTCGTGGACCTGGCGGTCAGCAGGATCACGGGCCGCGGATCGCCCCGCTTGCGCAGATCGCGCAGCAGTGCCAGACCGTTCTGGCCCGGCAGGTGGATATCCAGCACCACCAGATCGCACGCCTCTTGCCGCAAAAAATCCGCCGCCTGAAGACCATCCGCCAGCGCATCGACGCTGTGGCCGTCATCTTGCAGCCGGTAGGCAATGCCCTTGCGCAGGCTTTCATTGTCTTCGACCACGACGATCCGCATGGGGCATTTCTTGCGGGGATGAAGGCTTTATGCAAGCTTCGCATCGCACGTTAGAGGCACTGAGCCGGGGAATCACCCGGTCGACTAATATCGCAAGGCCAGACAGCGCCTTGCACTAGGGAGGAAGATATGAAGACCACAATCACCACACGTCGTGTGGCCCTGAGCCTTGTCGCGGCTGCGGCTGCGGGGCTGGCCACATCTGCAAGCGCAGGCGGCCACGGCATTGATCTGGAAGGCAAGACCGTGGAATGGATCATCCCGTTCTCGGAAACCGGCGGATCGGCCAAATGGGCCAACTTCTACGCCCCGCTGCTCAGCGAGGCCCTGCCAGGCGAGCCGACGGTCGTTGTAAAATTCATGCCGGGTGCAGGCTCCACCAAAGGGGCCAACTGGTTCCAAGAGCAAAGCTATGACGACGGCACGGTCATCTTCGGTTCGTCCGGGTCGACGCAGTTCCCCTATCTGCTGGGCGATCCGCGGGTGCGGTATGAATACAACGACTGGAATGTCGTGCTGGCGTCAGGCACCGGCGGTGTCGCCTATCTGCCGCCAGACCTCGCGGGCATGATGGACGGCAACGACGCCTCGGCCTTGGCAGACACCGACTTTATCTATGGCAGCCAAGGTGCGACGCGCCTTGACCTCGTGCCCCTGCTGGCGTGGGAAATGTTGGGCCTGAATGTCGAGCCGGTCTTTGGCATCAAAGGCCGTGGCGATGGCCGTCTGATGTTCGAGCGTGGCGAGGCCAATATCGATTACCAAACTTCGTCGTCCTACCTGCGCGGCGTCACCCCACTGGTCGAGGCGGGAACCGCCGTGCCGATGATGTCCTGGGGCGCCCTGGACGCCGATGGCAATATCGTGCGCGACCCCACCTTCCCCGACATGCCGACGTTCAAAGAGGTCTGCGAAGCGACCGAAGGCTGCGAAACAAGCGGTGAGCAGTGGGATGCCTGGAAGGCCTTCTTTGTCGCCGGGTTCCCCGCGCAAAAGATGGTGTTCCTGCCCGCAGGCGCGTCGAATGACGCCATCGTCACCTACACCAAAGCCTTCGAAGACGTGAAAGCCCGCGCCGACTTTGCCGAGATTTCGGCAGGCCGTCTGGGTGTCTATCCGCAGATGACCGGGGCAGAGGCCGCAGGCGCGCTGGCCAGCGCGACCCAAGTGCCCGACGCGGCCAAGGCGTTTGTCGTGGCCTGGCTGAAAGACCGTTATGGCGTGTCGCTGAACTAAGGCGACCCCCCTGTCTGGCCTGCGTGCGGCGCGGGCCAGACACACCTTTTTCTTATAGAAAGCGGGTCTCATGGACGTGATGTCGGTGGCACTGCCTGCGCTGTCGGATGCAGCCGGGCTGATCCTACAGCCCATCGTGCTGGGCTATCTGGTTCTTGGCGTGGTCATGGGCCTATGCGTGGGCGTGTTCCCCGGCCTAGGCGGCATTGCCGGGCTGTCGCTGTTGCTGCCGTTTATGTTCGGGATGGACCCGGTCCTGGGCCTTGCGCTGATGATCGGGATGGTGGCGGTGGTGCCCACATCTGACACCTTTGCCTCTGTCCTCATGGGCATCCCCGGCTCTTCCGCCTCCCAAGCCACCGTGCTTGACGGCTTTCCCATGGCGAAAAAGGGCGAGGCCGCGCGGGCCTTGTCCGCCGCCTTTGCCTCGTCCCTATTTGGCGGGCTGGTGGGGGCGATGTTCCTGACCGTCTTTATCCTGATCGCCCGGCCCATCGTGCTGGAATTCCGCACGCCCGAGCTGTTGATGATCACCATCTTTGGCCTGTCCATGGTCGGCATCCTTGCGGGGCGCGTCGCGATCAAGGGGATCGCGGCGGCAGGCCTCGGGATGATGATCGGCACGATTGGCGAGGGCGACAGCGCGGGCGAGTTGCGCATGGCGACCTACGACATGCCCTACCTCGTGGACGGGCTAAAGCTGGTGATCGTAGGCCTGGGCATTTTTGCCATCCCCGAGATCGTGGCGCTCCTGCGCCAAGACCGCTCTATCGCTGACCGCAAGCCGCTGGGTGGTGGCTGGCTGAGCGGGGTGCGCGACTGGTTCGCCAATATCTGGCTGTCAGTGCGCTGTTCGATCATCGGCGTGATTGTCGGCGTCATCCCCGGCCTTGGCGGATCTGTCGTCGACTGGATCGCCTATGGCCATGCGGTGCAGACGACCAAGGACAAGTCAAAATTCGGCTCGGGCGAGATCCGCGGCGTCATTGGCCCCGAAAGCTCGAACAACGCCAAGGAAGGTGGCGGGCTGGTGCCGACCTTGCTCTTTGGCATCCCCGGCTCCGGCTCCATGGCGATCTTTATCGGTGCCATCGCCCTTCTGGGCTCGGGCAATATCGAGGTCGGCCCTTCGATGCTGAAAAACAATCTCGACATCACCTACGCCATCGTCTGGCTCTTGGCCCTCGCCAATGTGGTGGGCACGCTGATCTGTATCGCGGCCTCTGGCGGGATTGCGCGGCTGACAACAATCCCCTTTGCCCTGCTGGCGCCGTTCCTGTTCATGATCATCGCCTTTGCCGCCTTCCAATCCGGCCAGGACATCATGGACCTTGTGGCACTTTTTGCCATCGGCCTCTTGGGCATCCTCATGCGCCGCTTTGACTGGTCGCGCCCGGCCTTCCTGATCGGCTTTGTCCTGTCGAACCCGGCTGAAACCTATACCAACCAGGCGGTGCAGATCGCCCAATCGCGCTTTCGCCGGGACTTTGCCGAGGGGATGGATTACATCTTTTCCCCCATCGTGATCGTGCTGATCATCGTGACGCTGCTGTCGGTCGTGATCGGCCTGCGCCAGGCCAAGACGATCATGGCCGAGGGCGCCGTGAACGCAGGCCGCAAACGCGCGCCGCTGATCTTTCTACTGGTGGTGCTGGGCTATCTGCTGGTGGCCTTCACCAACGCCGCGATGATCCCCGACTACGCCGCCGCCGACCGTGTTTTCCCCCGCTTTGTGTCCGGCGTGGCGATCGTGGGCTGCGTGATCCTGCTGGTGCAGATGATGCTGAAGCCCGAAGACCACCCCCTGTTCGCCGACCGCGAGGTCGAGAATTCGGAGGCCAACAAATACGGGCTTTGGAGCACGCTGGCCTGGTTCGGCGGCCTTCTGCTGCTGACTTATTTGCTGGGCTTCATCCTCGCGTTGGCGCTGTTCCTCTTTAGCTTTATCTACATGCGCGCGGGCCGCGGGCTGGGCTTTGCCGCGCTTTATACGGCGGGCGGCATCGCGTTCATCTGCGTGATGGCGGGCCTGCTGAACCGCGACTTCCCCGAAGGTCTCTTGCAGGGGATGGTCTATCTGCCATGGCCGCTGGGATGACGCAGACGGCGATCCCCTTCCACTTTATGCGCGGTGGCACCTCGCGCGGGCCGTACCTGCACCGCACCGACTTGCCCGAAGACCGCGAAGCCCTGGCCCAGATTCTGATCGCCATGGTCGGATCAGGCCACCCGATCAACATCGACGGCATCGGCGGCGGCACGGCGGTCACCACCAAGGTCGCGATGCTATCCGCGGGCAGCGACGGCTGGGCGGATGTGGATTACTTCTTTGCCCAGGTCAGCGTCGAGGACCGGCAGGTCGATTTCAAACCCACCTGCGGCAATATCCTGGTGGGCGTCGGCCCCGCCGCGATTGAGATGGGGCTGGTGCAAGCCACCGCAGACATGACCGAGGTCAAAATCCGTGCCGTCAACACAGGCGCCCGCGTGATCGCCAAGGTACAGACCGAGGGCGGCGCGGTGGTCTATGACGGCACCACTGCCATCGACGGTGTGCCCGGCACCGCCGCCCCTGTCGCGCTGATGTTCATGGACGTGGTTGGCGGTGCGACCGGCGCGCTCTTTCCCACGGGCAACCGCATCGATGTCATCGACGGGATCGAGGTCAGCTGCATGGACGTCGCCATGCCCATGGTCATCGCACGCGCGGCCGATTTCGGACTGAGCGGCTATGAATCCGCGGCAGAGTTGGACGAAAACCGCGCCTTTTATGCACGGATGGAGCCCATTCGCGTTGAGGCAGGCAAACGGATGGGGATGGGCGACGTGCGCAGCTCTGTCACGCCCAAGTTCGGCCTGCTCGCCCCAGCCGCCGCCGGGGGCACCGTGGCCACGCGCTATTTCATGCCCAAAAACTGCCATCCCAGCCTCGCCGTCACCGGCTCCCAATGCCTCGCCGCCTGCCTGCTCTGCCCCGGCACCATCGCCGATGGGTTGGCGACCCTGCCCGATGCGGGGCCAACACCCTTGCGGCTAGAACACCCGATGGGTCTTTTGGACGTGGTCATGGACTACCGCCGCGACGGCTCCGATTTCGAGGTGATCTCCGCCGGGCTGGTCCGCACCGCGCGCAAACTGGCAGCGGGCCAGGTCTTTGTGCCACGCTCCGTTTGGGCCGTAGACTAAGCGCAGACCATTTGGTATACTACGGTATACCGTTCTACCTGAGGGTTCCCATGTCCTATGAAACAGCCCTGGCCCGCGCCACCAAAGAGCTGCGCAGCGCCTTCACCCAACTGCAAGCCGAACTGCACGCCTATCCCACCCCCATCTCGGGCTGCGACGCGCAGTATAACCACCTGATCAGCCAACGCGGCGCGATTTCGCACGCGCTGCAGGCGCTCGATACCCTGCCCTTTGTGGCCACACCGCGCACCCCGGACCAGGGTGCGGGGGTCGAAAGCCGGTGAAGGTTCACATCCTCGACGACTGGTTCGACACTCTGCGCGGACTGCCCTGTTTTGCGATGCTGGCAGATCACGACGTCACCGTATGGACGGACCACGAACCCGATCCCGAACGCCTCGCCGCCAGGCTGACCGAAGCCGAAGCGCTGGTCCTGTTTCGCGAGCGCACGCACGTGGATGCCGCCCTGCTTGATCGGTTGCCGAACCTGCGACTAATCTCGCAACGTTCGGTCTATCCGCATGTGGATGTGGACGCATGTACGCGCAACGGCGTGCTGCTCAGCTCCAACATGCATGGTGGCACGCCGTCCTATGCAGCAGCGGAACTGACGTTGGGGTTGATCTTGGCCAGCTATCGACAGCTGCCCGCGCAGGTAGCATCGATCCGGGCGGGGCACTGGCAGATGGGCGTCGGGCGAACCCTACGGGGGCGTACCTTGGGGTTGTATGGGTATGGTCGGATCGCGCAAGCGGTGGCGGGCTATGCCAAGGCGCTTGGCATGCAGGTGCATTGGTGGGCGTCAGAGGCCGGGCGCGCCCGTGCGCAGGCAGACGGGCAGCAGGTGGCCGAGAGCCGGGAGGCCTTCTTTGCCACCTCTGATGTGGTCAGCGTGCACGTCCGCCTTAAGCCTGAGACGCGGGGGGTGATCACGGCCGACGATCTGGCCGCGATGGCGCCACGGGCGCTGTTCGTCAACACGTCACGCGCGGGCCTTGTCGCGCCGGGTGCGTTGGAGGCTGAGATCGCACGCGGACGCATCCACGCCGCCGTCGACGTTTACGATACCGAGCCGCTGCGCGATCCTAACCACATCCTTTTGACCCATCCCAACGTGCTGCCAACGCCACATATCGGCTTTGTCACCGAAGATGAGTTCGACCTTCAATTCACTGATATCTTTGAGCAAATCAACGCCTACGCCGACGGCGCACCGATCCATATGATCAATCCAGAGGTCCTTGGCATAGCTTAGAAAAATAGGGCGCTTGCATTTTGTATCCGTTTGGATACAACACTGGCCTTAGCAAAAAGGCCCGGATCATGCGCAGCCGAAACAACGACCCTTTGTCGCCAGACGTTCTGGTGACTGGCGGTGGAAACGCCGCGATGACGGCGGCGTTGACGGCGCGGGCGTCGGGGGCCACGGTCACCGTCCTCGAAGGTGCGCCGCGCCCGTATCGTGGTGGCAACAGCAGGCACACCCGCAATTTCCGCTGTATGCATGGGGGACCACTGGGCACCCTAACGGGGGCGTATGAGGAAGACGAGTATTATGACGACTTGCTGAAAGTCACCAAAGGCGACACCGATCCTGGCCTCGCCCGACTGGCCATCCAAGGGTCCGAGGCGGCCTATGGCTGGATGTCGGACCATGGCGTACGCTTTCAACCATCGCTGTCGGGCACCCTGTCGCTGTCGCGCACGAATGCGTTTTTTCTGGGCGGTGGCAAGGCCTTGGTCAACGCGCTCTATGCCAAGGCCGAGGATATGGGCGTGGCGGTCCACTACGAAAGCCAGGTCACGCATCTGGTTGTTGAGGACACCAAGATCGCCCAGGTGCATGCCCAGATTGACGACGTGCCCGCCCGTTTTACCCCGCGCGCGGTGGTGGTCGCCTCGGGCGGATTTCAGGCGGATCGCGACTGGCTGGCCGAGGCCTGGGGGCCTGCGGCGCGCAATTTTCTGATCCGCGGGACGCCCTATAATCGCGGGGTCGTGCTGCGGGATTTGTTGGACCAAGGAATGCAATCGGTGGGCGATCCGACCCAGTGCCACGCGGTGGCCATCGACGGGCGCGCGCCGCAATTTGACGGAGGCATCGTCACCCGGTTGGACTGCGTGCCGTTTTCGGTTGTGGTCAACAATCAGGGACTGCGGTTCTATGACGAGGGCGAGGATGTTTGGCCCAAACGCTACGCCATATGGGGGCGGCTGGTGGCGGCGCAACCAGATCAAGTGGCCTATGCCATCATCGACGCGCAGGCACGCGCGTTATTTATGCCATCGGTTTTCCCACCCATAGAGGCGCAAAGCATCGGGGAATTGGCTGAAAAAATGGGCCTGCCAGCGGCGCAGGTTGAGGCGACGGTCGAGGCTTATAACGCGGCGTGTCGGCCCGGGGCATTTCACCCGACGGAGCTGGATGGCCTGGCGACCCAAGGGCTGGCGCCGCCCAAGACGAACTGGGCCCGCGCAATAACCGAGCCGCCGTTTTACGGATACTCTTTGCGGCCCGGCGTGACATTCACCTATCTGGGCCTCAAGGTCGATGAGCGGGCGCAGGTCAGTGGCGCCTCAGGGCCGATGGACAACCTGTGGGCCGCCGGGGAAATCATGGCCGGGTCGATCCTGGGGCAAGGGTATCTGGCCGGGTTCGGTATGACCATCGGCACCGTTTTTGGCCGCATTGCAGGTACGGAGGCCGCCGATTATGTCGCTTGACACCCCCCACATGACCGCCGCGGAAACAGTGGCGGAACGGCAGCTAACCATCTGTAACGCTTGCAGATATTGCGAGGGCTATTGCGCGGCCTTCCCCGCCATCACCCGGCAGCGCGCCTTTGCCAGCGCTGACATTACGCAGATTGCGAACCTGTGCCACAACTGCCGCGGTTGCCACTATGCCTGCCAGTATACGGAGCCGCACGAATTTGCCCTGAACCTGCCCGCAGCCCTGGCGGAGGTGCGTCGGGAGAGCTGGGAACACTATGCCTGGCCCGCGGCCCCGGCGGCGCTGTTTCAACGCCACGGCTGGGCCACGGTGGTCGCGACGGTGCTGGGACTTGCCCTGCTTTTGGGGGCGGTTCAGACCCTGGGTGCCGCTGGTGGCGACGGGTTTTACGCGGTGCTTTCGCACGGCGCGATGGTTGCGATTTTTTTGCCAGCTTTTGTAATGCCTTTGGCCAGCATTTGTACCGCTTTGCGTCGGTATTGGCGCGACGTGGGCGGCGCGCCTGTGCGGCTGTCGGATCTGTCCCAGGCGCTGCGCGATGCGGCCGCTATGCGCAATCTGAGCGGCGGGCACGGCGAGGGCTGTAACTTTGAAGACGGGGCGCGGTTTTCGCAGGCGCGGCGCTATGCGCACCATGCGGTGATGTATGGGTTTCTGCTGTGCTTTGCTTCGACCAGCGCGGGCACGGTGCTGCACTATGTGTTTGACATGCCGGCACCCTACCCGCTGTGGTCGCTGCCCAAGCTCTTTGGCATCACCGGTGGCGTGGCGCTGACCGCCGGCTGTCTCTGGATCGCATACCTGAACACCCGCGCCGATCCGACCCTGGGCGACGTGCAGGCGCAAAGCGGCGCGCGGGCCTTTGTTGCGCTGCTCGGCTTTGTCGCGGCCTCTGGTCTGGCGCTCTATGCGCTGGGGCAGACGGTGCTGATGCCCACGCTGCTGGTCTTGCACCTGGGTGCGGTGCTCAGCTTTTTCCTACTGAGCCCCTATACCAAGATGGCACACGGGTTTTACCGGCTGGCCGCATTGGTGCGGGATGCGCAGCAGCGGCGCGGCGCGTAATCCATCATCACACACAAGCCGCCCAAAGAAGTGGCAGCCGCGCGAGCATGTGACGCCAAAACCGGCAGGGTCCTGCCGCATCACGGCGGCATGCGCCGCGCTGGCTTTGAAAACGCGCGCAGTTGCCGTTGCATCAGGGGATCAATTTGACAGGGGAAATTCATGCTCGCGAATGTATACCGCCCGACGCTGGCTGCTGCCATCTGTGCTGGCGCGATGGCAACTGCTGCGTCCGCGCAGAACACGGCTGTGACCTTTGGCACCAACTGGGTGGCCCAGGCGGAACACGGCGGTTTTTACCAATCGGTGGCCGATGGCACCTATGCCGAATGCGGCCTGGACGTGACCATCCTGCCCGGTGGGCCGCAGGTGAACAACCAGGCGCTGATGGTGGCCGGGCGCATCGACTTTTACATGGGCGGCACGCTGGATGCGTTTTTTGCCATCGAGCAGGGGCTGCCCATCGTCAACGTGATGGCATCGTTCCAAAAGGACCCGCAAGTCATCATCTCGCATCCCGGCAAGGTCGCCAGTTTCCAGGAACTGACCGACCTGACCATGATCGTACAGGATGGGGCGACCTATTATGAATGGATGAAGGCGGCCTATGGCTTCAACGACCAGCAGCGCCAGCCCTATACCTTTAACGCGGCCCCCTTCCTGGTGAACGAGGAAAGCGCGATGCAGGGCTATCTGTCGTCCGAGCCCTACGCCATCACCAGCGAGACGGGGATGGTGCCCGATGTGTGGCTGATCGCCGATGCAGGCTATACCGCTTACTCGACCACGATCCAGGCCACGCCGACGACAATCGCGGACTCGCCCGAGGTCGTGAAATGCTTTGTCGAGGGGTCGATCCTGGGCTGGTACAATTACCTGTACGGCGACAACGCGGCGGCGGACGCGCTGATCCTGACCGACAACCCGGATATGAGCCAAGACAAGATCGACTTTGCCATCCAGAAGATGACCGAAGAAGGCATTGTCGACAGCGGTGACACCCTGGAATTGGGCATCGGTGCGATGACCGACGCGCGCATGGCCGATTTTTATGCCAAGATGGTTGAGGCGGGCGTGATTTCGGACGGGTTGGACATCACCCAGTCCTACACGACCGAATATGTGAACGCAGGCCTAGGATTGGACCTGCGCCCCTAACCAGGGCTGCGGTGCGGGCCAGCCCCCCGCACCGCGCCGGACCGGAGGCCTGATGACGGCACACGACCGCACGATGGTGCCCATAAGCGACCGCAGCCCGGTGCTGCGTATCCAAGAGGTCGACAAGACCTTTAACGGTGGTGTGGTGGCCTTGCGCCGCTTTTCCCTGACAGTGAACAAAGGCGATTTCATCTCGCTGCTGGGTCCGTCGGGCTGTGGCAAGTCCACGGCGCTGCGCCTGATTGCGGGGTTGATGCGCCCCACCGTTGGCCGCATCCAGTGGGAGGGCGGTCAGGGCGCCGACGATCTGGGTGTGGTGTTTCAAGAACCCACGCTGATGCCCTGGGCGACAGTGGCCAAGAACGTGTGGCTGCCCTTTCGTCTGCGCGGCAAGTCCTTTGCCGCGGTCAAGGACCAGATCATGGACGCGCTGTCGCTGGTGGGGTTGGAAAACTTCGCCGACAGCTATCCGCGCGAGTTGTCGGGTGGGATGAAGATGCGCGTGTCGATTGCACGCGCGCTGGTCACCAACCCACGGTTGATCCTGATGGACGAGCCCTTTGCCGCGCTGGACGAGATGACGCGCCAAAAGCTGAATGACGACCTGTTGTCGCTGAAGGCGCGCACGGGGGCCACCGTGATCTTTGTCACCCACAGCGTGTACGAGAGCGTGTTTCTGTCGGACCGCATCGTGGTGATGGCTGCGCGCCCGGGCCGGGTGATTTCTGAAATTCAGGTGGACGAGCCCTATCCCCGCGGGGCCGAGTGGCGGCTGTCACCCAAATACCTCAGCACCGCGCAAGAAACGACCGAGACCTTGCACGGCGCGCTGCACCCTGTGGGAGGATTGGCCGAATGACTGCGACCCCCGACACCGACATGCCGCCGCGCAGCGAACAAGGCTCTGGCCCGCTATTTGATGCAGAAGAGGCGCGGTTTGCCCGTGCGCAGCGGGTTGAGGCGATTGCAAAATGGGTGCTGCCGATCTTTGTCATCTCGCTGACCATCTGGCTGTGGGACCGCGTGGTGGTATGGAACGAGATCCCGCATTACGTGCTGCCCGGGCCGGGGTTGGTGCTGAGCACGTTGATCAAGGACGCGGGCACGCTGTTTGCCTCGCTTTTGGTGACGTTGCAGATCACATTCATGGCGCTGGCGGTGGCCATCATTGGCGGCGTGGGGCTGGCGGTGTTGTTCACCCAAAGCAAATTCGCCGAGATGTCGTTTTCGCCCTTTGCCGTGATCTTGCAGGTGACGCCGATTGTGTCGATTGCGCCGCTGATTTTTATCTATGTCGAGAGCCGTTTGGTAGGCCTGCTGTTGTGTGCGTGGATCGTGGCGTTTTTCCCGATCCTGGCGAACACAACGCTGGGGCTGAAGTCGGCGGATCACAACCTGCGCGACCTGATGAACATCTACAAGGCCACTCGCTGGCAGCGGCTGCGGTTTTTGCAGTTGCCTTCGGCCCTGCCCTATTTCCTGGGTGGGTTGCGCATCGCAGGTGGCCTGGCGCTGATTGGCGCGGTTGTGGCTGAATATGTGGCGGGCACGGGCGGCATCGGGTCGGGCCTGGCGTTTCGCATTCTTGAGGCGGGGTACCGCCTGAACATCCCGCGGATGTTCGCGGCCCTGTTGCTGATCGCGCTGACGGGGGTGGTCATCTTTGCCACGACGTCGCTGATCAGCCATCTGGCCTTGCGCAAATGGCATGAGAGCGCGGTCAAACGGGAATGAGCGTGGACTTTCTGACACTTCCGACCGGGGGCCCCGTGCACCTGGCCAATCTGACCGCGCCTGGCTGTTTGGTGGGCGACGCGGCACCGCTGGTGCCGTTGGACCTGACGCTTGACGGGGGCAAGATCAGTGACCCGGTGCCGGGCGCCACACGGGTGGATATGCGTGGGGCCATGGTCTTTCCCTGTTTTGTCGACATGCACACGCATCTCGACAAGGGCCATATCTGGCCGCGCACGCCCAACCCCGACGGGTCGTTCATGGGGGCAATCACGGCGGTCAGCGCGGACAAGGCCGGGCGTTGGGACGAAACCGATCTGCTGCCGCGCATGACCTTTTCGCTGAACTGCGCCTATGCCCATGGCACCCGCGCGATCCGCACGCATCTGGACCAGTTCGACCCCAAACACGACGCCAGTTGGCCGCTGTTTTCGCGGCTGCGCGCGGATTGGGCGGGGCGGATTGATTTGCAGGCGGCGTGCCTGGCCAACCTAGAGATGGTGGATGACCCCGACCGGTTCGTCACCATTGCCGATCTGATCGCGCGCCATGACGGCGTGCTGGGTGGCCTGACGGTGCCGTCGGATCGGTTGCCCGGGCAGCTTCAGACGTTCTTGGGCGCGGCCCAAGATCGTGGCCTGCCTGCAGATTTCCACGTGGACGAGACGACGGACCCCCAGGTGAACACCTTGCGCGACATTGCCCAGGCGGTGCTGGATCACCGATTTGACCAGCCTGTCGTCGTGGGCCACCTGTGTTCGCTGTCGACAATGCCCGAGGCCGAGGCGCTGGCGACGCTGGACCTGATGGCCAAGGCCGGGCTGCACGTGGTCAGCCTGCCCATGTGCAACCTGTATCTGCAAGACCGCCACCCGCACCGCACCCCGCGCAACCGGGGCATCACCCTGGTGCACGAGATGAAGGCGCGGGGGATTTCGGTCAGCTTTGCCTCGGACAATACGCGCGATCCGTTCTATGCCTATGGCGACATGGACATGCTGGAGGTGATGCGCGAGGCGACGCGGATTGGGCACCTGGATCATGCCGATGCGGATTGGACCCACGCCTTTGTCACCACGCCTGCCACCGCCTGCGGCTTTGCCACGCCCAGCCTTGCGCCCGGTGCGCCGGCCGACCTGGTGATCTGCCGCGCGCGGGAATGGACCGAGCTGTTCGCCCGCCCGCAATCGAACCGCATCGTGCTGCGCGCAGGCGTGCAGATCGACCGCACCCTGCCCGACTATTCCGACCTTGACCCGCTGATGAGGACCGCATGACCGCTGACAACATCGCTGCCGCCATGGAGGCGCTGGCCCATCTAGAGATCGACACAAACCCCGCCTCGGTCAAAGCCAAGAGCCGGGATTTCTTTTGGTACTCGCCAGTGCTGAAGGACCGGCTGGATGGGCTGGTGGCCGATTTTGTCGTCACGCCCAAATCCGAGGCCGAGGTGATCGAGGTCTTGCGCACCTGCTATGCCCATGACGTGCCAGTCACTACGCGCGGCGCAGGCACCGGGAACTATGGCCAGGCGATCCCGCTGTCGGGTGGCTGTGTCATCCACCTGCACAAGATGAACGCGGTGCGCGAGATCCATCCGGGCCGCGTGGTGGTCGAGCCGGGGTGCTTGCTGAAGGACATCGACGCGGCCTGCATCGCCGATAGCGGGCAGGAAATCCGCATGTTTTCGTCGACCTGGGCGACGGCCACAATTGGCGGGTTCATCGCAGGTGGCTCTGGCGGCGTGGGGTCGGTGCGCTGGGGCAGTCTGCGCGATGTGGGCAACATCATCCGCCTGCGCGTCGTCACGATGGAGGCCGAACCGCGGGTGGTCGAGATCACCGGCGACGCCCTGCACCGCGTCAGCCACGCCTACGGCACCAACGGGATCATCACCGAAATCGAGATCCCTCTGGCGCCTGCCTATGACTGGGTGGACCTGCTTGTGACCTTCAAGGATTTTCGCGAGGCCATGCAATATTCCTATGACCTGGCGTCCTGCGACGGGCTGCTGATCAAGCTGGCCACCGTGTTCGAGGCGCCCATTGCCAAGGATTATTTCCAGCGCGTCGCGCCGCATGTGGAGGCCGACGACGTCGTCGTGGCCCTGATGGTGGCCCCGCACGCGATGGCGGGGTTCGACACGTTTACCGGCGGTTTTGCCGGGGCGCGCGTGATCTACCGGTCGGACGATCACAACTGGGACCGCGCACCGGGCCGGGTGTTTGAATATGGCTGGAACCACACGACCTTGCGCGCGCTGAAGGTCGATCCGTCGATCACCTATCTACAGGTGGGCTATGGCGCCGATGACCCCATCGCGCTGGTCGAAAAAATCCGCGCGATATTCTCGCCCGAGGTGCTGCAACATATTGAGGTCACCCGCCAAGGGGGCCGCGTGGCCATGGGGGGCCTGAGCCTGGTCAAGTTCACGGACGAGGCGCGGCTGGACGAGATCGTGGGCCTGCACGAGGCAGAGGGCGCGATGATCTTTAACCCCCACCGCTATACGCTGGAGGAAGGCGGGCGGCAGTCGACCGACCCCGCACAGCTGGCGTTTAAGCGCGAGGCCGACCCCAAGGGCCTGTTGAACCCCGGCAAGATGATCGCCTGGGACGACCCCGATTGGGGATATGAGACGATGTATACCTATCCCGGTTTGCGCAAGGCGGCAGAGTGATGCCCAAGGCCCTTGTCGTCCATGCGCACCCTTGCGAAGAAAGCTTTTGCACCGCGTTGAACACGGCCGCCATCGCCGCGCTGGAAGGCGCGGGATGGGACGTGGACCGCTGCGATCTCAATGCCGAAGGCTTCAACCCGGTGCTGAGCGCCGAAGAACGGCGGGCCTATCACGACACCAGCGTCAACAGCGCCCCGGTGCAGGGATATGTCGACCGGCTGCGGGCAGCAGATGCGATGGTGCTGACCTTTCCGGTGTGGAACTTTGGGTATCCCGCGATCCTCAAGGGGTTCTTCGACCGGGTGTTCCTGCCGGGCGTGTCGTTTCAACTGGAAGAGGGCAAACTGTCAGGGTGCCTGGACAACATCCGCAAGCTGGCGGCGATCACCACCTACGGGTCTACCCCCCTGCGCGCATTTCTCGCAGGGGATCCGCCGCGCAAACTGATCAAACGGGCGGTTTGGGGCGTGACCCGACCGGATAAAACCCGCTACCTTGCACTACACGACATGAACAATGCAGGGGCGGCCCAGCGGGCGGCCTTCCTGGAAAAAGTCACCCGAGAAATGGCGGCGTTCTGATGCGAGCCTTGGTTGTTTATTGCCACCCGAACGAGACCAGCTTTAACGCGGGGATCCGCGATCTGGTGCTGGAAAAGTTGCAAAGGAGCGGCGCAGAGACGCGGCTGATCGACCTTTATGCCGAAGGGTTTCAGCCGGTGATGCCGCCGGACGAGTGGACCGGGTACATGGACACGCCCGCCAACCGCACGCCGGTCGAGGATCATTGCGCAGCCGTGCAGTGGTGCGACACGCTGATCTTTGTCTACCCGACCTGGTGGTATGGGATGCCTGCGATGCTCAAGGGCTGGCTGGACCGGGTGATGCTGCCCGACGTGGCCTTTATTATGCCGACCGAGGGGCAAAAGGCGATCCGGCCTGGGTTGCAGCATATCCGGCGCTTGGGCGTGTTCACGACCTGTGGCGCCAGTTGGTGGCTGACCCGCTGGATCGGGGCGCCGGGGCGGCGGACACTGCTGCGCGGTTTGGGTGTGTTGCTGCATCCGCGGGCGCGCAAGTATTTTGCCGCGCATTACCGCATGGACGATTCCACGGCCGAGAGCCGCGCGCGGCACCTGGCCCGTGTGGCCGCCAAAATGGACCGCCTGGTGGGCGCGCCGCGCCGCGAAGCCGCACCCCAAGGGCAGAAGGCACCGTCATGACCGGGCGCCGGGCCTGGCAAAACTTTCGCGCGCCGGAATTTGCGGATATCGACCCGATGCGCACCATCGCGATCCTGCCCACGGCAGCGATTGAGCAGCACGGGCCACATCTGCCGGTGGGCACGGATACGATCATCAACACGGGCCTCTTGGCAGAGCTGACCGCACGCTGCCCCGACGACTTGGACATCCGGGTGCTGCCGGTGCAGGCGGTGGGTAAGTCGAACGAGCATCTGTGGGCGCCCGGCACACTGACCCTGACGGCGGAAACCGCGTTGAAGGTGTGGGTCGAGATTGGCCTGTCGGTTGCCCGCGCGGGCGTGCGCAAGATGCTGATCGTCAACAGCCATGGCGGCAACACCGATCTGATTTCCATCGTGGCGCGCGAATTGCGTGTGCGGGCGGGCATGTATGTGGTGCGCGCAGGCTGGGGCGCCTTTGGCATGCCCGAGGGCGTCTATGGCGCGCAAGAGAACGCCCATGGCATCCACGGCGGCGATGTCGAGACGTCGCTGCTGTTGCACCTGGCGCCCGAGACGGTGGATATGGACCTAGCCCAGGACTTTCGGTCGAGCGCCGAGACCACGACGATCCCACCGGTGGGCCCGGTGGCTTATGGCTGGATCGCGTCGGATGTGAACCCGCACGGCGTGGTGGGCGAGGCGCATCTTGCGACCGCCGAGAAGGGCGCGCAGACGGCGGAGACGATGGTGGGTGATTTCCTCGACCTGTTGCGCAAGATCGAAGCCACACCGCTGGACGGGTTTGCGCCGGTGGAGACGCCGTTTTAGGCCGTGAGCCTGGGGGTCACGGCGCACGAAATCAAAGATTTCAGCATAGCTGTGCGGTCAGCCTGTCGGTGTGGCCCCGATGGCGTCGAGCGCGGCTTGGGCCACGGCGATGTCCTGGTCCGGGCTGCCGGAACCGACGCCGATGCCGCCCACGAGCGTGCCCGCGACATAGATCGGCAGACCGCCGCCCAGGCCCGTGACCGCCCCTTGGGTTGCGGCAGCGATATGCGGGCGCACGGCCTCGGGGATGGCGGCACTGGGCGCGCCGATGGAGGCGGCGGTGCGGGCCTTGGCGGTCGCACTTTTGCGGCTGAGGTATTTGGCGCCGGTCATGCGAAGCTCGGCCAGCAGCTCGCCACTGGCGTCCACGATCACGATGCATTGCGGTTGGCCTGCCGCCTCTGCCTGGGCCACACCGGCCTGAAGCATGGCAAGCGTCGCAGCGTGGGTCAGTGCGCGGGTGTCAACGGTGACCTGCATCAGCGCGCGCCGTTGACATTGAGGTAGACGGCATAGAGCGACGAGGTCGCGGTGATGAACAGCCGGTTGAGCTTGGGCCCGCCAAAGCAGACGTTGGACACAATCTCTGGGATATGCACCTTGCCGATCAGCGTGCCGCTGGGCGACAGGCAGTGCACGCCATCGGCGGCAGAGGTCCAGATGCGCCCGTCACGGTCAAAGCGGAAGCCGTCGAAAAAGCCATTGGTGCAGTCAGCGAAATGCGCGCCGGGGCCGAGGGATTTGCCGTCGGCGGCCACGTCGTGCACCCGGATATGCGCAGGGCCGCCCGGTTGGTGCGTGCCGCCGGTATCAGCGATATACAGCTGCCTTTCGTCGGGGGAAAAGGCGAGGCCATTTGGTTTGACATAGTCGGTGGCGACGGCCGTGATCTCTTCGCTCGCGGGGTCCCAGCGGTAGACGTGGCAGGCGCCGATCTCGCTGTCGGCGCGGTCGCCTTCGTAATCCATCAGGATGCCGTAGCTGGGATCGGTGAACCAGATCGCGCCGTCCGAATGCAGCACGACGTCGTTGGGGGAGTTCAGGCGCTTGCCCTGATACCTGTCGGCAATCACCTTGATGCTGCCGTCAAATTCGGTGCGTGTGACACGGCGGGCCAGGTGCTCGCAGGACACCAGCCGCCCCTGCCCGTCCACCGTATGCCCGTTGGTATTGTTGGCGGGCGCGCGAAAGACAGAAACGGAACCGTCTGTTTCGTCCCAGCGCATCATCCGGTTGTTGGGGATGTCGGACCAAACCACGTAGCGACCTGCGGGAAACCAGGCGGGCCCCTCGTGCCAGCGCCCGCCGCTGGCCAGCCGTTCGACCCGCGCGTGGCCGATAAAGCAAGCCTCGAACTCTGGTTCGATCACCTCGAACCCGGTGCCTTCGATCACGCCGTACATGCCAGCCCCTCCCCTATATGTTACCGGTCACATCGCTATCGTGGCCCGAGAGGGCGGCAATTGCAATTGCTCTAGCTGTCCGGGCGGACGTGGTGCGACGTCATCATGTCCACGCTGGTGTCGACGATGGCGCGCATCTGCGCCTCGGTCACGATGTCGGCGCCAAAGATGACAGGCCAAAAGGCGCGCGCCTTGATCAGCGCCAGAAAGGCTTCGGCGGCGGCCTCGGCATCGGGGGCGTGCAATTGACCGTCGTCATGGGCCGCACGCAGAACGGCGGCCAGCGCCGAGGTCTTGTCGATCTTGCCCTGCGCCTCGGCCGCCAGTGCGGGGCTGCGCAAGGTTTCGCTGACGATCACGCGGGCCATGGTCATCACATCCGGCGAGGTCAAAAGCCGCCCTTCGGCCATGCCCCAGTCGGTCAGTTGGCTGCGGATGTCGCGCCCGGGCGTATAGGTCAGCACCAGCTCGTCAGCGATGCGCGCGGACAAGGTGTCCACGATCGAGCGAAAGAGATTTTCCTTGCTTTCGAAGTGCTTGTACACCGTCCGCTTGGACACGCCGGCGCGGGCGCTGACCTGATCCATGCTGGCGGCGGCAAAGCCGCGTTCCTCGAACACGCGCAAGGCGGCCTCGACAATCTGGGCGCGTTTGCTGGGGGTATCCTCGATTTCGGCGGGCATGGCGCTAGGTTTGGCGCATTCGGCAAGTGGCGTCAAACGCTCTGGCCCGCACGGGTAAACTCAGGAGTTTACCTGAGACCACACGGCGCGTAAGCTGACTCGCAAGATTGCACGACTCATCCAAGCAGGACGCCAGGGAGACACGCATGGCCATTTCACTGAAACTGAACGGTAAGACGCACGAGGTCACGGCAGACCCCGGCACCCCGCTGCTGTGGGTGATCCGGGACGAGCTGAAGATGACCGGGACCAAGTTTGGCTGCGGCGTCGCGTCCTGTGGGGCCTGCACGGTACACATGAATGGCGCGCCAGTGCGGTCGTGCCAGACCTACATCGAGGATGTCGAGGGCGCCGAGATCACGACCATCGAGGCGATGGCCGAGGACAAGATCGGGGCCGCGGTGCAGCAGGCCTGGATCGAGCTGGACGTAGTGCAATGCGGCTATTGCCAATCGGGGCAGATCATGTCGGCGGTGGGGCTGCTGAGCGAGAACCCCACGCCATCCGCGCAAGAGATCGACGATTACATGTGGGGCAACGCCTGCCGCTGCGCCACCTATCAGCGTATCCGGGCGGGCATCCAGCGCGCCGCAGAGATTTTGGAGGCATGAGCATGACCGTTTCCCCCACCCGCCGCGGTTTCCTCAAAGGCGCTGCTGCCGCAGGCGCGATCCTTGTGGTTGGCCTGCGGCCCGATGGCGCGGTTGCTGCCGCGGGCGATCCGGCGATGATCAACCCCTTTGTCAAGATCGGCCCGGATGGCGCCGTGACGGCCATCGTCAAGCATTTCGAGAAGGGCCAGGGCCCGGCGACGGGTCTGTCGACCTTGATCGCCGAAGAGATGGGCCTGCGCATGGACCAGATCAGTTACGAGTTCGCGCCGTCCGATCCTGCGGTCTATAACAACACGCTGTTTGGCCCGTTCCAGGGCACCGGCGGGTCGACCGCGATGGCCAATTCGTATCTGCAGTACCGTCAAGCCGGCGCTGCGGCGCGCGAGATGCTGTTGCAAGCGGCGGCGCAAGAATGGGGCGTGGCCGCGACTGATCTGCGTCTGGTCGAGGGTATGATCGAAGGTGCGGGCCAGTCGGCGCCTTTGGCTGACTTTGTGGCCACCGCCGCGACGCTGGACGCCCCGGCAGAGCTGCGGTTGAAGGACGTGTCCGAGCTGCGCCTGATCGGCAACCCGGACGTGCGGCGCCTGGACAGCGCGATCAAGGGCGACGGCACCGCGATGTTCGCGATGGACCTGCACCTGCCGAACCAGATGGTCGCGATGATTGCGCGGCCGGAACAGCAGCGCGCGACCGCGCTCAGCTTTGACGACAGCGCGGCGCGGGACGTGACGGGGTATATCCGCGCGGCGATCCTGCCCAACCAGGCGGGTGTTGTGGTCTATGCCGAGCACACCTGGGCCGCGATGCAGGCCCGCGACGCGCTGGTGGTCGAGTGGGACACATCGGCGGCAGAAGCGCGCAGTTCGGACCAGATCGAGGCCGAGATCCGCGCGGCACTTGAAGCCGAGCCCACCTATAACGTGAACGCCGCCGACATCGCCGCAACCCGCGCCGCCATCGATGGCGCGGCGACTGTGGTGGAAGAGACGTTTTACTTCCCCTTGCTGGCCCACGCGCCGATGGAGCCGCTGAACTGCACCATCGAGCAGACGGCGGAGGGCGATATCGTGCTGCATGACGGGGCGCAAATGCCCACGGGGCCGCATATGGCGCTGGCCGAAATCTTTCAGTTGCCGATGGAAAAGGTGCGGATCAATACCATGCTGGCGGGCGGGTCCTTTGGCCGTCGCGCAACGCCCACGGCGGACTATCAGGTCGAGGCCGCGCTGGCCTTTATCCTGACCGACCGCAGCCGTCCTGTGCATCTGGTCTGGTCGCGCGAGGATGACCTGCGCTCGGGCTAATACCGCCCGGCCTTTGGTCACAAGGTGCGCGTGGGGCTGGACGCCGCGGGCGACATTGTTGGCTGGGAACACCGCATCGCGGGCCAGTCGATCATGAAGGGCACGCCGTTCGAGGCTTTTGCCGTGCGCGACGGGGTCGATCACAGTTCCGTCGAGGGGACGTATGACAGCCCCTATCAGATCCCCGCCGCAGCCTTTGGCCTGACGGACACCGAAAAGGCGACGAGCACGCTGTGGTGGCGCGCGGTGGGCCACACGCACACGGCCTATGCGATGGAGGTCATGATGGACATGGCCGCCAAGGCAAGCGGCCAGGACCCCGTGGCCTTCCGCCTGAAATACCTGGCGGGCGATGGCGAGGACCAGCAGCGCAAGGCCGGTGTCCTGCGTCTGGCCGCTGAAAAGGCGGGCTGGGGCCAGGCGCCTGGCGGCCGCAGCCAGGGTGTGGCGGTGCACAAATCCTTTGGGTCCTACGTGGCCGAGGTGGTCGAGATTTCGGGCACCGCCGAAGACGGCATTCGGATCGAAAAGGTCACCTGCGCCGTCGATTGCGGCATCGCGGTCAACCCCGACATCGTCAAGGCGCAGATGGAAGGCGGGATCGGCTATGGCATCGGGCACAATATGCGCGATCAGATCACGCTGACCGGCGGTGTGGTCGATCAGTACAACTTTCCCGACTACGAGCCGCTGCGCATCAGCGACATCGCCGCGATAGATGTGCACATCGTCAACAGCGCGCACGCGCCCACCGGCGTAGGCGAGCCTGGCACGCCCCCGGCGGCCCCGGCGCTGGCCAATGCCATCGCGGCGGCCAGTGACCTGCGGGTCGCGACCCTGCCGATGGACGACAACGGCGTGTCCTTCGTCTGACCAACGCCGCCCCCCGGGGTCGAGTGATCCCGGGGGGCGCGATCCTCTCTTGTTCTTTTGCAGGCGATGCCCATGATGGCGCGCACAGCAGAAAACAGGAGACTGGCATGCCCCACACCGCAGTGATCGGCCTAGGTTCCATGGGCAATGGCATAGCCGCGTCGTGCCTTGCGGCAGGCCACACGACCTATGGGTTTGATGTGGTGCCGGACCAAGTGGCGCGGTTTCAGGCCGATGGCGGGGCGCCGGGCGACCTGGCCGCCATCGCCCCGGACCTAGACGCGGTCATCGTCGTGGTGCTGAACGCCGCACAGACCGAGGCGGTGCTGTTCGGGCCGGAAGGCGTGGTGCAGCACCTGGCACCGGGCGCGGTTGTGATGGCCTGTGCCACCGTGCCGCCGGAGTTTGCCAAGGATATGGAAGCCCGCTGTCAGGCGGTTGGCGTGCATTACCTCGATGCACCCATCTCTGGCGGGTCGGTGAAGGCGGCGCAGGGCGCGTTGTCGGTGATGGCTGCGGGCACGCCCGAGGCCTTTGCCGCAGCGGAAGCGATCCTGGACGCCACGGCAGAGACGGTGTTCCGCCTGGGCGATCATGCGGGCCCAGGATCGGCGATGAAGGCTGTCAACCAGTTGTTGGCGGGCGTGCATATCGCGACCATGGCCGAGGCGCTGACCTTTGGCATGACGCAAGGGGTGGCACCCGAACAGTTCGTCGAGGTGATCAGCAAATGCGCCGGATCGTCTTGGATGTTAGAGAACCGCGCGCCGCATATCGTGGCTGGGGATTACACGCCCCATTCGTCGGTCAACATCTGGCCCAAGGACCTGGGCATCGTGCTGGACATCGCCAAATCCGCCAGCTTTGCCGCCCCTGTGACCGCCGCCGCCTTGCAGCAGTTCATTGCCGCGGCAGGCATGGGTCTGGGGGGCGAGGATGATGCGGCGGTGGCCAAGGTCTATGCCCGCAATGCGGGGCTGACCCTGCCCGGGGAAGAGACATGAGGTTTTCGGCGAACCTCGGGTTCCTTTGGACGGATCGGCCGCTGCCCGATGCGGTTCATGCGGCCAAGGCGGCGGGGTTTGACGCAGTTGAATGTCACTGGCCCTATGACACGCCCGCGCAAGACGTGCGCGCGGCACTGGATGCCACGGGCCTGCCGATGTTGGGGCTGAACACCGCGCGCGGCGATGTGGCGGGGGGCGAAAACGGGCTGGCCGCCCTGCCCGGTCGCGAAGCGGATGCGCGCGCGGCGATTGACCAGGCGGTGGCCTATGCAAAGGTTGTAGAGGCGGGCGCAGTGCATGTGATGTGCGGCTTTGCCAGCGGACCGGCGGCGCAGGCGACATTTGTTGAAAACCTGCGCTATGCCTGTGCGGCGACCGACAGGATGATCTTGATCGAGCCGCTGAACCGCCACGACGCGCCGGGCTATTTCCTGCAGACCACCGACCAGGCCCGCGCGCTGATCGCCGAGGTGGGCGCGCCGAACCTCAAGCTGATGTTCGACTGTTATCACGTGGGCCGGACCGAAGGCGATATCCTGACCCGCATCGCGGACTTGGGGGACCTGATTGGCCACATCCAGTTCGCCGCCGTGCCGGGCCGCGGCGCGCCTGATATGGGCGAGCTGAACTATGCCGCAATCTTTGCCACCCTCGCCGACTGGCCCCGGCCCTTGGGGGCCGAGTACAAGCCGGGTGGCGATACCGATGCTACGCTGGGGTGGATGCAGGCGCTGCGCCCCTGATCCGTCCGATGGACAGCCAACTGAGCACGATCATCACTGCCGCGGTGCCCAGGCACAGGGGTAGCCCGCCGATCTGGTAGGTCAGCCCCGACAGAACCGTGCCGATCAGGCGCCCCGCGGCGTTGGCCATATAGTAGAACCCCACATCCATCGTCACCCGCTCGGCACTGGTAAACGCAAGGATGAGGTAGGAGTGCAGCGACGAGTTGAGCGCAAAGAGCACGCCAAAGATCAAAAGCCCCACAACGACCGAGACCGTCAGCCACAGCGCGGGGCCATCCGCAGCCCAGGCGGCGGCGGCGAGGGCGGCGGGCACAACAAAAAGCGTGCCGACCCAGAACTTGGCCGCGGCGGCCAAATCGCCCTCGGACCGGTCCTTGCTGCGCAAGAGGCTGGGCGCCTTGGCCTGTACGGCGCCATACAGGATGACCCAAAGCGCCATGAAGATGCCGATCATGAAAAAGGCTGCGCGCTGGCCCTCGGGCGTGCCGTCGCTGAGCACCGAGTAGAAGTAGATCGGGATGCCCACCACGAACCACACGTCGCGCGCGCCAAAAAGAAAGACGCGCGCCGCGCTAAGCCAGTTGACGCGCGGGTTTTTCGACAGCACCTCGGAAAACTTGGCATCCTTGCGCCCGGCGGGCAGGCCGGCGGGCATGCGCAGCAGCACGACCAGAAGAATCACGGACAGGATCGCGGCCATGCCCAAGACGCTGGGCACAAAGCCAAAGAGCGCCAGTGCGCCCGCGCCAAGCAGGAAGCCAAAGCCTTTGACCGCGTTCTTGGACCCTGTCAGCAGCGCAACCCAGCGAAAAAGGCCGTCGCCCGCAGGCGCCAGCAGCTTGACCGCGGATTTCGAGGACATCTTGGCCAGATCCTTGGCCACGCCCGACAGGCCCTGCACCAGCATGACAAACACGACCGAGGCGGCGATGGTCCACGCCGGATCAAGCAGCGACAGCGCCAAGAGTGCGACCACCTGCAGACCAAGCCCCACATAAAGCGTGGAGGTCAGCCCAAAGCGGGCGGCGATCCAGCCTGCGCTGAGGTTGGTGATGACCCCCGCAACCTCGTAGAGGACAAAGAGGTACGCCAGCTGCACCGGGGAAAAGCCCAGCGTGTTGAAGTGCAAGAGCACCAGCATCCGCAAGGCCCCGTCGGTGAGCATGAAGGCCCAATAGGCGGCGGTGACCGCGACATAGGCGGCAAAGCCCTCCGGTCGGCTCACAAGGACGCCCCAACCATCTGCGCGACGTCCACGAGGCGGTGGGCATAGCCCCATTCGTTGTCATACCAGGCATAGATTTTGACCTGGGTGCCGTTCACCACCATGGTCGAGGGCGCATCGACAATCGAAGAGCGCGGATCGTTGGTATAGTCAGTCGACACGAGCGGGCGGGTTTCATAGCCCAGGATGCCGTCCAACGGGCCCTCTGCCGCCGCTTTGAACAGCGCATTGACCTCATCCACCGTCGTCTCGCGCGCCACTTCGAACACGCAGTCGGTGAGCGAGGCGTTCAGCAACGGCACGCGCACGGCGTGGCCGTTCAGCTTGCCCACAAGGTCGGGATAGATCAGCGTAATCGCCGTGGCCGAGCCTGTGGTCGTGGGGATCAGCGAGTTGAGCGCAGAGCGGGCGCGGCGCAGGTCCTTGGCGGGCCGGTCGACGATTGTCTGGGTGTTGGTCACGTCGTGGATTGTGGTGATCGAGCCGTGTTTGATCCCCAGCCCCTCATGTATCACCTTCACCACGGGCGCTAAGCAGTTGGTTGTGCACGAGGCTGCGGTGACGATGGCCTGGCCGGTATAGCTGTCCTCGTTCACGCCCATGACGATGTTGGCGGTGTCGCCGTCCTTGACCGGGGCCGACACAACCACCTTTTTGACGCCTGCTTCGAAATAGGGGGCCAGCTTGGCCTCGGTCTTGTAAACCCCGGTGCAGTCGATGACGACGTCCACGCCCTCCAGCGGCAAATCCACCAGGCTGCGGGTGCTAAGCGCGGGGATGCGGGTGCCGTTGATGGTGATGCTGTCGGCATCGGCGGCAAAGTCGGCCTGCCAGCGGCCGTGAACCGTATCAAATTCAAGCAGGTGCGCGTGCATCGCCGGGTCGCCCACCGCATCGTTGACAAAGGCAATGTCGCAGCCGCGGTCGAGCAGCGGCTTGAGCGCCAGTTTACCGATGCGGCCCAGGCCGTTCAGGGCATATGTGGTCATTTAGTGGTCTTTCGTTTGGCCGATCGCGTCGACTTCGTGTTGCAATGAGGTGCGGCTGAGCGTGTCCATGGGCAGCGCGGTGAAGGCGACGATGCGGTTGCGCATGGCGCCAAAGGTCTGCTGGAACGCCAGACGCTTTTCCGCATCCGTGCCCGTGGCCTTGACCGGGTCGGGCAGGCCCCAATGGGCGCTGATGGGCTGGCCAGGCCAGGCGGGGCAGTCTTCGTTCGCGGCGTGGTCGCAGACGGTAAAGACGAAATCCATCACCGGCGCCGCGTCGCCCTGAAACTCGGCCACGTTCTTGGCCCGCAAGACGCTGACATCGAGGCCCTTTTGTTCAAGCATCTCTACCGCAAAGGGGTTCAGTTCGGACTGTGGTTTGGTGCCTGCGGAATAGACGTTGAACCGATCGCCCGCCGCATCGCGCATGATCGCCTCGGCAAAAATGGACCGGGCGGAATTGCCGGTGCAGATGAACAGAATGTTGTGTTTGGTGTCAGACATGGCTGCGCTCCTGATGGCGAGAGTGTCGTCCCAGGGCGGGCACAGATCGGGCCGCCCGTTGCAACACTCGACAAAAAGCTGCCGCACCATCTCGCGCGCACCATCCATATCCACCGCATAACGCAGCGACGTGCCATGGCGCGCCTGCGAGATGAGGCCCGCCCCATGCAAGGCCGAGAGATAGACAGAGGTGGTCGAGGGTTTGAACCCCAACACCGCCGCCAAATCCCCCGCGGCCACGGCCTGGGGATAGCGCCGCATCAGCAGGCGAAACACGCGCATCCGCTGTGGATGGCTGAGGGTTGAGAGTTGGTCGAGCAGCATGGGGGATCCTATTTCATGCTTTTGTGAAATAGATATGACAGCTGCACAAGACCTCATAGAGGCCGGTGGTGTGCTGGTCTGATCCGACGCTAGGCAGGCCGCCGCAGAACCCCGGCGGGGGGCAGGGTTTCACCTGCAACCTCAACAGGTTCAGCGCTGTAGTTGAACCAAAACACCTCGGCCCTAGTGGCGCGGCGTCGGATGCTTTCTGGCATGTCCTGGACCGCGAGCGTTGGGGCCACGTGCCGAATCAGTTGCATATGGGCGGCATCGTCGCCCCAGCCCGCCATATAGATGACGCCGCCGCAGCGCTGCGCGACCGGTGCGCCGTCTTGGGTCTGCAGCAACACGTCGCCACCGCCTTCCAGCTGTTCAAGGTAACCCACCACTTGCCCACCGCCCGCCAGCGGCACGGGCATGTCGGGCCGGATCGACTGGACCCGTGCGACGGTCAGATCGCTGCCGGGCCAGGCCGGTGGCAGCGGAAGGGGGATATTGAAATGGGCGTCGCGGGCGCCGCTGCGGGGGCCGACGATCACCGCGCCCTCTGCCCCATCAAGCGCAGATTTGAGCGCGTCGGGCATGTGCATCATCCCAGGCACCAGCACAAGCGTATAGCCGTCAAAGGACCGCGTGTCGGGCGGTAGAATATCGACCGACAAGCCCAGCTTGCGGCAGGCGCGGTACCAGTCAAAAACCAGCCCAAAGTAGCTGAGCCCGGCACCGTGCGGCTGCACTGCCCAAGCCGCGTCGGCGTCATAGTCAAAGAGGATCGCGACCGGCGCTTGGGCCGCGGTTGCCTCTGGCGCTTCGGCCAGTTCGGCCATGACTTTCGCAGCCTCGCCAATGGCTTCGGCCTCGGCGCTGTCGGGGCGCAAGAGGCCTGCGTGCATCTGCTCTTGGGCAAACGGGGCCTGCCGCCAGCGGAAGTAGCACACCGCCTCGGCGCCATGGGCGAACGCCTCCCACGTCCAAAGGCGGACCATGCCGGGCAGCGGCGCGGGGTTGTAGGGCGCCCAATTCACCGGGCCGGGCTGTTGTTCCATGATCCACCAGCGGCCCCGCCCGACTGCGCGGTAGAGGTCGTGGTGAAAGGCCTGAAAATCCGGATCGCCCTGGCGGGCATAGGCGCGGATGTGATCCTGGCTGGCGCCCGAACGGTCTTCGAGAAAGCCTAAGGGGTAGCTGTCCCAGGACGCGATATCGAGGTCGGCGCCGACCTTGAAGTGGTCGAAATCGGTGATCCGGCCCATGTAGTTATGCGCGATGGGCGCATCGGAATGGGCGCGGATGATGTCGACCTGGGCGCGGTTGAAGGCCACCACCTGATCGCTGGAGAACCGGCGGAAGGCGTGGGCGTGGGCCGGGTTCACCTCGGTCACCGTGAGGTTGGGCAGGCCGATTTGGTCGAAATCGTCATAGTCCATCGACCAGAACACATTGCCCCAGGCCGCGTTCAGGGCGGCGATGTTGCCATCGTTCCCCTGCCCCGGAAACTGCGCGCGCAGCCAGTCGCGAAAGGCATCGCGGGCGGCGGTGGAATAGCTGAGCGCGGTGTCGTGGCAGCTGTATTCATTGTCGGTCTGCCAGGCGCCCAAGGCCGGGTTGCGGCCATAGCGCTGTGCCAGTGCGGTGACGATGCGGCGGCAGTCGGCAAGGTAGCCTGCGTGCGAAAAGCAGTAATGCCTACGCGAGCCGTAGCCGCGCACGCGGCCCTCGGCATCGACGGGCAGCATATCGGGATGCTTGGCCACCACCCAGGCGGGCGGCGTGGCGGTGGGTGTGCCCAGCACGACGCGCAGGCCCGCAGCGCCCAGCGTGTCGATGGCCCGGTCGAGCCAGCCCCAGTCATAGCGGCCCTCTTCCGGCTCCATCCGCTTCCACGCAAACTCGCCAATCCGCACCCAGGTCAGGCCCAGCGCGGCCATGCGCGATGCGTCGTCGGCCCATTGCGCCTCGGGCCAGTGTTCGGGGTAATAGCAGACGCCGAGCGTGCGTTTCATAGGATCACCTGGTGTTCGGGTTGCCCCGCGATGCCGATATCGAGGGCATAGGTCTGGCCCGCGCCGGGCGCGTCACCCAACCCCACGCTTGCGGTCGTGACATAAAGCGTGGTGCCGCCAAAGGCAGGGCATGTGGGGCGTTTTGCAGGCACTTCGAGCGTCGTGCCCCGGTCGCCCGGGCGCGCATAGAGGCCAAGCTGTCCCGCATCCCACTGGGCATTCCACATGATCCCACGGCTGTCGATGACCGCGCCGTCGGGGTTCAGCCCCTGCTCTGTCAGATCGACAAAGACCTGCGGCGCATCCGCGGGCCAACCGTCGGGATCGAGGGCGACTTGCATGATGCGCTGATCGACGGTGTCGGCGAAATACGCGGTCGTGCCATCCAGGGAAAAGCAGATCGAGTTGGGCACCGTGATGTCCGTGAAAAGCGGGCGCAGTTCGCCCTTGGCATAGCGGTAGATCGCGCCCGCGCCAGGGCTGGCGTCCAGCGCCATCGTCCCGATCCAGAACCCACCCTGCGGGTCGGCACGCCCGTCATTTGAGCGCGTGTTTGGATTGTCCGCCTCGAGCGGGATCACCACGCTGTGCGTGCCGGTGGGGATGTCGAATGTCAGCAGTGCCGTGGCCGAGGCTACCAGCAGCGTGTCGTGATCGACCCAGCCCGCGGCAGACACATAGGTGTCAAAGGCCCAGTCTTGCCGCGTACCACTCGGCGCCTTGGCCATCATCCGCTGCCCCAAGATGTCGAACCAAAAAAGCGCCTGCCGCGTAGGGTGCCAGAGCGGCCCCTCGCCCAAAATGCAGGGCGTGTCGTCAAAGACTTGCATCACACGCCTGCGTCATAGGCTGCGACCATATCAGCGGCGCGGCTGGCGACGTCGGCCACGGACATGCCGGGCGCATAGAGGGCCGAGCCGATACCGAACCCGGTGATGCCTGCGGCGAACCAATCGGCAAAGTCCGCAGGCCCGACGCCGCCCACGGCATAGGTCTTGGTGCCTTTGGGCAGCACTGCGCCGATGGCCTTGAGCCCACCGACGCCCAGCAGCGAGGCGGGAAAGAGTTTCAACCCATCCGCCCCCGCTTGCAGCGCGGCAAAGCATTCGGTGGGCGTCATGACGCCGGGAAAGCTGCGCATGCCTGCCTGTTTCGTGGCCACGATGACGGCGGCGTTTGCATCAGGCGAGACAACCATATGTGCGCCCAAGGCATGCAGCCGTTCCACATCGCGCACGTCCAGCACAGTACCTGCGCCAATCATCGCCTCTGCCCCGTGTGCGTCGAGCATCTTGGCGATGCTGTCGAAGGGGTCGGGCGAGTTCAACGGGACCTCGATCCGGGTGATGCCTGCGTCCATCAGGGCGTCGGCAACCGGCACGGCCTCGTCCGGGGTGATCCCGCGCAGAATGGCTATGATCTCTCGGCTCATGCGGCCTCTCCATATAGCTGTGTGTAGGCGGCGGTCAGCCCGGCGAGCGTCATCTCTTGGGCCGGGGC
Source organism: Pseudomonadota bacterium (assembly GCA_038525395.1). Classification (GTDB taxonomy): domain Bacteria; phylum Pseudomonadota; class Alphaproteobacteria; order Rhodobacterales; family Rhodobacteraceae; genus Tateyamaria. The sequence continues at coordinate 5,129 of JBCBHS010000019.1, read as the reverse complement.
GGCATGGGTGGGCACGCCCTGTAACCGAAGGGCCGTGATATAGGCCGTGCTGAGGCTTGCCGCGCCGATCATCGCCACCTGCTGGCCCAGCCAATAGGGGCGCATCGCGGCCAATTCAGCGCCGATCAACAGCCCCGAAAGACGCGCGCGGGCGGCGTTTGGGTCAAGCCCGTTCAACAGCCCCTCGGCCCGCAGGGAAAAGAGCGCGGCGGCCAGGGTTTCGGGCTTGGACAGCGCCTGATCGACGCCGGTGGCAAAGCTGTCATCATCCCACCCATCACCCATCGAGTGGCGCAGAACCGATTGCGCGGACAGCAGGGCGAACATCTCGCCCGTCATGGCTGTGCGAAAGCTGACAATCTCGCCCGCGCTGATATGGACCCATTTGGTGTGGGTGCCAGGCAGGCAGATCACCCCGTCGAATTGCGGATAGGTGGCAAGGTAGCCCGCGATCTGCGTTTCCTCGCCCCGCATGACATCCGCGGGGCGGGCCTGTTTGACACCGGGCAGGATGCGCACCGACAGGTCCGTGCCCGGCACGCTAAGCGCGTCGGCGCCGCTGGGTGGCAGGCACGGAACGGTGGCATAGGGCGCCTCGGCCCAACCTTGGCGCGCGCCGACCATGCCGCAGGCCAGCACCGGCAAGGGCAGCACGTCGCCCAGCAGAGCGCGCAAGGCAGGCTCGAACGCGCCCCGATCAAGCTGGCCCATGCCGTCATCCGAGGCGCGCTGATCCAGCACCCTGCCCTGCGCGCTCATGACCCAAGCGCGCAGCTGTGAGGTGCCCCAATCGACCGCGATCCAGGCCGCCTGCCCCATCAGCCTGTCACCGCAACGCCGCCATCGACGACCATCGCCTGTCCGGTCATCATCCGGCTGACATCCGAGGCGAGAAAGAGCGTGGCACCGACGATATCGCGCGGCTCAAGATGCTCTTTGAGGCACTGGCGTTCCATGTGGGCGGCCAGCCCTTCGGGCGTGGCCCATTTGTCCAGCTGCTTTTGCGTCAGCACCCAACCGGGGGCCAGCGCGTTGACCCGGATCTTGTCCGGCCCAAATTCGCGCGCGAGGCTGCGGGTCATGCCGTTGATACCGCTGTTGGCGCCGGTGTAGATCGGATAGCCCGCATTGCCCATCATATAGCTGATGGACGAAAAGTTGATGATGGAACCACCGCCCGCGGCCTGCATGCCCGGGATCACCGCCTGGCAGGCAAAGAAATATGCCTTGAAGTTGATCGCGATCATCCAGTCCCAAAAGTCGCTGTCGACCTCGGCCGTACTGTGGCGTTTGTCATTGGCGGCGTTGTTCACCAAGGTCGTGATCGGCCCGTGAGCAGCGGCCGCCTGGTCGATCGAGGCCCTGAGTGCGTCCATATCCGTGATATCGCAGGGGATGAACAGCGGGCGGCTGCCATATGTCTCCTCCATCTCGTCACAAAATGCGGTGGCGTCAGAACGCCCGACAAAGGCGACTTTGGCGCCTTGGGCCAGAAACCCCTCGGTCAGGGAGGCGCCGATGCCCGACCCGCCGCCGGTGATGTAGACCGACGCGTCCGCCAGGTCGTGGAATGTTGCTGTGTCTTTCATCGCTCAACTCTCTGCTTATGGGGCGTCAGGCCAAGCTGCCTTGCACCACCCACATCCGTTCTGGAAAACTCCACGGCAGGGTCAAGCCATGGTACATCAAATAGGCCCCGCTCACCACGAATGGGCCGGATTTCAGCGCGCTTTGACCGCGCGACAGGTGGCTTGCATCGGCGCGGTTGATCAGTTCGACCCGGTACTTCGCCTCGGGGCTCAGCCGGGTCAGACGCAAGGGGCGCGGCGCGATCTGGTCGGACGTGGCGGATTTGCCCGCAAAGACCACGAATTGCCCGCCGCCCTCTTCCAGATGCTGTTCGGCAAAGACGGCAGGATCGGCACTGTCCAGCCGCAGGATGTCGGCACGATAAAGCCAGTCGCGGTTTTGTTTCCACCAACCAGTGATCTCGGTCAGCACGGCGGCCTCTTCGTCGGTCAGTTCGCGCGGGTCCATTTCAAAGCCCATGTGGCGCTGTGCAGCGACCCAAGCGCGAAAGCGGATGTCGAGCGTGCGGCCAGACGTATGGCAAGTGCGCGGGCCCACATGGCTGCCGGTGACCGCCATGGGCAGAAAGAGCGAGGCATTGTGTTGAATGCGCAGCCGTTCGACCGCGTCGTTGCTATCGCTAAGCCAGACGCGCTGGGTGCGTTCCAGGATGCCAAAGTCGATGCGTCCGCCGCCCGAGGCGCAGCTTTCAATCTCGACATGCGGAAATTCGCGCCGCAACCGGTCAAGCAGCGCGTAGGACCCGCGCGTTTGGGCGGCATCCGGCATGGGCAGCACGCGGTTGTGGTCCCACTTGATATAGTCGATGTCGTGGCGGCTGAGGATGTCGCCGATCCTCTCGCTTAGGAACGACTGGACTGCGGGCAGCGCCATGTTCAGCGCCATCTGCTGGCGGCCCATGATCTGGTCCTCGCCCCCCAGCGCCCAGTCGGGATGGGCGCGGAAGATGTCCGAGTTGGGGTTGATCATCTCGGGCTCGAACCAAATGCCGAAGGTCATGCCCAGGCTTTTGACATGGTCAATCAGGGGGGTCAGCCCATCGGGGTATTTGCGGGGATCAACCTCCCAATCCGACAGGGCTTGGGTGTCGTCGTCGCGGTTGCCGAACCAGCCGTCGTCGAGGACAAAGCGTTCCGCACCCAGCTTGGCGGCCCGGTCGGCGATGTCTTTCAACTCGTCCAGATTGTGGTTGAAATAGACCGCTTCCCAACAGTTGTAGTGGACAGGGCGCGGTGCGTCTGGGCGGGGAAAGGTCACCACGCGGTCGCGCAAATGGCGTTGAAACGCCACGGCACAGCCGTTCAGCCCGTCGTCCGAGAACACGGCATAAAGCTTGCCCGTGGCAAAACGCCGTTGCGCGCTGCCCTCGACCCGCGCGGCATGGCCGAACTGGATCTGGCGGCGGCCATCGGGCAGCTCTTCGGCAACCATACGGTGCCCGCCGGACCAGCCGTAGTGAAAGGCGTAAGTTTGCCCCGACGCGTTTGACGCCCCGCGCACAGGCACGATCAGGCCGGGGAAATGCTCGTGCCCCGTGCGCCCCGTGCGGTTCTCGCGGTAGCGCATGCCGGCGGACCAGGGCGTGCGGTTCATCTGAAACTCGCCACACCAGCGCCCGGCAAAATCGATCATCTCGTCGCTCAGCTGTGGCGCCGGGAAGACCGGGGCGGACAGCCAGTGCAGGTGCATCGGGTCGTCGGCGTCCAGTTCCGCGCTCGCCTCGATAATGTGGGTCGCGGGATCAATGGCGAACCGGGCGCGGTAGGTCAGTGTGCGGTCCTGATCCATATAGACCAGGACCAGAACGTTCTCGGCCACATCCGCCCGTTCAAAGCAGAACTTGGGCAAGAACGGGATGCCGTCGCCCGTGCGGATGATCAGCCCGGGCTGACCGGGAAAGGACCGGGTCGCCTCTGGGCAGATGCTCAGTTCCGGGTTTGCATCCAACATGCCGCCCGTGACGTCCAGGGTGTAGGCCTCGTAGAGGGTCGTCAGGTCTTCTTCGTCCGGCAGGCGGGGACCCCAATAGACCACCTCTGCCAAGCGGCCCCTGTCGGAGCCGAGAACCAAAGACTGACGCCCGTCATCGAGCCGCCAGCATCGTATCACTTAACAGCCCCCAGGGTCAGACCGGCGATAAAGTGCCGCTGCATCAGGAAAAAACAGACCACCGGCGGGATCGCGGCCAGAAGCGAGGCGGCAGATACCAGGTGCCAATTGTTCACGAACTGACCATTTAGCGCGCGCACGCCTGCGGTGATCGGCTTGGCGCTTTCGCCTTGGGTCAGGACGTTGGCCCAGAAAAAGTCGTTCCAGACAAAGGTAAAGATCAGCACAGCGAGGGCGGCGATTGCGGGCCGCACCAGGGGCAGGACGACGTACCAGAAGATTTTCCATTCCGCGACGCCTTCGATCCGCGCGCTTTCGATCAGATCGAAAGGCAAGGCCTTGATAAAGTTGCGCATAAACAGTGTGCAGAACCCAGTTTGGAACGCCGCGTGGAACAGGAATTGGCCCGCGATGGTGTCATAAAGGCCGGTCTGCACAGACATGTCGCGCACCGGCACCATCAGGATCTGGAAGGGAATGAAGTTGCCTGCAACGAACAGGAAAAACAGCGGCAGTGCAACGCGAAAGCGGTAGATGGCCAGCGCGTAGCCCGCCAGGCACGCAAGGGCGACCGAAATCATGACCGTGGGCACCGTGATCAGGACCGAATTCCACATGTACTGCGCCGCCGCCGACTGGGTGAAGACCGCCGTGTAGTTTTCGATGATCGCAAACTCGGACGGCCAACCAAACACGTTGCCCGAGTTGATGTCCTTGGCCGACCGGATCGAGGTCAGCAAGATCGCGAGCAGCGGCAACAGCCACAGGATGAGCGCAAAGGGCAAGAAGACCTGATAGGCGGCGCGGGCGGTGGGCGTGGATTTTTCAATCGGGCGCGGAAACATCAGCGGCCTCCCTTTTCGTCTTGGTACATCCGCCACAGGAAATAGCTGATGAAAAACAACATGATGCCAAAGAGGACCGTCGCCACGGAAGAGCCGTAGCCATAGCGCTCGCCATATTCCGAGATCGCGACCTCGTACATGTAATGCGACAGCACGTTGGTGGACCCGAACGGCCCGCCCTGGGTCATGATGGCGATCATGTCAAAGCTGCGCAGGGCGCCGATCACTGTCACGACGACGGCGATGAACGTCGCGGGTTTGAGCTGCGGCACGACCACGTACCACAGCATTTTCCACCCCTTCGCGCCATCCAGCCGGGCCGCTTCGATCTGGTCAGCGGCGACGTTGTTGAGGCCGGTCAGGTACAGGATCATGCAGTAGGCGATCTGCGGCCAGAGGCCCGCGGCGATGATGCCGTAAGTGGCCCATTCGGGGCTCGACAGGATGTCGGGCGCGGGGCGCGAGCAGTTGAAGGTGACGTTGCCGACGATGTTCACCGTCTCTTCGCAAAAGATCGCCTTCCACACGGTGCCGACGACACCGAAATCGGGGTTGTAGAACCAGCCAAAGATCAGGCCCACGACG
>JBCBHS010000018.1:0-76808 GCA_038525395.1 Pseudomonadota bacterium | reverse complement strand
GACTCGCCAATCTCCAGCGCTCCGATATTGGCATGATAGGCAAGCTGATTGAGATTGTTTGCTATCCGCGACTGCCCTAGCAGGGCCAGCGCTTCAGCGGCTGCCTTCTTGTCGGCTACCGCATCCTTCGGCCGTCGCTTGCGCCGTTTGACCTCCGCGCCAAAGACACAGGCGCGCACATAAGCCGACAGTGTCAATCCCACGGCCAGCTCTTCTAGCCGCGTGCGTTCGTCAGAGGTCAAACGGATGACCAGAGGCGACAGCTCTCGCCGCTTGCTGCGCTTGGGTTTGGTGGGTGTCGCCACCTGCGACGCATCGTTAAAGACAAGCCCTGCGCCTTGAGAAGACTCAGTCATGGCGAAGGCTCCGGTGGAGAGGAAACCTCAACGCGTGGCACCGTGTCCACGATACTACTGTCGTCTTGTTCAGTGCGCGCAGCCGCTGCAAACTGATCCAACCTGTGGATAACTTCCGGCTCAGACTTGAGAATTTCCGCCCAGTTCTCTAATTCTTCAAGCAGTTTAGGTGCTAAAAAGGGTTCTAGGTTGTTCCCCTCCGGTGCACCACCTCCAACCGCAGCTAGGCCGCCGTTTCGCTGTGCAAATCCGACAGCTGCTGGGCGGCACGCTGCAGCGGCGCCAGAAAGCCGATGATCTGGGGCAGGGCGTGGCGTTGGACGGGGGCGTGCACGGACAGCGTGGCCAGCAGGCGGTGCTGGGCGTCCTTAATGGGCACAGCGATGGCGGCCATCCCGGTCATGAACTCCTCGTCATCCGTGGAATAGCCGCGCGCGCGGGTCTTTTCCAACTCGGCGCGCAATTGGTGCACGGCGGTGATGGTCTTGTCGGTCTGCGCCTCAAGCGGGCGGGCGCCCAGCACGCCGTTCAGGGTCGCAGCCCGCAAGGTCGACAGGTACATCTTGCCACTGGCGGTGCAGTGAAACGGCACCTGGGTGCCAATGGGCAGTTGGATGCGCAAGGGCCACTTGGTCTCGACCCGGTCCAGATACGTCATCCCCTCGCGGTCGGGCGTGGCCAGGTTGCAGGTCTCGCCGATCTCTTCCGCCACGGCCTTGAGGATCGCCAGACGCGCGGTGCGCAGATGCTCGGACGTCATGGTGGACATTGCCAGGGCCCGCAAGCGCGGGCCCGGACCGTAGGACCGGCCATCCAGATCGCGCTGCAAGAACCCCTCGGCCTCGGCCGTTTGCAGCAGGCGGTGCACCGTCGGCTTGGGCAGGCCCAACACGTCGATCAGGTCCGCCGGCTTGACCGGAACCCCGCGCCGGGCCACTTCTTCCATCACCATGACCAAGCGCAGGTTGGTGGGGATTTGCGTGTCTTTGCGGGTGCGGTGATCGTCGGGCATGTCGCCTCTGGTTTACCTATCCGGCAGCAGCATCAACGCCAGCTCAGGTGTCAAAGAGACCACAACCCAAACCGATATCAACGCCACCAAGTACGCCAGGGTGTAGCGAAGCAACCGAAAATACGGAACCCCCGTCACACCTGACGCGACGTAGAGGTTAAGCCCGTAGGGCGGGGTGATGAAACCGATGGACGCCCCCACCAGGAAGATGACCGAGAAGTGGATCGGGTCGATGCCCACCGATGCGGCAATCGGCGCGAGAATGGGCGCGAGGATAATCGTCACCGGCAGCGATTCCAGGATCATGCCCGAGAAGAAGACGATGACCATCGAGGTGAACAGCACCGCGTGATAGCCGCCCATTGAGGTCACGAAATCACCGATGATCGCCTGCGCCCCCAGGGCCGACAGCACCTGCTGCATCGCGATTGAAATCGCGATCAGCGGCGCCAGAATGCCGGTGATCTGGGCCGAACGCACGACGATCGACGGGATCTGCGGGATGGTAAAGCCCTGGACGACGAACATCTCGATAAAGCTCTTGTCGTTCACGTCGCGGTCAGAGTCCTTGCCCATGATCTTGTTCAGCGGATAGCAGATGACGCCCACGATGATGCAGAAACCAACGGTGACGCCCGCCGCCTCGGTCGGTGAAAACTTGCCTGTGTAAATGCCCCACAGCACCAGACCGATGGCGAAGAAGCCCAGCCAGGCGCCAAAGGCGGTCTTCAACACGCGGTTCAGCTCAAGCGGGATCAGGTTGCCCCAGCCGTTCAGGCGGCAGATGATCCAGCAGGCCAGCTGCATGCCCATAACCATCAGCGTGCCGGGGATGATGCCCGCCACAAACAGGTCAGAGATCGGCAGGTTCATCAGGAACCCGTAGACGATAAAGATGATCGAGGGCGGGATGATGATCCCCACCGTGCCACCCGCCGCCGCCGTGGCGGCAGAGAACCGCTCGTCATAGCCCCCTTTGACCATCTCGGGGTGCAGCATCGACCCGATGGTCGCCGTCGTGGCCGAGTTCGAGCCCGAGATCGCGGCAAAGAGCCCGCAGGCCCCCAGGGCTGCCATGGCCAGACCGCCGCGCAGCCATCCAAGGCAGGCATAGGCGAAATCCGACAGCCGCTTGGCGATGCCAGAGACGTTGATCAGGTCGCCGGTCAGGATAAACAGCGGCATGGCCAGCAGGGCGAACCCCTTGTTGAACGTGTTCATCAACTCGTTGCCGGTGTTGTCCAGCGGCAAGCCTAGGACCAGGCTACAGCCAATCGTCCAGTAAAAGATGACAAGCAGAACCGGCGTGCCCAGCATAAACAGCAGGGTCACGGCGATCGAGATCAGTGTGATCCAGGAACCATCGGTCATATCAAGCGTCTCCCCCGATGACCGCCTGTTTGATCAGCGGATCGCCGTTTCGGTAGTTGGTAAAGTCTTCGACCAGGTTTTCGATGACCCGGCCCGCCATGACCACAAAGGCGATGGGGATGGTGATGATGAACCACCACTGCATCACGTTGTCGGTGCCCAGCACGATCTGAAAGTTCGCGGACGAATTGGCGGTGACCCGCGCGGTGGCGGTCACGCAGATGACGCAGAACACCATCCACAGCACCGCATCCATGCACAGGACGCCCAGTTGTGCGGCGCGCGGCATGTTGGACCGAAACTCGGAAAAGCTGAGATGCGTGCGCAGCTTGACGTTAAAGGAGCAGCCAAACCACACCATGACCATGAAAAACAGCGGCGGGATCGTCGACGACCACGGCGGCTGCCCGCTAAAGACAAAGCGTTGGACCACCCCGGAAAAGATGATCCAGGCGATGATCAGGTAGGCATAGATGATGATCGTCCGCTCTAGGTGGCGGTCCAGAAAGGGGATGCGCTTGAACAGAAACGCCATCAGCGCGCCGCCCAGCAAGGTCACCAACCCAAACGCCAAATACGCCCCTTGGGCGCGAAAAGCATTCTTCATCTCAAATGAATCATTTGTCAGGATCGAGGTGAAAACCCCGACCGCGTCCGCCCAGATCGACATCCGGTCCCCCCTGTTCTAGCGCCAATGCCGCCCTTGTGCTGGGCAGTCATGCCCCGCCCGGTGCCCGGGCGGTTACGCGGCGCCCAATGCCGGGCGCCGCGCTGTCCGTGTGGGTGCAAACCGGCCCGAAAAGGGGCCGATTTGCAAGTCTTGCATCCGAACTTAGGCTTTCCACCAGCGGCGGGGCTCGACATTCTCGGCCAGGGTGTGGGGGTTCTTTCGCACCTCGTTATAGATGTCTTGGTAGGTGTCGATGCCACCGGCCCAGCCGTTGATCCGCTCGCGCCACTGCTCCCACAGCTGCGGTTGGAACTCGGGCGAACACATCTCTTCGGCCATCTTGATCTGATCCTCGGCCAGGAACGCGTTGCGCACGTTGTTCTGCGCAAAGATCGTGCCAGGCAGTTGCGGATCCGAATGGCCCACGGTGTTGACCAGGGCGGCCTCGTTCGCGGCCTGCACGTGCACCTGCGCCAGGTACGACGATTCCATCACCGCGTCCTGCAGATAGCCGTCCAGGCTGTCAAAGACCGATGCGCTCATCGCCGTGTGCTCTGTCCCGCAGAAGAACTTGAGGTCGACCGACTGGCTGACCACGGGCGACATGTTGGCATAGGCCACGGCCGAGGCCCATGTTTCCGCGCCGTCGATCAGGCCCTGCTTCAGCCCGTCCAGCGTTTCCTCCCACGCGACCGGAACCGGGTTCAGGTTCAGGGCGTTCATCGCGATCCGACCCAGCTGGGTGCCTGTCACGCGGTTCTTGGTACCAAACAGCTCTTCCAGCTTGGTGACGGTTGGTTTGTCTTCCCAACCCAGGCCCAGTTGGATGCCGCGCAGTTCGGCGTGGCTGAACAGGAACTTCAGGCCGTGCCGCTTTTCGAACGGCTCGCGCAGGATGCGCTGCGATTCGGGGCTGTACATAAAGTAGTACTGATCCGCCCGGCTGCGGAACATATACGCATAGTCCAGCACGTTCAGGTAAGGCGCGCCACCGGCAGAGTTCTGCGTGGACGCCGCATAGATGTCGACGATGCCCTGCTGGGCCTTCTCGACACAGCTCAGCTGACCACAGATCTGGTTGTCGCCGATGAACTCGATGCGGATTTCACCGTCGGTGCGGCTCTCCAGATCGCGGGCGAATTCCAGGGCGCCTGCACGTTCAATCAACAGGTTACGCTGGTTGAAACCGGCCGCGCCAAACTTCAGCGTATGCTTGGCAGGCTTGGCAAAGCGCTTTTCATATGTCGATTCTGCCGCAGCCGCCAGGTTGGCCAGGCTCATCGCGCCGCCGAAACCGCCCGCCGCCAACAGCGTCGATGACAGACCATAGCGCCCCGCGACCCGAAACAGGTCCCGGCGCGAAATGCCGCTCAGATTGCTTTGTATCTTCATTACTTCCTCCCTAGGGTCTCAATTATTGAGACGTTTTGTTTCAAAAAATGCTATTCTATTCCGATCAATCTGCATAGAGTTTTTTTAGTGCCAAGGGGAGGATCGAGTTTTGGAGGCTGATTTTGTGGTGATCGGCGCGGGGTCTGCGGGCTGCGTGATTGCAAATCGTCTAAGCGCAGACGCGACCAAGAAGGTGATTCTCCTCGAAGCGGGTGGACGCGATCTTAACCCGTGGATTCATATTCCGGTGGGATATTTTAAGACCATCCACAACCCGAGCGTGGATTGGTGTTACAAAACCGAACCCGATCCGGGGCTGAACGGGCGGTCCATCGAATGGCCGCGCGGCAAGGTGCTGGGGGGGTCCTCCTCGCTCAACGGGCTCTTATATGTGCGGGGACAGCCGCAGGATTACGACCGCTGGGCGCAGATGGGCAACCGCGGCTGGGCCTGGGACGATGTGCTGCCGCTGTTCAAACGGTCCGAAAAGAACGAACGCGGCGCAGATGACTATCATGGAGATCAGGGCAACCTGTCGGTGTCCAACATGCGCATCCAGCGCCCGATCACCGACGCCTGGGTCGCGGCGGCGCAGTCCGCGGGCTATAAATTCAACCCCGACTACAATGGCGCCGATCAGGAAGGGGTGGGGTTCTTCCAACTGACCGCGCGCAACGGGCGGCGCTGTTCGTCTGCCGTGGCCTTTCTGAACCCGGTCAAAGACCGCCCCAACCTGCAGATCATCACCCGCGCCCAGGTCGAAAAGATCGAAGTGACCGACAAGCGCGCGACCGGCGTGACCTACAGGGACCGCGGCGGTGTCTGGCACACGGTCACCGCCCGCCAAGAGATCATCCTGTCCGGCGGCGCCATCAACTCACCGCAGCTGTTGATGCTGTCGGGCATTGGCGAGGCCGCACAGTTGCAAGAGCACGGCATCGAGGTGGTTCAGGATCTGCCCGGCGTGGGCAAGAACATGCAGGACCACTTGCAGGCGCGGCTGGTCTATAAATGCAACGAACCGACCTTGAATGACGAGGTGTCGAGCCTGTTTGGCCAGGCCAAGATCGGGCTGAAATACCTGATGTTCCGCGCAGGCCCCATGACCATGGCCGCCAGCCTTGCCACCGGGTTCATGAAGACGCGCGATGACCTCGAAACCCCGGACATCCAGTTTCACGTCCAGCCCCTGTCGGCGGAAAATCCGGGCAAGGGGGCCGATCCGTTTTCGGCCTTCACCATGTCGGTGTGCCAGCTGCGGCCCGAATCAAAGGGCGAGATTCGCCTTACAAGCGCCGATGGCCGCGCCTATCCCAAGATCATTCCCAACTATCTCAGCACCGAAACCGACTGCCGCACCATCGTCGAGGGGGTCAACATCGCGCGCCGAATCGCGCGCAACGCGCCGCTGACCTCAAAAATCTCGGAAGAGTTCCGCCCCCATGCGGATCTGCCCATGGACGACTATGACGCCACGCTGGACTGGGCGCGCAACAACACCGCATCGATCTATCACCCGACCGGCACCTGCAAGATGGGCCATGACCCGATGGCGGTGGTCGACGATCAGTTGCGGGTGCGCGGGATCGCTGGCTTGCGGGTCGCGGACTGTTCGATCATGCCCGAGATTGTCAGCGGCAATACCAACGCGCCCGCGATCATGATCGGGGAAAAGGCCAGCGATCTGATTGCCGCCGCGCATGGTATGGCGCACTAGCCGGGCATGGCGCAATAGGCGAACATGGCGCACAAGGCGAACATGGCGCACTAGGCGAACATGGCGCACCGGGCGGGCAGGGCGCACTGGCGGGCAGGGGGCCTAGACCGCGGCGGGCAGGCGAAGCACGCCATCGGCGACATGGGCGACCATGGTGGTCAACTCGTCCATCTTCACCGGTTTGCGCAGCACCAGCCGCGCGTTGCGCGACATGCCGAACAGCTCGCCCTTGGGGAAAAGGCCGCTGCCGGTCATAAAGATAACCTCTGCCTGCGGCGCTGAATAGACGGCGTAATTGGCCACATCCGTGGAAAACCCGTCGTTGATCATTAGGTCCAGGACCAAAACATCCGGGGTCGACCGGCGCAGTTCCGACATCGCCTCGTCATTGTCGGATGCCACCAACACCTCGTGCCCGGCATCGCGCAGCGCCTCGGTAAAGGTGAACTGCAGATAGGGGTCATCCTCTAGCAAGAGTACCAAGGCCATAAAGAACTCCCTCATCACAGCACACCCGGGGTCTATAGCATGTTGTTGAAAAAATGCTTAAACCCCCGTCACGTATGGTTAATTTTGTCTTGTCGTATCGCAGGCCACGCGCATCGACACGAACAGCACCTCAAACACCGCCCCCTTGTCGACCTCGGCCGAAGCCGAAATCTCCCACCCGTGGCGGCGGCACACCTCCTTGCAGGTGGCCAGGCCAACGCCGGTACCTGTCACGTTTGGGTTAAGTCGATGAAACGCCTTGAAAATCGCGGTACGCTGCGTCGGTTCAAAGCCTAAGCCATTGTCCGACACCCGCAAGATCGGATAGCCCGCGTCGTCCGCAGGCGGGCACAGGTTGATGCGGATCGCAGGCGTACGGTCAGCGTGTTTGTGTTTCAGCGCATTTGTTAACAGGTTCATCATCAACATACGCAGCAGTGCGGGCTCGGCCATAATCTCTATGTCGGGCCCCAAAACCTCAACCGTTGCGTCCACCGCGCGCAACGTCTCGCTCAGATCTCGCAGCAGCTCTTCCAGAAACGTGCGCATCGCCACCGGCCGCGCCTCTAACGCGCCTGCGGCACTGCGGGCGTGGTGCAGAAAATCTGTGGTCATCGTGTCCATCTGCACCACTGCCCGCGTCATGTAATCCAGATATTCCCGCCCCTTATCCGGCAATTCATCACCAAATTTGGACGAAAACAGCTCTAGCAGACCCGACAGCGTGTTCAGCGGCGTCCGCAGATCATGCGATGCCGTATGGGCAAACGCTTCCATCGCGACCATCGATTGGTGCAGGGCGGAATTTTGGCCCTCAATCTCGTTCAATTCGTTGCGGGCCTGCATGCGCCGCGTGTTCATCACCGACAGCGCCTCTGCCGTCGCCGCCAGCGAATCCTGGGTCAGCAAATAGAGCGGCGCGCCCGTCTCTGCCGACCGTAAAAGGGCCACGTGAAACACTGTATGCGCCATCGCCCGCAGGCGTTTGGCGCTGACCATGTGAAAGGCGGTGCGCCCGCGCGCGGCCCCTTCGCGCAGGGCCGTCCCCATATCGGCGCTGTCCAAATCGCTCAGCTCTGACAGATGCGTGCCGCGCAAATCCGCCGCACAGGCATAAAGCCGTTCGGCCCGCCGGCTGCACACCAAAATCTGCCCGTCGGCATCCAGGATAAACGATGCGTAAGGCGAGGCCAGAAAGGCCGCCGCCAACACCCGTTCGTCCACATCCGCCCCATCCGGCAGCAAGTCAAGCGTGCGCCTGATGTCGCGCGGGGCGGCAGGGCGCGCCGCTGGGGACTGGTCGGATGACGTCATAGTAAGTTCAGCGCGCAATTTCAGATTGCACCTGGCTTACCCTAAGGCAGTGAATTCTCGGTTAACCCGCCTGTGTCACGCGACAGAGCTTTCGCTCTGCGCATCGCGCACCTCGCGCAGACTGCCGTATACGTGCGACACCTTTTGCTCATTCCGCCAGCGCACCAGGCCCTTGCACGCACAGACCCGTTCGGACCCGTCGCCATGCACCACCGTGAACGTGCTCTCAAACGGCTCGCCATCGACAAGCGCGCGCTGGAACTGGCCCCGCAGCGTGTCGCGGTCGCGCTCTTTGACCACGCGCAGCAGGCTTTCGACCGACGGCGTGTGCGTGATCCGGTCATAGCCCAGCACGTCGAACATCGACTGGTTCCAATTGGGTGCGTTATTTTCAACGTCGAACGAGAAAAACCCAATGCCCAGGCCATCTTGGACCGCTTCCATGCTGGACAGCCGGATGTCACGCTCGGTCTCTTCTGCGGTGTCCCAGATCACCCCGATCAGCTGTGTGGGGTCCCCTTCAGAGTTGCGGATCAACGTCGCCTTGCCGTTGACGGACACGATATGGCCCGACGGGCCGAACACGCGATGCTCGACCTCGACGCTGCCGCCGGTTTCGATCAGCTTGTCCAGCTCCTGGCTCACCCGCTCGCGATCCTCGGGATGCACCAGGTGGCGGGCATCCTCCCAGTCCGGCATCTCGCCCGAATCCGGACGGCCGTGAATGGTGAACATCTCTTGCGACCAGAACAGCTCTTTCGTGTCCAGGTTGTATGACCAATAGGCAACATGGCTGATGTCGCTCATCATCTGCACGACGCGCGACAGGGGTTCGGTGTCGTATTGCGTGACGGTGATCGACAGGCCGATCAGCTTGCGGTGCACGTCATGCACCGGCGACATCACCATCGAATAATACTGCCCGCGCGACAGGATCGGCATGCGCCGGTTTTCCTGCAGGCGCAGAACGGTGTTCGCCATCGGTGCCAGCGCGGGAAAGCCTACAGGCAGGCTGCATTGGCTCAGGTGAATGCCCGCGGGGGGGATCTCGCTGAGGCCAAACATGTCCATCGCCACTCTGCTCAGGCGGCGCACCATCAGCGCCTGGTCGGCCAGCGCCAGCGCATAGGGCGCCGACACCATCGTCGCCTCCATCTCCGACGCCAGCGCCTGCCGCTCGGCCGAGCTGATCTGCAGCTCTTCGTTCACCGTCATCAGCTCTTCGTTGCTGGACTGCAATTCCTCGTTCGAGGTCTCTAGCTCTTCGTTCGTGGCCTGGAACTCTTCGTTGGTCGATTGCAGCTCTTCATTGGCCGATTGCAGCTCTTCATTGGCGGTCTGCAACTCTTCGATCGTCTGTTGCAGCGCTTCCTGGGTCGAGCGGATCTCGACCTCCATCCGTTCGACATAGGCGCGCTGTTCTTTGTCCGAGATCGTGTCGATATCGACATTCGCCGCCTGTTCGAACTTGGCGTTGACCGCCATCAGGCACTGCATCTCGCCGCCGCGCGTGCCGGAAAAGGGATAGACTTCCAGCTGCGCGCGGTTGCCCACATGCAGCGACACCGTATGCCACCGCCCAACCCGGCGTTCTTGGTTGCGCAAGGCCACGGCGATCAGGCTCGCAGCCTCGGTGCGCAAGGGCTCGATCAGCATCTTGATGTTCAGCGCGGTGGACGCACCGGCGCGGATTTCCATGAACGGGCTCAGGTCGCCCAGCACCTCGATGATGTTGCCGTTGCGGGTGCAGATCATCCCGTTGGGCGCCACCGCGCGGGCCAGCGACAGCTCGGTCTCGCTCCTGTTGTCCTCATCCGGGCCGGGGCTGGCGGTTGCACCTGCGGCCCGCTGTTTGCGGCGGTAGATGCGCGCGCCTGGGTCGATGGCCAACTCGCCCGTGATCCCGCGGCGCTTGACGAAAATCTTGTCGGCGCCCTGGCGGCTTTCGAAAAACACGCCCATCTCGCCCACGGTCTCGGACGTGCCCACGAACAGCAACGCGCCCGACGCCATCGCATAGTGCAACCGGCTCAGCACACGCTCTTGCAGGGCAAGGTTGAAGTAAATCAACAGGTTGCGGATGCTCACCAGGTCCACATTGATAAATGGCGGGTCCTGGAACACGTTGTGATGCGAAAACAGCGTCACCGCGCGCAGCTCTTGGCGCACCTTGATCTCGGTATCGCCGATGGTGAAATACTTGCTCAGCAGCTTGCTGGGAATGTCCTGCGCGGCGGCAATCGGATAGACCCCGCGCCGCGCCACCTCGATCGCGTTCTGGTCGATATCGGTGGCAAAGACCTGCACGTTGCGCTTGGCCAACTCGTCAATGCCGCCCAGGATTTCGGCGAGCGTGATGGCGATGGAATACGCCTCTTCACCCGTGGCACAGCCCACGACCCAGACGCGGATTGGGCCGGTCGGGCGGTTCTTCAGCGAAAGTGCAAGTTCGCGACCCAGGTTCGTGAATTGATCCTCATCCCGGAAAAATCGCGTGACCGAGATCAGCAAATAGCGGTGCAGCGCGTCGACTTCGCTCACGTTCGAGCGGCAGTAATCCACGTAACCGCTGTAATCCTCGATCCCCAGCGCGGTCATGCGCCGGGCGATGCGGCGGTTCAGGGTGTTTTCCTTGTAATCCGCGAAATCCACATGGGTGCGGGCCAGCAGGATGCCAAACAGCTCGCCCAGCGGGTTGGGTTCGTCCTGCAGCGACCGCAGCCCGTCGAAATTGCGCGGGCGGGCCAGGATCTTTTCCAGATGGGTGCCGATCTGCTCGGGCGACAGGGTCAGGTCAACGCACCCCGTCTCGATGGCCGAATTGGGCATGCCGTCATATTTTGCGGTTGCGGGTTCTTGGGCGATGGTGATGCCGCCCGCCTCGCGGATGGCCTGCACGCCGTAACTGCCATCCGATCCGGTGCCCGACAGCACGATGCCCATGCAATGCTCGCCGCATTCGGCGGCCAGGCATTTGAACAGCCGGTCCGCCGACGGCTTGGGCGAGGCCGCGTGCCCCGACGGGTGGCGCAGCCACAGCGTGCCGTTCAGATAGGTCACATCGGTGTTGGGCGGGGTGACGTAAATCGTGTCCGGTTCGGGCCGGGTCTCGCGCTCCAACTCGCGCACGTTCAACTTGGTCTCGCGCGAAATCAGTGTCGACAGCACGCTTTTATGCGTGGGCGACATGTGCTGGGCCACCACATAGACGGCATTGGCGTTGCGCGGCAGGTTCTGCGCCAGCACGGATACCGCCTCTAGCCCTCCGGCAGACGCGGCGATGCCGACCATACGCATGGGTCCGGCATGGGGCGCTGCGGCGTCGGTTCCTTCGGTGTCCTGTGGGGGGTCCGGTGTCTCAGAGGTCATAAAGCTTTCTCAATACGGCGCGGCGGGGCGGGCGTGGTCACGCCGGTGCGCAATACCGGTCGATCAGGTCTAACAATTGGCCAGGAGAGACGGGCTTGCTCGCAAATCCATCCATGCCCAACTGTTCGACCCGCGACGTGTCGTGGTAATTCACATCCGCGGTCATCGCCACAATGGGCACGCTGCGCGGGGGGTTCTGTTTGGCTTGGCGGATCGCGCGGGTGGCGTCGATGCCCGACATCTCGGGCATATGCAGGTCCATCAGCACCAGGCCAAAGCTTGCGGGGTCGTTATGCAAGGTCGCGTACCCTTCCGAGCCGTTGCAGGCAATCTCAACATCAACGCCCAACGTGCCGATGATTTCCTTCATCATGAAACGCGTGAACTCATCGTCTTCCACCAGAAGAACTTTCTTGCGGCCAGCCATATCAAGTATCCAACCTCGCGTTACAACTCAGAGTTAGCAAAAACTCGGTCGCATAACCATCTTTTTCGTCCTCTGCGACATTCAGCGTGGCCCCCATCAGGTCTGCCAGCTCTTGGCAAATGGCCAAACCCAGGCCCGCACCGTCATGTGTGCGGTCCATTCCCGTCTCGATCTGCGCAAAGCGGTCAAAGATCCGGTGACGATGGGCCGGGTCAATCCCAGGCCCAGTATCCGCCACGCTGATCGCGATCACCTTGCGCTCTGTCGTGCCGTCGCAGTCGTCCGGCAGGGCGCGCACCGAAATGCGAATGGCGCCTTGCGCTGTGAACTTGGTGGCATTGTCTGTCAGATTGGTCACAATCTGCGTCACCCGCGCACCGTCCATGATGTATTGCGCGTCAAGTGTCGGATCAATGTCCAGCCGCACCTCGATGTCCTTTTTCAGCAGATGCACAACCGCTTCGGTATTGTCGCGCCACTGACCGGCCAGACGCCGGATGTCGGTGGGCCGGGTCGAAATATCGACCGCTTTTGAATCCAGCCGCGACATCTCGAGGATATTGGACAGCTGGTTGTGCAGGCCTTGCGCCGCCTTGGTCGCCATCTCGGCATAGCGGCGCTGCTTGTCGGGCAGGGCCGCATCGACCGAGATCAGGTGCAAAAACCCCATGATCGAATTCAGCGGAGTGCGGACCTCGTGGCTCATCGTGCTGATAAAGCTGGCGCGTACCGACAGCGCCTCGCGCGCCTCTTTCTCGCTTTTGATCCGCTCGCCAATCTCGGACCGCAGCGACCGCATGGTGTCGCGCACCCGATCCTCGAACCGGGTGATGGCTTGCACGATCCGGTCCAGGTCATCGGGATGCGTCCGCGCCGGGCGCTGCAGACGCAGATGCGGCCCGGCCGCGGTTTCGTTTGACGTCTCGATATGCTGTCCAATGGCCCGCAGGTGTCGCGTGATCAGCCGGTGCACGATCACCAGCAGCGCCAGCGCGGCCAGATAGGCCTTGGCCAGGTTGGTCAGCAGGGTCACCCAAAACTGCGCCCACACCCGGTCGATCACCGATTGCAGCGACAGCTCGACCGTCAGCGTGCCGACCAGCTGTTCCGGCATGTCCGGGTCGCTGTGGTTCAGGCTGTATTCCCGCTTCAGCGGCGATTGCCGCGTCTGCCCCCGGGTCCAGCTGTGGCCCGTGGGGCTGACCAGCTGTAGATAGGTCACCGCCTCGTTCGTCGCGATGCCGTCCAGGATGATGTCGACCTGCGCAAAATCAAAGGTCCACAGCGCACGCTCCAGCGTTTCGGTCAGCGCCGCCTCGATCTCGTCCAGGCTGTTGGTGGTGTCCTGTTTCTGCCGCTCAAAGCTGGTGAGCAGCTGAATGCCGGTTGAAAACACCGACAGAACCGACCCCACCAGCAGTGACAGAATGACCAGCCGCAGACCCAGACGGTCTTTGGAGACTGAAAACGTCATCCACCCGCCTTACCGGGGACATGCCTGTCCACCAGGGCCGCGAGCGTGCCATCGGCGCGCATCTCGGCCAGGGCCGCATTGAAATCCGCGACAATCTCGGCGCTGCCGTCCAGATCACTGCGCACGGCCATGTGGATGCCCTGTTCGGCCAGAACGCCCGGCGCAAACTCAACCGCATCCGCCAGATCAGGCGCCTCCGTCTCGATCGCGTGGCGCACCACGTCGACACTGTCCAGGGTCAGGTCGACACGGCCAAAGGCCACCATCTGCACCGCCTGCAGGGTGGTGGTCACCACCACCTTGTCCAGGTAATCGGCCCGGTCAAAGCTGTCCTCGTAAACAAACCCATCCCCCACCGCGATGCTGTAGGGGCGCAGCGCCTCGACCGTGGTAAAGGCGTGGCTGCCGCCCATGCGCTGCACCAGTTGCACCTGCGTGGTGTAGAACGGATCGCCATAGGTCATATAGCTGGCAATGTCCGGGTCCTTGAACAGGCTGCCCACGATGTCAAACTCGCCCGACCGGGCGCCATCCATGATGCGCGCCCAGGGCACCACAGACGTCTCAACCTGATATCCCGCGCGGCGCAGCACCTGGGCAATCACATCCAGCGACAGACCCCCATCGGGCAGCCCGTGCCCCGAAAAGGGGGGCCAGTCATCGGCGACCACGGTCAGCGTACGGGGGGCAGCGCTTGCTGGCGTGACCATCGCGCATAGGGCGATACAAACACAGGCAAAAAACGATTTCATAGCAGGTCCTCCATACGGCAGCACGCAACCACCCGTTCCACTCAGCGTTGCAAGTTCAAGCTTAAATTCGTGTTAACGCATCCACGACATGACGCAAGTGTCACAAATTATCGCGCGCGGCGGGCCACGCCGCCTTTTTGCGGCCAAGCGGCCTATCCGCTTGCACACGCGCCACGCCCTGCATAGAAGGGCGCGAATTTCAGATCAGCCCCCGCCCGGGGGCTTCTATGCTATGGGAGCAGACATGCAGGTCACCGAGACGCTGAACGAAGGGCTGAAACGCGGCTACGCCATCACCGTGACCGCTGGCGAACTGGACGCCAAGGTCAACGAAAAGCTGGCCGAGGCGCAGCCCGAGGTTGAGATGAAGGGCTTTCGCAAGGGCAAGGTGCCCATGGCGCTGCTGAAAAAGCAGTTCGGCCAGCGCCTGATGGGCGAGGCGATGCAGGAAAGCATCGATGGCGCCATGTCCGACCATTTCGAGGCCTCCGGCGACCGCCCCGCGATGCAGCCCGAGGTCAAGATGACCAACGAGGACTGGAAAGAGGGCGACGACGTGAACGTCGAGATGTCCTATGAGGCGCTGCCGGACATCCCCGAGGTGGACCTGAGCGGCATCACCCTGGAACGCCTTGTGGTCAAGGCCGATGAGGCCGCGATTGACGAGACGCTGACGTCGCTTGCTGAAAACGCCCAAGACTTCAAGTCGCGCAAGGCAGGGGTCAAGGCCAAGGACGGCGATCAGGTCGTCATGGACTTTGTGGGCCGCGTCGACGGCGAGGCGTTCGAAGGCGGTGCAGCCGAAGATCACCCGCTGGTGCTGGGCTCCAATTCCTTCATCCCCGGCTTCGAAGAGCAGCTGGTCGGCGTCGTCAAGGACGAAGAGAAAGAGGTCACCGTCTCCTTCCCCGAGGAATACCAGGCCGCGCACCTGGCAGGTAAAGAGGCCGTGTTTTCCTGCACTATCAAAGACGTGCAAAAACCGGTGCCTGCCAAGATCGACGATGAGCTGGCCAAGAAATACGGCGCCGACGATTTGGACGCGCTCAAGGCCCGCATCGGCGAACAGCTCGAAGGCGAATATGGCGGCGCCGCCCGCGCCGTGATGAAGCGCGCGCTGCTCGACCAACTGGACAGCATCGTCAGCTTCGATCTGCCCCCCAGCCTGGTCTCGGCCGAGGCCGGCCAGATCGCCCACCAGCTGTGGCACGAGGAAAACCCCGAAGTCGAAGGCCACGATCACCCCGAGATCGAGCCCACGGACGAGCACAAAGAACTGGCCGAACGCCGCGTGCGCCTGGGCCTCTTGCTGGCCGAACTGGGCCAAAAGGCCGAGGTCGAAGTGTCCGACGCCGAGATGAACCAGGCCGTCTTTGCCCAAGCCCGCCAATACCCGGGCCAGGAACGCCAGTTCGTGGAATTCGTGCAGCAAAACCAGCAAATGCAACAGCAGATCCGCGCACCCCTGTTCGAAGACAAGGTCGTCGACCACATCGTGGAAAACGCCCAAGTGACGGACAAAGAGGTGTCGAAGGACGACCTGCAAAAGGCGGTCGAGGCGCTGGAAAGCGACGACTGAACCGTCTCTTTCGCCTGATGATTTTGGGGTCGTACGCTGCGCGTGCGGCCCTTTTTCGTGGCATAACCGCCGGGACGGCCCCTAGAACTCGCGCAAATCTTCCAATGTATAGGACGGCTGCACCGGGTATTCCGGGTCCTCACGATGCGCGGGGTCGGGCACCAGGCAGTTGCGCCCGCAGATCTGGTAGGCCACGCGCGCCCGTGCATCTACATACCACAGCCGCCCGCCAGGGGTCGCGATATAGCCGTCGGTGCCGTCCTCGATATCGGTGCGCATGTCGTCAAAGGACGGCGTTTCGGTGAAATACTCTGGCGTCGACGACCCATGCGTGTGGTACGAGGCCAAGACCTCGAAATCCGCAAAGCGGGGCGCGGGGGGCAGGCAGGACGCGCGGCGCCCGGGGTGCGGGGCGGTGGCCACGAAATCGCCCGCCGCATCAATGCCGATCAGCCCGCAATACTCGCGATCCTCGGCGATGGATGCCGGTTGGATGTCGTTGAACAGACGGCTGACAAAGGCGATCTCGGCCTCCGACTGCGGCACGCTGCGCGGCGCCATCTCGATGCTGTCCAGGTCCTCGACCAGACAGGCGGGCAGGGCAAGGCACAGGGCAAAGAGGGCGAGGCGGCGCATGCCCGCACTCTGGCCGCAGGACCCGCGCGCGTCAAACCCCGGCAAGGGGCCCACGCAGCAAAAAACCGCGCCCGAACAAACGGGCGCGGCTTGGATCAGGTCAGCGATGTGACCGGGGTCACTCGTTGGGTGCGTCAGCCTCGGCGTCCGTGGCGACACCGGCTGTCTCGGCCAGCTCTTCGTCGTCGGACGCGGCTGCACCGATATCGTCGAACAGCTCCTGGATTTCGAACTCAGCCGCGGCTTCCTCTTCGGCAGCCAGCTCTTGGATCGATTTGCCCGACGCTTGCAGCTCGGCCTCTTCGGCAGAGCGCGCGACGTTCAACTGGATCACCGCCTCGACCTCGGGGTGCAGGGTCACATGCACGTCGTGCAGGCCCAGCTCCTTGATCGGGTTGGGG
This sequence comes from Pseudomonadota bacterium, assembly GCA_038525395.1. Classification (GTDB taxonomy): domain Bacteria; phylum Pseudomonadota; class Alphaproteobacteria; order Rhodobacterales; family Rhodobacteraceae; genus Tateyamaria. The sequence continues at coordinate 59,849 of JBCBHS010000018.1, read as the reverse complement.
ATCACGACCTGCTTGCGGTCGACCGAGAACCCTTCGGCAGTGGCCACATCCGCGGCATCGCGCGTGGTGACAGAGCCATAAAGGTTGCCGCCATCGGAGGCTTGGCGAATCACGACGAACTGCTGACCGTTCAGCTTGTCACCCAGCGCTTCGGCTTCGGCCTTGGTCTCGAGGTTGCGCGCTTCCAGCTGCGCTTTCTGGGCCTCGAAATCGGCGATGTTCGCCTTGGACGCGGTCAGCGCCTTTTTCTGGGGCAGCAGATAGTTGCGGGCATAGCCCGACTTGACGTCCACGACGTCGCCCATCTGGCCCAGCTTGGCCACACGTTCGAGAAGGATCACTTGCATGTCAGTCGCTCCTTATTTCACGGCGTAGGGCAGCAGGGCCAGGAAACGGGCGCGCTTGATGGCACGGGCCAGTTCGCGCTGCTTTTTGGCCGACACGGCGGTGATGCGGCTGGGCACGATCTTGCCTCGCTCAGAGATATAGCGTTGCAGCAGGCGCGTGTCCTTGTAGTCGATCTTGGGTGCGTTGTCGCCCGAGAAGGGGCAGACCTTGCGACGGCGGAAAAATGGTTTTGCGGCCATGGTTTAGCTCCCTCTCGCTCAGCGGCGCTCGCGGCGGTCGCCGCGGCCTTCGCGCTCATCGCGCTTTTGCATCTGGACGGACGGGCCTTCGGCATGTGCGTCGACCTTGATGGTCAGCACGCGCATCACGTCGTCATGCAGGCGCATCAGACGCTCCATTTCCTGGACCGCACCCGCGGGGGCGTCGGTGCGCATATAGGCGTAGTGGCCCTTGCGGTTCTTGTTGATCTTATAGGCCATGGTCTTCACACCCCAGTACTCGTTATCCACGAGGGTGCCGCCGTTGTCGGCGATGACACTGCCAAAATGTTCGATGAGGCCCTCGGCCTGAGTGTTGCTCAGGTCCTGACGGGCGATCATCACATGCTCATACAGAGGCATGGACGTGCTCCACTTCTATCAAGGCGCATTTCATAGACCGATCCAGGATGTCCCTGCGGATGGTCACGAGAGGCTGCGCGGCAAAAAAGGTCGGTGCAGGGACAGCGCCGTATAGGAGCGCGCGGCGCCTATGGCAAGGGCAAAGCCGCGGGCGCAGGTGCGGCACCGGCTTTCCACGCAGGCGCCGCAATTTGGTCACCTTTTGCACCGAAAGTCACGGTTAACAGTTTGAACAGTGTCTCAGAGTAGAGAAAGACCAGCCCCATGACCGCACTCCCCGACATTCACGCCGCACCCTCGCCCGCCGACAGCCCCCGCACCGTGGATGGCAGCCGCTGGCTGAAGCGCAGCGCGCAGCGCTTGGGCGGGGCGGCGCTGATGACGGCGGCGGCGGGGCTGTGGGTGCAGCCCGGGGCGTCCTGGGATGCCGATGTGATGCTGATCAAGCTGGGCCTGTCGCTGACCTTGGGCCTGGCCGGTCTGGCCGTGCTGCAAGCGGGTCGCGCCGTACCACCGGTGGAGGTCGAGATTGACACGATCCGCCGCGAGGTGCGCCTGATGCGCGGCAAAGGCCGCGCGCGCCAGTTGGTGACCCGCACCGCCCTGGCAGAGCTGGGCCCGGCCGAGGTGCAGGGCAATATGGTGCGTCTGTGGAGCGGCGATGGCGCGCTGATCGCCGAGGTGGCGCTGACCGATCCGGCCATTCGCCGCAGCCTGACCGGCGCGCTGCGGGATGCAGGCAAGCTCTGACCGGGGATAACACGCCGGGGCCCTGGTTTATGCGGGTGCTGCAATGTTCGTGGATGCGCACGTGATGTTGAACCCTGTGCAATTGCACGCGGGCACAATTGCACCATTTTGTCGCAGGTACTGCAACCTATCTATCCGGAGACCGCATCCATGAAATCCTTCCTCCTGGCCGCCGCCCTGTCGACATCGGCCACCGTCGCGCTGGCCGCTGACACCTACACGCTGGATTCCAGCCACAGCCAGGTCCTGTTTTCCTACAACCACCTGGGCTTCTCGACCACCTGGGGCATGTTCTCGGGCTTTGAGGGCGAGATCACCTTTGACCAGGAAAACCCGGCCAATTCGTCCGTGACCGTGTCGATGCCGACCAAGTCGATGTTCACGGGCTGGGAACAGCGCGACGGGCATTTCATGTCCGACGACTTCTTTGGCGCCACCGACGAGGACCTGATCACCTTTACCTCGACCGCCATTGAGGTCACGGGCGACGGCACGGCGATGATCACTGGCGATCTGACCATGAATGACGTGACCAAGTCGGTGGTGCTGGACGCGGTGCTGAACCAGGCGGGCAGCAACCCGCTGAACCAAAAGGACTGGGCCGGGTTCAACGCGACAACGACGCTCTTGCGCTCGGACTTTGGCTTGGGCGCCTTTGCCCCCGCGGTGAGCGACGAGGTGCAAGTGCAGATCTCGATCGAGGCCGAAAAGGCCAGCTGAGGTCAGCCGACACATGTGGAAAGGCCGCGCCCCTGCTGCGCGGCCTTTTTTTGTGGCCGCTGTCGCAATGCCACGCCTGGCGGCGTGACGCGATTTTATTCAGGACCGCCTTTTCAGACGGTCCTGATCTGTGCCTCCGGCGGGGATTTTTTTGGAACAGAGAAAGGGTTAGTTTTCGGCGTTGCGGGCGGCGGTCAGGGCCACGTCGATGGCGACGGCGAATTTGAGGCTGCTTTCATCTGCCATGTTGTCGCCGATGCCAAAGCTGCGCCGGTCGAGCGTGAGCCCGCCTGCCATGGCCGCGGTGTCGCCGTCGACCGACAGGCCGAAGGGCAGGGACACGGGCACGGACTGGTCCTTGATCGTCAGCGTGCCATCGGCGGTGTAGCCATCGGTGATCGGCAGGATGTCGGCGACGAAGGTCGCGGTGGGGAAGGTGCTGGCGTCGAAATAGTCGGGGCCCATCGCCTGGTCCGTCACGCCGCCCAAGCTGAGCGAGGCGATGGCCACCGTGACCTCGACCGAGCCTGCCACGCCGTCGCGCACCGTTTCGTCAAAGCTGATCGCGGCGGTCCAGTCGGCGAACTGGCCTTCGACCTCTGAGCCCAGCTGCGTGACCGTGATCGACAGCATGCCGTCCTGCACCTGCCAGTCCGATTGCACGTCTTCCAGTGTCGCGGCCTCGAGCGCGGGGCCGCCATGGGGGGCGTAGACGCCCAAGGCCGCGCCGCCCGACAGGGCCACGGCCCACAGCGCCAGTGCGGCGATGATGGGGGTGGACTGGGCATGGCCTGCGCCGGTTTGTGGCACATCCGACTGGCCAAACCACATCCGGCGCAGCGTTGCGTCCTTGTCGACAACGTGGTGTTTCAGGGCCCCCGCGATGTGCAGGAGCAGTGACGCCGCCAGCACCTTGGTCAGCACCCAATGGGCCCCCGCAAAGGTGGCCGCCACCCCTTCGGATTTCGGCACCAGCGGCAGCGACTGGCCAAAGGGCCACCAGATCGGGGCAAAGCCCGTGGTGGCCGCGTGGTGGACCCAGCCCGACAGCGGCACCAGCACAAGCGAGCCGTAGAGCAGCCAGTGCACCGTCTCGGCGGCAAAGCTTTCCAGCTTGCGGTCCGCGTTCAGCAGGCCCGGCTTGGGCTGGCTGAGCGCCCAGGCGATCCGGGCGAGCGCGACAAAGAACACGGTCACCCCAAGCGTCTTGTGCAGGGAAAAGAGCCAGGCCTTGGCCGCCAGCTCTTCGGACGTGTCGTAGGGCATGCCATTGGCGATCACACCCATCGGGATCAGCGACAGGATCAACAGGGCGGTAAGCCAGTGAAAGGTCTTGGCGACGGCGCCATAGCGGCTGTGCGTATTGGTCAGGGCCATAATCGGTCTCCGGGGTTGCGCGGGCATGGGGCTAACACTTGATGGGGTAATGTTATGCGTGCGCGCGCCAAAGCAACCGGCAATTGGCGCACAGGCCGCGTGCGCAGGCTCTCGGGCGGCACTTGGACGGCACTTGTCTGGGCCGCGCGGGCCGATTATGGCGGGGCGACCATAGAATATGCACAAGGGAGACCGCCATGAGCGTCGCATTTGTTTTTCCGGGGCAGGGGGCGCAGGCCATCGGCATGGGCCGCGATCTGGCCCAGGCCTACCCCGCGGCGCAGGCGGTGTTCGACGAGGTGGACGCGGCCCTGGGCGAAAAGCTGAGCACGCTGATCTGGGAGGGCGATGCCGAGACGCTGACGCTGACCCGGAACGCGCAGCCGGCACTCATGGCGACCTCGATGGCGGCGATGCGCGCGCTTGAGGCTGAAGGGATCGGCGTGGACCGGGCGGCCTTTGTCGCGGGCCATTCGCTGGGCGAGTATTCCGCGCTCTGTGCTGCGGGCGCGCTGAGCGTGGCGGATGCGGCGCGGCTCTTGCGCACGCGCGGCCAAGCGATGCAAGAGGCTGTGCCCGTGGGCGTCGGCGCCATGGCGGCGCTTTTGGGCCTCGACTTTGACACGGTGACAGAACTGGCGCGCGAGGCCGCACAGGGCGAGGTCTGCGAGGCGGCCAATGACAACGACCCCGGTCAGGTCGTGGTGTCGGGTCACAAGGATGCGGTGGCGCGGGCGGTGGACCTGGCCAAGGCCAAGGGCGCCAAGCGCGCGGTCATGCTGCCGGTGTCGGCGCCGTTTCACTGTTCGCTCATGGCGCCCGCGGCCGACGTGATGCGCGATGCGCTCGGCGCTGTTGACTTTGCCGCGCCCGCCGTACCCGTGGTGCCCAATGTGGCAGCACAGGCGGTCAGTGATCCCGGCGCGCTGCGCGACATGCTGGTGGCGCAGGTCACCGGGTCCGTCCGCTGGCGCGAAAGCGTGGGTTGGATGGCGGCACAAGGCGTGACTGAGATTTGGGAGATCGGCGCAGGCAAGGCCCTGTCGGGCATGATCCGCCGCATCGACCGCAGCGTGGCCACCCGTGCGGTGGGCACGCCGGACGACGTGACCGCAGCGCGCGATGCCTGATCTGGTCCACATCCCCGCCCGGCAACTTGCGGGCGTGGTCGAGACTGTGCCCTTTGCGGACCGGCTGCGGCTGATCCCGGACATCTTTGCTCGGCTGGATGCGGCCATCGGGCAGGCCGGGTTCTTCTTTGTTGGGCCGCAAACCGCGCTGTACCGCATTGCGGGCGATGAGATGGAGGTGCGCGCGGGCGTGCCGCTGGACCAGCCGCTGCCGGGGTTTGAGATGTTCGAAGCACCTGCCTCGGACGCGCTGCGGGTGCGGCACCGGGGCGGCTTTGGCGGGCTGCCGCAGGTCTATCAGGACATCACAGCGGCGATCACGGATCGGGGCCTCGCGCGCGGCACATGGGCGCGCGAGGTCTATTTGCAGGTGGCACGCGCGCCAGAGTTGACCGTGGTGGACGTGTCCATCGACGTGGCCGACGCCTTGGCCGCACCCAACTAAGCGCGCCGCTTGGACTTGCGCCGCGTGGTGGCGCGTGGCAAGCCCGCTATGGCAAAGACGACGGCAAAGATAACGGCAAAGACGACGGCAGAAAACGAGGGGACGGACATGTTCGATCTGACAGGAAAATGCGCGCTGATCACGGGGGCGTCGGGCGGCATCGGCGCCGACATCGCGCGCAGCCTGCACGCCGCGGGCGCTACCGTGGGCCTCAGCGGCACGCGGGTTGACCCGCTTCAGGCCCTGGCGGACGAACTGGGCGACCGCGCCCACGTGCTGCCCTGCAACCTGTCGGATATGGACGCGGTCGACGCGCTGCCCAAGGACGCCGCCCGCGCGATGGGCGGCGTGGACATCCTTGTCAACAACGCAGGCATCACCCGCGACAACCTGTTTATGCGGATGTCGGACGACGAATGGGCCTCGGTCCTGGATGTGAACCTGACGGCGACGTTCAAACTGTGCAAGGGCGTGATGCGCGGGATGATGAAGGCGCGCTGGGGCCGGATCATCAATATCTCGTCCGTGGTGGGCGCGACCGGCAACCCCGGACAGGCCAATTACGCGGCCTCCAAGGCCGGGATGATCGGCATGTCCAAAAGCCTCGCCTACGAGGTGGCAAGCCGCGGGATCACCGTCAATGCGGTGGCGCCTGGATTTATCGCCACGGCCATGACTGACAAGCTGACGGACGACCAAAAGACTGGAATCATGGGGCAAATTCCCGCCGGACGCATGGGCGAGGCGCATGAAATCGCCGCCGCCGTGCTCTATCTGGCCAGCCCCGAGGCGGCCTATGTCACCGGCACCACCTTGCACGTCAACGGCGGCATGGCCATGTTGTAAGCGCTAACACGCCAAGCCTTGCCATCTTTTTGGGATATGCTATAGGCGGCGCAATTCCGGCGTCGGGCCGTCCAAATCTGGGGCGGCCGCACCGGCGCTTCACCGCCCCAAGGGGCAAGACCCGAGCCCCGGTATCACGGGGACACCACTTGGGGGCGCACAACGTGGCCCCGGCAGAATGAGGACAGTCATATGAGCGACATCGCCGATCGCGTGAAGAAGATCGTTGTGGAACACCTGGGTGTGGACGAGGACAAAGTGTCCGAGAACGCCTCCTTCATCGACGACCTGGGCGCCGACAGCCTGGACACCGTGGAACTGGTGATGGCCTTCGAAGAAGAGTTCGGCATCGAGATCCCCGATGACGCGGCCGAGACCATCCAAACATTCGGCGACGCTGTGGGCTTTATCACCAAAGCTTCCTAAGCCCCTCGGGCCTATGCGCGCAAAAACGGCGCCCTTCCCTGCGGAAGGGTGCCGTTTTTCTTTGTCTGCCAGGCTCTGGCCTTGCGTTTTTGTGCAGCGATGCGCAGTCTTCGTGAAAACGACAATGAGATGGGGCAGGACACCATCCATGAGCAGGCACATACCTACGATCAACACCGCCCGCGTGACGCTGCGCGCGATGCGGCCCGCAGATTTTGACCGCTTTGCCGAGATTTGGGCGATGGACGAGGTCGTGCGCTATATCGGTGGCACCCCGCGCAGCCGGGACGTGTCCTGGCACGCCTTTCTGCGCAATGCCGGGCAGTGGCAGATGACCGGCATCGGCCAGTGGGCGATCGAAGAGCACGCGACCAAGCGGATGGTCGGCCAGGCCGGGTTCTTTCATGGCGCGCGCGGTTTGGGTGCGGATTTCGACGCGGTGCCCGAGGCCGGTTGGGTGCTGGCGCCCGAGGCGCAAGGCCAGGGTCTGGGCCGCGAGGCGGTGGCCGCGGCCCATGACTGGTTTGACCGCGTTGTGACCGGCCCCTTGGCCTGCATGATCCACCCCGATCACGCGGTGTCGGTGCAGATGGCCAAGCGGTTGGGCTATGGCCACTTGCGCGACGCGCAGGATGTCACCGGGCCGGTGACCCTGATGCTGCGCAAATCCCCGCCGCAGACCGCCACGGCTGGGCATGATTTTTAGTCTAAAAATCGTGCCCGGCGGGGCGCGGGGCGCTCGCAGGCGAGGGCTTGAACACAAGGCCGCCCGCGCGGTAAGAGGCGGCCAGTAGAACGAGAGGGCATGAGCAGATGCGCAGAGTGGTTGTGACAGGTTTGGGTCTGGTGACCCCCTTGGCGGACGGGGTCGAGGCCAGCTGGACGCGCATTCTGGACGGTCAGTCCGGCGCGGGCCCCATCACCCAGTTTGATCCCGAAGGCTTGGTGACGACCTACGCCTGCGAAGTGCCCCGCGGGGACGGCAGCGACGGCACCTTTCACGCCGACACCTATATGGAGCCCAAAGAGCAGCGCAAGGTCGACACCTTTATCCTCTTTGGCATGGCCGCCGCACAGCAAGCGGTCGAGGACGCAGGCTGGACCCCCGACGACACAGACAGCCTCGAACGCACCGGCGTGCTGATCGGCTCTGGCATCGGCGGGCTGAACTCGATTGCCAACACCGCCGTCATGATGGAGGCCAAGGGCCCCCGCCGCGTCAGCCCCTTCTTTGTGCCCGGCGCGCTGATCAACCTGATCTCGGGTCAGGTCAGCATCCGCTATGGTTTTAAGGGTCCGAACCATTCCGTGGTCACCGCCTGTTCGACCGGCGCGCATGCCATCGGCGATGCGGCCCGGCTGATCATGCTGGGCGATGCGGATGTGATGGTTGCGGGCGGCGCCGAGGCGGCGATTTGCAAGATCGGGATCGCGGGCTTTAACGCGTGCAAGGCGCTGTCGACCAAGCGCGCGGACGATCCGCAAAAGGCAAGCCGCCCCTATGACGCCGACCGCGATGGCTTTGTCATGGGCGAGGGCGCGGGGATTGTCGTGCTGGAAGAATACGAGCACGCGGTCGCGCGCGGCGCCAAGATCTATGCCGAGGTCAAAGGCTACGGCCTGTCGGGCGACGCCTATCATATCACCGCGCCGTCCGAGGATGGCGAGGGGGGTGAGCGGTCGATGCGGGCGGCCTTGCGCAACGCGGGGCTGGTGCCGTCGGACATCGACTATATCAACGCGCACGGCACCTCGACCATGGCCGACACGATTGAGTTGGGCGCGGTCGAGCGGCTGTTGGGCGATCACGCGGGCAACGTCACCATGTCGTCGACCAAATCGGCGACGGGCCACTTGCTGGGCGCGGCCGGCGCGATCGAGGCGATCTTTTCCATCCTCGCGATCCGCGATCAGGTCTGCCCGCCGACGATCAACCTGGACACCCCTGCGGTGGACACGCCCGTCGACCTTGCCCCCAACGCCAAGCGGGTGCGCAAGGTGGACTATGCGCTGTCCAACAGCTTTGGCTTTGGCGGCACGAATGCGAGCGTCATCTTTGGGAAGGTTGGCTGATGTGGCGGTCGGTCGCCTCGAACGCACTGACCTTTCTGATCGTGGCCCTGTTTGTGCTGGGCGGCATCATCCTGTGGGGGCGGGGCGAGTATGAGGGGCCGGGGCCGCTGAGCCAGGCGATCTGTCTGCAGGTCGAGCGCGGGTCGAACTTTCGCCGTGTCAGCCGCGATTTGGAGAGCGAGGGGGCGGTCAGCAGCGCTTCGCTGTTTCGGATGGGCGCGGATTATGCGGGCAAGACCGACGACCTGAAGGCGGGCAGCTATTTGGTCGAGGCGGGGGCCTCGATGGAAGAGATCGTCGAGGTTGTCACCCGCGGCGGGGCCAGCACCTGCGGGACCGAGGTGGTTTACCGCATCGGGGTCAACCGGGTGAGCACGCAGGTGCGCGAGTTGGACCCCAGCAGCAACCGATTTGTCGAGCGGGTGTCCTTTGAGCCGGGGGTTGATGAGACGCCTGCGCTTTACGCGCAGGTGCGCGATGCGGGCGACACGCGCTACCGGGTGGCGATGGCCGAGGGCGTGACCAGCTGGCAGGTGGTGACCGCCTTGCGCAGCATGGATGTGCTGACCGGCGCGGTCGAGGAGATCCCGCCTGAGGGCGCGCTGGCGCCCGACAGTTACGAGGTGCGGCCAGGAGATGCGCGCGCCGACGTGCTGACCCGCATGGCCGAGCAGCAGGAGCTGTGGGTGTCGGCGGCGTGGGAGGCGCGCGCGCCGGGCATTCCGCTGGAGAGCCCGGAGGAGCTGTTGACCCTTGCGTCGATCATCGAGAAGGAGACCGGCGTGGCCGAGGAGCGGCGCCAGGTGTCGAGCGTGTTTATCAACCGGTTGAACCGTGGCATGCGGCTGCAGACGGACCCGACGGTGATCTATGGCATCACGCGGGGGCAGGGTGTGCTGGGCCGGGGTTTGCGCCGGTCCGAGCTGCGCGCGGCGACGCCGTGGAACACCTATGTCATCCAAGGGCTGCCGCCCACGCCCATTGCCAACCCCGGTCGGGCGAGCCTGATGGCGGCGGGGCAGCCGGATGAGACGAACTATGTCTTCTTTGTTGCCGATGGTACTGGCGGGCACGCCTTTGCCGAGACGCTGGACGAGCACAACCGCAATGTCGCGCGCTGGCGCGAGATTGAGGCGGAGCGGGCGAACCAGACGGACGATGGGTAGGCCCTGGGGGATTGGCCCTGGGGGTAGGCGAGGTTTGGCGTGCGGTGCGCAGGGACTGCGCACCCTACGGGACCCGCGGTGACTGTCCCCGCGGGGACACGCAAGGGTTGTTGTGCGATGTCAGAGGCTTAGCGGCTGCGTTAACCACCCGGTAACACTGCAAGTAGGATTTTGTTAATCATACCGTACGCTTAGCCCGCGCTGGCCACACGCAAAGCGCTTGACAAAGCGAACGGTCACACGTATAACTTGTGTCAAGCTAGAAGAAGTGGGCAAGCGGCCGTCGGAGTAATCCGGGGTCGCTTTTTCATTTTGCTCGTGCGGAGAAAATCCAACGCATGAGAGGTTATGCACATATGACACTAATCACCCCGGGGCTTGAAGAAGCCCGCATCGAGGAGCTTTTTGCCTCGATGCAGGACTCGGTCCGCACGCTGCGGAAAGAGTTCCAAACCCTCAAAGAAAGGGTTGAGCAGGGGGAGGACGTCAAGACGGCTGATGTGAAATCGAAGATTTCCGAGATGAACGCGGTCGTCATCAATTGCAACAAACTGGAGTCGTCTCTTGAACATATCCGACACAAGCAAAGCCGGATCGCTCAAGGGGGATACGCCCTTGACCTTGCCAGCGCCAGATCTGAGGTTTGGTGCGCGCTTGGTCGCCTCCGTGCCTGTCCAGGCGCAAAAGGCGTTTCTGAATGAGTTGGATGAGGGCGCCTTGTGCGCCCTCCCTTTTCTGTTCGAGTTTTGGGCGATGGAGCATCAGCTGCCGCCGCCGGGCGATTGGCGCACCTGGGCCATCCTGGGCGGGCGCGGTGCGGGCAAGACCCGGGCGGGCGCCGAATGGGTGCGGTCGATGGTTGAGGGCTCGCAGCCGCTGGACCCGGGCCGGGCCAAGCGCGTGGCGCTGGTGGGCGAGACCGTCGACCAGGTGCGCGAAGTGATGATTTTTGGCGAGAGCGGCATTCTGGCCTGTTCGCCCCCCGACCGCCGCCCCGAGTGGCAGGCCACACGCAAGCGTCTGGTCTGGCCCAACGGGGCCGTGGCCACGGTGCATTCGGCGCATAACCCGGAAGGGTTGCGGGGCCCGCAATTCGATGCGGCCTGGGTTGACGAGCTGGCCAAGTGGAAAAAGGCGGGCGACACCTGGGACATGCTGCAATTTGCGCTGCGTCTGGGCGATGACCCGCGGGTCTGCGTGACCACGACGCCGCGCAATGTGGGCGTGTTGAAGGAATTGCTGGCGCTGCCGTCGACCGTGACGACCCATGCGCCGACAGAGGCGAATGCGGCGAACCTGGCGTCGTCGTTCCTGGATGAGGTCAAGGCGCGCTATGCCGGGACGCGGCTGGGGCGGCAAGAGCTGGACGGTGTGCTGTTGAGCGATGCCGAGGGGGCGCTGTGGACCAGCGATATGCTGACCAAGTGCCACAAGAAGGGATTTTGGCGGTTCGACCGGATCGTCGTGGGTCTGGACCCGGCGATCAGTTCGGGCAAGCGGGCGGACGAATGCGGGATCATCGTCGTCGGTGCCTTTACCAAGGGGCCACCGCAGGATTGGCGGGCGCATGTGATTTGCGATGCCTCAGTCCAAGGGGTGCGCCCGTCGGAATGGGCGCGCGCGGCGGTGGATGCGGTGGAGCTGTGGGAGGCCGACCGCTTGGTCGCGGAGGTGAACCAGGGTGGTCAGATGGTGGCCGAGGTCGTTCGCCAGGTCGACCCGCTGGTGCCCTTCAAGGCGGTGCATGCGAGCCGCGGCAAGGTGGCCCGGGCCGAGCCGATTGCGGCGCTTTACGAGCAGGGGCGGGTGACGCACACGCCGCACCTGACGGCCCTTGAGGATCAGATGGTGCAGATGACGCGCCATGGCTACCAGGGCGGGGGATCGCCCGACCGGGTGGACGCGCTGGTTTGGGCCTTGCACGAGTTGATGATCGAGCCCGCGCGCGACTATCGCAGGCCGGGGGTGCGCAGCCTGTGATGTTTGCCTGCGGGGGGCTGAACGGCCCTTCGGGGAGAGTTTATTTGGCAAGATGAGAGAGCGGGGCGGTGGCCTTGTTCGCGTGGGGCGGTTCCTGTTGGGGCCGCCTTTTTCTTTGGCATGGTTAGGGCGGACGGGCCCGCAACAGGATCACGGATAGGAGAGCCTGATGGTGTTTGATTTCTTGAAGAGCCGGGCGGTGGCGGATGCGCCCGAACAGAAGGCGAGCGCCACGGGCAAGGTTGTGGCCTGGCAAGGCGGTGGCCGTGTGGCGTGGAGCCCGCGCGATGCGGTGTCGCTGACGCGGTCGGGGTTTTCCGGCAACCCGGTGGGGTTTCGGTCGGTGAAGCTGATCGCCGAGGCGGCGGCGGCCTTGCCCTTGGTTCTGCAGGATACGGTGCAGCGCTATGAGGCGCATCCGCTGCTGGCGTTGATCAAGCGGCCCAATCCGGGGCAGGGGCGGGCCGAGTTGCTGGAGGCGCTGTATGCGCAGCTGCTGCTGTCGGGGAACGCCTATGTCGAGGCTGTGGCGGGCGAGAGCGGGGCGCCGTTGGAGTTGCATGTGCTGCGGTCGGACCGCATGTCGGTGGTGCCGGGGGCCGATGGCTGGCCTGTCGCCTATGAGTACAAGGTGGCGGGCAAGGCGCACCGGTTTGATGCCAGCGGTGCGGTGAGCCCGATCTGTCACATCAAGAGCTTTCACCCGCAGGACGATCACTATGGCTTTTCGCCGATGCAGGCGGCGGCGATGGCGTTGGATGTCCATACGGCGGCGTCCCGCTGGTCGAAGTCGTTGCTGGACAATGCGGCGCGCCCGTCGGGGGCGATTGTCTATCGCGGTCAGGAGGGGCAGGGCCATCTGAGCATCGAGCAATATGACCGCCTGGTGTCGGAGATCGAGACCAACCATTCGGGTGCGCGCAATGCGGGGCGGCCGATGCTGCTGGAAGGCGGGCTTGATTGGAAGCCCATGGGCTTTTCCCCCTCGGATATGGAGTTTCAGAAGACCAAGGAGGCGGCGGCGCGTGAGATCGCGTTGGCCTTTGGGGTGCCGCCGATGCTGCTGGGGATCCAGGGCGATGCGACCTATGCCAATTACCAGGAGGCCAACCGCGCCTTTTACCGCCTGACCGTGTTGCCGTTGGCCACGCGGGTGGCGGCGGCGCTGGCCGAATGGTTGGGTGCCTATACGGGGGAGGATGTCGTGCTGAGCCCCGATCTGGATCAGGTGCCTGCCCTGTCGGCCGAGCGCGACGCGCAGTGGGCGCGGGTGAGTGCGGCGGCGTTTCTGAGCGACGCCGAAAAGCGCCGCCTGCTGGGTCTGCCTGCGGTGGCGGAGGATCAGGCGGATGGATGACGCCAAGCTTTGGGAGCGGTTTGCATGCGCGCCGGGTCTGAAGCTGGAAGCGCATGAGCGCCTGACGGAGGTGCATTTTGCCAATATCGCCGCGCGGCTTGACCGGCTGGAAGAGCTGATGGAGCGGCTGGAAAAGCGGCTGTGGATCGCGGTGTACGGGGTTGTTGCGGCGGTGCTGGCCACGGGGCTGCAATCGCTGATGGCGGCCATTCCCAACTAGGTTCAAAGGAGATCCGAGATGCAGGCAGAGACCGGTCTGGAGACGAAATTCGCCCGCTTTGGCGCGGGTATCGAGGTGCAGGACGATCACGTGATCGAGGGCTATGCGAGCCTGTTTGGCGCCTGTGATCAGGGCGGCGATGTGGTGGCCAAGGGTGCCTATGCCGCGTCGCTGACCACGATTGCCACCGAGGGGCGCCGGGTGAAGATGCTGTGGCAGCACGACCCCAGCCAGCCCATCGGCGTTTGGGACGAGGTGCGCGAGGATGGCCGGGGCCTGTGGGTCAAGGGCCGTCTGCTGCCCGAGGTCGCCAAGGGCCGCGAGGCGGTCGAGCTGATCGCGGCGGGTGCCATTGACGGCCTGTCCATCGGGTACCGTACGGTGAAGGCCGCAAAGAATGACAAGGGCCAGCGGGTCCTTTCGGAACTGGAGCTTTGGGAGGTGTCCTTGGTCACCTTCCCGATGCTGCCCAGTGCGCGGGTGGCGGCCAAGGCGGAGGCGGTTGCCTCGGCCCAGGACGACATGCTGCGTGACATGGCGGCGGCCCTTAGGGGTGCGCGCGCGAGCCTGGCACAGCGCTGACGCGCCACGCCTTTCAACCTCAACGCAAGGACATGCTGATGAGCAAGACCTCAGACAAGGCTGGGGCCGGGGAAGGTTTGTCCCCCGCCCAGGACGTGGCCGAGGCCATGAATGGTTTCGTCACGGAAATCAAAGGCTTTCGGGCCGAAATGCAGACCAAACTTCAACAAACGGAAGAGCGACTGACCATGCTGGATCGGAAAAACATGACTGCGGCACGCACCCCTTTGGCGGGCGCTGTCGATGCGGGTGCCCCCCATCAGAAGGCGTTCAACGCCTACCTGCGTTCGGGCGAAGATGACGGCCTGCGTGGCCTTGAGCTGGAGGGCAAGTCGCTGTCTTCGGCGGTGAATTCGGACGGTGGATATCTGGTGGACCCCGTCACATCCGACACCGTCAAGTCGGTGCTGAACGCCACCGCGTCGATCCGGTCGATTGCGGCCGTCGTCAATGTCGAGGCGACATCCTATGACGTGCTGGTGGACCACACCGATGTAGGCGCAGGCTGGGCCACCGAGACGGCCACGCAGACCGAGACCGACACCCCCACCATTGACCGCATCACCATCCCGCTGCACGAGCTGTCGGCCCTGCCCAAAGCGTCGCAGCGTCTGCTGGATGACAGCGCGTTCGACATCGAGGCGTGGCTGGCCGGCCGCATCGCCGACAAGTTCGCCCGTGCCGAAGCGGCGGCGTTCATCAACGGTGACGGCATCGACAAGCCCAAGGGCTTTTTGACCCACACGTCGGTCGACAATGACGTCTGGGCCTGGGGCAACCTGGGCTATGTGCCCACGGGTGTGGCCGGTGACGTGACCGCAGAGGCGATCATCGACGTGGTCTATGCGCTGGGTGCGGAATACCGCGCGAACGCGACCTTTGTCATGAATTCGAAAACTGCTGGCCTGGTGCGCAAGCTGAAGGACAATGACGGTCGTTTCCTGTGGTCCGACGGTCTGGCTGCGGGTCAGCCTGCGACGCTGATGGGCTATCCCGTGCTGATCGCCGAGGACATGCCGGATGCGGGTGCCGGTGCGGACGCCATCGCCTTTGGTGACTTTGCCGCCGGTTACACCGTGGCCGAGCGCCCCGACCTGCGCGTGCTGCGCGACCCCTTTAGCGCCAAGCCGCATGTGCTGTTCTACGCCACCAAGCGCGTGGGCGGTGACGTGAGCGACTTTGCCGCGATCAAGCTGCTGAAATTCGCGACAGCCTAACCGGCTAGAGCGGATGGTCGGGGATGGGTGGGTGCCCATCCCCGGTCCCGGGTGCGCGCTGGTAGTGCGCCGTGTTGTCTAGCTGCTCCCCTCCGACCGAGCAACGCGGACTGGCGCGCGCCCGGATCTGAGGGAGAGGGGCAACAAGTCTTCTTGGAGATGTTCCATGATGTTGATCGAAGAGACCACGGTGCCCAACGGCGCACTGCCGGTTGAAGAATTCAAGGCGCATCTGCGTCTGGGCAGCGGATTTGGCACGGATACGGTACAGGATGCCGTTCTGGTCAGTTTCCTGCGGGCTGCGGTGGCCGCGGTCGAGGCGCGCACAAGCAAAGCGCTGATCGAGCGTCCGTTTCAGTTGTCCCTGGCCGCGTGGGGCAACCTGGATGCGCAGAGCCTGCCGATTGCGCCGGTGTCGGTGGTCACGGGTCTGACCCTTGTGGACCGCGCGGGTGTGCAGGTGCCGGTGGACGGCGATACCTTTTGGCTGGAGCGTGACGCGCACCGCCCGCGGTTGCGGGCTGTGGGGCTGTGCCTGCCGGTCATCCCGCAGGCGGGCACGGTCGAGGTTGCGTTTCGCGCAGGCTTTGGCCCCGTTTGGGCGGATGTGCCTGCGGATCTGGCGCAGGCGGTGATGCTACTGGCTGCCCACTACTATGAGTTCCGCAACGAGACCACGCTGAGCGCGGGCTGCATGCCCTTTGGCGTGACCAGCCTGATCGAGCGCTACAAGGTGATGCGCCTTGGGGGTGTGCGATGAGCCTGCCGCGCCTGAATCGGCGCCTGACCTTGGAAAGCCCGGGCCGGGTGAGTGACGGCGCGGGCGGATTTGAAGAGACCTGGACGCCCCTTGGCGTCATCTGGGCCGAGGTCCGTGCGCGTACGGGCCGTCAGGCGCAGAGCGCGGGCGTGGCGGTGAGCCGGGTGCCTTACACGGTGACGGTGCGTGCCGCACCGGTGGGCCATCCCGAGCGTCCGATGCCTGAGCAGCGGTTCCGCGACGGCGCGCGCCTGTTTCACATCGCCAGCGTGGCAGAGCGCGACCCCGAGGGGCGGTATTTGCTGTGCGTGGCAGAAGAAGAGGTGGTGGTATGAGCTATGCCGTGTCCGCCGCGCTGCAAAGCGCGGTTTTTGCAGCGCTGAGCGCTGATGCGGGTGTTGTGGCTGCGGTGGGTGACGCCGTGTACGACGCGCTGCCGGGCGGCACGCTGCCCAGCCTTTACGTCAGCCTGGGCCCCGAGACCGTGAGGGCCGAGGACGACAAGACCGGCGGCGGCACGGCCCACCGCTTTGTCGTGTCGGTGGTCACGGATGTGCCCGGCTTTCACGCGGCCAAAGAGGCGGCGGGGGCGGTGTGCGATGTGCTGCATGACGCCGATCTGGCGCTGACGCGCGGGCGGCTTGTGTCGCTGCGCTTTGACCGTGCGCGGGCGGTCAAGATCGATCAGGGCGCGGGGCGCCGCATCGATCTGACCTTTCGCGCGCGTGTTGACGACAACCTTTCCTGACATTTTTCAAACGGAGAAGACCCATGGGTGCTCAGAACGGAAAAGACCTGCTGATCAAGGTCGACATGACCTCGGACGGGCAGTTCGAGACGATTGCGGGCCTGCGCGCGACGCGCGTGAGCTTTAACGCCGAGGCGGTGGATGTGACCAGCCTGGAAAGCCAGGGCGGTTGGCGCGAGTTGCTGGGGGGCGCCGGTGTGCGGTCGGCCAGCATTTCGGGGTCGGGCGTGTTCAAGGACGAGGGCACCGACGAGCGCGCGCGCCAGATCTTCTTTGACGGTGAAGTGCCTGCGTTTCAGGTGATCATCCCCGATTTCGGGATCGTTGAGGGGCCGTTCCAGGTGACGGCACTGGAATATAGCGGCAGCCACAATGGCGAGGCGACCTATGAGTTGACGATGGCGTCGGCTGGGGCGTTGACCTTTACGGCGCTTGCCGCGGCATGAGCAATCCTTGGCGGGGTGAGGTGACGCTGGTCATCGATGGGCAGCCGTGTGTGATGCGGCTGACCCTGGGCGCGCTGGCGGGGCTGGAGGCGGCGCTGGCGGTGCCGTCGCTGGTGGCCTTGGTCGAACGCTTTGAGGGGGGGCGGTTTTCCAGCGCGGATGTGCTGGCCCTGCTGCAGGCGGGGTTGCGCGGGGGTGGCTGTGATGCTGTCGCCGAGCGTTTGGATCACGCCGAGATCGAAGGCGGGCCGATGGCTGCGGCCCGGGCGGCGGCCGAGCTGATCGCGCGCGCCTTTGTGGTGCCCGGGGCATGAGCAGGGGCCCTGACGCGGGTTTGGATTGGCCTGCGTTGATGCGGGCCGGGATGCAGGGGCTGCGCCTGACGCCCGAGGTGTTCTGGGCGCTGACCCCTGCCGAGTTGCAGGTGATGCTGGGCGATCCGGGTCAGACGGCCCCGCTGCTGAGCGATGGGCTGGAGGCGCTGATGGCGGCCTGGCCGGATGAGACCGAATGAGAGGGGCTCGATATGAGTGACTATACGGACGAGATCGAGGGGCTGGACGAGCACACCGACGGCCTGCGGCAGACGCTGGATGCGACATCGGCGATGGTGACCGGCTTTGACAGCGAGCTGCGCCGGATGCGCGAGAGCCTGGCGGCGACCAACAAGGATATCGCCACCTTGGAAAAGGGGCTGTCGAGCGGCTTGCGCAAGGCCTTTGACGGCCTGGTGTTTGATGGGGCGAGCCTGTCGGACGCGCTGGATGCGCTGGGCACGTCGATGATGAACGCCACGTATAACGCCGCGATCAAGCCGGTCACCGACCATATGGGCGGGTTGCTGAGCACCGGGCTCGGCGGGCTGGTCGAGGGCATTCTGCCCTTTGCCAATGGCGCGCCGTTCAGCCAGGGGCGGGTGATGCCCTTTGCCTCGGGCGGGATCGTCAGCGGGGCGACCCCCTTTGGCATGCGGGGCGGTATGGGCGTGATGGGCGAGGCGGGGCCGGAGGCGATCATGCCCTTGGCCCGCGGGCCTGACGGCAAGCTGGGCGTGCGGGGCGGCGGGGCGGCACAGCCGTCGGTGGTGATGAACATCACCACGCCGGACGTGCAGGGCTTTGCCCGCTCGCAGAACCAGATTGCGGCGCAGATGAACCGCGCCTTGGGGCGCGCGAACCGCAATCGCTAGGACTTTAGGGGAGCCAAGACCATGAATTTTCACAATGTTCGTTTTCCCGCCTCGCTGAGCTTTGGCTCGGTCGGTGGGCCCGAGCGGCGCACCGAGGTGGTGACGCTGGCCAGCGGGTTCGAAGAGCGCAACACGCCCTGGGCGCATTCGCGCCGCCGCTATGACGCAGGCCTGGGCATGCGGTCGCTGGACGATATCGAGACGCTGATCGCGTTTTTCGAGGCGCGCATGGGCCAGATGTACGGGTTTCGTTGGAAAGACTGGTCTGACTACAAATCCTCTGCCGCCTCTGCCGCGCCCGCCTTTGACGATCAGGTAATCGCTATTGGGGACGGGGTCGAGGCGGTTTTCCCGCTGTCCAAGACCTATCGGTCGGGCGAGCACAGCTATGTGCGCCCTGTGACCAAGCCGGTGGTGGGCACCGTACGGATCGGTCTGGGCCGTGACGAGATGCAAGAGGGCATTGACTATGCGCTGGATGCGGAGACGGGCCTGGTGACCTTTCAGCATCCGCCGGACCTGGATGTCGAGATCACGGCGGGGTTTGAATTTGACGTGCCCGTCCGCTTTGACACCGATCAGATCCAGACATCTGTGGCGAGCTTTCAAGCCGGCAGCGTGCCGAATGTGCCTGTTGTCGAGGTGCGCGTGTGATGGTGGGGCAGAGCGACGCGTTTCTGGACCACGCAGCCCAGGGGTTGACCACCCTGTGCCGCGCCTGGGCCATCCTGCGCGAGGATGGTGTGACCTTTGGCTTTACCGATCACGACCGTGACCTGTCCTTTGACGGCATCACCTTTCGTGCGGATACGGGCATGACCGCCTCGGCCTTGGCGCAGACCACCGGTTTGAGCGTGGACAATACCGAGGCGCTGGGCGCGCTGTCGGATGCGGCGGTGCGCGAGGATGAGATCGAAGCGGGCCGGTTTGACGGCGCCGAGGTGCAGTCCTGGCGCGTGAATTGGGCCGATACGGACGTCCGGTGGCTGCAGTTTCGCGGCACGATCGGAGAGATCCGCCGGGCCGGAGGTGCCTTTCACGCCGAGCTGCGCGGTCTGACCGAGGCGTTGAACCGCCCGCTGGGCCGCATCTTTCAAAAGCCGTGCACGGCGGTTTTGGGCGATGGGGCCTGCGGGTTTGACCTGACCACGCCGGGCTATCGCCACGAGGGCGCGGTGGACCGCGTCACGGATGGGCGTGTGTTCGAATGGGACGGTCTGAACGGGTTCGAACCCGGTTGGTTTCTGCGCGGGCGTCTGGACGTCACGGGCGGCGCTGCGGCGGGCCTGTGGGGCATGATCAAGCGCGACACATATGAAAACGACGTGCGCAGGATCGAGTTGTGGGAACCCGTGCGGGGGGCTGTGGCGGCGGGCGATGTTCTGCGCCTGACCGCGGGCTGCGACAAGCGGTTCGAGACATGCCGATTGCGGTTCAACAACGTGCTGAATTTCCAGGGATTTCCTGACCTTCCGGGCGATGACTGGGTGATGGCCTATCCGACAAGCAGCGGTGCCAATACAGGGGGAAGCCTAAGATGACCGATCCGCAGGAACGTATCATTGCAGAGGCGCGCGCCTGGGTTGGCACGCCTTATGTGCATCAGATGGCGGCCAAGGGCGCGGGCTGCGACTGTTTGGGCCTTGTGCGCGGGGTGTGGCGCGGCGTGATCGGGCAAGAACCCGAGCGCCCGCCGGCCTATTCGATGGACTGGTCCGAGCCCGAGGGTGAAGAGCGGTTGTGGGCGGCGGCGTTGCGGCATTTGACGCCCAAGCCGCTGGCCGAGGCCGCCGCGGGCGATGTGATCCTGTTTCGAATGCGCGCCACGGCGGTGGCCAAGCATCTGGGTATTCAGACCGCGACCGGCGGCGTTGCCAGTCTCGTTCACGCCTATAGCGGGCATGGGGTGGTTGAAAGCCCCCTGAGCGCGCCATGGGCCCGCCGCGTTGTGGCGCGGTTTGCATTTCCGGTTAAGGAGACGTTCTGATGGCGACGGTTGTACTTTCGGCTGCCGGTGCAGCCGTCGGGGGATCCTTGGGCGGCACGGTTTTGGGCTTGTCCTCGGTCGCCATCGGGCGCGCGGTGGGCGCCACGCTGGGCAAGCTGGTGGATCAGCGGTTGCTGGGCCAGGGGTCGGACGTGGTCGAGCATGGCAAGGTGGACCGGTTTCGCCTGACCAATTCGGGCGAGGGAGCCGCGATTTCGCAGCTTTACGGTCGGATGCGGTTGGGTGGCCAGGTCATCTGGGCCTCGGACTTTCAAGAGACGGTGACGACGACGGGCGGCGGCAAGGGCACGCCCGGCACGCCACAGACCAACGAATACAGCTATTCCGTCAGCTTGGCGTTGGCGGTGTGCGAGGGCGAGATCACCCGCGTGGGCCGCGTTTGGGCCGATGGCGAGGAGGTGGCGCTGAACGATCTGAACATGCGCGTTTATAACGGCAGTGCGGATCAGCTGCCTGACCCGCTGATCGAGGCGATTGAGGGGCAGGGCAAGGTCCCGGCCTATCGCGGCACGGCCTATGTGGTGTTCGAGGATCTGGCGCTGGCGCCTTATGGCAACCGCGTGCCGCAGTTTTCGTTCGAGGTGGTGCGCCCAGAGCAGCCGGGCCAGGCGGACGCGGACGAAGAGATGACCCGCGCGGTGCGCGGTGTCGCGCTGATGCCGGGGACGGGCGAGTATGCGCTGGCCACGACGGCGGTGAACTATCTGGACGCCAATAACGGGCGCTGGAGCGCCAATGTGAACACCCCGGCAGGGCGGTCCGACTTTTCCGTGTCCTTGGACAGCCTGCAGGACGAGTTGCCCAATTGCGAGGCGGCGTCGCTGATCGTGTCGTGGTTTGGCGATGATCTGCGCTGTGGCCACTGCACGTTGCAGCCCAAGGTCGAGCGCAAGGACATCGAAGGCGAGAACATGCCGTGGTATGTGGCTGGTGCCTCGCGGGCAGACGTGGTCGAGATCGCAGATGTCGACGATCGCCCGATCTATGGCGGCACACCTGCGGATGCGGCGGTGGTCGAGGCCATTCAGGCGTTGAACGATGCGGGCCAGGCGGTGATGTTCTATCCGTTCGTTCTGATGGATCAGTTGGAAGGCAACACGCTGCCTGACCCCTATAGCACCGGTGGCACGCAGCCGCATTTGCCTTGGCGCGGTCGGATTACCCTGTCCAAAGCGCCGGGTGTCGACGGATCGCCTGACCGGACGGCGGCGGCGGATGCGGAGGTGGACGCCTTTTTCGGCACGGTGACGGCGTCGGATTTCACCATCGGTGATGGCGAGGTGCAGTATCACGGGCCATACAATGAGTGGTCGATGTCGCGTTTCATCCTGCACTATGCGGCGCTGTGTGCGTCCGCGGGCGGTGTTGAGGCGTTTTGCATTGGGTCCGAGCTGCGTGGGTTGACGCAGATCCGGGGTGCGAACGATGCTTTTGTGTTCGTTGAGCGGTTGCGCGCCTTGGCAGCGGATGTGCGGGCATTGGTCGGGCCGGAGACCAAGATCAGCTATGCGGCGGATTGGACCGAGTATTTCGGGTATCAGCCGCAGGACGGCTCGGACGACCGTTATTTCCACCTTGATCCGTTGTGGTCGGATGAGACCATCGATTTTATCGGCATCGACAACTACATGCCGCTGTCGGACTGGCGGGATGGGTCCGCGCATGCGGATGCGGAGTGGGGGAGCATCTATAACCTCGACTATCTGCGCGCGAACATTGCGGGAGGGGAGGGCTATGACTGGTACTACCATTCGCCCGAAGCGGAAGCGGCGCAAATTCGGACGCCCATCACAGATGACGCCCATGCAGAGCCTTGGGTGTGGCGGTTCAAGGACATCCGGAACTGGTGGGCCAACCCGCATTACGAGCGGATTGAAGGCATTCGGCAGACCGAGTCCACGAATTGGGAGCCGCAGTCAAAGCCCATCTGGTTTACCGAGCTGGGCTGTGCCGCGGTCGATAAGGGGACCAATGAGCCGAACAAGTTTTTGGACCAGAAATCGTCGGAAAGCAGCCTGCCCAAGTATTCCAATGGCGCGCGCGATGATCTGATCCAAAAGCAGTATTTGCGGGCGATGCATTCCTTTTGGCGCGATGCCGAGAACAATCCGACCTCAGAGGCCTATGACGGGCCGATGGTTGACATGACGCGGGCCTATGTATGGGCGTGGGACGCGCGGCCCTATCCGTTTTTCCCCAATGCGCTGAGCACGTGGTCGGATGGCGAGAACTATCCCCGCGGGCATTGGATCAACGGGCGCACCTCTGGCCGGACGCTGGCGTCGGTTGTGGGTGAGGTGTGTGACCGGGCGGGTTTGAAGGCTTATGACACCTCGCGTCTACATGGGTATGTGCGCGGCTATGCGATTGACGATGTCACGGATGCGCGCCAGGCGTTGCAGCCGTTGATGCTGCAACATGCCTTTGACGCGATCGAGCGCGATGGGGCCCTGCAGTTTGTCATGCGGACAGGGCAGGACGCGGTTGCCATCGACAGCGACAGGCTGGCCATTCACCATGATTTGGATGGCAGCCTGGAGCAGTCGCGCGAGGCCGAGGCAGAATTGGCCGGGCGTGTGCGCATACGCTTTGTCCAGACCGACGGTAATTTCGATGTGCTATCCGAAGAGGCGATCCTGGCCGACGATGCAACCCATGCGGTGTCGACGACCGACCTGCCAATTGCTTTGACGCGCCCTGAGGGCCGCCAAGTCGCCGAACGGTGGTTGACCGAAGCGCGGATTTCGCGGGAAACGGTGCGCTTGGCCTTGCCGCCGTCGATGGTGGGCATTGGTGCAGGCGACGTGATCGAAGTGGCGGCGGATCAGTCCGAGGGCCCGGGCAAATACCGCGTGGACCGCGTCGAACAGGCAGACATGCAGTTGCTGGAAGCGGTGCGAATTGAGCCCGAGGTCTATGTGCCATCCGAGTTGAGCGACGAGTTGGCGGGGGTGCGGGAGTTTGTGCCGCCGGTGCCTTTGACCTCTGTGTTCATGGACTTGCCGTTGATCACCGGGGCCGAGGTTGAGCATGCACCGCATGTGGCGGTGACGGGCACGCCGTGGCCTGGCAGTGTAGCGGTTTACCAATCCTCGTCCGACACAGGGTTTGTTCTGAATTCGATCCTGGCGGCACGGTCCAGCATTGGCTTTACCCAGACAGCGCTGTCGCGGGCTGGACCTGGGCTGATCGACCGGGGTGACGCACTGGAAGTGTCGATGGTGCACGGCACGCTTGCCTCGGTGTCTGATGCGGCGTTGTTGAACGGGTCGAACCTGGTTGCGATTGGGGACGGTAGCCCAAACAACTGGGAAGTGTTCCAATTTCGGGATGCGGAACTGATCGCACCGGGGCGGTATTTGCTAAGCCATCGGCTGCGTGGGCAGTTGGGAACCGATGCCATTGGGCCGGCTGTGTGGGCATCGGGGTCTTGGTTTGTTGTCCTCAACAACGTGCCGTCGCAGATTGATCTGTCGCGCAACCTGCGCCGGATTTCGCAGACGTTCCGCATCGGGCCTGCAAGCCGCAGCTTTGACGATCCGTCGTATCAGCAAGCGGAGCATGCATTCGATGGCAATGGCTTGCGGCCCTACAGCCCGGTGCATGTGACGGTAGAAGATGTGGCCGGTGCGAAGGCGGTGACGTGGATCCGTCGAACACGCTTGGATGGTGATGACTGGGATCTGCCTGATGTGCCGCTTGCGGAAGAGACGGAAAGCTATACCGTGCAGGTGCTGCAACAGCAGACGTTGGTGCGTGAGGCAACCGTGACCAGCCCGACCTGGACGTATACGGCGGCAGAGCAGGCGGCGGACGGATTGACCGGGTTGTACACGATTGCGGTGGCGCAGAACTCGGCACGCTATGGGCCCGGGGCCTATTCGACGGTTGTCTTGGATGCGACGCCTGCGAATACGGGCAACCTGTAGGGGAACGCGCAGGCTTTCATCGGCCTTGTTGATCAGGCGCATCACGAGTTTGCGTTTGGTGAAGATGGGCTAGGTACGCTATGACGGCAGGGAAAGGACACGTCATGGCGCATTTAAAAACCAATATCTCGTCCCTGGACCCGGTGTGGGAGCAGATCACCGATGAGGCGCGGCAAGCGGTTATGGACGAGCCGCTGATCGGCGGGTTTGTGCATGCGTGTATCCTGCATCACAAATCGATCGAGAAGGCGCTGTCGTACCGGATTGCGGCCAAGTTGGCGTCAAATGAGATGTCGATGGTTGTCGTTCGCGAGATTGTCGAGGAGGCCTATCAAAAGGCGCCTGGTCTTGTGTCTGCGGCGCGCGCGGACCTGGTTGCGGTGTACGAGCGTGATCCGGCCTGCCATCGTTTGGTGCAGCCCATCCTGTACTTTAAGGGCTATCAGGCGATGCAGGCTTACCGCGTTGGGCATTTTCTGTGGAGCGAAGGGCATCACGATCTGGCCTACTTCTTCCAGATGCGGGTGTCTGAGATCTTTGGCGTGGATATTCATCCCGCGGCGCGGATTGGGAAGGGCATTATGATTGACCACGCGCATTCCATCGTGATTGGTGAGACGGCGGTAGTTGGGGACAACGTGTCGATGCTGCATTCCGTCACGCTGGGCGGGACTGGCAAAGAAGAGGAAGACCGGCATCCGAAGATCGGTGACGGGGTTCTGATTGGCGCAGGCGCCAAGGTGCTTGGCAACATTCGCATCGGCAACTGCAGCCGGATCGCAGCCGGGTCTGTGGTGCTGGAAGAGGTGCCGCCCTGCAAGACGGTGGCGGGCATCCCTGCGCGGATCGTTGGCGAGGCGGGTTGCGATCAACCGTCGGTGTCGATGAACCACATGTTGGGCAAGGATCAGTAAGCGTCAGAACGTTTGAAGCGAAAAACCCGGCGCTAGGCGCCGGGTTTTTCGTTTTAAGCCAGCATTGCCAGCGGGTTTTCGAGGTTGTCCACGATCGCCTGCAACAGTTGTGCGCCCAAGGCACCGTCAATCACGCGGTGATCCACAGAGAGTGTGACCGACATGACGGTCGCCACGCTGAGTTCGCCATCTTTGCCGACAATCGGTTTTTTGACGCCCGCGCCGACGGCAAGGATGGCCCCGTGGGGCGGGTTGATCACCGCGTCAAAGTTGTCGATGCCGAACATGCCCAGGTTCGAGACCGCAAAGCTGCCACCTTGGTACTCATGCGGCGCAAGCTTGCGGTCGCGCGCGCGGCTGGCGAGGTCTTTCATCTCGGCGGACAGCGCGGACAGTGATTTTTGGTGCGCGTCCTGAAGGACCGGGGTGAACAAGCCGCCTTCAATCGCCACCGCGACGGCAACGTCAGACGGGGTGAGTTTCAGGATCTTGTCACCGGCCCAGACGGCATTCGCATCTGGCACGGTTTGCAGGGCAAGGGCGCAAGCTTTGATGATGAAGTCGTTCACGGACAATTTGATACCGCGGTCGGCCAGCTGGCCGTTCAGCGTGCCACGGAACTCGAGCAGGGCGTCCAGCTTGATGTCGCGCCGCAGGTAGAAATGTGGCACGGTCTGCTTGGCCTCTGTCAGGCGGGCGGCGATGGTTTTGCGCATGCCGTCGAGCTTGATTTCCTCGAACGCGCGGCCCTCGTACATGCGGACGACCGCATCTGCAGATGGTCCGGTAGGGGCGGGTGCCGGGGCGGCGGCTGCTGTGGTGCTTGCGGGCTTTTCGGCGGGTGCCGGCGCTGCCTCGGTGGCCTCGACGTCGGATTTTACGATCCGCCCATGCGGTCCCGAGCCTTTAATCGCGCTGAGGTCCAAACCCTTTTGGGCCGCGATGCGGCGGGCCAGGGGCGAAGCAAAGATGCGAGTGCCGTCGGCGGCCTTGGGTGCAGAGGGTGCGGGTGCTGCGGATGGGACTGGTGCGTCAGGTTCGGGGGCCGGTTCAGAGGCTGGTTCGGCTTTGGCTGCCGGGGCTGCTTCGTTGGCGCTTGATATGTTGTCGGCGCTTTCACCGTCTTCGAGAAGTACGGCAATGGGCGTGTTCACTTTCACGCCTTCGCTGCCCTCGGCGACGAGGATTTTGCCAACGATCCCTTCGTCGACCGCTTCGAACTCCATGGTGGCCTTGTCGGTTTCAATCTCGGCCAAGAGATCACCGGACGACACCGTGTCGCCTTCTTTGACGAGCCATTTGGCCAGCGTCCCTTCCTCCATCGTCGGAGACAGCGCGGGCATGAGGATTTCTGTGGGCATGTCGCGACTCCTTAACGGTAGGTGACTTGCTTGACCGCGGCGATCACTTCGTCGGTTGTGATCAGCGCGTGTTTCTCAAGGTTTGCGGCATAGGGCATGGGGACGTCCTTGCCGGTGCAGTTGATCACCGGGGCGTCGAGGTAATCGAAGGCCTCTTGCATGATGACCGAGCTGATGTAGTTGCCAACCGAGCCTTGGGGCCAGCCCTCTTCTACGGTGACACAGCGGTTGGTTTTCATCACCGATTTTATCACGGTGCCGGTGTCCATGGGGCGCAAGGTCCTGAGGTCGATCACTTCGGCGTCGATGCCGTCTTCGGCCAGTTTCTCTGCTGCGTCCAACGCGTATTGCATGCCGATGCCGAAGGAAACGAGCGTCACGTCCGACCCTTCACGCCAAATGCGGGCCTTGCCGAATGGCACCGTGAAGTCATCCATGTCGGGCACATCGAAAGTGCGACCGTAGAGGATTTCGTTTTCGAGGAAGATGACCGGATTGTCGTCGCGGATTGCGGTTTTCATCAGGCCCTTGGCGTCGGAGGCCGAGTAGGGCATGACCACTTTCAAGCCGGGGATTTGCATGTACCACGCGGCATAGTCTTGGCTGTGCTGGGCACCGACGCGGGCAGCAGCGCCATTGGGGCCGCGGAAGACCATCGGCGCGCCCATTTGACCGCCAGACATATAGAGCGTCTTGGCCGCCGAGTTGATCAGGTGGTCGATGGCCTGCATCGCGAAGTTGAAGGTCATGAACTCGACAATCGGGCGCAGACCGCCAAAGGCAGCGCCAACACCGATCCCAGCAAAGCCATGCTCGGTGATCGGGGTGTCGATGACGCGCCTGGCGCCAAATTCGTCCAGCAGCCCTTGGGACACCTTATAGGCGCCTTGATACTCGGCCACCTCTTCGCCCATCAGGAACACGGTGTCGTCGGTCCGCATCTCTTCGGCCATCGCGTCGCGCAAGGCTTCGCGGACTGTTTGGGTTTTCATGGTGGTGCCGTCGGGCCAATCGGGGCTGGCGTCCACTTGCAGTGCGGTGGGGGGTGTGTCGGGGGTGGAGGCTGTCGCGGGTGAGGCGGCCTTGCCTTCGGGGCCGTCCAAAGCGGCGGGCGCGGGGGTGCTGGTCGTTTCGATGTCGTCGACGCTTTCGCCCTCTTCGATCAGGATGGCGATGGGGGTGTTGACGGCGACGCCCTCTGTCCCCGCGGGGACAAGGATCTTCCCGACGATCCCTTCGTCCACAGCCTCGAATTCCATCGTAGCTTTGTCGGTTTCGATCTCGGCCATGATGTCACCAGACGCGACCGTATCGCCTTCGTTAACAAGCCATTTCGCGAGCGTTCCCTCCTCCATCGTTGGCGACAGGGCGGGCATCAGAATTTCGGTTGCCATAGTCTCTCTCCCTTACGCGTAGATGTCGGTCCAAAGCTCGTCGAGCGCCGGTTCCGGGCTCTCTTTGGCGAACTCTGCGCTGGCATTCACGATCTCTTTGATCTCTTTGTCGATGGCCTTCAGGTCTTCTTCGGTCGCGTGTTTGCCGGTCAGCAGCATTGAGCGCACGGCCTCGATCGGGTCACGCTCGTCGCGCATCTTCTGAACTTCTTCGCGGGTCCGGTATTTCGCGGGGTCCGACATGGAGTGGCCGCGGTAGCGGTAGGTTTTGATTTCGAGGATGTAGGGGCCCTTGCCCGCGCGGCAGTGGGCGACAGCCTTTTCGCCTGCCTCTTTCACCGCCAGCACATCCATGCCGTCGACCTCTTCGCCGGGGATGCCGTAGGCGGCGCCGCGTTCCCAGTAGGAGGGTGACTTGGTCGACCGCTTGGTCGAGGTGCCCATGGCGTATTGGTTGTTTTCAATCACAAAAATGCACGGCAGCATCCATAGCTCGGCCATATTGTAGGCCTCGTAGACCTGGCCTTGGTTCGCCGCACCGTCGCCGAAATAGGTGAAGGTGACGCGGTCATTGCCCTTGTACATGTCGGAAAAGGCGAGGCCCGCCCCAAGCGGGACCTGAGCTGCAACGATGCCGTGGCCGCCATAGAAATGCTTCTCTTTCGAGAACATGTGCATCGAGCCGCCCTTGCCCTTGGAATAGCCGCCCTCGCGGCCTGTCAGCTCGGCCATGACGCCGTTGGGGTCCATGCCGCAGGCCAGCATGTGGCCGTGATCGCGATAGGAGGTGATGCGCTTGTCGCCTTCGCCTGCCGCAGCTTCCAGCCCCACAACCACTGCCTCTTGCCCGATATAGAGGTGGCAAAAGCCGCCGATCAGGCCCATGCCATACAGTTGGCCTGCTTTTTCCTCGAAACGGCGGATCAAGAGCATGTCGCGGTAGTAGCCTTGCAACTCCTCCGCGGACACGTTTGGTTTGGTGGTGGCTTTGCGCGCGGCCATTGGGGCTGTCCTCCTCCGGGCAGGAATAGTTTAGCGTTAAACTATTCTCTACAGGATTCGGTTCCACAGGGCGAGTGTCAATCTGCCGCAACGGCACCCTGGCAGCAACAGGCTGATCTTACACAGATTTTAGCGAATGACGATTTCGTCGCTGCGCAGCACGCCCAGGATGGCGCGTGCTTGTTCGTCCAAGAGGTCGAGATCCAGGAAATCGTCGGATAGCCGCTTGGTCAGGTTTTCCATCACCGCCACATCCGCCTGCACAATCTCAAGCTGTGCGGCGAGCGCGCGCGCCTCTGCGTCAATCTCGGCCCGACGGAACAGGCCGAAATCCCCCTGCACGGCGGCAAAGGTGAAATAGACGCCAAGCGCAAAGGCGATGGCGAAAAAGACAAAGGTGCCCAATGCGGGCCGTGCGGTGCGGGTCATATGCGTCTGCCTCAACGCCGCTTCTTTGAGCGGCTGTGGGCACTATGGCACAAGTGATTCGCCCTGTGAATCCCCCTTGAGCCCCGCGATGTCAGTGTTTCGCGGTGAACAGGCCCGAGACCCGCGTGGTGATCGCGCGCGGGGAAAAGCGTGGGGATAGGGCAAAGACCTTGTTCATCAGGCCCGGGATCACGATACGCTTGCCAATCCGGGCTTGCAGCCAGCCCAATTCGGCCACGTTTTTGGCCCGCATGGGCTTTGCGATCTTGGTCAACCGCGTCTCGGTCATATCGCCGTCTTCAAAGAAATTTGTCGCGGTCGCGCCAGGGCACAGGGCGGTGATCGTGATGGTGCTGCCGCGCAGCTCTTCGGCTACGGCCTCGCTGAGCGATAGGACATAGGCCTTGGTCGCGTAATAGACAGCCATGTTGGGGCCGGGCAGAAAGGCCGCAACCGAGGCGACGTTGAGGATACGGCCCTTGGGCAGGTCGCGCATATGCGGGATCGCCAGCTTCATCAGCCGGGTCAGGGCCAGCATGTTGACGTTGATCGAGTTTAACTCGCGCGCCCATCCCTGCCCTTCGTCAAAGGGGCCATGGGCGCCCAGACCTGCATTGTTCACCAGCACATCAATCTCGCGCCCCTCGGCTGTGGCCGCGTCCCACAGGCGGTCGACCTCGGCCATGTCGGACAGATCGGCGCGGATCACCACCACATCCACCGATTGCCCGCGCAGTTCGCTGCCCAGCGTGTCCAGCTTGTCCTTGGACCGGGCGGTGAGGATCAGGTTTCGGCCCTCCTTGGCCGCGATCCGTGCAAATTCAACGCCCAAGCCTTCGGATGCGCCGGTGATCAGTGTCCATGCCATATGTGGTCCCTCCGGGGTTTTGCGGCTGCGGTGTCAGGCCATCAGGGCGGCGACGCCGGGCAGGTCCTTGCCCTCCATCCATTCCAGGAACGCGCCGCCTGCGGTGGAGATATAGGTGAAGTCTTGCGCCACGCCCGCTTGGTTCAAGGCGGCCACGGTGTCGCCGCCGCCCGCCACGGTGATCAGATCACCTGACCGCGTGCGTGCAGCGGCCGCTTGGGCCGCAGCGACCGACGCGGTGTCGAAGGGCGGGATTTCGAACGCACCCAGCGGGCCGTTCCAGATTAGCGTGCTAAGCCCGGCAAAGGCCTTGGCCACGTCTTGGGCGGCGGCATCGCCCGCGTCGAGCACCATTTGGTCGTCCGCCAGCACGGTGGTTGGCCCAAGAGGCACGGTGTCATAGGGCGCCCCGGCGGCAAAGGCACGTGCGACGCGCCCGTCGCTGGGCAGCAGCACGGTGCAGCCAGCGGCGTCCGCCGCTTCCAGGATGTCGCGGGCAGTATCGTGCAAGTCCGCCTCTTGCAGCGACGCGCCCAGCTGGGCGCCTTGGGCGGCGAGGAAGGTGTTGGCCATGCCGCCGCCGATGACCAAAAGGTCGATCTTTTTCACCAGATTTTGCAGCAGGTCGAGCTTGGTCGACACCTTGGCACCGCCCACCACCGCACCCACGGGGCGCTTTGGTGTGGCCAATGCAGCCTCCAACGCCTGCAATTCGGCCTGCATCAGGCGGCCTGCGCAGCTGGGCAACAGATGCGCCACGCCGGTGGTCGAGGCGTGCGCGCGGTGGGCGGCGGAAAACGCATCGTTGCAGAACACATCGCCCAGCGTGGCAAGGAATTGCGCCATCTGGGGATCATTCGCCTCTTCCATCGGGGTGAAGCGCGTGTTTTCGACCAGGATCACCGCATCGGAGGCTTGCGCGTCAATCCAGTCGCGCGAGGGGCGTTCGATAAAGGTGACAGGGCAGCCAAGCGCGTCTTGCAGTGTCGAGACCAGGGGGGCCAGCGACATCTCGGGCACCGGCTTGCCCTTGGGCCGCCCGAAATGCGCCAGCAGCACCGGGCTGCCGCCCTTGGCGCGGATGTCGGCGATGGTGGGGGCGATGCGCTGCATCCGGGTGTCATCGGTCACGCGCCCATCCTCGACCGGCACGTTGATGTCGACGCGTGTCAACACGCGCTTGCCCGCGAGGTCCATGTCATCCAGCGTTTTCCAGCCCATCGGGTGCTCCTTTCGCAAGTTTGCCCCTTGCATCGCGGCATTCGCGCCGTTGGTCAATGCGCGACTTGTCCCGACGGGCGCGGGGGCTTAGGTAGATGCGCAACGCAAATGGAAAGAGGCGCACATGGCCGAGATCAAAGACCCCGAGAACACGATCCTGATGGAACTGAAAGGTGGCACCGTGACCATCACGCTGCTGCCGGATGTGGCGCCCAAGCATGTGGAGCGGATGAAAGAGCTGGCCCGCGCAGGCGCCTATGACAACGTGGCGTTCCACCGGGTGATCGACGGGTTCATGGCGCAGACGGGCGATGTGCAGCACGGTGATATGGAAGACGGGTTCAACATCCGCATGGCGGGGACCGGTGGGTCGGACATGCCTGATCTACCTGCCGAGTTTTCAAAGATCCCGCATGCCCGCGGGTCGTTGGGTGCTGCGCGGTCGGCCAATCCGAACAGCGCCAACAGCCAGTTCTTTATCAACTTTAAAGACAATGATTTCCTGAACGGTCAGTATACCGTCTATGGTCAGGTGACCGCGGGGATGGAGCATGTGGATGCGATCACCCGGGGCGAGCCGCCTGCCGAGCCGGACCGCATGATCAGCGTCAAGGTGGCCGCAGATGTGGCGTAACCTGGCTGCCGCCTGTGCGGTGCTTTGCGCAGGCCCCACGCTCGCGACCGAGATGCAGATCACGGTTGCCGGAGAGGCCAATGGCACCGTCACCATCGATCTCTTCGAAGACGTGGCCCCCCAGCACGTGGCGCGCATCAAGGCGCTGGCGGATGCGGGGCAATATGATGGGGTGGTGTTTCACCGGGTCATCGACGGCTTTATGGCGCAGACGGGCGACGTGCAGTACGGCAACGTGAATGGCGACTTTGACTACCGCAGTGCTGGGCGGGGAGGGTCGGACATGCCCGACTTGGCCCAAGAGTTCTCGGACGTGCCGTTTGATGCGGGTGTCGTCGGGATGGCGCGGTCGCAATCTGTCGACAGCGCCAATTCGCAGTTCTTTATCATGTTCGCGCCGGGGCCGTTTTTGAACGGGCAGTACACGGTGGTTGGTCAGGTTACCGATGGGTTCGACGTGGTGCAAGACATCAAGCGTGGGCATCCGCGCAGTGGCAGCATCGCCGATGGTGCGCCCGACCGGATGACGCAAGTGACCGTCAGCGACTAAGCGCGCAGCGGATGAGATTTGAAGACAGAGGGCGTCAGGATGCGGCGCCCTTTTTCGTCGGGCGCAGCGCATAAAAAATGCGCAGTCTGCGGTCAGAACTGCGCATTTCCAAATTTGGGAAGGGAAGGCGCCTTACTTGGCGCCTTCCGCCGGGGCGGCTGCAGGTGCGGGCGCCGGGGCTGCGGCAGGCTGTTGTTGCCGCTGCGGCTGCTTGGGATTGCCCACGCTCAGCGGGTCGTCCTGACGCTGCACCGAGCCTTCGAAATGGGCACCGCTTTCGATTGCGATGGTCTTGTGGATGATGTCGCCTTCGACCCGGGCGGTCGATGTCAGGCGGACCTTCAGGCCGCGCACACGGCCCACGATGCGGCCGTTGATCACCACGTCATCGGCAATCACCTCGCCTTTGATCGTCGCGCTTTCGCCGATGGTCAGCAGGTGGGCGCGAATGTCGCCCTCGACCGTGCCCTCGACTTGAATGTCGCCGGTGGTCTTCATGTTGCCGGTGATGTGCAGATCAGCCGACAGGATCGACGCAGGCGGTTTCGCCTTGGGGGCCGATGCCTTGAATTCGCTTTGCGGCGCGCTGGGGGGCGGTGCCGAAGGTGTTGTCATTTTGGGAGCGTCCGCACTGGGGCCGGGTTCGTTGATTTTGCTCTTAGAAAACATCGTTTGCTGCCTTGATATAGATCATGGGGTTCACGGCTCTGCCGCCGACTCGGACTTCGTAGTGCAAATGCACACCGGTCACCCGTCCAGACGCTCCCATATCACCAATCCGATCCCCGCGCGAGACCCTTTGGCCAACTTTCACCCTAAGTTTTGACAGATGAGCATAACGAGTCTCGATCCCGAACTCGTGCTGAATTTTTACCAACCGGCCATAGCCCGATTGCCAGCCCGCATGGGTGACGACACCGTCGGCGGTGGCATAAAGGGGCGTGCCCAGCGATGCGGCAAAGTCGACGCCATTGTGCATGCGCCGCCCACCCGTTTTGGGATCGCGACGAAAGCCAAAGCCAGAGGTGAAGCGGAAGGAGTTCTTGACCGGCGTGGCAAAGGGCGCCTTTTGCGCGGCGATGCGGTAAAGGTTCAACTGATCCATCTGGTTCAGGATACGGTTGGCACGCTGCGCGTCTGGCGAAGGCTCTTGCCCGCGGGTCGAGAACGACAGCGGTGTGAGCGGACCACCTTGGCCGGAATAGCCGCGCCGCACCTCTTCGATAATCTGGTCGGTGGGCATGCCAGCGGCGCGGAACATCTTGTCCAGCGGAGAGACAGAGACGGTCATCGCCTCTTCCAACTGGCGGAAAATCTGGTCGTTCTGCTCGCGCATCAGGGCGATCTCACTGGCCATCGCGTCGGCCGCCAGCAGGGCGTCTTGGGCGTCACGCTCGATCTGATCCCGCTCTGCCGCGGTTTTTGCCAGGGCCTGGGCCACGAAATCCATCGGTGCGCCCGCACCGGCAGAGGCGAGTGCCGCGCCGCCCGCGCCTGTGTCGATCTTTTCCTGCAAAGCGGCCAGTTGCGCCCGCGCTTCTTCCCGCGCCTGCATCGTGCCGCGCAACGTGGCCTGGATCACGTCGATGCCGGTTTCCAACTCGCGCCGCCGCGTTTCCGAGGCCAGCAATTCGGTTTGCATGATCGAGATTTGGGTCAGGGCTGCGTTGAACCGTTCTTGCGCCGCCAGCGCCTCTTCGGCGCGGGCATCGCGTTGGCCGGACAGATCGTTCAGCCGCGCCTGGTATGTTTTTTGGTCTCGCTTGGCCTGTTCGCGGAAATTCCCGGCGCCGATGCTGTCCATCAGCAAGACGGCTGTGGCCACAATCGCCCAGGCAATCACGAACGAGCTGCCTGCAAAGGCGATCAGCTGTGTGCCGGGTCGAAGACGGATAAAGCGGGTGTCGTTGTCCGATTTCAGAAAGACTCGTCGCTCTGGAAAATACTTTTCCAACAGCCCGTGCCATTTGATACCGAGGCGTGTTCGCACTGCGCTCGTTCCTTATCCCGTCCCAATCCCGGCGCCCTTGTCCCCCAACACAGCGCCTTAGCGCCTGTGCATAAAGTCCCGGCGGTATGGCGGCAAGCCTCTATGGTTGATCTGTCAAAAACCGGTGCGGAAATGTGTCAAATTGGCGGAAAACCGCCAATGGGGTCCGTACGGGTCAGTCCGCGACGGCAAGCGGCCAATAGAAATCCGGTGGCAGGCCCGCCTCGGCGCGTTTTTCTTCGTTGAATGGCGGCTTTAGCGGGCTGTGGAAATACCGCTGGACCAGATCGTGAAAGGCGGCCTTGGGGTCCATGTCATGGCGTCCGCAGAGAAAGTGAAACCACTTGGAGCCATAGGCGACATGCGCCACCTCTTCGGCATAGATGGTTTCCAGCGCCTCGACCGCCTGTTCCAGCTTGGCCTGGCGAAACACGCCGATCATGCCGGGCGTCACATCCAGCCCGCGCGCCTCGAGCACCATGGGCACAACGGCGAGGCGGCCCATGAAATCCTCTGCAGTATCCTCGGCCGCGCGCCACATTCCCGCATGGGCGGGCAGGGCGCCATAATGGCTGCCCAGCGATTCAAGACAGTCGCACATCAGATTGAAATGCTTTGACTCTTCGTCTGCGGCCTTCACCCAGTCGTCGTAGAAGCCGTAGGGCATGGGGACGTCGGTAAAGCGCGCGATGATGTCCCAATGCAGGTCCACCGCGTTCAATTCGATATGCGCCACCGCATGGAGCAAGGCAATGCGCCCCTCGGGGCTGCCAGGGCGGCGCCGGGGCACGTCGCGCGGGCTGAGCAGTTTGGGGGCCAAGGGCCGGGCGGGGTGCATCGGCGGGTTTGCAGTGCCAATCTCTGGCATGCTCCCTTGGGCCCGGGCCGCGCGCCACTGGGCAGCCAGTTTGCGCGAAAGCGCTGTCTTTTCCCGCCCGTCCGCGGTGCGCAGCACGGCTTCGGCCATCTGCGCCAGCGGCTGCATCACAGCGCCTCGACCGCGGCCAGCACAGCCTCGGCGTGACCGGGCACTTTGACCTTGGGCCAGACCATCGCGACGGCACCTTGTGCATCAATCAGATAGGTGGTGCGTTCGATGCCCATGTATTTCTTGCCGTACATGTTCTTCTCTTTCCACACGCCGTAATCCTCGCAGACCGACCCGTGTTCGTCAGACAGGAGCGGGACTGTCAGTTCGCGCTTGGTCGCGAATTTGGCGTGGCTGGCGACGCTGTCTTTCGAGATGCCAAAGACCTTGGCGCCCGCCGCCTCAAAGGCGCCCAGATGCTCGGAAAAGGCGATGGATTCCTTGGTGCAGCCTGGCGTGTCGTCGCGCGGATAGAAGTAGAGAACGACCGGCCCACCTTGCAAAGCGGACAGTGTGACGTCAGTCCCGTCGCCCTGTGGCAGTGTGAAGTCCGGAGCAGGAGAGGCGATGGCGAGCATAAAAAGGCCCTTTCGTCAGAGATTTGAAAGATGTGACTGGCATGATAGGGCTGGTCGGACAAGAATAAAGACATGAGCAGTGCGGACCCCATAAATCCGCCGCGGCGCGCGCGGCGCAAAGGCGTTTGGCGCCGGTTTGGGCTGGGCAGCCTGATCAGCACGCTGTGTGTGTCCGCGGTCATCGGCGCTGTCTTGTATGTTGCAATGGGTCGGCCCGTCTCTGCCCCACCGTGGCTGCGCGATCAGATCGAGGCGCGCGCGGGCGCTGCCATGGGTGCGGCGCAGCTGCGCTTTGACACGCTGGATCTGGTGGTCCAGGACGGATTTGTCCCGCGGGTGCGGATGACCGACGTGTCGGTGGTGACCGGTGACGGGTCCGAAGTGGTGGCCTTTGGCGAGATGCGGGTGGGCATCACGACTGCGGCCTTGCTGCAGGGGCGCATGCAGCCGTCGGACATCAGCGTCTCGGGCATCTTTGCCACCTTGCGACGCGAATTGGACGGGTCGGTCGTGCTGGCCAGCGGCCTTGATCTGACGGCCTCGCCAACGCAGGAAGCCGCGACCTTTGCGCAGCTGATCGAAGGCATCGACGACGTTCTGATGCAACCCGCCCTGCAGGCGTTGACCATGGCAGAGATTCAAGCGCTGACGCTGCGGGTCGAGGATGTGCGGTCGGGCCGGGCGTGGACAGTTGACGGTGGTCGCGTGCGTCTGGACCGGACCGAGGACGCGGTGCGCATCACCTCTGACCTTGCGGTGCTGAACGGCGGGCAGGGGGTCGCGACGATCGAGGCCAATTATGAAAGTGTGATCGGTGACGCCGCCGCCTCCTTTGGTGTTGCGGTTGCGGATGTGGATGCGTCGGACATCGCCACGCTCGCGCCGCCCTTTGCCTGGCTTGACGTGCTGCGCGCGCCGATCTCGGGTGCGATGCGCGGTGGCGTGGACAGCGGGGGTGCCGTTGCGCCGCTGAACGCCAGCCTGAACATCGGCGCCGGTGTGATCCAACCGACCGAGGCCACGCGCCCGGTGCCCTTTGACGCCGCGCGCAGCTATTTCACCTATGACCCCGACGCCCAAGTGATCACCTTTGACGAGCTGTCGGTCGAAAGCGAGTGGATCACCGCGCGGGTCGAGGGGCAAACGGTGCTGGGCATCGGCCCGACCGGGGGCTTGGATGATCTGGTGGGCCAGTTCCGCGCCAGCACCCTGTCGGCCAACCCCGCCGATCTGTACCCCGAGCCCGTCGCCTTTGAGGCTGCCGAGATGGATTTTCGCCTGACGCTCGACCCGTTCCGGTTGGATGTCGGTCAGGCGCTGTTTCAGGACAAGGGTCAGGCGCTGCTCGCCCGCGGCAGTTTTGAGGCCGCAGCGGAGGGGTGGAAATACGCAGCCGACGCGCAGATGGACGGCGTGTCGCCCGACCGGCTGCTGGCCATATGGCCCGAACCATTTGTTCCGCGCACCCGGCAATGGCTGCTGGACAACCTGCTGGCGGGACAGCTACGTGACCTCGATTTCGTGATCCGCGACGCGCCGGGCAGCCCGCCCACGGTCTATGCCAGCTTTGCCTACGAAGACGCGATTGTGCGTTATGTCCCGACCTTGCCCGAAATCCGCGCCGCACGCGGGTCGGCCAGCCTGCTCGACAACCGCTTTGTGGTGGCGGTGGATGCCGGGCAGGTGACGGCGCCCGAGGGGGGCGTGGTGGATGTGGCCGGGTCGTCTTTCATCATCCCGGATGTCCGGGTCAAAGGCGGCGCGCCTGCAGTGGTGCGGCTGGCGGCCACGGGCAGCGTGACGTCCGCGCTGTCGCTGCTGGACCAACCGCCGCTGAACATCATGACCAAGGCGGGCCTGTCGCCGGACCTGGCTGCGGGCAGCTTGCAACTGGCGGGCACGTTGGCCTTGCCCTTGCGGCGGGGGATCAAGGCCGCCGATCTCGACTACTCCGCCACGGGCACGGCCCGGGATGTGGTCAGCACCGACCTGATCGAAGGCCGCAGCCTGGCGGCCGAGACGCTGCGCGTTGCGGCGCGGTCCGACAGCGTGGTGGTGTCGGGCGCGGGCACGTTGGACGGCGTGCCCTTTGACGCCGCCTGGTCCCAGCCCATCGCGGCTACGGCGCAGCCAAGCCGCGTGGCGGGCACGCTGGAGGTGTCACCGCGCACCATTGAGGCGTTTCAACTCGGTCTGCCCGACGGCCTGGTGTCTGGCCAGGGATCGGCAGACTTTACCGTGGACCTGCCCTTGGGTGGCGCCAGCCCCACCTTCACCCTGTCCAGCGACCTGCGCGGCGTAACGATGGACGCGCCGCCGCTGGGCTGGCGCAAAGCCGCAGGCAGTGGCGGGCAACTCAGCCTGTCGGGCCGGCTGGGCGCGCAGCCCGAGGTGGATCGCATATCGTTTGACGCCCCAGGCCTGCAGGCCACGGGCGCCATCACGCTGCGCGCCGGCGGTGGTTTGGACCGCGCGCGGTTTTCCGAGGTGCAGATAGGCAACTGGCTGCGCGCGCCGGTCGATCTGACCGGCCGGGGTGCGGGTCTGCCACCCGCCGTGGACGTGCGCGGCGGCACGCTCGATCTGCGCAACGCCGATTTTGGCGGTGCGGGCAGCGGTACGCAAGCTGAGGCAGGCGGCGGGCCGATGGCGCTGGCACTGGACAGCCTGCAGATCACCGACAGCATCGCCCTGCGCCAGCTGACCGGCACCTTTGACATGGCGCGGGGTCTGGACGGCGAATTTCGCGCGCTGGTCAATGGCGGCACGCCCATCCGCGGCCAGGTCCTGCCGCAAAACGGGCGCAGTGCGGTCCGCATCACGTCTGAGGATGCGGGCGGCGTCGCGGCCTCTGCCGGGATATTGAAGCAAGCGCGCGGCGGTGCCCTGTCGCTGACCCTGTTGCCCGTGGGCGCGGCCAGTTTCGACGGCAGCTTGAACGTGACCAACACACGCATCCAAGACGCCCCCGCCATTGCGGCGCTGCTCAACGCGCTTAGCATCGTGGGCCTGCTGGAACAGATGGGCGGCAGCGGCATCCATTTCCAAGAGGTTGAGGCCGCGTTTCGCCTGACGCCCTCGACTATGGTCCTGACCGAAGCGTCTGCCGTGGGCCCGTCCATGGGGCTGTCGATGGACGGCACCTATGACGTGACGCGGTCGGTGCTGGACATGCAGGGCGTGATTTCCCCGCTGTATCTGCTGAACGGCATCGGCAGCATCTTTACCCGCAAGGGCGAGGGGTTGATTGGGTTCAACTATCGCCTGCGCGGGCCGTCCGATGATCCGCGGGTCCAGGTCAACCCGCTGTCGGCGCTGACGCCCGGCATGTTCCGCGACATCTTCCGCACCCCTGCGCCGCAACTGCCCGATGTCGAGGGCGGCGCAGACCCGGCGACGGAACCCGAGGCCTTTGCCCCGACAGAGGCCGGGCCAACCACGGCGGAACAGCGCCGCCTAGACCGTCAACGCCGCCTTGATGAGCGCTGACAGTCCGGGTACCTGCGTGCCATGAAGCTGAGCGATTTTGATTTCCACCTGCCCGAACACCTGATTGCGACCCGGCCCGCGGTGCCACGGTCGTCGGCGCGGCTGTTGGTGGCTGAAGGGGCGGTGATCCATGACCAGCACGTGACCGATCTGGTCCACTGGCTGCGTCCCGGCGATTTGCTGGTGCTGAACGACACCAAGGTGATCCCGGCGCGCCTCTCGGGCACGCGCACACGCCAAAGCGCCCAAGGAGAGACCCAAGCGCGGATCGAGGCCACGCTGCTGGAGCCGCGCGCGGACGGCACCTGGTCGGCGCTGATCAAGCCGCTGAAAAAGCTGCGGGTGGGCGAAGTTGTGCAGTTCTCCGACTCGCTATCGGCGCAGTTGGAGCATGTCGCGGACGGGCAGGGGCACCTGCGCTTTAACCTTGCGGGCGACGATTTTGACGCGGCCCTGGCGCAGGCGGGGGCAATGCCGCTGCCCCCCTATATCGCGGCCAAGCGCGCGGCGGATGCGCGCGACCACGCGGATTACCAGACCATATGGGCCCGCAACAGCGGGGCCGTGGCGGCGCCCACGGCATCGCTGCACTTTGATGCGGCATTGATGGAGGCGCTTGCGCAGCGCGGCGTGCACATCACCTATGTCACCCTGCATGTCGGCGCGGGCACCTTTCTGCCGGTCAAGGTGGACGATGTGACCACGCACAAGATGCACGCCGAATGGGGGCAGGTCAGCGCCGCCGCCGCGCGCGACATCGCCGCGGCCAAGGCGCGGGGCGGACGGGTGATTCCCGTAGGCACGACCGCCTTGCGGTTGATCGAAACGATGGGGCGCGATGCAGGCCTTGCCGCGTGGGAAGGGGAGACGGATATCTTCATTTACCCCGGCTTTGACTTTACCGTTGCGGACGGGCTGATGACCAACTTTCACCTGCCAAAATCGACCTTGCTCATGCTCGTCTCTGCCCTGATGGGGCAGGACACGATCCGCGCGATCTATGCGCATGCGGTCGCGGCGCACTATCGCTTTTTCTCTTACGGCGATGCGTCGCTGTTGCTGCCCGCGACCGAAAATACAAAACCGACACCGTAACGTCGCAACCACCTCCGACAGGCCACCACAGGCCATGCAACGGAGGCCGTAACACCGCACCAGGAGCGCGCGAGAATGATCCAAGTTTTGACAAGCGCCTGGGCCTTGCTGTTGGGCATGTTCCTTCTGATGGTCGGTAACGGCATGCAAGGCACTCTGCTGGGGGTGCGGGGCGAGATCGAAGGGTTTTCGACCCTCGAGATGTCGATCGTGATGTCGGCCTATTTTGCCGGGTTCCTGGGCGGCAGCCGCCTGGCGCCGCGGATGATCCGGCGGGTGGGACACGTGCGTGTCTTTGCAGCGCTTGCCTCGCTGATCTCGGCGGTGATGATCCTGTACCCGACCTTTGCCGACCCTTGGGTCTGGACCTTTGGTCGCGTGATCATCGGCTTTTGCTTTTCCGCCGTGTATGTGACTGCCGAAAGCTGGCTGAACGACGCCGCCGACAATTCGAACCGGGGCCAAGCGCTGTCGCTTTATATGATCGTGCAGACGCTGGGCATCGTCGCCAGCCAAGCACTGCTGCTGACCGCAGACCCCTCGGGTTTTGTCCTGTTCGTCATCCCCTCGGTGCTCGTGTCCATCGCGATCACGCCGATCCTGTTGTCGATCAGTCCCACGCCCGCTTTTGACACCACCAAACCGATGACCCTGCGCGAGTTGACGCGGGTGTCGCCCTTGGGCGTGTTCGGCATGTTCGTGCTGGGCGGCGTGTTTTCGGCGCAGTTTGGCATGGCCTCGGTCTACGGGGCGCAGGCGGGGCTGAGCGTGGCACAAATCTCGACCTTTGTGGCGACCTTCTTTGTCGGCGCGGTGATGTTGCAATACCCCATCGGATGGATGTCCGACCGGCTGGACCGGCGGGTGTTGATCACTGCGGTGTCGGCCATCGGCATGGCAGGCTCCATCCTGGGCATGCTCTTTGGCGGGACGTTTTCGTTGTTGCTCGCCTCGGCCTTTGTGGTGGGGGGGATGTCGAACCCGCTGTATTCGCTGCTGATCGCGCATACCAACGACTTTCTCGATCACGACGACATGGCGGCGGCCTCTGGTGGTCTGGTCTTTCTCAACGGGTTGGGCGCAGTCTTTGGCCCGCTGATTGTCGGCGCGTTAATGGAGAATATCGGCCCAGGCGGTTTCTACCTTTTCACCGCGGCCCTCTTTGCCATTCTGGTTGCCTACGCGGCCTACCGGATGACGCAGCGTGCCACCATTCCCGTGGACGAGACGGGGTCGTATGTTGTCATGTCGCCTGCCGCCACCACGCCCGTTGCGATGGAAATTGCGCAAGAATATGCCATCGAAAGCGATTTGGAGGCCGACGACGACAACCGGGCCGCGTAATGTGTCGCGCCTGTTGTATTTCGTGATTGGGA
Source organism: Pseudomonadota bacterium (assembly GCA_038525395.1). GTDB lineage: Bacteria > Pseudomonadota > Alphaproteobacteria > Rhodobacterales > Rhodobacteraceae > Tateyamaria. Next base: position 17,743 of record JBCBHS010000018.1, on the reverse strand, counting down.
CCCTTTGTTATGCTGTGCGACGGTACGGTCTGCGGGGGCAGTTGGTGTTGGAGTTTTTTGGATGATAGGTCCTGACGATATTTTGCGGTTTTGGTTGGACGAATGCGGGCCAGAGAAATGGTTTGCACATGACCCGGCCTTGGATGAGACCATACGCACGCGTTTTGGCGCGGCATGGCAGGCCGCGACCGAAGGTCGGTTTGCCCTGTGGCTGACCTATCCCAACGGGGCGATGGCCTACATCATCCTGACCGATCAATTCCCGCGCAACATGTTCCGTGATGACCGCCGCGCCTTTGCCACCGACCGGGCCGCCCTTGCCGTGGCCAAATCGGCGATTGCCAAGGGCTGGGACATGCGGGTGGACACGCCGGCGCGGCAGTTCTTTTATCTGCCGCTCGAGCATTCGGAAAACCTGTGTGACCAGGACCGCGCTGTGCGCCTGATCCATGACCGTATGGGGAACGACACCTTCCTGCTACATGCCCGGGCGCATCGCGAGGTGATCCGCCAGTTCGGACGCTTTCCGCACCGCAACACCGCCCTGGGCCGCAAGTCCACTGGCGCTGAATTGGCCTATCTGGCCGACGGTGGCTATGGCGCGACGGTTCGCGGGTTGGAAGGGCGCGTTGCCGCCTAAGCCCGGGTTTGCGCCACGCCATGCGCTGCCCCTGCGTCAGTCGATTTGTCGCGCCACGCTTTCGTTGAGCCTGTGTCGAAAATAGTTTAACACTAAACTAGTTTTGACGCAGCGCTTGGCGAGGACATTGAAATGGCAGCGAAATCCTTTGACGTCGTGATTATCGGTTCTGGCCCCGGTGGCTATGTGGCAGCGATCCGGGCGGCGCAGCTGGGCCTGAACACCTGTGTTGTCGAGCGTGAGCACCTGGGCGGCATCTGCCTAAACTGGGGCTGCATCCCGACCAAGGCGATGCTGCGCAGTTCAGAGGTTTTTCACCTTATGCACCGCGCCAAGGAATTTGGCCTGAAGGCCGATGGCATCGACTATGACCTCGACGCGGTCGTGGGCCGCAGCCGCAAGGTCGCGGGCCAACTGTCGGGCGGCGTGCAGCACCTGCTGAAAAAGAACAAGGTGACGGTCATCATGGGCGAGGGCACGATCCCCGCCAAAGGCAAGGTGTCGGTGAAGACCGACAAGGGCACCGAAGAGTTGACGGCCAAGGCCATCATCCTGGCCACAGGCGCCCGTGCGCGTGAATTGCCGGGCCTGGAGGCCGACGGCGATCTGGTCTGGACCTACAGGGCCGCGCTGACGCCCAAGCGGATGCCGAAAAAGCTGCTGGTCATCGGATCGGGCGCCATCGGCATCGAATTTGCCAGCTTTTACAACACTCTGGGCGCGGATACGACGGTGGTCGAGGTCATGGACCGCGTGCTGCCCGTAGAAGACGAAGAGATCAGCGCCTTTGCCAAAAAAAGCTTTGAGAAACAGGGCATGACCATCATGCAAAAGGCGATGGTCAAGCAGTTGGACCGCGCCAAGGGTAAGGTCACCGCGCATATCGAGGTGGGCGGCAAGGTCGAAAAGCACGACTTTGACACCGTGATTTCCGCCGTCGGCATCGTCGGCAATGTCGAAGGGTTGGGCCTGGAAAAGCTGGGCGTGAAGGTCGACCGGACCCACGTCGTGACGGATGAGTATTGCCGCACCGGCGTCGAAGGCATCTATGCCATCGGCGATATCGCGGGCGCGCCCTGGCTTGCCCACAAGGCCAGCCACGAAGGCACGATGGTGGCAGAGCTGATCGCGGGTAAAAATGACGTCCACCCGATCAAGCCAAACTCGATCGCCGGGTGCACCTACTGCCACCCGCAGGTCGCAAGCGTCGGCCTGACCGAGGCCAAAGCGAAAGAGGCGGGCCACGAGATCAAGGTCGGCAAATTCCCCTTTATCGGCAACGGCAAGGCCATCGCGATGGGTGAGCCTGAGGGCATGATCAAGACCGTGTTCGACGCAAAAACTGGCGAACTGCTGGGGGCGCACATGATCGGGGCCGAAGTGACCGAGCTGATCCAAGGGTATGTGGTGGGCCAAGCGCTCGAGACCACCGAGGAAGATCTGATGCACGCCGTCTTCCCGCACCCGACGCTGTCCGAGATGATGCACGAAAGCGTGCTGGACGCGTATGACCGGGTTATCCATATGTAGCTAAGGTTTCTCCGACGCCTACCGAACCAGTGGCTGCTATGATGCCGTCACTGGTTCTTTGATTCTAGGGAAGATCATGCGCTTCTTTTTTGCACTTATGCTTGCCACAGTGGCCGGGTTGTGGGTCCTGGCCGCGCCTGTTTCGGCGCAAAACATGATGTTTGAATATTACACGATGCTGACGCCGCAAGACACGTACAACTCGCGCGGCGCGCCGCTGAATGATGTGTGCGGCATCGTACAGCAAGACCGGGCCAATGTGCATAAATTCGGTCGGATAGACGCAGGCGACAACCTTGATCCGTTCTTTACCACCGCAGAGCGGCGCGCGATGATTGCGGGAAGATGCCAGTACAGCAAAACCCACCACACGGTGGCGCGCATACGGTCGGGGACAATCGGCTTTGTTCTGGTCCGTGTGTTTGGAAACGGCAGTACGGTCAGCCGCATCGACATTTACGAGGGCGCCGGTTGATCACCGCTTTGGCACGGGCCGCCATTGTCCCCGTGATCCACATGTAAATCGCAGGCTGCGCACAGATCACGGCCTTGTGGACGCAAGCGATCAGGCGTAGCGCGGTGGCATGACCGACCGCACCTCCTTCCCTCTTGTCTTCGTCCTTTGGGGCGCGGGGCTTGGCGCGGCCGGGCAATACGCCAAGATCAGCGTAATTTTTGACCAGTTGCCCGCCGTTTACCCCGATGCTGGTGCGGCCCTGGGGTTTATCGTGTCGCTGGTGGGGTTTATCGGCATCGTGCTGGGCGTGGTTGCGGGCCTGGTCGTGGCGCGCATCCGGTATCGTCGCGCGATGCTGTGGGCGCTGTGGGCCGGGGCGGCGCTGTCGCTGCTTCAGGCGACCTTGCCCAGCCTGCCGTGGATGCTGGTCAGCCGCGCGCTTGAGGGCGTGTCGCACCTGGCGCTGGTTGTCGCCGCACCCACCCTGATCGCGCAGCTCAGCGCCGAACGGCATCGCGGCTTTACCCTCACGCTGTGGAGCACGTTTTTCTCGGTCGCGTTCACCCTGCTGGTGGCGCTTGGCCTGCCGCTGGTTGCCGCGCTTGGGCTGCCTGCGCTGTTTGTGGCCCATGCCATCTGGCTCGGGGTGTTCGCCGTCATCCTCACGCTCTTCCTCCGCCCGCTTGAAGTGGCGCCCGAGAGTGCCCTGTCCTTGCGCGGCATCCTGCAGGATCACATCGCCATCTACCGTTCGCCCCGCATTGCCGCGCCGGGGGCCGGGTGGCTGTTTTATACCTTCTGCTTTCTGGCCATCCTGACGGTGCTGCCGCCCTATATCGCGCCCGACTGGCGCACCTGGGTGATGGGGGCGATGCCGCTGATGTCTATCGCCGTGTCGCTGACACTGGGGGTCGCCGCACTGCGCTATATGTCCGCGGTGACGTTGGTGCAGATCGGCTTTGCCGCCTGCATTGCGGCACTCCTGTGGCTGTGGACCGTGCCGGGCCTGCCTGCCGCTTGCCTGGCCCTGGCCGCGGCCCTGGGCCTGGTCCAAGGCGCCAGCTTTGCCGCCGTGCCCGAGTTGAACGCAACCGCCGCGCACCAGTCCCAAGCCTATGGCGGCCTTGCGCAAACGGGTAACTTGGGCAACACGCTGGGCACGCCGATCCTGCTCGCCGTCCTGGGTGTTGCCGGGTTTCCCGGCCTGGTCTGGACCTGCATCGCCGTCTTTGCCTGCGGGATCGCAGCGCATGCGTGGATGGCCGCGCGCCGCGCCCGCTGACAGAAGGCGGCAGCAAACGGCATGTTCACGGCATGTTCTCTCTTTTCCATTGGCTGATTGCGCGCTCTGAACTATGTACAGGTCGTTAACCTAAGGGGCACGTGATGGCAGAGCAAAAGAACATCGAGGTGCGCGGCGCGCGCGAGCATAACCTCAAATCCATCGACGTCGACATCCCCCGGGACCAACTGGTTGTCATCACTGGCCTTTCCGGGTCGGGCAAATCCTCGCTCGCCTTCGACACGATCTATGCCGAGGGGCAGCGCCGCTATGTCGAATCGCTGTCGGCTTACGCGCGCCAGTTCCTCGACATGATGCAAAAGCCGGATGTGGACCACATCACCGGCCTTAGCCCCGCGATTTCGATTGAACAAAAGACGACGTCGAAAAACCCGCGTTCCACCGTCGGGACCGTGACGGAAATCTACGACTACATGCGTCTGCTGTTTGCCCGCGTCGGCACCCCCTACAGTCCGGCCACGGGCAAGCCCATCGAGGCCCAGCAGGTGCAGGACATGGTCGACCGCATCATGGGGATGGAGGAGGGCACGCGCGCCTATCTGCTGGCCCCCATCATCCGCGACCGCAAGGGCGAATACCGCAAAGAGTTTGTCGAGCTGCGCAAGCAAGGCTTTCAGCGGGTGAAGGTTGACGGCGCCTTTTACGAGCTGGACGCGCCGCCCACGCTGGACAAAAAGTTCCGCCACGACATCGACGTGGTCGTGGACCGCATCGTCGTGCGCGAGGGGCTAGAGACGCGGCTGGCCGACAGTCTGCGCACCGCGCTGGATTTGGCCGATGGCATCGCCGTGCTGGAAACCGCATCCGCACCATCCGCGGGCGACGAAGCCGAGGAACCGACGCGCCTGACCTTTTCGGAAAAGTTTGCCTGCCCCGTCAGCGGCTTCACGATCCCGGAAATCGAACCGCGGCTCTTTTCCTTCAACGCGCCTTTTGGCGCTTGCCCGTCCTGTGACGGCCTCGGGCACGAGCTGTTTTTTGACGAACGGCTTGTGGTGCCCGACCAAACGCTCAAGGTCTATGATGGCGCCTTGGCCCCCTGGCGCAAAGGCAAATCGCCATATTTCCTGCAGACGATCGAGGCGATTGCCAAGCATTACGAATTCGATCCGCAGACCCAGTGGAAAGACCTGCCCGCGCATGTCAAACAGGTGTTCCTCTATGGTTCGGGCAACGAGGAAATTCCGTTTCGCTATGACGAGGGTGGCCGCGTCTATCAGGTTACGCGCGTGTTCGAAGGGGTCATTCCAAATATGGAACGCCGCTACCGCGAGACCGACAGCAACTGGATCCGCGAAGAGTTCGAGCGCTATCAAAACAACCGCCCCTGCGGCACCTGCCATGGCTATCGCCTGCGGCCCGAAGCGCTGGCAGTCAAGATCGGGCCCGCCGACGACCCCGCGCGGCTGATGCATGCGGGCCAGGTGGTCGAAATGTCGATCCGCGAGGCGTTTGAGTGGTGCCGCACCGTGCCTGCGGACCTGACGGTGCAAAAGAACGAGATTGCGCGCGCCATCCTCAAGGAAATTCGCGAACGGCTGGGTTTCCTGAATAATGTTGGATTAGAATACCTTACGCTGTCGCGTTCAAGTGGCACGCTCAGCGGTGGCGAAAGCCAGCGCATTCGTTTGGCCAGTCAGATCGGCTCTGGCCTGACGGGGGTGTTGTACGTCTTGGACGAGCCGTCCATCGGCCTGCACCAGCGCGACAATGACCGGCTGTTGGGCACGCTCAAAAACCTGCGCGACCAGGGCAACACGGTGATCGTCGTAGAACATGACGAAGAGGCGATCCGCGAGGCGGACTATGTGTTCGACATCGGCCCAGGCGCGGGTGTGCATGGCGGGCAGGTGGTGGCGCATGGCACGCCGGACGCCATCGCTGCGAACGAGGTGTCGATCACTGGCCAATACCTTACGGGCACGCGCGAGATTGCGGTGCCCACGACGCGGCGCAAAGGCAAGAAAAAGGCGATCAAGGTCGTCAAGGCGACGGGCAACAACCTGCAAAACGTCACGGTCGAATTCCCGCTGGGCAAATTCGTCTGCGTGACGGGCGTGTCGGGTGGCGGCAAGTCGACGCTGACGATTGAGACTCTGTTCAAAACGGCCTCGATGCGGTTGAACGGCGCCCGGCAGACACCCGCGCCCTGCGAGACGATCAAAGGGCTCGAACATCTGGATAAGGTCATCGATATCGACCAGCGCCCGATTGGCCGCACCCCCCGGTCGAACCCCGCGACCTATACCGGCGCGTTTACACCGATCCGCGACTGGTTCGCGGGCCTGCCAGAGGCCAAGGCGCGCGGGTACAAGCCCGGGCGGTTCAGCTTTAACGTCAAGGGTGGGCGGTGCGAGGCGTGCCAGGGCGACGGCGTGATCAAGATCGAGATGCACTTTCTGCCCGACGTTTATGTGGAATGCGAGACGTGCAAGGGCGCGCGTTACAACCGCGAAACGCTTGAGATCAAGTTCAAGGGCAAGTCCATTGCCGACGTGCTGGATATGACTGTCGAAGATGCGCAAACGTTTTTCCAGGCGGTGCCGTCGATCCGGGAAAAGATGGACGCGCTGATGCGAGTGGGCCTGGGCTATATCAAGGTGGGCCAGCAGGCGACGACACTGTCTGGGGGTGAGGCGCAGCGGGTGAAACTGTCGAAAGAGCTGAGCAAGCGGTCGACAGGTCGGACGCTGTATATCCTGGACGAACCGACCACCGGCCTGCATTTCGAGGATGTGCGCAAGCTGTTGGAAGTGCTGCATGAATTGGTTGAGCAGGGCAATTCCGTGGTGGTGATCGAACACAATCTGGACGTGGTGAAAACTGCCGATTGGATCATCGATATCGGTCCCGAAGGCGGCGATGGCGGGGGCAAGGTTGTGGCAACGGGCACGCCCGAGGATGTTGCGGAGATCGCCGACAGCCACACGGGCCACTACCTCAAACCCATGCTGCATCCCCGCAAGGTCGCGGCAGAGTAGGCTAGGCCAGGGCCTGTGCTGAGGGCGGCGCAAACCACGCTTGCGCGGTCGCCAAATCCGCGGGTCGGCCAAGGAAATAGCCCTGGGCCAGAGGTACGCCAAGTGCGGTCAACGCCTCCAGCTCTGCGCCCGTTTCGATGCCTTCGGCCACGATGGCCGCGTCAATCTCGCGGGCGAAGGTGACAAGGGCTGCACTCAGCGACCGTCGCACGACGTCGGCATCGATGTTTTCGGTCAGCGAGATGTCGAGCTTGATGATGTCGGGCCGCAATTTGACGATGTGCTGCAACCCGGAATAGCCCGCGCCCGCGTCATCAATGGCCAGCCGCACCCCCATATAGCGCAGCTGGTCCAGTTGCTTGAGCAGCGTATCGTAATCGCTGACCTGCGAATGCTCGGTCACTTCCAGCACGATCCGTTCGCCCGGCAGCGGCAGGAACACATCCGTTAACGCGCCGGTGGCGACGGTGTCGGGCGAGGCGTTCACAGACACATACACCTCGTCCGGCAATGCGGACAGGGCCGACAGGGCGGATGTGATCACGCAAATCTCTAGCTCTGCCTGCAGGCCAACGTCGCGCGCATCGTCAAACCACAGGTTGGGCGGGCGATAAGGGTCTGATCGAAAACGGCACAGCGCCTCGAACCCTTTGGGATGGCGCGATTGGGCGTCCATGATCGGCTGATAGACGACATCAAACAGCTTGTCGTGCAGCGCCCCCTCGATCAGCCGCCGCTTGCCCGTCATCACCGTTTCCGAGGTCAGACGCGCATTCACCTGCTCGGACGATATGGCGGCAAAGGCGCGCATGACCTCTAGATCGCGCGGTGTCAGGTCCGCGCGCGCCTTGCGGCTGAGGCAGCAGAACATGCCATAGGGCGAGCCGTCTTTGCGCAGGATGGGAATGCTCGCATGGGCCTTGATCGGGATCGCGTGGGTCAGCGGAATGGATTGGCACAGTTCGATCTGGCCCGTATCCGGGATCAGTTCGGGCAGGCGCCCGGCCAGGATGTGACGGCAATAGACAGCGTCAAGCGGCATGCTGTCACCGACCGACACCATTTCCTCCAACCCCGGCGCGCTGACGGCGCGAAAGACCAGATCGTCGTCGATAAATTCGGACAGATAGGCGACTTCCATATCCAGGTGACTGCGCACAAATTCCAGCGCGGTGTTGATCGTGTCATCCGCGCTCATGCCCTTGGTCAGGACGTCGCCCATAACGCGCGCCTTGCCCTCGCTTTGATTGGTCACCTGCACAGCCCTCTGCCTTTACACTGGGCACAGTCATGGCGGCAGAGTGCTTAACGAACTGCAATGAAGGCGTGGAAAACCGCCTAAAATGCGGTCTAACCGGTTTGGATCAGGCCCCGCGCCTGCGTGCGGCCAGACGGGGCAGCATGGCGCTGAAGTCCTGGCCGAGGCCATCCTCGTCCTCGACAAACTGCCTGTACAGCTCAAGCGCGCGTTGACCCATGGGCGTGTCGGCATCGACGGCCTCTGCCGCCTGCTGGCTGAGGCCGAGATCCTTCAGCATCAACTCGGCGGCAAAGCCGGGCGTATAGCCGTTGTCGGCGGGCGAGGTGGGGCCGATGCCGGGGGCCGGGCAGTAGGCGTTCATCGACCAGGAATAGCCCGAGGATGTGCTGACCACGTCAAACATCTTGTCCCGCGCCAGCCCCAATTTGTCAGCCAAAGCAAAGGCTTCGCAGGTGGCAATCATGGTCGCTCCCAGGATCATGTTGTTGCAGATCTTGGCCGCCTGGCCTGCGCCCGCATCGCCGCAATGCACCGCCTTTTGGCCCATGATTTCGAAGAGTGGCTGCGCCGCCGCAAACGCCTGTGCGCTGCCGCCGGCCATGAAGGTCAACGTGCCGCCCGCCGCGCCGCCAATCCCGCCGGATACGGGGGCGTCTACCGCATGCACGCCCGCCGCCTCGGCCTGCGTGGCCACCGCGCGGGCGCTGTCCACGTCCACGGTCGAACAGTCGATCAGCGTTGCACCGGGGCGCATCGCGGGGACCACCTGTGCTGCGACCGCGCGCAGGATGTCGCCGTTGGGCAGCATGGTGATCACGACGTCCTGGTCCGCCGCGGCCTCCGTGGCGCTGGCGGCCACAGTCACGCCCGCGGCAGTCGTGCCCGCAACGTCGAACCCGGTCACGCTGTGGCCTGCCGCGGCCAGGTTCGCGGCCATGGGCGCGCCCATATTGCCCAGCCCGATAAATCCGATCTTCATGCCTGACCCTCCCAATTGCAGCGCCGATTTTCCCAGCGGCATCAGCATCTTGCTTATTGCCGCTGCGGGCACATCGCTGTCCGCGAACTGCCATTTTGGGCGGCGGTCCTTGTCGATGATGGCGGCGCGAATGCCTTCCAGGAAATCCCCATGCTCCATCGCGCGCGCGGTAAAGCGGTATTCGAGGTCCAGCGCCTTTTCCAACGTCAAGGACGGCCCGCGCAGGCGGTGCAACGTCTCGATCGCGCAGGCCATCGACAGGGGGCTGTTGCGGCCCATCTGTTTCAGCGTGTCGCGCGCAAAATCGCTGTCTTCGGCGCGCAGGGTGGTCAGCACATCGCCCAGGCTCGCGCCGTGAAAATGGCGGTCGATATCGGGCTGCGCGCGTTGCAATGGGCCCGGGGCAGGGGCGCTTGACGCGGCCGCAATCACCTCGACATTGCCATTGGTTTCCAGGTCTTTGGCAATCTGACCCCACGCCGCCTCGGGCACATAGCAATCGGCAAAGCCCGCATAGATCGCGTCGCTGGCGCCCATGCGCGCCGCCGTCGTGCCCAGGTATTCGCCCAACCGTCCCGGCGCCAGCGCCAGCATGAGCGAGCCGCCCACATCCGGCACCAACCCGATCCCGCATTCCGGCATCGCGATCTGGCTGCTGTCGCCCACGATCCGGTGCGAGCCATGGCAACCGATGCCAACCCCGCCCCCCATGGTGAAGCCTTGCAAAAAGCTGACCACCGGTTTGGGATAGTGAAAGATTTTGTGGTTCAGCCGGTATTCGTCGGCCCAGAATGTCTGACCATAGGCAAAGTCGCCCTGCAGGCCCGTCTCGTACAGCTCGGCAATATCGCCGCCTGCGCAAAAGGCGCGGTCGCCGTCGGCATCCAGGATCACGACTGCGACCGCATCGTCCTTGGCCCAGGCGTCCATCGCGGCCTCGATGGCGCGGCACATGTCGTAGGTCATCGCATTCAGCGCCTCGGGGCGCTGCAAAGTGATGCGGCCCGCGCGGCCAGCGATCCGTATGGAAATGTCGGTCATCGGGTCTTGAGCATATCGCGGGCAACGATGACCCGCATGATTTCATTGGTGCCTTCGAGGATCTGGTGCACCCGCAAATCGCGCACCAGCTTTTCGATCCCATAATCGGCCAAATAGCCATAGCCGCCGTGCAGTTGCAGGCACTGATCGACCACCTTCGATCCGGCCTCGGTCACGAACTTTTTGGCCATGGCGCAGAACTTGGTCGCATCCGGCGCGCCGGTGTCCAGCTTCCATGCCGCTTGGCGCAAAAAGGTGCGGGCGGCTTGCAGCTCGATCTCCATATCCGCCAGGCGAAATTGCAGGCCCTGGAACTGGTCGATGGGTTGGCCAAAGGCCTTGCGCTCGCCCATATACGCCAACGTGCTGTCCAGCGCTTGCTGTGCGGCCCCCAGCGAACAGGCGGCGATGTTCAAACGCCCGCCATCCAGGCCCATCATCGCATATTTGAAACCATGCCCCTCTTCGCCCACCAGATTGGCGCTGGGAATGTTGCAATTGTCAAACTGCACTTGGGCCGTTGGTTGGCTGCGCCAGCCCATTTTGTCCTCTAACCCGCCAAAGGACAGCCCCGCAGCGCCATCCTCGACATAGACGGTCGACACGCCCTTTGGCCCATCCTCGCCCGTGCGGACCATGCACACATATGCGTCGGAATACCCGCCGCCCGAGATGAACGCCTTGGTCCCGGTCAGGCTGTACCCTTCGTTCGTGCGGTCGGCGCGCGTGCGCAAGGCCGCGGCGTCCGACCCCGACCCCGGCTCGGTCAGGCAATAGCTGAGAACGGTGTTCATACTCAGAACATCCGCCATCACCCGCGCCTTCAGATCGTCCCCGGCAAAACTGTCGAGCATCTTGGCGCACATGTTGTGGATCGACAGGAACGCAGCGACGGACGGGCAGGCCATGCTCAGCGCCTCGAACACCAGCGTGGCGTCCAAGCGCGACAGGCCAGAGCCGCCTGCGTCTTCGGAGACATAGAGCGACGCAAAGCCCAAGTCGCCCACCTTGGGCCACAGATTTTTGGGGATGGTGCCGGCCGCTTCCCAATCGCGGGCGTAGGGCGCAATCTCGGTCTGGCCAAAGGCTTGGGCCATGTCGAAAATCGCGGTCTGTTCCTCGGTCAGTGCGAAATCCATGCTGCCTCCCTCAACGCAATGGCTCGAATTGAACGTACGTTAAATTCGGATGTTTGCACAAAAATTGCAAGGCGCGCCCATGCGCCAGGGCCAGCAGGTCGGCCAGGCTGTCTTCGGGCTCACCCAGCAGGGCCAGCGCCGCCTCGCGGGTGGGCTGTACCACGGGCACGACGGCCTCGACATCCGCCCAGCTGCGCACGAACAGCGCGCTGACCTCTTGGCTGACGGGGGTGGGGGCGATGTAGGCGACGATGGATTGCACACCGGCCAGCGCCAGACGCTCGGCCTTGGCCGCCTGCAGCTTCATAAAGGTCACATAATCAATGTCATAGCCTGTGATGTCGGTGAGATCGACCAGTTGCCGCTGTCCGGGCGCATAGGCGGCGTCGGTCACATAGGCGTCAGACGCCGCCTTGATCTCGGCGGTGGTCACGCAGCCATGGAACCGCACCAGGAGGAGACCGCGGTCAGGCACTATGCGAAAGCTGATCGGCATCACGCTCCTAAGCAGAGGTCAAAACAGGTGTAGGCCGAGTAATGCCCCAATGCGGGCGCTGAGTCACGTTTTTGCTGTGAGGCCGTGCAGGTCAGGGCTGCCTTTTGTCGCGCGGCGGTTATTTACTGGGACGGTACGAACGCGTATGGTTTGTGATCAAAGCATACGGCGGCGTTTGGTAAGATGCGGCATACCCCTCTGTGTCAGCCAAAATACCTATACAGAAAGGGAAAAGAGCGGGCCATCGGCCCGCCCATACATCGTTGACGGCAAGGATTATTCCATAACCGGAATGGAAAACTCGCCACCCTCTTTGATGCCCGACGGCCAGCGCGCCGTCACGGTCTTGGTCCGCGTATAGAACTTGAACGCGTCCGGCCCGTGCTGGTTCAGGTCGCCAAAGACCGATTTCTTCCACCCGCCAAAGGTGTGGTAGGCCAACGGCACCGGGATCGGCACGTTGATCCCGACCATCCCGATGTTGATCCGGTTGGCAAAGTCGCGCGCCGCATCGCCGTCGCGGGTAAAGATGGCGGTGCCGTTGCCGTATTCGTGGTCCATCGCCAGGCCCAGGGCCTCTTCGTAGGTCTTGGCGCGCACGGTGGACAGCACGGGGCCAAAGATCTCTTGGCGGTAGATGTCCATATCCGGTGTCACGTTGTCGAACAGATGTGGACCAACGAAATACCCGTCCTCGTACCCCTGCAGTTTGAAATCGCGCCCGTCCACCACCAGCGTGGCCCCCTGATCGACGCCCGACTGCACCAGCCGTTCGATATTGGCCTTGGCCGCGCCGGTCACGACGGGGCCGTAATCCACGTCATTGCCCGCGGTGTAAGGGCCAACCTTCAGCTTTTCGATCCGCGGCACCAGCTTTTCGATCAGGCGGTCTGCCGTGTCATCGCCCACGGGCACGGCCACGGAAATGGCCATGCACCGCTCGCCCGCCGCGCCATAGCCCGCGCCCACCAGCGCGTCCGCCGCCTGGTCCATGTCGGCGTCGGGCATGACGATCATGTGGTTCTTGGCCCCGCCAAAGCACTGCACGCGCTTGCCGTTCGCACAGCCCGTCGCATAGATGTACTCGGCAATCGGGGTCGAGCCGACAAAGCCAATCGACTGGATCACATCATGGTGCAGGATGGCGTCCACCGCCGCCTTATCCCCGTTCACCACCTGCAGGATGCCCGCAGGCAGCCCTGCCTCTTCCATCAATTCGGCCAGCATCAGCGGCACCGACGGATCGCGTTCGGACGGCTTGAGGATAAAGGCGTTGCCGCAGGCAATCGCGGGGGCGAACATCCACATCGGGATCATGGCGGGAAAGTTGAAGGGCGTAATGCCCGCTGTCACACCCAGCGGCTGGCGCATCGAATACATGTCGATGCCGGGGCCCGCGCTGTCAGTATATTCGCCCTTCAACAGATGCGGCGCGCCGATGCAGTATTCCACGACCTCGAGGCCCCGCTGCACGTCACCGGCGGCATCGGGCAGCGTCTTGCCATGCTCGCGGCTCAGCGCCTCGGCCAGCTTGTCCATATCGCGGTTCAGCAGGTCCACGAACTTCATCATCACCCGCGCGCGGCGTTGCGGGTTTACGGCGGCCCAGGCCGGCTGCGCCTTGGCCGCGACGTCCACCGCATGCGCGACCTCGTCGACCGAGGCCAGCGGCACCTTGGCCTGCACCTCGCCCGTGGCGGGGTTCATCACGTCGGCAAAGCGGCCAGATGTGCCAGCGACATGCGCGCCGCCGATATAGTGGGTCAACTCTTGCATAGGTCCTCCTTTGGCGCGGCACGGCGCGCCTGGCCGTCATTGGGTGGCGCGCGCAGGATAGTCTTGCAAAATCGTCGGCAAAAGGGGCAAGTGGGCAAAATCATTTTGCGCTTTTGCAAGGGCGGGGCCGCGGGAAAGGGAAAGCATCATGCAGTTTCGTTGGGATGACCTGCGGCTGTTCCTGGCCGTTGCACGCGCCGAAACGCTGTCGGGTGCTGCCAAGGCCGTGCGCCTTGACCCCGCAACGCTGGGCCGCCGTATCGCGCGCTTTGAACGCGACGTGACTGCAACGCTCTTTGCCAAATCCCCCCAAGGTTACGCGCTGACCGAGGCGGGCCAACAGCTGCTGACCCGCGCCGAGGCCGCCGAAGAGGCGATGCGCCAGGCCACCGAAGCGGTTGTGGGCGACGCAGAGGGTGGGCGCGCGCCGGACAGTCTGGCGGGGCAGATCCGCATTGGCGCGCCGGACGGCTGTGCCAACTACCTGCTGCCCCGCGTCTGCTCCGGTCTGGCCCGCGCGCATCCCGATCTGGACATCCAGATCGTGGCGCTGCCGCGGGTCGTCAACCTGTCGCGGCGCGAGGCCGACCTTGCCATCGCCGTCAGCGCCCCCACCGCAGGCCGCCTGACCGTGCAGCGGATCACCGACTACCGCCTGCATTTCGCGGCGACAGACGGCTACCTGACCACGGCGCCCCCACTGCGCCGCCTGGGCGACCTGACCCAGCACCGCATCGTCGGCTACATCCCCGACATGATCTTTGACCGGGAACTGGACTACCTCGCCGATGCGGGCGTGCCGCGCGTGGCGCTTGCCTCGAATTCCGTCGCGGTGCAGCTGAACCTGCTGCGCCAGGGGGGCGGGGTCGGGGTGGTCCACGACTTTGCCCTGCACGCGGTGCCTGGCGTCCGCCGTGTCCTGCGCGATAGCTTTTCGCTCAAACGCAGTTTCTTTCTGATCCGCCACAGCTCTGACCAAGCACAAAGCCGCATCGGACGCTTTGCCCAAGCCCTGAGCCAAGGCGTCCGGGCCGAGGTCGCCCGGCTCGAGCGCGCTGTTGAAAAGAGCGAAGGAATATAAGCAAGAACATGATATTACGCAGCGAACTTCACCCGATTTCCGATCGAACGCCGCACGCCGTCGCCCCAAACCTCAACCCACACGGGCAGCAAACAAGCGCTCAGCAGGCTTGACAGAAGGTGGCCCCAAGGCTGACGCTGCGGTACCGACACCCCATCAGGAGGCCCCAGACCCATGCTTGTGCACCAGATCCTCAAGTCGAAATCCGACGATGCCGTCGTCACGGTCTCTCCGGGCTCCAACGTTGCAGAGGCCGCCAAAATCCTGGCCGAGCGTCGGATCGGCACCGTGATCGTGTCTAGCGACGGGCACAAAGCCGAAGGCATCCTGTCCGAACGCGACATCGTCCGCGTCCTGGCCAAGCGGGGCGGGGCGATCCTGAACGACCCGGTCGACACGTTCATGACGACCAAGCTGGTGACGTGCAATCGCGACGACAGCGCCGACAGCGTGCTGCAAAAGATGACCGACGGCCGCTTTCGCCACATGCCCGTCCTCGAAAACGGGCAGCTGGTCGGGCTGATCACTTTGGGCGACGTGGTCAAGGCGCGGCTCAAGCAGTTGGCGATGGAAAAAGACGCCCTCGAAGGGATGATTATGGGCCACTGAGCCCGCTTGCATTCGATGCCTTGAAATGATGCAGTGCGGCAACGACGACTGACGGAGCCGCCCCATGCGCATCGGCCTTTACCCTGGCACCTTCGATCCCATCACGCTGGGGCACACCGACATCATCCGCAGGGCCAGCCCCATGGTCGACCGCCTGGTCATTGGCGCGGCCATCAACCGCGACAAGGGCCCGCTCTTTTCCCTCGAGGAACGCGTGGCCATGATCGAGGCGGAGTGCGAAAAGCTCAGCGCGCAGACCGGCACAGAGATCGCCGTGCACCCGTTCGAAAACCTGCTGATCGACTGCGCCCGCGACGTCGGCGCCCAGATCATCTTCCGCGGCCTGCGCGCGGTGGCCGATTTCGAATACGAATTCCAAATGGTTGGCATGAACCGCCGCCTCGACGACAGCATCGAAACGGTGTTCCTGATGGCCGAGGCCGAACACCAGGCGATCGCGTCGAAACTGGTCAAAGAGATCGCCCGCCTGGGTGGGGACGTAAGCAAGTTCGTGACCCCGCTGGTGAACGACGCGCTGAGAGAGCGGTTTGGGTGACCGGGGTGGTGGTGTGTGTGGGTCGGTTTCTGTTGGTCCGCAGTGAACCAAAAGGTTCTAGTCGAAACTGAGATAGCTGCCTTGTGATGCACGAGGCACGAAGTGGCAAGACGCGGGACTTTGCTGCCGTTCGCTGCGGTTTCGCAATTGGCGGGTCTGGAAAGGCGGGTCTCAATGACGAGCGAATAGGTAAGTCGTTGTTCAACAAATATTTTTTAGTTGATCACCTTTCGGTAACATCTACGAGATCTGTAAGGTCATCTTTGGAAAATTGAAGAACATAAGGAGCTATCTCAAGCTCACTCCCATCCTTCAGAACAGCTTTTGCTCTGATAGAAAACGCACCCCAAGTCCAGAATGTAATCGAAAAATCGTTATTTCGGTTTCGTGAAAAGCGCTCAGGGTTCGCAAAAGTAGAGTGCAGGGTGTATCGAACCTCAACCACATCTTTAATCGCATCGGAGGGCTCAGATTCCAGCCAGACCCCTACATGAAAGTGCCGACGCCCACCTTCGCGCAAAGTCTTATACTTCGTTCTTCCGTTCTTGTCTTTGATCACGCTGTTACGCAGTGTGAGTGGCATGCCTCAAATCCCTTCATCAATCGGCGTCATAGTGGGATCTGCCTCTTCGCTCGTTGGAAGGTCGTCACCAACGTAAGTTCCACGCCACTCCCAATCGTGAAAAAGACAATCAGCCTCATAGCGCTGTGCATTTGCATGGCGACCTGATCCAGCTATGTCATTGTTATCGAGAGACTTATTGATTTCATGCAAGATTTTTCGCCGAGTTCCATGGTCGGTACCCCGGACAGTTCGTTGCCTGACTTCATCAACTAAGTTTGTAAGTTCGCTCTGCTTGGTTCCCAAGAGCATCCAGGCTTCCTTCTTTTCCGCCGATTTGGCCCCCGGGTCGATAAACGAGATGATGCTTCCAACTGCTATTGTAAGAAGCCCAAGCATCAAACCAACGAAGTTGAAATCGCTATGCTCTGCGGTTCCGCTAACCGTTTCACTTGAATTTCGAAAAATTGAAGTGATCAGGTCGCTTGCCTCGGCCGAATTAAATATACCAAGAACAATTGTTGATATACCCAGCCCAAATGCTATTTTCGCGTAGCGGTCTTTGATTGGTTCGAGTTCCACTCTTCCCAGCTCAGCCAGTGCCCATGCTTCCTTGCAGCGATCCCTCAAATCGATGAAATCTGCAGACGACATTTCGCACCCCGCGAACGCTTACTGAGATAGTACGATCCAACCGTTGGCATTTTGCAAGGCTTTTCAAAGCTTCAATTCGTCGACCCGGCCTCCGTGGGGTGCGATCTGATGCTCTGATCTATGCATTTTCGCATGTAGGCTGCCTTTCGTGATCTATGCAGCATCCGACACTCTGGGCTCAAAGCAGCCTTTCACTGCAACTCGCCCGCACGTCCAATGTCGGAGACTGTCCCAAACCGTGCAGAGCGCATTCCCCGCCCACCACCGCCATTAGCGAAACGGACCTATCCATCTACACCCCCCGCTCAAAAAAAAGGCGCCCACCCGAGCGCCCTTTCCATTTCACCCCAATGAACGGCCTTACAAATACTTCCCCATCTCTACCGCCGTGTCGGCCATGCGGTTGGAAAAGCCCCATTCGTTGTCGTACCAGCTCAGGATGCGCACCATGTTGCCGTCCATCACCTTGGTTTGGTCGGTGGCAAAGATCGACGAGTGGGGGTCGTGATTGAAATCCTGGCTCACCAGCTTGGCATCCGTCACGCCCAGCACGCCCTGCAGGGGGCCGCTGGCCGCGGCGGCGGTCATGGCGGCGTTGATCTGGGCGGCGGTCACGTCGCCGTCGACCTCAACCGTCAGGTCCACGCAGGACACGTTGGGGGTGGGCACGCGGATAGC
>JBCBHS010000017.1:0-88191 GCA_038525395.1 Pseudomonadota bacterium | reverse complement strand
TATCTGGGCCGGTCCGCACCACTTGCATTACACCGCGCTGCCGGACTGGGCGTCGACCCTGGGGATGGTGTTTTCGATCATCCTGTGGATGCCCAGCTGGGGTGGCATGATCAACGGCCTGATGACGCTGCAAGGCGCATGGGACAAGCTGCGCACCGATCCGATCATTCGCATGATGGTGATCAGCCTGGCCTTCTACGGCATGTCCACCTTTGAGGGGCCGATGATGTCGATCCGCGCGGTGAATTCGCTGTCGCACTACACCGACTGGACCATTGGACACGTGCATTCCGGTGCGCTGGGCTGGAACGGCATGATCACCTTTGGGGCGCTCTATTTCCTGACGCCGCGCCTATGGGGCCGCAAGCAGATGTATTCGATGGCGGCCATCGACTGGCACTTCTGGTTGGCCACGATCGGCATCGTTCTCTACGCGGCGTCGATGTGGGTGACTGGCATCATGGAGGGCCTGATGTGGCGCGAAGTGGATGCGCAAGGCTTCCTCGTGAACTCTTTCGCCGACACCGTGAGCGCCAAGTTCCCGATGTACGTCGTGCGTGGTCTGGGCGGGGTTCTGTACCTTGCTGGTGGGATCATCATGGCCTGGAATATGTGGATGACCATCCGTGGCGCGGAGCCAAAGCGCGCCATGGTCGGCGTCCCTGCTGAATAAGGAGCCGACGATATGGCTGATAATCCGAAAATCCCCGATCCCGACGCGGATCCCAACGTCTCGCAACTGAGCGACCTGCCGCAGGAGGTGCCCAACGAGCTACCGCATCAGTCGGGCTTTCTCGCCCGGCACGCGATGCTCGAGCGGAGCCCCACGCTGCTGTTTGTCTTTTCCCTGCTGGTGGTGACCATCGGCGGGATCGTCGAGATCGCGCCGCTGTTCTACCTGGAAAACACCATCGAAGAGGTGGACGGCATGCGCCCCTATAGCCCGCTAGAGCTGGCGGGGCGCGACATCTACATCCGCGAGGGGTGCTATGTGTGCCACAGCCAGATGATCCGGCCCATGCGGGACGAGGTTGAACGCTATGGCCATTATTCGCTGGCGGCAGAGTCGATGTATGACCACCCGTTTCAGTGGGGGTCCAAGCGGACCGGGCCGGACCTGGCGCGCGTGGGCGGGCGGTATTCCGACGCCTGGCACGTGGATCACCTGAACGACCCGCAATCGGTGGTGCCGGAATCGATCATGCCGAAATACGCGTTCCTTGGCCGGACGCCAGTGGATGGCAGCCAGATCGAGGCGCTGTTGCGCACGCACCGGATGGTGGGCGTGCCCTATACCGACGACATGATCCAGAACGCGGCCTTTGACTTTGCCGCCCAAGGTGACCCCGACGCCGATTGGGACGCCACGGTCGAACGCTATCCGGGTGCGGTTGTGTCGAACTTTGACGGCCAGCCCGCGCTGACCGAGATGGACGCGCTGATCGCGTATTTGCAGATGCTGGGCACTCTGGTCGACTTTTCGACCTTCACCCCAGATGCCAGCCGCTAAGGGAGGCCGCAGCATGGACACCTATTCGTTCCTCAGAGAGTTGGCCGACAGCTGGGTGCTGTTGGCGATGGTGATCTTTTACATCACCGCCTGCCTGTGGGCGTTCCGCCCCAGCGCGCGCCGCGCCAATGAAGAGGCCGCCGCGATCCCGTTTCGCCATGACGACATGGCGGACACCCTTGCCCAAGACATCCCTGCCCAAGACGTGGAGGCCAAGTGATGGCTGATAAAAAAGACACCGACGCCGTCACCGGCATCGACACCACCGGCCATGAATGGGACGGGATCAAAGAACTGAACAACCCGCTGCCGCGCTGGTGGCTGTGGACCTTCTATGGCACCGTCGTCTGGGGCCTCGCCTATACCGTCGCCTTTCCGGCCTGGCCGCTGATCAATTCGGCGACCTCGGGCCTGTTGGGCTATTCCACCCGCGGCGAGGTGGCAGAGCAAATCGCGGCTGTGGACGCGGCCAATGCCGAGGTCGCGCAGCGCCTGGCCTCGGCCGACCTAAGCACGCTGGCGCCTGATGATCCGGCGCACCGCTATGGTGTGGCAGGCGGCGCGTCGGTCTTTTTGTCCAACTGCTCGCAATGCCACGGATCGGGGGCGGCGGGCGTACAGGCGGCGGGCTATCCCAACCTGCTGGACGACGATTGGCTGTGGGGCGGCACGCTCGCGGACATCGAATACACCGTGCGCCACGGCATCCGCAACGACACCGACCCCGATGCCCGCTGGTCCGAGATGCCGGCCTTTGGCGACATCTTTGACGACAGCGAGATCGCGGCGACGGTCGAGTATGTCTTGCAAGTGTCGGGCCAGGACCACGACGCAGCCCTGGCCGAACAGGGCATGGTCCTGTTCCAAGAGCAGTGCAGCGCCTGTCACGGCGAAAATGCCGAAGGCATCCCCGAACTGGGCGCGCCGCAGCTGTCGGATGCCATCTGGCTGTATGGCGGGTCGCGGGACAAGATCACCGAGACGATCACCTATTCCCGCTTTGGCGTGATGCCCGCCTGGGGCCAGCGTCTGGACGAGGACGAGATCAAGGCCGTGACCTTGTATCTTCACCAGCTCGGCGGCGGCGAATAGCACGCCCCCGCCTTGAGACCTGCGCGCCCTGGGGTTCGGGTTCGTCCAGGCCCCCCAGTGGGAGGAGTGGCGCGCAGCATCCCCGGTCCCTGTCCTGTTCGTAACTTGCAGGGGCCGGGTCATGTTTTGGCCCCGTTGATCCAGATCAAGGTGTGCGCCCGCCCCCTCGGGGCACAGTGCGCGTACGAACAGGACACATCGCTATGACCCAGACACCTGGCACCCCGCCCGCGCTCTATGTCGCGCGCGAGCCGATCTTTCCGCGCCGCGTGCGCGGCAACTTTCGCACCCTCAAGTGGTGGATCATGGGGGTGACCCTGGCGATCTACTATCTGACCCCGTGGATCCGCTGGGACCGGGGGCCGAACCTGCCCGACCAGGCGGTGCTGATCGACCTGGCGGGGCGGCGGTTCTACTTTTTCTGGATCGAGATTTGGCCGCATGAGTTTTATTTCGTGGCCGGTTTGCTGATCATGGCGGGCCTTGGCCTGTTTCTGTTCACCTCGGCCTTGGGCCGGGTCTGGTGCGGCTATACCTGCCCGCAGACCGTGTGGACGGACCTGTTTATCCTGGTCGAGCGCTGGATCGAGGGCGACCGCAACGCGCGCGTGCGGCTGTGGAACGCCGACTGGTCGGCGCGCAAGCTGCGCCTGCGGGTGACCAAGTGGGCCGTTTGGATCGTGATCGCGATGGCCACGGGCGGGGCGTGGGTATTCTATTTCGCCGATGCACCGACGCTGGCGCGCGATCTGATCGTGTTTGAGGCACCCTTGGTGGCCTACACCACCATCGCGGTGCTGACCGCGACCACCTTTGTCTTTGGCGGTTTCATGCGCGAGCAGGTGTGCAACTACATGTGCCCCTGGCCGCGCATCCAGGCCGCGATGATGGACGAAAGCACGCTGACCGTCGCCTATCGCCACTGGCGGGGTGAGCCGCGCGGCAAGCACCGCAAGGCCGAAGGGGCGGACAGCCTTGGCGACTGCATCGATTGCATGGCCTGCGTCAACGTGTGCCCGGCGGGCATTGACATCCGCGACGGCCAACAGATGGAGTGCATCACCTGCGCGCTGTGCATCGACGCCTGCGACGAGGTGATGGAGCGGATTGGCAAGCCGCGGGGCCTGATCGACTACCTGGCCCTGTCGGATGAAGAGGCCGAGACCAGGGGCGCACCGCCGCGCCCGATCTGGGAACATGTGCTGCGCCCGCGCACGATCCTCTACACCGCGATGTGGTCGCTGATTGGCGTGGCGCTCGTATACGCGCTGTTCATCCGCTCGGACATCGACCTGACGGTCGAGCCGGTGCGCAATCCGCAGTTTGTGACCATGTCCGACGGGTCCGTGCGCAACGCCTATACCCTGCGCATCCGCAACCTGACGGCGGATGACCGAACCTTTCGCATCATGCTGACCAGCGATGACATCCTGCGCATCGGGGTCGAGACCGAGGGGCCGAACCCCGGCCATGTGGTCGTGCCCGCGAACGAGACGCTGGCCGCGCGTGTCTATGTGACCGCACGCCCCCAAGATCCCGCCGCCGCGCGCGAGACGACCGACCTGCGCCTGTGGGTCGAGGACGTGCAGACCGACGACCGCGCGGGCGTCGCCACCATCTTTAACGGAAAGGAGATCGCGCAATGAGACGCGAATTGACGGGCTGGCATGTGCTGGCAATCTTTGGCAGCGCCTTTGCGGTGATCATCGCGGTCAACCTGACGCTGGCCTTTCAGGCGGTGTCGACCTTTCCAGGGCTTGAGACGCGCAATTCCTATGTGGTCAGCCAAGCCTTTGAACGCGAGCGTGCGGCGCAACTGGCCCTGGGGTGGGAGGTTACGGCAGAGGCGCAGGGCGGTGTGCTGCGCCTGCGCGTCGATGATGCGCTGGGCCCTGTGGTGCCCCATATCACCGCCGCCACGCTGGGCCGTGCGACCCATGTGGGCGCGGATATCACGCCGGTCTTTCGCCATGACGGGCGCCAGTTTGTCGCCGCGATCCCGCCGCTGGGCGCGGGCAACTGGAACCTGCGGCTGGCGGCTGTGGCGCCCGACGGCACCGCCTTTCGCCAGCGGATCGTCTTGCGGGTGGCGCAATGACGCTGGCGTCGTGTCCGGGCTGCGTTGCGGGTGCGCCTGCGGCGCAGGCCGCCGCGGCCGAGGCGGGCATGCCCACGCACGAGCTGGTCTTGCCCACCATCCACTGTTCGGCCTGTATCCAAGCGGTTGAGGGGCTGCTGAACGCCCGCCCCGACATCCGTGCCGCGCGCGTGAACCTCAGCCGCAAGCGCGTGGCCATCACCGCCACGCCAGAGGCCGACCCGGCCCCGTGGATCAACGCCCTGGCCGCCGCGGGGTTCGAGGCGCATGAGGCGCGCCATGGGGGCACGCAAGCGGCGGATGACGGGCTGACCCTGCGCCTGGGCGTGGCAGGCTTTGCCATGATGAATGTGATGCTGCTGTCGGTGGCGGTCTGGTCCGGGGCCAGCGACACCACGCGCGACTTTTTCCACTGGGTGGCGGCGGCGATTGCGCTGCCAGCCGCGCTCTATTGCGCCGATCCGTTCTTTCGCTCGGCCTGGGGGGCGTTGCGGGCCTGGCGGCTGAACATGGATGTGCCGATTGCGCTGGCGATTGTGCTGGCCTGTGGCCTGTCGCTGTACGAGACGATGGTGGGCGGGGCGCATGCCTATTTCGATGCGGCCCTATCGCTGACCTTTTTCCTACTCGGGGGCCGTGTGCTTGAGACCCGCATGCGGCGTGCGGCGCGGTCGGCGGCGGCGGATCTGGCCGCGCTGGAACCCAACCGCGTGATGCGGATCGACGGCGATGCACGGGTGAGCGTGCCGGTCGAGCAGGTGGCCCAGGGCGATGTGCTGTGGCTGGCCGCGGGTGCGCGGGTGCCGGTGGACGGCGTGCTGGAGGCGGCAGAGGCGCAGGTCGACCGCAGTGCCCTGACGGGTGAAAGCGATGCCATCCGCGTCACCCGCGGCGCGCCCCTGGCGGCAGGAGAGGTCATGCTGACCGGCCCGGTGACGCTGCGCACGACGGTGGCGGCCACCGGCTCGACCCTGCGGCGTCTGGTGCACCTGGCCACCTTGGCCGAGGGCGCGCGCAGCCGCTATACCAGCCTCGCCACCCAAGCGGCGGGCATCTATGCGCCGCTGGTGCATGGGGTGTCGTTCGTGGCCTTTCTGGGCTGGTCGGCGGCGACGGGCGATATGTACCACGCGCTGACCATCGCGATTGCGACGCTGATCATCACCTGCCCCTGCGCGCTGGGCCTGGCTGTGCCCGCAGTGGCGACGGTGGCGACCGGGCGGCTGTTCCGCATGGGCGTGTTGGTGAAATCCGAGACGGCGCTGGAGCGGTTGGCCGAGGTGGACACGGTGGTGTTCGACAAGACCGGCACGCTGACCGACAGCGCGCTGGTGCTGCCCGCAGACCTGAAGCTGGAGGCGCGCGGCGTGCTGAAGGCGTTGGCGCAAGCGTCGAACCACCCGCTCAGCCGGTCGGTGCTGCCGCAACTGGCAGATGTGGCGCCCGCTGATTTGACCGCACTGGCCGAAGCACGCGGAAAGGGCGTCCAGGCCGACTGGCGTGGAACGCCGGTGGCCTTGGGTGATGCCGCCTGGATCGGGGCCGGCCAAGGCACCGCGCTGCGCATCGGCGACGCGCGCCACCTGCTGGCACGGCGCGAACGCGCGGTGCCGGAAGCCGCCGGGGCTGTGGCCGAGCTGCGCCGCATGGGGCTGGCCGTGCACATGCTGACCGGGGACGGGCAGGGCAATGCCGACCGGATGGCCGCCGCCTTGGGGATCGACCAGGTGCACGCCCGCGTCGATCCCGAACGCAAGCAACAGGTGATACAAGGCTTGCAAGACGCGGGCCGCAAGGTCGTGATGATCGGCGACGGGCTGAACGACACGCTGGCGCTGACCCAGGCCTGGGCGTCCATCGCGCCCGGCACCGCGCTGGAGGCGAGCCAGAACGCGGCCGATGTGGTCCTGTTGGGCCAGAACATGGGCGGTGTGCCCCGCGTGCTGCGGATTGCGCGCAGCGCGCGGCGGCGCATTCTGGAGAACTTTGGCCTCGCCGCTTGCTACAACGCGGTGGCGATCCCGCTGGCGCTGGCGGGCTTTGCCACGCCGCTAATGGCGGCGCTGGCGATGTCCACCAGTTCGATCACTGTCACCCTTAATGCATTGAGAACGAGGTAAGCCTATGAACATCCTGGTGATTTTGGTGCCCTGTTCGCTAATCCTGGGCCTTGGGGCCTTGGTGGCCTTTGTCTGGACCCTGCGGCACGACCAATATGACGACCCTGCGGGCGATGCCGCGCGCATCCTGCTGGACGAGGACGACGCGCCGCGCGGTTAGCCCCCCTCTGGTCTCGTATGGTCCCGTCTGGTCTGGCCTGTCTGCGGCAGGCGGTGTCGGTCGGGGGCTTGCCTAGACCCACCCGCATCGCGCAGCCTGGGCACAGGATGCGGGCGCAGGTGAGGGTGGCCATGAGTTTTGACGAGATCGCAGGCTTTGCCCTGGGCCCCTGCGACGTGCCCGAGGCGGCGCTGGACTATGCCGCCACACTGCTGCTGGACACGCTGGGCGTGGCCGCCGGGGCCGCGCCGATGCAGGCCGGGCGCCTGGCCCGCGCCCATGTCCGCCGCTTTCACCCCGCGGGCGCGGATGCGGATGCGGCGACGCTGATCTTTGACGGCGCGCGCGTGTCGCTGCCCGGTGCGATCTTTGCCGCGGCCACGCAGATCGACAATCTGGACGCGCATGACGGCTATAACCCGACCAAGGGGCATATCGGCTGTGCCGTCGTGCCCGCGCTCTGCGCCTTTGCCGAGCATCTGCCCGACCTCAGCGCGCGCGACGCGCTGGTGGCGCTGTCCATGTCCTATGAGCTGTCGGCGCGCGCGGCCATCGCGCTGCATGCAAGCGTCAGTGACTACCACACCTCGGGCGCGTGGAATGCGCTGGGTGTGGCGGCCCTGGGCGCGCGGTTGCGCGGGGCGGGGCCAGAGGTGCTGCGCCATGCCCTGGGGATCGCGGAATATCACGGGCCGCGCAGCCAGATGATGCGCGAGATTGCGAACCCCACGATGCTGCACGATGGGTCGGGCATGGGCGGGCTGGTGGGGGCGATGGCGCTGCTCTTGGCCGAGGACGGATTTACCGGCGCGCCTGCGATCACGGTCGAGGGGGCAGAGGCCGCGCCGCATTGGGCCGACCTGGGGCAGCGTTGGACCATCACCGACAATTATATCAAGCCCTATCCGATTTGCCGCTGGGCGCATGCGGCCATCGACGCGCTGGGGGCGCTGATGGACGCGCATGGCTTGGCGGCCGCGGACATCGCCACCATCGACGTGCGCACCTTTGCCCAGTCGGCGGCGCTGTTTGCGGGCCTGCCCGAGACGACGTCGCAGGCGCAGTATTCGCTGGGCTTTGCCCTCGCGGTGCGGGCCGTGCACGGCGCGATTGGGCCGACGCATATTGGGGGGGACGGGTTGCAAGACGCAGCAGTGGCAGAGGTGCTGGGCCGGATCACCGTGACCGAAGACGCCCGCCATTCCGCGCGGTTCCCCCTGGGCCGTTGGTCCGACGTGACGCTGCGCCTGGTGGACGGCCGCGTGCTGCACTCGGGCGATGTGCATGCGCGCGGCGGGCCGGAGGCGCCGATGGCGCTGGCCGAGGTCGAGGCCAAGTTTCACCTGATGGCGAACCCACTGCCTGCCGCGCGCCGGGCGGCGCTGTGGCAGATGCGGCGGCAATTGCTGCGCAGCGATCTGCCTTTTGCCGACTTTTTGGCGCTGGTGCATCCGGCGGTGGAGGTGCGATATGGCTGACCCCTTGCGGATAGTTCTGAGCACGGATGCACCCGCTGGTCTGGTTGACAGGCTGCATAGCGCGGCGCCGGGCGCGCAGGTGCAGGTCTGCGACAGCTATGCCGCCTTGCCCGATGTGATCGCCCGCTTTGCCCCGCAGATCGTCTATAGCGTGCGCTTTGCAGGCTCCGACAGCTTTCCGGCGGCGGCGCTGACCGGGCCGGGCGGGCCGCGCTGGATCGCCAATGGCGGCGTGGGCATCGACCATTTCGGGCAGTGGGATCCGGCGCGCACGACGCTGACCAATGCCGCCGGTGTAGCGGCGGGGATGATGGCGGAATATGTGCTGGGCGGGTTCTTGCACTTTACCCTCGACGTGCCGGGGCTGCAGGCGGACAAGGCCGCGCGGGTCTGGCGCGCACGCACGGTGCGGCCCTTGGACGGGCAGACGCTGTTGATCGTGGGGCTGGGCCAGACCGGCCAGGCGCTGGCGGCCCGCGCGCAGGCCTTTGGCATGACGGTGCTGGGCACCCGCGCGCGGCCTGCGCCGATGCCCAATGTCGATGCGGTCCATGCGGCCGCGGCGTTGGATGATCTGCTGCCGCAGGCAGATTTTGTGGCCGTCTGCACGCCGCTGACCACGGCCACGCGGGGCCTGATTGGCACGGGGCAGATTGCCGCGATGAAGGACGGTGCGATCCTCGCGGACGTCTCGCGCGGCGGGGTGGTGGACCAGACGGCGCTGCATGCGGCCCTGGCGGCGGGCCGCTTGGGCGGGGCGGTACTGGACGTGTTCGAGGTAGAGCCGTTGCCCGCCGACAGCCCCCTTTGGGCCTTGGACAACGTGATCCTGTCGCCGCATTGCTCGTCTGTCTATGACGGCTGGGCCGATGCGTCCTTTGATCTGTTCCTCGATAATCTCAACCGCTGGCAGGCGGGCCAGCCGCTGCGCAACGTGGTGGACCCCGCGCGCGGCTATTAGGCGGCGTTTGACGCAGGGGCCCCGGCGCGCGATGATGCGCGGGCCTGCCAGAGCGGAGCCTGCCCCATGCCCATCACACGCCTTGACCACGTCAACCTGCGCACCGCGCAACTGGACGTGATGATCGCCTGGTACACCGACGTGCTGGGCCTGCGCCTGGGCGCACGGCCCGATTTCGGGTTTCCCGGTGCCTGGCTATATGCCGAGGATCGCGCGGTCGTCCATCTGGTTGCGGTGCCGGACCCGGCGGGCGCGGGGTCCGAGGGGGCGCTGAAGCTGGAGCATTTTGCCTTTACCGCGACCGGTGCTCCGGAATTTGCCGCGCGGATCGAGGCCAGTGGCACGGCCTTCAAACGGGTCGAGGTGGCGGCGACAGGGCTTGTCGCCTTTAACCTGTGGGACCCGGACGGCAATCATATTCACGTGGATTTCGCGCCTTAGAGGCGCGGAACAGGGTAATTTTTTTTACATATTAGAGAGCTTCAGGGGCGACTATCATGGCATTCCAAGACCGGCACGGCAACGCGCTGACCACGGCGTCGGATCAGGCGCGCGATCACTATGTGCGGGGCGTCGATCTGTTTCTGGGCGGGCATTACGCCGCGGCAGAGGCGTTTGCAGACGCGACAGCGGCCGACCCCACCTTTGCCCTGGGGCATGCAGGCCATGCGCGGGCCCTGATGATGCAAGGGCAGATGCCGCAGGCCAAGGCCGCGCTGGCCGCAGCTCAGGCCCAAGCCGCCGCCTGTGACAGCCGCGAGCGCGATCACATCGCGGCCCTCGCGCGGCTTCTGGGCGGTGATGCGCCCGGTGCGCGCGCAGCGGTGCGGGCGCATGTGCGCGACCATCCGCGTGATGCGCTTGTGGCGCAGATGTGCACCAATGTCTTTGGTCTGATCGGATTTTCCGGCGCGGTGGGGCGCGAGGCCGCGCTCTTGGCCTATACCGAGGCCCTGCTGCCGCACTATGGCGAGGATTGGTGGATGATGTCGATGCACGCGCTGTCGCTGTGCGAGACCGGGCAGATGGCCGCATCCGAGCGCCTGATGGAGGCGGCGCTGGCCCTGAACCCCCGCAACGCCAACGGCGCGCATTTCAAGGCGCACGCGCAATACGAGGTGGGCGAGACCGCGGCGGGGCGCGCCTATCTGCAGGACTGGATGGCGGGCTATGACCCCCGGTCGGTCCTGCACGGGCATCTCAGCTGGCATTTGGCGCTCTGGGCCTTGCACAGCGGCGATGTGGACGGTCTGTGGGACGCGGTGGACGCGCAGGTGGGCCCAGATGGCGCGCAGGGCCTGCCGATCAACGTGCTGACCGACACGGTGGCGATTATGTACCGGGCCGAGATGGCGGGGGTACCCGTCAGCCCCGCGCGGTGGGCGCGGATGAGCGACTATGCGGCGCAATATTTTCCCAAGACGGGCCAGAGCTTTGCCGATATCCACGCGGCCCTGGCCCACGCGATGGCGGGGCAGGGCGACCGGCTGGCGCAGATTGCGGACGGGGCCGACGGTTTTGCCGGCGATCTGGCCCGGCCCGTGGCGCGCGCCTTTGGCCTGATGGCGCGCGGGGCCTGGGCCGCGGCGGTGGCCGAGATGGCGCCGGTGCTGGTCGCGACCGAGCGGTTGGGCGGCAGCCGGGCACAGCGCGATCTGCTGGAACTGGCCTATGTCAACGCGCTGATGAAGGCGGGCCAGGTGGACGAGGCGCGGCGCAGCCTGATCGCGCGGCGCCCCGTTCTGGCCGCCGCACCGCCGGTGCAGGGCCTGCACTAGCGCGCCTACAGGATCAGCGTGTCCAGCATGTGACCCAGAAAGGCGTCGCCCAGCTGCGCGTGGTCCGCGACCACCACCGTTTGGTGGCCCGCAAGGCTGATCGACAGCGCACCGTCGGTCAGGACGCTGATGTTGTCCGCCGCCCAAGCCTGCACGCTGGCATAGCTGTCAAGCAGCGCGTAGCCGCTGAGGTCGATCTGGTCGGCCTGGCCGCCAAAGACGTTCAGGTCGGTGATCTGGTCGGCAAAGTATCCTGTGTCCGGGGCAAAGACGAAGGTGTCGCTGCCCTGGCCGCCGGTCAGCACGTTTTGGCCGCGCCCGCCCGACAGGATGTCATTGCCGCTGCCGCCGTCCAGCGTGTCGGCCCCGGCGCCGCCCAGCAGCGTATCCGCGCCCGATGCGCCAAAAAGCGTATCGTTGCCCGCGTCGCCTGACAGGACGTCGCCCTGCGCGCCGCCATTCAGCAGGTCGCCGCCCGTGCCCCCGGCCAGCGTGTCGGCGCCGTTGCCACCGTAAAGGCTGTCGCTGCCCGCGCCGCCGTTCAGCGCATCGGCGTCGCGCTTGCCCTCAAGCAGGTCATTGCCGCTGCCGCCCAACAGCACATCCGCCCCGTTGCCGCCGATCAGGTGGTCGGCGCCGCCGTCGCCCAGCAGCGTGTCGGCCCCGGCCCCGCCTTTCAGCAGGTCGCTGCCCGCACCGCCATTCAACCGGTCATCGTCGCCGCGGCCATAAAGCGTGTCGTTGCCCGCCCCGCCCGACATCTGGTCGTGGCCTGCACCCCCGGCCAGCCGGTCGTTGCCAGCGCCGCCGCGCAGCACATCGTCGCCATCGCCGCCCCAGATCAGGTCAGCGCCGCTGCCGCCGTCGATGGTGTCATCGCCTTGTGCGCCGTGCAGCTTGTCATCGCCGCTGCCACCGCTGACCTGGTCGTTGCCGTCCGCGGCATAGAGCCGGTCGTTGCCAGCGTCGCCCACCAGCGCGTCATCGCCGTCGCCGCCATGCAGCAGGTCGTCGCCTGTGCCGCCGGTCAGTGTGTCATCTTCGGCCCCGCCAAAGAGCTTGTCGCCACCATCCCCGCCGTTCAGGCTGTCCCGCCCGCTGCCGCCAAAGAGCAGGTCGTTGCCCGACCCGCCCACGATGGCGTCGTGGCCCGCGCCGCCCCACAGGCGGTCGTCGATGCCTCCGCCTGCGCCGCCTGCACCCATGCCGGATGTGTCGCCGCCGCTGAGCGTGTCGTCGCCCGGCCCGCCATAGACCTTGTCCTGGCCTGCATCGCCGCTGACCACGTCATTCCCGGTGCCGCCGCGCAGCGTGTCGCTGCCACTGGCCCCGTTGATCGTGTCATCGCCGCCCTGCCCATAGACCTTGTCGGTGCTGTTGCCGCTGTCGATGCTGTCGGGGTCGCCTTTGCCCAGGATGTGGTCGCTGCCCGCGCCGCCGGTGATCGTGTCGCTGTCGGGTGTGCCATAGATGTGTCGTGTCATGTCTGTGTCGTCTTTGCTGTTGCGTGCGTGGTGAGGAGGTATCCGGGCCGCCAGCGTGCGCTGCGGCCTGAATGGCTGTGCGGGTGGTCAGGCCACCCGGATGGGTCTGTCGGGGACAAGGTCCAGGCGGATCGCGCGTTCGAGGTCTTCGGCCTGCACGTCCACCAGGATGCTGAGCATCGATTCCAGGGTGAAATAGGCGCGCAGCACGCGAAAGATCAGGTATTCGGGCAAGGCCAGGATGCCGCGCGGCACACCGCACAGCAGGGCGGCCACCACCGCCATGATGGCGGGCGCGCCGGTGGTGACGGCGACGATGGATTGCCACAGGATCGGACTGTCGGGGTTGAACGCGAGGCCCCATTCGAGCCCGCCAAAGATGATCAGCGGCACCAACATCGCGCGGCGGGCCGAGTTGATCAGCATATAGGGCAGGATGACCTTGCCCCGCAGCGTTTTGTTCGGCCCATAGATCAGGTCCCGGCAGCGCGACGAGATGTGATAGACCGACCGAAACCAGCGCATCCGCTGTTCGCGCATGTGGCTATAGGCCGACGGCACCTCGGAGATATAGCGCAGCTTGGGGTCGACGACCGAGTGAAAGCCCAGCTCGCCAATCCGCAACGAGATGTCGGTGTCCTCGCCGTTCATTCCCTCGACAAAGCCGCCCAGGTGGCGGGGGTGGTGCGCGCGGTAGACGACGAACATGCCCGGGATGCCCACGACGCCGTTCACCGCCCCCATGGCCACGGAATAGAACCCGTGCTTGACCAGCACCTCAAGCAGCCGCGCCCGGTCAAAGAGCGCACCACCCGGCGGCACCGGCACGCCCCCCACCACGCCTACGGCGGGGTCGGTGAAATAGGGCATCGCACGGCTGAAATTGTCGACGCCCACCAGCGTGTCTGCATCGACGCGCACCAGAAATTCCGTCTCGCAGGCATCGAGCCCCGCGTTCAGCGCATTCGACTTGCCGGGCTTGGGCACGTTGATCACGCGCCCCTGGGCCGCGGTGCAGGCGCGCAGGGCCTCCCACGCGATCTCTTCCGTGGTGTCGGTCGAGTTGTTGTTCATGATCAAAATGTGCACCTCGCCCCCGTAATGGGCGGCGGCGCGGTCCATCGCGGCGATGGTGTCGCGGATGATATAGCTTTCGTTGTGGGCGGGTACGATGACCGACAGCGGCGGGGTAAATCGCTGTTTGCGCGCAGTCAGCACATCGTAGATCGCCAGCGCATAGAGCTGCGCAAAGAGCACCGGCAGGAACAAAAACACCCCCGGGCCGATCCCGCCCAGCAAGGTCCAGTTGCGCAAGGTTTGAACAATGGCCAGGTCCAACCCGCCAACCCACAGGGCTGTGGCGGCGGCCACGGCGATGGTGACGCCCAGCCGCAAAAACGCGCGCATCTGGCTGACCGACACGTGTTCGATCCGGATGCGCGCGGGCATGAACCCGCGTTCCAGAAGCTTGAACGAATAGACCGCAAAGCCGAAGAGGCCCGAGGCGATCGCGCTGAAGTGCAGCGAAAACGAGGCGCCAAGCGCATGCTGTGCCCCTGCATTGGCCAGATCAAAGACGGCGCAGCCCGCGAGGAAGGTCAGCGTCAGGTCCAGCCCAAAAAGCACGCGCCCCCGTGGCCGGCCCGCGCTGAACGCGGCAAAGGCCACGAAGAACGAGATCAGAAAGATGCGGATGGCCACGGCGTGCCGCCCGCTATGGGCCGAAAACACGTAGTCGCGGTTGGGCAGGACGCTGGCCACCAGGTCAGTGTTGACCAGCCACAGTTGCGCGGTGGCCAGGACGGTGAACAGCGCCAGCGTCTTGGGCGCCTGCCAGACCGACACCGGACCGGCAAAGCGTTTGGGCGCGCTGTCGACCGAGGCAAAGTTGATCTGCTCGCGCTTGTCCTCTGCCCCGCTCATGACGCGGCCCCGGTTTTGGCGAGGCCCCCGGGGGCGACCAGCAGGGCCAGGCCGGTGCGCGGCAGGGCGGTGGCGCTGTCTAGCGGGGTGATCACGAGGTCTGTGCCGGTGCTGCCTTGGGTGACAAGCCACAGGGGCGTGTCCTGGGGCAGGGGGGCCGCGGCCACATCTGGGGTCAGCACGATCACCTGCGCGCGGCCTGCCGCCGGTTTGATCTGTGCGCCGCGCGGCAGCGTGCGGTCCAGCAGGTCCGCCGCGATGCGCGCGTCCGTTGCGGTCAGGGCGGTGCTTGTCCCGATGGTGATCGCGCGGTCGGCGGGCAGGGCGGCGCGCAGGGTGGTCAGCGCGTCGCGATAGGCCGTATCGCCGGGGATCAGCGTGGTGCCACCCTGCATCTCGGCCACCAGCACGGGGCCGTCGTCGCAGATGCCGTCTCGGGGGGCAGTGGTGACTGCCGTCACCTCGATCACATTGCGGGCCTGGTGCAGGTCGGCAGGTAGGTCGATCAGTGCGGTATAGGCCTCTTGGGCGCCTGTGACATGGCCCTGAAACACCATGCGGCTGTTCAGCGTCACCGTCAGCGCCCAGTGCTGGCCGCCCATCAGCCGCCCAAACATCATCCGCAGATCCAGCTGGGCCGGGACCGCCCGGTGCGGCCCGTCGCGCAGGTCATAGCGGTGGCGCCAGGTGGTTTGACGGTGAAAGCGGCGCAGGCCTGCGTTCATGCCCGTCTGGGCGAGCGTCAGGGTGTTGCCCTCCGGCGGGGCCGGGATGTGGCTGTCGCGTAGGGCGCGCAGTTGAGCGGTGTCGCGGGCGGTGGCATCGTTCGTGGCAGCAAAGGTCGTGGTCACACCTTGCCGCTGTAGCTGCGTTGCCAGCACCAGGCGGCGGGCCTGTTCGGACGGTTTCAGCCACGCGGGCCAGGCGACGCTGGCCACATTGCCCGCCGCGCGCACCTGGTCGCGGGGGGTGGCCAGCGGGCGGTCTAGGGTGAGGAACAGGGCGCTGGTCGCCTCGATCTCGATCACGGCGGCGACGCCACTTTCTGCGCCGCACTGCTGTTGTGGGTCCGTGCCTTGCAATGAGAAAGAGACGACCAACTGGTCCTTGGCGAAATCCGCAGGCGACAGCGGAATTTGCAAGGACCGCCCCGCCTCGCCCGGGCGCAACAACAGCTCGCCCCGGCGCGCGTTGTGGATCGAGACGCGCAGCACCCCCTCGACCCCCGCAAGGACCTGAGATGTCGTATCAATCTGGAGGTATCCAGACACTGGCCGCGCATCCACCGGCAGGGCGAAGGCCACGCTGTGATAGGCGGGAAAGCCCGACAGGATCACCGGATGATCGGCGCCGGTGCGCCGGATCGTGGCGCGGTCAGCGGTTGCGCGCGGTTCGTGCAGTGCCGTGCGGTGTTCAAAGACCAGCTGCGGCTCCGCCCCTAGCGCGCGGACATAGCGTTGTCCTTGTTCGACCAGGTTCAATGACGACAGCAGGAGGGCGATGCCTGCCAGGAGAAATCCCATAAGTCCAATGCCGATCATGCGCATTGTGATCACCGTGTGTAAGGGGGGGTGTGCCCCAACCTGGCCGCCCAAAAGAACAGCCAGGTCAGGGGGTTAGGTCAGGCGGCGGCGCGTGTGGCGGCGTCCGCCGGCACCACGCCGGGGCGCTGTTGATCCGTCCAGGTCGACAGGCACGGGATCTTTTGCAGGCGGCAGCGGTGGGCGTATTTGGCGGCGATCTGCTGGGTCTCGTCCATCAGCCCCTCGGCCAGTGTGACAGGGCTCAGCCCAAGGGTCAGAAAGGTCTGGTTGGCCACGCGCAACCCGTTCTCGGCCGCCTCGTTCCGGGGGTTGTCGACACAGGCGACCTGCGCGCCAGAGGTGGCGGCCACCAGTTGCGCCAGGGACCGCACGCTGTGGGTTTCGGTCATCTGGTTCAGGATCGCCACCTTGGCGCCGCGCGCGGGCGGGTTGGCGACCGCGAGGGCCAGGCATTTGACCGTGTCCTGGATGTGGATAAACGCCCGCGTCTGCCCGCCCGTACCATGCACCGTCAGCGGGTGGCCCACCACCGCCTGCATCAAAAAGCGATTAAGAACAGTGCCATAGTCGCCGTCATAGTCAAAGCGGTTGATCAGCCGCGGGTCCATCCGCGTCTCGTCCGTCTGGGTGCCCCAGACAATGCCCTGGTGCAGGTCGGTGATGCGCAGGCGGTCGTTCTTGGCGTAGAATTGGAACAGCAGCTGATCCATGGATTTGGTCATGTGATAGACGCTGCCGGGGTTGGTGGGATAGAGGATATCGCGCTTGATAATCTGCTTGTCATCGCCGGGGATGTAGACGGGCAGGTACCCCTCTGGGATCTCAAGCCCGTCATCGTCATAGCCGTAGACGCCCATGGTGCCCAGGTGCACGACATGCGGGTCCAGCCCCGTCTCGACCGCGGCGGCCAGCAGGTTGTGGGTGCCCGAAATGTTGTTGTCGACGGTATAGCGTTTGTGGGCCGCGCCCTTCATCGAATAGGGGGCGGCGCGCTGTTCGCCAAAGTGGATGACAGTGTCGGGCTTTTGTACGGAAAACAGCCCGCAAATGTGCTGATAATCGCGCGCCACGTCGATCTGGGCAAAGCCGATGCGGCGGCCTGTCTGTTCCTTCCAGGCGGCGATCCGATCCTGGATCGAGGCGATGGGCGTCAGGCTGTCGGCGCCCAGTTCGACGTCGATGGCGCGGCGCGACAGGTTGTCGACGATGGTGACGTCGTGGCCCAGATGCGACAGGTGCAACGCCGTGGGCCAGCCGCAAAATCCGTCGCCACCGACGACGATGATGCTTTTGGAATGTGTCATTGTCTGCGTTCCTTTGTGCAGGGGCCGCACATGGCAACCCGGGATGTGATGCACGCAGGTGTAGCGGCCCCCGCACCGAAAAGGTCTGGGGCGGTGGGATAGGTTGCAGGGCATTCGGATGGGTCGCCTATCCCTTTGGATAGGGGGTCTATACCGAAGAGCGGCCCAAAGCGGCGTCAAAGGCCGCGCGCGCCTGGGCGGCCTGCGCATCCAGGCGGGTGGCCCAGTCGGCGGCAGCGTCCAAGTGATTCGCCCGCGCGTCCGCTTCCAGCCTGGCGAGGGCGGTGGCAATTTCGGCCTGACCCAGCAGCGATGCGGCCCCTTTGGCCTTGTGCGCGGCCTCGGCCATGGCGGCGGTATCGGGGTCTGTGGCGGTGTCGCGCAAGGTTGCCGTGAACGCGGACAGTTCGGCCAGGAACCGATCGGCGATATCGCGCACCTTGGCCGGGCCCAGGGCATCCAACAGCTCGCGCAGGGCGTCGGGGAACTGTGCGGCGTCCAGTGGCGGACGGTGGCCGGCGGTGACCTCGGCGATGATGCTGTGCAGCGCGTCCATACGGATGGGTTTGGTATGAAAGCGGTTCATGCCCGCGGCCTCGGCTTCTTCGCGGAACTCTTCGCGGCCATGCGCGGTGAGCCCAACGACATGCGTGCCCGTATTGGGGCCGTCGCCCGCCCGCAGGCGGCGCGTGGCGGCGATGCCGTCCATCACCGGCATGCTGATATCCATAAAGATCACGTCGAAGGGCGTTTGCGCGGCCTGTTCCAGACCGTCGGCGCCATGCACGGCCTCGTGCACCTTGTGGCCCATCATAAACAGCATGTCGCCCAGCACGCTGCGGTTGATCGAATTGTCCTCGACAATCAGCACGGTGCAGGACCGGGTCGTGCGCGGTGGTTGGTTGGGGTCAGCGGCAGGCGTTGGCGCAGTGTCGGTGCGTGGCATGCTTAGGGTCAGGGTAAAGGTAGAGCCCGCGCCCGTCGCGCTGGCAAGGCTGACATCGCCGCCCATGGCCCGCGCGATCCGGCGCGAGATGGCAAGGCCCAGCCCGTCGCCCCGCGTCTGGCGGCCCTCGCCGGTTGCCATGGCAAAGAAATCCTCGAACACCTGTTCTTGTTGCGAGGGTGGGATGCCCGGCCCGGTATCGGTGACCTCGAACCGCAGCGAGGACGCATCGGGCCCGTGAATCCCGCTGACATGCAGCGTGATACCGCCCGTTTCGGTGAATTTCACCGCATTCCCGATCAGGTTCGTCAGGATTTGCCGCACCCGGCCCGCATCGCCGTGAAAGCCGCGCTGCATGGCGGGGTCGATGCTGGCGGTCAGATACAGCCCCTTTTCGCGCGCCAGCGGTTCCAGCACCTCGACCACATGGGCGACCAGATCGGGCAGGCTGAAGTCCTGGGGGTTGAGTTGCAGCGCGCCCGCCTCGATCCGCGTGATATCCAGCGCCTCGTTGATCTGTTCCAGCAGGATCTCGCTCGACGAGGTGGCTATGCGCGCATAGCGCTGTTGCTGCGGACTAAGCGGCGTGGTGCTCAGCAGGTCGAGCACGCCCAGGATGCCGTTCAGCGGCGTGCGCATCTCATGGCTCATCACCGTGAGGAATTGCGACTTGGCCTGGTCGGTGCGTTCGGCGCGGTCGCGGGCGTCGATCAGCTTTTGTTCGTTGATTTTGCGTTCGCTGATGTCGCGGATATAGGCAATGAAGGACGTCCGATCCGCGTCGATGGCGGTGGTTATGTTCAGTTCGACCGGAAATTCCTCGCCGCTTTTGCGCAGAGCGGCCAGCTCGACCCGGCCTGCGTCGACCACGCGCGGCGTGCCGGTTTCAAGA
This sequence comes from Pseudomonadota bacterium, assembly GCA_038525395.1. Lineage (GTDB taxonomy): Bacteria > Pseudomonadota > Alphaproteobacteria > Rhodobacterales > Rhodobacteraceae > Tateyamaria. The sequence goes on along the minus strand of JBCBHS010000017.1, from coordinate 68,901 downwards.
TACCGTTTCATCCCGTTGTGGTGGGCGTCGCGCATGCGGTGGGGAATAATCGTTTCCTCCATCGTTTGGCCGATGATGTCGGCGCGCGCCCAGCCAAAGACCCGTTCGGCGGCGGCGTTAAAGCCGATGATACGCCCATCGTCATCCGCCGTCACGATGGCGTCGAGCGAGGCCGCCACGGTCGAGGCGAGCCGCCGGGATGAGGTGGCCAGGGCCGCGTCGCGCCGTTCGGCCCGGCGCAAGAGCCGGTCGAGCACCAGCAAGAGGCCCGCCATCAGCACCAGCAGGGAAATGGCGGTGCCCGCGGTCCAGGACAGTTGACGCGAGAATTGCGCGCGGCGGGCTTGGGACTGTTCGGCGCCCAGGCGCACGCCCAGCAGGGCGATGGCGCGGACGTTGGGGCGCACGGCGCGCACGCCTTCGCGGATGCGGGCCAGATCGGCCTGGGTCAGATCGCCGGGCGCGTCGACGATGGCGATGACCCGCTGGGCAAAGGTGTTGAGCGGCGCAATCAGCTCGGCCGCCTCGGCGCTGGGGCCAAAGATTTCGGCGGCCCGGCCCGAGTTGATGATGTTCAGACGGCTGAGCGCGATGTCGATCCGCAGTTGGATGTCCCCCGGCGCGCCGCCTTGGCCTGCAAGGTGGTCGGTGAGGGCGGCGTTGAGGTTGGCAAACTCGGTATCGAGCTGTGCGATGCTCCATTGTGTGTTGTCGCCCGCAGCGTTCGAGATATCGCGCAGCTGCGCCAGCAGGTTGGTGACCAGCACTGCCAGCAACAGCACCAGCAGGCCGAAGGCCGCCAGGATCGCCGCGCGGTATCTGTTCGTGCGTGCCGTCACCCGTCACCCCCTCGTCCGTCTGGCGTCAAGGTAGGCGGGTTTTACGCCTCAATCCACGACCTTGAGGCGGTTGAGTTGCCAGATGCTGAGCGCGTAAGTCGTCTCGGTCCGGTATTTGGGGTCTTTGTCATAGGGAAAGACGACCCAATAGGGGCCCTTGTCACGCACCGACATGGGCGCGCCGTTCATCCGGGTTGCGACAATGGGCGCGTCGTCCTCTAGCGCGTCCAGAGGCATGGTCACGGCGTAATCGTTCAGCGCCACCATCTCGACCGCCGTGCCTTGGGCCGCATGGGCCGCCAGCAACACCTTGAGCGGGACGCCCGAGAACGTCACGGGACCGTCCGTCCAGATGGTGGAGGTGGTAAAGCTGACCTGCTCCATCTCATCAAGCGCATCGAGGCTGACGGCGGTCGCATCCTCCTGCGATGGGGTCGCAGTCACCTGCAACCCCATCGCCGTTTGCGCCGCGGCTGGTGGGGCCAGGCACGCAAGCGCAAACAGGAGAACGACCCAGGTCCGTGAGTGATGTCTTTTCGCCATAAACCGATCTCCATCTCGGGTTGTCCCCGTCTTAGCCGGGTTTGGCGGATTGTGCTTTGGGGCATTGGCATGGGGACCTATACCAAAGTATAGGTGCGCCGCGGTTTTGCCGAGATTGGGCGTTAGACTGCGCGGGTGCAAAGGACGAGTGCGATGCCAAATATCCTGTTGGCGGATGATCATGATTTGGTGCGCGACACCATTGCGGCCTACCTTGAGACGGTGGACGGCTTTGCCGTGGCTACAGCGTCCAGCCTGGACACCGCGCTGGCCGCGATGGCGGGTATGGATGCGGTCGATCTGCTGATCCTGGATTACAACATGCCGGGCATGAACGGGCTGGACGGGCTGGACCGGGCGCGCAGCGCCTATCCGGCGGCCAAGGTCGCGCTGATGTCGGGCGTGGCCAATCGCGATGTGGCCAATGCGGCGATGGCGCGCGGCGCGCACGGGTTTCTGCCCAAGTCGCTGACCGCGGCGTCGATGGTCAACGCGATCAAGTTCGTCCTGACGGGCGAGCGGTACTTTCCCTTTGGCTTTGCCTCGCCCGAGCCTGCGGCGGCCCGGTCAGGCGCCTTTGCCAATCTGTCAGAGCGCGAGATGCAGACGCTGGAACAGCTGTGCATCGGCGTATCGAACAAAGAGATCGCCCAGGTGCTGGGCATCAGCGAGGTCACCGTCAAGCTGCATGTCAAGAACGTGCTGGCCAAGCTGGGCGTGGCCAACCGGACCCAGGCTGCGATTCTGGCGAAAGAACGCCAGCTGTTTTAGCTATGTCCTAGCCGGGTGCCGTAGGTGTCCCCGCGGGGACACCCGTGCCTTAGCGGTTGATCAGCGTCGGGATGCCGAAAAGGCGCGAGAAGGAAAACCCCTTGCGCGCGGGCGTCTTGGCCTCGCCATGCTTGATCACCAGCGGCAGGAACAGGTCAGCCATCCGCCCGTGCTTGGGGATGGCCGAGCCGGTGAACGGCTTGCGGTTGCTGAGCAGCGGGAAGGGAAAGTTGGCCATGCGCGCGTGACGCGGGAAGGCGAACTTGTCCGCAGGTTTGCGGTTGCTGAGCAGGGGGATGGGAAAGTTTGCCATCCGCGGCCCGCCGGGCATCAGCGCGTTTGTGTGTTCCTCGCCATCGATCAGCAGCGGGAAGGGCCAGCGTGCCATCCGCGTGTGTTTGCCGATCAGTGTGCCGGTATAGGGCGTGCGTTTCGAGATCAGCGGGATGGGAAAGTTCGCCATCCGCATGTGCCTGGGAAAGGCGAAGGCGTCCCAGGGTTTGCGTTTGCTCAGCAACGGGATGGGAAAGTTGGCCATGCGCGCGTGGCGGGGAAAGGCGAACTTGTCCTTGGGCTTGCGATCGCTCAGCAGCGGGATGGGAAAGTTTGCCATCCGGGCATGGCGCGGAAAGACGAAGGCATCGAGCGGCTTGCGCCGGCTGATCAGGGGCAGCGGCCAATCGGCCATGCGGTGGTTGGACGTGTCGCTGCGCGTCTTGCGCAGCAGGATGTGTGGATGGCTGCTGAGGACAGAGCGCAGGCCGCCGGGCGGGTCCTTGACATAGACCTCTTCGGTCACATCGCCCATATCCGCGGCGCCCAGGTCCGCGGTGGTGCTGCGCACCAGCTTGGCCGCGCCCAGCGGCACATAGGTCGCGCGTGCCAGCAAGACGGCGCCGCCTGCGGACAGCCGCTTGGCGTAGGCTTTGGCTGCGCCCTCGTCGACCTTGCTGTTGGTCAGCGTGGCCTCGGCGGATGCGGCGTCGGTCAGGACCTTCAGGTCGCTGCGCGGAAACCCTGCGAGGTCGAGCGCACGGCGCGCCGTCGCCGCCCGGTCTGCGTCTTCGAAATATCGGGTGATGACTTGGGTCATGATGCCTCCGCCGGTTCGGTGTGCGGGCCGGTGGTGGCCCGCGGGGAAATCTGTGCCTGACCGCCGCGCGCGCTGCGGGCTCGGGTCAGCAATGGAATGAGGGTAGCGCATGCGAGGGCGAGGAAAACGACCTCGACCAAGAAAACGGCATTGTAGGGCGCGTGGGCGGGCAGGCCCACGGCCGGAGCGCCTGCCAGGATCACATCGCGCAGCACGCCCGCCATGGCCACGCCGATGCCTGCCGCGGTGGCCTGCACCGCACCCCAGGTGCCCAGGGCCAGGCCGATCTGGTCGCGGGCGGCGGCGCGCATGGTCGCGGTAAGCGTCGCGTGCCCAAAAAGCCCCGCGCCCAGGCCGGTCAGCACCGTGCCCAAGAGGAACATCGGCGCCCCGCCGCCCATCGACGACAGGATGATCGCGCCAAAGCCGGGGATGCCGATGGCGGCCCCGGTGAGGGCGAGGCTGGCGGGCGCGTTGCCCGCACCGCCCTGGCCCAGCACGCGCGAGGCGATGCCAAAGCCGATGAGCGTGCCGCCTGCCAGCAGGGCCGTCAGCTTGGTCGTGTCAGCGACCGACAGCCCCAGCGCCTGGCCGCCATAGGGTTCCAACAGCACGTCTGCCGCGCCAAAGCCGAAGGTGCCAAGGGCGATCACCAGGAGAAGTCGCGTGGTGCCGGGCCGTGCGGCCAGCTGTCGCCATGCGGTGGCGAATGGTACGGGCGGGGTGCTCTGCATCTGTTGGGCGCGCAGCCGGTCGCGCGGTTCCTGCTTCCACATCGCAAAGAGGTTGAGCGAGACGGTGACGACGGCGGCGCCTTGGATCACCTGGATCAGGCGACCGGGGGTATAGTTTTCCAGAAGCGTGCCAAAGATCAGCGCGCTGAGCACCATGCCAAAGAGCAGCATGACATACATGAGGCCCACGACCTTGGGCTGGTCCGCGTCCTTGACCAGATCGGTGGCCAGGGCCAGGCCCACGGTTTGGACCATGTGCACGCCCGCGCCGACCAACAGAAAGGCCAACGCGGCAGAGGTGAGGCCCATCCAGCGCGGCGCATCCACCGCCTCGCCATAGCCTGACAGGACCAGCAGGGCGAAGGGCATGATGGCAAAGCCGCCGAATTGGTACAGCGTGCCCTTCCAGATATAGGGCACCCGCCGCAGCCCGAGGGCCGAGACATGGGTGTCGGATTTATGCCCGATCAGGACGCGCAGGGGGGCAAAGACCAAGGGCAAGGCCAGCATCACGGCCACGAGGGTGGCGGGCACGGCAAGTTCGACGATCATCACGCGGTTGAGCGTGCCCACCAGCAGGACGATGGCCATGCCAACGGTGACCTGAAACAGCGACAGGCGCATCAGGCGCGACAGCGGCACGGCGTCGGTGGCGACATCTGCAAAGGGCAAGTAGCGCGGCGCCAACGTGGCCAGCTTGCGCAAGGCTGTTGCGCGATAGTCGAACATGGACCCCTCGCAGGATGTGGGAATAGGGGGCACCGCGTGGGCGCGATGCCAGGGATAGAGCCAGCGGGTGGGCGGGTCCCTCACCGCGGGGGCGAGGGACGGCGCGTCACTGTTCTATGATCTGTGGCGTGGCTGTCGCGCGCGCCTCGACCACGGTGCTGGGTTGCAGCACGGCGGTGCGGGTGGTGCCGTCGGGCATCACGACCAGCACTTGCTGTCCGCCATTGGCCGCGGGCACGACATAAGAGGCTTGCGCCACCCCATCATCGGCGCGGTCCAGCAGGACGGCCGAGGCTTCGGCGTCGCCGGAGCCCAATTCGACCCCCGACAGGAAGTCGGACACCCACGAGGTGTTGCTCAGCACCGCGACGTGCACGGCGAAAGAACCAACAGCCACGGCGCCCAGGAATACGGGGACACCGACGGCAGGCGGGACAACAAGCCACATTTTTGCGTTGTTCATTTGGTTTCCTCCCTTATCCGAGCCATGGCGTGGACGCGGCCACGAGCATGTGCGCAATCAGGGCAATCGCACCGAAGACCCGCGTACCATCAATCAGATAGCTGTGCACTTCTTCGGCTTCGTTCAGGGTCAGGCCTGTGGGCCATACCTTGTCTGGGTCGTCGGACATTATGCTTCTCCAAGTCTGCTTTGACTGAGATGCGACGACAGCCCCAAACCGGGGTTGCAGTGCTGCCGCGCAGCTCTCTGATCACGACGCGCACACTCGGACCATGGCGATAGTCTGTCAGATAAAATTGACATTACAAGTGTCCATATAGCTTGACGCTTTGGCCTCGGGTGCAGTGATGGGTGCCGCAGGGGCAGGAAACGAGGCAATTCAATGCACTATCCTGCATGGATGCTGGCGCGCCCCTGCCATCTTTTTTCTTCAGGGCTGCGGATACGGGGCCGTTTGGGCCGGTTTTGGCGGTCCGGCTGGGTCGAATCAAGCGCGCGGCGCGGGTGATTTGGCCATCGGCCCCCGTGCTGCCGCCGGTGTCAGGTGTTCTTGACCGCGCGGGGGCGATCCTTTAGACGGCTGCCCGTGACGCGGGCGTTGTGTAATGGTAAGACCCTTGCCTTCCAAGCAAGAGATACGGGTTCGATTCCCGTCGCCCGCTCCACCCTTCTTGCCATGGTCAAACTGCGCGCCCCTGTCCACTTGACCTGACAGGCCGGATACGGGCATGTGCGCACCACCACAAGACGGGCCGGAGACCGCATGACTGACACCTCCTCTGCCGCGCCGCCGCCAAATGCTGGCGCAGAAGAGCGTGAAAAATCCAAGCAGCTGGGGGCGTTGCGCGCCCTGGTGCCGTTCCTGCTGCCCTATTGGCGGTTGATGGCGGCAGCGCTGACCGCACTTGTGATGACGGCCATCGTATCGTTGGCCCTGCCGTTGGCGGTGCGCCGGGTGGTCGACAATTTCGACACCGACGATGCGGCGCTGCTCGATCTCTATTTCATGGCGGCCATCGCGATTGCGGGCCTGTTGGCCCTGGGCACGGGCCTGCGCTATGCGCTGGTGACGCGCCTGGGCGAGCGGGTCGTGGCGGACATCCGCAAGGCGGTGTTCGACCGGGTGATCGGCATGTCGCCCAGTTTCTATGAAAGCATCATGACCGGCGAGGTCCTCAGCCGGATCACCACCGACACCACGCTGATCCTCAGCGTTGTCGGCTCCTCCATCTCGATCGCGCTGCGCAATGTGCTGATCTTTGTCGGCGGGCTGGTGCTGATGTTGCTGACCTCGGCCAAGCTGACGGGGCTGGTGTTGCTGATCGTGCCGGCGGTCGTGGTGCCGATCCTGGTGCTGGGCCGCCGCCTGCGGGTGCTGAGCCGCGAGAACCAGGATTGGATCGCCGCGTCGTCAGGCCGCGCGTCCGAGCAGCTGAGCGCGGTGCAGACGGTCCAAGCCTTTACCCACGAGGCCGCCAGCCGGGCGATGTTTTCGGACGTGACCGAGGCCAGCTATGGGTCGGCCAAGCGGCGGATCACCACGCGGGCGCTGATGACCGTGATCGTGATCTTCCTGGTCTTTGTGGGCATCGTGGGTGTGCTGTGGATTGGCGCCAACGACGTGCGTGCCGGTGACATGACCCAAGGCATGCTGATCCAGTTCGTGATCTATGCGGTGATGGTGGCGGGCGCGGTTGCGGCCCTGTCCGAGATCATCGGCGAGTTGCAGCGCGCCGCGGGCGCGACCGAGCGGTTGGTCGAGCTGTTGCAGACCGATGACGCGGTGCGCGATGTTGCGGCCCCGCAACCCGTGCCACAGCCGGTGCGCGGGCAGATCAGCTTTGACGCGGTGCGCTTTGCCTATCCGGCGCGGCCCTTGATCAATGCGCTGGACGGCGTGACGCTGGACATCCAGCCGGGCGAAACCGTGGCCTTTGTCGGGCCGTCGGGCGCGGGCAAGACGACGATCATCCAGATGCTCTTGCGCTTTTACGACCCGCAAGAGGGGCAGATCCGCCTGGATGGCGTGAACGTGGCCGATATGGCGCGCGAGGATTTCCGCCAGCACATCGCCCTGGTGCCGCAAGACCCGATGATCTTTGCCGCCTCTGCCGCGGAAAACATCGCCTTTGGCCGCCCCGGTGCGACCCAGGCAGAGGTCGAGGCGGCGGCGCGCGCGGCGGCGGCGCACGGGTTTATCCAAGGGCTGCCCGACGGTTACGACAGCCCGCTGGGCGAGCGGGGCGTGATGCTGTCGGGCGGGCAAAAGCAGCGCATCGCCATCGCCCGCGCGATCCTGCGCGACGCGCCGGTGCTGCTGCTGGACGAGGCAACCAGCGCGCTGGACGCCGAAAGCGAGCAGGCGGTGCAGCGCGCCGTCGACACGCTGGCCCAGGGCCGCACCACGTTGATCGTGGCGCACCGTCTGGCGACGGTGAAAAAGGCCGACCGCATCGTCGTGTTGGACCAGGGCCGCGTCGTGGCGCAGGGCCCACATGATCAATTGGTGGGCGAAGGCGGTCTTTATGCGCGCTTGGCCCGGCTGCAATTCACCGATGGCGTTGCCGCAGAGTAATTCCCCTTAGGCCTGTCACCAATTCGTGTTTGATCGTGCTGTAGTCCCTGGGGTGCAGCGGGAGTGATCAGTGCGGCGGTGGAGTTTCATCAAGCGGAAGGGGCGTGCGCTGTGCGCGGCGGGGGGCCCCGTGACCTGCGACGCGTTGCGCGCGCTGTTGGCTGAACTGGGGTTGCAGGCCGCGGGTCTGGACCTGTCCATCGCGGGCGACCGGGTGGTCGTGACCGGGGCGGCGGCGGATCAAGAGACGTTTGAAAAGGTGATCCTGGCCGTGGGCAACGTGCAGGGCGTGGCCGTCGTGGACGAGGATGTGGACGGGGTGCGGGATGCCGAATTGTACACCGTTGTGCCCGGTGACACGCTGGCGGCCATCGCCACGGCGCAGTTGGGGGATGCGAGTCTGGGTGCTGCTATCTTGGCGGCCAACGATCCGGTGTTGCCGCAGGGTGCAGCGCTTTATCCCGGGTTGGTTCTGCGGCTGCCGCAAGGGGACTGACCCAAGGTTACGCGGTTTGACGCGGCGTCCGGGACTGGAGGGCGCGTGGCTCATCGCTTGATCATTGCGGCAATCCACCGCATCCTTTGGTCCACAAACGATAGGCGTCACATCACGAAAAAGGCGCATGAGGGAGAATAGCCATGACCTATGCCGGGATCGCCGACCGCGACGCCATTGAGAACGAGATGCCGTGGGAAGACCGCGATCTGCCCAAGACGCTGTATGGCATGTTAAGCGAGACGACCGCCAAGTTTCCCAACCACAACGCGGTCAGCTATCAGATCTTTTCCGACCCCGGTTCCAAATCCGAGACGCTGACCTGGACCGCGCTGAAGGCCCGGACGGGGCAGTGCGCCAACATGTTGCGCAGCCTGGGCATCGGCCCGCAGGATGTTGTAGCATTTGTCCTGCCCAACGCGACCGAGACGGTGCTGACCCTGCTGGGCGGTGCGGTGGCGGGCATCGTGGCGCCCATCAACCCGCTGCTGGACGCCGAGCAGATCGGCGCCATCCTGCGCGAGACCCAAGCCAAGGTCGTCGTGACCCTGCGCGCCTTTCCCAAGACCGACGTGGCCGAGAAGACGGCCAAGGCCGTGGCGCTGGCGCCCAATGTGACCACCGTGCTTGAGGTTGACCTGCTGACCCATGTGGGCGGGATCAAGTCGCTGATCATCCCGCTGATCCGACCCAAGGCCGCGAAGGCGCCGGGCGTCACCTACCTGAGCTTTGGCAAGGAGGTGGCCAAGCATCCCACCGCGCTGCAATTCGAGGATGTGCAAGAGGACCGGGTCGCCTGCTATTTCCACACCGGCGGCACGACGGGCATGCCCAAGGTCGCGCAGCACAAGTATTCGGGCATGGTCTATAACGGCTGGCTGGGCGCGCGTATCCTATTGAACGAGCAGGATAATATCCTGGCGCCGCTGCCCCTGTTCCATGTGATGGCGGCGCAGGTGATGCTGCTGGGTGGCATCGCGTCGGGCGCGCATTGCATCTTTCCCACGCCGCAGGGCTATCGCGGCGAGGGCGTGTTTGACAACATCTGGAAGCTGTCGGAGCGGTGGAAGATCACCTTTATCGCCTCGGTTCCCACGGCGATGGCCGCGATGATGCAGCGCGGGATCGATGCCGATATCGGCACCGTCAAGTCGACCTTTTCCGGGTCTGCCCCGCTGCCGCAAGAGCTGTTCAAACGCTACGAGGCCGCGGCGGGCGTCGAGATCATCGAAGGCTACGGCATGACCGAGGCCACGTGCCTGGTGTCGAGCAATCCGATCCACGGGGAAAAGAAGGTCGGGTCGGTCGGCATCCCCTTTCCCTACACGGATGTAAAGATTTACAAGGGCACCCCCGAGGGCGTGATCGAGGCGGATGTGGACGAGATCGGCGAGATTTGCGTAAGCAATCCAGGGGTCTGGCCGGGCAACACCTATACCGAGGCCGAGAAGAACAAGGACCTGTATTACAACGACAAATACCTGCGCACGGGCGATCTGGGCCGGTTTGACGGCGATGGGTATCTGTGGATCACGGGCCGCGCCAAAGACCTGATCATTCGCGGCGGCCACAACATCGATCCGGCCGAGATCGAAGAGGCGTTGCTGGCCCACGAGGCCGTGGCCTTTGCCGGGGCCATTGGCCAGCCCGACCGCCACGCGGGCGAGGTGCCTTGCGCCTATGTCGAGCTGGTGGCGGGTGCGGATGTGACGCCCGATGCCCTGATGGCCCATTGCGCGGCGCATGTGCACGAGCGGGCCGCGCGGCCCAAGCACATGACCATCCTGCCCGAGCTGCCCAAGACCGCCGTGGGCAAAGTGTTCAAGCCCGACCTGCGGCGCGAGGCGATCACCCGCATCTACAACGCGGCCCTCGAGGACGCAGGCCTGGAGGCGCGGGTGGTGTCGGTGAGCGACGACAAAAAACGCGGGTTGGTGGCCCAAGTCGCCGCCAACGGCGCGTCCGAGACGGCACTGCAAACCGTGCTGGGCGATTTTGTCCGGCCCTGGGAATTGGCGTCGGAGGCGCTGGCGGCGGAGTAATCCTTACCCCAGCGTGCGCTGCCCCTTGACAGGGGCGGGCGCGCGGAACTGCGCAGTTTGGTGCGGCATATGCACAGTTTGAGAGACGCGCATTGGGGCGGTTTGCGCCCTTTATGCGGGGTTTGCGCGCTTTGCGCGGCAAACTGCGCATTTTGGTGGCTTGGCGCGGGGTAAGAGACCGTTAACCATTGTCCCTGCGTTAACCTTTGTGGCGCGGCGTTAACGGCGGGTTCACATCTGCCGGGTGTGCCGCGCAGATCCGCTGGCGTGATCGTGAGGTGCGCGCGGGCGCCGCGCGCCTAGACTGGCGGCGCGACGCACGCATCACGTACAGGACAGGACCGCCATGCCAAAATCCCGAAAGAAGGCGCGCAGCGCGGCCAAGCCGGCGGCGCAGTCGCGTCAAGCAGGTCAGTCAGGTCTGTCGCGCCGGTCGCTGCTGGGCGGTGGCGCCACCGCTGTGGCGCTGGTTGCGGGCGGCGGTGTCTGGGCCGTCAGTTCCTTTCGCAGCTATGCAGCCGAACATGATCTGACCCGCGTGGGCGATGGCAGCATCGCGGTGGTGCAGGTCCACGACCCGCAATGCCCGACCTGTACGGCGCTGCAAAAGCAGGCGCGGCGCGCCTTGCGGGATTTTGACGATTGCGGGCTGACCTACCTGGTGGCGGATATCACGACGCCGGAGGGCGCGGCCTTTGCCCGGCGGTACAACGTGCCCCATGTGACGCTGTTGCTGTTTGACGGGGCGGGTCAGCTGCACCGACGGGTGCAGGGGCTGCAACAGGCGGCGCAATTGGCGGATGTCTTTGCCGCGCATAAGGCGGCGCTGGCGTAGCCGGACGCGGGCCGTGCGCCGCCTTGGGCCGTGCGTGTCGTGCGCGTGGCCCGCGTGGCCCTTGCGCCTTAGCGCTGGGCGCTGCGCATGGCGGTGCGCAGATCGGATTGGGTCACATTCGGGTTGATCTGCTGAAAACAGCCGAACACGGCCTCGCGTTCGGACCGGGGCAGGCGTTTGCCGGGCACCATGTCCGCGGGCAGGCAGCTACGCACCTGCGCCTCTGTCATGTTCAGGGCGGCGGCAAAGGCGGCCACATCGGGGGCTTCTTGCGCCTCGGCGCAGACCGGGGCGAGCATGAGGAAGGCGAAGGACAGGGATTTGACGTGGCGATACGGCATGCGGGGCTCCTGTGGCTGTTGGACAGGTTTTGTACGCCGCAGGCCCCCGTTTCCGTCGCGCGGATGATGTGGAAATCGCGGTTGCGAGCCGATTTATGCCCAGCCCAACTGCCGCAAGGAGATCACGTCGTTCCAGACCTTGGTCATATGGGTGATCTTGTCGCCGTCGAAGGTGATGGCATAGACGTAGTCGGCGGCGACCGTGTTGCCCGTGGGCTCGCCCGGGCCGCCGGTGCCGGTCTGAGTGCCGTGAAAGACGGCAAAGCCCAGGGCGGTGCCTGCGTCTTCGTCCATGGCAAAGGCCTTCAGCTCGTAATGGCCGTCGGGCACAGGCGTCAGCAGCCCCTTCATCCACTCGCAATAGCCTTCGAGGGTGGTGATGTCGGTCAGCGCGTCGGCTTGGGCGGAGAAGCTGGCGTCGGGGGTGCACCAGGCCTGGCAGACCTCCCATCCCTTGCCGGTTTCGCAGGCGTCAAAGAAATCGCGGGCAGAGGTCAGGCGGGTCATGGCAGGCTCCGTTTATGTGAAAGGTATGTTTGGTAAATGCTGTGGGTACCATGGGACGGAATGGGTTGGTGTGTCAAAGGAGAGGTTTTTGTTTTGGGGTGAGGGGGTGGTGGCCAAAGTGTAGGATGGCGCATATTGATGAATGGTAGAGTTGCGCAGGGAGCGGAGTTTGCAAAGCTTGGATAACGTCCCGACAGCCGACTTTCAAACTAGGTGCAGAGAAAGTCCGCTCAGAGCCCATAATCACCGATGCTGCACGATGCACGAGCGTCAGCTTTGCAGATTTTGGCCCCACCTCAGAGGAAACGTCGCACGCGCGTTGAGTAGTCTTCGAATGCGGTGCCATATTGGTCTTTGAGCCAAGGCTCCTCGGAAAATGGCGCGGCAATAAGCACCGCTATTCCAGCCAGTCCAACGACCATCGCCCAAGGCGCTGCTGACAAGATCACCCAACCACTGACGATGCCAATGTCAGCCATATACTGCGGGTTCCGAGAGTAGCGATACATGCCCTCGGTGCGCAGGTTGCCCTTGGCTCCGCCAGTCTGCGGCACTCCAAAATGTGAGACTTCCATCCACACGACGATGTTGCCGATCAGGATGAGAGGCAGGCCGATGCCAAACCGCAACCAATTCGGTATGTCCAGATCAGCCCAACCCCAGACACCAAGCACTACTAGAACCCCGAACAGCGTGAATGTTGGCACCCACACAAGGAAAGGTGTGAGTGTCGTGTAGCGTTTGGGCGGCCATATCCGTCGCTCAGGAACGGCAATTGACCAGAAGATCGCCACCAAGGTCATGGCCGCGATGCCCAGACCCAGAGCAACAAGCAGACTATGCATCATGCCTCTGCGTGGCCGTGGTCGATCACTTCCCGCCGTTCCGTGAGGGCTTGCCGCACGATCTGGAAAGCGGACGAGAGGAACAATCCCGCCATGATCGTCGCAACGATCAAGTCAGGCCAGCCTGTTGCTGTACCCCAGACGCCCAAGGCGGCGAACATGACAGCGACATTGCCGATGGCATCATTCCGAGAGCACAGCCAAACGGAGCGCACATTGGCGTCGCCATCCTTGTAGCTCATTAGAAGAAAGACACTAGCGAGGTTTGCTGCGAGAGCCAATGCGCCGATTAGCCCCATGATCTCAGCTTCCGGCACACCGACATAGAAGACCCGATAGACCGTTGATCCGAACACCCAAGCGCCCATGAGAAAAAGGCTGATGCCTTTCGCCAAGGCCGCGTTCGTGCGAGCGCGGATCGAAGCACCTATCACGGCAAGTGAAATGCCGTAGGTCAGCGCGTCGCCAAGGAAGTCCAATGCGTCCGCCTTCAGCGCCTGAGACTGTGCTAGCTGGCCTGCCGCCATTTCTACAACGAACATGGTGGCATTGATCGCGATGACGATCCAAAGCCGCTGTTTGTAGTCGTCCGAAACACCGTCGAACTTTGCATCGCTTCCGCAGCAACCTGCCATGAGTGAACCTCTTTGATCTCGCGTTTCTCTTAGTCTAGTATCTCTAGTGACTAGAGGTTCAAGAGGTTTATTCATGTTTTCTATCGGCGAGCTTTCAAAGCGCACAAAGGTCAAAGTTCCAACGATACGCTACTATGAGGAAATGGGGCTTCTGGCAGAAGCCGAGCGCACGAGCGGGAACCAAAGACGCTACGATAAAGCCGGACTGGAGCGGTTGAGCTTCATTCGGCACGCCCGTGATCTGGGGTTTTCGATTGAAGCCATCTCTTCGCTCATCGAGCTACAGGATCACCCAGACCAATCTTGCGAGGCAGCGACAGATATTGCGGTTTCGCAACTTGCCGACGTGCGTGAGAAGATCAAACGGCTTAAGCTATTGGAGAAGGAACTTACCCGAATGTCCAAGGGCTGCGATGGGCACGGGGTATCCGAAGACTGCTATGTGCTGGCGTCTTTGGCCGATCATGAGCTTTGCGAAAGAGACCATTGAGAGTTGCATAGCAGACTTTGGCGCAGCCGTAGCAAAATGGCGCTTTGTCCGCGCATCGGTCATCGGAACCCCCAAAACCAACGTCCGCTTCAGGCTGCCGGCCGTTTAGTTGCCGGCACTTTCCATTTTGCGGTTTGCGATCACGTCTTCGAGCCAGCCCAGCTTCATTTCGGGCACCGAGCTGAGCAGGAGATCGGTGTAGTCGTCAAAGGGCGGCGTCAGGACCTCGGATTTGGTGCCGTAGCGCTGGACGCGGCCCTGGTACATCACCGCGATGCTGTCGGCGATGGCGCGCACGGTGGCGAGGTCGTGCGTGATGAAGAGATAGGCTACATCCTCGACCTTTTGCAGGTTGAGAAGCAGTTTGAGGATGCCGTCGGCGACCAGCGGGTCGAGGGCGGAGGTGACCTCATCGCAGATGATCAGCTTGGGCTTGGCCGCCAGCGCGCGGGCGATGCAGACGCGCTGTTTCTGCCCGCCCGACAGTTCGGCCGGGTAGCGGTCTTGGAAGCCCTGGCCCAGTTCGATCTCGTCCAGCAGTTCCTGGATGCGGGTTTGTTTTTCCGCGCCCTTGAGGCCGAAGTAGAATTCAAGCGGGCGCCCGATGATCGTGCCCACGGTTTGGCGCGGGTTCATGGCGGTGTCGGCCATTTGGTAGATCATCTGCAGCTCGCGCAGGTCTTCGCGGCTGCGGGAGGGTTGGTCTGGGCTGAGCGTGCGCCCGGCGAAGGTGATCGTGCCGTCGCGTGGCGGCAGGAGGCCGGTGATGACGCGGGCGAGGGTGGATTTGCCGGACCCGGATTCGCCCACCACGGCGAGCGTCTGACCGGGGCTGAGATCGACGGAGACGTCGTGCAGCACGTCGAAATGGGTGCCTTTATAACGCGCGGTGATGTTTTGGACGCTGAGCACGGGTGCGGTGGGTTGTTTTTCCGCGTGCGTGATCGAGCGGACCGAGACGAGGGCCTTGGTATAGTCCTCTTGCGGTGCGTTGATGATCTGGTCGGTCGTGCCGTATTCGACCTTTTCGCCCATGCGCAGCACCATGATATGGTCGGCCACCTGGGCCACCACGGCGAGGTCGTGGGTGATGTAGAGGGCGGCGACCCCGGTGTCGCGGATCGCGTCCTTGATCGCCTTGAGCACGTCGATCTGGGTGGTGACGTCAAGCGCGGTGGTCGGTTCGTCAAACACCACCAGATCGGGTTCGGGGCAGAGCGCGAGGGCCGTCATGCAGCGCTGCAGCTGCCCGCCCGAGACCTGGTGCGGGTAGCGGTCGCCGATGGTGTCGGGGTTAGGCAGGCCCAGCTTGGCAAAGAGGTCGCGGGCCCGCTGTTCGGCGTCTGATTTGGAGAATTTGCCCTGGACCACCGCGGCCTCGATCACCTGTTCCATGATCCGTTTGGCCGGGTTGAAGGAGGCGGCGGCGGATTGGGAGACGTAAGTGACCTCGGCCCCGCGCAATTTGCGGATGTCGGAGGTTTTGGCCTGCAGCACGTCGCGCCCGTTGACGACGACCGAGCCGCCCGTCAGTTCCACGCCGCCGCGCCCGTAGGCCATGGAGGCGAGGCCGATGGTGGATTTGCCTGCGCCGCTCTCGCCGATGAGGCCCAGGACCTTGCCCGCCGCGACGTCAAAGTCGACGCCGTGCACGATTTCGATGTCATGGGGTTTTTCGCCGGGCGGGTAGACGGTGGCGCCGATCTTGAGGCCGCGGACTTGGAGGAGGGGCGTGGTCATGGCTGGCTTTCGTCGTCGGGTGTTCTGTTCCGGGCCTTTGGCCCGAAAGGCGCCCACCCGCCGACCCGTTTGGCACGTCGGGTGGGCGCGTGGGCTGTGGTGGGAGATCGGCCCTTCGGGGAGGATTTTTTTGGAACAGAGAAGGGGGGTGTGGTGTGTTGCATCAGCCGCGGCCCCCTTTGAGAGACGTGGTGCGGTTGAGGATCCAGTCGGCGATGAGGTTGACGCTGATCGCCAGTGTGGCGATGGCGACGGCGGGGTAGAGGGCGGCGCCGATGCCGAAGTTGATGCCTTCTTTGTTCTCTTTCACGATGCCGCCCCAGTCGGCCAGCGGGGGTTGCACGCCGATGCCGAGGAAGCTGAGCGTCGAGATGAAGAGCACCATGAAGATGAAGCGCAGGCCCATTTCGGCGACGAGCGGCGACAGCGCGTTGGGCAGGATTTCGCGGAAGATGATCCAGCCGAGCCTTTCGCCGCGGAGCCGGGCGGCCTCGACATAATCCATCACCGAGATATCCACGGCCACGGCGCGGGCGAGGCGGTAGACGCGGGTGCTGTCGAGCAGGCCCATGATCACGATCAGGGTGAACACCGTCGCCTCGATGCTGCTGAGGATCACCAGCGCGAGGATGAGCGAGGGGATCGACATGAAAAGGTCGACGAGCCGGCTCATCACTTGGTCGATCCAGCCGCCAGAGACCGCGGCGATAAAGCCCAGGACCGCGCCTGTGGTGAAGCTGAGGATGGTGGCGGCGGTGGCGATGAAGATGGTGGTTTGCCCGCCATAGATCATCCGTGTGAGCAGGTCGCGCCCGATCTGGTCGGTGCCGAGCCAGTGTTGCGCCGAGCTTGGCTCCCACACGTCGCCCACGGCTTCGGCCATGCCGTAGGGGGCGATGAGGCCCGCGAAGATGGCGGCGAGGAAGTAGGTGCCGGTGATGATCAGGCCGATGGCGGCGGAGAGGGGGATGTTTTTCAGCATGTCCTGGTGCCTTGGGGTGGGCGGTGTTGGGGGCGCGGGTGCTTGGCGCCTGGACTGGCCAGTGGGTGCATCGCTGCGTATGTGTGCGCATGGGCTTGGTTTGAGGCGCCTGGGGTGGCGACTGGGTGCCTCCCCGCGCATGCTTGCGCATAGGCTTGGTCGCACGCGTTGAATTTTCTCGGAGAAAAATTCAACGGGATCATTTTGGATGCCTCAGTCTTGGATTGGCGAGAATGCTCACCACGTCAGCGACTATGTTCAGGATGATATAAACAGCGGCGAAGATGACACCGCAGGCTAAGACAACGGGCACGTCGCGCTTGACCACCGCGTCGACCAGGTATTGGCCCATGCCGGGATAGGCGAAGACCACCTCGACCACCACGACGCCCACCACGAGGTAGGCGAGGTTGATCATCACCACGTTCACGATGGGCGCGATGGCGTTGGGAAAGGCGTGTTTGCGGATCACGGTGAAGGTCGTGAGGCCCTTGAGTTCGGCCGTTTCGATATAGGCCGATTGCATCACGTTCAGGATTGCCGCGCGCGTCATGCGCATCATATGCGCCAGCACCACCAGCGTCAGCACTGCCACGGGCAGCGAGATAGCGTGCAGCTGGTCCAGGAGCGGCATGCCGGGCGAGACGGAGGCGAAGGAGGGCGCCCAGAAGAGTTTCACCGCGAAGAAGAAGACCAGGATATAGGCGATCATGAACTCGGGCAGTGAGATCGAGGCCAGCGTGATGCCCGAGATCAGCTTGTCCGGCCAGCGGTTCTGGTAGCGCACGGCGATCAGGCCCAAGAGGATCGCGAGCGGGACCGAGATGAGCGCGGCCCAGAAGGCCAGAAACAGCGTCGAGGACATGCGCCGCGCGACCTGGTCGCCGATGGGCAGCCCGTTGGTCAGCGCGTTGCCCATGTCGCCGGTCACGATGCCGCCCAGCCATTCGACGTAGCGGGTGAGGGCGGGGCGGTCGAGGCCCATCTCTTCGCGCAGGTTGGCGAGGCTTTCGGGGGTGGCGGATTGGCCCAGGATCGCCTGGGCCGCGTCCCCCGGCAGCACCTCGGTCAGGCCAAAGAGCAGCGCCGAGGCGGCCAGCAGCAGCAAGAGCCCAAGGCCCAGGCGTTGCAGTACAAGTGTCAGAATGGGATGCATGGAATGTCGGTCCTGGTGGCACCTGGCCTGCGCGCAAGCGGGCGGCGGTGCGGACGCGTTGAGCAACGAAAAACCGCGCCCGGAGGGGTCCGGGCGCGGTGATCTGTGGCGTTACGCTTTCCAGGTTTTCTTGAAAGCGTACCAGTTCATCTGCGGGCCGTTCGGGTCGCTTTCCCAACCCTGCACATTGGTCGAGACCGCGTCGACGAAGTCGTTGAACATGGGCACCATCAGGCCGCCCTCTTCGTTCAGCATGCGGCCCATCTGGCTGTAGATCTCTTTGCGCTTGGCCTCGTCCAGTTCGGCGCGCGCCTCGAGCAGCATCGCGTCGAATTCAGGCCGTTTCCAGCGGGTGTCGTTCCAGTCTGCGGTGGACAGGTAGGCGGTGGTGTACATCTGGTCCTGCACCGGGCGGCCACCCCAATACGAGCAGCAGAAGGGTTGCACGTTCCACACCTCGGACCAGTAGCCGTCATTGGGTTCGCGCTTGATTTCCAGGGGGATGCCCGCGGCCTGGCAGGACTGCTGGAAGAGGGCCGCGGCATCGACCGCACCGGGGAAGGCGCCGTCGGCGGTGCGCAGGATGATGGGCGAGCCGTCGTGGCCGGATTTGGCGTAATGTTCGCGCGCCTTGTCCAGATCAAAGGTCCGCTGCGGGATCGTGTCGTCAAAGAGCGGGTAGGCCGCGTTGATCGGCATGTCGTTCCCGATGGAGCCGTAGCCTTGCAGGATCTTTTCGACCATTTCCTCGCGGTTGAGGGCGTGTTTCAGGGCCAGACGCAGTTCGTTTTCATCGAACGGCGCGGTGTCGATGTGCATGATGAACACGTAGTGGCCACGGCCTGCAGTGGACAGCACGTTCACGGTGGGAGCACGGTCAAGGAGCTTCGCGATCTTGGGTTCGACCCGGTTGATCGTATCGACCTGGCCCGATTGCAGGGCGGCGGTACGTGCGGTGGCGTCGTTCAGCACGATGACCTCGACCGCGTCATAGTGGGCCGTGACCGACTGGTCGCCGCCCCAATAGTCGTCGCGCCGGCGGGCGACCATGCGCACGCCAGGCTCGTCGCTTTCCAGCACGTAGGCACCGGTGCCGATGGCGGCGGTGGGATCGTCGAAGCCGCCGTTGGGCTGGATCATCAGGTGATAGTCGGCCATCAGATAGGGCAGGTCGGCGTTGCCGACGCCCAGCGTGACCTCGAACACGTCGCCATCGGTGCGCATGCTTTCGATGCCTTGGACGATGCCCAGGGCGCCGGATTTGGAATCCTCGTTCGAGTGGCGCGCCATGGTCTGCATGACGTCTTCGGCCGTGACGGCCTGGCCGTTCGAGAATGTGATGCCCTGACGCACCTTGAAGCGCCATGTCTTGGCGTCTGCGGTGCCTTCCCAGCTTTCGGCGACAAGGCCGCTGAGCGAGCCGTCGGCTTCGACCTCAACGAGGCCCTCGCCCCAGAGCTGGCCGCCCGCAATCGGTACGTCGGAGGCCCAGGATGCGGGGTCTTGGCTGTTGGTGCTTTCGCCGCCTTGCACGCCCATTTTGAACGTGCCACCCGCGACGGGGGTCGCGGCGCGTGCGGTGCTGGCCAGCATGGAGGTGGCAACAGCGGCGGACACGCCCAAGGCGGCGGCCTTGGACATGAATTCGCGTCGGGTCATGGACCCGGCGGCGACCTGTGCAGACAGGTTTTGAAGATCGTGTGACATCGAAGTCTCCCGGTTGGCGTCCCGCATCTGTCGGCGGGTTTTAAGTGGTGATACGGAGAGGTTAAGCATTTGCCGGAGGGTCGCAAGGGTTAATGGCGCCCAAGGGGCCTGGCCGGGCGCGGTGCCACTTAAATGTCATCGCGGGGCAAGGTGTCGGTCAGTGTGCGGGTGAAAACGCGCGTGTCATTTTCAAATGCGTCCATCTGCGCGCTGAGGTGAAAATGCGTTGCATCGCTCCACATCGCGCAGCGCGCCTCGGTCCGCAGGGTGATGTCGTCGCGGGTCAGCTCGTCCGTCCAGTGGCAGGTGCCGCGCGCCGACAGCGGGTCGTCGGGGTGGATGTCCCAGCGTTCGCGGGCGACCGCGCCGGTGATCAGGCCGTGGTCGCGGTCGCGGACCTTGCCAAAGTCGTCTTCGATCACCAGCGACACGGTGCCGCTGGTCATGTCGGTTTCCTGGCGGCGGATGTGGGCCTCGGGGCGCAGTTCTTCGATGTCCCACGGGGCTGCGGCATCGGGCGGTGGGAAGGTCCAGCCAGCGGCGCCGGTCAGGATGTCCGCGCTGAGCGATCCGCCGTAGAGCGTGAGCGTGGCGGGCGTCGGGGCCGGCCAGATCAGCGGCCAGTAGGCGGTTGAGACCGCCACGCGCAGCCGGTGGCCTGCGGGCACGGCATAGGCGATGTGGTCAAGCGCCAGCGTGATCGCCTCGCGCTGGCCGGGCACCAGGGGGCGGCCCAGGTGGTGGGCGAGGTTGAGCACGCCATAGGTGATCCGCGTGCTGGCGCCGTCCGGGTGGACGTGGTTCAGCCGCACGGCGATCTGGGCCACGGGCGCGTCGGCGCTGAGGCTGAGGCGGATCATGGGTGCGCCGGTGACGGCCAGATCATCTGCCAGGGGCGCGCTGTCGAAGGTCGCGCTGTGCGCGTCATCGCGGCGCTGGTCGCCGGGCAGTTCGGGGCCCAGCCAGATGGCGCAATATTCGCCCGCATCCGCCCCGGTGGTCTGGGGCGAGGCGACGGTGCGGTGCAGGCTGCCTTGGGTCGCGCCGAGCCCTGCGTCGCCCAGAAACCAGGTGTGGGTCTGCGCCGTTGCGTCGGCCAGCCAGCGGCCGGTCCGGTCCGTGTACCAGGTCGCGGGGCGCACGCCGTCCATGAGGTAGGTGCGCAGGTTGGGATCGTCCTCGGCGCCGTTGGGTGTGTCCTTGAGCCAGCGGTCCCACCAGCGCAGCGCCTCTTGCAGAAACCCGATGCGCGGTTCGGGGACGGCGAAATGGGGGTATTTGTGGACCCATGGCCCGATGATCCCCTTGGCGCCGGGGATGTTGTCCGCGATCTGGGGCACGGCGTTTTTATAGGCGTCGCCCCAGCCGCCCACGGCCAGCACGCGCGCCTGGATGGCGCTGTAATCCTCGCAGACGGACCCGTGTGTCCAGTAGGCATCGCGCCGTTGGTGGCGCAGCCAGGTCATCGGCAGGAAGGGTTCGTTTTCCAGCCGGTCCAGCCACATCTCGCGCCAGTCGGGGCGCAGGGCGGGGTCGGGCGCGCGGGACGAATAGCTCCACATCGTGGCGCCCCAGCCGAGGTTTTCGTTCAGCAGGCAGCCGCCCTTGTAGTGGATATCGTCGGCATAGCGGTCGACGGTTGAGCAGAGCGTGATGATCGCCTTGAGCGGCGGTGGCGCCATGGCGGCGACCTGCAGGCTGTTAAAGCCGCCCCAGCTGATCCCCATCATGCCCACCGACCCGTTGCACCAGGGCTGTGCTGCGACCCAATTCACGATGTGGGCGGCGTCATCCAGTTCCTGCTGGGTATATTCATCCGCCATCAGCCCGTGGCTGTCGCCATTGCCGCGCATGTCCACGCGCAGGCAGGCATAACCGCGCGCGGCAAAGTAGGGGTGGGTCAGCGCGTCGCGGGCGCAGGTGCCGTCGCGCTTGCGATAGGGCAGGTGTTCGAGGATCACGGGCACCGGATCGTCGCCCGCGTCGACCGGGCGCCAGAGGCGGGCGGACAGGCGGGTGCCGTCGGGCATGATGAGGGGAAAGTCGGGATCTTCTTCGATCTGGCGCAGGGTGTTTTGCATGGGCGCAGGGTTGTTGGCCTGGGCTGCGGCTGTCAAGCGGTGAGGGGGCGCTGCCCCCGCGCCTTTGGCGCTCCCCCGGAGTTTATTTGGCAAGATGAGAGAGCTTTTGTCGCGGGG
This sequence comes from Pseudomonadota bacterium, assembly GCA_038525395.1. Classification (GTDB taxonomy): domain Bacteria; phylum Pseudomonadota; class Alphaproteobacteria; order Rhodobacterales; family Rhodobacteraceae; genus Tateyamaria. The sequence goes on along the minus strand of JBCBHS010000017.1, from coordinate 47,180 downwards.
GTGTTCGGTGTGGGCCGTCCTGGCGGGCTAGGGGGATTTGTAGGCGATCAGCAGGTCCATGACATTGGTGCCTGTGGGGCCGGTCTTGACCAGCGCGCCGCGCCTGTCGAGCCAGGGGTAGGCGTCGGCGCGGGCCAGCGCCTGGGCGCCGCTGTCCTGCCAGGTGGCCCCGTCGATCAGCGCGCCTGCCGCGTCCGTTGGCCCGTCGGTGCCGTCGGTGCCCGCGACCAGCACGTGCAGGCCCGCGACGCCGGTCAGGTCATGGGCCAGACGCAGCGCCAGCGCCATGTTGCGCCCGCCGAGGCCGGGATTGTCGGGCAGGTGAACGACCGGCTCGCCCCCAAAGATGTGCAGGCCCGGCGCGCCTGCGATCAGCTGGTGCGCGATGCGCGGGGCGAGGGCGGCGACGTCGTCATAGAGCGTCTCGTTATTGGTGTGCACCGGCACGGGGCTGGCGGCGGCGACGGCGGCGCGGGCGATGGCGTTGCTGGCCACGATCTGCGCGGCAAAGGCAAAGCCCGCATCGCGGGGCGCGTCGCCGATCCCGGAGCCGATGGTGGCCAGCGCGTCGCCTTCGACATCCGACAGGGCCAGCGTGGTGACCTGCGCCCCCGCGAACCCGGCCAGGAGCTTGCCGCCCTTGATCTGCGACAGTTCGGTCCGGGTGGCGTTCATCGCGCCGATGGGCGTGCCCGAGGCGAGCAGCGCGTCCGTGCGCGCCTTGACGTCGTCGAGGCTGAGCCCGTCCACCGGCACTTCGGCCAGGGCCGAGGCGCCGCCCGACACCAGCATCAAAAGGTGGCTGCCCGGGGCGCAGGCGGCCACGGTCTCTTGCAGCGCGCGACCTGCGGTGACTGACGCGGCATCCGGCACCGGATGGGCGGCCTCGATCACCTGGGCATGCGTCGGCGCGTCGGCGCTGTGGCCGTATTTCGTGACGATCAGGCAGGGCACATCTGGCCAGGTTTGGGCCGCAGGTTTGGCCATCGCGGCGGCGGCCTTGCCCACGGCGATGATGCGGTCGGGGCGGTCCAGCCCTTGGGCCAGGGCGCGTGCGACGGCGTGATCGCCCCGCACGGCGGCGACCCCCGTTTGCCAGAGAGTCAAGAGATCAGGAGGTGTTTGCATGGCCTAGGGGTCTCTTTCTGCCGCAAGTGTGAGTCCGAATCGCTACACCATCTATCCCGAATCGCCGCAAATTGTGATCCCCGCGGAAAAAGACTCTAGCCCTTGATTCGGTTTTGTCGTATGACATCGCTCACAAAGAGTTGTCAGCACGGCGAAAAAAGGCCGGCGACGGGTAAACAAAAGGGGCCCGCAATTAACGCGGCCTGAGGCGAGAGTGGTGGTGTTATGAAGGCGATTGATTTCGTCGTCCGCGATGGTGCGGGCGCAATCCAGCGGGGAGTCGTTCCGCAAGATGGGAACACGTCCGTCGCGCTGAAAAGCGGGCAGGAAATTTCGTTCAATTTGCGCCAGATCGACCTGATCGGCCAGCAGCGGATCGGCGATGACCTGATCATGACGCTCGCGGATGGGCGCACGATTACGCTTGAGAATTACTTTAACGACGTGGGCGAGGCGAACCGCCTGTTCATCTCGGCCGATGGGTACCTGAACGAGGTGGCCTTTGTCGAGGCGACCGATGGCGAGCTGTTTGCGCAGTACGGCCCGACCGAGCAGTGGGGCAAGTGGAGCCCGTCGGATGATCTGATCTATCTGGGCCGCACCGAGGTCGCGAACCTGGGCCCCGCCGCGGGCGACGAAGAGGTGTCGATGCTGGGCGCCGCGATCCTGGGGCCGAACCTGCTGGGTCTGGGCGCTGGTGCGGCTGCAGTCGGCGGCGTGGTGGCGGTTGTCACCGATGACGACGATGACGGCCCGGCGCAGCCCACTGTGGATGGCACCGGCACCACCACCAATGTCGGCGGCGACGACGACACGACGCACACCTTTACCGTCACGGGCACGGGCCAGCCGGGCGACACGGTCGACGTGGAGGCCAATGGCGAGACGATCCAGACCACGATTGCCGAGGATGGCACCTGGTCGGTGACCTTCGAGGGCGACAGCTTTCCCACCGATGGCAGCTTTGACACCACGGCGACCTTTACGCACGAGGATGGCACGACAACCGTTCTGACCGGTCCGTCCTTTGTGATCGACACGGTGGGGCCGGATGTCGGGTTCTCCACCGGGGTGGAAAGCGTGGGCCATGTGGTCAACGAGGCCGAGCATGATGGCGGCGTGACCTTGACCGGCACGGGCGAGGTTGGCGCGACGCTTGAGATCACGATCGAGGGTGTCACGCAGACGGTTGTCGTGGATGACACTGGCGCGTGGTCGGCCTCTTGGGCCGAAGACGATCTGGCTACGGGCGACTATTCGACCGCTGTGACCATTGTGGCGACCGATGCCTTTGGCAACACGACCACTGTCAGCGATATGCTGGTGGTCGACACGATCACCGAGGTGACCATCGACACCGCGGGTGTCGAGATCGACGGCATCATCAACGCGGATGAGGCTGCCGATGGTGTGACCCTGACCGGCACGGCAGAGGCGGGTGCGTCTGTCGAGGTGACCTTTAACGGTGTCACGCAGACGGTGACCGCCGAAGCGGACGGCACCTGGACCGCCGATTACGACGCCGCCGATGTGCCTGCGGGCGAGACGGACGTGGCCGTCACAGCCGTGGCGACAGACACGGCGGGCAACACATCGACCGCCACCGGCACGGTTGTGGTTGACACGGTCACCAGCGTGACCATGGACACCAGCATCGTGGCGGGCGACGGCACGATCAGCGCGGCAGAGGCTGCGGGCGGCATCACGATCACGGGCACGGCACAGGCGGACGCCACGGTCGAGGTGACGTTCAACGGCACCGCCTATACTGCCACGGTTGCCTCTGACGGCAGCTGGAGCGTGGATATCGGCAGCGACGGCATCCCGACGGGCGAGTTGGATGTGGACGTGACCGCCGTGGCCACCGATGCGGCGGGCAACACGGCGACGGCGACGGGCACGGTGGTTGTGGATACGGTGGCGAACGTCACCATCGACACCGATGCGGTCGAGGGCGACGGCACCATCAACGCGGCAGAGGCTGCGGATGGCGTCACGCTGACCGGCACCGCCGATGCGGGCGCGTCGGTCGATGTCACCTTCAACGGCGTGACCAAGACCGTGACTGCCGCGGCAGACGGCACCTGGAGCGCGGATTATGACGCGGCCGACATTCCCACCGGCGAGACGGACGTGGCGGTGACCGCCGTGGCGACCGACGCCCTGGGCAACACCGCGACCGCAACCGGGACCGTCATGGTGGACACCGTGACCGAGATCACTATGGACACCAGCGCCCTGGGCACCGTGAACGCGGATGCAGCGGCGGGCGGCCTGACTCTGACAGGCACGGCAGAGGTTGGCGCCTCGGTCGAGGTGACGTTCAACGGCACGGCGCATACGGCCACGGTCGCCTCTGACGGCACCTGGTCGGTGGACATCCCCAGCGCGGACATCCCTGCCGGTGAGATGGATGTGGACGTGACGGCTGTCGCAACGGACGCGGCAGGCAACACGGCCAGCACAGCAGGCACCGTGTCGGTTGATACCGGCACCGAGATCACCATCGACAGCGGTGTCGAAGGCGATGACGTGATCAACGCCGCCGAGGCGGCAGATGGCGTCACGCTGACCGGCACGACGCAGCCGGGATCGACGGTTGAGGTAACATTCAACGGGATCACGCAAACGGCGACCGTGGCTGCGGACGGCACGTGGACGGTGGACTATGCCGCGACGGCCATCCCTGCGGGCGAGACTGCGGCGACCATTACTGCCGTTGCGACGGATGCCTCGGGCAACACCGCCACGGCCACCAGCACGGTGGACATCGACACGGTCGCGGACGTGACCATCGATGGCGGTGTCGAGGGGGACGGCGTGATCAACGCGGCAGAGGCCGCCGACGGCGTGACCCTGACCGGCACGGCGCAGCCCGGATCGAGCGTCGAGGTGACCTTTAACGGCATCACGCAAACCGCGGCAGTGGCCGCCGATGGCAGCTGGTCCGTGGACTACGCCGCCTCGGCCATCCCAGCGGGTGAGACGCAGGCGACCATCACGGCTGTGGCGACGGATGCGGCGGGCAACAGCGCCACGGCCACAAGCACGGTCGACATCGACACGGTCACAGACGTGACCATCCACGCGAATATCGAAGGCGACGGCACCATCAGCGCGACCGAAGCCGCCGACGGCGTGACCCTGACCGGGACGGCGCAGCCGGGATCGACCGTCGAGGTCACGTTCAACGGCATCACGCAGCCCGCGATTGTGGACGCGGCGGGCAACTGGTCGGTGGCCTACGCGGCCTCGGCCATCCCCACGGGCGAGACCCAAGCGACGATCACCGCGGTGGCGACGGATGCGGCGGGCAACTCTGCCACCACGACCAGCACGGTGAACATCGACACCGGCACCGACGTCACCGTCGAAACCGCGACTGTCGAAGGGGACGGCACGGTGAACGCGGTCGAAGCCTCGGACGGGGTGGTGCTGACCGGGACGGCGCAGCCGGGTGCGTCGGTGCAGGTGACCTTTAACGGGGTGACCCAAGCCGCTGTGGTCGATGCCGCGGGCAACTGGTCGACGACCTACGCCGCCAGCGACATCCCCTCGGGCGAGACGCAGGCGACGGTCACCGCCGTGGCGACGGATGCGGCGGGCAACACCGCCACAGCCACCGGCACGGTTGAGATCGACACGCTGGTCAACGCGCTTGGCTTTACCTCGACCCCCGGCGGCAGCGATGCCGTCATCAACGCGGACGAGGCGGGCACGGGCCTGTCGGTCACCGGCGTGGTCGAGCCTGGATCGACCGTGGTTGTCCAGCTGGGCGCTGCGACGACAACGGCTGTGGTCGCCCCCGACGGGACCTGGACCGCGACCTTTGGCATCGGCAGCGTGCCCCCCGGCACCTATGTGACCGACATGGTGGCCACCGCCACGGACCCTGCGGGCAACACCAGCAGCGTGACCCAAAGCGTGGGCGTGGACACCGAAGCCAGCGTGCTGACCATCGACGGCCCGATTGAGGGCGACGATGTGATCAACGAGGTCGAGGCGAGCGACGGCGTTGTGCTGTCGGGCACCGCAGACCCCGGCGCGCTGGTCAGTGTCACCATGCAGGGCGTCACCCACCAGGCGGTGGCGGACGGCAACGGCGTCTGGCAGGCCTACTTTAACGCAGGCGAGATCGCGCCCGGCACCTATGACGCGCAGATCACCGCAACCACGACAGATGCGGCGGGCAACGTCTCGACCGTCAATGACACGGTGCATGTGGACACCAATGTCGACAACCTGTCGATTGCGGCGGACGTGATCGAAGGCGACAACGTCATCTCGGAAATCGAGCATTCCGACGGCGTGGTCGTGACCGGCACGACCGAACCGGGGTCGACCGTTCTGGTCACCTTGGGCGGTGTGACCGTCCCGGGCATCGTCGATGCGGCGGGCAACTGGCACGCGCCCTTCAGCCCCGACCAGATCCCGGTGGGCGAATACACCACCGACGTGACGGTCACCGCGACCGACCAGGCGGGCAACGTGGCCAGCGTGACCGACACGGTCGAGGTCGACACGCTGGTCAACCCGCTGACGCTGAACGACCCGGGCACAGCCGATGGCGTGATCAACAACGCCGAGGCGCAATCGGGCATCAACCTGAGCGGTGTGGTCGAGCCTGGATCGACCGTGATGGTGGACTTCAACAGCTTTGTGCTGGAGGCGACGGTGGACCCGTCGGGCAACTGGACGCTGGACATCCCGTCCTCGGCCATCCCGAACGGCACGTATAACGCGCCGATCACGGTCATGGCGACGGACCCGGTGGGCAACACCGACACGATCTCTGACGTGGTCAGCATCGACACCGAGGCACCCGAAGGCCCTGTCATCGCAAGCTTTACCCGCGATGGCGACGGTATCCGCGGCATCTCGACCGAGCTGAGCGATGGCGATCTGACGGTCAGCCAGGTGCATGCGGACGGGTCGATCACCAACGTGGCCGCCACCCAGACCGACATCAACCTGCTGGGCGAGACGAACTTCCAGTTCCAGTCCAACGTGCCCGATGGATCGCACCTGATCGTGACGGCCGAGGATGCGGCGGGCAACGCCAGCGGCACCTATGTGGTGCTGGATGACGAGGCCGCGAACACCACGGTCGACCTGTCGAACCCCGCCTTGGGCAATTACCAGATCGAAGCGGTGGAACTACAGTTCGCGGAAGAGGCGAACCTGACCATCACCGAGGCGCAGCTGGTGAACCTGTCGGATGCCAGCAACACCCTGACCATCCACGGCGGCAGCGACGACACGGTGACGATCTCGGGCGCGACGATGACCGGATCGACCATCGTCGATGGCCAGACCTACGACGTCTACAGCCTGGGCACCGAAGGCACGGTGATCCTGGACGACGACATCACGGTCAACACGGCCATCGCGTAACCAAGGCTTTCACGAAACGATCACTGGGCAAGACCAACAAAAACAAATCGAGCACTCCAGCAAGACAAGAGGCGCGGACCGGACCCCGCAACCGCGCCCACCTCCAAAAAATATAAAACCCGAAACGGGAACGGACTATGGGGCAAGGTTGTATCAAGGGCGCGGCACTGTTGACCGCATTAACGCTCGGGGCGGGCTGTTCGGGCGACCTGGGCGACGTGCCCTTTGTGGCACGCGCGAACACCGATCTGGGCGCGCCTGCGGGCCAGACCGCGGCCCTGTTAGAGACACCCACGGCAAATGACGCGGCGCTGAACGCCGAAAGCACGGTGATCCAGGGCCTGCTGGCGCGCCAGTCGGTGCTGCCGGGTGGCAGTGCCTATGATCAGGTGTCGACCGCCGTGCTGGCCGCCAATGCCCGCGCGGCAGAGACCGAATTGCGCGCCGCGCGCCTGCGGGCCGAGGCCGCATCGAAGAACTGGCTGCCCACGATCGGGCCCAATGTCTCGCTCAACTCGCTGGGCGACATCGTCACGCAGATCGTGGTGGATCAGGTGATTTTCGACAATGGCCGCAAAAAGGGCGAGCGTGCCTTTGCCAAGGCCGATGTCGAGGTGGCGGCGGTGGCGCTGGCCGAGGATACCAACGACCGTGTGGCCACCGGGCTGGGCCTGTACCTGTCGGGTGCCGAGGGGCGCGAGAGCGCGGCCCTGCACCGGGTGACGCTGCGCGAGATGCAGCATTTTGAATATATCATGTCCGAGCGGGTGCGCGGCGGCGTGTCGGATATGTCCGACCTGCACGTGATCCGCCAAAAGCTGGCCGAGATCCGGGCCAGCATTGCCGCCAGTGACGAGGCCTCGGCCACTGCGGTGGCAGAGCTGAACGCGATGGCGATCCGCCCCTTGAACGCGGTGCGCGGGCTAGAGACGCTGGCCGTGCGTGGCACGGCCGCGCAGCCCCTGGCCGTCACGCGCGCCGAGGCTGAAAAGGGCCGTACCCTGGCGCAGGCGCAGATCGAGCGGGCCAACCAGCTGCCTGGCATCAGCGCGCAGGCGACCATCGGCGAGAACGGCGGCGCGGGCCTGACCGCCGGGGGCGCGGGTCTGGGCCTGGGCACCGGTGCGCGGCTGCGGTCCATCGAGGCGGCCAAGGAGGCGGCGGACCGTCAGGTGGCGCAAGCCAACGAGGACGCGAACCGCACCTTGCGCAAGCTCGAAGGCCAGGTTGCGGCCAAGGCCCGCCAGGCCGCCGAGGCGCGCGGGCTGACCCAGCAGGCCAAGGCGAACCTGGACCTGTTTCAGGACCAATACGAGGCCGGGCGCCGTCAGGTGATGGATGTGGTTGGCGTTTACGAGACCTTTGCCCAACGGCAATCCACTGAAATCGCACTGAAATACGAGGCGCTGCGGTTGCAGGTGGAACTGGCGCGCGTTCAGGGCGTGCTGGCGGACGGAGACCAGATTTGACCCAGACGCGCCCCTTTACCCTGACGATCACCAACGGCAACCGCGGGCAGATCAAGGCGGCCCCGGTCAAGGAGACGCCCAAGGCCGACAACGCCAACCGCTTTGTCGACCGGCTGCGGGCGCGGGCGGACCTGTCGGTGGCATATGCCAGCATCCTGGGGGTGCAGACCGCGCGGTCTGACCTGTTTGACGCGCTGCGTGGGGCCACGTCGCAGGGTGCCAGCCACGCGGTCGAGGCTGCGGCCATCGCCAAGGGGCTTGAGGTGGCGGGCCTGGTCGCGCAGGTGCGCCAACGGGTGACCCTGACCGAAGACCAGTGGCCCGCGCTGGCCTATATGACCAGTGGCCAGGTGGTGCTGGTGCTGGGCCAGTCGCGCGGCGATCTGATCATCTATGACAAGACCTGCACCGACAACCGCGCCCATGTGCCGGTGGCCGAGTTCGCGCCCTTCTTTGCCGGTCTCACTGTCCGGGCCGAGGCGCCGCTGGCGCGCGTGGCCGAGACGCACAAGACCGAAAGCAAGGCGCCACATTGGTTCTGGGGCGAATTCCACCGCTTTCGCCGTGCCCTGGCCGAGATTGCGCTGGGGTCTTTTGTCGCCAACCTGTTGGCCATCGCGGTGGCGCTGTTTTCGCTGCAAGTCTACGACCGCGTGATCCCGCACCAGTCCGAGGCGACGCTGTGGGTGCTGGCCGCGGGCGCCTGTCTGGCGCTGCTGCTGGAGGCGTTCCTGAAGATCGCGCGCGCCCGCCTGATGGACGGCGCCGGGCGCCAGATCGAGCTGAGCGTGCTGAGCCTGCTGATGGCGCGCGTGATCGGCATGCGCAGCGACCTGCGGGGCCAATCGCCGTCGATGACCTTTAGCGCGATGCGCGAGTTCGGGTCGGTGCGCGAGTTCTTTACCGCCTCGACCATCGGCACCATCGCAGACATTCCGTTCATCTTCGTCTTTCTGCTGCTTGTCGCCTCCATCGCGGGGCCGGTGGTCTGGGTGCTGATCCTGGGCGGCATCCTGATGGTTGTGCCCGGCTTTTTCCTGCAAAAGCGCATGCTGCGCCTGACGCAAGAGACCCAAGGCGCGTCGGCCAAATCCTCGCGCCTGCTGCACGAGGCGATCTTCGAGCGTGACACGGTCAAAACCCAGCGCGCCGAGGACCGCGTGATGCGCCTGTGGCAAGAGCTGACGACGCTGAGTGCGATGAAGTCGTCCGAACAGCGGCGCCTCGCCTCGGTCCTGTCGTTCTGGAGCCAGGGGATGCAGCAGATGACCTATGTGGCGGCCGTGATCGCGGGCACCTATCTGGTCTTTGCCGGGCAGTTCACCGTGGGCTCGATCATCGCGGTCGGTATCCTGACCTCGCGGACGCTGGCGCCGCTGACGCAGTTGGCGGGCACCATGGCGCGCTGGGGCAACGTCAAGGCGGCGCTTGATGGCCTTGACGCGATTGCCGAGGCGCCGCAGGACACGGAAACCGGGCGCACCTATCTGCGGCGCGAGGCGCTGCGCGGGCATTTTGAACTGCGCGAGGTGCAGTTCCAATACGAAGATGACGGCGCGCCCACGCTCGACATCCCCGGCGTGCAGATCCTGCCGGGCCAGCGTGTGGCCGTGCTGGGGTCGAACGGGGCGGGCAAGTCGTCGCTGCTGAAGATCCTGTCGGGCGTCTATGCCCCCACCAAAGGCCGCGTGATGATCGACGGCACGGATATGAGCCAGATCGAGCCGCGCGACCTGCGCCGCCTGATCGGCTATCTGGGCCAGGATGTGCGCCTGTTTTCCGGCAGCCTGCGCGACAACCTGAACCTGACGATGCTGGAACGGGACGATGACCGCCTGTATGCCGCGCTTGATTTCGCGGGGCTGGGGCCGTTTGTCAAAGGGCACCACAAGGGGCTCGACCTCGATATCCTGGACGGCGGCCAGGGCCTGAGCATCGGGCAACGCCAATCCATCGGCTGGGCGCGGCTGTGGTTGCAGGACCCCACCGTCTGCCTGCTGGATGAACCCACCGCGGCCCTTGACCAGACGCTTGAGGCGACGCTGGTCAGCCGGCTGGAGACGTGGATGGAGGGCCGCACCGCCATCATCGCCACCCACCGCGTGCCGATCCTGTCGCTGACCAACCGCACGCTGATCCTGCAAAACGGGCGCATGACGGTGGACGGCCCGCGCGACCAGGTGCTGGCCCATATCGGCAAAACCGGCGCGCCCGTGCCCCTGAAAGGCAAGATCGCATGAGCGTCGCCCCCACCAACCTGAGCGACCAGTTGCAGGCCGACCTGCGCGGCCCGTCGATGGTCATCTGGCTGAGCGGGTTGGCGGTGCTGGTGTTTGTCCTCTGGGCCGCGTTCGCCTGGGTGGACGAGATCGTGCGCGGCTCGGGCGAGATGATCTCGTCCTCGCGCCCGCAGATCATCCAAAACCTCGAAGGCGGCATTCTGGCCGAATTGGCCGTGGCCGAAGGTGACATCGTCGAGCGTGGCGATGTGCTGGCCCGGCTGCAGGGCACGCAGTTCCAGACCCAGGCCGACGACCTGCAGGACCAGATCACCGCCCTGGCCGTGCGGCAGTTGCGGCTCGAGGCCGAATTGGCGGGGCAGTTCGACTTTATCGTGCCCGGCGCGCTGGAAACCCGGATGCCCGGCCTGGTGGCGAGCGAGCGGACGCTGCTGAAGGCGCGCCAGACCGATTACCTGAGCCGTCGCGAAGGCGCGCAGCGGGTGCTTGACCAGGCCGAAAAGGAAAAGGCGCTGCTTGAGGACCTGCTGGACCGCAAGATCGTCGCCCTGATCGAGGTCACCCGCGCCCGCAAGGCCCATGCAGATGCGCGCATCAAGCTGGACGAGATCATGACCCAGACCGAGCTGGAGCGCGCCCAGGCCTATTCCGACACGCTGAAAGAGCTGGGCACGCTACGCCAGACCTACAAATCCGCCCAAGACCAGTTGAACCGCACCGTGCTGACCAGCCCCATGCGCGGCATCGTCAACAACCTGAGCGTAACGACCATCGGCGGCGTGGTGCGCCCGGGCGAAGAGATCTTGCAGATCATCCCCCTGGACGAGGAACTGTTCGTCGAGGCGCGCGTGGCGCCCAAGGACATCGCGGGCGTGCGCCCGGGCCAAGAGGCAAGCGTGAAGCTCAGCGCCTACGACTATACGATCTATGGTGCGCTGCAGGGCGAGGTGCGCCTGATCTCGGCCGACACGTTCAAGGACGAGCGCAAACAGGACGGCGACCCGCACTATAAGGTGACGGTGCGCGTTGACATGGACGCCCTCACCGACCGCCAACGCAGCATCGCCATCCGCCCCGGCATGCAGGCCGAGGTCGAACTGCATACCGGGTCAAAGACGGTGCTGAGCTATCTGATGAAGCCGCTGTACAAATCGCGCGAGGCGTTTCGGGAGCCTTGAGGGGGGGGGCGCCCGGTGTAACCGATGCTGCAGCGTGTGCGAATGGCTGCTTCGGTCGCATCCTTAGTGGGGCGCACTGGACCTGTTCAGCACCAAGAGTGTTGCCCGCTCAGTCCTACCAGGCGCGAGTTCGTGCGCGCTGTCTTGCACAGATGCGAAACCTTGTGCTTTGTAAAGTGCCATTGCATCAGAGCTTGCCTTTAGCACGACGACAGACAACTGGTTTGCTGAGGGCAAACGGGCCAAGACTGCGTTGATCAGAGTGCGACCAATGCCGTTTCTCTTTTTGCCTGGTGCGACATACATCCCCCAAACATACCCAACCCCGTGGCGTTCAGCAGCTATCGCAGTTCCAACCACGCGGTTATCTTGGTTGTCGAGGGCGATCAGTGCCAAAGCGTCTGGAGCAATCAATCCGAGATTTGGATCGTTCAAAGAAGCCAACATGTTCGCGAAATCTGACGGCTGCATCAGGTGCGCGTAAGCATCATGCCAACACTGGGTTAAATGTTCGCGGACATCGACATAGTCTCGGCTGGTCATATCGCGGACGCTGATCATGCAGTTGCGATATCATACGCTTGGCCAGGTGGCGAACCGACATTCAACCGCGCGACGTGAACGGCGGTTTCGTCCCGCACAACCGACATGCACCCCTACGCGCCCTCCGTATCCAACCACACTGTCACCGGCCCGTCATTCACCAACGCCACGGCCATGTCCGCGCCGAACACCCCCGTTTCGACCGCGACGCCCTGGGCGCGCAGGGCGGTGGCGAAGGTGAGGTAGAGGGCCTCGGCCACGTCCGGCTTGGCCGCGGCTGAAAACCCGGGGCGGTTGCCGCGGGACGTGTCGGCGGCGAGGGTGAATTGGCTGACGACCAGGGCGCTGCCGCCGGTTTGCAGCAGCGACAGGTTCATCTTGCCCGCGGCGTCCTTGAACAGGCGCAGCTTGGCAATCTTGGCGGCCAGGGTGTGGGCCACGGCCTCGGTGTCGTTGGGCATGGCGCAGACCAGGATCAGGAGGCCCGCACCGCAGCGGCCCACGACGGCGCCGTCGATGGTGACCGACGCGTCCCGCACCCGTTGGATCAGCGCCCGCATGCGCCGCGCCAGTCGATGATGTCCTCCGCCGCTGCCCGCGCGGTGCGGAACCCGTTTGCGGGGTGGTCGGGGTCGGCATAGCCGAAAGAGACGGCGCACAGGATCATGCGGTCATCCGGGATGTCGAAATGGGCGCGCACGAAGGGGGCCTGGGCCGCGATGGCCGCTTGGGGGATGGTGGCGACGCCCTGGGCCTGGGCCGCCAGGCAAAACCCGGTGACAAAGCCGCCGGTGTCCATGGCCCCGTAGGCGCCCAGCACCCGGGGGGCGGTCACGATGGCCACATGCGGCGCGCCAAAGAGGCGGTAGTTTTCCATCATCTGCCGGGCCGAGGCGGCGCGGTCGCCCTTGGCAATCCCCACCGCGTCATAGAGCTGAAAGCCGCAGGCGCGGCGGCGGTCCCCGTAGACGCCGGGATAGCCCTCGGGCCAGGGCAGGTCGGGCTGCGGCGCCGTGGTTTCTGCCGCGGCAAAGAGCGCGTCGCGAAAGCGGTCCGTCTCGGTTCCGCTGGTGATGATCAGCTGCCACGGCTGGGCATTGCACCAGCTGGGCACATGCCGGGCGGCGGCGACGATGGCGGTGATCACCTCCGGGCCAACCGGCTTGGGCAGAAAGGCCCGGCAGGAAAACCGCGCCTGCAGCACCTCTTGCAGCGTGTCGAAGGCTGCGGTCATCCCTGGGTCGCCGCGACAAAGCCAATGGCGCCCGCCACCAGCAGGCCCAGCACAACGGCCACCGCGATCTTGACCGCGGAATAGGGCCGTTCGCCCTGCACCCGGCCCGTGCGCCCGTTGACGACAAAGCGGTAGGTTTCGCCGCGGTACTTGTAGGCGGCCAGCCAGACGGGCAGCAGCACGTGTTTGAAGGTCACGGCCCCCAGCTTGGTATCGACCGTGTGGATGCGCTGGCGGTCGCCGCCGATGTCGAACTTGATGTCGCGGGCGATGACGCGGTCCATCCGCACCCGCGCCTCGGCAAAGCCGTCCTCGAGGTCGACCGCATAGCCTTCGGCGCGGAACCCGGCCAGGAATTCGGGCGCATAAGGTTCCAACGCGCTGAGATCCCAAGGCTCTAGCGCATCGGTAAAGCGTTTGGGCAAGGATTTCGAGGCCAGCACCAGCACGTCGTCAAAGAACCGCGCGACCTGGCCGCGGGTGCCGCGCCAGCGCACCTTGGGCACGCGCACCTGCTGGCGCTTGCCATCGCGCATGACGGTCCGTGTCTCGTAATAGACGGTGCCGCGTTCGCCGGTATAGGCGCTGCGCGTGTCCGCATCGAAGGTCCAATAGGGCACATAGATGCCCTGCATCGCGCGGCCCTTGCGCGCATAGTCTTGCAAGCCGCCCGGCGCAAACCACAGCCGTCCCAGCCAGGTGATCATCGCCGCGCGCGCCTCTGCCTCGCTTAGGGCAAAGGGCAGGACGCCGCGGGGTTTGATGTGCCGGTGCGCGCCAGTATCCGTGACCACGGGCGTGGCGCAGAACGGGCATTCGGTGGCGTGAATGTCGGCGTCGAATTCCACCTGGGCCGCGCAATTGGGGCAGGTGGACACGCGGGTTTCCTCGATCTCGGCCTTGGGCAGCTCGGCATTCAGGGCCGCGCGATAGTCCAGTTCGGCAATCGGGGTGATGGGGGTGCTGGGCGCCTCGGCAATGTCGTCGGTGTTGCCGCAGTGATCGCAGATCAGCCGCCCTGCGCCCGGGTCAAACCGGAAATCCGCCCCGCAATTGTCGCAGGGAAAGCGGTGGTCGGCGGTCGTCCGCGCCGGGGCCAGGTCAGGCAGGTCAGGCAGGTCGGTCATAGGGAGCCGTGCAACGCTTTGGGCGTGATCCGGCGCAGGGCGCCATCGCCCAGGGCCGTGTGGCGCCACAGGTGAAAGATGCCGTGCAGGCTGGCCGCGGACATCAGGTAGAAATAGAGGTCCGGCAGGCCCGGCCCGCCCCAACTGCCCCCCAGCTGCACCCAAGCGGTCACCGCCGCCACAAAGCCGAGGGCGGCGTACATGCCCCGGCTGAGCCAGGGATGCGCGGTGCGCAGCGCGCCGTCCAGTTTCGGCCCCGGCCCGTTCAGCAGACCCGCACGCAGCGCCAGCGCACACATCGCCAACCCACTGAGCGCAAAGGCCCAGGCCAGCACCGGCACAGGGCCGCCCGCCAGCAGCAGGATCAGCATCAAAAAGTTGAACCAATGCAAGGTGATCGTCGCGGTCCGGCGCATGGGCGTCCTCTCTTTCGCGTCAAAGATAGCGGTGCAAGGCGCGGGGCACCATGATCCGCAAGGCGTTGTCCTTTACCATGTAATGCCGCCACAGATGGAAAGCCACATGCAAGGCAAGGGCGATGAGGATCAGGTTGAACGCAATCTCGTGCAGGTCTTCGAAAACCCCGTGGATCGCGTCTGACCCGATGCCGGGAAAGACCGGGATCACACCAAAGAGGGCGATGGCATAGGGCGCTGCGAACCCGGCCAGCGCACCGGACAGCACCACGCCCGCAAGGCCCCACAGCAGGGCCTTGTGCATTGCCGGATGGGCCCTGCGCGCCCAACCGGGCAGCTTGGGGCCCGGGCGGCTGGCCAGTCCCTTGCGCAGGAACATCGCAGCCCAGGCGGCGGTCAGCACCGCCAGCAGCGTGCCCATGCCCGCATGGGTGGCCAGCGCCGCGCCGCCCAGGCGGGCAACATCCTGCGGCTCGACCGCCCAAAACCAAAGGATGAGGCCAAAGCAGAGCCAGTGCAGCCATTTCAGCGCGGTGCGTCGTGTCATGTGCGTGTCCTTGATCTGTGCCTGGTCGAGCTAATCAAGGGGGGTGCGGTGTGCCATAATCCTTTGGCCTATGGCTCTGACTTGCCTGCACTTTTTGTGAACGCGGGGTCAGAGATACTTGTGCAGGCGCCGTGGCACCATGATCCGCAGCGCGTTGTCGCGCAGCCGGTAGTGCCGCCAGATGTGAAACGCGGCGTGCAGGGCCACGACACCGCCCAGCAGGTAAAATTCGATGATATGGACCTGGCCGATGATGTGGTTCGCCTGGCGCAAATCCAGCGGCGGCGCGATTGGCAGGATGCCACCGGCCTTCAAAAGAAAGGGCGAGGTCAGGCCCAGCAGGAAGCCGGTAAAGGCCACGAAAAACAGCCCCCAGATCAGGGTCAGATGCAGCGCGCGGTGCAGCACGCGCAACCGCCCCGTCAGCTTTGGCCCCGGTCGCCCGGCAAGGCCCCGGCGCAGCATGTCGGCAAACCACGCCAGGCTGAGCGACACAAAGATCAGCGCCAGCATCGAATGGGCCTGGAACGCGCGCGGCCCAAACGGGGTCACGTCATCCGGTGTGACCAGCAGGAACCAGACAAACAGTGGCACCATCGTCCAGTGCAGCCATTTCAGCGCGGTGCGGCGGGTGGGCAGTTGCATGTGGGGCAGGGTGGCGCATCACCTGGGCCTGTCAAGGGCCAGGGCTGTGCAGGGTGGCTTGACGCAGGGGCGGAAATGGATGACCTTTGGTGGATTGACTGCCCCAGCAGTCACACACGCGCCCCCGCGCGCTGAGCGCGTCACAGAGCGCGCACCACATTCCCCACAGGACAGGAGACTGAGACCATGATCTCAGCAGACTATTGCCGCCTTATGGCCCGTTACAACACGTGGCAGAATACCTCTCTGGTCACCGCCGCGGATGGATTGACCGACGCGGCCCGCTGGGCGGATCGCGGGGCGTTCTTTCAATCCATCGCGGCCACGCTCAATCACCTCTACTGGGCCGATGCGCTGATCCTTGAGCGATTGAAAGGGAACGCGCGGCCAGAGGATACAATCACCCATTCGCTTGCGCATCCTTCCGATTGGGGCGCGTTCAGAACCAAGCGGGCGCAGCGCGACGCAGAGATTGAAGCCTGGGCAAGCACGCTGACCGACAGCGACTTGACGGGCACGATTGCATGGTATCCCGGCGATGGTGCGACGCGGGTGCAGCGGCCCAAGGCCCTTTGCGCGGCAGAGCTGTTTCAGCACCAGACCCACCACCGCGGACAGATCCACGCGATGCTGACGGCTGCGGGGGCGCAGCCTGCGCCCACCAACCTGTCGATGTTGCCCTAGGCCCTGCCTTACACGCCCGGCGGTGGGGGCGGGGGCAGGATGGTAAACAGCTGCGCCAACTCGGTCACATCCTCGGCCTTCATCCAGCCGTCTTGCCCTGCGGTCCAGACATAGCTTTCGCGGCTCAACGCGCCGCTCTGCGCCATGCGGCCCAGCTGTGCCTTGGAAAACGGGCCCTTGGTCTGGCCGTTCTCAGCCACGTGCCACACGTGCTCCACCGGCGGGGGTGGCGGGGCTGCGGCGGCACTGCGGGCAGGCTGCGCGCCCCAGGGTCCCGATGCGGCCTGCTGGCCCAGTTGCAACCCCATGGCCGCGCCCAGACCGGCCTGCATCGCGTCACCCGCGCCGCCGCCCTCGCGCCCCAGCGCCTCGGCCGCTTGGAACTGCATGTATTCGTTCAGGTTTCCGATGACACCCATCGACGACCGCTTGTCCATCACCGCCTCGACCGCGGGCGGCAAAGAGATGTTTTCGATATAGAGCTCAGGCAGCGTCAGCCCGTATTCGGCAATCTGCGCGCTGATCTCTTTGGCCACGATCTGGCCCAGTTCGCGCGTGTTGGCCGCCATGTCGAGGACGGGAATGCCCGACTTGGCCAGGCTGCGCGACATCTCTTGCACGATCACGTTGCGGATTTGAAAGCTGATCTCGTCCATGGTGAACTCACCATCGGTGCCAACGATTTCCACGAGGAACCGCGCCGGGTCCGCCACCTTGACCGAGTAGGTGCCAAAGGCGCGCAGGCGCACCGGGCCAAATTCGGGATCGCGGCAGATGATCGGGTTTTTCGTGCCCCATTTCAGGCCATTGAACCGGGTGGTGTTGACGAAATACACCTCGGATTTGAACGGGCTTTTGAAGCCGTGATCCCAGTGTTGCAGCGTCGTCATGATCGGCATGTTGTTGGTCTCGAGCATATAGAGACCGGGCGTGAACACGTCCGCCAACTGCCCTTCGTGGACGAACACAGCCGCCTGGCCCTCGCGCACGGTCAGCTTGGCGCCGTATTTGATCTCGTGCCCTTCACGCTCGAACCGCCACACCATCGTGTCGCGGCTGTCGTCCACCCAGTGGATGACGTCGATGAACTCACCAGAGAGGAAGTCGAAAATACCCATGATCTACAGCATGCCTCGTGTCAGGAACTTGGTCTCGCTTATACAAGCGGGCGCGGGGGAAGGCGAGGGGAAGTCGCCCGGCGGCACGGCACCGCCAGCGCGGTCACAGCGGCCCGTCCAGCGCCTCGCGCGCCAGGATGCGCACGACCGGGCGGGCCTGGTCCAGCGACATGCCCACATCCAGCCGCGGATCGTACAGCAGTTGCAACAGCACCTCGTCATGGTCGGTCAGCAGCGCAAATTCGTCATCGTCGTTAAAGATGCTGGGCCGCGCATCGGGGCTGTCATTGGCCAAGCCCAGACCCTGCGCCAGTTCTTCGTGGATGCAGGACAGGCGCAACAGGTCGGGGTTTTCCGCGCGGATCACAGCCACAGCGGCCGTATAGGTCGACTGGTCGGACCCGCTGGCATAGGCGGCCACCGCGCAATAGGCGTCATTGGGCAGGTTGCGCACCGGGGCCAGGTTGGTTGTGGTCACGCCGGGCAGGCGGGGGGCCATCTGGTTGATCGTCGCGGCGCGGTCATCCTCGCTGACGAAAAAGACCATGAAATTGGGCGTCCCCCCAACCGAGATCGGATGGCCCGTCGCCCGCGACAGCCGCGCGGCATAGCGGCGAACGTCCGCCGTGTCCCGTTCCCGCTGGCTGGGCGGGACCGACGGGCCAAAGGCCACGCCGATGCGCACCGGCCCCTTCCACCGCCGCAACGCGCCAGACACGCCCGGGCGCTGCTGGCCGCTGGTATATTCGTTGAAAAACACGATCTGCTCAAAGTTGCGCGCCAGCATATTGGCGGTAAAGGGCGTGTCGGGCCCGCCGCCATCCTGGCGCAACAGGCCCGCCGTCAACTGGCTGGCCTGCACCTCGGTCAGATAGCGGCGCAAGGTCGCGCTTTGCTCGGACGTGGGCTGCACCACCGCCGGGGGGGCGGGGCGCACCAGGCCCGCGGGCCGGGCCTGGGGGACCAGCACAGGTTCGACCGGGTTGATCAGATCGCAGGCCGCAAGCGCCCACAGGGCGGCAAGGCTGCCGCCCATCAGACGTGTGCGTATGGCCCGCGCCCCCAACACGGCCCAGGCCTAGCCAGGCACAGCGGTGGCCGCAGTGTCGCCCACGCCGTCTTTGCGCGCCTTGGCCGCGGCCAGCGTGTCGCGCAGGTCGGCCTCCATCTTCTTCAGGTCCTCTTCGGCGGCGGCGCGTTTGGCCTTGCCCTCGTCGGCGATGCGCAGACTGTCCTCGATCGTGCCGATCAGGTCGGCATTGGCCTTCTTGACCGCTTCGATGTCGAACACACCGCGCTCCATCTCGGTGCGGATCGCCTTGTTGCTTTCGCGCAGGTTGGCGGCGTTGGCGGTCAGCAGCTCGTTTGTCAGGTCGTTGGCATCGCGCACAGCGGCCGCCGCTTCGGCGCTGCGTTGGATGGTGACGGCCTGGGCCAGCTGCGTTTCCCACAGCGGCACGGTGTTCACGAGGGTCGAGTTGATCTTGGTCACCAGCGACTTGTCGTTTTCCTGCACCAGCCGGATCGAGGGCAGCGATTGCATCGTGACCTGGCGCGTCAGCTTCAGGTCATGCACCCGGCGTTCCAGGTCGTCGCGCGCGGCGCGCAGATCGCGCAGCTCTTGCGCGACCATGACCTTGTCGTCCTCTGCGGCGGCCTCCACGTCGGCTTCCTTGGCGGGGATCACCGTCTCGTCCAGCTCTTTGATCTTTTCCTCGCCCGCCGCGATATAGAGCGCCAGCTCGTCATAAAACTGCAGGGTCTTTTCATACAGCAGGTCGAGCGATTTGATGTCCTTCAGCAGCGTATGTTCATGGCTCAGCAGGTTGTCAGTGATCTTGTCGATCTGCGCCTGCACCGTCTCGAACTTGGCCGTGAACTTGGCAAAGGGCGCTGCCTTCCCGATCAGCTTTTCCCACCAGGACCGGTCGCGGCGCACGTCGAGTTCCGAGATCGAAAAGCCGCGGATGGTGGTGACGATGCTGCGCAGGCTGTCGCCCGCAGGGCCGACATCCTTGTTGCGCACGTCCTGCAACATGGCCTGAGAGATGGTCTGCAATTCGGCCTGTGCCGCCGACCCGAAGGACACGATGGACTGGGTGTCGCCCATGTCGATCTCGTCCATACGGGCGCGTATTTCGGCCCCGACGGGCGCATCTGCCTCGGCCAAGGGCACCACGGCGCCCGCATCCTTGGGTTCGGGCAAAACCACGGCGGTCACTTCTTCGACTTGCGCCAGCGCGCTTTCGGCCTTTTGGCGGACGGTTTCAGACATGTTAGATCACCTTACTGTTTATGTGTTGTCGTCGGGGGCCGCGATGCGCACCCCCTCGCGTTGCAGCCGGTCCCGCAACACGTCGATTTCGATGTTCAGATCGCTGCGGTCGTCGACCAGCAGCTTTTGCGTGCGCGCGGCAAAGTTATCGCCCAGATCGTCCAGCAGGGCGGCATAGTCGGCGCGCGCCTGCGCGTCGCGGGTGCGGCTGTAGATGTCGGCGAACTTGATCGTCGCGTCGCGTGCGCCCATCAGGTAGACGCCCAGATATTTGCGCGCCGCGGTCAGGTCCCGGGGGTCTTCCTCGACCGTGCGGATCAGATCGCGGGCCACGGTTTGAAACGCCTCCAGCTTCAGCTCCATCTTGCGGTCCTCGGCGCGCTTCATCGCGTTGGTCATCGCCGCCAGGTGGCTTTCGGCCTCGTCCACGACGCGGGCAACGCGGTCTTGCTGGAAGGTGTCGATACCCTCCATCCCCTTGTCCTTTAGCGGATCAATGCCAAAGGCCGCGATGTGCAGACCCGCCGCGGCGATGCCAAAGAGCAGCGGCGCGACCAGGCCCGGTTCGGACCGGTAGGCGGCCAGCGCGATGCCCGCGCCGGTCAGCAGGGCCGAAAACAGCTTGCGCGGAATTGCGGGGCGGCGCGCGACCTTGCGGTCGTGATAGGCGGCCTCGGCCAGCAACCCACCGCGCAAGAGCCATGCCCCCAGCGTCAGGATCGCAGCAGAGACAAGGGCCAGCACCAGCCCGACCGCACCGTCGTTCAGCGCCAGAAACACCATCGGCACGGCGGGCAGGAACATCAGGTTCGCGCGCGCGCCCACCGGGTCGACCTTGGCCCGGTCAAAGGCCGCGCGCTGGGGCGCCTTGCCCGTCTCGCCCGGATCAGACCTATCAGAACCGTCGGGGCTGTATTTGCCGCCAAACCGCTGTGCCATCGGCTCACAGCCCCCCGAGAAGGCCGGTGGTGACACCGAACATCAGCGCGATCAGCACCGCAAAGGCGATCTTTTGAAAGGCAGTGGTTTCCATGACATCCTCAATAAACACCGCGACTATAGGCGCTTTGCACGTGCAGCACTAGTGCGCCGCTGCCGCCCGGCGCGCCTGCACTCACCCGTGCGCGCCCATGCTGTTCTCCCTTCGCGATGCGCTTTGGCAGGCGCGTGCAATAGATTTGTGACGCAGCCGCAGGGGCACAAGGGGGAAAATCCTAGAACTTGCGTCCTGTGCGCGGTTTGCCGGGCCCCGGTTTTCCGCGGCTGGGCGGTTTGGGGCCTGCGGGTTTCGACCCCGGCGGCCCGCCTTGGCGCGTGGGTTTGCGCGGCCCGCGGCGCACGGATTTCGCCTTGGTCGCGGTGCCCCTGTCATCGGCCTCGGGCGCCAGCCCCAACTGGTCGCGCACGATGCGGCGGCGTACCTCTTCGACGGCGCCGGGTTTCAGCTCACCCAGCTGAAAGGGGCCATAGCTGATGCGGATCAGGCGGTTGACGCTGAGGCCGATGGCATCCATGGCGCGCCGGATCTCGCGGTTCTTGCCCTCGCGCAGGCCCACGGTCAGCCAGGCATTGGCGCCCTGCTGGCGGTCCAGGGTAATCTGCATGGGCTGAAACCTGTCGCCCTCGACCGTGATGCCGGTGCGCAGCGGTGCGAGTGCGGCATCGCTGGGCCGCCCGTTCACCCGCACGCGGTACCGCCGCATCCAGCCGGTGCTGGGCAGTTCCAGCTTGCGCTTGACTCCGCCATCATTGGTCAGCAGCAGCAGCCCTTCGGAGTTCAGATCGAGCCGCCCCACCGACATCACCCGCGGCATATCCTCGGGCAGGGCGTCAAAGATGGTGGGCCGGCCCTGTTCGTCCTTTGTGGTTGTGACCAGTCCGGTGGGCTTGTGATACAGCCACAGCCGTTCCGGCTCGGGCGCGGCCAGCGGCTTGCCGTCCACGGTGATGCGGTCGCCGTCCTGGACGTTCAGCGCGGGGCTGTCGATGCGCGTGCCGTTCACCGCGACGCGGCCTGCGGCAATGATCTCTTCGGCGCCGCGGCGGCTGGCGAGGCCCGCGCGGGCCAGCACCTTGGCGATGCGGTCGCCTTTGGGGGTGTCTTGGGTCATGGGCAGGCCATAGCGGCGGGTTGCGCGGCAGGCAAGCGGCGTGGCAAGGCGGGGGGATGGAGTTTCGGTCGTTCATGCAGCCCGCGCTGGCACAGGCGCGCGCCGCCGCCGCCCGCGGCGAGGTGCCGGTGGGGGCGGTGGTGGTGTCCCCGCGGGGACAGATCGTGGCGCAGGCCGGAAACCGCACGCGCGAACTGTCCGACCCGTCGGCCCATGCCGAGATGCTGGCCATCCGCGCCGCCTGTGCCGCACTGGGGTCAGAGCGGTTGGTGGGACACGACCTATATGTCACGCTGGAACCCTGTGCGATGTGCGCCGGTGCGATTGCGGCGGCGCGGATTGCGCGGCTGTACTATGGCGCGGCGGACCCGAAATCGGGCGGCGTCGCCCAGGGCGCGCGCGTCTTTGCGCACCCCCAGGCGCATCACGTGCCGCAGGTCTATGACGGCATCGCCGCAGCCGAGGCCGAAGCGCTGTTGCAGGCATTCTTTGCCGCCCGCCGGTAAAACTGTGGACGACCGGCACAGAGCGCGCGCAAGGTGGCGTTGCGCATTTGAGCCAAAGGATTTTCCCCATGATCGATATCGACGCTGTCCGAGAGACCGCCACCGCCTATACCGCCGCCTGGAATTCCGGTGATCCCAACGCCGTGGCTGCCTTTTATGCCGAGGACGGCGACATCGTGATCAACCGTGGCGATCCCTGGTCGGGCCGGGACAGAGTCGCCGAGATGGCGGCGGGGTTCTATGCGGACGTGCCGGACCTGACGCTCAGCTGCGATGACGTGCGCCTGGCGGGGGATCACGTGATCTATGTCTGGACGTTCACCGGCCACGACGCAGGCACTGGCAATCCGCTGACCGTGCGCGGCTGGGAAGAGTGGGAGATGGCCCCCGACCTCAAGGTCAAATCCTCGCGCGGGTGGTTCGACGCAGAGGATTACGCCCGCCAAGTCGCAGGCGACTGACGCGCCAGGCAGCGGGCGGTTTAGCGGTGGGTTTGGTTGTGGTCACAGCGCAATCGGCCGCATCACCTGCGGTTCGATCACCTTGACGCCCGGCAGGCCGTCGCGCAGCACGTCGGCGGATTGTTCAAGCAGCGGGAACGTCTTGTAATGACACGGGATAACCGTGTCGAAGTGGAAGTAGTGCCGCGCGGCATAGGCGGCACCCGCCATGTCCATCGTATAGTAGCCCCCCGCCGACAGGATGCCGATATCGGGTTTGTGGAAGTCCCCGATCCAGGACATGTCCGCCATGATGTCGGTGTCGCCCGAGATGTAGAGTGTCTTTCCTTCACCACGGATGATGAAGCCGCATTCCTGGCCTGAATAGCGCGGGTTGTCGTCATCGCCGATGGAGGATGAGTGCGATGCCGGCACCAGGGTCGCGGTGACGTTGCCAAGTTGGATCGTGCCGCCGCGCCCATAGGCATGGCCCTGGATCGCCCCTTTGGCAAAGAGGAGGTTCCCCAGTTCGAAGACGGCGGAAACGGGCGCGCCGGTCTTTTGGCTGATCGTGACGCTGTCGGCGGTGTGGTCGAAATGGCCATGCGTCACGAGGATATGTGTGGCGGCTTGGATGGCCGCGTCATGCTGGTCTGGGGGCAGCATGGGGTTGCCGTTGAGCCAGGGGTCGATCAGCAGGATCTGGTCCCCGATTTCGATGCGAAAGCTGCTGTGGCCGAGCCAGATGATGTGCATGACGTCCTCTCTGATTTTGGCCAGTGTAGCGCCTGTGGCGGGTTGCGGGAGCCTCCGGCGGGAGTTTTTTTGGCAAAGTGAGGGGGATGCGGGTCGCACAGGTGATCTGGTGTTCCGCGAGGGCAAGATGCTGTGGCGGGGTGTTACCTGACGCGCGCTTTGCGTACACCGCCAGCGGGGGTCGTCGTGGTGTTGACGCCACGTGCGGTACGCCCCTTGAATGCTGCGTCGGAAGGGGTAGGTGCCGTCCTATGGAATTGTTGCGCGAGATTGATGGGTATTGCGAGCGGGTGGGCCCGGCCTATTGGGCCGAGCCGGTGAATGCCGTGACCAATGCGGCCTTTGTCATTGCGGCGCTCATCCTGTGGCGGCGCAGCGCGGGCGTGCCCCTGGCGCGGGCCTTGTGCGTTATTCTGGCGTTGATCGGTCTGGGCAGTTACCTCTTTCACACCCACGCGCAGGTTTGGGCGGCGATCGCGGATGTGACGCCGATTGCGCTTTTCATTCTGCTGTACCTTTTTGCGATCAACCGCGATGTGTGGGGCATGCCGATCTGGGCCGCGCTGCTGGGCACGGCGGCGTTTCTGCCCTTTGCCGCTGTCACGGTGCCTGTGTTTCAGTATGTCCCGATCTTGGGCGTGTCGGCGGGCTATTTGCCGGTGCCGACGCTGATCCTGATCTATGCGGCCT
The DNA here is from genome assembly GCA_038525395.1 of Pseudomonadota bacterium. Lineage (GTDB taxonomy): Bacteria > Pseudomonadota > Alphaproteobacteria > Rhodobacterales > Rhodobacteraceae > Tateyamaria. Next base: position 22,679 of record JBCBHS010000017.1, on the reverse strand, counting down.
TGCTGTGGCGCCGCGCGCCCGATCTGTCGCGGGGATTTGTGGTGGGGGCCGCGATTTTGCTGGTTTCGCTGACCTTTCGGTCGGTGGACGAATTGCTGTGCGCGCAACTGCCGCTGGGCACCCATTTCATGTGGCATATCCTGAACGGCGTCATGCTGGGTTGGATGATCGAGGTCTATGCGCGCCATTGTCGTGCCGCGAGGCTTGAAGGCCCTGGGCCTGCGCGCTAAAGCCACACGAACGGCAAAGCGAGGGGCGTTTCATGTCCATTGACGAAAACACTGCGGCCCGTGTGGCCAAGCTGGCGCGCATCAAGGTCGAGCCTGACCACCTGCCCGCGCTTGCGGCGGAATTCAACACCATCCTTGGGTTTATCGAGCAGTTGGGCGAGGTGGATGTCGAGGGCGTGGCCCCCATGACATCCGTCACGCCGCAGCGGTTGAAGCGGCGCGAAGACGTGGTGACCGATGGCGCCCAGCAAGACCGCGTGCTGGCCAACGCGCCCGACGCGCGCGAGGGGTTTTTTGCCGTGCCGAAGGTGGTGGAATGACCGATCTGAACAAGCTGGGCCTGGCCGAGGCGCGCGATGCGCTGCGGGCGGGCGATGTAACAAGTGTAGAGCTGACCGAGGCGTGCCTGACGGCCATCGACGGGGCCGGGGCGCTGAACGCCTTTGTCCACAACACGCCCGAGATCGCGCGCGACCAGGCCGCCGCCGCCGATGCGCGCCTTGCCCAAGGCGACGCGCCTGCCATGTGCGGCCTGCCCATCGGGATCAAGGATCTGTTCTGCACCAAAGGCGTGCCCAGCCAGGCGGGCAGCCGCATTTTGCAAGGGTTCCTGCCCGAATATGAAAGCACCGTCAGCGGCAACCTGCTGGCGACAGGGGCCGTCATGCTGGGCAAACTGAACATGGATGAGTTCGCGATGGGCTCGTCCAACGAAACCTCGGTCTACGGCAACGCGGTGAACCCGTGGCGGCGCGGCAATGACGAGACGCCGCTGACGCCTGGAGGCTCGTCCGGCGGCTCGGCCGCGGCCGTCGCTGCGGACCTGTGCCTGGCCGCCACCGGCACCGATACCGGCGGGTCGATCCGCCAGCCTGCGGCCTTTACCGGCATCACGGGTATCAAGCCGACCTATGGGCGCTGTTCGCGCTGGGGGATCGTGGCCTTTGCCTCGTCGCTCGATCAGGCGGGGCCGATGACCAAGTCGGTGCGCGATGCGGCCATCATGCTTGAGGCGATGTGCGGCCACGACCCCAAGGACAGCACCAGCGCCGACCTGCCGGTGCCGAATTTCGAGGCGATGCTGACCGGCGACATCAAGGGCAAAAAGATCGGCATCCCCGCCGAGTACCGCATGGACGGCATGCCGGACGAGATCGAGGCGCTGTGGACCCGCGGCCGCGAGATGCTGGCCGATGCGGGGGCCGAACTGGTCGATATCTCGCTGCCGCACACCAAATACGCGCTGCCCGCGTATTACGTGATTGCGCCCGCCGAGGCGTCGAGCAACCTGGCGCGCTATGACGGCGTGCGCTATGGCCACCGGGCCAAGCTGGACCAGGGCGACGGCATCACCGAGATGTACGAAAAGACCCGCGCCGAAGGTTTTGGCGCCGAGGTGCAGCGCCGCGTGATGATCGGCACTTATGTGCTGTCGGCAGGCTTTTACGACGCCTACTATAACCGCGCGCGCAAGGTGCGGACGCTGATCAAAAAGGACTTTGAGGATGTGTTTGCCACGGGCATCGACGCGATCCTGACGCCCGCGACGCCCTCTGCGGCCTTTGGGCTGGGCGAGGCGTCGGATGATCCGGTGCAGATGTATCTGAACGACGTCTTTACCGTGACCGTCAACATGGCGGGCCTGCCCGGCATCGCTGTCCCCGCGGGGACAGATGCGGCGGGGCTGCCTTTGGGCCTGCAACTGATCGGGCGGCCCTGGGAAGAGGGCGATTTGCTGAACACCGCTTACGCCCTTGAGGCCCGCGCCGGATTTGTGGCCAAGCCTGGGAAATGGTGGTAGACCGACGCAAACAAACCCAAAAACCGGGTAGAGCAGATGGTTCAGTTGCGCAAATTTCTCATTCTTGGGGCGGTGTCGGCCTTGGCCGCCTGTCAGCCTGCGATCCCAGACAGCGGCGCCGGGGTTGCGGACCCCGGGCGCGGTGTCGGATTTGACGATCCCACGACCTTGGCCGCGCGCGAGGCGCGCGAGGTGCAGCTAAGCACATCGACCGTGCCCGTGGCACCCGCCGTGGGCACCCAAGGGCTGCCATCGGTCACCGGCACCCCGCCGCGGCCCGTGTCCGACAACACTGTGCCGCCGGTGCAGCCGCGCCCCACCACGGCCCGCGCCGTCAGCGACCCGCAAGGCCTTGATGCCGAATTGGCGCAGATCGCGGCCCAAAACGATTCCACCGCCGCGCGTGCCAATTCGGGCGAGGACGTGCTGAATGCCAGCCCCTCGAACGCGGCGCCGGTGCTGTTGAACAACCCCGGTATCTCGGACGAGAACGACTTTGGCGCGGTGTCGTCCCGCCAGTCGATCGAAAGCGATGCCGCGCGTATTCAGGCCAACCGCCAGCAGTATCAGGTGGTGCAGCCCACCGCGCTGCCGTCCCGGTCGGGCGATGCGCAGCCAAATGTGGTGGCATATGCGTTGCAGACGCGCCACCCTGTGGGCACCCAGGTGCACCGCCGCTTTGGCGTGAACAACACGGCGAAATTCCAGCGCAATTGTGCGGAATATGCCTCTGCCGATGAGGCGCAGATCGACTTTCTGGCGCGGGGCGGCCCGCAGCGCGACCGCCGTGGGATCGACCCCGATGGCGACGGCTATGCCTGTGCCTGGGATCCGGCCCCGTTCCGCAGGGCGGCCAGCAACTGACCCGCAAGCTACGGTGATCATCCACCAACACCCCTCGCCCAATTGGGGGCCGCGCCGGGACGGGCTGGTGCCGCGCTTTGTCGTGCTGCACTACACCGCCATGGCCACGTCCGAGGCCGCCATCGCGCGGCTGTGCGACCCGGAGCACGAGGTGTCGGCGCATTACGTGATTTGCAAGACAGGCCGGGTGACGCAGCTGGTCGCCGAAGGTGCGCGCGCCTGGCACGCGGGGCGCGGGCAGTGGTGTGGGCTGGACGACATGAACTCGCGCTCGATTGGGATCGAGTTGGACAATGACGGGCAGGGACCGTTTGCCGAGCCGCTGATGGAGAGCCTCGAGACGCTGCTGCGCGGCATTCTGCGCGCCTGGCATATCCCGCCCGCACAGGTGATCGGGCATTCCGATATGGCGCCGGGGCGCAAGGTTGATCCAGGGCCATTCTTTGACTGGCCGCGCCTGGCACGCGCGGACCTCGCTGCGCCGACCCCGTCGGGGGAGGTGCCTCAGGCAATCGACTGGGCCAGCTTCCGCGCAGCGGCGCGGGCGGCTGGGTATACGGCGCAAGCGTCGGACGCCGAGCTGCTGGAGGCGGTACGGCTGCGGTATCGGCCTGCGGCGACTGGCGCGCTGGAGGGCGCGGACTTTGCCGTTTTGAAAGCGCGGGACGTGGGGGCGTAGCGGCACCGCTTAAGGATTGTCGAGACGGTCTGGGGCTCCGCCCGTTCGGACCTGAAACCCTCCCCCGGAGGCTTTCCGAGACGGTCTGGGGCTCCGCCCGTTCGCAAGCGAAACGCCGCCCCACGGCGTTTCCGGGAAGCTTTGGGCTCCGCCCGTTCGGACCTGAAACCCTCCCCCGGAGGCTTTCCAAGACGGTCCTCACTCTCTGTTCAAAAAAAATCCCCCCCGGAGGGCCGACCCGCAACCCCGCGCAACAGCCGCAATTGACGCGCCCAACGCAGCAGCGTAAGCGCGACCAGCGCGGAGAGGCGGATGGCCGCGGCAGTGATGTCGAGGAAAGTCCGGACTCCCAAGAGCAACGGTGCCGGGTAACGCCCGGGCGGGGCAACCCGACGGACAGCGCCACAGAAAACAAACCGCTGCGGCCCGCCGCAGTCAGGGTGAAACGGTGGGGTAAGAGCCCACCGGGGGGCTGGCAACAGCGCCCGCATGGCAAGCCCCACCGGGAGCAATGCCAAATAGGGACCGCGTGCTGGGCAACCAGCGGGGCCGCTTTTGCCCCAGCAGGTCCGGGTTGGCAGCTAGAGGGCGCTTGGCAACAGGCGCCTAAGACGAATGGTCATCTCGGGGCGGGCAACCGCCCTAGACAGAATCCGGCTTACAGCCTCTCCGCGCACCCCTTTGAACAGGGGCCACGATTTTTCCGGAAAAATCGTCGCCCTGCGGAAAACGCGCCTCCTTTGATCAGCGAGGGTTGACTCGCCCCGCCGCGCGGGTACAAGCAGCGCTCAACAATTTTCCCGCTGCGTGCGCATTCAGGCCGTGGCGATGCAGGAGAGCACCAGATGGCCAAGCCAACCACGATCAAGATCCGCCTGAACTCGACCGCAGGCACCGGCCACTTCTATGTGACCAAGAAGAACGCGCGCACCATGACCGAAAAGATGGTCGTACGGAAGTACGACCCCGTGGCGCGCAAGCATGTGGAATACAAGGAAGGCAAGATCAAGTAAGATCGCCGACCAGCACTGTTTCCAAGGGCCGCGCCGCAAGGACGCGGCCCTTTTGTTTTGTGCGAGGATGGTATGGACAGCTTTCACCTGATCCGCCGGTGTGACGGTCTGATCACCCGGTTTGATCGCGACCCGGGCGCCCCGCGCATCTATCGCGGGGCAGACCGGCGGGATTTGACGATTACCTGGGACGACACCCTCGGCTGGATCATGCGCGACCCTGCCAGTGGCGCCTTGGTGGGCCGGGTGTGGGATATCCCGCCGGCCTTGCAGACTGCCGCGCCGCCGGCCACGCAATGGGTCACGGCGAAGGGCGACAAAAGCTATGTCTACGACTTGTACCCAGGCATACCATCAGAGCAGTGCCAATCAACCCGCCCCGCGGGCGCGGCGAAGTAAAAGGAGTTGCCATGCTGATCCGGCCCTCGACCCGCGCCGATCTGGCGGCGGTTGATGCGCTGCTGGCGCGCACATATCCCAAGCTGCTGAAGGCGGATTACCCGCCCTCGGTCCTCGTCACCGCCTTGCCTGTGATCAGCCGCGCACGGCCCGAATTGCTGGGCTGTGGCACTTATTACGTGGTCGAGGACGGTGGCGTTATCCTGGGGGCAGGTGGCTGGACGCGGGACAAGGCGGTGGCCGATCTGGGCCACATCCGCCATGTGGTCACCGACGACCGGGCCCTGCGCCGCGGGGTGGGGCGGCTGTTGGTGACCCACAGCTTTGACGTCGCGCGGGGCGCTGGGATCGCGCGGATGGAATGCTGGGCCACGCGGACGGCGGTGCCGTTTTACGAGGCCGTGGGTTTTGCCGTTCTGGGGCCGATTGATGTGCCCCTGCAAGGCGGGCTGACCTTTCCGTCGGTGCGCATGATGCGCACGCTTTAGAACGGGCTGTCGGCGGGGGCGCCGTCGCGCGTGGTGTAGCTTACGGTGTCTGCATCGCGGTCGCGGTGCAGCACGCGGTCAAGGTCGGGATAGGTGACCTGATCGGCCCGGGCCCGCGTGCCGATGGCCAGGTAGCGGACGGGCCCGTCGCTGCGGTTGTGCAGGCGGTGGGCCACCGCCTGGCCCGCGGGCCAGCAGGCCGCGTCGCCGGGGTGCAGGGCGGTTTCGACGCCGTTTTCGATCAGGGTGACGGTGCCGGACAGGACCAGCACCATCTCATCCTCGGCACTGTGCCAATGCGCGAAAGAGGAGGAGGAGCCGGGCGGCAATTCCTCGATCAATGCGCCGAATTGGGTCAGCCCGCCGGTGTCGCTGATCCGGGTGGCTGTGTAGGGGCCAAGCGGGTCGTCCGCGCCGCCCTCAACATGCTTGGCCGTGCCCTGTTTGATGACTGGCATGATCGTTCCTCTGTCCGACAACGAAAAAGGGCCGGTCGCGTGGACCGGCCCTGACAGCATCGCGTATCGAGATACGCCTTACTCTTGTTGGCCCATGAACATCAGCAGGAACTGGAACATGTTCAGGAACGAGATGTAGAGGCTGAGCGCGCCATCCGAGGCGGCCTTGTCGAGCCATTCCTGATCGCCGTGCGCCGCGTGCGCGATGTACGTGTTCTTGATGTCTTGCGTGTAGAAGGCTGTGAGGCCCGCAAAGATCAGGATACCGATCATCGAGATGGCGTACATCATCGGGCCCGACTGCAAGAACAGGTTGATGATCATGGCCACGATTAGGCCGATCACACCCATCATCAGGAAGGTGCCCATGCCGCTCAGGTCTTTCTTGGTGGTGTAGCCCCACAGGCTGAGGCCTGCGAACGCGATCGACGTGATCAGGAACGTCTGGGTGATCGAGTAAGGAGTGTAGACCAGGAAGATCGAGCTCATCGACACGCCCATGACGGCAGCGAAGATGAAGAAGCCCGTTTGCACAGCCGCGGCTGAACCACGGCGCATCAGCGCGCCCCAGCCAAACAGCAGGAAGGCAAGCGGTGCGAACATCACAACCCAGCGCAGCGGTGTGGCATAAAGGGCGGTGCCCAAGCCGGTCAGGTACTGACCTTCGCGCAGCGCCACGGTGGCGCCGGTCGGGTCAGATGTGACCGCAAGGCCCGCGATGGCCCATGCAGCCAACGCTGTGATCAGCATGCCCACGGACATCGTGCCGTAGACTTTGTTCATATGGGCGCGCAGCCCGGCGTCGATCTGGGCGGCGCGTGTACCGGCCGCGGACCGGATCGTATTCAACTCAGCCATTATGACCTCCAAATTGATACAAATGTCCGGCGGGCAATCCGCCGGTCGCGGATTTCCGCCCGCATTGACCTGAATATCGGGGCGGCGCGGGCGTGTTTCAAGGTTTTTTCGCGGGCTTTGGCAGGCCGAAGCGCAACAATCCGAGTGTTTTTGTCATAATTCGTGTCGAATGGTCGCAGTCCGGCCTGATTGTGCGCAGCGCGCCCTAGCGGCGCCAGGTTGTGGGCACGTCCCAGATGGGTTTTGCGGCCTCGTGTGCGGCGTGCCGTGCGGTGACGCCGATGTCGTCCAGTGCGCGCGCATCCAGCCGCGCCAGGGCGCGCCGCGACCGCCAGACGGCGAGGGCGGACAACAGGGAGAACCCCTGTGCTGTGGGACGGTGTGCGTGGGTGTGCCGGGTGGTGATGTCTGTCAGTGCCATATGCGCCTCCTTGGGCTCGTCTGTGATGGGTTTGTGCGCTTTCATCAAAGCTCTTGATGTATTTGGCATGGCGTGGCACATATTGAAAACGAATGTTTGTGACCCAAAGCATCAAGGAAGTTGATATGCGGAACTTGGACATCACGACCCTGCGGTCTTTCGTGGCGGTGGCCGAAAGCGGTGGCGTTACGCGCGCGGCGGGGTTTCTGCACCTGACGCAATCGGCGGTGTCGATGCAGCTGAAGCGGTTGGAAGAGGTGTTGGACCTTGCGCTGTTTGACCGGTCGGGCCGCACCATCGCGCTGACCGCCTCGGGCGAGCAGTTGCTGGTCTATGCGCGCCGGATGGTGGCGCTGAATGACGAGGTCATTTCGCGCCTGACAGACCAGGCGTACGAGGGCGAGATCACGCTGGGTGTGCCGCATGACATCGTCTATCCGGCGATTCCGCGGGTGCTGAAACAGTTCCACGCGGCCTTTCCGCGGGTCAAGGTGCAGCTCGACAGCTCGTACACGCGCAGGCTGAAGTCCGAGTTTGCCAAGGGCAATTGCGACATCATCCTGACGACCGAGACGGGGATTGACGCGGGCGGAGAAGAGTTGTGCACCAAGCCGTTGGTTTGGGTTGGGGCGCCGGGCGGGTCGGCCTGGCGGCAGCGGCCGTTGAAGCTGGCCTTTGGGCGGCAGTGCACCTTTCGTCCGCGCGTGGTTGAGCATTTGGACAGCGCGGGCATCCCTTGGGACGTGGTGGTCGAAACCGAAAGCGACCGGACGATTGAGGCCACGGTCAGCGCCGATCTGGCCGTGCATTCGATGATCGAAGGGACCGAGCCGCCGCATCTGGACTGTATCGACCATGGCGGCGCCCTGCCGGACCTGCCTGCGCACCGTATCAATCTGTATGGGGCCACGAGCACGACGAACGAAGTGCATGTGGCACTGGTGTCACTGCTGCGCCGTGCCTTTCAAATGCCGGAAACCGCCCACTTGCGCGCCGTCACTGCGGTGTAGGGTTCCGGCGATTCGTGCGGCATATGCGCCCTGTTGTGGCCCAATAGGCGTAAACTGGCGCACGAATTGTCACAGCCCTCTTGTCATGTCTTATGCGGGCTACGAACCGCCTTTGCGGGGTGCGGCTACCAGACTGCAACTTGAAGCTGCGCCGCTAACCCTTTGATTGCAGGCACACAAAATGCGGATATTAAAAAGTTAACGCGCTGATGTGCTGTCAACTATTTGATTACTTTCAAAAAGTTAACGGATGCGCGTTATGCGGGAAGTCGCGGTTGCGCTGCGCCAACTCGCCTATGACGGGTGGTTTACGTTGAAATACACACGTCCGCGTCGTATTGTCCTTGAAACGAGGAGGGGGGACGATCCCAACGGGCCCGTGCCGTGGGTGCGGAGTGTCCCGTCTGTTCGTTTTGCAAATGTTGGTAAATTTGGGGCTCGCAATGGCACATATCGTGGATATCCATGTTGGAAAGCGTATTCGCCAGCGGCGGTGGCTGATCGGAATGACCCAGCAAAAGCTGGCCGATATGGTGGGCATCAAGTTTCAGCAGATCCAAAAGTACGAGACAGGCGCCAACCGTGTCAGTGCCTCGCGCCTTTGGGATATTGGCGAGGCGATGGGCGTGCCGGTGGCATTCTTCTTTGAAGGTATCCGCGACACTGCGGCTGATGCGGGCGCGTCCACCGGCGATGTGCCGCCCGACATGCTGAGCGATAAAGAGGCGATGGAACTGGTGCGGACCTACTATGCCATCCCCGAAACGCAGCGCCGCCGCTTGTTCGAGTTGGCGCGCGTGTTAAGCGACGTGGCCTGATCCACAGGTTGCGGACCTCTTGCGCTGACGGCCTGCCTCTGGCACCGACATTGCATGGAGTACGACATTCCCGAACTTACCGATGTGGCCCATGCGCTGGCAGATGCGGCGCGCGCGGCCATCCTGCCGCATTTCCGTGAGACGTCCCTGACCGCTGAAAACAAGCTGTCAGGGGGCTATGACCCCGTAACCGTCGCCGACCGCGCGGCCGAGGCGGCGATGCGCGCCGTTTTGGCCGACCGTCGGCCCGACGATGCCATTCTGGGTGAGGAATACGGCGCACAGGACGGCACAAGTGGCCTGATCTGGGTGCTGGACCCTATCGACGGCACCCGCGGCTTTGTGGCGGGCACGCCCACTTGGGGGGTGCTGATCGCCGTGGGGCCGGAAACCGGGCCGATCTTGGGTGTCGTCGACCAGCCCTATATCGGCGAACGGTTCACCGGTGCTGCAGGCCGGGCCGTGTTGGCGGGGCCGCAGGGTACATCGCAGCTGGCCACGCGGGCGCCCCGACCCCTGTCCGAGGCGACACTGTTCACCACCTTCCCCGAGGTTGGCAGCGCGCAGGACCGCGCCGCATTCGAAGCGGTGGCGTCCGAGGCGCGGTTGGTGCGCTATGGGATGGACTGCTATGCCTACGCGCTGGTCGCCGCGGGGCAGATCGATCTGGTGATCGAGGCGGGGTTGAACAGCTATGACATCCAAGCGCCGATCGCGCTGATCGAGGCGGCGGGGGGGCTGGTCACCGACTGGGCGGGCGGCCCGGTTCATGCAGGGGGCCGCGCGCTGGCCGCAGCCAATCCGCAAATCCATGCAGAGGCGCTGGCGCGGCTGGCATCGGCCTTGTGAGCGGCTGGCTGATCCGCGGCGCGGACCATCTGGTCACCATGGACGACGACCGGCGCGTGCTGACGGGCCATGACGTGTTGGTCGAAGACGGCGTGGTGGTCGCGATTGAGCAAGACTTGCATACGCAGGCCGAGGTGATCGACGCCTCGGGCTGCGTGGTGACGCCGGGGTTGGTGAACACGCATCACCACCTTTACCAGACGCTGACGCGCGCGGTGCCTGCGGCACAGGATGCGTCGCTGTTCGGCTGGTTGCAGACGCTGTATCCGATCTGGGCGCGGATGACGCCGGATCATATGTTCACGTCCGCCCAGATCGGGCTGGCAGAGCTGGCGCTGTCGGGCTGCACGCTGACCTCGGATCACCTGTACCTCTACCCCGGCGGCGTGCGTCTGGACGACACGATTGCAGCGGCGCGTGCGGTTGGTCTGCGTTTTCACCCCACCCGCGGGTCGATGAGCATCGGGGTCAGTCAGGGCGGTTTGCCGCCCGATGATCTGGTCGCGGACGAGGCCGCGATCCTGGACGACAGCATGCGCGTCATCGACGCCTTCCATGACGCAAGCGTGGGGTCGATGTGCCGTGTGGGGCTGGCGCCCTGTTCGCCCTTTTCCGTCAGCCGCGATCTGATGCGCAACACGGCCCTGCTGGCGCGCGACAAGGGCGTGATGCTGCACACCCATCTGGCCGAGAACCAAGAAGACATCGCCTATTCCCAGGCGCAATTCGGCTGTCGGCCTGGGCAATATGCCGAGGATTTGGGCTGGGTCGGGCCGGATGTGTGGCACGCGCATTGTGTGCAACTGGACCCGAGCGAGGTCGCGCTTTTTGCCCGCACGGGCACGGGCGTGGCGCATTGCCCCTGTTCGAACTGCCGCCTTGCGTCGGGCATCGCGCCGGTGCGGGCGATGCGGGATGCGGGGGTGCCGGTGGGCCTGGGCGTCGACGGATCGGCCAGCAATGACGCGGGCAACCTGGTGGCCGAGGCGCGCCAGGCGATGCTGTTGCAGCGAGTGGCCTCTGGCGCAGGCGCGATGTCGTCGATGGAGGCGCTGGAAATTGCGACGCGCGGCGGGGCGGACGTGCTGGGCCGCCCGGACTGTGGCCGCATAGCCGTCGGCGCGCGGGCGGATCTGGCGATCTGGGACGTATCGGGCGTGGCGAGTGCCGGCAGTTGGGAACCGGCGGCGCTGTTGCTGGCGGGGCCCACGACGGTGCGTGATCTGCTGGTCGAGGGGCGGCAGATCGTACGTGATGGGCAGGTCGTCAGCTTTGACCTGGGCCACGCCATTGGCCAGCAGCGTGCGATGGTCAAGGCGCTGATGGATGCCATCTAACGCGGCTGGCCGTTGACCCAAACCTGTGCCACGGCGCGGTCGTCGCCCATCATGATCGTCGGAAAGACCGCGTCCCAAAGGCTGTCGGCCTGTGCCGCGCGCTGGGCGATGGCGGGGGTCGAGGCCAGATCGAGCACACAGATGTCGGCGGCGCGGCCAGGCGCGAGCGTCCCGATCTCGTCCCCGCGGTGCAGCGCCAAGGCCGAGCCTGCGGTCGCCAGCCACAAAAGCTGTGCAGCATGGACCGCCGCCCCGCGCAGCTGCGCGATCTCATACGCTGCGGCCATCGTGCGCAGCATGGAAAAGGACGACCCGCCGCCGGTATCCGTGGCCAGCCCCACCCGCTGGCCCGCCCGTGCGAGGCCGATCAGGTCAAAAAGGCCCGAGCCGATGAACGTGTTCGAGGTCGGGCAATGCACCACCGCCGCGCCAATCTCGGCCAGGCGGTCAACCTCGCGCGGTTCGAGGTAGATGGCGTGGCCGTAGACCCCGCGCGCGCCCAAGAGGCCGTGCGCCTCGTAGGTGTCGAGGTAATCGCGCGCCTCTGGGTAAAGGGCGCGGACCCAGGCGACCTCGTCCACCTGCTCGCTCAGATGCGTTTGCATCAGCACGTCCGGGTGTTCCGCCCACAGCGCGCCGAGGGCGGCGAGCTGGTCCGGGGTGGAGGTTGGCGAAAAGCGCGGGGTGATGGCATAGCGTGCGCGACCCGTGCCGTGCCACCGTTCCAGCAGCGCCTTGCTGTCGTCATAGGCGCGGCGGGCATCATCGCGCAGGCCCTCGGGCGCGTTGCGGTCCATGCAGGTTTTGCCCGCCACGATGGCCATCCCGCGGGCTTGCGCAGCGGCGAACAGCGCATCGACGCTGCCGGGGTGGATGGTGCAAAAGCTGGCAACGCTGGTGGTGCCGTGATCCAGCACCAGGTCGAGGTAGCGCGCGGCGATGTCGCGCGCGTAGGCCGGGTCGGCCAGCCGCATCTCTTCGGGGAAGGTGTAGGTGTTCAGCCAGTCGATCAGCCGTTTGCCCCAGGACGCGATGATCGCGGTTTGGGGATAGTGCACATGCGCATCGACAAAGCCGGGCAGGATCAGGCGGCCCGGGTGGGTGTGATAGGTGACATCCGGCCCCGCGACGCGCGCGGCGTCGCCCAGGGCTGCGATCTGGCCATCTTCGATCAGGACGGCGCTGTTTTCGGCGATGGTCACGGCGTCTTGCCATGGTCCGGTGAACGGATCGCCGGAGAACTGCAGGACATGGCCGGTAAGGACGTGGCGGGTGGTCATGCCGTGTTTATGGGCATGCGCTGGCGCTGAGGCCAGGCGAAATCGGTTGGCATTGTCACTTGGCAGGGCGCGTCCTATGGTTTGCCCAACCAGTGCGCAGCGCGAGGAGAGGTCACATGTCGGACAAGGTGGATGTGACGGAGCCGGGCGGTGACGACAACGCCTATGTGCTTGAGCGCAAAGACGTCTCTGCGATTCTTTATGCGGTGGATATCGAGGATCGGGCGCAGCTGACCACGCTGATGGAGCCGCTGCACGCCGCTGACATTGCCGACCTTTTGGAGCAGATCAACGCCTTTGACCGGTCGCGCCTGATCCGCCTGTATGACCGTGAATTTGACGGCGACATCCTGTCGGAACTGGACGAGTCGATCCGCGAGGAGGTCATTGCGGTGCTCAAGCCCGCGGTGCTGGCCGATGCGGTGCGCGAGCTGGACAGCGACGATGTGGTCGACCTGATCGAAGACCTGGATGACGCGCAGCAAGAGCAGATCCTGGATGCGCTGGAGGATGCCGACCGCGCGATGGTCGAGCAGGCGCTGGCCTTTCCCGAGTATTCTGCCGGGCGGCTGATGCAGCGCGAGGTGGTGATGGCGCCCGAGCACTGGACCGTGGGCGAGGCCATCGACCGGCTGCGCAGCGCGGATGAGGCGGAGCTGCCCAATCAGTTTTACCATATCGTGCTGGTCGACCCGCGGTTGCATCCCATCGGGAACGTGACCTTGGGCAAGCTGATGCGCTCGCGCCGCGAGGTGCGGTTGATGGAACTGGTCGAGGAGACCTTTCAGGTGATCCCGGCGACGCAGCCCGAAAGCGACGTGGCCTATGCGTTCAACCAATATCACCTGATCTCGGCGCCCGTGGTGGACGACGAGGGGCGGCTGATTGGGCTGATCACCATCGACGATGCGATGGCGGTGCTGGATGAAGAGCATGAGGAGGACATCCTGCGGCTGGCGGGGGTGGGCGAGGAATCGGCCCTGTCGGATTCGGTGCGCGAGACGACCAAGCGGCGCATCCCCTGGCTGGCGGTGAACCTGATCACGTCGATCCTGGCCTCGCTGGTGATCGCCCAGTTCGAGGCGGCGATTGCGCAGATCGTGGCCTTGGCCGTGCTGATGCCCATCGTGGCGTCCATGGGTGGCAATGCGGGCACGCAATCGCTGACCGTGGCGGTGCGGGCGCTGGCCACCAAGGACCTGACGGGCGCCAATGTGTGGCGCGTCATCCGGCGCGAGGTGCTGGTGGGTTTGATCAACGGCGTCGTCTTTGCCGTGGTGATGGGGGTTGTGGGCATCCTGTGGTTCGGATCACCCGCCTTGGGCTATGTGATTGCCGCGGCCATGGTGGTGAACATGGTGGTGGCTGGCCTTGCGGGCACGGGCATTCCCATCGTGCTGGACCGGTTGGGGATTGATCCTGCCCTCGCCTCGGGCGCGTTTGTGACGACGGTGACGGATGTGGTTGGCTTCTTTGCCTTTTTGGGCCTTGCGGCGGTGGTGCTGCTGTGACGGGCCGCCGGTCGGACGCTGTTTGCCTGCGGCAAAGGCGCCCCGCCCGCCGTCCCGCAGGTGCGCGCCCATGGGGCTGAGCGAAGACAAGGCGGCGGCGCGCAAGCGGGCCTTTGCCGCGCGCAAAGCGGCCTTTGATCTGGACCGCGGCGGCGCTTGCGCGCTGCTCTCGTCCGTCCTGGCGGGCTATCGCGGGGTGCCTTTGGCGGGCTACATGCCGATCCGGTCCGAGATTGATCCGCTGCCCGCCATGGCCGAGGCGGCGGCGCATGGGTCTGTCGGTGTGCCGGTGATTTTGGGGGCAGGGCAGCCCTTGGCCTTTTCCCGCTGGACGCCCGGCGGCGCGCTGCGCGACGGCCCCTTTGGTGCACGTGTGCCGGAGCGGGATGTGTTTTTCGAACCGGAGATCGTGATTGTGCCGTTGGTGGCCTTTACCCGGGCCGGCGGGCGGCTGGGTTATGGCGGTGGGTTTTACGACCGCACGCTCGAGCAGTTGCGCGCGCGGCGGGCGACCTATGCGATTGGCTTTGCCTATGGGGTGCAGGCGGCGGTGGCGCTGCCGCTGGAGGCGACGGACCAACCGCTTGATCTGATTGTCACCGAGGCGGAGGTGATCGAGGTCGGAGGGGGGCCAGCCCCCCGGCGCTGACGCGCCACCCCCCGGGATTTTTTTGGAACAGAGAAACGCGGGGCGATTTGCCTTGCCCCGGTGGTGGTCTGGGTCATATGGGGCGGTATGAAGATCTTGTTTTTGGGTGACGTGATGGGCCGGGCGGGCCGTCAGGCGGTCACCGATCATCTGCCGCGGCTGCGGGACCAGTGGGACCTGGATTTCGTTGTGATCAATGGCGAAAATGCGACCTCTGGCATGGGTCTGTCGGGGGCGCATGCGCGGGCGCTGCTGGATGCGGGTGCCGATTGTCTGACCTTGGGCGATCACGCGTTTGATCAAAAGGACATGCTGCAGTTTATCGAGAGCGAGCCGCGGGTTTTGCGGCCCTTGAACTTTTCCAAGGCAGCGCCGGGCAAGGGCGCGCGGGTCTATACCGCGCGCGGGGGCAAGCGCGTGCTGGTCACCCAAGCCTTGGGGCAGGTCTTTATGAAGCGCGCCTTTGACGACCCGTTTTCGGCGCTGGAGCAGGTGTTTCGCGCCCACCCGTTGGGCGGGGCCGTCGATGCGACAGTCGTGGATTTCCACTGCGAGGCCACGTCGGAGAAGATGGCCATGGGCCATTGGTGCGACGGGCGCGCAAGCCTGATGGTTGGCACGCACACCCATGTGCCCACGAGCGACGCGATGATCCTGGCCAAGGGCTGCGCGTATCTGAGCGATGCGGGCATGTGCGGGGATTACAACTCGGTCATCGGGATGCAGCGGGACGAACCCTTGCGCCGGTTCATCACCGGCATGCCGAAAGAGCGGTTCACGCCCGCGCTGGGCCCGGCGACCCTGTCAGGTGTCTATGTCGAGACGGGGCCGGAGGGCCGTGCCACGCGGATCGTGCCGGTGCGCCAGGGCGGGCAGCTGGCGGAGGCGGGGCCGTGAGCCAGAAGAGCACGACGCCGTTTTTCGTGCTGGTTCTGTTCCTGTTGGGCGCGGGCTGGGGGCTGACCATGCCGCTGACCAAGATTGCGGTCAGCACAGGCTACAAGCATTTCGGCCTCATTTTTTGGCAGTTGGCCATCGGGGTGATGGTTATGTCGGCCATCGCGCTGGTGCGCGGGACGCGCCTGCCCTGGGGGGCGGCACAGTTGCGGGTCTATGTTGTGATCGCGCTGATCGGGTCGGTGCTGCCCAACACGGCGAGCTATCAGGCGGCGGTGCATTTGCCGTCGGGGGTGATGTCGCTTTTATTGTCGATGATCCCGATCTTTGCCTTTCCCATTGCGCTGGTCCTGGCGCTGGACGGGTTCGAATGGCGCCGCTTTGCCGGGTTGCTGTTTGGCCTGACCGCGGTGTTGATCCTGGTGCTGCCGGGCGCGGATCTTAGCGGTGCGATCCCGATGCTATGGGTGTTGGTGGCGCTGATTTCTGGGCTTTTCTATGCGTTTGAGGGCAATTACGTGGCCCGCTGGGGTACGGCGGGCCTGGACCCGATCCAAGTGCTGTGGGGCGCATCGGTGGTGGGCACCGTGATGACCTTGCCGCTGGCGCTGTTGAGCGGCCAGTGGATTGACCCGCGCCCGCCCTACGGCGCAGCAGAGGTCGCGCAGATCATTAGCTCGGCCATGCATGTGCTTGTCTATGCGGGCTATGTCTGGCTCGTGAGGCAGGCGGGGCCGGTCTTTGCGGTGCAAATCAGTTACCTCGTGACGCTGACGGGGCTGTTGTGGGCACGCCTGATCCTGGGCGAGGCCTATCCGCCGATCCTGTGGGGCGCGCTGGCGCTGATGCTGGTGGGCATGTACCTGGTGCAGCCGCGCAAAGCATCGCTTGAAGCTGGCGCACCAATCGGAGACAGTGGCCGCTGATCAACGGGCCAGGACGTCGCACCACCTATGGGATTGATTCAGCTCTCTGATACAGGCAACGCCGTTTTGACGCTGGTGGTTGTGCTGATCATGTTCATCCTGTTCCTGCGCGAAAGCTTTCCGACCGAGGTGGTGGCCATCGCGGGCGTGGCGCTGATGCTGGTGTCGGGCACACTGTCTTATGACGATGCGGTGGCGGTGCTGTCGAACCCGGCCCCGTGGACCATTGCGGCGATGTTCATCATCATGGGGGCGCTGGTGCGGACCGGTGCGCTGGACGCCTTTACCGGGCTTGCGGACCGGCAGGCGCGCACCAATCCGGTGATCGCCATTGTCTTGTTGATGAGCTTTGTCATCATCAGTTCGGCCATCGTGTCGAACACACCGGTGGTCGTGGTGATGATCCCGGTCTTTATCCAGCTGGCCAAGACGATGGGCGTGGCGCCGTCCAAGATGCTGATCCCGCTGAGTTATGCGGCCATCCTGGGGGGCACGCTGACGCTGATCGGGACCTCGACCAACCTGCTGGTCGACGGGGTCGCGCGGGCGCAGGGGTTGGAGCCGTTTACCATTTTTGAGGTTACCCCGTTGGGCGTGATCCTGGTGATCTGGGGCATGATCTATCTGCGGTTTGTCGGGCCGATGTTGCTGCCCCATCGGGACAGTATGGCCGGGTTGCTAAGCGACCGCAGCCGGATGAAGTTTTTTACCGAGGCGGTGATCCCGCCCGAAAGCAACCTGATCGGGCGCGAGGTGACTGGCGTGCAGCTGTTCAAGCGCGAGGGCGTGCGCCTGATCGACGTCGTGCGCGGCGATCAGTCGTTGCGGCGCAACCTGGCGGGCGTGCAGTTGGAGGTGGGCGACCGCGTGGTGCTGCGCACGCAGATGACGGAACTGCTGAGCCTGCAGCGGAACAAGGAACTCAAGCGCCTGGACCAGGTCGGCGCGGTTGAGACGACGACGGTCGAGGTGTTGATTACCCCGGGCTGCAAGATGATCGGCCGGTCGCTGGGCGCGCTGCGGCTGCGGCGCCGCTATGGCGTCTATCCGCTGGCGGTGCACCGGCGCAACCAGAACATCGGGCGGCAACTGGACGATCTGGTGGTCAAGGTGGGCGACACGCTGCTGCTGGAGGGCGCGCCGGAGGACATTCAGCGGCTGGCCAGTGACATGGATATGGTGGACGTGGCCAAGCCGTCGCAACGCGGGTTCCGCCGCAGCCACGCGCCCATCGTGCTGGCGGCCTTGCTGGGCATCGTGGTGCTGGCGGCCTTGGGTGTGGCGCCGATCCTGATGCTGTCGATCCTGGCGGTGGCCATCGTGCTGATCACCCGCTGCATCGACGCCGACGAGGCCTTTGGCTTTGTCGATGGGCGGTTGCTGGCGCTGATCTTTGCCATGCTGGCGATTGGGGCGGCGCTGGAATCCTCGGGCGCCGTGACCCTGATTGTCGAGGCGATTGCACCGGGTCTGGCAATGCTGCCGCCGTTCCTGATTGTGTGGGCGATTTACCTGCTGACCTCGGTCCTGACAGAGTTGGTCAGCAACAATGCGGTGGCCGTGGTGGTCACGCCCATCGCCATCGGGTTGGCGGGGGCGCTGGGCCTTGATCCGCGTGCGCTGGTGGTGGCGGTGATGGTGGCCGCCTCTGCGTCCTTTGCCACGCCGATCGGGTATCAGACCAACATGCTGGTCTATGGGCCGGGCGGGTACAAGTTTACGGATTTCATGCGCGTGGGCATCCCGTTGAACCTGAGCGTCGGCTTGCTGGCCTCTGCCGTGATCCCGTTCATCTGGCCGCTATAGGCGTTAGTAGCAGGTCAGCGCGCGTTCGGGGTCGTGGGTGTGGCGCGAGACGGCCATAATCTCGACCACGGTGCCGTCGCTGTCGGTGACGCCTTGCACGGTCACATCCCAGCGGGCGGGCCGCCCGGTTGCCGTTGGGCAATCTGCGACGAAATTGGCGGTGCGCCCGGCGCGCGCATAGTCGACCGAGGCCTTGACCATCTCTCGCCGTTCTTCGGGCCACAGGGTCCACCAGGTGGCGCCAAGCACTTGGTTCAAGTCGCAAATATCCATGGCGCAGCGGCCATTGTGGCTCATATACCCGATGCGCCCATCGGGGTTCAGCAGCTTGATACAGTCAAGGGTGCACGCCATCATAGAGGCCGTACGCTCGGGGTTGGCAAAGCCCATGTCGCGCAGGGCGACAAGGTCTGCGTTGGCTGTATCTAGCGGTTCTTGCATCGTCATAACTGGGTCTGCGCTTCTTAATGTTCTCACCGACGTTAGGTCAGGCAAACGTAGTTTCCAATTCGTTTCTCGTAAGAGTTGAATTTAAACTTGCTGTAAATTGGAGTCAATTCTTTAGGGTTTGTGGCTCAGGCAATGGCGGTGGAGCGACCCGCATTTCGGCCAGAAAAGATGCAGCCGCCCAGGAACGTCCCTTCCAGCGCGTTGTAGCCGTGATAGCCGCCGCCGCCAAATCCCGCCACCTCGCCCGCCGCAAAGAGCCCGGGCACAACCGCGCCATCTGCGCCGATCATCTGCGCATCGAGGTTGGTTTGCAGCCCGCCCAGCGTCTTGCGCGTCAGCACGTGCAGCTTGACCGCGATCAGCGGGCCGTTGGCGGGGTCGAGGAACTTGTGCGGCTTGGCCGTGCGCAGCAACCGGTCGCCGCGATAGTTGCGCGCGGCGTGGATGGCCATCATCTGCGCGTCCTTGGAAAACGGGTTGTCGATCTGCGCGTCGCGCGCAGTGATCTGGGCGCGCAGCTTGGCCTCGTCAATCAGGTTGCCGCCCGCGACCTGGTTCATGCCGCGCACCAACGCGCCGAGGTCGTTGGCGACCACGAAATCCTCGCCGCGTTCCTTGAACGCCTCGACCGGGGCGGTGGCGTTCTTGCCCGACAGCACGCGCTGCTTGATCACCTCTAACCACTTCTTGGATGTCAGATCGGGATTTTGTTCGGACCCCGACAGCGCAAATTCCTTTTTGATGATCTTCTGGGTCAGTACGAACCAGCTGTAGTCATAGCCCGTCGCCAGGATCGCGCGCAGGGTGCCCATGCTGTCAAAGCCGGGCAGGGCGGGCGGGGCAAAGCGGTTGCCTGTCGCGTCAAACCACATCGACGAGGGGCCGGGCAGGATACGGATGCCGTGGCTGGGCCAGATCGGATCCCAGTTCTTGACCCCTTCGGTATAGTGCCACATGCGGTCGCCGTTGATGACGTGGCCGCCTGCGGCCTCGGCGATGCCAATCATGCGGCCATCCACATGGGCGGGCACGCCCGCGACCATGTCCTTGGGCGCGGGGCCCAGGCGGTCGGTGGGCCAGGCCTTGCGCACCATCTCGAAATTGCCGCCAATGCCGCCTGAGGTGACGATGACCGACGGCGCGCGCAGGGTGAAATCGCCGACGGCGTCGCGTTTGGTTTTCGCGCCCCGTTGCGCGGCGTCATCGGCCAGGACCGTACCGCTGATACCCTTGGCGACGCCATTTTCCATGTCGATCCGGTCGACCTGGTGGCGAAAGTTGAACTGGATCAGCCCGCGCGCCTCGTGTGCGGCGCAGCGGCGGACAAAATGTTCGAGGATGCCCGGCCCGGTGCCCCAGGTGATGTGAAAGCGCGGGACCGAATTGCCGTGCCCATCGGCAAAGCCGCCGCCGCGTTCGGCCCAGCCGACAATGGGGAACCAGCGATAACCCATGGCATGCAGCCAGGGCCGCATCTCGCCCGCGGAAAAGTCGATGAACGCTTCGGCCCATTTGCGGGGCCAGGTGTCTTCGTCCCGGTCGAACTGGGCGCTGCCCATCCAGTCCGACAGGGCCAAATCGCGGCTGTCGCGGATGCCCATACGGCGCTGTTCGGGCGTGTCGATCATAAAGAGGCCACCCAGCGACCAAAACGCCTGCCCGCCCAGGAAACTGCGCGGCTCTTGGTCAACGACGATCACGCGCTTGCCCCGGTCGCCAAGTTCCGCGGCCGCCGTCAGACCTGCAAGGCCTGCGCCCACAACGATGGCATCTGCTTGGTCCATGCGCACCTCCCTCCCTGCGTTGCGGCAGCCTAGGCGCAGGGTCGCGCGCCACGCAACGGTGACGCGTGGGCACGCGGGCCTGTCAAAGCGGCCAGAACACCAGGATCGCGGGGATCGAGACGGCGACGATGATCACCTCTAGCGGAAGGCCGATGCGCCAGTAGTCGCCAAACTGATAGCCGCCGGGGCCGAGGATCAGCGTGTTGTTCTTGTGCCCGATGGGGGTGAGGAAGGCGGCAGAGGCGGCCACGGCCACCGCCATCAGGAACGGGTCGGCAGAGACGTCCAGCGCCTGCGCCATCTGGATGCCCACCGGGGCCGCGACGATGGTGGTGGCGGTGTTGTTCAGCACGTCCGACAGGCTCATCGTGACGACCATCAGCACTGTGAGGACGGCCCAGGCGGGCAGGCCCTGGGTCAGGGTGACAAGCCAACCCGCGATCAGCTCGGTCCCGCCCGAGGTTTCGAGTGCGGCGCCAAGGGGGATCATCGAGCCCAGGAGGACGACGACGGGCCATTCGATATGGGTGTAAAGCTCGGACAGCGGCACGATCTTGGCTAGCACATATGCCACCACGACCAGCCCCAGCGCGATGGGCAGGTACAAAAGCCCCACGCTGGCGGCCAGCACCGCGGCGGCAAAGAGGCCGATGGCCAGCCAGGTTTTGTCGTCGGCGGTGACGGTCAGCCCGCGTTCGGCCAGGGGCAGCGCGCCCAGCCATTGGGTGACGTCCGTGCCGGTGTCACGCGGCACCAGCAGCAGCAGGATGTCGCCCGCGCGTACGGACGTTTTGCGGATTTGTTGCGTGATCCGCTGGCCGCCGCGCGACAGGCCCAAGAGCACGGTGGATTGCCGCCATGCCAGCCCCACCGATTGCGCCGTGCGCCCGATGAGGCGAGAGTGATCGGCCACGACGACCTCGATAATCTCGACCCCGTCGCCTGCGGCGTTCAGCCGTTCGGTCCGCTTGGCATCGGCCACGGCGAGGCCGGTGGCGGTGCGGAACTCATCCAGCGCGGCGGGCGTCGCCTCGATCACCAGCGCGTCGCCCGCTTGCAGCGCGGTGTTGCGCGCCTGGCCATAGAGCCGCTTGCCCTCCCGTATGAGGCCGATGAGGGCGACATCGGCCTTCTCTGCCGCCTCGCTCAGCGACGCCAGGCGCGTGCCGATATGTTTGCTGTCCTCGGGCACGGTCAGCTCGGCGATATAGTCGGCGAGCGCCTCGCTGGCGCTGGCGGTGTCGGCCTGGGCGGGGATGAAGCGCCAGCCGATGAGGGCGACGAAGGCCAGCCCGGCGATGGCCGCAAGCCCGCCCACGGGCGCGAAGTCAAACATGCGGAACGGCGCGCCAAGCGCATCCTCGCGGATGGTGGCGATGATGATGTTGGGCGGCGTGCCGATCAGCGTGGCCATGCCGCCCAGAATGGTTGCAAAGCTGAGCGGCATGAGGCTGAGCCCCGGGCTGCGCCCCGCCTTGCGCGCGGTCTGGATGTCGACGGGCATCAGCAGGGCAAGCGCCGCCACGTTGTTCATAAAGGCCGACAGCACCCCGCCGATGGCCCCCATCAGCGCGATGTGGCTGCCCAGCGACCGGCTGGTATCTACCAGCGTGCGGGTGATCAGGAACACGGCACCCGACCGCACCAGCCCGGCCGAGACCACCAGCACCAGCGCCACGACCAGCGTAGCGGGGTGGCCAAAGCCTGCAAAGGCGTCGGCCTCGGGCACGACCCCCAGCACCACGCCCAGCATGAGGGCCGAGAAGGCCACGATGTCGTAGCGGAACTTGCCCCACAGCAGCAGCCCGAAGACGGCGCCGAAGAGGCAGAAGAGGATGATCTGGTCGGTGGTCATGGCGGCAGCGTAGGGGTCGGAGCCAGGGCGTGCCAGTGGTTTCTGGGCGCGTGATTTGGCGGACAGGCCCTGCGGGGCCTGGCGACATTTTGGGGCTATTTGTTGGCGTGCTCGCAATGGGTTCGTTGCTGGGGATTTGTGGCTGGTCGGGCCTTCGGGGAGGATTTTTTTTGAACAGAGAGTGAGGACCGTCTCGGAAAGCCTCCGGGGGAGGGTTTCAGGTCCGAACGGGCGGAGCCCCAGACCGTCTCGGAAAGCCTCCGGGGGAGGGTTTCAGGTCCGAACGGGCGGAGCCC